>NZ_PQVG01000004.1 GCF_002920895.1 Flavobacterium alvei
AACAAAATAAAATATTAATGAAAACCTATAAAACTAAAAACAGCACCAAAAACGTTTTTGATGCTGTTTAATTTATTTAAATTTGTCTAATAATCTGTATCGATTATTTAGGACTAGTCATACCTTTAATTTAGTGGTCAGTGTTCAGTTATTAGTATTCAGTTGCTCTAAATCTACAATCAAAAATCGTTAATCTACAATCATAAATCACCTTGTTTCAATTTAAGCAATTTTCAGTCAAACAAGACCGAACGGCAATGAAAATTGGAACCGATGGTGTTTTGCTTGGCGCTTGGACTCCGATTGAAAATAATCCTTTCAGTATTTTGGACATTGGAACAGGAACCGGAATTATTGCCTTGATGTTGGCGCAAAGAAGTGCTGCCGAACAAATCGATGCTTTGGAAATTGACGAAGACGCTTACGAACAAGCAACAGATAATTTTGAAAACTCCCCTTGGAACGACCGTTTGTTTTGTTTTCACGCTGGCTTGGACGAATTTGTCGAAGAACCCGAAGATGAGTACGATTTAATTGTTTCCAATCCACCTTTTTATAGCGAAGATTACAAATCTAGCAACGACCAACGCGATTTGGCACGTTTTCAAGATGCAATGCCTTTTGAAGATTTGATAGAAGCAGCCGCTTTATTACTTTCCGAAAACGGAATCTTCTCCGTTATTATTCCTTTCAAGGAAGAAGAAAAATTCTTGGCTCTTGCCAATGAATACGAATTATTCCCTCTAAAAATTACCCGCGTAAAAGGAACTCCAACCTCCGAAATTAAACGCAGTCTTTTGGCTTTTAGCCGAAATGAAATTACCAACTTCCCAATTGATGAATTAATCATCGAAACCGCACGACATATTTATACTCCAGAATACATTGCCTTGACGAAAGATTTTTATTTGAAGATGTAATGTTTCTTTTTTTTATAATTTGATTTTAATTAATAGATAATTTCTTAAATTTGGGTAGGAATCGAATTGTGGCAAGCAAAGAGTTTTGTGCCCTTACAGACGAGATCAACAAACAATGAGTGACCAAATTCAAATAATTGAAACTTTGACAAATTACTTCAACAAAAAAGACTTTGTTGGAATGATTAACTACAGTAATTTAAAAATTGAATTAGACGGGTTAAATTATATTCTTTTCGGTGCAAGAGGCAAAGCTTATATTGAATTAGAAGAATTTGATAAAGCAATTATTGATATTACACGAGCATTAGAATTAAATCCAAAATATGCTTTAGGATTTTATAATAGAGGTTTTTGTTATTATTCAAAAGATGAATATGATTTTGCAATTAGCGATTTTGTAAAAGCAAAATTGTTAAATAACGAATTAACTAGTATAGATTTTTATTTAGGAGGTTGCTATTTTTTTAACGGAAATTATGAAAAATCTATTGAATTATTTTCAAATCATTTGTTAGATTATGACGATGAAGTTGCTTTACAATGGAGAGCCGAAATATATAATTTGACAAAACAGTTTAAAAAAGCAAATATTGATATTGCCAAATTACTTTTAAATGAAGTTCAAAATATTGATCGCTTTAAAAAAATTAATGAAATTGAAAAAGTAAAACATACAATTCCAAAAGAAAATAATAAATTATTTTCAATTAGCGATTATGGATTTCATAATTTGAAAGATGAAAAATGCAGTGGTATTTATATACTTGAATTTAGTAATAATGAATATTATATAGGACAAGCAAAAAAAATTCAAGTTCGAATCAAACAGCATTTAAAAAAACATAATGACATTTTAAATATATATTTCAAACAAACAATTGAAGATTTATTACTTTTAGAAGAAAATACAACAATAGCAATTTTTGAAAGTAAAGGATTGAGAATTCGTAATCTTAAACAAATAGATTTTTTGAATGTTTTTAATAATGTCCATCAGGAAAAATGGGTAAGTGATTTAACTTACAATACATTAACAGGAAGCAAATTCAATAATGATGAAGTAAGAAATAAATTTAAAGACAGATATTTAAAACTTAAAGAAAAGTTATATTTTGAGGAGATAATAAATTTATTGAGAAAATATATTAAATCAGCAATCCCAAATTATTTGGCAAGCGAATTCAATTATTGGAATATAACCTGTTTACCTAAATACTTAAAAAAATCTAATTGCATTACAAGAATTAACATTAATTCGGTACCTGTTTTATCTGTGTTTGAAGAACCTGATAATTCTTTAACATTTATGTTGTATGTTTCAAAAGTACCTTATTTGAAGCACCTTAAACAGAATAATGATTCCTTTCAGTTGCTGTCAGAAAATATTCCATCTTTAAGACTTGATTTAAGGATTGAATTTCAAGAGAAAACAGAAGGAGATGAAATTATAGTTTTAACTAATCAAGAAGATTTCAAAAACGCTCTTGAAAATGAATTAATAACTTCCTCGATTCGACTTTTTAATTTACGAATGATGAATAAAACTGGAAAAGAAGAAAAGCATAGACGAGCAGTAAGTCATTGTTTAGACCTTTCAGATAAAATATTAGAAGAATAAACAATGCTCTATAAATAAGTATTCAAACAAACCCTAACCCATCATCAAGACTATGAAAACAAATTTCTCCCTCTTTTTGACCTTGTTTTTAACACTAGGATTGTTGGCTCAATCCCCAGTAATTTCAAATAAGAATTTCTCGTTTGGCACTTATGGCCGCGCTGGGATTGGTTATGGACTAGGAACGACAGCCGAATTTCCGCAATCGCTCAATTTGAACGGAATGGGTTCTATTGGAGGTCGATTCGAAGAAAATGACTACTTAGAATTGGCTACAGCAATGCATTTTAGCCCTACAAATGCTAATAAAGATATCACCAAAATAAATGTTCAGGCGCGATTTGCATTCTACACCACCCAAGGACAATTAATTGGCAATGTATCCAACAAATCTATTGGAGGAATCACGACCGCTATGCCCGAATTATTTGCAGAAGCCAAAAACATTATGGGCAGTGATTGGAGTGTCTGGATAGGAGCTAGACTATTCCGTGGCGACGATATTCATATTATTGACCATTATTATTTTGATGATCATTCTGGTCAAGGCGTGGGAATACAACACAAAAACACCAAGTTTTCGGTTATTTTTACGGGCTCTATCGACACTACTTCGACATTGCCACCTAATTTTTATTTGAACATCGTTAACGGGACGCCTACATTAGGATTGCGTAATAGGTATATTTCGATTTTAGAACACGAAATCCAAGTTAAAAAGGGTTATGTAAAATTAATGGGAGAATTTCAACGTCTTCCGGCAGGTGAAGCCAAAGATGCCAATACAAAATACAACTATCCTGCCGATTATGGATTTGTTCTTGGCGCGAAATACAACAAAAACATTTCGACCAAACTTCCAGGTTCATTCAATGCCGTAAGCGCCCGTTATGGAACAGGAATTGCCAATGGAGGAGATGGAGGAAGCAGCCGAACTTATATGACTTATGGCGCGCCAAACCTCGAAACCAATAGTTTCAAGAAAGCATATTCAATCGCCCTTACCGAAACTTTCTTATTGAATCTCAACGAAAAATATTCGCTCAACGGCTATGCTGTTTATACCAAAAGTAAAGGTGCCAGCGACAGCAAAGACAAAGCACCAGATTATCTAGGAAAACAAATGTTGTTCAACCGGAAACAAGATATTTCTTTTGGAGCAAGAGGAACGTATTATATTAATAATTGGTTGCATTTATTGCACGAACTCGATTTTGCTTGGCGAAAAGACGGCACCCAAGATTTTGCACAAATGACCAAATTTACTATTGCACCTACATTAGTTCCAACCGCCAAACGAGATGTTTGGGAACGACCTCATTTTAGATTTGTGTATAGCGTGGCTCATTACAACAAATTTGCCGCCGAAAACCTCTATTCACCTTATCTTGCCCAAAGCGGCACTAAAAGTTGGGGACAATATGTAGGTATTAAAATGGAATGGTGGATTTGGTAATTCATTATCTGTCTAAACGAAATAATCGAACAAGATTGATTTAAAAACTCATAAATATAACTTTTCATTATTGTTTTGTTATATTTCTTTGTGTAGATTTGTGAAATAAACTTCTCCAACTATGAAACCAGACTTATTTCAAGCTCCAGACTATTACAATCTTGACGAATTATTGACAGAAGAGCATAAATTAGTTCGTGATTCAGCACGCGAATGGGTCAAACGTGAGGTTTCGCCAATCATAGAAGATTTTGCACAAAAAGCAGAATTTCCAAAACAAATCATCAAAGGTTTAGCCGAAATCGGTGCTTTTGGTCCTTATATCCCTGAAAAATATGGCGGAGCTGGTTTAGATCATATTTCGTATGGCTTGATAATGCAAGAAATTGAGCGAGGCGATTCTGGTGTTCGTTCCACAGCTTCGGTTCAGTCTTCGTTAGTAATGTATCCCATTTGGAAATACGGAAATGAGGAACAACGAATGAAATATTTACCCAAACTGGCTTCGGGAGAATTGATGGGTTGCTTTGGCTTGACCGAGCCTAATTATGGTTCCGATCCTGGAAGTATGATTACCAATTTCAAGGATATGGGTGACCACTATCTTTTGAATGGTGCCAAAATGTGGATTTCCAATGCGCCTTTTGCAGATATTGCCATTGTTTGGGCAAAAAATGAAGAAGGAAGAATTCACGGTTTGATTGTAGAACGCGGAATGGAAGGATTTTCGACACCCGAAACTCATAATAAATGGTCGCTTCGAGCCTCAGCAACAGGAGAATTGATTTTTGATAATGTAAAAGTGCCAAAAGAAAATTTATTGCCCAATAAATCAGGATTGGGTGCGCCGTTGGGCTGTTTGGATTCTGCTCGTTTTGGAATTGCTTGGGGAGCGATTGGAGCAGCGATGGACTGTTACGATACGGCTTTGCGTTACGCCAAAGAAAGAATTCAATTTGATAAACCCATTGCTGGAACCCAACTACAACAGAAAAAATTAGCCGAAATGATCACTGAAATCACCAAAGCACAGTTATTGACTTGGCGATTGGGTGTTTTGAGAAACGAAGATAAAGCCACCACGGCACAAATCTCGATGGCGAAAAGAAACAATGTGGATATGGCGATTCATATTGCTCGTGAAGCCAGACAAATGCTAGGCGGAATGGGAATCACTGGCGAATATTCGATTATGCGTCATATGATGAATTTAGAATCGGTGATTACTTATGAAGGAACTCACGACATTCATTTATTGATTACAGGAATGGACATCACGGGAATTTCTGCCTTTAAATAAATTTCAAACTTACAATTACTATAAAAACTTTTCATTTCGAGAAGTTTTTTGCGTTTATATTGATGTCAAAAAACTGTTTTACCTTTACAAATTAGCCATTTACCTCATTCTTTTTTTTGTGATTTCAAAAATTATTTCCTTTGACTATTAAAAAGAAAAATTATGGAAAAACTTCAAAAAATCACATCCCTACTTCTGTTGCTGATAAGCTTAAATTCCTTTGCTCAAACAGGAGTAACGATTACTTATTATAGCGGAACTACTCAAGGCTTTAATATTGCAACCACTGGAAAACTCTATTTTGCTTCGGATAATTTATATGTAAAAATTGACGCAAGCACCACTCCAACAACCATTCCTGTGAGTATTATTAGAAAAATAACTTTCTCGAATTCACTTTCAACAACCACTTTTGGAGAAAATAAAAATAGTTTGGTACTGTATCCAAATCCAAGTTCGAATAGCATTAAAATTAAATCGGATGCTGTCGAAAATTTAGACACCAAAATCTATTCGTTAACGGGTCAATTAGTCTTGGAAGGAGTTTATCAAAACAATCAGGAAATTGATGTGTCTCGTTTATCTTCAGGATTCTACCTTGTTCAAGTAAATGGTTTAACGATTAAATTCAGCAAAAAATGAGAAAAATATATCTTCTTGGATTACTTTTATTATTGACAAACCTTTCTTTTGGACAACAAAAAATAAGAGTTCACAATTCTGGCAACACGATGTATGCCAAGGAATTAACGGCAGTAGATAGCATTAAGCTAGAAAGTACTTATACTAAATTCAAACTTTCTGATGCAACGAATACTTTGAACATTCAAAAAACAATGATTGACAGTTTGACTTTTACAACAAATACGGTCAATCTAGACAAAATTTACATCATCTATAATGGGACAGATGATGCCACGATTATCAATCCGTATGCGACATCTGGCGTAACGATTACGGCAACTGCAGGAACGGTCGTGGTCACAGCAGCTTCGGGAATTACAAATTTAGAATACAATATTTTAGGTTCATCGACCAATGGAAGTCTAACAATAACAACTGATTTGGCAGTCAATTTGGTTTTAAATAATTTGACCTTGACTAACCCTAACGGAGCAGCGTTAACTGTTTCGGGGGCAAAAACCACCAATATTTTGTTGAAATCAGGAACAACCAATACGCTTTCGGACGGTTCGACAAGCACAAAAAACGGTACGATTACAACAAATGGACCTATTGTTATTCAGGATTCGGGAACTTTGGTAATTAACGGAATCAAAAAACACGGTATCAATACCTCTTCGACTATCACGGTTTTGAACGGGACAACTACTATAAATTCAGCTGCTTCGGATGGATTGCATTCCGAAGGATTTGTGATGAGCAACGGAACGGTAAACGTGCTTTCTTCTTTGGGAGACGGGATTGATGCTGGCGATGCTGCCATTGCTATAAGTGGAGGAACAATTAATGTTACTTCAACTGCTGCTGATGTAAAAGCCATTAAAACAGGAACTGGCACTATTGCAATTACGGGTGGTACTATAAATTTGACGGTTTCTGGAGCACAATCTAAAGGGATTAGCGCCAAAGGAAATATTACCATTACTAGCGGAACTTTTGCAATCACAATTTCTGGAGCAACCGTTCTTACGGCATCAGGAAGCGGGTTTGATCCTTCGTATTGTTCGGCAATAAAATCGGATGGAATAATTGCGGTTAACGGTGGAACTTTTACTATAAATTCTTTGGCTGGAGCCAATGGTGGGAAAGTCTTTTCTGCCAATGGAGAAATCAATATTACAGCTGGAAATATTACTACCAATACCGCTGGAAATGGCGGAATTTATACCAATATATTAGGCATTGCCGATAGTTTTTCGACCGCAAGTTTCACATCAGATACTAATATCAACATTTCTGGTGGAATAGTAAATATAACCAATTCTGGAACTGACGGAAAAGGAATTTCTGCCGATTTGAATGTCGCCATTTCAGGAACTGCTCAAATCACAATAACCAATTCTGGCGCCTCTGGAAAAGCCATAAAAGCCGATGGAAACATCAGTGTTGATGGTGGAACAACGACCACAAATCTTTCAGGCGCAACTGTTCTTACGGCTTCGGGTAGCGGTTATGACACTTCTTATCCTTCGGGTTTAAAAGCAACAGGAACAATTACTATCAATTCGGGCTCTGTTACTGTAATTGGAACAACCGCTGCAACAGGAACAAAAGGAATTTCTGCCGATGGAAATATTACTATAAATGGAGGAACAATTAATGTAACTACAACAGGAAATGGTGCCGTTTACACCAATACAACAGGAACTGTCGATTCCTATTCTTCAGCAGCCATTACAACCGATGCCAATTTGGTTATCAATGCTGGAACCATAACCACATCAAGTTCAGGCACTGGTGGAAAAGGCTTGAAAGCCGATGGAACAATGACTATCGGAACAGTAAGTACAAGCCCAACCTTGAATATTACTACAACAGGAGCACGATTTTTAGTTTCGGGAACGGATTATGCACACCCAAAAACTATTGTGGCGACTAGTGCAATCAGTATTTTGAACGGAACAAACACTATAAATTCTACCGATGACGGAATTCATTCTGACGTTTCTGTAACCATTAGTGGTGGAAATACAATTGTCAATGCCATTTCTTCTGTAACCGCAATGGGCGAAGGAGTAGAAGCACCAATAATCAATTTTACAGGTGGAGTTACCAATATTACAGCTTCCAATGACGGAATTAATGCTACTTATGGAACCGTTGCGGGTGGAACTGAAAGTAATGATGGTAGCCAATTGAATATTTCTGGCGGAGTGGTAATTGTTGCTGGAAAAGACGCTATAGATAGTAACGGAAACATAACAATAACTGGTGGAACAACCATTGTTACCGGACCAACTGCATCGCCAGAAGAAGGAATCGATTTTAATGGTACTTTCAATATGAATGGTGGTGTACTTATTTCAGGCGGATCGAATGCTAGTATGACAAAATCAATGAGCACCACTTCTACACAACGTGGAATGTATTTAAAATCGAGTGCCTCATTAGCAGCAACTTCTTTGATTCATATTAGAACAGCATCCGGAACAGAGTTAGCTACTTTCAAACCTAAAAATGCAGTTTACTACTTCCATTTTTCAAGTCCAAGTGTAGCAGCAAGCACTAGTTATCAAATATATTTTGGAGGAACTTACACTGGTGGAAGCTTTGTCGGAAACTCAACTGCTTGGGGTTTATATACTGGTGGAACCTATTCGACTTCTGGTGCAACATTGAAATCTACTTTTACCTCATCGGCTTCTAGCACAGTAAACACCGTTAGCTTTTAATAAAAAATATCTATAAAAACAAAAAAGGATTTTCATCTCTGAAAATCCTTTTTTTATGCATTTTTACAACCTAAAATAATGGTGCTATTTCTATTTCCAATCCATCCAATTCTTTGGTAACTGGGATTTGACAACTCAAACGACTGTTAGATTTTGTATTTGGCAATCTCGAAAGGGTCGCCAATTCAGCTTCTCTTTTTTCAGGCAAAGCGACATCATTTGTTGTGTAACATTGACAGGTGTGACACATGGCCATTCCGCCACACAAACCAATTGTTCCAACAGGTTCAAGCTCATAGGCACGAACAACATGCATTAAGTTCAATGCCATATCTGTTGGGGCTTTAACTTCGTGTATTTGACCTTTTCGATCTTTAATCTTTATTGTTATATCCATAAATCAATTATCCAACATTAACAACCGTTTCGATTTGAGGCGCATATTTTTTGATAGTTGTCTCTACGCCTGCTCTAAGCGTCATGTGATTTACACTGCAATTAGTGCAAGCACCTTGAAGACGAACTTTCACATGTTTTCCATCTTCAACAGAAACAAGTTGTATATCTCCTCCATCAGAATTTAAAAAAGGACGAATTTCTTCGAGCGCTTTCAAAATGTTTGTTGTTAATTCTTCTGTAGTCATTTTATTTAAATTAATTTCCCTTCTAAACGAGTTTTGCTATTATTTTTTGGATGAACAACCTGACATTGTTGTTATTTTCACCACTTCGGTAGCAGGCAAGTTTTCGTTTCTGTTCACTACTTCTTGAACTACATTTCTAGTGATATTCTCAAAAACAGTTTCTATAACTGACCCTGTTTGCAAGGCTGCCGGACGACCAAAATCTCCTGCTTCACGAATAGATTGTACTATTGGAGCTTCTCCCAAAAATGGTATTGCTAAATCCTCAGCAAGATTTTTCGCTCCCTCTTTTCCAAAAATATAATATTTATTATTAGGCAATTCTTCTGGTGTAAAATAAGCCATATTTTCTATAATTCCCAAAACAGGAACATTTATAGCTTCTGACATAAACATGGCAACCCCTTTTTTTGCATCGGCAAGAGCCACGGCTTGTGGTGTACTCACGACAACTGCACCTGTAAGTGGTAAAGCTTGAACTATGGACAAATGAATATCTCCTGTTCCTGGTGGCAAATCAATCAATAAAAAGTCTAATTCGCCCCAATCAGCATCAAAAATCATTTGATTTAAAGCTTTTGCAGCCATTGGCCCACGCCACATTATCGCTTGATTTGCAGGAGTAAAAAATCCTATCGAAAGTATTTTGACATCATAATTTTCGATAGGTTTCATTTTTGATTTACCATCCACTTCGACCGAAAGTGGTTTTGCACTCTCTACATCAAACATTATTGGCATGGATGGGCCGTAAATATCGGCATCGAGAATCCCTACTGAGAATCCCATTTTTGCTAGCGTTACAGCCAAGTTTGCGGTAACAGTAGATTTTCCTACCCCACCTTTTCCTGAAGCAACAGCTACTATATTTTTGATTCCAGGTATTGATTTGTCTGGAGCGATACTTTTTTCTGGAGCCTCAACTTTGACATTAATAATTATTTTAGCCTCTGGTGAAATTTTCTCCAAAATAGTTTTTTTGATATCGTCTTCGGCACGTTTTCTAATATGTAACGCTGGAACGTGCAATACTAAATCAACAATTACTTCATCTCCAAAGGTCACTACGTTTGCAATGGCACCGCTTTCAACCATATTTTTTCCTTCGCCTGCAACCGTGATGGTTTCTAATGCTTTAAGGATTTCTTTTTTATCTAATTTCATATTCTAACTGTGTTTTCAACTGAAATTACTCAACTGAAATATTATATTTATTTAAACTGAATCTATTAAATTCTTGACTACAAATATAGTGAAGAAGTTGTATAGTGACAATGTTTAAGGAGTTCTAATTTTGGAAATAAAGAAACAATAATGAGTTTTAATTTTTAATTAAGCAGAAATTGCTTCGGCAGTAAATGAATGTTTTAATAATTTTTAAAAATAATTAATGCAAACTCATTTCTGGCGTCCAAAAATGTTTTTCTAAATCGACAATTTGATTATCTACAACAATAATTCCTTCACTTTCGAGCAATTGTTGCATTAGATTTGTTCCATCAAAATGGTGTTTTCCGGTCAGAAGTCCTTTTCTATTTACCACACGATGTGCTGGAACATCTTCAAGATTATGTGCAGCATTCATTGCCCAACCCACCATTCTGGCTGACCGAGCTGCGCCCAATGCTTTTGCGATGGCACCATAAGAAGTGACTTTTCCGTATGGGATTTGTCTTGCGACAGCATAGACTTTTTCGAAAAAATTATCGGCTGACTTACCCATTTTACCAATAATATTTTATGATATTAATCAAAGTAATTATTGAAACCAATCCTGTGATACAACCAATAATTGTATTCATATTTTTCATTATGAAATCTCTTTTATTTTCAATTTTGTTAAAAAAAGAAATATACAAATAAAAGACCAGAAAAGAGCCTATTAAAACGCCGTTTACAAATATTAAAATTGTCGTTTTTTCAAATGAAAACAGTTGATAGGATGCTAATGTAATACTCACAAAAACATAATAAGGAATTGGGAAAAAGTTGAGAGAGGAAAGCAACATTCCCTGAAAAAAACGATTGGCTTTACTGTTTTGAGTGTATTTTTTGGTTTTGTCTTTTGGTTTCTTGGCAAGCCATAAAAAATAGACCGTCAAAGTTGAAAATATTCCGAATCCAATTTCGCGCAATAAAGTCACCAAATCTGGTCGTCGATTAATAACTTTTGCAAATAAAATGGAGAAAAAAACTTGAACACAAATGATTAAAACTGCTCCAAACACAAACCATAACGCATTTCGTTTTCCTTCTTTATGGTTTACTTTTGCCGCTGTCATATTGATTAATCCGGGTGGAATAATTCCTATAAAAGCACTAATAAAACCAAAAAATAGGGGCGTTATATAATTCATTTAAGATTTGTCGGAGTTGAAAAGATTATTCTTTAATTTTAAATCGAATATAAGTAATGGCTTTGTTGATTTCTAAATATTGCTTTTCGTAAAAAGTCTGAAAAGCAGTCACTTCTTCGGGACTTCCTTCATTTACATACACATTATGATTGGCATACAACACCTCGTGACCTTCGCCGTGCAGCAACCCAAGAGTATATCCGTGCATAAATTCGCTATCGGTTTTCAGGTTGACAACTCCATCTTTTTTGAGGATTTTTTTATACAATTGCAGAAAATCTGAATTGGTCATTCTATGTTTGGTACGCTTGTATTTGATTTGAGGATCGGGAAAAGTAATCCAAATTTCATCGACTTCATTTTCGGCAAAAATATGGTTGATTAATTCGATTTGGGTACGAATGAAAGCTACATTATGCAAACCGGTTTCTACTGCAGTCTTGGCACCTCGCCAAAAACGCGCTCCTTTGATATCGATGCCAACAAAGTTTTTATTGGGATATTTTTCAGCAAGTCCAACAGAATATTCTCCTTTTCCGCAACCTAATTCAATAACTATTGGATTGTCGTTTTTGAAAAAATCGGCATTCCATTTGCCTCTAAGCGGAAACAAATTGCCTACTACTTCTTCTCTTGAAGGTTGAAAAACATTGTTGAATGTTTCGTTTTCCTTGAATCTTTTTAATTTATTTTTACTTCCCACTTTTTTATAAAATATTTTTACTTCTTACAATTCGACCTAAAGGTTTTGGCTGGCAAAATTAGGGAAATATAATAAGACGGAATCCAAATCCTATTTCTTTTTAGCCTTTTGGGTTTCTTTTGGAGTTTCTTCAGCTATTTTGCCTAATTTAATTTTAGTTTCACCATTTTTACCGTCAACTACGAGTACGCTTACAACAATTCCTTTGTATCGAGCCGTTTCTCTTGCTTTTGGGTCGGTAATTTTATAATCCTCTTTTGGATTTCTCAACGGAATTCTCACCCCTAGATTAGTCCCAGAATGCGACAAAGAATAATCGCCTTTTACATCTATATTCAAAACATTCGATGTGATTTTCAACTCATTAACCTTTATTTGTTCACCTTTTATGGTCGTGATTCCGTATAAATCGCTAAAAGCAATGTGGCTTACATCTCTATTAGAAAAAACAATTTTTCCTATTTTTTGAATGGGTTGAAAATTAATTAATGCCCCATCTTTAACTTGAAAATTGACGTTTCCTATAATAGATTTTTTGTTTAACTCATTATTTGCATTAAGGACTCCTAAAAGTGATGCAGAAAGTGAAAGTTTCCCTTTTATATTGTTTGGACCAAAAGATTTTATGCCAAAATTATTGAACGAGGCTAAAAAATTAGAAATATTACCCTCATTTAATTTTAGATTGGATTTGAAATGCATTAGTCCATTTTTTGGAATCAATTGGGCATCAAATCTTAACGAGCTTCCGTTTCTGCCTTGAATCAATCCGTTTTTGACATATAATCCGCCGTTAATCATTTTGATATTAATCTTAAAATTATTGGCCAACATTTTGTTGAACGCCATTTTATCGACCGCCAAATCAAGATTTACTTGCGATTTACTAAATACATTTTGAAATTGATCGGATGATTGAGAATGGGATTGGGTTTTCCTCTTTGTGGGAGTTGATTTATCGTGATAGGACAAAACATTCACTATTTGTTTAACATCTAAATAAGGACTGTAGATTTTCCAATTAACAATCATTTTTTCGGGCGCATCATAATATAAATTGAGAAAATTATCCACTCTTCCTTCTAAAAAAACAATATTCTGTTTTCTTTGGTATTTGATTTGTTTTATCAACAAAGCCTCTTGGGTAAATTGTAAGTCTATGTTTGTCTTTTGAAAAGTAACATTTTTGGGTCTATAATAAAAACTGGCGTCTTTAATAGCAATAGCTCCAGTAAAACGAGGCTTATTCAGCCTCAAATCGACAATATCAACTTTAAAATCGAGGTTTACTTTGGCTGTTCCTGCTGAAAATTTGATGAAATTTTCATTAATCAAATTTTTCAATTTAACTACGTCATATTCTGAATTAAATTTTCCAGTTGCCACAGGTTTTTCAAGATTATTGATAATAGCTGAAGGAATTTCTAATGGAATTTCTTTGTATTCGCCCTTGAAATCAGTGATAATTATAGCTGAATTAGCATCGTTACAACCCAAACCATTTTTGTAATTATTAGTGAATTTTCCATTAAAACTACAATTTTTTACCGCGCCATATGAGGTTTTAAGTTCATCGTCTTTTATAACAGCATTAACCACAATTTCGGGATCACCCACAACACTCATATCACCTTTTATGACACAAGATGCTGCAAGTGGAACTTTTAAAGCAAATTTGTTAAGCTTTGAACTAATATTATTGGCCAATAAATTAGAGGCATTATTCCATAAAATCTTAGTTCTAATATCAATATCAAATAAAGAATTGCCTTTCCCGATATTAAAATGAGCTTTGATAGTAAAAGGATCTCTTCCTATTTCAAAATCTTCAGTAACTACCGAAATGAGATTTTTTTCACTCGAAAAATCAACCGCCAGTTTGCCTTCTATTGACTTGTCTTTCACAAAACTCCCTCTCAAAACATTAAATGCAAGACTTTTGGCAAAGGTTTTCAGATTGACTTTGGTTTTCCAACCTTCGTCAGTGTACTCAATTTTACTTTTTAAAGATTCTATCTGAAAATGAAATAGTTTGTTCCCTTTTTGGTTTTCAGAAATAAAAGTAACATTTTTCAAAACCACCTCATCAATAGAAGTTGTGGTGCTGCTTTCCTTTTTGGGTTCTTTTTTTTTAGGCTTAAAAATAGTAGAATTGCTAACTCCGTTTTTGTCTTTAAACAAGTCAATAGTTGCGTTGTGAATGACAATTTTGTGAATGTTGACTTCTTTTTTCAATAAACTTAAAACATTCAAACGCACTTCAATTTCACCCGCTTTCAGAACAGGACGTTTGTGAATGGCAAACAAACTATCTTTCAACTCTACATCTTTCAAAACCACAGTGAAATTCGGGAATCCTACTAAGAATTTGTATCCAATGTCTCCAATTTTGGCTTCTCCCAGAATATTATCATTAATTTGAGTATTGATTTTTTTTACTATTTCGGTTTTATTTTTTTCGAAATAAATACGTAAGCCAATCGCACTTACCAGCATTAAAGCAAATAAACTCAGAAAGAATATACCAATTATTTTGAAGGTTTTTCTAATAACTTTGGCTTTATCGGCTAACTTTTTCATACTCCAATACCTTTAATTTAAATAAAGATAATATATGTTTTATTAAATAAAATATTTTTTGAATTTTTCACTAAGAATCAAACACTTAGTTCATTACTATCTAGAATAAAGCATACCAAAAAGAATTCAGAATTATCCATAAAAAAAGCAGTCTAAAAAACTTTTTTTTAGACTGCTTAAAAACGAATTTATTAAAATTCCTTTAAAAAAAACTTAGCGTACTGCTTGTTTGTCAAAAGTAGTATTTAAAACTTTCTTTATTTTTTCTGTTGCCTGAAAAAAGGCTTTTTCTATCGAATCGGCGTGAGCAGTTACAGCAATAGGTTGCATTTTGGCTGGGCGAGCTTCTATCATACAACGTTTATCGTTTACTCCGCCTTTGTCGCTATTTTCGTCTCCAAGATGCACCTCAATTCGAGTTACTTTATCGTCAAAACGAGCTAACTCTTTTTCTAATTCTGAACTGAAAAATTTTTCTAATCTTTCGTGACCTTCAATGTTCTTGTCTGTATTAAATTGAATTTTCATAAGTAAATTATTTATTGATTGTCTCAAAAATAGCGAGTTATTTTTATAAAAACAGTTCAATTAATAAAACTTTATGAAATAAATACAGGGCAAAATTTTTCTTTATTTAAGGCAATTAACAATAGAGAAAAGAGAAAAAGAGTTTGCCAGATTAAAAGGATAAAAATTAAAAAATAGTAAAACTTATTTGATTCATATGATACGTATAATTTCATCCAAAATTAAATTTCTAGGAGGTTGACATTTGCATCAATAAAATTACTGGCTATCAATACATTCCCTTTCATTTTTAGCTATATTTGAATTTACAAAAAAAATTAAACTCATGAAAAACAAATCCATTCTTCTCAAAACTTCATTTTTTTTAGTTTTAATTCTTCTTTTCGCCTATACCAAAAAAGAATCTCTAGTATCTGGAATAAACCTAAAAAACATGGACACTAAGGTAAACCCTGGAGATAATTTTTATGATTATGTCAATGGCACTTGGTTAAAAAACAACGAAATACCATCTGACAAGGCCTATTATGGATCTTCAACACTAATTAATGATAAAGCACAAGAGGATGTAAAAGCCATAATTGAAAATGCATCTAAAGGAAAATTTGCTTATGGTTCAGATGAACAAAAAATTGGTGATTTTTATGAAGCCTATATGGATACCATTAATAGAGAAAAAATTGGAATCGCACCATTACTGCCTGAATTCAAAAAGATAAATGCCATTTCAAACTATTCTGACTTAGCTGGCTATTTTGGTTATGCCAATAGTATTGGTATCAATATCCCTCTTGCAATTGGAATTACAGTAGATTTTAAAGATCCAAATCAATATATGCTTTATACTTGGCAAAGTGGTTTGGGACTTCCTGATAGAGAATATTATATTCTTGAAGACGACAAATCAAAAGAAATACGCAAAAAATATGTAACTCATATTGCAAAAATGCTCCAATTGGGTGGCGTAGAAAATTCGTCTGAACTTGCTCCTAAAATTATGGCATTAGAAACCACTTTGGCTGGTAAGCATATGAAAAAAGAGGAAACACGAGATATGGTTAAACTTTACAACAAGTATGAAATAAAGGATTTAAATACTCTTATGCCTGATTTTAACTGGAGTTTAATGTTTAAGAATGCAGGGATTATTAATCAAAAAAATATAACTGTCACACAAATAGAATACATTAAATCGCTAAGTTCTATCATAAAAACAACTTCATTAAACACTTGGAAAGCCTATCTAAAATGGAATACAATTGACAATTCAGCAAAGTATTTGAACGCTGCTTTAGATATTCAAAACTTTGAATTCAAAGGTAAAACCCTTTGGGGAATGAAAAAACAAGTACCACTGTGGCGTAGAGGAGTTCAAAGAGTAAATGATAATCTTGGTGAAATTGTTGGAAAAGTATATGTTAAAAAGCATTTTTCACCTGAAGCAAAAGAAAAAGTAACTGTTTTAGTAAAAAATCTTCTAAAAGCTTATGGCGAAAGCATTAAAAATTTGGATTGGATGAGTCTTGAAACTAAAAAGCAAGCCTTGGATAAATTATCTAAATTCACTCTAAAAATTGGATACCCTGACAAATGGAGAGATTATTCCTCCTTAAAAGTAGTCAAAGGTGACCTTTTTGGCAACTTACAAAGAGCCGCTGTCTTTGAAAACAATAGACAAATCGCCAAATTAGGCAAACCAGTTGATAGAACAGAGTGGGAAATGACACCCCAAACAGTAAATGCCTATTACAATTCAACATTAAACGAAATTGTTTTTCCAGCAGCCTATTTGCAACCACCCTACTTTGATTTATTGGCTGAAGATGCAGCAAATTACGGCGGAGTTGGCGCAACAATTGGACATGAAATTGGACATGGATTTGACGACCAAGGAAGTACTTTTGATGGTGACGGTGTGATGCGCAACTGGTGGACGCCAGAAGATTTAACTGCCTTTAAACAAAAAACAGCTGCTTTAGTGACCCAATACAATGGATTCAAAATATTTCCTGATCTCAATGTAAATGGTGAATTTACACTAGGAGAAAATATTGGAGACTTAGGAGGACTAACTATAGCATTGAAAGCCTACAAAGAAAGCCTTAATGGCAAGGAATCTCCCGTTATAGATGGTTTCACAGGGGATCAACGTGTGTTTATTGCCTTTGGCCAAAGTTTTTTAGGAAAAATTCGTGAAGAAGCCCTACGAAGTCTTATGGCAAGTGACCCGCATTCTCCCGACAAATACAGGGTTAATGGAGTGGTGAGAAACATTCCAGAATTTTACACTGCATTCAACATAAAACCTACTGATTCTTTATATTTAGCTCCCGATAAAAGGGTTAAAATCTGGTAAATTCAATATTTAAAACTTCATTAAAATAAAAACCATAATTACTCCAGAAAGTAATTATGGTTTTTTTGTGGAGAATACCGGAATCGAACCGGTTACCTCTTGCCTGCCAGGCAAGCGCTCTAGCCAAGTGAGCTAATCCCCCAATCGAGTGGCAAATATAACATATAAATATAGCACAAAGCAAATTTTGAAAAAAAATATCCTGCTTGTCTTAATATTTTTAACTTTACATCAAAATCAGTGCAATGCTTTCAGAAAATTTAAACGGTTCTATTATCACAACTATCGAAAACAAAATCGCAACCCTCGAATTTGGTCATCCTGCGAGCAATTCTTTTCCGAGTGATTTATTGAATCGATTGACCAATGAACTCCATAATTTAAGCACTAATTCAGCTGTTTCGGTTATTATTTTAAAAAGCAGTGGTTCAGGAGCCTTTTGTGCTGGAGCTTCTTTTGACGAATTGTTGGTTGTTTCCAATCTCGAAGAAGCCACAGAATTCTTTTCGGGTTTTGCCAATGTCTTGAATGCAATGCGAACTTGTTCAAAAATTATAATTGGAAGAATTCACGGAAAAGCCGTTGGTGGCGGAGTAGGAATTATATCAGCCTGTGATTATGCCTTGGCAACAACCGAAAGTTCGATAAAATTATCAGAATTAACCATAGGAATTGGGCCTTTCGTGATTGAACCTGCCGTGAGCAGAAAAATAGGAAAAAGTGCCACGGCCGAAATGGCTTTAGACACGGAATGGAAAACCGCCGCTTGGGCAGGCCAAAAAGGATTGTATGCCAAAGTATTGGAAACACAAGAAAAATTAGACCAAGAAATTACGACTTTGGCCAATAAACTAGCCAGTTACAACCCGGAAGCTTTATTCGAAATGAAAAAAGTGCTTTGGAAAGGAACCGAAATCTGGAATACTCTATTATATGAAAGAGCCGAAATTTCGGGAAAATTGGTGCTCTCGGATTTTTCAAGAAAAGCCTTGTCTCAACTTAAAAAATAAACAATGACACACCTCATCTTGCCTTTGCTACAAGTAAATGTCGAAGAAAAACTAAAAAACGCACCAGACAACGGTTATCAAATTGGTGTCGTAATAGGCTCTTATCTTCCTTTTGTTATATTGGTTGGCCTAGCCTATTGGATGTATTATCGGGCGAAAAAAGGAGACAAAAAGGAGTAGATTCACTAAATTTGCACTCAAATAAAAATAGAATGAGCAAAATAAGGATTACAAAACAGTTTGGTTTCGAAACCGGTCACGCCCTTTACGGTTATGATGGCAAATGCAAAAACGTGCACGGTCACAGTTATAAATTGTCGGTTACCGTAATTGGAACACCCATAACAGACCGCAACAATGCAAAATTTGGGATGGTTATTGATTTTACCGATTTGAAAAAAATCGTGAAAGAAGAAATCGTTGACCAATTTGACCACGCCTCTGTTTTCAACGGAACCACACCGCATATTGAATTGGCCAATGAACTAAAATCCCGAGGTCACCACGTAATTTTGGTCGATTACCAACCTACGAGCGAAAATATGGTAGTCGATTTTTCAAAAAGAATTATCGGTAGATTGCCCGAAAATATCAAACTTTTTTCCTTGAAATTGCAAGAAACCGAATCTTCGTTTGCCGAGTGGTTTGCGAGTGATAATTTGTAATTCAAAATCTCCATTTCAATTTTATGCAAATCATCACGCCCAACAAAAAAATATATTTCGCTTCCGACCAGCATTTTGGCGCACCAACTCCTGAATTGAGTTTTCCTAGAGAACAAAAATTTGTAGCTTGGCTCGACGAAGTCAAAAAAGATGCCGAAGTGATTTTTCTACTGGGTGATTTATTTGATTTTTGGTTCGAATACAAAACCGTTGTTCCCAAAGGATTTGTGCGCGTTTTGGGCAAATTGGCCGAAATTCGTGACAGCGGAATTCCCATTTATTTCTTTGTGGGCAACCACGATTTGTGGATGAACGATTATCTCGAAAAAGAGCTGAACATTCCCGTTTATCACGACAATCAAGAATATACTTTCAACGGAAAAACCTTCCTCATTGGTCACGGTGATGGAAAAGGTCCCGGCGACAAAGGCTACAAACGAATGAAAAAAGTCTTTACCAATCCGTTCTCGAAATGGCTCTTTCGTTGGCTTCATCCCGACATTGGCGTAAAACTGGGACATTATCTTTCGGTGAAAAACAAACTGATTTCCGGCGATGAAGACGTGAAATTCCTTGGCGAAGACAACGAATGGCTGATTTTGTATTCCAAAAGAAAACTGGAAACCAAGCATTACGATTACCTTGTTTTTGGCCATCGTCATTTGCCAATGATCGTTCCTGTTGGCGAAAATGCCAAATATGTCAATCTAGGCGACTGGATTAGTTATTTTACGTATGGCGTTTTTGATGGAGAGACTTTTGAAGTGAAGAAGTTTGAAACAAAATAATTTTACCACATAGGCATATATAAGTTTTAATTAAATTTTTCTCATTCAAAAGCAAAACTAAATTAACAGGCAATCTTTAGAACCCCAAGAAAATGAATGCAAATATTGAAATCAAGGAAATACCAACATTAGAATTGGCTTTCATTACACAAATTGGACACGAAGGTTTGGGAAATGCTTACGCCAAACTCATTCAATGGGCTGCTCCCAAAGGGCTTTTGAAGGAAGACTCTAAAATGGCTACCATTTATCACGACAGTTTTAAAATCACCGATCCCGATAAAGTCAGGATGAGCGCTTGCCTGATTTTAAACGAAAAAACCGAAGTTAGCGGTGAAATTGGCTTGACCACCATCGAAAAAGGGAAGTTTATTGTGGGTCATTTTGAAATTGGAATCCACGAATTTGAAAAATCCTGGACGGGTCTTTTCATTTGGATGAACGAAAATGGATATAAAAAAGCAGAACGAAATCCGTTTGAAATCTACCACAACAACTTCAATGAACATCCTGAAAAAATCGCCATTGTTGATTTTTACATTCCAATAGAATGATTAAACTTGGATAATTTTTTAGCAATCTAAATTCATAGCTTTTTTCTATATATTTGATACTCTTTTAAATCAATTTAAATATGAAAAAAAAGGCTCAACTCCTATTTATTGCACTCCTTCTTTCTTGCATAACGATTTCTGCTCAATCTTCCATAGATTATAAAAAAGTAAAAGAACTTTCGAATTCGGATACTAACAGACTCGAAAAAATCTTCAAAGACATTCATCAAAATCCTGAATTGGGCTTTATGGAAGTTAGAACTGCTGCCATTGTTGCCAAAGAACTAAAAAGTTTGGGTTATACTGTAATGACAGAAATTGGCAAAACAGGAGTCGTTGGAATTCTAAAAAACGGTGATGGTCCAATAATAATGTACCGAGCCGATATGGATTGCAATTCGGTAAAAGAAACTACGGGTTTGCCTTATGCTAGTACAAAAATGGTTAAAAGAGAAGATGGCGCAGAAGTTCCCGTGATGCACGCCTGCGGTCACGATTTGCATACTACTTGGATGCTTGCCATTGCCAAAATAATGGTAACGATGAAAAACGACTGGAAAGGAACTTTGATAATGATTGGTCAACCTGCCGAAGAACCTGGTGGTGGTGGTGATGCAATGGCTGCCGAAATGTATAAAAAAGGAGTACCTGTGCCTGATTATTTGTTAGGAATGCACACTGCTCCTGTTGCCGTGGGCTATTATATGAATGCTGCTGGTGAACGAATGGCTGGTGCTGACCAACTAGACGTTACTTTTTACGGAATTGGCGGTCACGGTTCGTCTCCACATCTAGCCAAAGACCCAATTGTTATGGCTGTCAATGCTATCTTTCAATATCAAACTCTAATAAGTAGAAATATGGATCCTCAAAAAGCGGCTGTCGTTACTGTGGGAGCCATAAATTCAGGAATCGACAACAATGTAATTCCGGCTTCGGCAACGCTGAAATTGAATTTGCGTTGGTTTAATGACGCCGATAGGGATTTAATGATTGACGGCATCAACAGAATCAATGAGGGGATTGCTTTTGCCAACAATCTTCCTAAAGATTTGTACCCAACGATGAATAAAAAACAGTATGTTATTCCGCTAAAAAACGACAAAGCAATGGTCGAAAAAATAAATCCAGCACTGGAAAAAATTGTCGGTCCAAACAAAAACATTCAAGGAATTCCTGCCACTATGGGTTCTGAGGATTTTCAACATTTGGTAAAAGACCAACCCAAAACAGTTTATGATTATATTTTGGTAGGAATTGCCAATCCCGAAGTTACTGCCCGAGCGAATAAGGAAGGGAAAATGTTTCCATTTTACAATCATAACGGCGATTTTCAGGTAGATTTGACAGCCATTCCTTTTGGAATATCCATTGGAACTACGGCATTATTAGAAATGTTTAGCAAATAAATTCACTGAAATAATCTACTTTATTTTAGAACCAAAATCGACAAAAAAAATGAAAAACCAAGATACATTCACAACTGTTATTTTAAAAATCAATAAAAATGTGATTCGTTTTTTGATTGGAATGATGACCTTTAGCTTAATTTTGGGTTCAGCTCATCTGATATATTTAGTTGTTCAGAAAGCGATTGATCCAACTCCTTTTTTTTTGTTGCTTGACGTATCTGATTTATTGAGTATATTTAATTTAGTTTTGATAATAGCCGTTGGATACGAACTTATAAAATCTTTAGTATTAATTATAACTTCCGAAGAGATACCCACCGTTCCAATTGTACAAATTGCTATTGTTGCTGTTGCTAACAAAATAATTACTCTTGACCTGAAACATTCAGATCCTAATATGATTATTGGATTAGCACTACTAATAAGTGCTCTTGGTCTAGCTCATTTTTTATTGAAATATAAAAAATGTGAAAAATAAAACTTTAAGAAATTATTTTCTCCTTCAAAAACAATAGCGAAACCCAATAAGCCATCACGGCAACAGGAACAGCCGTCAGCAACCAACCTCCCAAACCACAAAGCAATTCGAAAGAAAGATGGCTTAAGGCTTGGAAAAAACTATTTTGAAAAAAAATGATAATTTCATCAACTGTATGATGATTTCGAGGGACGGAAAAAATAAATTCGCCTATTCGGATGAAAGGAATAATCAACAGAATTTGTAACGGCCACATCAAATAACTGAGTGCAATCATTACTGGTAAATTCAATTTTCGTTTGAGGGAAACCGTGGTAATCATAAAAGTGCTCACGCCAAGAATGGGAATGGTCGAAATCAACCCAGACACAATAATGCTTTGACTTAATTCCTTTGGAGTCAAGCCTTGTTTCAAAAGAGCCGTAGTTTTGTCTTTTACCGTATTTAACTTCGCCCTCAAATTATTTATGGTTTTCGTGATCTTCCAAATCTTTTTGCAAATCTAATGTTCTAAATCCAGGCAATTTGATTCCCGTAAAAACCACGATTAAAAGCGTCATACTTCCACCAAAAACTACCGCAGTAACCGTTCCCATCAATTTGGCGGTCAAACCACTTTCGAAAGCACCCAACTCATTAGACGAACCTACAAATATGGAATTCACCGCTGCCACACGACCTCGCATAGAATCGGGAGTTTTGAGTTGCAAAATCGTCTGGCGAATCACCACCGAAATTCCATCGGTAACACCGCTCATAAACAAGGCAAAAACCGAGAGCCAAAACCAAGTGGAAAGTCCGAAAACAATAATACAAACACCGAATCCGAAAATAGCTGCCAACAATTTGATTCCCGCGTTTTTATAAAAAGGCAAATGCGCCGAAACAAACATCGTCAATAAAGCTCCAACGGCTGGCGCAGCTCTTAAAATACCAAAGCCTTCAGGGCCAACTTTCAAAATATCTTGGGCAAAAATGGGTAAAAGTGCCACGGCTCCACCAAAAAGAACCGCCACCATATCGAGCGTTAAAGCTCCCAAAACGGATTTGTTGGTGTAAACAAATTTGATGCCTTCTTTCAAACTTTCCATCACGGGTTCTCCGATTTTTGGATTCAAAATAGGCTTTTTAGAAATTTGTGTCAAAATCAATAATGAAAAAACAGAACAGGCAAAAATGGAACACATCGACCAATGCACGCCTATCCAAGTAATGGAAAATCCCGCCACGGCTGGCCCAACGACCGAACCAATTTGCCAAACCGAACTGCTCCAAGTGGCTGCATTGGGATAGACTTTTTTGGGAACTATCAAGGACAAAAGCGAAAAAATGGTCGGCCCCAAAAAAGAACGAACCAAGCCTCCTAAAAACACTAAAAAATAAATAGAATATAAAATCGTATCGGTTGACCAATGGGTTACTATTCTCGGCCAGGTCAATAAAAACAAGCCAAAACTAATGATGGAAAAACCAAAAATACATTTGACCAACATTCCTTTTTTCTCCTTTTGATCGACAATATGTCCCGCAAATAAAGCCATTGCAATGGCTGGAATCACTTCCATTAATCCAATCATTCCCAGTGAAAGGGCACTTTTGGTCAGACTATAGACTTCCCATTCAATGATGATAAACTGCATTGACCAAGCAAAAACCATTGCAAATCGCAACACCAAAAACAGATTAAATTCTTTGTAACGCAAGGCTGCGTAGGGATCTCTTATTTTCTCATTCATAAACTATTATTCAAATATTTTTTCGTTGCTCGATTTTCGTTGTTCGTTAATCGGTTGTCGAGCAACGGATAACGAATTTTGGTTTTCGTTGTCCGTTTTGGATTTCTGAAATCTGCCTTCTTATCTAATATCTTTCAATCGCAATTGGATGGATGTTTTGCCATTCCATTCATTTTCATCAATGCAATAGACCGCTTCAAACGGTTTTTTATTGGTTGTCAATTCCATTTTATTTCCTAATCCAAAACCAATGATCGCCATTCCTTCCGAATTATTTTGGCGTACAAAAAGTTTCAAATGTTCTTCGTCAGCTCCCAATTTTTGGGCATAACCCGTGTCTTTCACATTTTTGGTCAAGAAAACGGGCGTCATATTTTGGGGGCCAAAAGGTTCAAATTGTTTCAAAATTCGGGTTAGTTTTGGCGTGATGTCCGATAAATTAATTTCGGCGTCTATCGAAATTTCGGGCGTCAACATATCGGGATGAATGGTTGCTTCGACAACTTTTTCGAAAGCATTTTTAAAATTTTGATAATTTTCTTCTCGTAAAGTCATTCCAGCCGCATACATATGACCGCCAAATTGCTCCAAATGTTCCGAACAAGCTTCCAAGGCATTATAAACGTCAAAACCCTTTACCGAACGCGCCGAAGCGGCATATTTATCGCCACTTTTGGTAAAAACCAAGGTCGGACGGTAATAGGTTTCTATCAATCTAGAAGCCACGATTCCAATCACGCCCTTGTGCCAATCTTCCTGAAAAACCACCGAGGTGAATCGTTTTTCTTCGTTATTTTCTATAATTTGATTTAATGCTTCTTTGGTAATTTGCTTGTCCAAATCTTTCCTTTCGGAATTATAGGCTTCAATTTCTAAGGCAAATTGTTGAGCTTGTTCGAAATCAAATTCAGTCAACAATTCCACTGCGTGATTCCCGTGTTTGATGCGTCCTGCTGCATTAATTCGGGGTGCGATGATAAAAACGACATCGGTAATATCTAAAGTTTTCTTTTTGATTTGATGACCCGAAACCGAAGGTCGAACGGACGAAGTAATTAAAGCTTTAAATCCTGGTCTTGGATCTGCATTAATTACTTGCAATCCAAAATACGCTAAAACACGATTTTCTCCCGTCATAGGAACAATATCAGCAGCAATTGCGGTTGCCACCAAATCTAAATACGGAGTTAAATCTTCGATGGTTTGGTTTCGGTTTTCACCCAAAGCCTGAATCAATTTAAAACCAATTCCGCAACCACATAATTCATCGTAAGGATAATTGCAATCATCTCGTTTTGGATCTAAAACGGCAACCGCTTCGGGTAAAAATTCTCCCGGACGGTGATGGTCACAAATAATAAAATCGATATTTTTATCTTTGGCGTAAGCCACGTGATCGATAGATTTTATTCCGCAATCCAAAGCAATTATGAGCGAAAAACCATTGTCGTCGGCAAAGTCGATTCCTTTGAAAGAAACGCCATAACCTTCGTCATACCGATCTGGAATGTAAGTCGCCACATTGGGATAATAGGTTTTCAGATAAGACGAAACCAAGGAAACCGCAGTGGTTCCATCGACATCATAATCGCCAAAAACAAGAATATTTTCGCCGTTTTCAATCGCTTTTTCAATACGTTCGACCGCCTTGTCCATATCTTTCATCAAGTACGGATTATGCAAATCTGCTAAAGTGGGACGAAAAAATTGTCGGGCTTGTTCGAAAGTTTCAATACCTCGTTGCACCAAAAGCGTTGCCACAAATTCCTCCACATTCAAAGCTTCAGCAAGTAGTTTTACCTTTTCTCCCGAAGGCTTTGGTTTGATGTTCCAGCGCATATAAAATTTCGAATTGAGAATTAGGTTTTTTGTACTCTCACAAATTTAGTTTAAAATAGCTAAAGAATTTAAGTGCAAAAAAAAATAATAGCAAATTCGCAAATTTTATAAAATCATTGAAAAAATCTGCGAATCTGCGGTGAAATATTTTTTATTCTGGACTTTCAGTCCTTGATGATTTATTTTCTTTAGTGATTGTTTTTCCTGCAACCACCACCACAATTTCTCCTTTTGGCGGTTTATTTTCAAAATGAGTCAAAACTTCACGAGTCGTTCCACGAACATTTTCTTCGTGCAATTTGGATAATTCTCTGGAAACACAAATTTGGCGATCTTCGCCAAAATAGGTAATAAATTCCGCTAAAGTTTTGACTAATTTATGTGGTGAAACATACAAAATCATTGTGCGGGTTTCTTCGGCGAGCGCCAAATATCGGGTTTGTCTTCCTTTCTTTTCCGGCAGGAATCCTTCGAAAATGAATCTGTCATTTGGCAATCCGCTGTTGACTAAAGCAGGTACAAAAGCGGTTGCACCTGGCAAGCATTCCACATCAATTTTGTTTTCGACACAAGCACGAGTCAACAAAAATCCTGGATCTGAAATGGCTGGAGTTCCCGCATCTGAAATTAAGGCAATGGTTTCTCCTGCTTTCAAACGAGTAATTAAATTCTCTACTGTTTTGTGTTCGTTGTGCATGTGATGGCTGTGCATGTGCGTGCCAATCTCAAAATGTTTCAATAATTTTCCACTAGTTCGGGTGTCTTCTGCCAAAATCAAATCTACTTCTTTTAGAATTCTAATGGCTCGAAAAGTCATATCTTCAAGATTCCCAATTGGAGTTGGAACAATATATAGTTTCCCCATTTAAACGAATTTTTTCTCGATGATATCCATAAAACGTTTTTCATAATCTTCTTTGCCTTCCCAATTACTGTAATCTGGTTTTACCATTTCTTCGATAAAACTTTGGGCTTCCTCAAAATTATTGAAAGTAATTAATTGATTTATCACACGACTATAATCTTCATCGCTATTACCAAAAAGATTTTTCACAAAAGCAATCTTATCATTTAAGCCAATACTGATTCCAGTAGCAAGCTTGTCATTTATGGTTTCTGTTTTGGTTTCATTCTTTTCAGGAATAGAGATATCAACTTTTGAAACGATTTCTTTTGGAATCTCAAAATCCATCGGAGATGTCAATTCTTTTTTGGGTTCGGCTTTCACAAAAAGTGTTTCAGAATAATTGGCACCCAATAATTCTTCAAACGAAATCTGAATTGCTTCAACTTTTTTAGGAGTAGCAATTTCTGCCTCTTCTTCTGTGTCTAATTCAAAAGCAGGTGTAAATCCTAATTCAACTGGGTTTGTTGGTTCTTCTTCTAAAACTTCTTCACCTTCTTCGTCGGGTTCTGTCTCATTAAAGTCAGTTTCAGTTTCAGCCTCAATAGCATCCAAAACGATGTCATCATTGACAACTTCTTCCTCAAGATTTTCTATAATCTCTTCTTGAACTTCTTCCTCTTCGGCTGGTTCTATTTCATTGAATTCAGCATCTGAAGCTTCTAGAATTTCTTCCTCCGCAATGGTGTCATCCTCTTCATTAATTTCCTCTTCAGCAACAATTTCTATCTTTGAAGTATCGGGTTTAAATTCTGACAAATGATTTTCTTCGAAAAATTGTTTCATTTTTGCGACAACTTCGGCTTGACCAATAGTTGGTTTTGCTCCTCCAAAATGCTCTTCGACAAATCTTAAAACAGCCAGTTTTTCATATAATTTCTGCGTTTCAACACACAATTGATTGATGTCTGATTTGTTTTTCATTTGCAACACTCGGTGTGCAATGCTCATTAAGTCGGCTTCCAATTTTTTCTTCATAACTTTTGAAATTATAGTGAGTAAGGTATGTCTTTTTTAATAAATTTGTTTTCGTTACAAAGTAATAAAAATTATTCATTTCTAAAGTCCGAAAAATACAAAATGTTTCTCGAAAATACAGTAAATCATAAAGAACAATTTGGTTGGATCGAAGTTATTTGCGGTTCAATGTTCTCGGGCAAAACCGAGGAACTCATTCGCAGACTTAAGAGAGCGCAATTTGCCAAACAAAAAGTAGAAATTTTCAAACCCGAAATCGACACCCGTTATCATGACGAAATGGTAGTGTCTCACGATGCCAATGAAATTCGTTCGACGCCAGTTCCCGCTGCTGCCAATATTGCGATTTTAGCACAAGGTTGCGACGTAGTTGGCATTGACGAAGCCCAATTTTTTGATGATGAAATCGTAAAAATTTGCAACGATTTGGCCAACCAAGGCATTCGAGTGATTGTTGCTGGATTGGATATGGATTTCAAAGGCAATCCTTTTGGTCCAATGCCTGCCTTGATGGCCACTGCCGAATATGTGACCAAAGTGCACGCTGTTTGTACTCGAACAGGAAATTTGGCCAATTACAGCCATAGAAAAACGGATAGCGACAAACTTGTTTTACTCGGCGAAACCGAAGAATACGAACCTTTGAGTCGAGCTGCCTATTTTTATGCGATGAAAAAGGATGAGGAGAAATAATTTCCTGAGATACTCTAAAAAAAACATAGAATTCAGAAATTATTTTTTGTTAGAAAAAAGCCAATTTTATTTCTTGTAAGCTTTTATTATGTACTTTTATACATACAAATAAGTCATTATTGAGAATCGTTTTTTTTATTTAAAAACGCGTAATTCCAGTAATGACAAGCACTGAATATTTAATTACACTCCAAAAAAAGTTAGACTCTTGACTTTATCTATCCAAAACATCGAAAAAATGCTTCATGCCAAAAGGTTTGGAGATAACAACGGAATAATAGATACTATTTCTATCGATAGCCGTTCATTGCAAAACAATCAAAAAACGTTATTTTTTGCCTTAGTCGGGTCCAATAATGACGCTCATATTTATATTTCGGACTTAATAAAAAAAGGGGTTCAAAATTTTGTCGTTACACACATTCCTGAAGGATTAGCCAATAAAGCAGTTTTCTTAGTTGTCGAAAACACTTTGGATGCTTTGCAAAAATTTGCAGCGCATCATCGCAGTTTGTTTAAATTTCCTGTTTTCGGTTTGACGGGAAGCAACGGAAAAACCATCGTTAAAGAATGGCTGAATTTTCTTTTGAATCCTGATTTCAATATCATTCGAAGTCCTAAAAGCTATAATTCGCAAGTTGGTGTTCCGTTATCGGTAATTTCGATAAATGACAAGCACAATTTAGGCATTTTTGAAGCGGGAATTTCAAAAATGGATGAGATGGAAAAATTGGAAAACATCATCCGTCCAACCATCGGAATCATCACCAATATTGGGACTGCACACGATGAAGGTTTTGAAGATTTGGAGAAAAAAATCAAGGAAAAACTAAAACTTTTTAAGCATTCGAAACTCATCATTTATCAAAAAAATAAAATTATTGATGCCTTAATCAAATCTAAAATAAAATCATTTTCTTGGAGTTTCAACGATGAAACTGCTGATGTTTTTATTTCAAAAAAAGAAATTCAAGACAAAACGACGCTTCAAGTTCGTTATGGCAAAGAAAATTTCGATGTGCAAATTCCTTTTCAGGACGAGGCTTCGGTAGAAAATGCAGCTACTTGTTTGATGGTTTTATTGAGTTTTAAATACGATAAAAAAACCATTCAAAACCGTATGCAGTGGTTGTATCCAGTTGAAATGCGCTTAAAAGTCAAAAACGGAATTAACAAAACAACCCTCATTGATGATAGTTACAGCTGCGATTTTCAATCGTTGAAAATTGCTTTGGATTTTCTTGAAAGTCAAAAACAATACAAAAACAAAACACTCATTCTTTCGGATATTTTTCAAAGCGGTTTGTCTAATGAAGAATTATATACCAAAGTGGCTCAATTGTTAAAAAACAATAAAGTAAATCGTGTAATTGGTATTGGCGAAACCATCTCGGCATTCAAAAACAAATTTACTAACTGCACTACTTTTAAAACCACGGCCGATTTTTTTCTGAATTTCAATTATTTGAATTTTGTCAATGAAACCATTTTGATCAAAGGAGCCAGACATTTTCAATTTGAAGAAATTGTTTCGGCTTTAGAGGAGAAAACACACGAAACTATCCTGGAAATCAATCTGAATTCCATTAGTCATAACCTGAGTTTTTTTAAATCGAAATTAAAACCCACGACCAAAATGATGGTAATGGTAAAGGCTTTTGGTTATGGAAGCGGCGGATTTGAAATTTGCAAACTTCTCGAACATCACAAAGTAGATTATTTGGGAGTGGCTTTTGCCGACGAAGGAATTTCGTTAAAAAATGCAGGGATTGTTTTGCCTATTATGGTTTTAAACCCAGAAACCACAAGTTTTTCGTCAATCATTCAGTATAAATTAGAACCCGAAATTTACAGTTTGAAAGGCCTAAATGCTTTCCTTAAAATAGCCGAAAAACGAAAACTCAAACATTTCCCTATTCACATCAAACTCGACACGGGAATGCATCGTTTGGGTTTTGAAGAAGAAAATTTAGACGAGTTAATTGCCATTCTAAAAGACAATAAATTCGTAACCGTAAAAAGTGTTCTGTCGCATATGGCCACAAGTGATGATTTAGTACATCAAGAATTTGCCCATTCACAAATTACTTTATTCGAAAAATTGTCTTCCAAATTGATGTCTGAATTGCAAATAAAACCCATTCGTCACATCTTAAATACTTCTGGAATCAGTAATTTTCCACAAGCACAATACGATATGGTTCGCCTTGGCATTGGACTTTATGGTGTTTCTAATGACGCTGAAGAACAAAAATATTTAGAAAACGTTGGGACATTAAAATCTATTATTTCACAAATCAGATCCATTCAGGCTGGCGAAAGCGTGGGTTACGGAAGACGTTTTGTAGCCAATAAACCTTCGAAAATCGCTACAATTCCAATTGGTTATGCGGACGGAATTTCAAGACATTGGGGCAATGCCCTTGGGTTTGTGACTATCAATAATCAAAAAGCGACCATTATTGGCAGTGTTTGTATGGATATGTTGATGGTGGATATCACGGAAATTAATTGCAAAGAAGGCGACACGGTAATCATTTTTGGCGAAAGTCCATCAGTTACTTTTATGGCGCATCAATTGCAGACCATTCCTTATGAAATTCTGACTAGTATTTCACAAAGGGTAAAACGTGTTTTTTATCGAGAATAAGTTTTTTTAAAATAAAATAATTATATTCGTATTAATTTTAACTAAAAAACAGGGGAATTATGGGATTTTTCAAAGATTTTAAGGCTTCTTTAATGAAAGGAGACGTTTTAAGTTTAGCAACTGCGGTTGTAATAGGAGGGGCATTTGGAAAAATTGTTGGCTCGGCAGTCGATGATGTTATTATGCCAATTGTTGGTTTAATTACAGGTGGAATAGATTTTACACAAAAATTTATTACACTTGACGGAAACAGTTATGATAATTTAGCCGCTGCAAAAACAGCTGGAGCTGCTGTAATTACTTATGGTAACCTTGTGCAAGCCGTTATTAATTTTGTGATTATTTCATTCTTCATTTTTGTAGTATTGAGAGCTGCCGAAAAAGCGAAAAAGAAAGAAGAAGTTGCTCCTACTGCACCAGCTGGTCCAACTCAAGAAGAATTGTTAACACAAATTAGAGATTTGCTGAAAAAATAAATTTCCGCTACATTATATATTCTAACTAAACCACGCCTATAAGCGTGGTTCTTTTTTATATTGTTATAAATATAACAATTTGTTATTTTTTGTGAACACGCTTGTTTTCATTCCATTATTCCTTATTTTTGCATCTCAAAATTAGAACTAAAATTTAAAAAATACACATATGAAACTTGCAGTTGTAGGAGCCACAGGAATGGTTGGCGAAATAATGTTAAAAGTAATCGAAGAAACAAATTTTCCTTACACCGAATTAATTTTGGTTGCTTCTGAAAAATCAGTTGGAAAAGTAATCGAATTCAAAGGACAAAAACACACTGTAGTGGGATTGCAAACCGCTGTGGATATGAAAGCCGATATTGCTGTTTTTTCGGCTGGAGGTCAAACATCCTTAGATTGGGCACCAAAATTTGCTGCTGCAGGAACTACAGTAATCGACAATTCTTCGGCTTGGAGAATGGATCCAACCAAAAAATTAATTGTTCCTGAAATCAACGCAAACGAATTGACCAAAGATGATAAAATCATCGCTAATCCAAACTGTTCAACAATTCAAATGGTTTTAGCTTTAGCGCCTTTGCACAAAAAATACAATATCAAACGTGTGGTCGTTTCTACCTACCAATCTATCACTGGAACAGGTGTAAAAGCGGTACAACAATTCGAAAACGAATGTGCTGGAATTGAAGGCGATATGGTTTATAAATACAAAATCAACCGCAACTGTATTCCTCAATGCGATAGTTTTGAAGCCAATGGTTACACCAAAGAAGAAATGAAATTATCGAACGAAACTAAAAAAATATTAGGTGATAATTGTGTTGCGGTTACTGCAACTGCTGTTCGTGTGCCTGTTGTTGGTGGTCATAGCGAAGCCGTAAATGTGGAATTCAGCAATGATTTTGATGTAAACGAAGTTAGAACAATTCTTAGCCAAACCGAAGGTATTGTAGTTCAAGATAACCTAGATACTTTTACCTATCCAATGCCAAGATATTCTGAAGGTAAAAATGAAGTATTTGTTGGTAGAATTCGTCGTGACGAAAGCCAAGCCAATACTTTAAATATGTGGATTGTTGCGGATAACTTGAGAAAAGGAGCTGCAACAAATACTATTCAAATTGCACAATATTTGGTAGCACACAATTTGGTGTAAAACCTTTTTACAGTTTTATAAAAAATCTGATTAACTTTAAATTTTTAAAGATAATCGGATTTTTCTTTTTCAATACCTACCTTTGCCTCGGATGAAAAAGAAATTTGTCATACTAAATACTTTCCTTGCATTAGCTGTATTGTTCGCAATGGGGTTTCAATCCGTGCATAGTTTTGAGCATTTGGCACAACAACTTTCTGAAAAAAAATGCCATCACGAATCTACTTCCAAACAGCAAATCACACATCAGCATCACAATTTAGATCATTGTTTTGTTTGTAATTTTTCGTTAAGCAGTTTTATTGCTGCTGATATTTCGAGTTTCGAATTCCAAAAAACAAGCTTTCCTTCTGGATATACTTTTTTCAAATCCAGAGAAATCACCCAGTTTTTTAAAGGAAGCTTATTTGCGCTTCGAGCTCCTCCTGTTTTTATTGTTTAAATTATTCTAACGCAAAAACATTAAGTTTTTGTGCAATTCTCGTATTTAACAATAAAATCATTTCAAATGAAAAAAATCATAACAACCCTATTTATATGGATTTCGGCTATTCTTCATGCACAAGAAACCGTAGAAAAAAAACAAGACACTATTCATAAAAACAAACCTTTTGCACTAGACGAAGTGATTGTTTCAACAGCTTTCAATAAAATTCAATCACAAAATGTGATGAAAGTGGAACATTCGACCATCAAGAAATTACAACAAAAAGGAACTGCAACTCTAATCGAAGGTTTAGCAACTATTCCGGGAGTTTCACAAGTTTCAACAGGAACTTCTATAGGAAAACCTGTTATTCGCGGTTTGAATGGCAATCGAGTTTTAGTCTATTCGCAAGGCGTTCGAATCGAAAATCAGCAATTTGGTGATGAACATGGTTTAGGATTAAATGATGCTGGAATCGAAAGTGTGGAAGTCATAAAAGGACCAGCTTCCTTACTTTATGGTTCGGATGCTTTAGGAGGTGTATTGTATTTTAATCCTGAAAAATTTGCCAATTCAGGTACTTTTAAAGCCAATTTCAGTCAGAATTTTTTCTCTAATACACTGGGAAGTAATTCGTCATTAGGACTGAAAACCTCAACCGAAAATTGGAAATTCTTAGCACGTGGAACTTATAACACGCATTCGGATTATAAAATTGCTAATGGCGATCGAGTTACAAACACTCGTTATCAAGAAACCGATTTCAAAACTGGAATTGGCTACAGCAATTCGAAATTCTCGACTGTTTTTCGCTACAATTATAATGATTTAGATTTAGGAATTCCTGAAGAAGGCATTGCAGAACAAACCACCAATAAGAAAACAGCTTATCCAAAACAAGGCGTTTTCAATCATTTATTGAGCTTAAATAATACTTTGTTTTTCGAAAAATCAAAACTGGATGTCGATTTGGGTTACATTTCCAATGACAGAAGTGAATTTGAGGATAGTCAAGTTGCCGTATTGCACATGAAATTGAACACTTTCAATTATGATGCAAAATACCATTTGCCAAAATTTGGAAAATTAGAATCCATAGTTGGAGTTCAAGGAATGCATCAAACCAACACCAATTCTGGGGAGGAATATTTGATTCCCGATGCTACTACCAATGATTTTGGCGTTTTTGGAACAGGACATTATCAATGGGAATCGAATGTTTTTCAGGCAGGATTGCGTTTTGATAATAGAAAAATAACCACAACCGCACACGGAGTTTCAGGCGAAGAAGGTTCATTCGAAGCCATCGACAAATCGTTTGATAGTTTTAATGCTTCTTTGGGATATAAAACCAATTTAGCCAAAGATTTATCATTACGATTGAATGTAGCTTCTGGATTTAGAGCGCCCAATTTGGCCGAACTAACCTCAAACGGAGTTCACGAAGGAACCAACCGATATGAAGTGGGAAATCCTGATTTAAAAACGGAACAAAATGTTCAAACCGACCTAAATTTGGAATATAATAATAGCCACTTCGAATTTTTCGTAAACGGATTTTACAACCACATCAACGATTTTATTTATACTTCGCCAACTGGAATTGTACTAGACAATAATGATGTTTTCGAGTATATTCAAAATGATGCTAAATTGTTTGGTGGAGAAATTGGATTGCATTTTCACCCTCATCCATTAGATTGGTTGCATTATGAAACCAGTTTTGAAACCGTTACTGGAAAGAAACAAGACGGCGATTATTTGCCTTTAATTCCTGCCAATAATTGGAACAACACTATTAGAGCCGAATTTAAAATTAAAAATTGGCTGGAAGATGGTTTTGCTAGTTTAAATGTTTCAACCACTTTCAATCAAAATAACGTAAATGATTTCGAAACTAAATCAAATGGTTATACCTTGTTGAATCTAGGTTTTGGAGGGAAAGTAAGTATAGGAAAAACAACTTTTAAAGTAAATTTGAATGGAAATAATTTGCTAAACAAGCAATATATCTCTCATCTTTCTCGTTTAAAAACCGACGGTATTCCTAATATTGGAAGAAATATTGTTCTGGGTTTGAATTTTAATATCTAAGATTTTACCTTGTTTTTGTCAAGAAATAGGACTATATTTGTAAACAACCTTTAAACAAAAATTATATGAAAAAAGTGTCTTTATTATTTATTTTTGCAATGTTCTTAACTTTTGCAAATAGTTTTGGACAAGCCCGCAAAGAATTAAACTTTGGTCTTGTAGGCATTAATTATGAAATTCCTGTTCATAAGGATATTACTATTGCCCCAGGTGTAGGGACTAATTTTGACTTAGATTGGATCAATCTTGGTGTGAAGGGTAATTACTACTTTGATAATGCATTTGGAATTTCAGATTCTGCTTGGGATGTGTACGGTGGTTTAAATGTTGGATATTCTATTTACAATGGAGATAATGATCTTGATAATAGTAGCGACCTTAACCTTGGTCTTCAAGTTGGAGGACGCTGGTTTTGGAACGACAAATGGGGTCTTTATTTAGAAATAGCAGGTGGAAATGTTTCTGGAATGTCTCCTGCAATTGGATTAACTGTGAAATTGTAAAATATCACAACTTATTTTATATCAAATGCCTGAGAATTTTCTCGGGCATTTTTTTTGTTTTTGAAAATCCACCAACCATTTTTGACCACATTACCAATATAAAAAAACCTGACAATTTTCATCATCAGGTTTTCTCTATATTCTTTACTCTTTTTTCTATTCTCTAGAAAAATTAATCATTCAACTTCAAAACAGCCATAAATGCTTCTTGCGGAATTTCAACATTTCCAACGAGTCTCATACGTTTTTTTCCTTTTTTCTGTTTTTCCAACAATTTACGTTTACGGGAAATATCTCCACCATAACATTTGGCGGTAACGTCTTTACGCAAGGCTTTTATCGTTTCACGAGCAATGATTTTGGCTCCAATTGCTGCCTGAATAGGGATATCAAATTGCTGTCTCGGAATCAGTTCACGCAATTTCTCACACATTTTTTTACCAATGTTGTACGCATTGCTTTCGTGAATTAAAGCTGAAAGCGCATCGACAGATTGCGCATTCAATAAAACGTCCAATTTCACTAATTTAGAAGTTCGCATTCCAATTGGCGAATAATCAAAAGAAGCATACCCTTTGGAAACGGTTTTCAATCTATCATAAAAATCGAATACAATTTCGGCCAATGGCATATCGAAATTCAATTCAACTCTCTCGGTTGTCAAATAGGTTTGATTGGTGATAATGCCACGTTTTTCGATACACAAACTCATTACGTTCCCCACAAAATCAGCTTTTGTAATGATAGTAGCTTTTATGTAAGGTTCTTCAACTCGATCTAGACGAGAAGGTTCTGGCAAATCCGATGGATTGTTAACTACAAAACCAACTTCGGGTTCTTTTTTGGTGTAAGCTAAATAGGAAACGTTGGGAACTGTAGTAATTACCGTCATATCGAACTCGCGTTCCAATCTTTCCTGGATGATTTCCATATGCAACATTCCCAAGAATCCACAACGGAAACCAAAACCTAAAGCCGCCGAACTTTCAGCAGCAAATACAAGCGAAGCATCGTTCAGTTGTAGTTTTTCCATCGAAGCTCTTAATTCTTCAAAATCTTCGGTATCTACTGGATAAATCCCAGCAAAAACCATTGGTTTTACATCTTCGAAACCCGTAATCATATTGGTGGTTGGCGTTTTTGCATCGGTCAAAGTATCACCCACTTTTACTTCTTTAGCCTCTTTAATTCCAGAAATTAAATAACCAACATCGCCTGTCGAAATAACATTTTTTGGAACTTGGTTTAGTTTTAAAGTTCCCACTTCGTCGGCAAAATATTCATTGCCTGTAGCCATAAATTTAATCTTCTGACCTTTCTTGATTTCTCCGTTTTTCACACGGAAAATAACCTCGATTCCACGAAACGGATTGTAATGTGAATCGAAAATCAAAGCTTGTAGAGGTTCGTCTTTATTTCCTTTGGGTGCTGGAATTTTTTCGATAATGGCGGCCAAAATATTTTCGACACCAAAACCAGTTTTTCCAGAAGCGTGAATAATATCTTCTAATTTACAGCCTAATAAATCAATAATATCGTCGCTCACTTCCTCTGGATTGGCACTTGGTAAATCTACTTTATTCAGAACAGGAATAATTTCCAAGTCATTTTCCAATGCCAAGTACAAATTCGAAATCGTTTGTGCCTGAATACTTTGCGCAGCATCTACAATCAAAAGTGCTCCCTCACAAGCCGCAATCGAACGGGAAACCTCATACGAAAAATCCACGTGTCCGGGAGTGTCAATCAAGTTCAGGATGTATTCTTCGCCTTTGTATTTGTATTCCATTTGGATGGCGTGACTTTTTATGGTAATCCCGCGTTCGCGTTCCAAGTCCATATTGTCCAGCAATTGTGCTTTTTCTTCACGAGCCGTAACGGTTTGGGTTGCCCCAAGAAGTCTGTCGGCAAGTGTACTTTTTCCGTGGTCAATGTGTGCAATAATGCAAAAATTTCGTATATGTTTCATTCTCTTTTTATGTCAATTTTTTGGGCGTGACCACAAGGGTCGGGCTTTCCGCTGTATCTTTTGTTCCGTCCCGATTACTGTCGGGACTCCACAAAAGGATGCCGCTTCTATCCCTCACGCAGGCAATTAATCTGCAAATATAGTTTAAATTCAACAGTTTCAAAGCCTAGCAACCACAAACTCAAGGGAAACGTTTTTATTGAGTACACTATTTGTCAAGTGGCTATAAAACAAGTCGTTGTTTTGTTTCACAAAGATTCGCAGAGTTTTTTTAATCTTGGTGTACCTCCGTGACTTCTTTGGGAATCTTTGCGAAATAAAATCCGCGTAATCTGTAACCCACTTGAATCTTATTTACATCTCTTAAACTCCTTAAAAATAACCCTTTGCAATTCTCTTTTTCTTCTTTCATTAAAAAAACCGTAATTTTGCAAAAATTTTCAGAAGATGATTAAGATTGGCAACATAGAACTTCCTGATTTCCCGTTACTTCTCGCACCTATGGAAGATGTGAGCGATCCGCCATTTCGCAGATTGTGCAAAGAACACGGAGCCGATTTGATGTATTCTGAATTTATTTCTTCTGAAGGATTAATTCGTGACGCCATCAAAAGCCGAATGAAATTAGATATTTTCGATTACGAAAGACCGGTTGGAATCCAGATTTTTGGAGGAGACGAAGAAGCAATGGCATTGTCATCTAAAATTGTTTCTACTGTAAATCCGGATTTGATTGATATTAATTTTGGTTGTCCAGTAAAGAAAGTAGTTTGCAAAGGCGCGGGCGCAGGAGTTTTGAAAGATGTTGATTTGATGATTCGCTTAACGCAAGCCGTTATCGATAGTACACATTTACCGGTTACGGTAAAAACACGTTTGGGTTGGGATGACGATTCCATCAATATAGATGAGGTTGCCGAACGTTTGCAGGATATTGGTGTTGCAGCTTTGAGCATTCACGCCCGAACTCGTGCCCAAATGTATAAAGGCCATTCCGATTGGTCGCACATTGCAAGAGTGAAAAACAACCCCAGAATCACGATGCCTATTTTCGGAAATGGAGACATTGATTCGCCCGAAAAAGCTTTGCATTACAAGAACGAATACGGTATCGATGGGATTATGATAGGTCGGGCCGCCATTGGTTATCCTTGGATTTTCAACGAAATAAAACATTACTTCAAAACTGGCGAACATTTGGCCAAACCTACCGTTGTTGACAGAGTCGAAGCTGTTCGCAATCACCTCACTTGGGCAATGGAATGGAAAGGCGAACGTCTCGGTATTGTGGAAACTCGTCCGCATTATACCAATTATTTCAAAGGTATCCATTCGTTTAAAACATTCAGACAAAAACTGGTAACTCTTGACAAACCCGAGGAATTATTCGCTCATTTGAATGAAATTGAAGAGGCTTATTCTGGTTATCAGATTGTTTAATAGAGCAGGTTATTGCTGACAATTGATTTATTTTCTTATTTTTTTGGCTATTTATTTTTGCAAAAATTAAAAATTTAATATACATTTATACATATTTAGCATAAAATACATATGTTTTTTACTTCTGACTGTAAAATTAGTAAATAAATTTATTTTGATTTATGAGTCTATCAAAAGGTGATATTACAAAATACATAGCTGTTTTTACAGCCGCAATAGGTTTTGTGGGGATATTGGGGTGGATTTTTGATATTGACGGATTTAAAACAATTTTTCCCAGTATGATTCCCATGAAGTTCAATACTGTGCTTAGCTTTTTTCTGTTGGGAATTTCTTTGTTTTTTCATACTAATGATAAGTTTAATATAATTATTAAGATTGTTTTTGCATTTGTTTCTTTAATTGGATTTTTAACTCTTGTTGAGTATATTTATGCAGTAGATTTAGGAATTGATGAATTTTTCTGTAAGGACATAAAGAACCCCATAGCAACATCCAATCCTGGAAGAATGAGTCCAGCGACAGCATTTAGTCTTTTGATGATTGGAACGGTATTGTTGTTTATCAGGAATAAAAAAATGCATCTGTATGTCCAAATTATATTGTTTTTGGCTTTTTTGATGGCTTTTCACGGCTTGTCTAATTTTATATTTGGATATGGCTTTTACAGATCAACAGATGCGTTTTCAAAAATTGCTTTAATTACAGCTATTACATTAATTACACTTTCAATAGGTATTTTTTATTCACCTTATCTCGAATATATTAAATATTCTTTTGAACAAAAATTAGTTTTTGGATTCAGTGTTGTTCTTTCTTCTGTTTTCATCCTGTTTTATGTTTATAGTAAAAGCAATACGGATTTTGTTAATTCACGGAAGTTGATTATTCATACACAGGAGGTTATTGGTCAATCCTATGAAATTTTATCAAAAATTGAAGATGTTGAGTTAGGAAAAAGAGGTTATGTTATTACGGGTGATACCTTGTTTTTGGAGCCATTTGTAAAATCAAAAAAACAAATTTTGAATCATTTGACTAATCTTAAATTACTCACTAAAGACAATCCCTTGCAACAGATGAGATTTAATACTCTTGAGAAATTGGTCAATCAAGAATTATTATTTTTAAAAAAAGTTATTGAGTTAAGGTCAAATCAGGGTTTTGAAGAAGCAAAAAAGGCAGTTGCCACCGCTAGGGGAAAAATTCTAATGGACTCCATAAAAAGTACAATTGTCGATATACGAAATGAAGAGCAAGTTTTGTTGAATAAAAGAAGGCAAAAGAATCAAGATAGTATTGATAGTGCCAATAGTATTATTTATTTTTTTCAGATAATGATTGTTCTTTTTTTAGTTGCCCTTTTTTTTGTTGCCCTGACAACTTTTAAAACAAGGCAAAAATCACAAGACATTTTAGATAAATCTAACCAAAGGTTTACTAAAATATTTAATTACAGTCCCGTTGCGATGGTTATTACAAGTATTGAAGAAGGACAATTTATGTATGTAAATGATTTATATTGCGAAACAACTGGATATAGTCGAGAAGAGCTAATAAACAAAAAGGTTGTTGATATTAATATGATAAGTGTGGATGAACGTCGAAAGATTCACGAAAAACTGAAAGAGAAAGGTGGTAAAGAGAAAGGTGGTAAAGAGAAAGACATCGAATTAAAAATTAGAAGAGCAGATGGAAAAATTATAGAAGTGTTTTTTTCTATGCAAATTTTAGAAATAGATGGAAAAATGTGCTATGTCTATGGTTTAGTAGATATTACAGAGCGTAAAAAGATTGAAGAGAAACTGAAGGAAGTCAATAAAGAATTAGATTCATTTACCTATTCTGTATCGCATGATTTAAGAGCACCTCTTAGAGCAATCTCAGGGTATGCAAAAATTCTGAATGAGGATTATAGTAGTGTTATTGATGCTGAAGGAAGACGTGTTGTGAATGTTATTTCAAATAATGCTAAAAAGATGGGGCAATTAATAGACGATTTGCTCGCTTTTTCAAGACTTGGTAGGCAAAGTATTGTTAGTGTCCGTATTGATATGACTAGTATAATACAATCGATAAAGGAAGATTTATTACTTTTTTCAAATCACAACAATATTCATATTACTATTCAGGAATTAATAAATCCAACTGGAGATAGCAATATGATTAAGGTGGTGATGACTAACTTATTGTCAAATGCTATAAAATATTCATCTAAAAAAGATGAAATCCTTATAGAAATTGGATCGTACAGAAAGGAAAAAAATATTGTTTATTATATCAAAGACAATGGAGCAGGATTTGATATGCAATATTATGATAAATTATTTGGTGTTTTCCAGCGATTGCATAGTACAACAGAGTTTGAAGGAACGGGCGTCGGATTAGCAATTGTACAAAGAATAATTAAAAAACATGGAGGTAAAGTTTGGGCTGAATCAAAACCAGATGTTGGTTCTACTTTTTATTTTTCATTGCCAAAATTATAATGTTTTAAAATACTATAAATATGGAATTACAGGTAAATAATATTGAAATCGTTTTGGTTGAAGACAGTCCAGATGATGCTGGTTTGGTGATACGCGCACTAAAGAAAAGTAATTTAGTGAATCATTTGATTCATCTTTCTGATGGAGCACAGGCGCTTGATTTTATTTTTTGTAGAAACGAATATAGTCATAGAAAAATTGATGATAAACCTAAATTGATTCTTTTAGATTTAAAGATGCCAAAAGTAGATGGCCTTCAAGTGCTAAAAGCTATAAGAGAAGATGAGAGGACTGAAAACATTCCAATAGTGATAATGACTTCTTCAAATGAAGAGCGAGACATTGTAGATAGTTATAGATTAGGTGCGAACAGTTATATTGTAAAACCAGTTGATTTTGATAATTTTTCAAAAGCAGTAGCTGAATTAGGGTTTTATTGGTTATTACTAAATAAAGTGCCGAGATAGTAATACTTTTAAATTATGGAAGAGTTAAAAATATTGATACTAGAAGATTCGCCTTATGATGTGGATTTGATTCAATATGAATTGAAGAAAGGTGGTATCGATTTTATTAGTAAAGTAGTCGAAACAAAAAAAAACTTTATAGATGGACTTAATGAGTTCAAGCCTGACGTTATTATTTCGGATCATACTTTGCCACAATTTAGTTCTATTGAAGCATTAGAAATTTATGGAATGTTAGAGGTTAAAGCGCCTTTTATTCTAGTTACCGGAACCGTTTCGGAAGAATTTGCAGCAAGAAGTATTCTTAACGGCGCAAGTGATTATATTTTGAAATCAAATCTAACCCGTCTTCCAACAGCAGTACGCAATTTAGTAAAATCTTTTCGATTAGAAGAAGAGAAAGGAAAGGCTCAAAAAGAAGTTGAACGTATGAACGTTTTTCTGAATCAAGTAATGGATTCACAACCAATATTATTTTATGTTGCAAAATTTGAAGATAATTTCCCGATTATTTTTATAAGTGAGAATGTTAAGGGTATTACTGGATATAATTCCAATGATTTTATTGCAAACCCATTTTTATGGTTTAATAATATAGCTCCAGATGACAAGGATGCTTTTAATAGACTGTTAGGTCAGCTGTCAACTATAGGTAGTTGCAATGGATTTTGTGAATATAAGTGGGAGTGTGCTGACGGAACTTTTAGGTGGTTTGTTGATTATTTTAAAGTAATTAAGAGTGAGGACAACGAACTTTTTATTCATGGATCCAGAATAGATATAACTAAATTGAAAGACGCCGATTTAAGAAAAATAGTGTTTACAAAAGGGATGGATAAAATGTTGTTTATGATTTCTCATAAAGTGCGTCATTCAATATCACAGATTCTTAGTTTGGTATCTTTGATAGAAGAAAAAAGTACAACTGAAGAAGAAATTAGAACTTTTATTGGATACTTAAAAGAACCAGCACAATCTTTGGACTTGTTTACTAAAGAATTAACGGATTTGATGGGGGATTTGAAAAAAAGTAATAATCGCCTTCAGTAAGTTGAATTTTTAAACAATAGTTTTTTTATCTAATAGCATATTAATCAATCGACTACTGATAATCAGAGAAGCGATAAAGCCGAGCATTATAATGGTTGCCAAAACAATCAATACATTATCGATTGTAAAACTACTGGATAGGCGAGTGTTGGAGTAATCATTACTAAATTCATACTTTGTTGTAAAAAACTATTTCTACCCTAGAATCAAGCCAATTAGCCCGCCAAAAATACTTAGTAAAGTGCCTGTAGTTGGAATGTTTACGCAAATCCGTAATGTCAATACTTAGATCTAATTAGGTTTTTAGATTTTCTTTTTTGTCAAAAAATCATCACAATCAATTCGCTAATCAAGTTGAACTCCTTCTTCAAATGACCTTATACGTTTAAGCAACTTCCAGATCAACAAACGAAAAACTATTTCCGCTGAACAACCCTTTGTCGGATAATTTCAGGTCGGGAATTACGAGCAAAGCCATAAACGAAAGCGTCATAAACGGTGCTTTCAGATGGCTTCCTAATTCTTTAGCCATTGCGTCAATTTCTTGGTATAATTTACCAGTTTCCCAGCCGTTTTTGTCACTCATAATTCCAGCAACGGGCAACGGTAACATCTTGTTTTCGGAACCATTCACGGCACAAACTCCGCCTGTGTTTTTAATAATCAGGTTCACCGCATTGCAGATTTCCTCGTCGGAAGTTCCCACTACTACAATATTATGACAATCATGCGCCACGGAACTGGCAATCGCACCTTTTTTTAATCCAAAATTCTTGATGAAAGCAATAGCAGGTTTTGTGTTTTCATAGCGATTGACAACAGCCATTTTAAGAATATCATTTTCGGTATCTGAAACGATTTTTCCGTCAACAATTAAAGGCCGATGATGTATTTCATTGGTAATCAATTGTCCTTCTAAAGCTTCAATTACCCTGATTTTTGAAGCTGAACCTGAAATAGTAAAATCACTAATTTCTTTGGAAGTAATATTGAAATTATTAGGAGTTTTATATGGAATGTGCTTTACAAAAGACTCTCCATTCTTAGCAACTAATTCCCCATTGATATAGGTTTGTTTTACTTTGAAGTTAGTCAAATCTTCGACCACAATAAAATCAGCAGCATCGTTTTCTTTCAATAAACCCACATTCATTTTGTAATGATTCACAGGATTCACGCAAGCCACTTGCAAGATTTTGAAAACGTCAATCCCTTTGGCAACAGCACGAGCACACAAGGAGTCAATATGACTTAAAATCAAATCGTCAGGATGTTTGTCATCTGAACAAAACATCATATTCTCGTAATTTTCAGGAAGCAAATCGATGAGTGCTTCGAAGTTTTTGGCGGCACTTCCTTCACGGATAATTATCTTCATTCCAAGAGACAATTTTTCTTCGGCTTCTTCAAAACTGAAGCATTCGTGGTCGGTTGTAATTCCTGCCGAAATGTATTTTTTCGCTGCTTCACCTCTCAATCCTGGAGCGTGACCATCAACTGGTTTGTTAAAATATTTTGCCCATTGAATTTTTTTCAAAACTTCAGCATCATCAAATAAAACTCCGGGATAATTCATCATTTCGGCCAAATAATAAATGTCGGGAGAAGCCATTAATTCCTTGATTCCATCTGAATCGATTGTCGCTCCGGCAGTTTCGAAAGTGGTTGCAGGAACACAAGACGGTGCGCCAAAATGGAATTTCAACGGCGCTTTTTTACTGTTCTCAATCATATAATAAACGCCTGCCGAACCCAGAACATTAGCAATTTCGTGTGGATCAGAAATCGTGGCAACAGTTCCGTGAAGCACGGCAATTTTTGCAAACTCTGAAGGAACAAGCATCGAACTTTCGATATGAATGTGGGCATCGATAAATCCGGGCATAATGTAATTTTGCACCTCGTGTTTTTTCTCGATTATGGAAGTTATTTTTCCGCTTTCGACAGTGATTTCGCCAGCATAAATACGTCGGTTTTCGATATCGACAATTTGTCCTTGAATTTGCATTTTGGATTGATTTTGAATAATAATCAAAAGTACAATCTTTTGATTTAGCTTATTAAGTTTTACCAGAGATTCGCAGATTTTTTTCAAATTTTAGTCTTTAAATTTTGATACTAAATTAAAAATTTGCGAATTTGCGGTGAGAAATAATTCAAATAATAAATTATATAATGACCATTACCACTTTTTTAGAAAAACTAAAACAAACACCAAACTCCATTACTTTTCCAGAAACTATTGCAATAATTGAGGAAAATTACGATTTTACGCCAACCACTTTCGATAATGGAGCGCAGCATAATGAAGCAGGGCAAAACTCGGGTTCTTGTAAATTATTTGCTTTTGCGAAATTGCAAAACTTATCTCAAGCAGAAACTTTAGCTTGTTTCGGAGCCTATTATTTTGAAGAAGTATTGGACGATCCAGAAGGAACAAACCACCAAAATATTCGTAATTTTATGAAATTAGGATGGGACGGAATTCAATTTGAAGGAGAAGCTTTGAGGCTGAAGGTCTAAATTCATTGTAGAACGAAGCAATTGCAATTTCACTCAGTTATGAGATTGCTTCGTTGCTCGTAATTTCAAATTGGAAAAAATAAATCTACAAATGGTGATCTTAAATTTGCTTTCACTCGAGTTTAGAATTCGTTTTTTGATGAATATTAATCCAACAACTTTTTACTCACTCTACTACTAGCAATCAACGATGCTATAAAACCAAGTGTGATAATTGTTGCAAGTACAATCAATACGTTTTCGATGTTAAAAACCACAGGATAAGCTAATGTTGGTGTAATCATTACTAATTCAAACTCTTGTTGTAGCAATACCAATCCAACACCTAAAAGAAGTCCAATAATCCCCCCAAAAACACTCAATAAAGTGCCTTGCAATAGGAATATTTTACGCAAATCTTTGATGTCAGTTCCTAGATTTAATAACGTTTTTAGGTTTCCTTTTTTGTCTAAAATCATCATAATTAATGCACCAATAAGATTGAAAAGAGCAATAATAATGACCAATGTAAATATTAAATACACGGCTATATTTTCAGTATTCAACATTTTATACAAAGATTCGTTGAGTTGGGCTCTATTCTTTATAGTAATTTTATTGTTGAAAATGTTTTGAAGTTTACCAATGATCGTATTTTCATCGGCATCTTTTTTAATCTTCAACTCTATCCCCGAAATTTGATTGGTTTTGTATTCTAATAATTCTTGAGCCAAACCTAAATCAGCAAACACATATTTTGAATCCAAGTCTTCGCTAATGGCATAAATCCCAACAGGAATTAATGTCATTTTATTGAAAGCCTCATCTGGATTTTCAATATTACCTTTTCCTGGTCTTGGTGCCAAAACTTCCAAATAATGATTGTAATCCAACAATCCCATCGAGAATTCATTTGAAATACCATAACCAACAACCACTTGATAGGTGTCTTTTTTGAGCCAATCTCCGTTAAAAATGGTTTTTTTTATGGCATTTACTTGGTTGAAATTCTCATCTACCCCTTTCAAATAGGTAACTTGTTGTTTTCCATCAAAAGTGAACAAAACCCTTTCTTCGATGATTTTTGAATACGAAACAACTCCTTCAATTTGTTCGATTTCAGTTTCTTGTGAAGCCGAAATTAAAAAAGATTTTCCTAGTGTACTTCTAATTTTTAAATCTGGATCAATATCATTGGAAAACGAAAGACTAAAAATTTTCAATCCACTAAAAACCGATAAAACCACAAACAAAGCCATTGCGCCAACAATGATTCCCACACTGGCAATTCGATTGATGATATTGATAGCATTGTTTTTACTACTGCTAAAAATATAACGCTTGGCTATGTAAAGAGGGAAATTCAACTTTTATTGAAATCTACGTTTTTCTAAAAGATCACGGTTTTCAATAGGATTGTCTTTGTTTGACAAAGCATTGTCAATTTTTTCGATATAATCTAATGAATCGTCTATAAAGAATACTAAATTAGGCACTTTTCGCAATTGCAAGCGCACTCTTTGAGACAAATCGTGTTTAATTAATTTAGAATTTGTTTTTATTGCCACTAAAGTTTCTTGAGCTTTTTCTTGAGGAAATATGCTTAAATACACTGTAGCTACCGACAAATCGGTAGTCACACTAACCTTCGACACTGAAATTATCAAATTGGTAACTCCATTTTTTCTTACCTCACCTTGTAGAATATCAACCAAATCTTTTTGGATAACTCCACCTATTTTTTTCTGTCTATTTGTTTGTTCCATTGTGCAAAAATACTAATTTTTTGAGAGACAATCTTATAAAGTAGCTAAGACCTATATTTTTTAACTTTATTTAGTTCTTGATCATTTTAAAAACGTAAATTTAATTATTTTTAAAAATTCAAATTCAAGAGAAATATGAATAAAATAGAACATATAGGAATTGCTGTGACTAGCTTAGAAACTTCGACAATTATATATGAAAAACTATTTGGGTCAGCAGCTTACAAACAAGAAGAGGTTGTTTCCGAAGGTGTCAAAACAGCTTTTTTTAAGAACGGCCCCAATAAAATTGAACTATTAGAAGCAACAAATTCAGAAAGTCCAATTGCCAAATTTATAGCCAAAAAAGGAGAAGGAATTCATCACATCGCTTTTGAAGTAGATGATATAGTAGCCGAAATGGCTCGTTTAGAAAAAGAAGGATTTGTCCTTTTAAATGAAATTCCAAAAAAAGGAGCCGATAATAAATTAGTCGCTTTTTTACATCCAAAAAGCACAAATGGCGTTTTAATAGAATTGTGTCAAGAATTGAAATAGTTTTTCAATCCTTTTTGATATTAAAGTGCTCTAATAATCAATTAGTTCTGTTTTAAAAGAGGGATTTATAGTAAGGTTATAAAAAAACTAACTCAAAAATAGTTGTATAAATATAAAATAGTAGTAATTTTGCAATCGCTAAAAAGGTCCTATAGCTCATTCGGTTAGAGCAACTGACTCATAATCAGTAGGTGCTTGGTTCGATTCCAAGTGGGACCACAAACACCCCTCACAATCAATGATTATGAGGGGTTTTTTTTGTTAAAATATTAAAATATGGTATTTAATCGTTAAAATATGTATTTTAATCGACAAAAGTATTGGTTTATTAGTAAATAAAAATAACTTTGCGCATACTATTTTATAGAATATGTAGTTATTAGATTGGGATTTGATAGGTTCTTTATCTTTAAAAAACGATTTTTTAGTAAATATGAAAATTAATGCAAACAAGTTTTTTATTACAATAATATACCTATTGAGTGTGTCAATTGTGTTTGCAGGTCCAAATCCACCACCGCCAAACCCAAATAAAAAACCGCCACCACCACCTGGATTGCCTATTGACGAAAATCTATTCGCCCTTTTTATAATTGCAATTCTTATAGGAGCTTATATCATTTACAGACATAACTTAAAAACAAAAACTCCAATTTAAAATTGGAGTTTTTGTTTTTATAATAAATGCGCTTTATTTGCTCGTATATAATTTTGAAATATATTTCCCAATTAGGTCAAATTCAAGATTTACTTTAGTGCCAATGACAAAGGAATTAAAATTTGTATGTTCATATGTATAAGGAATAATAGCAACGCTAAATTCATTTTTTTTAGAATTTACAACAGTTAAACTAACACCATTTACAGTAATCGAGCCTTTTTCTATAGTAATATTTCCAATAGAATCATCATATTCAAAAGTATAATACCAACTTCCATTTGTTTCATTTGCAACCTTGCACGTTCCTACTTGATCCACATGACCTTGAACAATATGACCGTCGAGTCGATCACCCAATTTCATAGCTCTTTCAAGATTGACGCTATCCCCTACTTTTAGATGGGATAAATTTGTTTTTTTTATTGTTTCAGCAATAGCAGTTACGGTATAAGAGCTATTATCAATCGAAACCACCGTCATACATATTCCGTTGTGAGCAACACTTTGGTCAATTTTTAGTTCATTTGTAATTGAGGAGTCAATTGTAATATGCACATTGTCCTTATCATTTTTGATTTCTTGTATTACTCCAAGGGATTCTATTATTCCTGTAAACATTTCTTATTTTATTTTACTAAATTTGCACTTCAAAATTAGCAATAAATAAGTGATGTCATGATAAAAAAAGCAGAAAATATAATCGTTGGAATTTCGATTGGAGATTTAAACGGTATTGGAAGCGAAGTGATTCTTAAAACCTTCGAAGATTCTCGAATGTTAGAATTGTGTACTCCTGTAATTTTTGCCAATGTAAAAGTGGTGTCGTTTATTAAAAAAACCTTAGAGTCAACTTCGATGCTTCAAGGAATCGACAGATTGGATCAAATAGTTTTGGGAAAAATTAATGTTTTAAATGTTTGGCAAGAAGCAGTAGAAATTAATTTTGGTGTAAATGATGAAAAAATTGGAAAATACGCCATAAAATCATTTGTTGCGGCCACTAAAGCTTTAAAAGAAGGTCTTGTTGATGTATTGGTAACTGCTCCAATAAATAAATACAACATCCAATCAGAAGATTTTAAATTTCCAGGACATACCGATTATTTAGACCAAGAACTAGAAGGCAATGCCTTGATGTTGATGGTACAAGACAACTTGAGAGTAGGTTTGTTAACAGACCACATTCCTTTAAATGAGGTTGCATCCCATCTTACAGAAGAATTAATTGTAAAGAAAATCGAAACTATAAAGCAGACGATTATACAAGATTTCAGCATCAACAAGCCAAAAATAGCCGTTTTAGGATTGAATCCACATTGTGGTGATGGAGGCGTAATTGGCAAAGAAGATGATGCTGTTTTAAAACCAGCATTGAAAAAAATATTCGATAAAGGAACTTTGGTTTTTGGTCCTTTTGCTGCCGATGGTTTTTTTGGTAGCAATCAATATGACAAATACGATGCTATTATCGCCACATATCATGATCAGGGGTTAATTCCGTTCAAAACATTATCTTTTGGGAATGGTGTAAATTACACAGCAGGTTTAAATAAAATTAGAACATCGCCAGATCATGGAACGGCATATGACATTGCTGGTAAAGGAATTGCCGATTATAATTCATTCAAAGAAGCCGTTTATTTAGCAATAGATGTGTATAATTCCAGAAATCAGTATGCTGAAATCAGCCAAAAACCATTGAAAACAAAAGAAAAATAGATATAAACAAAAAAAGATTAATAAGATTATTAGATTTCCAATAATTTTATATCTTTGCACTCCCGAAGTTTAGGGCAAATTGTTGTTGAAATGGACAAGAAGAAAGAATTTTTAATTCCTTTTATAGGATTAAAGCTAGGGAAACATCATTTTGAATATCAAATAAATAAGGCGTTCTTTGAAATCTTTGATTATCACGAATTTAATGATTCAGATATCAAAGTAAACGTAGTTTTAGAGAAAAAAAGCACAATGTTAGAGTTGGCTTTCAAGCATAAAGGAACGGTAAACGTGCCTTGCGATATGACAAACGAAGAATTTGATTTGCCCATAAAAGGTAAAATGAAATTAATCGTCCGTTTTGGAGATGCTTTCAACAATGATAATGAAGAGTTGTTGATAGTGCCACACGGAGAGTTTCAAATAGATATTTCGCAATATATTTATGAAATGATTGTTCTTTCTGTTCCTCTAAGACGAATTCATCCAGGTGTTAAAGACGGAAGTTTAAATACAGAAGCCTTAGCAAAACTGAAAGAATTAACCATAAAAGAACTGAAAAAAGAGCATACAAAAGAACAAAAACAAGAAGATACCGACCCACGTTGGGACAAATTAAAGCAACTATTAACGGATAAATAATATAGTAAAATGGCACATCCTAAGAGAAAAACCTCGAAAACAAGAAGAGATAAAAGAAGAACTCATTACACAGCTACTGTAGCTCAAATAGCAACTTGCCCTATCACAGGTGAGGCTCATTTGTATCACAGAGCTTACTGGCATGAAGGAAAAATGTATTACAGAGGGCAAGTTGTTATAGATAAATCTGTAGCTGTTGCTTAATATAATACTGTAAACGATACTTGAACTCTCACTTTGTGAGAGTTTTTTGTTGTTTATAATTTATGTTAAATAAGGACTATCAAAAAGAGAATGATTTGATTTTTTTTTGTATTTTTCGAGTCCTTTAGAAAAATTTTAAATAATAGCATTTGGCTAGAAAAATTTGAATAAAATGAATAAAATCACAGCCGCAATCACAGCTGTTGGAGCCTATGTTCCTGACTATGTACTTACAAATAGTATTCTAGAAACATTAGTCGATACTAATGATGAGTGGATTACTACACGTACTGGGATAAAAGAAAGAAGAATTCTGAAGGATGATGCCAAAGGAACCTCTTATTTAGCAATAAAAGCCGCTCAAGACTTAATTAATAAATCAAATATTGATCCCTTAGAAATTGATTTAGTCTTAGTCGCAACAGCAACAGCAGATATGCTTGTAGCATCGACAGGAGCTTATGTAGCTACCGAAATCGGAGCAACCAATGCCTTTTCTTATGACCTACAATCTGCTTGTTCAAGTTTTTTGTTTGGTATGTCAACAGCCGCAGCTTACATAGAATCAGGAAGATATAAAAAAGTACTATTGATTGGCGCCGACAAAATGTCCTCAATTGTAGATTATACAGATAGAGCAACTTGCATCATTTTTGGTGACGGAGCTGGTGCCGTGTTATTCGAGCCTAACAATGAAGGCCTAGGCTTACAAGACGAATATTTAAGAACAGATGGCGAAGGCAGAGAATTCTTGAAAATGACTGCAGGTGGTTCTCTTTTTCCAGCTTCTTTCGAAACCGTTAGAGACAATCAGCATAATATTATGCAAGACGGAAAAACTGTTTTTAAATATGCTGTTACCAATATGGCCGATGCTTGTGAAACTATTTTGAAAAACAACAATTTGACCAATAATGATGTCCAATGGTTGGTTCCACACCAAGCCAACAAAAGAATTATTGATGCCATTGCAAATCGAATGAATTTAGAAGATTCAAAAGTATTAATGAACATCGAAAGATACGGAAACACTACTTCTGCCACTCTTCCACTAGTTCTAAGTGATTTTGAACATTTATTTAAAAAAGGAGATACAATAATATTTGCTGCTTTTGGTGGAGGATTCTCTTGGGGATCTATTTACCTAAAATGGGCTTACGACAAAAAATAAAATAAAACTTAAAACAAATAATCATGGATTTAAAAGAAATTCAAAATCTAATCAAATTTGTAGCAAATTCTGGAGTTGCAGAAGTTAAATTAGAAATGGATGATGTAAAAATCACCATCAGAACTACACTAGAAGGCAATGTTACCGAAGCTACTTACCTACAAATGCCAACAGCTCAACCAGCACTTCAGCCAGCAGTAGTACCTCAACAAATTGCGCCAGTTGCAACACCTGCAGCACCAGCACCACCAGCAGAAAATTCAAATTACATCACTATAAAATCTCCAATTATTGGAACTTTCTACAGAAAACCATCTCCAGACAAACCTATGTTTGTTGAAGTTGGAAGCACTATCGCAAAAGGAAATGTTCTTTGTGTGATTGAAGCGATGAAATTATTTAACGAAATCGAATCGGAAGTGTCTGGAAAAATCGTTAAAATTTTAGTTGATGACATGTCTCCTGTTGAATACGATCAACCTTTGTTTTTAGTAGATCCGTCTTAATTAATTTATAAATTATGAATTATAAATTATGAATTGGTTTTTATCAATCATAATTTCAAAAACTCATAACTCATAACTCATAACTCAAAATAGATGTTTAAAAAAATACTAATAGCCAACAGAGGAGAAATTGCGCTTCGCATCATTAGAACCTGCAAAGAAATGGGTATCAAGACAGTAGCCGTTTATTCAACTGCTGATGCTGAAAGTTTGCATGTGAAGTTTGCCGATGAAGCCGTTTGTATCGGCCCTCCTCCTAGCAGTTTGTCCTATCTTAAAATGTCAAACATTATTGCTGCTGCCGAAATCACAAACGCAGATGCAATACATCCAGGATATGGTTTTCTTTCTGAAAATTCAAAATTTTCCAAAATTTGTCAAGAACACAATGTGAAATTTATTGGTGCTGCACCAGAAATGATTGACAGAATGGGCGATAAAGCTTCGGCCAAAGCTACTATGAAAGCTGCGGGAGTACCTTGTGTTCCAGGTTCGGACGGTTTGTTAGAATCTTTTGAACAAGCACAAAAACTTTCAAAAGAAATGGGCTATCCAGTGATGTTAAAAGCAACAGCTGGTGGTGGTGGAAAAGGAATGCGAGCTGTTTGGAAAGAAGAAGATTTGCTAAAAGCATGGGAAAGTGCTCGTCAAGAATCGGCAGCTGCATTTGGAAATGATGGGATGTACATGGAAAAACTCATTGAAGAACCAAGACACATCGAAATTCAAATTGTAGGTGATGCTTATGGCAAAGCTTGTCATCTTTCAGAAAGAGATTGTTCGGTACAACGTCGTCATCAAAAATTAACAGAAGAAACTCCTTCGCCATTTATGACCGATGAATTGCGTCAGAAAATGGGAGAAGCGGCCGTAAAAGCAGCAGAATTTATTCAATATGAAGGTGCAGGAACTGTAGAATTTTTGGTTGACAAACACCGTAATTTCTACTTTATGGAAATGAATACTCGTATTCAAGTAGAACACCCAATTACAGAACAAGTTATTGATTATGACTTAATTCGCGAGCAAATTATGGTAGCCGCTGGAATTCCAATTTCGGGTAAAAATTACTTACCAGAATTGCACGCCATCGAATGCCGCATCAATGCCGAAGATCCTTATAATGACTTTAGACCTTCACCAGGAAAAATCACTACGCTACACATGCCAGGTGGTCACGGAGTTCGTTTGGACACTCACGTTTATTCGGGTTATACTATTCCGCCAAATTACGATTCGATGATTGCCAAATTGATTACCACAGCTCAAACGCGTGAAGAAGCAATTAGCAAAATGAGAAGAGCTTTGGATGAATTTGTGATTGAAGGAATCAAAACAACCATTCCGTTTCACAGACAGTTGATGGACGATCCAAAATACATTGAAGGAGATTACACCACTGCTTTTATGGATACTTTTAAAATGAACGATCCAGAATAAGAAAAGGTATTATATATATAAAAACTCGCTGATTTAGCGAGTTTTTTTTATGTTTATTCGATTCAAAATTAGTGTTTGTAGAATGAAACTCTAATAATTTCTAGAAAAATGACAGCCATTTTTATTTTAAAAATGCCACCAATTTTTCAAAACTGTTTAAATCTTTTTCGATTGCACAACTCGAAATTATGGTAGTTTCTAAATGTTTGGTTGGCTTTGAAACCAATAAATATTGAGTTCCATCATCAAAATTTTTCAAATAATCTTTTGGGTTGTATTTAATTGCAGCACCAACTTCAACTTTTGAAGCAGCTACATCTTCAGGGTGCATACCCCAAACTGCGATGTAATTAGAACCTTTATCTGATTTGAAATCTTTGAAATAATTCACACCCGTTACAAACTGAACTTTCGTTTTGCTCAAACAAATAGCTTCAACTTTTGCCTCTCTTTTTCCAGAGAAAACGGTCACTCGAACTAGAATATCTACTTTTTGACCTTTGTATGAAACTCCTTTAGAAATCATTTCCATCCAAGAAGTGGTGTCTGTTTTTCTAACTCGTGCTAAACGATTGCTAACTGGATTTAACGGAACTACTTTTTCGCCATCCCAAAGTTTAACACCTCCAAGTCCAACGGTTGCATTCACTTTATAATAATCAGCTCCCCATCCTTCTTTTTGTTGTTCTGGAGTTGGATACCAATTTGCTTTTCTCAATTCTAGCCCCAAATTGGGTTTGGAATACACATCAATAGCTACTTTTTCATTGAAATAAATTCGGAGTGCCATCCATTCGTTTTCAATTGCTGGCCCGTGGTGTCCAATTGTTTTGTATAAATCGCCAGATTCAGAACCTATATCAGTAAGATAGGTGACCTTATCTGACTTCATATAAAGGCTTGTATCCGTATTGTTTTGACCAAAACAAATTCCACAAAACAGTAAAAAAGCAATAAATGATGTTTTCATAATTATCTATGTTATCGATTACAATTAATTTTAGTAAAAGTAATTAAACCATATAAAATTACCTAAAAATTTCTCTTTATTGATAGAAAAAGAGAAAGTGTATCCTGAAAATTTACAAAGTTTCTTTCAACCATTTATAAAATTCTCTCTGCCAAACCAAAGCATTTTGAGGTTTCAAAACCCAATGATTTTCTTCTGGAAAATAAAGGAATCTACTTTGTATTCCAAGCATTTGTGCCGCCTGAAAAGCTTCTTGACCTTGTCCAATAGGAACTCTAAAATCATTTCCACCTTGAATAATTAAAATAGGCATATTCCATTTTTGAACATTGTTAATAGGATTAAATACAGTGTAGGCTTTTTGCGCTACTGCATTGTCTTTTTCCCAATAAGCGCCACCAAAATCCCAATAATTAAAGAACACTTCTTCGGTAGTACCAAACATACTTTGCGTATTGAAAACTCCGTCGTGAGCAATGAAAGTTTTGAATCGATTGTTGTGAATTCCAGCCAAATAAAACGCTGAATAACCTCCATAACTAGCACCAACACAACCCAAACGGTTTTTGTCAACATAGTTTTCTTTGGCAACATCGTCAATGGCTGAAAGGTAATCCTGCATTACTTGTCCGCCCCAATCTTTGCTAATTTGTTCGTTCCATTCCACACCGTGCCCCTGCATTCCACGACGATTCGGGGCTACAACAATATAACCTTGAGCCGCCATTAATTGGAAATTCCAGCGGAAAGAATAAAATTGTGTCAATGCCGATTGTGGTCCACCTTGACAATACAATAAAGTTGGGTATTTTTTGGAAGCGTCAAAATGGGGAGGAAGAATAACCCAAACTAACATTTTTTTACCATCCGTTGTAGTGACATATCTTCTTTCGGTTTTGCTTAACGCCAATGAATTATAAATTTCTGTGTTGACATTCGTCAATTGATGCCAAGTTTTTTGCTGCAAATTATAGGAATAAATTTCGGCAGCGTGATTCATATCCGTTCGAGTTACGAAAATACTATCACCCGATAAAGCAATCAAACCAGTAACATCAAAATCGCCATTGGTCAATTGGATGACTTGTGGTAATTTCTTGGTCACCCCAGGAAAATCGACTTCAAACAGTTGAATTGTTCCGTCTATTGGGGCTTGAAAATATACTTTTTTGCCGTCAGGACTCCAAAGAAAACTTTCTACTGTTCCATCCCAATGGGCTGTTAAATTGATATTGATTCCTTTGAATTGAACAATAATGTCGTTTTTATCGGCTTCATAACCATCGCGTTTCATTTGCAACCAAGTTAAATTTCCTGTTGGAGAAAATGCTGGATGAGTGTCATACCCTAAATTGCCTTCAGTTTTATTAGTTGTTTTTCCGGTTTCTAAATTATATTCATATAAATCGGTATTTGTGCTAATGGCATAAGCGGTTCCGGCTTTTTTCTTGCAAACATAAATAATGCTTTTGCTATCTGGCGACCAAATATAATCTTCGTCTCCTCCAAAAGGTTTTTGCGGACTATCGAAATTTTCACCTTTCAAAATATCTATTCCATCCGCACCTTCTTTATTTCCTTTATAAAAAACATGATTGAATTTGCCTTCGTTCCATTTGTCCCAATGACGATAATCCAAACCATTGTAGATTTGAACATTCGATTTGTCTAATTCAGGATAAAAATCTTTGCCGTGAACTTTGTCGATTTTCACTTCTTGGTCATAAACAATAAATTTTCCGTCTGGAGAAATATTTTTGTCATTCAACACTTCTTTGGTAGAAGTAATTTCGATTGGATTTCCACCATTTATAGGCAAAGAATAGAATTTTGAATTGGATTTATTCTCTTCGGCTGAAGGAGTGTCCACCTTGTAAATTATATTTTTTCCATCTTTAGAAAGTCCAAGAGCCGAAACTCTTCCTAATTTTAAAAGTAATTCTGGAGACATTGCGTTTTGCGCCATCGCATTTAAGTTTATCATTATCAGTATTATAAAAGCTATTTTTTTCATTATAAATTGGGGATTTTTATAGTTTTAAAAATACAAAAACCAATCAGAATACGATGAAGTTATTTCTAGCAAATTTTAGAAATAAGAAGCAATTTTTTTTACTTTTATAAAAAAATCAGTTTTAACAGAATGGCGACAAAAATAACATCGAAAAAAACAAAAAAACCAGCAAAAAAAGATACTGGAACTTTCAGGAGCAAAGTCTCTAGGTTTTTATTCAAAGCAATGTTGTGGTTTTTTGGGGTGTCTATCTTTCTTGTGGTATTATTTAAGTTTGTGCCCGTTCCATTCACACCTTTGATGGTGATTCGAACCATAGAAAATAAGCTCGCTGGCAAAGAAAATTATTATAGCCACGACTGGGAACCCATAGAAAACATTTCGCTTAATTTGCAAAAAGCCGTAATTGCGAGTGAAGATGGAACTTTTCTGAGCCATCACGGTTTTGATTTTACAGCCATGCAAAAAGCCTATAAAAACAATGAAAGAGGGAGACGGATAAAAGGAGGAAGTACCATTTCGCAACAAACCGCTAAAAACGTTTTTCTTTGGCAAGGCAGAAGCTATTTGCGCAAAGGTTTGGAAGCTTATTTTACGATTTTGATAGAACTAATTTGGGGCAAAGAGCGCATTATGGAAGTCTATCTCAACAGCATCGAAATGGGAAATGGGATTTATGGAGCCCAAGCTGCAACGCAACATTGGTACCGAAAAGATGCTAAGAGTCTTACCAAAATTCAAGCCGCTGGAATTGCAGCTATTTTGCCGAATCCAAGAAAATATTCAGCGACCAGTTCTTCTTCTTATATCAATCGCAGAAAAGACAAAATTGTCCGTATAATGAGGCATATTGGCAAAATTAACTATTAAAAAAATGCTATAATTTAAATTACACATTCCTACTAAAGTGTAATTAACGATTTTTTACTGATTTATTTCAGTAAAAATCCTTGCCATTCGTGGCTAAAAAACTTTGTACCTTTGCACCTCAACACTAATTTAAATAATGAATGAAGATTGTTTCATTCCTGCAATACTATGATTGAAGATAAAAACCCACAACGAACCAGTATTGCTCAATTGGGCGAATTTGGATTGATAGAACACTTGACCAAAAACTTTGAAATCAATCAAACCTCGACCATAAAAGGCATTGGTGATGATGCTGCTGTTTTGAATTTTGCAGACAAAAAAGTTGTAGTTTCAACAGATATTTTGGTGGAAGGAGTTCATTTTGATTTGGCTTATATGCCTTTGAAACATTTAGGATACAAAGCTGTTGTAGTCAATGTTTCGGATATTTGTGCTATGAATGCAAAAGCAACACAAATTTTAGTTTCGATTGCAGTTTCAAATCGTTTTCCACTAGAAGCATTAGAAGAATTATTCGACGGAATTTCGCTAGCTGCAAATGAATATAAAATAGATGTTATTGGTGGTGACACTACTTCTTCTCAAAAAGGTATGATTATCAGCATTACAGTTCTTGGTGAAGCAGATGAAAATGAAATTGTGTATAGAAATGGAGCGGGACAAACTGACTTATTAGTAGTAACTGGAGATATTGGCGCTGCCTACATGGGATTACAAGTTTTAGAAAGAGAAAAACAAGTTTTTCAGGTAAACCCCAATTCGCAACCCGATTTAGATGCTTATACCTATTTAATTGAACGCCAATTAAAGCCAGAAGCCCGTAAAGACATTCGCACTTTATTGCACGCATTGGAAATACAACCAACAGCAATGATAGATATTTCAGACGGATTGTCTTCTGAGATTATGCATATTTGCAAACAATCCAAAGTGGGTTGTAATTTATATGAAGACAAATTGCCTCTTGATCCGCAATTTATGAATGTTTGCGAAGAATTTAACCTTGATGCAACCACTGTAGCAATCAATGGTGGCGAAGATTATGAATTACTCTTCACGATTAAAATGGAAGATTTTGAAAAAATAAAAGGAAATCCAAATTTCACAATTATTGGACATATGACCCAAGAAAGCGAAGGAATTCATTTGGTAACTCGTGCCAACACTAGAATTCCGCTGAAAGCTCGTGGCTGGAATGCTTTGAGTGAAGAATAAAAAAACCAAAAACGGCGCTGATTATGCGCCGTTTTCTTTTCTTGTATTTAATAGTTTAAAAAAGCAAACCTCTATTTTTAGCGACTCTCACTAATTCAATATCAGTTTCGTCAGTAATACTTAATAATTTTTTCAAATTCATTTTCCTTTTTTCAATAGCACTTAAAGAAATTGGAACATATTGTGGAATATCTTTTGTTTTTGTCCCTTTTGAGATGTGAAAAAGAATTTGTTTGTCGAAAAGATCAATTTCTATAGTTTCAAGTTCAGATTGATCTAACATTTTTTGAATAGATTGACTGTAATAAATTTCGTTGTTGATGACTTTATTAAATCCAAAAAGCAACTCGTCAAATGTTAAATCATTTTTTATAACAAGCCCAAGAGGGTTTATAGCATCTATTATAGTTCTAATTTTCAGCAATTCAGTGTACATAGTTAGCAAAATAATTTTACAGTTTGGCATATATTGATGTAACAATATTGCTAAATCTTCACCTGAAAAAATTCCTTTTTCATCATAAGAAGGCATACTTATATCTAAAAAAGCAACGTCAAAAGGCGGTGTTTCTGGGTTGGTTATAATATTATATCCAGATTCACAGTCTTTGGCTTCGGTTATAAAAAACTCATATTGGTTTGGATTGTACCTTGTAATTGCATTTTTATAACCTTGAATGATAAACGGATGATCATCTACAATTAATATATTATTCTTAATAGTTATATCGGCTGTTGATTCAGATGTCATTTTTTGTAATTTTTTATTAATTTGGTATTGTAACTTTAATTTTTGTTCCTTCTCCTTTTTTTGATTTAACTTCAAAAGTGCCCTGGCATTCATTCACTCTGGAAAGCATATTTTGCAACCCAATTCCTTTTTTGGCTTTATTCACATTAAAGCCAATTCCGTCATCACTTATATGTAATAATAATTCATTGACACCTTTTTTAAATTCTACCTTTATTTCATTGGCAAAAGCATATTTATTTGTGTTTTGGAGTGATTCTTGAATTATTCGGTACAAATTTATTTTAACAGCATTACTTATTAAATCCCATTTTATGTTAGAATCAATATGGGAAATTAATTTTGAATTATACGTTTTGTTTTGTTTTTCAAAAAGGATGTCTACAATGGCTACGAAGTTATTAATTAATTCCGATTTCTCCCTATTCAAATCATGTGAAATTTCACGAATATCCTGCTCGATATTTTTCAGTTCTATTATGTAGCTGTTTCTCTGCTCAGAAGCAAGTTCATCGTTTATTTTATTTAAACTATCTAAATTCATACGCACACCAAACATTCTACCCAAAACACCATCATGCAATTCTTGAGCTACACGTTTTTTTTCAATTACTCTGATGGTTTCAACATTATTCTGCTGCGAAATCATTAAATTGTAGATTTCCTCATTAGCTCTTTGTTGCTCTTGCTTGTACAAAAGCTCTCTATTTTTAGCTTTTTGCGCTTTAATGATATACAAAAACATCCCTAGAATCAAAATCGACCCAAAAATATAAACCAAATTCCTGTTTTGAGTTGTTAAATCAGTATTTTCTTGTTTGATTTCGTCGGTTTCATACTCAATACGAGTGAATTTTTCTTCCATTTTTCGCTCAGCCTTTTGCAAACTATCATTGATATGAATGTATTCTTTGTTGTATTCAGCAGCTTTTGTTGGTTCTATAATAGCCAATTGTTTTAATGGCAATAAATAATTTCTCCTGTTTTTCGATTTTTCAGCGGTATGAAGTGCTTCTTTCGAATATTGCAAAGCTTTTGAAACATCCTTTTTGGAAGCAAAATATTCTGACAAATGGATTTTTGTTGTAATAATTCCTGTAGTCAATTGTAGACTATCTCTAATTCTGAGAGATTCATAAAACAATTCGGGAAGTCCAGATGATTCTTCTATCTTAAATCTTGAATAGCCTAAATTATCCAACAATATTGCATATACAAATGGCTTATAAATAATTAAATCTTTTTTTTGTTCTAAGCCTTTTTGAAAATATGGAATAGCCTTTTTGTGTTGATTCATATTTTGATAAACAAAACCCATATTGTTCATCGAAGTGGCCATAGATTGAAACTCAATTGGAGTTGGATTTTCATTTAAACTTTTCAAAGCTTTATTATGATACTCAATGGCTTTATTATATTCTCCTAATTCATTATAAACTAGACCTAAAAGGTTATACAATTCATATAACGTTTCGTCTGCATTTACTCCTTTTAAGACACGCAATGCTTTGAAAGCTGATATTTCACAACCTAAAAAGTCGCTTTCTTTATATTGCAATTGTGCTTTATTTAACCGTGTTTTGGCTAAATTAATATTATCATTTTGTTGAAGATATATTTTTTCGGCTTTGAAATAATATGTAAAAGCAGTATCAGAAACGCCTTGTGATACATAATAATCCCCCAAATACGAATACGCTTTGGCTATACTCACAGTATCCTTACTTATTTCTGATTTTTCTAATACAATTTTTGCTATTTCTTGATATTTTTTCCAATCGTTCAAATTATAATAACGGTTGGCCACTCTAAACAAATTGACTCTTTGCAAAGAATCGTTTTCTTGATCAATAATAATAGTAAACGCTTTCTGAATGTATTCCTGCCTTTTTTTAGTGGAAGAACTAAAATCATTGGCTTTAGATAGATAAGCAGAAAGACTATCCTCTGAGGAAGTAGTCGTTTGATTTTCTGTATTTTTTTTAGTACATCCTAAGAAAATCAACAGCAATAATAACAATATGGAGTAGGCGTTTTTCAATAGTTGTTTTGAATTTCATCAAAAATACTAAAATAAAACTATTGACATAAAAAAAGGTTATCAAAAAATGATAACCTTTATAAATTTAAGTCTTATTTAAAACAAGTAAATCAGTCTAATCTAACATTTCCACCTGTAGCTCCATTGCCTGAGGCTTCTAATCTTGGATTTCCACCTGTAGCTCCATTTCCAGAAGCTTCTAATCTTGGATTTCCACCTGTTGCGCCATTTCCAGAAGCTTCTAATCTTGGATTTCCACCTGTTGCGCCATTTCCTGAGGCTTCTAATCTTGGATTTCCACCTGTTGCACCATTTCCTGAGGCATCAATTTTAGTTTCTGGTGTAGTGAAAGATGTTAATATCATTACTAATGTTAATAATCCGATGGTTAAGAATGACTTTTTCATAGTTTGGGTTTTTTATGTTTTTAATACGTTTTTACATTTTTTGGTGACCTTCATAGTGAAGTATCACGGTGTAAAACTACATCGGTTATCTTAAATTTTGCAGTAAAATCAAGGGGTTTTGGTAGAATGCACTCGTTTGATAGTGAATGACCATCAAATCTGGGTGGATGGATTTTTTTAAATTTCCAAATAATTGCCATTGGCAAATTCGGAGATAATTAAATCAACATTTTCCTTATAAGATTTTGAAAATGGAAGTTTTGTGGTAGTGTTTTTAATATAACAAACCGCATTTCCAGTATGAATTCTGGAAATATAATTACGATTTACAATATAACTGTTGTGAATTCTAGCAAAAGGATAAGGCAAAACACCTTCAAAATGCTTTAATGTTTTGAAAGCGGTAACCATTTCACCATTATTTAAATGGATATCTGTTGAATTATTATCGGCTTGAAAATAGCAAATATCACTGGCGTCAATGTATCGATAATCACCATAAGATTTAATACATAATACTAGAGGTTGTTCAACATTTGGTTTTGATTGTTGTATATAGGTTTCTGGAATTTGTCCCTCTAAAAGCTCTTGTGTCTCATCGAGAGCTACAACATCATCTTCTGTTGTATCATCAGAAGTAGTTTGTAATTGGTCGTCTAAAAGCTCTTGATCGTTTTCATTTAGAATTAGAATTTCCTCTTCTAATGTCTCTTGAACATCAACAGGAGTTTGTAGGTGTTCTTCTAAAAGCTCTTGATCGTTTTCATTTAGAATTAGAATTTCTTCTTCTATGGGCTTTTGAACATCAACAGGAATTTTTGGTTGTTCTACTTTAGTCTCCTGATGGGCTACTTGATTTTGAGCAATAAAACCATCATCCTCTCCAATTGATTTTTTTATTTTAAGAATCGATTTTATTAAATCAATTTTCTGAACTGGCTTAATTATATAATCTGCCACTTCATATTGTATGGCTTCAAATGCCAAATCTTTCTTGCTGGTAGTTATAATAATTTTAGGAATTACCTTCAAATACCGATACAATTCATTGATAAGAGCCAATGACAAATTGCTTGCTGTATCAGCTGGGTCAATTTCCAGAAAAATTAATTTGGGAGAATGCTCTAGAATTAAATTTAAACCATCCGCATAGTTATTTGCCGAAGCTACAAAGACAAGCTCCGAAAACCCGTCAGCAATTGCTTTGGTTTTCAAAACACTTTCTTGATTGTCGTCAATAATAATGTACGGGTAATTCATCAATGTTTTGTCCTAATTTGTTAGGCATAACATTAGACGTTTAAAGTAAATACTTTAAAATATTAAGCAATTTTGGTAGTTTTGGGGAAACTAATTAAATAAAATCATATAAAAAGACTCTATTTAACAAGCTAAAAGTAAACATTTACATCATTTTACATTTAAGTTGTTAATATGTTAGTAACAAATGTTAATACATTAAAATTAACTGCAAATAAATCCGATAAAATGCAATATATTAATACTTTATTCTCATTCTAAATATATAAAACAGCGCATCAATAATCAGAAAAATTTTATACATTTGAAATAAAAATAAAACTATGAAAAAATTATTTGTACTAATTTGTTTTTCTGTATTTGCTTTTGGCTACAGCCAAGAGAAAGAAAAAGAAAAAATTGATTTTCCAAGAAATGAAATTAAAGGAAACGCCCTCATACTAATTGCTGGTGGATTGGAAGTTACTTATGAACATTTATTAAATGAGGAATCTGGAATGGGGATATCAGTATTTGCACCATTCGTAAAAGATTTTGACACTAAATTCAGTTTAACTCCATATTACCGTTTTTATTTTGGAGAAAAACCTGCTGCCGGCTTTTTTGTTGAAGGGTTTGGTATGTTCAATACCTTTGAATATAGTGAGGATTGGCTTTTTAACGAAACTCCAATAGAATTCACAAAAAGACAATCGGATTTTGCCCTTGGTTTTGGATTGGGAGGAAAATGGGTAACAAAGAGAGGCTTTGTAGTAGAAGTAAATGGAGGTATCGGTCGAAATTTATTTAATTCATTAAGTGAAGATTATGGACATCAATTCGTTGGTCGTGGCGGAGTATCTTTGGGTTATCGCTTTTAAAATTCACAAAACATCATACAAGAAAGGCTTCTCAATGAGAAGCCTTTCTTTTTATAAATAAATGTGTAATTACATTTTCATCAACCAATTTTTCATCGAAACTTCATTTTCGATAATCGATTTTAAGTCTGCAATCGCTACACGATCTTGTTTCATTGTATCTCTGTGACGAATGGTTACTGTTTGGTCTTCGATAGTTTGATGATCTACCGTGATACAGAAAGGAGTTCCTAAAGCATCTTGCCTTCTGTAACGACGACCTACAGCATCTTTTTCGTCATAAGCAACATTGAAATCCCAACGCAAATCGTCGATGATTTTATTGGCAATTTCTGGTAATCCATCTTTTTTAACCAAAGGTAAAATAGCCGCTTTTGTTGGTGCTAAAACCGCTGGAAGTTTCAAAACTGTTCTGGTTGAACCGTCTTCCAAAGTTTCTTCTTTTAATGAAGTTGAGAAAATTGCCAAGAACATTCTATCCAATCCTACAGAAGTTTCCACTACATAAGGAACATAATTTTGGTTCAATTCGGCATCAAAATACTGTAATTTTCTACCTGAATATTGTTCGTGGGCTTTTAAGTCAAAATCGGTACGAGAGTGAATTCCTTCTAATTCTTTGAATCCAAAAGGGAAATTAAACTCAATATCGGCAGCTGCATTCGCATAGTGTGCTAATTTTTCGTGATCGTGAAAACGGTAATTTTCTTTTCCTAAACCAAGAGACAAATGCCAGTTCAAACGAGCTGTTTTCCAATGTTCGTACCATTGCATTTCTTCGCCTGGACGCACAAAAAATTGCATTTCCATTTGTTCGAATTCCCGCATACGGAAGATGAATTGTCTGGCTACGATTTCATTTCTAAAGGCTTTTCCAGTTTGTGCAATACCAAAAGGAACTTTCATTCTTCCTGATTTTTGAACGTTCAAGAAGTTGACAAAAATACCTTGAGCGGTTTCTGGACGCAAATACAAATCCATTGCCGTATCTGCAGAAGCTCCTAATTTGGTACCAAACATCAAGTTGAATTGACGCACTTCGGTCCAATTTCTAGAACCTGATTCCGGACAAGCAATTTCTAATTCTTCGATTAGTGCTTTTACGTCTTCTAAATCGCCATTACCCAAAGAACGTCCCATTCTTTCTAAAATTTCTCTTTCTTTAGCCAAATATTCGACCACTCTTGCGTTGGTTGTGATGAATTCTTGTTCATTGAAAGCTTCTCCAAAACGAACTTTCGCTTTTTCAATTTCTTTTTTTGCTTTTAGATTTAGCTTTTCGGCATAATCTTCAATCAAAACATCGGCACGGTATCTCCTTTTGGAATCTTTGTTGTCTATCAATGGATCGTTGAAGGCATCCACGTGACCCGATGCTTTCCAAGTGGTTGGGTGCATCAAAATCGCTGCATCCAAACCAACAATGTTATCGTTCATTTGAACCATTGCTTTCCACCAATATTCGCGTATGTTCTTTTTTAACTCTACTCCGTTTTGTGCATAATCATAAACTGCACTCAAACCATCGTATATTTCGCTTGACGGAAAAATAAATCCGTATTCTTTTGCGTGCGAAACTACATTCTTAAATAAATCTTCTTGTTTTGCCATAGTGGTGCAAAAATATAAAAAGTGAACTTAAAAAAAGAAACATTTTTAAAGTTTGAAGCATTGATTTTGCTATTTTTATAAAAATTTGGCTTTTTTATGTTCAAAAGCATTGTCAATCTCTTTTTTCCTCCCGTTTGTGCTGGTTGTCATTCGTTTCTAGTATCGAATGAAAACGTGATTTGTACCCTTTGCAGGCATAATCTTCCGTTGACCAATCATCATTTGAATCCAGAAAACGAGGCTTTCAAAAAGTTTTATGGTCGAATTCCTGTCGAACATTCTTCGGCAATGTTATATTTTCATAAAAAAGGAATTGTTCAGGAATTGATTCACAATCTGAAATACAAAGGTCAAGAAGAAATTGGAACAGTTTTGGGCGAATGGTATGCTTATGAATTGAAAAACATAGAAACACTTCAATCTGTCGATGAAATTATTCCTGTACCTTTGCATAAAAGAAAATACAGAGAAAGGGGCTACAATCAGTTGACAAATTTTGGAAAAACTCTTTCTAAAAAACTGAATATTCCTTATAACTCTAATGTTTTGGTTAGGAATATTTACTCCAAAACCCAATCTCGAAAAAGTTTTTTGAATCGAAGCGAAGGTATAGACACCATTTTTGATGTTAATTTTTCCGAAAAAGATCACGGCAAACATTTTTTATTGATTGATGATGTATTGACCACCGGCTCGACTTTAGAAGCTTGCTCTCACGCTTTACTAAAAATTCCAGGGACAAAAATCAGCATTGTCTGTATGGCCATGGCGCATTCTTGATTTTTCCAATCAAACAAGACCTAACCCGTTTTTGAAACCTGTAAGGTCTAAAAAGACTAATAATTTCATAAAAATTTCGATTACAGCGAATATAATTGTTATTTTGTAGCTTCTAAATTTTGATTTCTTATGTTGAAAAACAACTATAAATATATTTTGTTGTTACTTATATTAGTAATGACAAGTTGCGCTAAAAGAGGAAGTATTACAGGCGGTTTGAAAGATACACTTGCGCCGGTTGTGAAATTGAGTTTTCCAAAAAACTATAGCACTAATTTTAAAGGAACGGAAATCAAACTGACTTTTGACGAATATATTAAGTTGAAAGACCTAAAAAAACAATTGATTATTTCGCCTCCCTTGAAAAATGAACCTTTGATTTTACCAACAAGTGTGGGCAAATTTATTAGCATAAAAATAAATGACACTTTGCAAGCCAACACTACTTATAATTTCAATTTTGGACAAAGTATTGAGGATAATAATGAAGGAAATCCGCTCAACCAATTCAAATATGTGTTTTCGACAGGTTCTTATATCGATTCGCTTTCCATTTCTGGAGCTGTAAAAGACGCTTATACAAAGGATGTTGAATCTTTTGTTTCGGTGATGCTTTATGATGTAAATGACAAATTCAATGATTCAGTAGTTTACAAAGGAACTCCAAGATATATTACAAATACTTTGGACAGTTTGAAAACTTTCAAATTAGAGAATTTAAAAGCGGGGAAATACCTTCTTGTGGCGATGAAAGATTATGGTTCTAATAATAAATTCAACCCTAGTAAAGATAAAATTGCTTTTAATAAACAATTTGTCACCATTCCGAACGACACTATCTTTGAACTAAAATTATTCAAAGAAGTACAGCCTTTTAAAGCCATAAAGCCTATTCAAGCCTCTGGAAACAGATTGATTTTTCCGTATGAAGGAAAAGCAGATGGAGTAAAATTGGCCTTGAAAAACAAAGGTGTCGATTTGCCTATCATCATCACTAAATTTCCCAAAAAGGATTCACTTCAGGTTTGGTATAAACCTTTAAAAACGGATTCACTTTCTCTCGCAGTTTCTAAAGAAAAATACAACAAGAATTTTACGTTTAAATTTAAAGAACAGAAAAAAGACAGTTTAAATATAACCGCTCTTCAAAATGGCGTTTTGAATTTTAGAGAACAATTTACGATAGAAAGCGCAACACCATTGACAAAATTCGACAATTCGAAGATAAAACTCACTAACAAAGATTCGGTTGCTGTGCCTTTTACAACTAAATATGATGAGTATAACCAAAGATTGTTTTTTGATTTCAAAAAAGATTTTTCGCAAAATTATACTTTCAAGATGCTGCCTGGAGCAATGACCGATTATTTAGAAAAAACAAACGACACCTTAATTTATAGATTATCCACCAAAGAATTAGAAGATTATGGTAATCTAAAGGTGAATTTACAAAACGTTAAACGCTTTCCGGTAATGGTTCAACTGACTAATCAAGCAGGTGATGTAGTTGCAACAGAATATACCGAAACCAATACAAAAGTAGAATTCAATTTGGTAGAACCTGCTTTGTATTTACTCAGGGCTATTTATGACAACAATAAAAATAAGGAGTGGGATTCGGGAAATTATCTCGAAAAACGTCAAGCCGAAGAAGTGGTCTATCTTTCGAAAGAAATTGATATTCGTGCCAATTGGGATGTAGAACAAGTTTTTGATTTGAGTATTCCATACACTCCAGAACCCAAAAAGAAAGTGGACAAAAATAAAGTGGAGAAGAAAAAGAAATCAGGGTTTTAAGTCAAAAGAATCTTTATCATTGAGAAATCCTAACCTATTTCTTGCTTCAAGGAGTTTTTCTTTGTTTAATTCTATCACAAAAACACCTTCGTTTTCTTGTGGTTCCAAAACATAATTCCCCATAAAATCAACCACTTGCGAATGACCATCGTGTTCGAAATTGTTATTGTCCAAACCTACTCTGTTCACGCCAATAGTATAACACATATTTTCGACCGAACGGGCTTTAAGTAAAATATCCCAAGCTTGAATTCTTACTTTTGGCCAATTGGCAACATAAAGTAATACGTCATACTCTTCGACATTTCGAGCAAAAACAGGAAAACGCAAATCGTAACATACAAGCGGACAAATTTTCCAACCATTATACTCTACAATCAATTTTTCTTCGCCAGCTGTATAGACTTTATCTTCGCCAGCCAGCGTAAACAAATGTCGTTTATCATAAATCTGAATTTCACCAGACGGAAAAACAAATACCAATCGATTGTAGAAATTGTCGTTTTCTTTGATGACTAAACTTCCTGTAATCGCACAGTTTTTGGCTTTTGCCAAAGATTGCATCCACAAAAACGTTTCTCCTTGCATCGTTTCAAAAACAGCTTTAGGATTCATCGTAAAACCCGTTGAAAACATTTCTGGCAAAACAATCAAATCTACTTTTTCAGTAAGAGCATTGATTTTTTCTTCGAAATGGTTTCGATTGGCTTGGGGATTTTCCCAAATTAATGAGGATTGGATTAAGGCGATTTTCATTTTTTGTTAAATAATACCAAAATTACATAAAATAGAATTATCCACAACAGTGTAACTTATTTATCAGGGAAAACCCCGAATTTTTAAAATGGTCAATTCCCCTGATGAATGAATTGTTTGATGAATATAACTTGCATCAAAAATTTAAAGCAATTATAAAAAGTAAACCAATGAAAAATTCAATTACAAAAATCGCTACAGTTATAACGCTATTGTTATGCAATACGTTTTATGCTCAAAACATTATTACAGTTGATAATAATGTCAATTCATCTGCCAATTATACTTCATTGCAAACTGCAATCGACAATGCGCAGGAAAACGATTTTATCCACCTCTATCCCTCTGAAACTAGTTATGGCAGTTGTACTATTAAGAAAAAACTGCATCTTAGGGGTATTGGACATTCACCAGAAATAACTAACGGAGTAGGAGCAACCATAGCCTCGATAACTTTTGATAGAAGTACTACACCTGCAACAAATCCAACAGGAAGTTCCATTTCTGGGCTAATTATCTCAGGAATTTCTACAATTTATAGTTCAGGCACTCCTTTTTCGTTTAGCGATATTGTGTTGGAAAATAATAGAATAGCTAATATTTTAACAGCAACAAGTTGCCATAATTGGATAATTAGAGGAAATGTTATTACGGGTTATGTCTCTATTGAAACTAATAATCACAATTGGCAATTTGTTAATAATTTCTTTAATAGTAGTGTTTTTAGTGCAGTTCTTACGAATTTAAGAAACGATTGTGTTGTCTCAAATAATATTTTTCTGCGTTCAAATATGAGCGGTACTTCTTATGTTATTTTTTCTAATTGCTTCAATATAGCCAGCAACAATATGTTTATTGCTCAAAATGCAACAGTAACAGCAATTGACGTAACTAGTGGCGGTTCAAATGTATTATTATCCAATAGCCTTAGCTTTAATACCACAGGCACAACCTTGACAGACCTTTCTGGTACAGGAAATTATAATAACACAAATCCTTCTTTTGTATTGGCGCCAACACTAACTAGCTATTCCGTTACCAATGATTATCACTCTAGCAATGCGACACTATTGGGCACTGACGGAACAACAATTGGAATTTATGGATTGAATTTTCCTTTTAGCAAAAGAGGTTATTCATTTTCAATGCCTTACATAGAATCAATGACAATACTAAACCCACAATACCTGCAAATGGAACATTGCAAATTAATTTAACTGCCAAATCGAATTGATTTTTGTTAGAGTTATTTTTTTTAAATTAATCTAAAAAATCCAATGCGATGAAATCAATCCTAACCTTATTAGTACTATTGCTCTTTGGGAATCTCTATTCTCAAAGCGACATCAACCAAGCCGAATATTATTTTGATACCGATCCAGGTTTTGGCAGTGCCAATGCTATTACGGTGAGTGCTGGAAATACTTTTACACTTACTAATTATAGTATTGCCACACAAAACCTCCCCGAAGGCATTCATTTTCTATACATCAGATGCAAAGATGCCAACAACAAATGGAGTTTACCAATGCGAAAAGTAATGTACATTCATCCTAATCTTAATGCTAGTTCGCCTATTACTAATGCTGAATATTATTTTGATACCGATCCGGGTTTTGGCAGTGCAATGCCATTACTATAAACGCAGGAAATACCTTTACACTCACCAATTATAACATTGCCACTCAAAACCTCCCTGAGGGCATTCATTTCTTGTACATCAGATGCAAAGATGCCAACAACAAATGGAGTTTACCGATGCGAAAAGTAATGTACATTCATCCTAATCTTAATGCTAGTTCGCCTATTACTAATGCTGAATATTATTTTGATACCGATCCGGGTTTTGGCAGTGCAATGCCATTACTATAAACGCAGGAAATACCTTTACACTCACCAATTATAACATTGCCACTCAAAACCTCCCTGAGGGCATTCATTTCTTGTACATCAGATGCAAAGATGCCAACAACAAATGGAGTTTACCGATGCGAAAAGTAATGTACATTCATCCTAATCTTAATGCTAGTTCGCCTATTACTAATGCTGAATATTATTTTGATACCGATCCGGGTTTTGGCAGTGCCAATGCCATTACTATAAACGCAGGAAATACTTTAACACTCGCCAATTACAACATTGCCACACAAAACCTGCCCGAAGGCATTCATTTTCTATACATCAGATGCAAAGATGCCAACAACAAATGGAGTCTCCCGATGCGAAAAGTAATGTACATTCATCCTAATCTTAATGCTAGTTCGCCTATTACTAATGCTGAATATTATTTTGATACCGATCCAGGAGTTGGCCTAGCAAATGCAATAAGCCTAACCGCTGGAACTACAGTAAATCAAAGTTTTGACGTAGTTACTAATGGTTTAGCGGTAGGCAATCACAATCTATTTGTAAGAGTAAAAAATCAAGATGGTGTTTGGAGTGTCATTAGCAAAAAGGTTTTTACGTTGACCAGCCCACTTTCTGTTTCAGAAAATATGTATTTTGAGGCACAAGCGTTTCCCAATCCCACGACTGGATTTGTAACAATTCAACTACCACAAAACGAAAGCATTCGCAAAATCGAAATTATAGATATGCTTGGCAAAATAGTGGTTTCGCAAAATAGTTCGTCAAACACAATAGACCTTGAAACCTTACACTCTGGAATTTATTTCATCAAAGCTTTTGCCGATGAAAAAGTGTTTTTGAAGAAAATAATTAAACAGTAAAAAAATTATGAAAAAATTATTACTTATAATACTTACAGCAATAAGTGCCAGTGCTTTTGGACAAAATTTTACGTATAACGGTATTAATTATACCATTAACGATGCTACCAATTTTAAAGTTGCTGTTGGAAGCAATACTGGTTTTTCGGGTGATGCTAACATCCCAAGTACTGTTGTATATAATAGCCAAAATTACGAGGTAAATGCTATCGGAGTTAATGCTTTTTATAATTGTATGGGGTTAACTTCTGCAACTATTCCTAATTCGGTTACTACTATTGGAGAAGCTGCTTTTAGAGAATGTAGAGGTTTAACATCGGTTACTATTCCTAATTCGGTTATTACTATTGGAGAATCTGCTTTTAAAGAATGTAGAATTTTAACTTCGATTGCTATTCCTAATTCGGTCTCAACTATTGGAGCAGATGCTTTTTACAATTGCCGAATTTTAACTTCAATTACTATTCCTAATTCGGTTACTTCTATTGGCGAGGGGGCTTTTGAATTTTGTGTAAGTTTGCCATCGGTAACAATCCCTAGTTCTATTACAGCTATTCAAGGGTATGTTTTTGCCAATTGTTTTTCCTTAACTTCGGTTACAATTCCTGCCTCGGTTACAACTATTGGCGAGGCGGCTTTTTATTATTGTTATAATTTACCATCGATTGTTATTCCTAATTCTGTTACTTCTATCGGAACATTTGCCTTTAGAAAATGTTTAAGTTTAGCATCGGTAACTATCCCTGATTCGATTACTGCTATAGCAAATGAAACTTTTGGAGAATGTGCAAGTTTAACGTCTGTAACCATACCAAATTCAGTAACTTCTATTGGCAATGTCGCTTTTAATTCCTGTTCAAGTTTAACTTCACTTACCATTCCTAATTCGGTAACGTCTATTGGCGAGGGGGCATTTCAAAACTGTTCAAAACTGGTTTCGGTTACTATTCCCAATTCAGTTACAACTATGGGGTCTTATGCTTTTTATAATTGTATAAAATTAGCATCGGTTACCATTCCTGATTCAATGACTTCTATTGGAACTGGAATTTTTTATGAATGTTCAGGATTAACTTCGGTCACGATCCCAAATTCAGTTACATCTATAGGTAGTACTGCCTTTTATCGTTGTTATAAATTAACTTCCATCACTATTCCTAATTCGGTTACATCTATTGGAGCCAGCGCATTCTCTGGCTGCTATGGCTTAACTTCTTTTACCATTCCAGATTCAGTTACTTCTATAGGTAGTGCTGCTTTTCATCAATGTATTGCTTTACCTTCTATAATTATCCCCAATTCGGTTACTAGTCTTGCAACGGATACTTTTGCCTATTGTGCGGGATTAACCTCAATAACAATTCCAAATTCGGTTACTTCAATCGGAGATACGGCTTTTCAAAATTGTATAGGTTTAACATCTATAACCTTTCCTGATTCTGTAACTTCAATAGGTGCTTATGCCTTATATAATTGCAAAAAATTAGCTTCAGTAACAATTCCAAAATCAGTTACGGTTATCAAAAATGGTGCTTTTTCATACTGCCCGGTCCTAACTACGGTAAACTGCTATATCCCAACACCTTTAGTAATTAATTCTACTGTATTTCAAGAAGTTAATCAAGCAATATGTGCCTTAAATGTGCCTTCGGGAGCCGAAACAATGTATAGAACTGCCGCAATTTGGACCAATTTTAACCCAATAAACGGCACTTTGGCTACTGATAGTTTTGATATTAAAAACAATCTTTCTGTTTATCCAAATCCAACAACAGGAATTATTTCTGTTTCAAATCAGGATATGCTAGCCATTGACAAGGTTGAAATTATAGATGTTTTTGGAAAAACGGTAATGATTACAACAACAATAAATTCTCAAATAGATCTTGGTGGGTTACCTCAGGGAGTTTATATTTTTAAAATACATTCTAAAGAAACCATTTTTGTTAAAAAGATTATCAAACAGTAACAGCTTACAGGATATTTTATAGAAAAAAGCGGCATACTATTACTATATTTACAACTTTAGACCAAATATTTGTGCAATGAAAACAACCTTTTTAGTCATTATTTTATATTTAACGACAACTGTTGTAGCAGCGCAAATTGATACGCTCAAAATCCAAAAAATGATGGATGATGCTTATGCTTTGGAAGTAAGTCATCCACAAAAAGCATTGCAATTGTATAAAAAAACACATCAATTAAGTGTACAATCAAACTTCAAGAATGGCGCCTATAAATCACTATTATATAGAGGATTTATTTACAATGATATTGGAAAATATGATTCTGCTAAATATTATTTTGACAAAACAATTGATTATTGTAAAAAATCAAAAAATCTAATAGGAGAAGCTAAAGGTTATGCAAATTTAGCTAACACCTATCAATTCAAAGGCGAATATCCAGCAGCAATAAATAATTATATTAAATCTATCAAAATATTTGAAAAAACTAAAGATAGTGCCATAATTAGTCAGTCTTATCAAAATCTATCAGCTGTTTATACACAATTCATAAACAGAAAGTTAGAGTTTTTTTATCTTAAAAAAGCAGAACAATTTATGCCTAAAGCCAATAAAGTGCAATTAGCATTATTGTATGGCGACATTGGTCTTGGATTTATAAGATATAATGATTTTGCTGAAAGTTTTTCTTATTTCAAAAAAGCAGAAGCAATTACTGTCAAAGAAAACAATAACGAATTATGGTTTTATGTCTATAGAAATTTTGGAGAATATTACAGAATAAAAAAAGAGTATAAAAAAGCTATTCCATACTACGAAAAAGCATTTAAACTTGCTGATTTTGCTGTTGATATTATTAGAAAAAATGATTTGATGTACATTGTTAGTGGTTTATACTTTAAAAATGACAATTATTCCAAAGCTTTAGAATTAGCCAATCAATCTTTAGAACTTTCCAGAAAAATTGGGGCAAGTGAATTTGAATACAAAACATTAAAACGCCTTTCGGAAATTCATAACAAGCTTAACCAACCTCAAAAAGCGTATGATTTTTTAGAAAAAAGTTATGTTCTTAAAGATACTTTTTTTTCTCAAAATCATTTAAAAGAGACAACTTTACTTCAAACCAAATTTGAAACCGAAAAAAAAGACAAATCTATTGCTGAACAACAAATAAAACTCAAACAACAAGAATTAGATTTAATCAAAAGCCAAAAAGAAAAACAACTCTATTTTATTGCCAGCCTTTGTTTAATTATAGTGTCTTTGGGAATTTGGTATTTCTTCAGACAAAGACAAAAGCTTAAAAACCAAGAAATTGAAACTTTAAAACAAAACCAAGAAATTGCCAAATTAGAAGCATTAATAGACGGCGAAGAAAAAGAAAGGCGTAGAATTGCTCAAGAATTGCACGATGGCTTAAACGGCGATTTATCGGCCATAAAATACCGTTTGTCAACACTGGAAGAATCGGGTTTAAGTGCTATTGATACTGAAAACTTGAATAAAGTTATCGATATGATAGACGAATCTTGTGCACAAGTACGCAGCATTTCGCATAATTTGATGCCTTCGTCGATACTAGAATATGGTTTAATAGAAAGTATTCGCGAATATTGTATTAAAATTAAAAGTTCCGATAATTTCAAAATTGATTTTCAAATCTTTGGCAGTTACATCGCTTTATCCAAGAAAAATGAAACGGTAATTTATAGAATTATTCAAGAATTGGTGACCAATATTCTAAAACATTCCAAAGCCACCGAGGCAATGATTCAATTCAATTATAGAGAAGATGAACTTTTTATAACCGTAGAAGATAACGGAATTGGTTTTGACAAAAATGCGGTTTCAAAAGGAATTGGACATCAAAACATTCAAACCCGAATTGATTTTTTGAATGCCAATTTAGATGTGAATACATCTGCCGATGGAACATCTTACACCATTTCAATTGATTTAAACAAAGTAAAATGATTCAAATAGCCATAACAGACGACCACACAATTGTAATCGAAGGCATAAAAACAATGCTAAAATCGAACAAAGAAATTGAAGTCGTTCAATCTTTTGAAAACCTAAAAGACACGTTTGAACAATTAGATCCTTCAGTAGAAATTTTGCTATTAGACATCAATTTACCCGACGGCAATGGCATTCAGGCCTGCAAAGAATTATTAGAAAAATATTCTCACTTAAAAATCATAGCCTTAACTAATTTTGAAGACAGTATTTTTATAAAACAAATTCTAAAAAACGGAGCTTTGGGATATTTGCTCAAAAACACCAGTAAAACTGAATTGACCGAAGCCTTAAAACAAGTTCAATTAGGCAATCGCTATTTGCCAAAAAAGATAAGTGACATTCTGCTAAACGACTCGATTGGACTTGAAAATTCTAACTATTTCATCCCAAAATTAACGACTCGAGAAAAAGAAATTCTAGCTTTAATAATCCAGGAATTTACCACCGAGGAAATGGCAAAAAAACTTTATGTAAGCACCAAAACCGTAGAATCACACCGCAGTAATCTAATCCAGAAACTGGGCGTGAAAAATACCGCTGGATTGGTTCGTGTGGCTTTTGAAAAAGGATTGATTTAAACAAAAAAAGCGTCCCAATTTCTCGGGACGCTTTTTACTTTTTGCCTTTTGGCTACTGCCTAAAAAGCTATTATTTCAAACTTGCCGATAAATATTCTCTATTCATACGAGCGATGTTTTCCAAAGAAATTCCTTTAGGACATTCAATTTCGCAAGCTCCAGTATTGGTACAGTTACCAAAACCTTCTTCATCCATTTGACGAACCATATTCAAAACACGGTCTGTAGCTTCAATTCTTCCTTGTGGTAACAAAGCATATTGTGAAACTTTTGCTCCAACAAATAACATCGCTGAACCATTTTTACAAGTAGCTACACAAGCACCACAACCGATACAAGCTGCTGCTTCAAAAGCTTTGTCAGCATCACTTTTGTTAATTGGAGTGGCATTCGCATCGATAGTGTTTCCTGAAGTATTTACAGAAACGAAACCTCCAGCTTGTTGAATTCTGTCGAAAGAAGTTCTGTCCACAATCAAATCTTTAATAACAGGGAAAGCTGCTGAACGCCAAGGCTCGATAACGATAGTATCACCATCATTAAACATTCTCATATGCAATTGACAAGTAGTGATTCCAGTATCTGGTCCGTGTGCACGTCCGTTGATATACAAAGAACACATTCCGCAAATTCCTTCACGACAGTCGTGGTCAAATGCGATTGGTTCTTTTCTTTCGTTTACTAATTGTTCGTTCAATTGGTCTAACATTTCCAAAAATGAACTTGCCGTAGAAACATCGTTCAATTTGTATGTTTCCATTTTTCCTTTTTCTTTGGAGTTTTTCTGACGCCAAATTTGAAGGCTTATATTGATATTTTTTGCTGCACTCATAATTTTTTTATTTGTAATTTCTTGCGGCTATTTTAATAAACTCGTATTTCAATTCCTCTTTGTGAAGTTCCGATTTTGTAACATCGTATCCTTTGTTTTCCCAAGCTCCTACGAATGAGAAGTTTTCATCATCACGAAGTGTTTCTCCTTCTGAATCCTGATATTCTTCACGGAAGTGACCTCCACAAGATTCTTTACGCTGTAAAGCATCCATAGCCATCAATTGTCCTAATTCGATGAAATCGGCAACACGAAGTGCTTTTTCCAATTCAGGATTTAATTCATCTGAACTTCCAGGAACATAAACATCTTTGTAGAATTCTTCTTTTAAAGCGGCAATTTCTGAAATGGCTTCTGTCAAACCTTTTTCATTACGACCCATTCCTACTTTATTCCACATAATATGACCTAACCGTTTGTGGAAATGATCCACCGTTTTAGAACCATTATTAGATAAGAATTTATTGATTTGGTCTTTTACATTGTTTTCAGCAGCTACGAATTCTGGTAAATCTGTAGAGATTTTTCCAGTACGAATATCATCAGCCAAATAATTAGAAACCGTGTAAGGCAATACAAAATAGCCATCAGCCAAACCTTGCATCAACGCCGAAGCTCCCAAACGGTTCGCTCCGTGATCAGAGAAGTTAGCCTCTCCTGCAACGAAACAACCTGGAATAGTAGATTGTAAATTGTAATCAACCCAAACGCCACCCATTGTATAGTGAACTGCAGGGTAAATTTTCATTGGAGTTTCATAAGGATTCTCATCTGTGATTTTTTGGTACATAGTAAACAAGTTACCGTATTTTTCCTCCAACCATTTTTTTCCTAAAGTAAGAATTTCTTCTTGAGAAGGATTGTGATTTCCTTTGGCGTAAGCCGTTTGTTTTCCTTTATTTTGAATCTCTGTAGAGAAATCCAAATAAACTCCTTCATTGGTATCGTTAGCCTCAATTCCGCGACCTTCGTCACAAACTTCTTTTCCTGCTCTTGAAGCCACATCACGAGGAACTAAATTTCCAAATGCCGGATATTTTCTTTCTAAATAGTAGTCTCTATCTTCTTCAGGAATTTGAGTTGGTTTTAATTTACCTGCACGAATCGCTTCTGAATCTTCTTTTTTCTTTGGAACCCAAATACGTCCAGAGTTTCTTAACGACTCCGACATCAAAGTCAATTTAGATTGGTTGGTTCCGTGTACTGGGATACAAGTTGGGTGAATTTGCACATAGCAAGGATTTGCGAACAAAGCTCCTTGTTTGTGAATTTTCCAACCAGCAGTTACATTCGATCCCATAGCATTGGTAGAAAGGAAATAAACATTTCCGTAACCTCCAGTTGCAATAATTACAGCGTGAGCAGAATGTCTTTCTAATTCACCGGTAATCAAGTTACGAGCAATGATTCCACGAGCTTTACCATCTACTTTAACCAATTCCAACATTTCGTGACGGTTGTACATATCCACACGACCTAAACCGATTTGTCTTGATAAAGCTGAATAAGCTCCCAATAATAATTGTTGTCCTGTTTGTCCAGCAGCGTAAAAAGTACGTTGTACTTGTGTACCACCAAAAGAACGGTTGTCCAACATTCCACCGTAATCACGAGCAAAAGGAACACCTTGAGCCACACATTGGTCGATGATGTTTCCAGAAACTTCCGCTAAACGGTGAACATTTGCTTCACGAGCTCTGTAATCTCCCCCTTTGATAGTGTCATAAAACAAACGGAAAGTACTATCACCATCATTTTGATAATTTTTTGCAGCGTTGATACCTCCTTGTGCAGCAATAGAGTGTGCACGACGTGGAGAATCTTGATAACAAAATGCTTTTACATTATAACCCATTTCGGCAAAAGACGCGGCTGCCGAAGCACCAGCTAATCCAGTTCCTACAACGATAATATCTATTTTTGGTCGGTTATTTGGAGCAACTAATCGTAAGTGATCTTTATAATCAGTCCATTTTTGTGAAATGTGACCTTCTGGTATTTTAGAATCTAGTTTCATTATATAGATTGATATTAATTATTAATAAAATGGTGAAATAATGCAATGAAAATAAATCCAAAAGGAACTATTACCGCAAACGCATAACAGATTTTATGCAATGACTTCCCTATTTTGTTGTCGAATCCAACCGATTGCAAAGAAGAAGTGAAACCGTGCCAAAGGTGTAAACCTAACAACACGAAAGCCACACTATACAATCCTGTACGAACTGGACTTTCAAATTTATGAACCAATTCTCCATAATAACGAGTTTCGTCTATTGGATTTGCTAAACAATACTTATAGGCAATTTCTTGCACCCAAAAGTCATACATATGCAAACCTAAAAAAGCCAACACCACAACTCCAGAAATAATCATGTTTCTGGAAGCCCAAGAAGCATTTGCTGCACCATCATATTTCACATAGGCAACAGGTCTAGCGCTTCGGTTTTTTAATTCCAAAACAAACCCCATAACGAAATGAAAAACAACACCAGCAATTAAAACGGGTTGCATTACAAATTGGATTAACGGATTGTAACCCATAAAATGTGACATCGCATTAAATGAATCGGCACTAAAAACCGAAACCATATTAATAAAAAAGTGAAGCGATAGAAACATAATCAAAAAAAGTCCTGAAAGCGCCATTGCCACTTTTTTAGCAATTGACGACTTCAATATTGCAGATTTTGCCATAAGTATAAAATAAATTGTTTTTTAAAAAGTTTCACAAAAATAGGGTTATTTGAAAAACCCTACAACCTTTTTCAACTAATTTATATTAGGTCTAAAGTGTTTAATTAATAATAAACTTTACTCTCAAATACCATCAAATATTATTATATATTTTTAAAAAATAAGTATTTTTACGTATAAACAAAAATTAATACGTGTTTTTACTTGTTTTTCAAGAAAAACATAAAAACGGCATTTCAGAAAATACAATAGAAATAGTTGTAATCCAAGTTTTAAAACAAACTAAAATAAAAATGTTATTTTTTTTATTATTGGTCACAAAGTTTCTACTTTTGATTACTCAAAATAAAAATCTGAATTGTTATGAAATACCACCCAATCGACCGACAACTTTTTATAAAAAACCGCGCCAAATTCACTACTCAGATGAAGCCAAATAGCGTGGCCATTTTCAATTCCAACGATATTTATCCCGTTTCTGCCGACAGCACTTTACCGTTTGCACAACACCGAGATATTTTCTATTTGTCTGGCGTTGACCAAGAAGAAAGCATTTTATTACTTTTCCCTGACGCTCCTTACGAAAACCAAAGAGAAATGCTATTCCTGAAAGAAACCAGCGAACACATTGCGATTTGGGAAGGTGAAAAACTGACCAAAGACCGCGCTTTTGAAGTTTCGGGAATTAAAACCGTGCATTGGTTGCAAGATTTCGAGAAAGTGTTGTTCGAACTAATGACCTATTCCGATACGATTTACATCAACACCAACGAACATTATCGCGCCACCGTGGAAACCGAAACCCGAGAAGCTCGTTTTGTAAAATGGTGGAAAGAAAAATACCCCGCACACGCCGTAGCCAAAAGCAACCCGATTTTGCAACGCATTCGTTCTGTAAAAGAAACCGAAGAGTTGGATTTAATCCAAAATGCCTGCGATATTACCGAAAAAGGTTTCAGAAGATTGCTTCCGTTTGTAAAACCAAATGTAATGGAATACGAAATCGAAGCTGAGTTGATTCACGAATTCATTCGCAATCGTTCCAAAGGTTTTGCCTACACGCCCATTATCGCTTCGGGAAACAATGCTAATGTCTTGCATTACATCGAAAACAACCAACAATGCAAGGCAGGCGATTTGATTTTATTGGACGTTGCCGCCGAATATGCCAATTATTCCAGTGATTTAACACGAACTATTCCAGTTTCTGGTCGTTATTCCGACAGACAAAAAGCAGTTTATAATGCGGTTTTAAGAGTAAAAAATGAAGCTACTAATATGCTTACTCCAGGAACAATCTGGAAACAATATCACGTTGAAGTAGGTAAATTAATGACTTCGGAATTGCTTGGTTTGGGACTTTTGGACAAAGCCGACGTGCAAAACGAAAACCCCGATTGGCCAGCTTACAAAAAATATTTTATGCACGGAACTTCTCATCATATGGGACTAGACACCCACGATTACGGAAAACTTACCGAACCCATGCAAGCCAATATGGTTTTCACCGTAGAACCCGGAATCTATATTCCTGCCGAAGGTTTCGGAATTAGATTAGAAGATAATGTGGTAATTCAAAAAACTGGAGAACCTTTTAATTTAATGCGCAATATTCCGATTGAAATTGAGGAAATTGAGAGTTTGATGAATTCTTGAATTAGAGAAAGAATATAGTTGTGGCTGTTTTAAGGCAAAACAATAAAAATTAGAAAATAATGAAACAAATAATATTTTTAACAATTAGCTTATTTCTTTTTACTCCAAGAAGTTTTGGTCAAGATAAAACTGAAAATATTGTTTATGTTGTTGACAAAATAACCATTCTCGAAGATCCTGAAAAAGGCAATGAAATTGTTGAAAGTGAAATTGCTGATATAAACGTAATCAAAAATAAAGACAGTTTAAAAAACCTTGGTTTTGAAAAATTTGATGGCGCAATTTACATTTACACAAAAGAATACAGAAAAAGACCAGAAGAAATAAAACAAATTCCCTCAACAAAACAGATGGAAAGAAAAAATGGAATTTGGTACTTAAATAATAAAATTTATAACGGGAAATTTATTGACTATTATTATAGTGGACGAATTCAAGGTGAAGGGATATTGAAAAACGGAAAACTTGATGGATTACGCAAAATGTATTTTCAAAATGGTAATTTATCTGTAGAAAGATACTACACAAATTCTATTTCTAATGGACTTGAAAAAGAATATTATGAAGATGGAACCTTAAAGCAAAAAGGTGTTTTAATCTTCGGGAAAGAAGATGGTATTTGGGAAATCTATTTCCCAAATGGACAAGTTAAGCGACGAACTAATTATAAAAACGGCATATTTGACGGAGAAAGTACAATTTATTATTCAACAGGAAAAATTTTGTCAGTTGAATTGGGACAAAATGGTAAAATAATACCCGACAAAAGACTTGAAAAAATTACTCAATTGATGAATAAGAGCAACGAAAGTTATAAAAATGACGATAGAAAAGCAGCACTAAGGTTTTGTGACAAAGCTATTGAATTGGACAATGAATATGCTGAAGCGTATTTTTCAAGAGGAACTATAAAACTAAATGAAATGCAGTTTGATGAAGCAATTGCCGACCTTGATAAAGCTTTGTCAATTGAACCATTTATGAGTAATGCAATATCAAATAGAGCTTTTGCGAGAATAAGAAAATATGAATTTAAGAACAGTAGAAAATTAGTTGAAAATAGTGAAATAACTGTTATAGCTTCAAAAGAAAAAGTAGAAATTCCCCAAACAGAAAAGGAAAAAATTTGCAATGATTTAAAACAAGCAATTAAATTGGGCGATAATTTAGAAATGATACTGGAAGCAGAAACAAAATATTGTAAGTAAAAAAAAAACTCTAACTACAGTTTATAGAAAAAACGGTTTACGAAAGTGAGCCGTCTTTTATTTACCACATAAGGTATTTAAGCACATTTAAGATTTTCTTATATGATCTTAAATATCTTATATGGTTCAAAAAAATAAAACCTTATTTTTGCTCCAAGTATAAAGCAATGAATCAAATCATCTACAAAAACACGAAAATCTCCTATTCCGATACAGGAAAAGGCAATGCTATTGTGTTGCTTCACGGTTTTTTGGAAAACCAAACAATGTGGCAGGATTTAGTTCCAGAATTGAGCAAAAAATATCGAATCATAACAATAGATTTGTTGGGTCACGGCGAAACGGAATGTTTGGGTTATGTGCATTCGATGGAAGACAACGCCGATGTTGTTCAAGCGGTTTTGTCTAAATTACGAATCCGAAAAGCGATTTTTGTCGGACATTCTATGGGCGGTTATGTGGCTTTGGCTTTCGCCGAATTGTACCCTGAAAATGTGAGAGGTTTGGTTTTAATGAACTCCACTTCCAAAGCCGACAGCGAGGAACGAAAAACCAATCGAGATCGCGCCATCAAAGCGGTGAAGAAAGATTACACCACTTTTATCAGACTTTCGATTGCCAATCTTTTTAGTCCAGACAATCGCGAACGATTAATCGACGAAATCGAAAAGGTAAAAACGGAAGCTTTGAAAACACCGTTACAAGGAGTAGTCGCCTCACTCGAAGGAATGAAAATCCGCAAAGACCGAGAAGTTTTATTGCATCTTACTCCTTACCCAAAAATGCTAATCTTGGGCAAAAACGATCCTGTTTTAATTTACGAAAACGCTTTGGAACAAATTGAAGAAACCGCTGTAAAACTGGTTACTTTATCCGACGGACATATGAGCCACATTGAAAATCGAGACGAATTGTTAAAGATATTATTAGACTTTTTCAAAAGCATTTAAAATCTCATTGTGACCTTTGCGAAACCTTTGTGGACTTTGTGTTTAAATCTTCTCTTCAAAAGGTTTTGCTTCATCCAGAATTTCATTCAACAACAAAACCATTTGTTCCAGATAATCATTTAAAACTGCCGAGTCAATCGTGGTATTTACCTCTTTTCCATCTTTAAAACTGAAAGGCAAAAATCCAGATTTCAAATTCTTGAACGAAATAATTCCCGCTTCAATTGGTTTATCGTTAGCTTCTTTTTCATACATAAAAGCATAAGCCAAAACCTGAATAATTTTGTCATTTTTGATTTCTTCTGTTAATCCTTTCCACGATTTTAGGGTTACGTTTGGCTTTTCGACCTTTCCCGTTTTATAATCAATGATTCTGATAATGCCGTTGTACTCTTCGATTCGGTCCACATTCCCCTTGAATAAAACTGGAAAAGGCAAACTCGGATGTTCCAACTTTCTTTCCAAGGTTTTTTCAAGTTCCAAAATCTTGATGGCGTCACCGTTTTTGATGCGTTCCAATTCGACTTTCAAAAAATTCGAAACATTGCGCTTCGCCACTTCAAAAGCCAACAAGTTTCTTCCTTTCTTGATTTCGCCTTCTTTGTAAACCAATTTGAATTGTTTCAAGACCTCATTATCCAACAATTTGAAACAACCTAAAATATCATTTTCAGACAAAAACTTCCCGATAAAAGGCGAATACAAGGCTTCCAAAGTTTCGTGAATAATCGTTCCCAAAGTATTCAAAGCGATATTTTCCTCGACTTCCTCGACTTCGCTAATGCGTAAAATCTTTTGGAAATAAAAATCAATCGGATTTCGGATATAACTCGTCAAAGCCGATGGAGAAAATCCTTTTTCGGCAATTTCCTTCAAACGTATCATTACCGACTCCGACTTTGGAACTTTAATTGGTTGATAAGCTATCTCGGGCAAAACTGCATTATATATTTCGTGAGTTAGTATGTGTTTTTGCTGTTTTTCGACTTCTAATTGCGTGATAAAACGACTTTTTTCGCCCGCATCCAAACCTTCACTTTCCGTATTGTAAATCAAATAAATATTCTTGGCGCGTTGCAACAAATGATAGAAGTGATAGGTATAAATCGCGTCTTTTTCCTTGAAAGTGGGCAAACCCAATTCTCTCTTCACATCATAAGGAATAAATGAATTCTGTGATTTCCCCGCCGGAAATTTTCCTTCATTCATTGAAGTGACAATCACGGTTTCGAAATCCAAAACACGACTTTCCAAGACTCCCATTATTTGTAAACCATTCAAAGGTTCTCCTTCGAAAGAAACTTCAGCCAAATCAATAACCTGTTTGTAAATCGCATACAAGGTTTCGATTTTATCGATATTCGAATGTTGCGAATAGTAATTCATCAATTTGTTGATGGTCTTGAAAATGGCATAAACAAAGGCTTTGGCAATTTTCTCTTCTTCGTTGTCGTTGCCCAAATTCGACTTGATACTAAGCAACAAACTGGAAATGGTTTCCAGAACCGCCATCGAACCATTCTCCCATTTTTGGAACAACAACAAGAACAAATCAGTCGGATTGGGATTCAATTCCAATAATTTCTGATGGGTAATAAAAGTATAGTTGTTTTGATTGATTAGATTCACCAAAGCATTGGTTTTGGCATAAGGTTCCACCAATGGATGCGTCAAAATATCCAAAACATCCTTATAATACAGCACATAACTTTTGGCGTTTCTGGACAAAGCATTCGTGTGCATTTTGAATAATTTAGCAATTAAAATCTGCGCCGGATTGTTCTTGCTTGAATAGCCCATCGTGATGTTCAAAGCACCAACCGTTGAAGGCAACGAATATAAAAGCGGCACTAATAAATTTTCCTCCCCAAGTACTACAGCAACTTTATCCAATGTTGCATTTGGATTGTCATTGATGATATTTTCAATAATACTTCCTGCAATTTTGGCTTGACCAATACTTTTGGGTGTACCAATAACCTGAATATTTTTCGACTGCGAAAAATCATCTACAATCCATTCAAAAGGACTGGATTTGTAGTGTTTCCAACTCGATTTGAAACGCCGCACAAACAATCCTGCATCGTGATACGGATCGTTCAAAAAAGTTTGATCGACATCCCAATAAATGGCGGCTTGATCCGAAGCTATCAAATGTTGAATGATTCGCTCTTCGGCGGCATTCAAGGCATTGAAACCCGCAAAGACAAATTGTTTATCTTTTATAGAATCGGAAAAATGATTGAGATTATTTACAGCTTCCCGATAAATTAATCCTTGATAGCCGATTCCTTTATTCAGTAAATGATTATAAAGTGATTGATAATAATTAGGTAGTAATTTCCAAAAATCAATGTATTTTTCGAGTAATTGGGTTTTGTTTTCGACTTCAATTCCCCATTTTTTGATGTCTTCAATATCTTTCAGATACGAAAGTACGTGTGATGGATCTAATAAATAACGGTCAATCTCGTTAAAATCCTGCAACAATGTTTTAGCCCAATTGGCAAACAATTCAAAAGATTGTTGATGTTGTTTTTCAGTAATTGATAAATACACTTCATAGAACTCGAATAATAATTCTATGGGATCGATGTTGCGAATACTAGCAATGTCTTGAATAAATTCTTCAATACTAATAATTTCGGGAGACAGAATATTGTTTGAAACTTGTTTTTTTAAAGCTTCCACCAAAAATATCTTGGCCCGCTTGTTTGGTAAAACAACAATGGTATTGGAAAGTTTTCCAGAATAATTTTCAATTAAAACTGTTGCGATTTTATCTAAAAAAGAAATATTTGTCATTGTATAAAAATAAAAAAAGCCGTTCAATTAAGAACGGCTTTTTCAAAAATATATTTATTAATATTATTTCATATTAACTTTCATTCCATCAACACCACCAACGTAGATAACTTCAGTTCTTCTGTTTTTAGCTCTACCTTCTTTAGTTTTATTAGAGGCAACTGGTTTGCTTGGTCCATAACCTTTAGAAGTAATGTTTTCAGCTTTAATTCCATTTTGAACCATTAAATCAACAACAGCTTTTGCTCTGTCTTCAGAAAGTTTTTGGTTAAGTTTAGCACCACCTGTACTATCTGTATGTCCTTGAACTTCCCATTTAGCAGTAGGATAGTTTTTAAGGATAGTTTTAATTGCGTCTAAACTCTCATTAGATTTTACATTAGCAGTATTGAAAGTTGCTTTTCCTGAATTGAAATTAATCTCTCTTGCTTGAGTTCTGAGTTGTTCAACAACCTCTTCAGTTACTACAGGACAGCCTTTGTTGCTAGCAGGACCAGCTACTATAGGACAATCATCTTCTAAATCTGGAACACCATCTTTGTCAGCATCCAATACTGGACAACCACCATTAGATTTAGGACCAGCTACAGTAGGGCATTTATCATCTTTGTCAGTCAAACCATCTCCGTCTGTATCAGGACAACCTTTGAAAGCAGCTAAACCTGCAGTATCAGGACAAGCATCATCTTTATCAGCAATACCGTCTCCGTCTTTATCAGGACATCCGTTTAATGCAGCTAAACCAAATTCTGTTGGACAAGCATCACTTCCGTCAATGATTCCATCTCCGTCTGTATCAGGACATCCGTTGAATTGTTTTAAACCAGCAACTTCTGGACAAGCATCATCTTTGTCATATATTCCGTCTCCGTCTGTATCTTTTCCACCAAATTGGAAAACAATACCAGCAGTATGTTGGAAATGAGATGGAGAATCTGGAGTGTAAGGATCTCCATAAACACTTCTATCTCCAAAAGATTTTTTATATGTAGTTTCTAAGGCCAAACCAACATTTTCAGTAAACCAAAAAGTCAAACCAGCACCTGGATTAACCGTTCCATAACTATTATCTCCTAACCAAGTGTAACCTCCTCCAAGACGCAAAGACGGGTCAATAGTTTTAGATTTAATTAACGACATAAAGCTATACTTTACGTATGCATCAACACCATAATACATTAAATCTCCAGGATTAGTAACTACATAACCACTAGAATTATGCCCAGGTGCAGTTGGATCAAAAACTACAAATTTGTCTATTTTGTTGATAGAACCTTGAATTCCAACAGAAAAATTATCTCCAATTGATCTAGCTAAGCCAAGATAAGATATTGAAGGAAGGATATTCCAGTTTTCACTAACATTGAATGCTTGAGAAACGTGCGCATCAAGCCAGTTTTTTCCACCACCAGCACTAGCTCGTGTATCAACTGCATTTACGCCAAACGAAAGCGCCCAAGGGTTGTTGCTATTTTGTGCGTGTGAGCTCATGGCTAACACCATCATCGCACCAAGTAAAAGTCTGTTAAGATGTTTCATACTTAATTTAGTTTAATTACAATTTAGTTAATTTTAAGGCAAAAGTAATACGAATATAAGGTAATTTTACATAACTACATTAATAATTTTATAAGAAACTACAGTTCAAAATTATTTCAGCACTAAAATTATATTATTTTAATTACATAACAAAAGTAACACTTTTTATCATCTAAAAAAAATGTAGTATTAAATTTGCAATGAATTATTTATACTTAAAATCGTCATTGCTAAGAATCTATTAAAAAAGAAAGTTCCTTAAAATAGAAAGCTACTGATTCATGAAAACAAAAAAGCCGTTCAATTAAGAACGGCTTTTTAAAATTATTTATTTAAAAGTAAATTACAATTTACCTTCATATGTAGAACCTACGTGTTTCACTTCAGTTCTTCTGTTTTGAGCTTTACCAGCTTTAGTTTTGTTAGAAGCAACTGGTTTAGATTCACCAAAACCTACAGCAGTTAAGTTTTCAGCTTTAACTCCGTTTTCGATTAATACATTTTTAATTGCATTTGCTCTATCTTCTGAAAGTTTTTGGTTGAATTTATCAGAACCATCACTATCTGTATGTCCTTCAATACTCCATTTTGCATTAGGGTAGTTTTTAAGGATTTCTTTGATAGCATCTAAACTTTTAACAGTTGCAGCATCTCCAGTTTTGAAAGAAGATTTTCCTGAGTTAAAGAATACTGATCTAGCTTGAACTTTAAGATTTTCAACAGCTTCTGGTGTTACTTCTGGACAACCTTTGTTGCTAGCAGGACCAGCTACAGTAGGACAATCATCGTCTTTGTCAGCTACACCATCTTTATCAGCATCCAATACTGGACAACCTCCATTAGATTTTGGACCAGCTACAGTAGGACATTTATCATCTTTGTCAGCTAAACCGTCTCCGTCAGTATCAGGACAACCTTTGAAAGCAGCTAAACCTGCAGTATCAGGACAAGCATCATCTTTATCAGCAATACCGTCTCCGTCTTTATCAGGACATCCGTTTAATGCAGCTAAACCAAATTCTGTTGGACAAGCATCACTTCCGTCAATGATTCCATCTCCGTCTGTATCAGGACATCCGTTGAATTGTTTTAAACCAGCAACTTCTGGACAAGCATCATCTTTGTCATATATTCCGTCTCCGTCTGTATCTTTTCCACCAAATTGGAAAACAATACCAGCAGTATGTTGGAAATGAGATGGAGAATCTGGAGCGTAAATATCACCAGGCATATGACGATCTTGACCAAGTAATTGAGAAACTTTATAAGTAGTTTCTAAAGCCAAACCAACATTTTCAGTAAACCAAAAAGTCAAACCAGCACCAACATTTGCATTAAAGAAACTATTATCGCCTAACCAAGTGTAACCTCCACCAAGACGAAAAGATGGATCAATAATTTTAGATCCAATTAATGACATAAAGCTATACTTTACGTTTGCATCAATACCATAATACATTAAATCTCCAGGATTAGTAACTACATAACCACTAGAATTATGACCTGGCGCAGTTGGATCAAAAACTACAAATTTATCCATTTTGTTAATAGATCCTTGAATTCCAACAGAAAAATTATTTCCAATTGATCTCGCTAAGCCAAGATAAGATACAGAAGGAAGAATGTTCCAGTTTTCACTAACATTGAATGCTTGAGAAACGTGCGCATCAAGCCAGTTTTTTCCACCACCAGCACTAGCTCGTGTATCAACTGCATTTACGCCAAACGAAAGCGCCCAAGGGTTGTTGCTATTTTGTGCGTGTGAGCTCATAGCCAACACCATCATTACAGCAAGTAAAAGTTTGTTAAGATGTTTCATACTTAATTTAGTTTAATTACAATTTAGTTAATTTTAAGGCAAAAGTAGTACGTAATTTTTTAACTACAAAATAAAAAGTTAAAAAAAATACAAAAATAACCCATAAAAACAACGATTATAGAACATTTAGACTCATTCCAACTTCAATAAAGGCTTGAATAGCCATATCTAAATTTTTTTGTGAATGAGAAGCCGACAATTGCACTCTAATCCTCGCTTTGTCTTTTGGGACAACCGGAAAAAAGAATCCAATGACATAAATTCCTTTTTTCAAAAGTTCATTGGCCATTGTTTGCGCCAGTTTTGCATCATACAACATCACGGGAACAATCGCCGAATCGCCATCGATGATGTCGAAACCTGCTTTTTTCATTCCAGCCTTGAAATAATTCGTGTTCCACTCTAATTTATCTCGAAGCGATGTGTCTTTTTCCAACAATTCAAACACCTTGATGGAAGCTCCAACAATGGCTGGCGCTAACGAATTGGAAAACAAATAAGGTCTGGAACGCTGACGCAACAATTCTATAATTTCTTTTTTGGCCGTCGTATAACCACCCATTGCACCTCCAAGTGCTTTTCCAAGAGTCCCTGTAATTATGTCAACCCTTCCCATCACGCCTTTGGCTTCCAAAGTCCCTTTTCCGGTTGCCCCGATAAAACCTGCCGCATGACATTCGTCCACCATAACCATTGCATCATATTTATCGGCCAAATCACAAATTTTGTCCAAAGGCGCCACGACGCCGTCCATAGAAAAAACACCATCAGTAACAATTAGTTTGAAACGGGCACCAGCTTCATTGGCTTTTATTAATTGTTGCTCCAAATCTTCCATATTGCTGTTTTCATAGCGATATCGAGCCGCTTTGCACAAACGGACTCCATCAATGATAGAAGCGTGATTCAAACTATCCGAAATTATCGCATCGTTTTCATTTAATAATGGTTCGAAAACTCCTCCATTGGCATCAAAGGCTGCTGCATATAGAATTGTATCTTCGGTTCCGTAGAAATCCGAAATCTTTTTTTCCAAGGTTTTGTGAATATCTTGAGTGCCACAAATAAATCGAACGGACGACATTCCAAAACCGTGCGTGTCCATTGTATCTTTCGCCGCCTGAATAACTTCAGGATGCGAGGAAAGTCCCAAATAATTATTGGCACAAAAATTCAAAACCGTTTCTCCGTTCACGGTAATTTCAGCTCCTTGCGGCGAAGTGATAATTCTTTCCCTTTTGAAAATACCGTTATCTTCTGTAGCTTGAAGTTCAGATTGCAAAAAATCTTTTATTTTTCCATACATATTAAAAAGTTTAGAAATTTATGTTTTAGAATTAGTCTTTCACAAATTTACCACAGTGATTTGGTCTCCTATATATACTAGTGATTTTTTCACCACTTTATAACCCATTTTCTCAATGGCATTTTGATAATTTTCCAGTTGTAATTGATATTTCGGATTATGTATTCCCGTTTTATAATCCAACAAATAAACTTCTTTGTTTTTAGTAAAAACCATTCTATCGGGTTTGATGGTTTTTTCCTCTTTCCGAATAATGGTTTGCTCGTTCAAAACCTGGTTACCTTCTTCAAAACAAATTGAAAGTTCGGAATGATTTACAATTTCTTGAATGGTCTTGAAAACTGCATCCTTTTGATTAAAAGTAATTAACCCACTTTCGATGGCTTTGATTATAGCCAAATCGACATCGGATTTTGTTTTTACAAAAGACAAAATTTCGTGTACCACGTTTCCATATTCAATGGCTTCCTGCTGATGCGTTCCCCACATAAACGATTCTCGTTGGGCAATTTTAATGTTTTTCGGATTCAAAACTTCATTAACAGATTGAATCAATTGCACCTCTTCTGTTTTATCACTTTCAGAAGATAATTTAACCGCACTACCAAATTCGTATTCCAATTTACCCTCTTCAAATTCTCTTTTATGGATTAAATATTTAATAAAGAAGGAAGCCATATTATTTGGATACTCTCCATCTTTTTTAGGATTTACTAATTCTGAAATTACAAACAATTGTTCTTCGGCACGGGTTAAAGCAACGTACAAGACATTGATGTTGTCCAGTAATTCTTCCTGTGATTTCTGGACATAAACCGATTTGGCCGCTTCTCCAAAACCTTCCACGGCTTTACTGTTGTCCACCAAAACTTTAGGCAAACCAAATTCATCTTTTTCAGCATCAATCCATAATTTACTTTTAGGGCTTTTAGCATAATCTTCGTCGGCAAAAGGCATAATCACGACTGGAAATTCCAAACCTTTCGATTTGTGAATGGTCATAATTCGAACGGCATTTTTCCCTTCGGGCGATGGAATACTGAATTTTTCGGCATTTTTGTCCCAGTAATTCAAGAAGTCCGAAATTCCTGCCTGATTTCGAACATCTCGATCTAAAACAATATCCAAAAAATATTGAACATAAGCGTTCCCGTTTTGCGAACGAAGAAATTTTGCAACAATAAGCTCCACTGCTTCATAAAGTGATTTTTTTCGAATGTCTTGAAACGAAAGTGAAATATCAAAATCGGTCAACCAAATTTCAAATTCAGATTCCTTTTTATGTTCCATTCCTTGAGCAATGAAATCGTGAACTTCTAATTGATCCTGAACTTTTTCGGCGATATAATGTAGGAAACGAGATTTAGCCTCCAAATCGGAATTGTTCTTCAAATATTTCAACAAATAAATGATGAATCGAACTTCGGTGGCGTTTTGAATCATCAAGGTTTCCGATGACAGAAGCGGAATTCCCTGCTCGGTCAAATAATTGGCAACCGCAATTCCGTGACTGCGTTTTCGAGTCAAAATCACAATGTCTTTGAGTTCAAAACCCTGTTTTTGCACTTTTTGAATCGTGTTTAATGTTGCCAATAAATACAAATCCGTTTTATCCAATACTTCTTCATCATCTTCGTTTTCTTCTATTTTGGAGATGAACGAAATATTCACATAACCTCCTTTTTTGTCGTTACTTTTTTGATGGCTATGATTTTGGTACAAATCTTTGTAATCTTCCTGCTCGAATTCATTGGACAGCAATTGAAAAAATTCGTTGTTAAATTCAATGATTTGCGAATAGGAACGGTAATTTTTGTCTAAATGTTCTAAAACTTTTTCAGGATTATTGAACGGATTGTGGTCTTTACTCAATTCGATAAATTGTTCCGCTTTTCCACCACGCCAACGGTAAATGGATTGTTTCGGGTCGCCTACAATCATCAAAGTTCCTTTTTCTCCGTCAATTTCACTCGATGTGGCGTTATCTATCAGCGGAATCAGGTTTTGCCATTGCATTTCGGACGTATCCTGAAATTCATCGATGAAAAAATGACGATAGCGCTCGCCCAATCTTTCGTATATAAATGGAGCCGGCTGGTTTTGAATTTCACGATGAATAATCGCATTGAATTCCGAAATGGAAAGCAGGTTTTGTTCATCTTGAATTTTTGCCAATTCATTACTGACGGTATTCAACAACGACAAAGGTGTAATGTTTTTGAGAAATGCATTGTAGAAATCCCGCTTTTCGAAGTTTTTATAAACGGCACCCAAAATTTGTAATAATTCGGGTATAACACTTTCGATAATTGCTGCGTCTTTGGCAGTTTTGTTGATTTTTATATCTTCAAATTCGTGATACGTTTTATTTTTCGGGTTGAATTTTCCTTCCTGAATACTTATCAAATGTTTTGGAAAATAGCCTCCCGAAAATGATTTAATGTCAATTCCGTTTTTTTCGATTAATGACAAGGCGTTTTCGGCAAATGCTGTATTTTCTTTTTCTAAAACGTTGCAGACTTCTTTAAGTTTCTTCTTAATTTCGACAAATTCAGCAATAGTTTTGTCTTGAAAATGCGTGATTTCATTTCGATTGTTTTCATTCAAAACCAATTTACCCGTTTCGAGAATTTCTCTTGAAATATCCCAAGATTTGTCATCGTCGGTTTTTTCCATCGTAAAATCGACGAGTAATTTGGTCAAAGTTTCGTCTTCTCCAGCTTGTGCAATAATGGCATCAACGGCTTCTATCAGCAAATTTTCGGCATCCAAAGTCACTTCAAACGTCATTGGCAAACCCAAATCGTGGGCAAACGCCCTAATAACTTTGTGCGTAAATTTATCGATGGTAGAAATATCAAAAGCAGCATAATTATGAATGATGTGCTTGATGATTTGCTGTGATTTGGTCTTGATTTGAATGATAGAAAGTTGGGTGTCAGCAGCCAAATCCTGCATTAAATCCTGTGCTTTTTGGCTCGGTTCGTCTTTGGCAAATTCGGATAAATTACCCACAATTCTGCTTTTCATTTCGTGCACCGCTTTGTTTGTAAACGTAATGGCAAGAATGTTGCGATAGGCATCATTTTTAGGAGCAACCAGAATAATTTTTAGATATTCTTTGACAAGCGCATAGGTTTTTCCAGAACCTGCTGATGCGTCGTATATGGAAAATGAGGGTCTTTGCATATTTTGTTTACCGCTGATTCGCAGATTTTTTTTTGATTTTTATTAATCAACACTAAAGTAATATAAAGTTTTATAACTTTCTGTTGTTTTTAAATCTTAATCGTTTAAACCCACAATTAAACAAAAAACCTTTGGCTTTGTCCAAAGGTTTTTCAAATTAAAGAAATAAAAAATCGTTTTTACTTTTCGTACAACTCAATAGTCTTCAATAACTCTATTGAAAATTTAAAAATATCATCCAAAGTTTCTATCTCGTTTTTTGTTTCTTTTTTGTTCTCGTCAAACAAACCAATATATTTCTTTCCACCGTTTAAATACAATCTGCAAACAACTTTTCGATTATTATCATCAAGAAAAATTGCAAAATATGATTGTGCGTCTCTGTATGTTACTCTTGTTGCTGGAATATTTTGTCTCAAAATAGTTTTTACAATCAAAAACCCTTCAAGTTCTTCTTCCGTTGTATTTATTTTACTAATATCGTCTAAATTTTGTTCGGCTGAGATTTCGTTTGAACTTTCAGACTTATTTTTCTCGCCTTCTTTTGACAAAGCATTTTTCAATCTTTCGGTAATTAAATCGCTTATATATTGTTGAATAGATTTTTTGGTTAACTCTGTAAATTGCTCCAAAACTCTTGCAGTTACAACACTTGGATAAACTTGTTTGGCAAAATACTTTACAAATTCTGGAGTTGGTTCTGTAAGTTCTTTATTCAACAAATGTTTGAGTTCATTCATAAATTTCATTTCACTTGCAGTATTCACAATGCTTTCGGCATCAAAATTGGCTTTATGAAACTTTTTCAATTCCTCAACTTGGTTGTCCTTAATTTCGGTAATGTTAAATTCTAAAAATGGTTTTTCATCCATTTTATTTGGCATCACTAAATCGGAATAAAACCTATAAACTATTCCGTTTGTCAACAAACCGAACTTTGCTTTTGAAACATGAAAATACCTCAAAAGCTGTCCGTCATGGACGTTCAAGTTTTGCCTCCAATCCTTACATTCAACTAAAATTGTTGGATTCCCATCTTTGAAAATGGCATAATCAATTTTCTCTCCTTTTTTAATTCCAATGTCTGCAACAAACTCAGGAACAACCTCTAAAGGATTAAAAACATCATAACCTAAACTTTGCAAAAAAGGCATAATGAATGCGTTCTTTGTAGCTTCTTCAGTTTGAATATTGTCTTTGTGTTTTGTTCGGTCAGCAATTAATTTAAGTTGGTCTTTCAAATCCATAATTTTCTCTTTTAGTGTATTGTTATTATCTTAAGTTGTTTGTTTCTATTTATAATCTTCTTTCAAATTTAATTATGTGAAAACACATTATTTTACGGTTTTCCTCATTTTGATAAAATAATTTTTTAGTTATCATTTATGATAACCACATTAAACAAATATAAAACAAATTTTGACTTGTCGTAAATGATAATTAAAATTTGAAAGATTCAATACAAATACAAGTTGGCAAGCGCATCCAAAAAATCCGAATTGAGAAAAATATATCTCAACAGGATTTGGCTGCCAAATGTAATTTTGAAAAAAGTAATATGTCTAGATTGGAAGCAGGTAGAGCAAATGCGACTCTTTCTACGTTAGATATTGTATCAAAAGCTTTGGAAATAAATATGATTGAATTATTTAAGTTTAACGATTAGTACTGATTTTCAAAATCAAAAATTTTCATTAAAAAATAAATATATTTCTATCCCGACTGCCCTAGCCCTGATGGAAACGGCATCCTTTACTGCCAGAGTTGGGCAGTGAAGATATAGTGTACAGCAGGAAACAGCTCCTGAAAACACCACTATCAATTTATTTAATAAAACTATAACGAAATAGAATTTCCTTTTCAAAGTTAATTGTTTAATTTTGAATAAAATATTTTATAAACCAATAAACAAAAATAATTATGGCTTTTGAATTACCACAATTACCTTATGCATATGATGCGTTAGAACCTCATATTGATGCACGCACGATGGAAATCCATCACACGAAACATCATAATGCTTATACAACAAACCTTAATGCTGCTATTGCAGGAACTGAATTGGAAGGTAAAAGCATTGAAGAAATTTTAGGAAATTTGGATTTGAAAAACGGAGCTGTTCGCAACAACGGTGGAGGTTTTTTTAACCACAATTTATTTTGGACAGTAATGTCTCCAAACGGTGGCGGATTGCCAACTGGTGAAGTTGCTGCTGCCATTGATGCTGCTTTTGGTTCATTTGATGCCTTTAAAGCTGCTTTTTCTAAAGCTGGAGCGACACAATTTGGTTCAGGATGGGCTTGGTTGTGCGTGAAAGACGGAAAACTAGAAGTTTGCGGAACGCCAAATCAAGACAACACTTTGATGCCAGGAGTTGGTTGTGGCGGAACTCCAATCTTAGGAATGGATGTTTGGGAACACGCTTATTACTTGAACTACCAAAACAGAAGACCTGATTATATTGAAGCTTTCTTTAATGTAATAAATTGGGATGAAGTAGCTAAAAGATATGCTGCTGCAAAATAGTCTCTTTTAGAAAATAGAATAAAGAACATAGAGAATAGACGGATAGACGAAAAGTTTATTCGTCTATTTTTTTTATTCATAACTTTAATCCTAATGTTGGTGATGGAAAGCTTTTTTGTTGAAAACCAACAAAATTCCAACCCCAATAGAAATAGCGGCATCGGCAACATTGAAAATGGCATTGAAGAATTTAAAATGTTGACCGCCTAAAACAGGCAACCATTCGGGCCAATTTCCTTCGAATAATGGAAAGTACAACATATCGACCACTTTGCCATGAAACCAAGTTCCATATGGTTTTTCAGAAAATATAGTAGCTAAATGACCGTAGCTATCGTCGAAAATCACGCCATAAAAAACAGAGTCGATGATGTTGCCAAAAGCTCCAGCAAGAATTAAAGAAATGGCCACAATCAAATAGTTGGAACTGTGTTTTCTTTCGACAGAATCCCATAGCCAATAGCCAATTCCCGTTACGGCAACTAAACGAAAAACGGTAAGGAATAATTTTCCATAAATTCCTGGAATAACGGTTCCCCAAGCCATTCCTTCATTTTCTATCAATAGAATTTTGAACCAACTTGTAACGTCAATTTGACCACTTTCGCCATAGACAAAATTAGTTTTTATATATATTTTAGAAAATTGGTCAACCAGTAGGATGATAAAAACTATCAGATAAGCTTTTCGTAAAGACATTTTGTAAATTTTAATGGCGCAAAAATAGGTAAATTCTAAAAATTAAATTCCAAATTCCAATAATTTATAAATCATTGTTGGAATTTGGAATTTTCATATTGAATTTTTGAATTGCTTATCGTTGCAAATTTTTTGCTTCGATGCTCATTGTAGCGTGAGGAACAATCAACAATCGCTCTTTGCTGATTAATTTACCTGTTACTTTACAAGTTCCATAAGTTTTGTTTTCTACACGGAAAAGTGCATTTTTCAAGTCACGGATAAACTTCTCTTGACGAATTGCCAACTGCGAGTTTGCTTCTTTAGACATGGTTTCGCTTCCTTCTTCAAATGCTTTGAATGTTGGCGAAGTATCGTCGGTTCCGTTATTTAAATCGTTCATATAAGCACTTTTTATCAAATCTAAATCTGCTTGTGCTTTTTGTATTTTTTTAATAATAAGCTCTTTAAACTCAGCTAAATCTGCGTCTGAGTATCTTGCAATTTCATCTATCATCTTCTAATTATTTTGTAATTGATATTTTGGTTTTTATGTCGTCGAATTCTATTTCTATTCCGTTGTTTATGGTGTCTTCAAAAACTAATACTTCTGTTAATGTTTCTGATTTTATATAAACTTCATTTGCCATTACGGCGTTTTCTAATTCTGAATTTTTTTGCAAATGCACTTTAATTTTGTCTGTAACCTCAAAACCAGAATCTTTTCTGATGTTCTGAATTCTGTTGACCAATTCTCTGGCAATTCCTTCTTCTTTCAATTCTGGAGAGATAGTGATGTCAAGCGCAACGGTTATTCCGTTTGAATTGGCAACCAGCCAACCCTCAATATCTTGCGAAGAAATCTCCACTTCTTCTTGCGATAAAGTTATACTATTTCCCGAAATAACAATATCTATGCTTCCTTGCTTGTCTAATTGACTGATTTGCACTTGCGAAAATGACTGTATCTCTTTGGCAATCAATCCCATATCTTTTCCAAATCGGGGTCCTAACGTCTTGAAATTCGGTTTAATTTGCTTGACCAAAATTCCCGAAGCATCGTCCAAAAGTGTAACTTCTTTTACGTTAACTTCCGCTTTAATCAGGTCGGAAACGGCTTCAATTTCGGCACGCTGATTCTCGTCAAGTACTGGTATCATTACCTTTTGCAACGGTTGACGCACCTTAATCATTTCCTTTTTTCGAAGCGATAAAACTAGTGAAGAAATCGTCTGTGCTTTCTGCATTTTGCTCTCCAACGATTTATCAACAAAGTTTTCAACGAATTTTGGAAATTCGGCCAAATGTACAGAGTCGAATTTTTCTGATTGTGTTGCCTGTGTTAAGTCTTTGTAAAGTTTGTCCATATAGAACGGAGCGATTGGCGCACCCAATTTACTAATGGTTAACAAACAAGTATATAACGTTTGGTAAGCCGCAATTTTATCTTGTGCATAATCACCTTTCCAAAAACGACGACGACACAAACGAACGTACCAGTTACTCAAGTTTTCCTGTACAAATTCCGAAATAGCACGAGCCGCTTTCGTTGGTTCGTAATCAGCATAAGCTTCGTCCACCACTTTCACCAAAGTATTCAATTCCGAAATAATCCATCTATCAATTTCCGGTCTTTCGTTCATCGGAACATCGGCTTCGGCATATGTAAAATTGTCGATATTGGCATACAACGCAAAGAAAGAATAAGTGTTGTATAAAGTTCCAAAAAACTTACGACGAACCTCGGCAATTCCTTCAATGTCAAATTTCAAATTGTCCCAAGGATTCGCATTCGAAATCATATACCAGCGTGTGGCATCTGGGCCGTATTCTGCAATTGTTTCAAAAGGATCGGTAGCGTTTCCTAAACGTTTGGACATTTTATGTCCGTTTTTGTCCAAAACCAATCCGTTAGAAACTACGTTTTTATACGAAGGCTTATCGAAAACCAAAGTCGCAATGGCGTGCAGGGTATAAAACCAACCACGAGTTTGATCCACTCCTTCGGCAATGAAATCTGCTGGAAAATCTTGGTTTCCATCGATTTTATCTTTGTTTTCAAAAGGATAATGCCATTGTGCATACGGCATTGAACCCGAATCAAACCAAACGTCAATCAAATCAGATTCGCGTTTCATTGGTTTTCCAGAAGCCGAAACCAAGGTGATTTCATCGACCACATTTTTGTGCAAATCAATCAAATCATAATTTGCTTCGTCCATATTTCCAATTTCAAAACCTTTGAAAGGGTTTTCCTTTTGGAAGCCGGCTGCGATAGATTTTTCGATTTCGTTGTATAATTCTTCAACCGAACCGATTAATATTTCTTCTGTTCCTTCTTCGTTTCTCCAAATTGGCAACGGAATTCCCCAAAAACGAGAGCGTGACAAGTTCCAATCGTTGGCATTTTTTAACCAATTCCCGAAACGTCCTTCACCGGTTGCTTTTGGTTTCCAGTTTATGGTTTCGTTCAATTCGAACATTCTATCCCTAACTTCCGTGATTTTGATAAACCAGGAATCCAACGGATAATATAAAATTGGCGTGTCCGTTCTCCAGCAATGTGGGTAACTGTGCACGTATTTCTCTACTTTGAACGCCTTGTTTTCTTCTTTTAACTGAATGGCAATTTCCACATCGGCAGAACGTTCCGGTGCTTCGCCTTCGTTATAATATTCATTTTTAACGTATTTACCCGAATAATTTCCTAAACCGTCAATGAATTTTCCTTGCAAATTTACCAATGGAACCGGGTTTCCGTTTTCGTCTAAAACCAACATTGGTGGCACTTCGGGAGTAGCTTCTTTGGCTACTTTAGCATCATCAGCACCAAATGTTGGAGCGGTGTGCACAATTCCTGTTCCGTCTTCGGTAGTCACAAAATCCCCTGAAATTACTCGGAAAGCGTTTTCTGGATTTTGATATGGTAAAGCCAATGGCATCAATTGTTCGTAACGAATTCCAACTAAATCAGCGCCTTTGCATTCGATCAGGATTTGGTATGGGATTTTCTTGTCGCCTTCTTTGAAATTTTCAAAATCGGAAGCTTCAGTACTTGGGAAAAATCCTTTTGAAAATTGTTTTCCAACCAGGTTTTTAGCCAAAATTACTTTTACAGGTCGGAAAGTATATTGATTGAAAGTTTCAACCAACACATAATCAATTTTTGGACCAACGGTCAAAGCGGTGTTAGATGGCAAAGTCCAAGGCGTTGTCGTCCAAGCCAAGATGTGAATATCTCCAAATCCTTGCAGAAATGAAGGTAAAGTTTCGTTTAATGCTTTGAATTGGGCAACTATCGTCGTATCCGTTACATCACGGTAACTTCCCGGCTGGTTCACTTCGTGCGAAGACAATCCTGTTCCAGCTTTTGGAGAATACGGCTGAATAGTATAACCCTTGTACATCAAATCCTTGTTGTAGATTTGTTTCAAAATCCACCAAACAGTTTCCATATACTTGGATTTGTAAGTCACATACGGATCTTCCATATCGACCCAATAACCCATTTTTTCGGTCAAATCGTTCCACACATCGGTGTAACGCATCACGGTTTTTTTACAGGCTTCGTTGTATTCGGCTACGGAAATGGTTTTCCCAATATCTTCCTTAGTAATTCCCAAAGAAGCTTCGGTACCTAATTCCACAGGCAAACCGTGGGTATCCCAGCCCGCTTTACGCTTCACTTGGAATCCTTTTTGAGTTTTATAACGGCAAAAAATATCTTTAATCGCACGTGCCATCACGTGGTGAATTCCCGGCAGTCCATTGGCCGAAGGTGGTCCTTCAAAAAACACGAATGGGGTGTTGCCTTCGCGAGTGGTTACACTCTTCTCGAATATGTTTTCTTTTTTCCAAAAATCAAGTACTTCCGATGCCGCTGTAGGCAGGTTAAGTCCTTTGTATTCAGTAAATTTTGTGCTCATTTTATCCTTTTCTTTAATCGCGGTGCGAAAGTAAGAAATAGTTATGAATTATGAGTTATGAGTTATGAGTTTTTGTGGTTGAATTTTTCAAGAAAAAACTGCCGACAAAACCTCCAAAGATTTTGGTTTTCGGAAACCGCCGAGATGAAAAGTGTAATAATCGATCAGTGTTTTTAAAAGGATTTGTCTTTCGATAACGTGGAAGATTTTCTGGTCGTTGTCGAATTTCAAAGCAATGAGTTTTTTGAAAAGATTGGTTTCGTGTTCCGTGAGTGAACCCAGACCGTGAAATGGCGTAAAAACACCTTCGTTGGCATCGAAAAAAGGAAAATCCATTTCGGAAATATCAGGATAAAAACCTAGATATTTGGTTATTTCGAGCATTAGAATCAGGTGAAAATTGGCAATTTGGTTGTGATTGTCGAGCCAATGCAAAGCGGTTTCCAAGAAAGTAAAAAGTTGTTCGTTTTTCTCTTCTTCGTGAATGGAATGGTGCAGAATTTCGGAAATGAACATCACGATGGTGCTCTTGAAAATATCCGAATGAATGGTTTGAAATGGAGTGGCAATCTTGATTTCCTTGAAGTTTTCCAATGTTCCCTTATTTTTATGGACGGCTTCAATTTCGAGAATGGTCAGCGGTTGGAAATAGGCAATTTTCTGGTTTGATTTTCGGGAAGAAAAAGCGTCGCGAACAAAATAGGTTTTTAAACCGTGTGATTGCGTAAAGCATTTCACAATCAAGCTTTTCTCTTGGTATTTGAGAGAAGAAAGAACGATGGCTTTGGTTTTGACTAACACTTTGAAGCTTTTTGATTTAGAGACTTCGATTTATATTGCATTCCCAAAACGGCAAAAACGATCACTATTCCTTGAAAAGGCATCATATATCGGGAACAATTCACGGGACCCGAAACCAATATATAATAAGCAAATAATACAATTAAATAATACATATTTAAGGTCAATTTGTTAAATATTAGACACTTAATAACATAAAACCATTTCATACAATTTATCAAAAAAATTGGAATTAATAGTAAATAAACAAATGCCACTTTATTTTTAAATAGTGACCAAATAGATTTGTCGCTATTTAAGACTTCCAAAAATCCTTGTCTGCCATTTTCCTTTTCAAAAAAGGTAATTAAATCATATCTTCCTGGGTCAAATATGCCTCTGACAGCCGTATAGAAATGGTAAAAGGAATATCGAAACAAGTTTTTCTTTATTTCATTGGTTGCCATTTGCTTGAGGTAAATATTCTGTTCTGCAAAATTCTTTCCAACGTATCTATTATCTTTATACACTGAATCCAACCACAAATCAGCTTTTTTTTTAGACTGGGTTGAAGATTTAAAATAATATAGATTATAGTCTATTAAATTTTTATTTTCTATAGACGAAAAATGTCTGTAACCAGTTAGATTTTCATTGTGATTTAAATAGAATTGCAAACAAATTATTGGCAAAAATAACCAAAAACTAAAAACTTTATTTTTCAACATATACACTAAGAAGAATATAGAATTGATGTAAATAAAAGGGTAAAAAATGGGTTTTGTAAAGGCTAATAAAACGGTGATTATTTGAATATAGGCGAAATTATTTTTGGTCCATTTTTGAGAAAGCAACCAAAAAAGCATCGTTAAAAACAACATCACCAACCATTCTGACATTATCAATTGGGCGTAGATAAAAATTGATGGCGTAAACAAAAACAGCAATAACAACTTATTAGTCAGTTGAATGTTATACTGTTTTATTATTTTAAACAATATAAAAGTATTGAAAAGACTCAAAATAGTTTGAACAACAATTACAATCAAAGGATTGAAATCGACGAAAAAAGACAAGAAAAAAGGATACAAAAAAGGTCTTCTTGTAATTAATTCTGGATGGGTTGAAGATTCAAAATAAGTAAAATTTCGAATGGCTTTTGCAACTTCAAAATACTCGTAAGAATCCGTCAAAAAATAGATGTTGGAAACCATTCTTGCTATAAAAAACAGGAAATACAAAACGCTAATTATTAGAAATAATTTCTTTTCGGATTGCGTAAAATCATTTTTTAAAAGTGCCATTTTTATTTTTGTTCGTGATATTCTTCTTCGGTATTTATAGACCAAATATTAGACTTATCGGTATGTTTGTTTATTATGTTTTGAACGGCTTGCATTGCAGTAAGCATCGAATGGTCTTGATTGTTATATTTATGCATTCCATTTCTTCCTACCAAGAAAAGATTTTCAATAGTATCTGTAAAGTTTCTTATTTCATTAAAATCTGAATAACTCCCAAAATAGGCCGGATAGGTTTTTGGAACTTTAATCACTTTGGCATCTAATACATTTTCACCCGAATTTACAAACCCCAATTGTATCATTTCGTCAGTAGCTAATTGTACCATTTCGCTTTCAGAAAAGTGCCAAATAGGATCGGTTTGGTTGCAAAAATATTCTAAACCAACCCAGGTTTTATCAGCATCATTAACCATAAATGGACTCCAATTATTAAATACCTGAAGTCGTCCCACTTTTACATATGATTCCTGAATATAAATCCAATTATCCTCTAATTGAAAATTGACATTGTTTAAAAGCAAACCAACAGTGACAAAATCTCTATAGATTAAGCCTTTTGCCACTTCTTTTACTTTCATCGGAACTTCACAACTAAACCCTTTTATTAATTCTTGTATAGGCATAGTAGAAAAGCAGTAATCACAAGCTATTGTTTCTATTTCTTTTGTTAAACTATTTTCTATAACAACGCTATTAACCTTGTTGTTTTCAATATTTATTGCAATTACCTTTGTATTTTGCTTTAAAATCGCACCCTCTTTTTTAACTTTTTCAGCAACGGTTTCCCACATTTGACCTGGACCAAATTTTGGATACAAAAAATATTCAATCAAAGAAGTTTCAGTGCTTTTTTGCCTAATATCTTTTTTGTTATTTCTAAAAATACTTGTAACTGCATTGGTTAGAGTTTTAGTAACAGACAAACCTTTTATTCGTTGTGCGCCCCATTCTGAACTAATTTCAGTACAAGAAACCCCCCAAACTTTTTCGGTATAGTCCTTGAAAAACGTTTTGTACAAGCGGCTTCCAAACCTATTAATAAAAAAATGCTCTAGTGTTGTTTGTTTTTTAATGGGAAACAACACCGCTTTAGTATAACTTATACCTATTAAAAAAGTATTAAATAAGCCCAGACTTAAAATGGTTTGAAAGGACAAACTAATTGGATATTCGAAAAATTTCTTATTGAAAAAAATTCTAGATTTTCGTTTTCTAACTAATAAAATATTGTCATCCTTGTCGGAAATGTTTTTGCCATCAATTTCAATATTTTTTTTATCATTTTGATATGAAATGCTAATTGAACTTTCATCTGAACAAATAGGTAGAATTTCTTGCCACCAGTTCATAACAATTTCTGATTTTGAAAAAAACCGATGTCCTCCAATGTCAATTCTGTTGCCATTATGATTTTCAGTTCTAGAAATTCCTCCCCAAAATTCACTCATTTCAATAACTATTGGCAAAACCTTGGAATGTTTTATAAGTTCGTATGCAGCGGTTAATCCTGCTGGACCACCCCCGATTATTAGCGCTTTTTGGTTTACTCTATTTGACATTTATCATCTTACAATCATTACTTTTTTGACTTTCGTTTCAATCCCATCTTGTGCCGAAATAAAAATCATATACACTCCTGAAGCTACTTTGTGTTTTCCAAAAGCAGTAGTATCCCATTCTATTGTTCCCCCTTCGGAAGTAGTTTCATAAACCAAATTCCCTTCGATATCGGTAATTTTTACGGTGGCTTTGTTTAATAATCCTGATATTTTTACCGTTCCCTCATATTCTGGGCGAACAGGATTTGGATATACGAACACATTATTTAAATCTTCGTTTGCACCTGTAGCAGTTCCTTTAAAAGATATCATTCCCTTGGTTGTGGCTATAAAAACTTCCCCAGTTACACTATTAATATCAATATCATTAATGGTATTACTGGGCAATGGCGAATTGGTTTCTGTAAAATGATACTTTGTTTCCTGACCATTTGAAGAAACTAAAAACACACCCGAATCAACAGTTCCAATCCATTTATTATTAGCACCATCAACAACGATATCTGTAATAAATTGTTCATACATCAATTCTTGAGCAAGACCATCTTCGAGAATAATGATGGGTTTTGTCGTTAATTGATTTTCCGATGAAAAACTTCCAACGTTTGACAACACCCTCAATCCTTTTGTGGTTCCAATCCAGAGCTGATTATTATTGTCTGCTGCAGCAACTCTTACATTGGCATCCGGCAAATTTCCTGTATCAGCTCCAATAGTGATTTTTTTGAAAACATTATTTTTTTCATTAAATCCTATTAGACCATCTCTATCTGTTGCAATCCATTTTGTGCCATTTTTATCGATAGACAATCTAGCAAAATTAGTATTAGAACTGGCTAGTAAAATTTTATCTAAAGAATAACTTTGCCATTTTCCGCTTGTGTCTAATGTTTTTAATCCATTTTTTATTAAACTATTAGTAACCCAAAGAATTCCGTTTTTATCAAATGCAGCTCCATTTATTCTAATATCAATATAACTCGGATTGGGCGGTGCTAATATTAGCGACTCTAATCCGCTATTGGATTGATCATATAAAATTTTTGGAACATCATCTACAATTTTGAGTAATCCCGAAAAAAAAGAACTGGCATATACTTCTTTTTCATTACTAGGATTAACGGTAATTCTGGATATGGATTTTGCTCCAAATACTTTATCATAAGGAATACTTAACCAGCCTGTTTCGCTAAACTTGCTAATTCCATAAGTATCCAATGGATAAGGATTATAAAAAAGATTATAATCTCCATAAACAGCCCAAAGTGAAGTTGTTGTTGCTTGGATTGCAAAAATATTATTACGACTTGGCCCTGAGGGCATTGTATTTTCTATAGCCGAAGACACTGAAATTGTTGTACTGTACATTCCGTTTTCATTGGTTCCAATATATAGTGTGTCGTCAATATTTGTTGCACAAGTAAAACTTACAGTTGTTCCTACAATTTGACTGCTAGTAATTTGACGAACAACTCCCATTTGCTTATTATAAACAGAAACAGTCGTTGGTGTAGTTATCATCAAATAATTATCCGTAGCCCTCATATCGACAGCGGCTTGAGGAAGTTGAAATAATCCGTTAAAGAAATTTGTTGCCGAATCGTATTTCTGAACATTTCCAGAAGCATTAATAGCTATAAGTTGGGTGTCGAAAGCTTCAACACTAGACCAACTTCCTGATGCAATTAAACTCCACTGATTGAAATCTACTAAGTTTTTATTCGTACTATCCGCTTTTCGAATGCCATCTATTGTTGCTGCATATATAAATCCATTAAAAACTGTGGTTTGTTTTACACTTATTTCGGAGCCATTATTACCAATAAAATAGGTGTCACCAAAAAGCATAGTTGCTAAATTGAATTGTACGATTCCAAAATCGCAGGAAACATAAACAATCCCATTGTATTCCATAAAATGATTGATTCTTTTTAAGTTTGCTGGAAGTTGTTTACTGATAATATCCACAATGTTTAGCATACTTCCATCGGCTTCATTGATTACTATCATAAGCCCATTTTCATATCCCACAAGAGTTTTATTGGCAGTAGAACTATGCAATAAAGAAGTTATCGTTTGCCCCGAAAGTCCATCAATAGTATTGGTTGTTTTTAATTGACCTGTACTTGTGTTTTTTGAAAACAAGGCGTTTTCTGAAGCAGCAAAAAGGGTGGTCGAAGATTGAGACACATCCTTAATGTCATTATAAGAAAAATAGCCTTGCCACACCATGTTGTTTTGGGCAAAACTAATTTGCAAAAAAAGCAAAAACACAAAATATAGAAATCTGTTTTTCATTATTTGAAGAATATTTTGTTCACAAATATAATACAAACGAAAGTATTAGGATTTTGTTACCCACAAAAAAAAGCCTTTCATCAAATCTTGAATTTTCAAGTTGAAGAAAGGCTATTAATAAGTCAAATTTAAAATCTAAACGATACCCTGAGCAAGCATAGCATCGGCAACTTTAACAAATCCTGCAATATTGGCTCCTGTTACATAATCTACATATCCAGTTTCATCGGTTCCATATTTTTTACATTGATTGTGAATTCCAACCATAATCTCTTTTAGTCTATTATCTACTTCTTCGCTTGACCAGTTCAAACGAATCGAGTTTTGAGTCATCTCTAAACCAGAAGCTGCCACTCCTCCAGCATTAGCGGCTTTCCCGGGAGCAAAAAGAATTTTTTTACCTAACAAATATTTGATAGCATCTAATGTACAAGGCATATTAGCGGCTTCGGTAACACAAATTACTCCATTTTCAACTAGTTTTATGGCGTCTTCTTCATTCAATTCGTTTTGAGTAGCACACGGAATGGCGATATCGGCTTTTACTTCCCAAACTCGTTTTCCTTTGTGAAAAACGGCATTTGGATATTTTTCTACATACATTTCGGCTCTATTAGTTCCGCTATCTCTCATCTCAAGCATATAATCAATTTTTTCGCCCGAAATTCCGTCTGCATCATATATGTAGCCATCTGGTCCCGAAATGGTCAAAAGTTTTCCTCCTAATTCATTTATTTTCAAAGCTACTCCCCAAGCCACATTTCCAAATCCAGAAATAACAAAAGTTTTTCCTTTTATTTCTTGCCCGATGGTATGAAGCATTTGTTCTGTAAAATAAACCACGCCATATCCTGTTGCTTCTGGTCGAATTAACGAACCTCCATAAGCCAATCCTTTTCCAGTTAACACTCCAGTAAATTCATTTCTAATGCGTTTGTACTGACCAAACAAATAGCCAATTTCTCTTGCTCCTACACCAATATCTCCAGCAGGAACATCAATTTCTGGCCCAATATGGCGACACAATTCGGTCATAAAAGATTGGCAAAAACGCATTATTTCGCCATCAGATTTACCTTGAGGATCAAAATCCGAACCTCCTTTTCCGCCTCCCATTGGAAGTGTTGTTAAACTATTTTTGAATACTTGTTCGAAAGCAAGAAATTTAAGTACCGATAAATTAACTGAATTGTGAAAACGAATTCCTCCTTTATAAGGTCCAATAGCTGAATTCATCTGAATTCTAAACCCTCTATTGACTTTAATTTCTCCTGTATCATCAACCCAAACTACTCGAAAAGTTATTGTTCTTTCGGGTTCGGTAATTCTAAGAAGAATATGTTTACCATCATATTTTCGTTTCGAAGCTATAAAAGGAATTACTGTTTCAGCAAATTCTCTAACGGCTTGAATAAATTCAGGCTCATTTGGATTTTTGGCCTCAACTTGAGCCATAAAATTATTGATTTTTTCTTCCATATTGAAATAAATTAGTGTATCAAATTTACTATTAATCGTTTACTTAACCAAAACTTTTTGTTTTTTAAGAAAACGTTTTCGTAAGTCTTGCAAATATACAGTATATGAGAATATTTGTATCCAAATTTAATGATTCTTAACACATTGCGAATGCTTTTTATGTATGTTGGAATGATTTTATTCAAAACCAAAACTATTGATGACAAAACACAAAAATTTGTGTAGTTTGTTTATATAATTTTTCTATTGTTTATCGTTTTATCATATTTACATAGAAAACATAAGGATTGATTGATGTTTTTATATATTTGTAAAAAAGTAATTCATTTAGAATGATTCAAAAATTCATTGTATTTTTCTGTCTTTTCCTCTTCGGATTTTCAAATGTTGCGATTGCGCAATTTGGATTTTCGCACGAAATTGGAGTAATTGCTGGTCCAGTAGCCTTTCAATCTGACTATGGAGAAAGACACGATTTATCAACAAATGCTGGTAATTCAGGATTTGGAATTGGTTTAATTCATTATATGAATTTCTCTTACACAGCTGAATGTAATTGTTATACTCCTGAAACTTATTTTAATGATCATTTCAAACTAAGAAGTGAGTTGTCCTATAACAAAACCAAATTAAACCATTTCGGACAATGGGTTGAAGGCAATCCCTCATTGGGCAAAGAACAATTAAAAGCCATGAACGGAAATACTGCTGTAACCAACGTCGGTATGCAATTAGAGTTTTTCCCTTTAAGTATTCGTGATTTTACAGAAACCATTGGAAGTTTTGGGCCTTTTATTAGCCTTGGAGGACAATACAGTTTTTATAATACAAAAGCTTCGTCAACAATGGGACCATTAGGAACTCCTTTGACCACTTTTCCTAAATATTTAACACCAACCGATGACCGCTCTTATGGTTTTTCTACTGAATCAAGTTCAGTTTGGTCGGTAGTTTCAAGTGTGGGAACTCGTTACAAACTTTCTCCATTATCTGATTTGATGGTCGATTTAAGATTGCAATATTATTTTTCTGACTGGGTAGATGGATTAAAACCTAATCCTGACCTTTATAAAGAAAACAAAGCCAATGACTGGCTGGTTTGGTTTAATGTCGGATATATTTATTACTTACAATAATAGCCAACAATTAACCATAAAAAAATCCCAATTCTTCAACTATTTCAAAATTGGGATTTTTTTATACTTCAAAATAGTTTAAACCAATTTTCGAATGCTCATCAAAATTCCAATGTGCAGTCCTTCGTGAAAATTATTAAAATTCAATGCGTCTTGAACGCTATTCAAAACAAAACCTGTTGAAGTGGGATACTCTGTATAGTTTTTGAAAATTCCATTTTCGTAATCTTCTTTTGTTTTTTCGATGGTTGAGAACAACAAAGACTTGATTTCATCTACTTCGTCTTGAGTTGCTGCTTGTTCTGGTTTGGTTCCTTTTTTGTATTTTTCTACCAATTCATCCGAAACCATTATTGGCAATCCTGAAAGTTTATAAACCAAAAGTTGTTGTGTCACAATAACGTGGGCAATATTCCAAATCAAATTATTACCAAATCCTTCAGGAATTTTATTGAGTTGTTCCAATGTGTGTTTTTCTAAAATTTTAGAAATCATATTTCGGCTAGTTGTATTCACGTTGAATGCTGAAGTCATTTTTTTCGATTTTATTGTTTTTCAAATTTTCGATAAAAATAATCATTTTCCGTTGTAAATGGATTTTCTTTGCATAAAGAAATTGTACCTACCGTTATGAACAAAATATACTACCTCGCTTCCTGCGATACTTGTCGAAAAATCATCAAATCCTTGCCACAAAATCATAATTTGACCTTTCACGACATCAAACAAGACCCCATTACGATTGAAGAATTGGAGAAAATGCACCAACTTTCGGGAAGTTACGAAGCACTTTTTAGCAAAAAAGCACAACTCTACAAATCGATGGATTTGAAAAACAAATCCTTGACCGAAGCCGATTTCAAAAAATACATTCTGGAACATTACACTTTTTTGAGTCGCCCCGTTTTTATTATTGACAGCAAAATATTCATTGGCAACAGTCAACAAAATATTCTTCAAGTAATGAAAGCGTTATCGAATGTCTAAAAAAACCCTTGCCCTCATTACCGCCACCATCGTTTCCATTATTTATGGAATGACCTTCACAATTGCCAAAGACGTGATGCCCCAATATGTCGATGCATACGGGTTTATCATAATGCGAGTGGGTGGAGCCAGCATTTTGTTTTGGTTGGCTTGGTTTTTTAGCAGGAAATCCTCAGCAATTCGAGAAGAGCAAATAGACCCAAAAGATTACCCAAGAATTATTGCTGCAGCTTTTTTTGGCGTAGCACTGAATATGCTGTCTTTCTTCAAAGGATTGAGTTTGACTTCGCCCATTTCGGCTTCGGTACTAATGGTTTCAACGCCTATTATTGTACTCGTACTTTCGGCCATTATTCTCAAGGAACGAATGCAAAAACGAATGGTTTTTGGAATTGTTTTAGGACTCATCGGCACTGTTTTTCTGATACTTTACGGGAAATCTTCGGGAAATGCCACCAATCCAACCTTGGGGAATTTTCTAGTTTTCATCAATGCAAGTTCCTACGGATTGTACTTGGTTCTTGTCAAAAAATTGATGCAAAAATACAATCCCTTCAACTTTGCCAAATGGATTTATCTAATTGGTTTTATAATGGTTTTACCTTTTGGTTGGAACGAATTCGATGCCGTAAATTGGACTTCGATGCCAATGGATATTTATTTAAAAATAGGTTTTGTGGTGGTGTTTTCGACCTTCGGAACTTATCTGTTGAATTTGCTTTCGATGCGAGAATTAAAACCCACCACCATCGCCGTTTTTGTTTACTTACAACCCTTGTTCGCTACCATTTTTGCCATTAGTTTAGGAAAAGACGAACTGACTTTGGTCAAAATCGTTTCGGCTATTTTAATATTTGCAGGTGTGTATTTGGTAACGCAAAAAAAGTGATTAGCCATTAGTAAATAGCTTTTTGTAGCAACTAATCACTAATTACTAATTACTCTGAACTTTTCTTATCTTTGAACTCTTTTAGAAAAATATATGATACAATCAATGACTGGATTTGGTAAAGCAAGCTTGCAATTGCCAACCAAAAAAATAACAGTAGAAGTAAAATCCCTGAACAGCAAAGGCTTAGATTTAAGCGTGAGAATGCCTTCGTCTTACCGCGAAATGGAACTGGGTTTACGCAACCAAATCGCCTTGAAACTCGAAAGAGGAAAAGTGGATTTCTCGATTTTTATCGAAAGTACCGCCGAGCAAACTTCCACGAAGGTGAATGTTCCCATCGTAAAAGCCTACATCAACCAATTACGGGAAGTATATCCTGATGCCGATGAAACTGAATTGATGAAAATGGCCGTAAGAATGCCCGATACATTAAAAACCGAAAGAGAAGAAATTGACGAAAACGACTGGATTGAAATTCAAAAAGTAATTGCGGAAGCTTTGGATTATATCGCCAATTTCCGAAAAGATGAAGGTGCTTCCCTAGAGAAAGAATTCCAGTTACGCATTGGAAACATCCGTCAATATATGAACGATGCCTTGGCTCTTGATCCAGAACGTGTTCAGGCGATAAAAGACCGTTTGCAAACTGCCATTTCAGAATTAAAAGTGAATGTTGATGAAAACCGTTTTGAACAAGAATTGATTTATTACCTAGAAAAATTAGACATCACTGAAGAAAAAGTACGTTTGACCAATCACTTGGATTATTTCCTGGAAACCATCAACGGAACCGAAGCTAATGGTAGAAAACTAGGTTTCATCACCCAAGAAATGGGTCGTGAAATCAACACAATGGGTTCGAAATCGAATCACGCCCAAATGCAAAAATTAGTCGTGATGATGAAGGACGAATTGGAAAAAATCAAGGAACAGGTTTTGAATGTACTTTAGTTTAAAATTTATTGAAATGAGGAAAATTATTTTACTGTTTTTTCTAATAACATTAACTTGTTTTTCTCAACAAAAAAATATTTCAATTGAAAGCTTCAGAACTAATGATAGAATTTTTTACGGTTCAATTGATGATAAATATGACATCACTATCTATTTAAAAGTTGAAAATTTTTCAGAAGATCATTTATATGTATATTCAGTTAAAGGCTGGTACTATTATAATAAAGTAAAGAAAAACATTCCATTAGTTGGTGTTTTTAATCCAATGACAGGATTGACATTATTTAACACTAACGATAAAACTTTTGAAAAAAAAATATTGGATTTTTATTTTACAGGTGTTGTTTGGGATAAACTAGACGAAATTGAAGCTTTCAAAAATTATAATGAAAAAATTTTTATTTCAAATAATACTAAAGAAAGCAACAGTTGGTCAAACAACGCTAAAAATTTGAAATTAACTATTAATAATGAATTAGAAGACATATATATATTCGAAGATTTTAAGTTTTTAAAAATAGGAAGTTCCATAATCAACCTTTCCAATTATCATTTGAATTATAAGGATTTAGAAATCATATCAAAAAAAACATCAACTTCAGAGATAAGATTATTATTAAAATATGAGCAATTTGGGAATCCAAACATTCAAGGTATGTGTGGAGGATCGATGGATTTCGGTTATATAATTCTGGTGATTAATAATAAAAATGAGTTGATTCAATTTGAAGAAATAGAAATAGAAAATTGTAGAGCATTCATTTATTCACAACAGTTAGAAGAAAACAATAAAAAAATACTTAAATATAAAATTACAGATTCAAGTAATGATAAAGAAAACAACAAAACAATCACAATTGATACTGAATCTATAAGACTTATAAAATAGGGCAACATAATGAAAAAAGGAAAATTAATAGTGTTTTCGGCACCATCGGGTTCAGGGAAAACCACCATCGTTAGGCATTTATTAAAGCAAGAAGACTTGAATTTGGAGTTTTCGATTTCGGCGGCAACGCGTGAAGCTCGTGGCGAAGAAGTAAATGGAAAAGACTATTACTTTATGTCGCTAAAAGATTTTAAAACCCACATCAAAAACGAAGATTTTGTGGAATGGGAAGAAGTCTATAGAGATAATTTTTACGGAACGCTAAAAAGCGAAGTCGAACGCATTTGGGCCAAAGGAAAAAACGTGATTTTCGACATTGACGTTGCCGGAGGGTTGCGCATCAAGCATAAATTCCCTGAAGAAACCTTGGCTGTTTTCGTGAAACCACCCAGCGTGGACGAACTCAAAAGAAGACTCAAGGAACGTTCTACAGAAAGTGAAGAAAAAATCAATATGCGTATTGCCAAAGCCCACGTCGAATTGGCGACAGCACCACAATTTGATGTTGTGATTAAAAACTATGATTTGGAAATTGCTTTAGAAGAAGCACATCAATTGGTGAAGGATTTTGTAAAATAAGGCATTAGGTTTTAGGTATTGGGTATTAGTAAAATCCAAAACCTAAAACCTAAAACCTAAAACCTAAATTATGAAAATCGGTCTCTATTTCGGAACATTCAATCCCATTCATATTGGGCACTTGATTATTGCCAACCACTTTGCTGAATATTCTGGTTTGGATCAAATTTGGATGGTTGTGACACCGCACAATCCGCTCAAAAACAAACAGACTTTATTGGACGATTACCAACGACTGCAATTGGTGTTTTTGGCCACCGAAGATTACCCAAAAATCAAGCCTTCGGATATCGAATTCAAGTTGGCACAACCCAATTATACCGTGAATACTTTGGCTCATTTGCAGGACAAACATCCGCAACACGAATTTTCGTTGATTATGGGAGAAGACAATTTAAAGTCCTTACATAAATGGAAAAACTATGAGGTAATTTTGCAAAACCACGACATTTTCGTCTATCCAAGAATTTCATCGGAACTGGAAACTTTGCCATATAAAGACAATCCCAAAATTCACATTATTGATGCGCCAATTGTAGAAATTTCATCGACCTTTATCCGAGAAAACATCAAAAACAAGAAGAATGTTCGCCCACTTTTACCTGAAAAAGTTTGGGAATATATCGACCACAATAATTTATATAAAAAGTAAAAAAATCTATTCAATTAGTAAATAGTAATCCACAAAAAAACCTTCTAGTTAAATACTTAGAAGGTTTTTTTTAATCTTAGAATATGGTCTAGAATATAATTTTATTCGTAACTAATTCGCCATTTTGCAAAGTAGTTTTTACAATCAAAGCTTGATGACTCGAACTGAAATCTGTTGTCAAAAACTCATTGCTATCTACTTTGTTGTTTTGATATATTTGTCTTCCTAACAAGTCGAAAATGACGACTTTGTTTATCGTTTCTGACAAGGAATTTATTTTTATTTGTTTGTTTTTTACAGAAACTACAACTTTGTTTTTTTGTGTTGTTACAGTATCTGTTCCTAAGGTTTTACCATTGGTATAACGCAACACAAATCGATCATTAAATGTACCTGCAACAGTACTAAAAGTATAATTACCAGCGTTTAATTCAGTGATGGTATTGGTTAATTTGTCTTCAATAAAAATCTTTTGATTAGTCATTGAACCATCTACTTGATCAATACTTATTGTGAAAGGGCTTTCAATTGTTGACCTGAATCCTAGAGGAACTTCATCATTTTCGCTAAATGGTAAGGCACGACCCTGAATTGTTAAATTTTTACCTTGGTTCACACTGTAAAAGTCTATGAATTCTTGCCCATCAAAACTTTCTCCATCAAAAGCATTATCAATATCATTTGTAGCTCCATCAATATAACCTACCAAGGTTTGTTTAAACGCTCCTTTTGCATTGGTTAGATTCAACCAAATACGGTTTTTCTCTATTTGTGCTGTTTTGCCTTTAGTGTTTTTAATTTTAAAAAACTGGCTGTTATCCAATATTGCTCCTCCTGAACTTAAGCGCATGGCATTATTGAATGCAACTGAGCCTCCTGTAGCTTTACTTGTAGTAAAAAAAGCTTGTCCTGCAGCAATTTCACCTGTTGGAATTATTCCTCCGCTAACCGCTACTCCACCTGTTCCGTTATAAGATGCATAATCATCCGAAGTATATGCAAATGCTCCTGACCCAGCAGTTCCGTTTGTAATGTTAGATGCTAATTGAATAGCCGTGTTGTGTGTCCAAAAATAAATCGTTCCCTCTATAACAGTACTATTGGCTGACAAAAATTTATTGGCATCAATAGCTGATGGATATGGATTTCCTAACAAATTAGAGTTTCCTGTTGGCCCAATCACAATGCTTTTGTTTCCATTGTGTGGTGTTCCTGTAAAAGTAGCTTGATAAAAACTTGGCGGCGGAGGCGGGGTTGGCGATCCTATTTGTTGTCCTCTAATAATGTATCCTTTTCCGACGGTCATTATCGTTGAAGCTGATTCTGATTTCCAAGATTCTGGAGTGGCAAAATCATTAAATGAATAAAACATTCCAGAAGTATAAGCAGGAGATATAGCCAAATTTTGATTAGCAACTGGTGAAGACCAATAAGTATAGTCAGAAATACGAACCGATGATGTATTTCGTTTATAGATAATATTGCCTGAATTTATTGCGGCATCATTTATTTGTACTAAACTGGCAGTGTTTTCGAAAGTTAAACTTCCTGCGGTAATTTTTAATTCATTGGTCAGGGTCAAAGTATCATTTGCATTAAAAGTAACCGCTCCTGAAGTTATCATACAAGAACAAGCAGTTACATTTCCAGTTGAGGAATAATTTGCAGCAAAAACAATTTTTTGATTTACTGTAGGTATTCCTTGTGACCAAGCTCCAGTCCAAGTATTGGTAACCAAAGAATTAATAACTACATTTCCAGTTGCCGATGAAGTACAAGTTCCGTTGGAAGCTGAAAATTGATAAGTTCCTTCAGTTAAACCTGATATTGTCATTGATGTTCCTGTAATAGGAAAATTAGTTACTACAGTTCCTGTTTGATATATCGTTCCAGATGCAGGCAAACCACTTAAGACTACGCTTCCAGTTGGGGTTGAACAATTAGGCTGAGTTATAGTTCCTACTGTTGGTGTTGCTATTCCAACTGTAACGGTTATTGGATACGATACCGTACTTGTACAACTAGGCCAATCCGTTTTAAGCGTTAAAGTTGCATTGTAAACTCCAGCATCTGCACCCCAAGGCACATTTACTGAAAATGTATTTGGAGCACTTCCTAAACCAACATAAGATAAATCACTAAATCCAGCTGTATTAGCCGTTGAATCAAAATCCACAACACAAGCAGCTGGCGAACCCGTTGTGGCTGAATAAGCAAAAGATGCGGTGGTCGTATTTTGACAAACACTAGAATTTGAATTAATTAATGTAATGGTTAGTTCTGGATTTACCGTTACACTAAAAGCAGAAGAATTAACTGTAGCACAACTTCCACTACCAACAACGGCTCTATATTCCCAAGTTCCAGCTACCGAAGGGTTTTCAGAATAAACTGTAGTTGTATTAGCAATAGTAGTCCAAGTAACTGATGGTAGTAATCGTTTTTCCCAACGCACTACATTACCTACGTATCCACCACCTAATGTCATATTTCCGGTAGAAGAATTTAAACAAATTGGTGTGTTTCCACTATAAACTCCACCTCCTACTGGAGTTGGACTTACAACAATAGTTTGTATTGAAGAATAAGCAGAAGTACAACTACCGCTTTGAACCACAGCTCTATATTCCCAAGTTCCGGCGGCATAAGGAATTTCAGAAAAAGTGGTAGCGCTTCCGCCTGCCCAATTCCATCCACCACCGTTGAGTTGCTTTTCCCAATTTACAATGGTTCCTGTATATCCAGAAAGAGTTAAAGTTCCTGTAGAAGAACCTTGACAAATTGGTGTTGAACCTCCAGAAACTGTTCCACCAACACTTGCTGGATTAACAGAACTAATATTTATAAGAGAACTAACAGAACACCCTAATTCATCTGCATAATTAAGCGTGTAATTTCCAGAATCTAATGCTGTACGATTTAAAGTTGTAGCTCCATCTGCCCACGAAACATCTAAAACATTAACTGTTACAGGAACATTGGCACCCGATTGATACAAATCGATGGTTTTAGAATACACTAAAGTATTAGATGCGTCAAAAAGTTCTAATAACATATTTTGCCCTCTATCTTGACAACAATCTGTACGATTAAAAATTCTTAAATAATCAATATTTTTTCCCAATTGTAAATCAACTGTAATATACTCATTAATATTTGATGTTGCACTATGCCAAAAATTATTACTTCCAGAATTATTTCCATCAATAGCACTTGATGCTGGGTATAACCCTGAAAGTGTTGAAGTTGCAGAAGCTGTTGCTCCATTCGAAGATCGTGCAACATTGGTTCCAGTAAAAATTTCATAAGCCTCAATTTCAGCCACTTGTTGCCAAGAAGCATACTTTTGGGTCAGTCTTATGTATCTAATATTTGATAATCCTCCTGAAAGAGTAGGTGAAATACTTCCATTATTCGAAACTGGACAAGTTTCATCAACCTTGTTTGGAGTGATAACAGGCAATGCTTTGACCGTCAACAAGACTGAATTGGAATTAGTGCGACAACCTGTACTAGATCGCACAACACATCTCACATAATTACCAGTCCAAGCAGCAGGCGTGTTAGTCAATGTAAAAGTAGCCGTTGTATATCCCGCTACATAAGGATTTAAAGCGGCATCTATATTTACCCAGTTTGTATTATCTGCTGAATACTGCCATTGATAGGTTGGACTTGAGGCTGAAGTTGCCACACTAAAGCTTCCGCCAGAATTTTCGCAGATAGTTAAAGCTGTAGGTTGTGTTGTTATTGTTGGAGCAGTACAACTATTGTTTATTCTACCTGTTGTTGCAGCAAAATAAGTATTGTCCTTATTGGTTGCCGTAGATGATGTTGACCCCCAAGAACCTGGAACAGTTCCTTCTCCTCCAAGAGTTATAGTTCCAGCCGTATGAGTTAAACTAGTTCCTAGATTAGCGATTACATTTGTGGCAATAGAAAAATCATTATTGATAGTAGTTGCAACACCAAATGTTTTAGTTCCTGAACCAGAAAGCGTAAGATTGTTGTAAGAATAATTCCCAATATTTTGATTTCCAGAGTTATTGTAGTTTACTGTCCCTGTTGATGGTGTTAACCCACCACCTGTCATTGTTCCTCCCAAATTTAAAGTTCCAGCCCCTGTAAAAGTTACTTGATTCCTATTAGTCGAACCATTCATTGTTATATTTCCGCTAACATTGATAGTACCTGTGGAAACAGATAAAATACAATCCCTATTATTATTTCCTGAATCAGACATTGATATTGAACTAGCAGAAAGTGAACCATTATCAACATTAATAATAGTATTCCTTGTCCCTCCAGTTGGTCCAGTCATTACTATTGCTCCATAAACGACAAGCGTACCAGGTGAGGTGATTGTTAAAGTGTTGGTATTAGTACCTGTATTATTTATAGTCAAAGTTAAACAAACTGCTCCGGCAATTGAAATAGTTGGTTTGTTGGCAACATTAGGTATTACAACATCATCCGCAGCTGTAGGAACAGCATTTCCACTCCAGTTAGCTGCTGTATTCCAATTTGTACTGGAAGATCCATCCCAAGTTCTAGTGGCGCCAAAAGAAACTAGAGGTGTTATAGAAACAAACAAAACCATCAAGAACAATCCAATTGCTGATGATGATTTTGATGATAATATAATTTTTATAACAGAATTTAAGTAGGATGAATTCATGAATTTATTGGCAGTGCTTTTCTATTTTACTAAAAATCTATTCTTTACACTTAATTGGGGTTAGCAAAAAATTGGCTTTTGTGGCTCGAAAATAGTTTATCTTAATCATCAAGAATAAAAAATCCGATGAAACACGTTTTTTATCGATAAAAAACAAAATTTAATATAAATGGATTGTTATTGCATAAATAAAATAGTTCTAGTTTAAAAAAAACAAGGTTTTTAAAACATTTTACAATAGCCTAATTAACAATTCCTATGAAATTTTTAGCATAAGTCAAGTACAAAAAAACAAATGGATGAATTTTAGAAATAAAAAAAACTCCTTGTCAATAACAAGAAGTTTTGGATTTTTGAAAAAAATTATTGTTTTACTTTAGTAAAATTTCTTTGACAAATGCTAAACAAAAAATATAAAATGATAAAAAATGACACTATCTTGTTCTAATTCCTTACATATTTATTTAATCATAATTTTTTTACTGAATTCTCCTTCCGTAGTTTTGATATTTACAATATAAATTTCGGATGGTAGATTTTTTATTGGAATCTGAATAAGTGCTTGTTCTCTTTCTTTAACATCCCAATTGGCTATTTTTTGACCTGAAATATTGTACAGAGTTACTACATTTAGAGTTGCATCCTTGAGATTATTTTTGATGATTAGTGTTTTATAATTATTGGAATATAAAACATCTATTCCATCTCTTTCCCCGGTTTTTTCTTCGACACTCAAGGTTTTATCTGTGTATCTCAATACAAATCGATTGTCAAATTTTCCTGCAGCAGTATTGAAAGTATAGTTTCCGCTTTTTAAATTAGTGATAGTATTGGTCAATTTGTCCTCAATAAAAACATCTTGATTAGTCATTAAACCATCTACTTGACCAATATTTATGGAGAAAGAACCTTCAATTGTTGATCTGAATCCCAGTGGAACCTCATCATTTTCATCAAACGGCAAAGCTCTTCCTTGAATGGTTAAATTTTTATCCTCATTAATACTATAAAAATCAACAAATTCCTGACCATCAAAACTTTCTCCATCAAAATCATCATCAATAGCATTTGTAGCTCCAGTTATATAACCCACCAAGGTTTGTTTGAAAGCACCACCGGTATTAGTTAAATTCAACCAAACGCGATTTTTCTCTATTTGTGCCGTTTTGCCTTTAGGATTTTTAGTTTTGAAAAACTGACTGTTGTTACCAGTTATTCCATTAACTCCAACACGCATATCATTATTAAATACTATATTGGTTCCAGATATTGAAGGTTTGCTTGAGGCAAAGAAACCTTGTCCTGCAGCAATTTTACCAGTAGGAATTGCTCCTCCGCTTGGAGCAGAAGCAGTGCCTAAAAGATTTTCAGGAGCTAGTGCTACACCAACGCCACCAGTAGCATTATAAGAAGCATAATCATTTGCAGTATAAGGCAAGGCTTCTGGCCCATTATTAGAGGTACCCTTTCCAATTTTGGTATTGTGAGTCCAGAAATAAAGAGTCCCATAAAGGACATCCTTGTTTTGTAACAAAAATGCATCTGCATCTAAAGCCGATGGATATGGATTCCCTATAAGATATGATTTGTCAGGAATGATTGATGTGATTTCATAATGTCCATTGTTTGGAACGCCATTAAAAGGAGCTTCCCAAAAAGCTGGAGGATTTGGAGGATTTGGCGACACCCCTCCAATAATATAACCTTTTCCTATACTCATGTTATTGGATGTCGATTCAGCTACCCAATTTTCTTCAGAGGAGTCAAAAGAATAAAACATACTCGGAGAGGTTTTAGGAGAAACTTTAATTAATTGTTGATTCGCTACTGGCGATGACCAATATGTATAATCAGTTTCACGGGTTGAAGTATTTATTCTTTTATATATTATGTTGCCAGAATTTAAGTTTGTATTGTAGATTTGAACTAAACTAGCTGTATCTTCAAAGATTAAGTTTCCTGTCCCCGAAACAGTAACTGCATTAGTTAAAGTTAAAGTATTTGGTGAATTAATTGTTACAATTATTCCTGAGTTCACTTGGCAAGAACAGCCTAATAAATCTTCGGTAGATGAAAAAGTATCGTCAAAAACAATATTTTGTTCTGCAGTTGGTGTACCAAAAGTCCAAGCTCCAGCAGACCATGTGTTTGATAATGATGTTATCGAAATATTGACTGTTGGAGAAATACAACCACTAGCATTTTGAGCCCTTATTGTATGCAAGGACCCTTGCACTAATCCTGAATATACTAAAGTATTCGAAAATGCACCACCGTCAAAACTATAAGTTTCTGTCCCAATTTGTGTTATAGTAATTGTGCCTGTTTGTATAGCACAAGTTGGAGCTGTTTCTGTTACCGTAGGCGCTAATGGTAAAGTAGGTTGAGCATTAATTGTAACTTGCTTTGAGGGAGAATTACAACCGCCAGCACTTTGAATAATTAAATTGTAATTTCCAGCTGTCAGTCCTGATTTTATATTACTAGATTGAAAAGAGACGCCATTATCAAAACTATAGAAATCCCCAGCATTTTGAATAGCTACCGTAATTGTTCCTGATGAAAATGAACAATTTGGATGTACAACAGAGGTAATCACTGGTGTAGAGGGAGTCCTTGGACTTGAGTTGATAACAGTTAATTTTGAGGGTGAACTACATACCAAATTTTTTATAATAACGTAATAATTCCCTGGAGTTAATCCTGACTTTATGTTACTAGATTGGAAAGTAGCACCATTATCAAAGCTGTATGTTTCTCCAGCATTTTGAGGAGTAACAGTTATAGTTCCTGTCGGAACCCCACAAGGTTGAGCAGTCGTTGTGACAGGCATTGAAGGAACTAATGGCTGTTCATTGACAGTAACAGAAGTAGGTAGAGAAATACAAGCTGACGCAGCAATAAACCTAACATCATAATCTCCTGGTGTCAATCCCGAGAATATACCTGTTGAATTAGTTACTGTTGGTGTAACTGGGTTTGTCCCCGTAATCGTATAAGTAATTCCTGATACTGGAAATGGAACCGTTACAGTTCCTGTTGAGGAGGTACAATTGGGCTGTGAAACGTTTGTAACTGGAGCACCAAGCAAGACAGACAACACATTGCTAAAAGCACTGCATCCTCCAGATCTAACACTACGACGAAAATACGTTGTTTGATTTATTTGTGGAGAATCATAAGTTGTTAAAGTTGCGCCTACAATATTGATGAAATTAAATCCATCAATAGAAGATTGCCATTGATATGTGTAAGTTCCAGCTCCCATACCCCCGGCTGGTGCTGAAGAAGTAAATCCTGCTGGATTAAGACTTGCACCACAAAAACTCTGATTACCCACAATTGTTCCTGCTGTTAATGCAGAAGTTCCTGATACTGTCAAAGTAAGCAGATTACTAACTCCCGAACAACCATTATTATCTATAAGTAACCTAAATTTATAAGTCCCTGCATTTGAAGTAAAAACAGTATAAAAAGGATCAAGTACATACTGATTTTGAGTATTCGTGGGGCCAGCAGCATTTACCCAATTTACACCATTATCATAACTCACCTGCCATTGATAGGTTGACCCGCTAGGGTTTCCCGATAAAATATCCAAATCATTTTGACCACCACCACCGACTTCTTGGCAAGCCGTAATATTTAAATTGGAATCTAAATTTCCCTGACTAAAAGAAACTACAGGTGTTGGCAATGATGAAACAGACATTGTTTTTTGTGAAGTCGCCGTACAACCATTACTAGTAACAGTATAGGTAATCGTGAAAGTACCAGCAGAAATCCCGCTAACCACTCCGTTACTGTCTACTGTAGCTCTTGCATTGCTTGATGACCAAGACCCGCCAGGTGTTGCAGCAGTAAGTGAGGTAGAAGAACCTACACATATCCCTGACGCCCCAGTTATAGTTGCTGACGGAGAAGGGTTTACCGTGAAACTAACTGGATTAGATACAACTGAACAACCAGATCGAGAAACAACCACATCAAAAACAGATCCACTAAGTGTAGTCGTTGGATTTGTAATGGTGTAAGTTGAAGAATTAGCCCCTGATATATTGATACCGTCTTTCCTCCATTGATATGATACAGCTCCAGATGCTGTTGCAGATACACTCAAAATTACAGGACTACCCGAACAAACACTTGCAAGAGCAGTAGGTTGTGATGTAATTGTAGGCGGATTTGTTAAAGTAATAGTATTTGTGCGCGATCTTGAACCACTAGGACAACCAACTGGTGAAATAGCCTCTGCATAATATCTTGTTGATTGATTTGTTGGTATAAAAGTGAAATTTTCTCCACTTGCAGAACTTCCTATTGATATACCTCCATTAGATTGTTCATACCAATAAATAGTGTTTCCAGGAGATGTTGCGTTTAAGGTTAAGCTTGAACCATCACAAACACTTGTAGTACTTGCAGTAACTAAAGTTGGATTTGATGGCAAATCATTTACTATTACATTGTATTTAGCAGTAGCAACTCCACAACTATTTGAAACAGTCATTGTCAATACAACTGTATTTCCTTCATCACCTACAGTGGAAGTATATGTTGGTGCTAATGTAGTTGCACCAGAAGTAATTGAACCCGTACCATTTTCTGTCCAAGCTATTGTGCCGTTTGATGACGTTGCACCACTTACAGTTGCTGTACTATTTAGACAAATTGTTTGAGTCCCACCAGCTGTTGCTGTAGGCATAGCCAATAAAGTTGATGTCAAAGTATTAGTTAATGTTGTATTATTTGCTAATCCGCTTATTGTTCCTGTCCCTCCTGTTCTTATTACATTGCCTGAACTTACAGCATTTATTGCTCTTACTTCAAGACCTGATAAAGTTAATCTATCATCATTTCCAGTTGTTGTACAGGTATAGGTTATTGTAATTGTTGAGGCTGTAACAACTATTGACGATGCTGTTATGTCTCTTCTTCCCCAATAAGCTATAGCTCCCGTTAAAGGTTTAAATTCAAAATTAGCTGGAGCGGATAAAATTATGGTTTTACTAGTAGCACTACTAGCGAAATCCCCATTATTATTCTCATTAATAACAATATCGCCTAAAACAGAATAGGATGAAGGAAAGCTAAAGCAAACTGGAATTGATAAATTGGGTTTTGTAATTGTTACTTGTGCGTTAACTACATTCCCAAACAAACCAACAAACAAAACCATGAACAACAAACGAATTGTCATTGATGGCCTTAGTGATACTGCAGAATTTATTTCTGAATTTAAGTAGGATTTCTTCATTAGGTTAAATTATATTTTTTTGATAGGGGGCTACCGTTATTTTGTTTGTGACGCTAAATTCTTTAGTGTTAAAATAATTTTATGGCGCAAATCTATAAATCTGTTCAATATTGCTCAAAATATATTCGTTCAACTGCTAAATTAGTCGATATACTGTTGTTTTCCAACAAAATATAACTCCTTGATGCTCAATTACTAGAAGATTTATTCAATTTTAGATGCACATTAGGCTGATTGGAAATAAAAATAACCCTGTCGGAATTTGAAACTCCAACAGGGTTAGCCTATCTGTACACTAAATTAATAGCGAACACTTGAACAAACTTAATTAATCCGTCACTCGGTATAGCATTATTTAATAATTATTTTTTTACTGAATTCTCCTTCAATCGTTTTGATTTTTACTATATAAATTTCGGATGGTAGATTTTTTATTGGTATCTGGATAAGAGTTTGTTCCCTGCCTTTAACATCCCAATAGGCTATTTTTTGACCCGACATATTAAATAGAGTCACTAAATTTACTGTTGCATCCTTGACATTATTTCTAATGATAAGTGTTTTAAAATTATTGGAATATAAAACAACTATTCCATCACTTTTCTCGATTTCTTCGACACTCAAGGTTTTATCTTTGTATTTCAATACAAATCGATTGTCAAATGTTCCTGCAGTGGTATTGAAAGTATAGCTTCCGCTTTTTAAATTGGTGATGGTATTAGTCAATTTGTCTTCCAAAAACACTTGTTGATTGTTTAGCAGACCATCAGTTTGTCCAATTTTTATTGTAAAAGTTCCTTCAAGATCCACTCTATATCCTAAAGATACTTCGTCATTTTCGTCAAAAGGTAAAGCACGTCCTTGAATAGTGAGGTTTTTGTCGCTATTGATGCTGTAAAAATCAAAGAAATTGTTACCATCATAGCTTTCACCATCAAAACGACCTTCATAGTCATTTGTGGCATTGGCAACATAGCCAATTAAGGTTTGTTTGAAAGCTCCTTTAGTATTGGTTAAATCCAACCAAATGCGGTGTTTTTCGAGTTCGTTAGCTGTTTTCCCTTTAGAATCTTTTGTTTTGTAAAACTGGGAATTGTTGCCTGATATTCCCCCTACACCCACTCTCATCCTATTGTCATAAACAATTGTTGTTCCCGTTGGAGCCGACTTACTCGAACCGAAGAACCCTTGTCCAGAAGCTATTTTACCAGACGGGATATTAATATTTTTCCCTCCTGTGCTTGCGCTTGGTGCTGCAGCTGTAGCTACCCCTCCAGTACGATTGTATGAAGCATAATCATCTCCTGAATAAACTAATACTCCTGAACCTGGATCTGGGTTTCCAATGGCAATTGGCGTGTTGTGAGTCCAAAAATACAGGGTTCCATCGAGAACGTTTTGATTGTCGTCCAAGAACGTATTGGCATCTAAAGCCGATGGATATGGATTTCCTAATAGATAGGACGTATTAGCAGTGATTCCATTAATTTCATAGTGACCGTTATGAGGAACGCCTATAAAAGTTGCTTCATAAAGATTGGGTGGATTCGGGAATTTGTACGTTTGTGGCCCTCTAATAATATAGCCAATTCCTGATGTCATTGATGTTGCGGCTGATTCTTGTTTCCAATTTTCTATACTAGAATCAAATGAATAATACTTATCTATTGATGTTAATGGCGAAACACCTCCTAAAGTAAATCCAGCTACTGGTGAAGCCCAATAGGTATAATCCAAATTACTAATTTTAGTGGTTAATCGTTTGTATATAATATTTCCAGAATTAGTATTAGAAACATTATTTACTTGCACTAAACTGGCTGAATCTTCGAAGGTTAAAGAACCTCCATTAACATGCACCCAATTTGTAATAGTCAAAGCATCTCCTGAATTAATTGTAACATCTCCAGCTGTAACCGTACAAGAACAAGCTGTTAAATTTCCTGCTGAATTATAATTACCTGTAAATTCTAACGCTTGGTTTAAAGCAGGTGGTCCATTTGTCCAAGCCGAACCATTCCAAATAGCTGTTGTTGCTGCTTGAATAACAACATTTGCAGAAGGTACTGAGGTACAAGTTCCTAAAGTGACTGTAAAATTATATGTGTTTGGAACCAGTCCCGAAATTGTTACCGAAGATGTATTTCCTGTAATTCCTCCAGGATTTATAGTCCAATTTCCTGCTGGCAATCCACTTAAAACCACACTTCCTGTTGGCGTAATACAATCGGGCTGAGTGATTGTAGGAATTGGTGCAGTTACTTCTGGGAGGAATGTAATCTTTCTATTCAAAGTTGTAGTTACATTACAATCTGAACCCGAAGAATGAAAAATGACTTGCACTTTGTACTCTGCTGACTCTGATGGCGTTCCATTAATTATATTTAATGTAGCTGTATTAGCTCCTGAAAAATGAGGTCCATTAGCCACATTAATCCAAGGCCCAGAAGCAACCGAACTCTTCCATTGATAGGAAACTACAAATCCTGGAGGTGGAGTTGAGGTAGAAACCGTATAAGAATAATTGGTTCCATAGCATTGCGTCACATTAGTTGCTGATGGTGAAATTCCGGTTACTTCATTAACCAAAAGTGTTGCAGCTGATGAGGTTATACTGCATCCACTACTATTGGTTATAACAACCTGATATTGTGTTCCACTAGGAGATTGTGCACTTCCTACATTATCTATTTTAATTTTCCCTATTGAAGGATATGAAATATTACCTTCAATTGGAATGGTAATAAAACCTGCATCCGTAGGTTTTTTTCTTTGCCAAGTATAAGTTAACCCAACACCTGTTGCAACAACAGTGAAATTAACGGATGCTCCTTCGCAATCTAACTGTGTTATAGGTTGTGTGGTGATAACAGGCAAACCATTAATAGTTACAGAGAAAACACAATTTGAAGTATTACCCGCTGTGTCTGTAGCTGTCCAAGTTACTATTGTTGTTCCTACATTAAACGCAACTCCGTTTAGACTAGTCCCTGAACCCGTTGTACTTCCTGACAAAGTGTATGCAAGTGAAAAACTACAGTTATCCGTTGCTATGGCATTCCAGCTTGTTCCAACTTTTGTATAAGAAGTTGCATTGTCTGCACAAATAGAAGCAGGAGTTGTAGGACAGCTCGTGAAAACTGGTGCCTGATTATCAACAACTGTTACAATAGAAGTACAGGTAGAAATATTTCCAGAAACATCAGTGACAGTTAAAGTAACATTGTTGGCTCCTAAATTAGTACAGTTAAAACTAGATTTACTTATTGAAATAGATTGAATTGAACAATTATCCGTACTGCCATTATTTACCATAGACTCTGTGATAGTTGCTACTCCAGTAGCATCAAGATATACCGTTATTGGTTTACAAATAGCGATTGGAACAATATTATCCGTAACTGTAGTATTTAGTGTAGCAGCATGTACACCTAGACCATTATCTGGTGGGCTGCTTATAACATTGGCAGTATTACTCACAGATGGTATTGAACTACAAGTAGGCACGACTGTAATAATTTTTTGAACTGTATTTTGCCCAGCTCCTATTTTAGTTAAAGACCCAACATTCCAAGTAATTGAATTGCCAGTTTGGGTACCACCATCGTTATCAGTTATAGAAAGGGATGCTGGCACCAAGTCAGAAATGATTACACCTGCAGCAGCAGTTGTAGTACTATTATTTACTACGGTAATTTTATATTTAAAGGGTACACCTATAATTGCATTAGTGATAACTGCTCCAGTTGTATTGTCAATTGCCACTTTAGCAATCTCAAGCTGTGATCCATTGGCAGCAGGTGGTTGGCCTCCATTATATTCATAGGTGTAAGCATCAGCCGAAACAGAGGAATTTGAACATAAATTACTAGTTGCAATAAGTATTGTGTGGTTATAAACCCTTGGTTGATTTCCTTGTACAGAAAGTTCTAATTGAAAAGTGTAGGTTCCACCCGCTGTAATTATTGGTGTGGCTGTAATCGGAGCCCCTCCCATAGTAAGAAAACGCACATTCATCGTTACGTTATTCGGATCCGAATCGGGGATGTATGATAAATTAAAAAAGTCAGGTACTGAGCCAATGTTTGTAACTGTATAAGTATAAAAAACTAGAGAGCCTGTAAATTTCTTAACAAAACCTGATGTAAAAGATGGAGTAATACTCACATTAGGTACAGAATTGACAACTACAGTAGTTGTTTGTGTAGCCATACAACCATTTCCATTAGTAACAGTAAGCGTATAAGTTCCTGCTGCACCCATTGATACATTTGCAATACTTGGATTTTGTAATGTAGAACTAAATCCTAGCGGACCTGTCCAATAATAAGTTGGGGTACCAAACGCTCCTGATGTAACAGCTCCAAATAAATTCAAGGTATTCCCTACACAAACTACACTATTAGAGGTTGCTGTAATCGCTAGTGTTGTTTGAATAGTTACAGTTGCTGTACAACTCGAAGAATTCCCAACAGCATCGGTCACGGTTAAAGTAACAGATTGTGGAATTCCGTTGGCATCTGTACAAGTGAAATTAGTTTTAGACAAGGTCATAGTGGCAATGCCACAATTATCTGTACTTCCGTTATCAATATTTACAGGTAACAATGTTCCTGTCCCATTTGCAGCCAAAACCAAAGTGAAATTTTTACAAGTAGCAACAGGTGCAATATTATCCGCAACCGTAACTGTCGCAGTACAGGTCGAAGAATTTCCAGCCGTGTCTGTCACTGTGAGTGTTACTGTATTGGTGCCTAAATTAGCACAATTAAAGCTAGTTTTACTTAGCGAAAGTGTCACTGAACCACAATTGTCTGAACTTCCATTATTTACATCAGCAGTGGTAAGCGTTGCAATACCTGCACTGTTTAAATAAATAGTGGCTGGTTTACAAATAGCAGTTGGAATAACAGCATCAACAACAGTAACGGTTGCTGTGCAAGAACTTGTGTTTCCGCTGGTGTCTGTAACGGTTAATGTCACTGTATTGGCTCCTTTATTGGCACAAGTAAAACTGGTTTTACTGGCCACCAAACTTGCAATACCACAATTATCTGTTGAATTATTATTAATGTCAGCAGCCGTAATACTGGCAGTTCCAAGTGCATTCAAATTCACCGAAATATTTTTACAGATAGCTGTTGGCAATGTTTGATCAAGAACCGTAACGGTTTGTGTACAATTAGCCGTATTTCCTGATGCATCGGTAGCTGTCCAAGTTACAGTTGTACTTCCTAAAGAAAAAGTTACTGGAGCATTATTGGTTACAGATGCAACCGAACAATTATCAGTAGCTGTTGGGGTTACCAATACGACAGTAGCTGTACATCCAGCATTAGCAGCGACCTGAACATTGGCTGGGCAATTTATTGTTGGATTTTCATTATCAGTTACTGTAACGATTTGATTGCAAGGTGTAGAAACATTTCCATTCTGGTCAGTTGCTGTCCAAACTACAGTTGTACTACCTATTCCAAATAAATAAGTCAATGGGTTTATGGTAACGCCACCTACTTTAGCGGTGATAATTATGCTTCCAACGGGAGTACAATTATCTGAAACCGTTGGCGTCCCTAATGAAACTATCGTTGTGCAGTTTCCAACACCATCGTTGTTGGTGTTGGCTGTTGCTGTTGCTGGACAAATGATAGTTGGAGGTGTAATATCTTTCAAGGTGATTGTAAAAGTGGTTGACTCGGTATTTCCATTGCCGTCATTGGCCGTGATGGTGATTAGTTGGGTGGTATTGTGTCCGCTGATTACAGTTCCTGAAACTGGTGATTGCGTTTTGATAATACTTCCTGTCGCTGTACAGTTATCTCCTGCTGTTGTTAAATTGGTGTAATCTGGAATGGTAAAACTACAAGCGGTAACTATATTTTCATTTCTATTAGCAATTGCGGTAAGGGTGGGTTTTGTGGTATCATCAACTATTACATTTTGATTGGCGGTTGTTGAATTGCCGTTGCCATCATTGAAAGTCCAAGTGACAACCGTTGTTCCTTGGGTAGTTATTGGAAAAATAGTCGAAGTGGTTCCTGTTATGGTTCCTGCGCAAGCATCGGTAGTCGTTGGAGCCGTTGGTGTTCCGCTGCATTGTCCCACATTCACATTTGCCAATGTTGGTGTTACTGGAGCAACGGTATCATCTAAAATTACATTTTGATTGGCGGTTGTCGAATTGCCGTTGCCATCAGCAAAAGTCCAAGTAACTACCGTTGTACCTTGGGTAGTAATCGGAAAACTGGTTGACGTTGTTCCTGTGATAGTTCCTGCGCAAGCATCTGTAGTAGTTGGTGCCGTTGGCGTTCCGCTGCATTGTCCGACATTCACATCGGCTAATACTGGTGTTTGTGGTGCTGTTACATCTTTCAAGGTTATGGTGAAAGTGGTTGACTCGGTATTTCCATTGCCATCATTGGCCGTGATGGTGATTAGTTGGGTGGTATTGTGTCCGCTGATTATTGTTCCTGAAACTGGTAGTTGGGTTTTAACGATACTTCCAACGGTTGTACAGTTATCTCCTGCTGTTGTTAAATTGGTGTAATCTGGAATGGTAAAACTACAGACTGAAACTATATTTTCATTTCTATTGGCTATGGCTGTAAGGGTGGGTTTTGTGGTATCATCTACAATTACATTTTGATTGGCGGTTGTTGAATTGCCATTGCCGTCATTGAAAGTCCAAGTGACAACAGTTGTGCCTTGGGTGGTTATTGGAAAAATGGTGGCTGTTGTTCCTGTGATGGTTCCTGCACAAGCATCGGTAGTTGTTGGTGCTGTTGGTGTTCCGCTGCATTGTCCGACATTCACATCGGCTAATACTGGTGTTTGTGGTGCTGTTACATCTTTCAAGGTGATTGTAAAAGTCGTTGACTCAGTATTTCCATTGCCGTCATTGGCCGTGATGGTGATTAGTTGGGTGGTATTGTGTCCGCTGATTATTGTTCCTGAAACTGGTAGTTGGGTTTTAACGATGCTTCCAACGGCTGTACAGTTATCTCCTGCTGTTGTTAAATTGGTGTAATCTGGAATGGTAAAACTACAGGCTGAAACTATATTTTCATTTCTATTGGCTATGGCTGTAAGGGTGGGTTTTGTGGTATCATCTACAATTACATTTTGATTGGCGGTTGTTGAATTGCCGTTGCCATCATTGAATGTCCAAGTAACAACGGTTGTGCCTTGTGTGGTTATTGGAAAAATGGTGGCAGTTGTTCCTGTTATCGTTCCTGCGCAAGCATCGGTTGTGGTTGGTGCAGTTGGGGTTCCGCTACATTGTCCCACATTTACATTGGCTAATGTTGGAGTTACTGGAGCAACAGTATCGTCAACTATTACCGTTTGATTTTGAGTTGTGGTATTGCCGTTGCCATCGTTGTAAGTCCAAACAATAGTGTAAGTCCCTTGTGAAGCATATGAAAGTGGATTTGCAGTTGTACCTGTAATACTTCCTGAGCAAACATCTGCTGCAGTTGGTGCGGTTACTGTAGCTGAACATTGTCCTGTAATAGTTGGCAAAGTGGCCAAAGTAGGAACTGGAGCTTGATTGTCTTCAACAGTAACTATAGCTACACAAGTAGCAGTTTGTCCACTAGAATCAGTAACAGTTAAAGTGACATTGTTGGTGCCTAAATTAACACAGGTGAATGTTGTTTGTGAAACTGAAAATGATACAATACCTATATCATCTGTACTTCCCCCATCAATATCAGAAGCAGTAATTGTAGCATTTCCTGAGGCATCAAGCTGGGCCGTATAACTTTTGCACAATGCAATTGGCGGGTTGTCTATTGTAAATTGAGCTATATAATTATTTCCACCATTACCGGCTAAATGTGTACCAAATCCCGGCACACCAGAATATGTAAAATCTGCTGTTGTATAAATTTCTAAATAATAATTTCCAGAAGTTAAGCTGCTTAAAACATTAATATTAGCACCATTTGATTGCCAAGTTTGATTTTGACAGCCAGGACCTGCTCCTGAATCATTCGAGCTAAAACCTATATTAGAATCTAAAAATACTGGTGCTATATCTGTTGTTTTATATATTCGATAATAAAGTTTTCCATTGGTAATGTCATCCGTATTACATTTATACACTTTATTCTGCGCCCCATTTAAAACCAAGGTATTCCCAGGCTTAAAAACACCAAGATTTGTTCCCTGAAAATCTGTATTTGCTGTAGTTGCTTGTAAATCATAATAGACATTTCCACCACTGTTACTATTCAAAATGGCATAACTTTCGTAAATACCAGACTGAGCTTTAATTTCATTATTTATTCCAAAATGAAAAAAAGCAATCAAAAATAAAGCAACTTTTTTTGAATTATAAATGACGTCTTGAAACTTCATTTCAGAAATCCAATTTTTATTTGGGTTAAAGTAATTTTTTTTCATAAGTAATAATTTTTAATATTACAATTCGTCATAGTAAGGTCAATCCCTTTTTTAAACAAAAATGTAGATTTGTAAAATTTAAAAACAACTAACGCCTTGATCAATTACTATTTTCATTTTCAGCGTGTTAAATACTAAAAAAGAGTGTAGAAATTATAATAAAGTTATGATTACATTGTGAAAACTTAAAATAAAATCGACAAACTACTTCGTTTTCGGTTTTATTACGGTTTTTTTTTGTGGTTATAGAAAATATTCCTTATAAAAATATAAAAAACCTAATTTTGTCTCTTTAATTTCTTTACAAGAACTCTACTTACAAAATATTTTAGCATTATGAAAGACGTTTTCTCCATAAAAGAGGCCAAACAAAAGATAGAATTTTTTTGTTCCTATCAAGAAAGATGTCACGAAGAAGTGGTTGATAAACTGCGAAGTATGAAAATGGATTCGGGTGAAATAGACCAAATAATGGTGCATCTTATCGCTGAAAATTTTCTCAACGAAGAACGTTTTGCCTGTAGTTTTGCCAGAGGAAAACACCGCATCAAGCATTGGGGAAAAATTAGGATTACCAACGAATTGAAATTCAAAAACATATCACAAACGCTCATCAATACAGCGTTGAATGAAATCACTCCCGAAGAATATTTAGAAACATTTCACGCATTAGCCGAAAGAAATTGGCAATCTATTCGAGAAACGAATACCTTAAAAAAACGTAAAAAATTCTGTGACTATATGCTTAGACGTGGTTTTGAAAGCAATCTGGTTTACGATAAAGTGAAGGAATTAGAAAACAGTATTCAGTAATTAGTTTTCAGTTTTTTGAGTATTCCGTTCTAATGAAATATTGAATGGTCAGCACTACACGAATTTACAACAACAAAAATCACTTTGAAATATCAGTGGAAATCCGTTTAATCCGTTCAAATCTGTGGCTAAAAATTCGTGAACTTTGTACCTTCTTTGTGGACTTCGTGGTTAAATACTCAACAAAATACTCACTGCATTCCCGCCAAAACCAACTGAATTTACAAGTACTTTTCGAATTTGTTTTCTAGGTTTTTGAACTTCCGCAAATGGAACGCCAATAAATTCCTGTTGTAGCATCATCAAAATTCCCAATTCAATACTCAACATTCCCGAAGCACCAAAAGTGTGGCCAATTTTCCATTTGTTGGTTGTAAGCATTGGCAAATTCCCGCCAAAAACCTTTTGAATAGCTTTGTATTCTGTTAAATCACCTGCTTTTGTTCCTGGAGCGTGCATCACTATGGCATCAACTTCTAATAAATCTGTGTTTTCTAAAGCCATTTTCATCGATCTCTGAAAACAAATCGCTTCTGCTGAAATGGAGATGTTGTGTTCTAAAATTTCGGTGGCATAACCAATTCCTGCTACATAAGCCAAAGCATTCTCTTTTTTTCCAATTTCCAAACAACAAACTGCTGCTCCTTCGCCAAGAATCATTGTGTTTTGTGTTTTCTCTAAATCCAATGCTCGGTTGGGAAACGCTTCTTCACTGTTAGAATAAATTTTTAAAGCCCGCATTTGACCAATCGTAAAATCCGTCAATGGCGCTTCACTTCCACCAACCAGAAATTTGTCAGTCATTCCAGCACGAAGCCAAGCCACACCATTCAACAAGGCATGCAAAGCCGTAGAACAAGTAATAGAATGCGAAATTTCGGGACCCAAACTTTGTAAATCGTGGGCAACCCAAGAAGAAATATTGCCTAAAGTCGTCGTTGGCGAAGCTAAAGTTTGTGCTTTTCCAGTTTCTAAATAGTCCTTAAAATGTTTTTCGAATAAATCAGTAGCTCCACGAGAAGAACCGATGTTGATTCCAAAAATATCTTTAGTTGTCCAGCCCGAATTTTCTATAGCTTTTCTAGATGCTACCATAGCATACAAAACCGATTTGTCTAAAGATTTATATTTAATATCTGATTGCCTTAAAGCTTCGACTAATACTTTTGAACTGTCATCCAACTGAGCAACAAGGGTTTGTTTATGGTCTAAAAATTGAGTTGTAAAACAATGATTCTCCTTTTTGTAATTTTCCCAAACTACTTTTGGGTCATTGCCCAATGGAGAAATCGATGCGAGTGCTGTTATGGAAATAATTTGTGACAAGTCTTTTTGTTTTGTGGCAAAGGTCGTAAAGTTTTTTATTAAATGGAACATAAAAAACAGAACAAGAATGGTGCAAATTCGAGTGATTTGCTCAAATTTTATTGTTTTATTTTTTAAAAAGTCAAATCCAAAATCAAAAACTTATGTTGCTGTTTTTGTGAATTTTGTGTTCAAAAAACAGCAGATACATTTTACTTGACTTTATTCCAATAAAAAAGGTGGAATTCCTTCCACCCTTTTTGCCCCAAATCTACCATAAACTTAACCTACTAATATTATGGTGAAACAAAGATATCTTCTTAATCGTGTGATGACAAATATTTTAGACGAAATACTAAAATATTCGACAAAATACCTATAATAGGGTTATTTTAATACGCTCTTGCATTTTTTCCTTCATAAAAATTCATAAATGCCTTATTTACAACACGATTCCCCCCTGGAGTTGGATAATCTCCTGTGAAATACCAATCACCTAAATTTTTCGGACATGCTATATGTAAATTTTCAACCGTTTGAAAAATAATTTTCACTTCGGCATTAATTCCTGGCGAACTTAAGAGTTCTGAAATTTTATTCGAAATTTCCTGTGGCTGGAATGGCGCATAAATTTCGGTAACAAAATTAACCACTTCGTTATCATGTAAATGCTCTTGTTCTTTGCATTTAGCATAAACTTCATCAACAATATGATACAAATTTCTCTCTTTCAATAATTCTAATGCCGCTCTAAAAGCGACCAATCCCTCTAATTTTGCCATGTCAATTCCATAACAATCTGGATAGCGAATTTGTGGAGCAGAAGAAACAACAACTATACTTTTGGGTTTCAAACGATCCATCATTTTGATAATACTCATTTTGAGCGTTGTTCCTCTCACAATACTATCGTCAATGATTACCAAATTGTCTGTTGGTTTTATTACACCATAGGTAACATCATAAACGTGAGCCACTAAATCATCGCGACTGCTGTCCTCAGTGATGAAAGTTCTTAATTTTGCATCTTTGATGGCTACTTTTTCGGTACGGATTTTTACCGCCAGTATTTCCTCTAATTTTTCTTTGGTTAATTTTTTTCTATTTTCTAGAATATAATTATTTTTTCTTTGATTTAAAAAATCCTGAGCCGCTTCAACCATTCCGTAAAAAGAAGTTTCGGCAGTATTTGGAATATAAGAAAAAACAGTGTTGTCTGTATCATCATCAATGGCTTCAAGAACTGCAGGAAGAACAAGTTTTCCTAAATTTTTTCGTTCCTGATAGATTTCGGCATCACTACCTCGAGAGAAATAAATTCTTTCGAATGAACAGGCTTTTTTAACGGTTGGTACAAGAATTTCTTCCTCAGTTACTGTTCCATTTTTCTTGATAATCAAAGCATTTCCAGGCTGAAGCTCCTGAACTTTCTCGAATGGCACATTAAAAACCGTTTGAATAACTGGTCGTTCTGAAGCAACAACTACAATTTCATCATCTTCATAAAAATAAGCCGGACGAATTCCTGCTGGATCTCTAAAAACAAAGGCGTCACCGTGACCTAAAAGACCAGCCATTGCATAACCCCCATCGAAGTTTTTAGAGGCTCGTTTCAAAATTCTAGCTATGTCTAATTTTTCGGCAATTACTGGTGAGGCTTCTCTTTTATTCAATCCATTATTTTTGCATTCTTGGTACAAATCGGTAACAGCATTATCTAGAAAATGTCCAATTTTTTCCATCACTGTAACCGTATCGGCCATCTCTTTTGGATGTTGTCCCAATTCGATCAAACTTTGAAAAAGCTCAGTCACATTGGTCATATTGAAATTTCCGGCCAAAATTAAATTACGGTGCATCCAGTTGTTTTGACGCAAAAAAGGATGAACACTTTCGATACTGTTTTTCCCAAAAGTACCATAACGAACATGTCCTAAAAACAATTCGCCTAAATAAGGAATTTCCTTTTTTTGCAAAGCTACATTATCTGCATACTCAGGATTTGCGGCCAACTCTTCATTGATCCTGTCGTTTATTTGGGCAAATACATCTTGAATAGGTTGAGCAGCATTCGACCTTACTCTGCTTATGTATCGTTCTCCAGGCTCAACATCTAGTTTGATGCTTGCAAAACCGGCTCCATCTTGTCCCCGATTGTGCTGCTTCTCCATCAAGAGATACATTTTTTTTATCCCGTAAAAAGCAGTTCCGTATTTTTCTTTATAGAATTCTAACGGTTTTTTTAATCTTAAAAGGGCAATGCCACATTCGTGTTTAATTGCGTCGCTCATTGTGTTGTTGTTTGTGGTTTAGTTGTATTGTTAGACAATTAAATTGTCGTCTTGAATTCATTAAATTAATTTTCAATCTCGTTTTTTATTCGTAATTGACGTATAAAAATTCACTTATTCCTATTAATCAAAAAAGCCCCGTTTCCGAGGCTTCTTTATAAAAAGCTATATTTCTATATCAAATTGAGTTAAGGATTTGAATTGTTGCAATCTAGCAATCACTTCATCCTTCTCTAGATGTACCATTCTTTCGGTTCCAAATCTCTCGACACAAAAAGAAGCGAGATTAGACCCATAAATGATAGCGTTTTTCATATTTTCGAATGATATGTTTTCACTTTGTGTAATATACCCTGCAAATCCTCCTGCAAAGGTATCTCCTGCTCCTGTTGGATCAAAAACTTCTTCTAACGGCAAAGCTGGGGCAAAGAAAATTTTGTGATCGTGAAACAACAAAGCGCCGTGTTCTCCTTTTTTAATAACTACATATTCTGGTCCCATTGCGTGGATTTTTGCAGCTGCTTTTACCAATGAATATTCTCCCGAAAGTTGTCTTGCTTCTTCATCGTTAATGGTAATTACATCAACACGTTTTATCACTTCCATTAATTCTGGCAATGCACAATCCATCCAAAAATTCATGGTATCAAGAACCACTAATTTAGGTTTAACATCCATTTGGTCTAAAACACTAATTTGAACCAATGGATGAAGATTTCCTAACATTACAACATCGGCAGTTTTGAATTTTTGTGGCACTTTGGGTTGAAAATCAGCCAAAACATTCAACTCGGTTGCCAAGGTATCTCTAGAATTCAAATCGTTGTGGTACAAACCACTCCAAAAGAAAGTTTTTCCTCCTTTAACGATTTCAAGACCTGAAATATCGATGTTTCTATCAGTTAATAAATCTAAATATTCTTGTGGAAAATCATCTCCAACTACCGAAACAATGGCAGATTCTAGATTAAAATGAGAAGCCGAAAGCCCAATATAGGTTCCTGCCCCACCCAAAATTTTGTCTGTTTTACCAAAAGGCGTTTCAATGGCGTCGAAAGCTACTGTTCCAACAATCAATAATTTATTCATTTGATGTGATTCGAATTAAGCGGCAAAGATAGTTTATAAGTTTTAGAGTTGCAAAGGATGAAGCTCTCAAAGTTTTCATAAAAGTTTTTCATCTTCCTTTTCATAAAAAGCATCAATCGAAAGCTCTTTTTGATTCGAAGCCATAACTGCCAATTCATCGCAACGTTCGTTTTGAGGGTGATTATTATGCCCTTTTATCCATTTGAAATCGACTTGATGTTTTCTGTAAACAACCAGAAATCGCTTCCATAAATCGGGATTTTTCTTGCCTGCAAAACCTTTTTTCTCCCAGCCAAACACCCATTTCTTCAAAACAGAATCCACGACATATTTAGAATCAGAAACTATCAACACTTTCATATTGGGATTTTTCAATTTTTCGAGACCCACAATCACGGCCAATAATTCCATCCTATTATTGGTGGTATGACGAAAACCTTCGTAAAATTCTTTTTTATGCGGCGTACCCACCAATTCCATCACGACACCATAACCGCCTCGACCAGGATTGCCTTTGGCAGCACCATCAGTATATATGTGTACGTCGTGTTGCAAAGTTTGAAGTTAAAGGTCAGATTTAAGAAGATCTTCAATTACTGACGGAAAGTACTTTTGTTCTAGTTCGTGTATTTTTTCGGCCACTACTTCGGGTGTGTCTGTGACCAAAACTGTTACTCTTTTTTGAAAAATAATGCTTCCTTCGTCATAATTTTCATTTACATAATGAATGGTGATTCCGGTTTCCTTTTCTTTATTTTCGACAATAGCTTGATGCACGTTCATACCATACATTCCTTTTCCACCATATTTTGGCAACAACGCGGGATGGATATTTATTATAGTATTAGGATAAACTTCGATGATGTCTTTAGGCATTTTTAATAAAAAACCAGCAAGAACGATTAAATTTGGAGCAAAACCAATAATTTTTTGTAAGACTTTGCCTTGATTTAATTCTTCTTTCGAGAAAATTTCAGTAGGAATTTGAAATTTTTGGGCTCTTTCAATCACCTTTGCTTTTGGATTGTTAGTAAAAACAGCAACAACCTTCGCTAGGTCTTTATGCTCAAAAAATTTTATGATATTTTCGGCATTAGAGCCCGAACCCGAAGCAAATATTAGGATTTTATTCATAACTACATTAATTTCATTTATGCAAAAAAAGGAATAAAAAGTGATAATAAATAACATTATGAAGTCTTTGTGAAATTTATTTTATAAATTAGCTGACACATTTATTAACTAAATAGTTGTTTTAAAATAAAGTTTTTTATTTTTGCCAACAAATTAAAAATTAAAATTAAAGATTATGTCAGACATTGCATCAAGAGTAAAAGCGATTATCGTAGACAAATTAGGTGTTGACGAAAACGAAGTTGTAACAGAAGCAAGCTTCACTAATGATTTAGGAGCTGATTCATTAGACACAGTAGAACTTATCATGGAATTCGAAAAAGAATTTGATATTCAAATTCCAGACGACCAAGCTGAAAACATTGCTACTGTAGGTCAAGCAATTTCTTATATCGAAGAAGCTAAAAAATAATAAAAAAACACCCGATTGCATTATTGTAATCGGGTGTTATTATTTTTAAAATTAAATTCTGGATTGAAATTCAATCAAAAAAAATATTTATATAATACCCATAGCTCTTTTGTGACACTAATTCAGCAAGATAGCATGGGTTTTATTTGTTTAAAAATACTAATTTAATAAATTATGGAATTAAGGCGAGTTGTTGTAACAGGTCTAGGTGCTCTTACTCCGATAGGAAATAACATTCAGGAGTATTGGAATGGACTTATTAACGGCATTAGTGGAGCGGCTCCAATAACGTATTATGATCCTTCAAAATTTAGAACTCATTTTGCTTGTGAGGTAAAGAACTTCAATGTTGAAGACTTCATAGACAGAAAAGAAGCTCGAAAAATGGATCGTTATGCGCAATATGCTCTGGTTGCTGCCGAGGAAGCTGTGCAAGATGCTGGTTTCAATTTTGAAAAATTAGACAAAGATCGAGTGGGCGTTATTTGGGGCTCAGGTATTGGCGGATTAGAAACTTTTCAAGTAGAGGTTTTAAATTTTGCTGCGGGTGATGGAACTCCAAAATTCAACCCTTTCTTTATACCCAAAATGATTGCCGACATTGCGGGTGGTCATATTTCGATAAAATATGGGTTTAGAGGCCCGAATTTTACAACTGTTTCGGCTTGTGCTTCCTCTACAAACGCAATCATTGATGCTTTCAATTATATTCGTTTAGGACATGCAGATGCCGTGGTAACCGGTGGATCAGAAGCCGCAGTTACAATTGCTGGAATGGGCGGATTTAATGCAATGCACGCTCTTTCGACAAGAAATGACGATCCAAAAACAGCTTCAAGACCAATGGATAAAGACCGTGATGGTTTTGTTCTTGGTGAAGGTGCAGGAGCTTTAATTCTAGAAGAATACGAACACGCTATCGCTCGTGGAGCCACTATTTATTGCGAAATTGGCGGCGGCGGAATGTCGGCAGATGCACATCACATTACAGCACCACATCCAGAAGGATTGGGAGCCAAAAATGTTATGCTAAACTGCTTGAGAGATGCTGGATTGAAACCAACTGATGTAGATGGTGTGAATATGCACGGAACATCAACTCCGCTTGGAGATTACGCAGAGTCTAAAGCAATACAACATGTTTTTGGCGATCACGCCTATACCATGAACTTGAACTCAACAAAATCAATGACAGGGCATTTGCTTGGAGCTGCTGGTGCAATAGAAACTATTTCGTCTATTCTCTCTATAAAACATGGAATTATCCCTCCAACAATCAATCATTTTACAGATGACGAAGGCATTGATCCAAAATTAAACTTCACTTTTAATGTAGCTCAAAAAAGAGATGTGAAAGTTTTAATGAGCAATACTTTTGGTTTTGGCGGACACAATGCTTGTGTATTAGTTAAAAAATTAGATATCTAATTCGTATAAATGAGACTAATTAGAAAAATATTTTCAAAATCCCGTTCTCTTGAAGACGGGATTTTTTTTGATTCTATTAGCGAAATACTAGGATTTGCTCCCTTAAATTTAGAGCATTTCAAAAAAGCATTCACACACCGCTCTTCAAACAAACAAGATTCTATTGGTAATGCAATAAATTATGAACGCTTAGAATTTCTAGGTGACGCCATGCTAAGCGCGGTGATAGCAGCACATTTATTTAACAAAGTTCCCGCTGGCGATGAAGGTTATTTAACAAAAATGCGTTCCAAAATTGTGAGTCGAGAACATTTGAATGAACTTGGAAAAGATTTGAATCTCGTTCGATTCATTGAAAGTAAAGTTCCTGTTCAACATTTTGGCGAAAACATTCACGGCAATATTTTTGAATCATTGGTAGGTGCCATTTATTTAGACCGAGGATATGAATATTGCGAAAAATTTATTCAAAAAAGAGTCATTATTCCGTATGTTGATATTGCTAGACTGGAAGGTAAAGTAATTAGCTACAAAAGCTTATTGATTGAATGGTGTCAAAAAGAAAAAAGGCAATTTCACTATGATATTTTTGACGATAACGGAATTGATGGACAGCGTTTTTTTGGTGTAAAACTGAGCATTGACGAGAAAGTTATTGCAAAGGCTAGAGCAACATCTAAAAAGAAAGCAGAAGAAAAAGCATCACAACGAGCCTATTTTGCCTTTCAAAAGAAAATTGATTTAAAATAGTCGAAATTTCTTTAATTTATAACGTTTTCGCAATTAAAAGAGAAAAAACATAGATTTTGTCAGGTTAATGCTCCGTTAGAAATGCTATCTTTACAACTTATTTTTTATAGAAAATGGCGATTCACAAATTAGATTTTGACGAATTTGATGAAATTGATTATCACCTAGTTGCTATTCATACTTCATTAGAAGACTATCGGTTAGCCTATTTTATTAATCAAAAGTTGCCTATAAATTTAAGTATATTTAAAGATGAAATTCATATAAATATAAAAGAAGGAGAAACAAAATTCTCAAGATTTTATTATTTCGACAAGGAAAATGATATTTCTTGGAATTTGATTCAAAATAAAAACAAGGTAATTCAACAAAAAAATGAAACTAGTCAAAATCTATTTTCAGATGTAAATATGGAAGTGGCAACAAAAGTGTATTTGCTTCCAGAATTTAAAAAAGTGGATTATTTTTTAAAAATAGAAAACATAGAAGAAGGTCTTTTAACCCAAATGCAACTTTTATTAAATACAATTGAAAACATCTCGACAGCTTATAACGTCGATACAAATAAAATAAAATCAAAGAATAATTTAATTTTTTAATATCAATGTCAACAAACAAAAAAACAAAAATTGTAGCCACACTTGGACCTGCATGTAGTACAAGAGAAATCATCAAGGATATGATTGACGCAGGAGTAAATGTGTTTAGAATCAATTTTTCGCATGCTGATTACAATGATGTAAAGGAGAGAATTGCTATTGTTAGACAACTTAACGAAGAGTTTGGCTATACCACAGCAATTCTAGGAGATTTACAAGGGCCAAAACTTAGAGTTGGCGTTATGGAAGATGGGGTAATCGTAAACGATGGCGATTTAATAACTTTTACAACTGCCGAAGACATCATAGGAACTGCACAAAAAGTTTTTATGAAATACCAAAATTTTCCAAACGATGTAAATCCTGGAGAACGTATTTTACTTGATGATGGTAAGCTTATTTTTGAAATTATTGAAACCGACAAAAAATCGGAAGTAGTAGCAAAAGTTATTCAAGGTGGTGAATTAAAATCTAAAAAAGGAGTAAACCTTCCGAATACAAAAATATCACTTCCTGCTCTTACCGAAAAAGACATTGCCGATGCCATTTTCGCTATAGAACAAAAAGTTGATTGGATTGCACTTTCTTTTGTAAAAACTCCAAGAGACCTTCAAGACCTACAGGAATTAATTGCAAAACATTCTGACGAAAAAATTCCTATTGTTGCCAAAATAGAAATGCCAGAAGCACTTGTCAATATCGACAAAATTGTAGCTTATTGTGATGCTTTGATGGTTGCTCGTGGCGATTTAGGAGTAGAACTTCCTGCTCACGAAGTACCATTAGTACAGAAAGAATTGATTCTTAGAGCAAAAACAGCTAGAATACCTGTAATTGTAGCTACTCAAATGATGGAAACAATGATCAATAGCTTGACACCAACTCGTGCCGAAGTAAATGATGTTGCTAACTCGGTTATGGACGGTGCTGATGCGGTAATGCTTTCTGGAGAAACTGCTACAGGACTTTACCCAGTTCAAGTAATTCAAAAAATGACTCAAATTCTTGAAGCTGTCGAAGATTCACCACTTATCAATGTGCCACAAAACACACCACAAGTTAGAACAAACCGCTTTATTACAAAAACCATTTGTCATCACGCAGCGCTTACAGCCAACATCATCGAAGCAAAAGCCATTTGTACTTTAACAAACAGTGGTTATACTGCTTTCCAAATTTCGGCTTGGAGACCATCTGCACATATTCTTGTTTTTACATCTAATAAAAGAATTCTTACTCAACTTAACTTATTGTGGGGAGTAAAATCTTATTTTTATGATAAAATGAAAAGTACCGATGATACTATTGCGGATGTAAATGAAATTGCAAGAGAAAAAGGATATGTTACCAAAGGAGATTTTCTTATCAATTTAGCTGCTATGCCACTAAAAGATAAAGGAATGGTAAATACCTTGAGAGTTTCAGAAGTAATGTAATCTAAATTATCGAATACTAATTAATCCGTGTCAATTACAAAGTGGCACGGATTTTTTTTGTTTATACAGCTAATGAAAAAATTTAAGAATAAATAAACATTCATCTACCGAAAATATTCTATTTTTGAACAAACAAACATTTTATACTATGGCATTCGAATCAAAAAATCCGTTTTTAAATAATAAATCATTTACAGCCACATCGGCTTCAACTGATCACAAAGTACATCAGGCAACTCTTATTGATTACAACCAAGATATGACTTTGGCTGGCACAATTAATAAAACATTAATTCTGTTTTTATTACTCACAGCAGCCTCTTTGATTACTTGGTGGATGGCTTTTAATGGCATGAATCCAATGTTGCCCACTATTGGCGGTGCTATCGTGGGGTTAATTCTAGTTGTAATTGCTGCTTTCAAACCTCAATATTCACCAGTTTTAGCTCCTGGATATGCTTTATTCGAAGGATTATTCATCGGAGGAGTTTCAGCAATTTTTGAAGCCAAATATCCTGGAATAGTAATCCAAGCTGTTGGAGCAACATTTGTAACTTTTGCAGTTTGTTTGGGATTGTATAAATTTAAAATTGTAAAAGTAACCGAACAATTCAAATCGGTTGTGGTGGCTGCAACATTTGCTATCGCTACCTATTATTTGATTTCGTGGTTGTTTTCTATGTTTACTAGTTTTGTTCCCGTTCATTATGGTAATGGAATGATGAGTATTGGCATCAGTGTTTTTGTGATTGTTATAGCCTCTTTAAATTTGTTTTTAGATTTTGACCGAATGGAAAAAGGTGTAGAACAAAAAATGCCAAAATTCATGGAATGGTTTGCCGCTATGGGATTAATAATCACCTTGGTTTGGTTGTATATCGAATTTTTAAGATTACTTTCTAAACTTTCGAGTAGAAATTAAATTCAGTTTTTAAGATACTTATAACCACGCTTTCGGGCGTGGTTTTTTGGTTTAAAAAGCAAATTTTAACTGCACCACAACCGTCTTTTTTTCTTCGGTATTGAGATTGCTCAAGGATATTCCCAGTAATCGAACAGAGTCTTTCATTCGTTCTTGATACAAAAGTTCTTTCACCGTTTCTAGAATCAAACCCTTATCAGAGATAAAATAAGGCAATGTTTTGCTGCGAGTTTGTTGTGTAAAATCGCTATATTTTATTTTTAAGGTAACTGTTTTTCCAGCGACATGGTGTTTTTTTAATCTTTTTTCTAATGAATTGGCAATATTTTCTAATTGTTCTATCATAAAAATTTCGGAAGAAAGATTTATATCAAAAGTATGTTCGGCTGCCACCGATTTAGTAATCCTATCTGATTTTACTTCACCATTATGAATGCCTCGCACCACATTATAATAGAAACTTCCTGATTTTCCGAAATGCTTTTCTAGAAACTCCAATGATTTGCTTTTAAGTTCCAATCCTGTGAAAACACCCAATTTATACATTTTCTCGGTAGTGACTTTCCCAACTCCATAAAATTTTCGAATGGGTAAAACTTCCAAAAAAGGAATAACCTCATCAGGATTGACTGTTTTTTGTCCATTAGGTTTGTTGTAATCGCTAGCAATTTTGGCCACAAACTTATTGACCGAAATTCCTGCCGAAGCTGTCAAACCCACTTCATTGAGAATGCGCAATCTTATTTCTTGTGCCAATAAGGTCGCACTTGGATTCCCTTTTTTGTTTATTGTAACATCGAGATAAGCTTCGTCAAGCGAAAGAGGCTCAACCAAATCGGTATATTCGTAGAAAATTTTACGAATTTTATTGGATATTTCTTTGTATCGTTCAAATCGAGGTCGGACAAAAATCAAATCAGGACAATATTTTTTGGCCAAAACCCCACTTAGTGCGCTTCGAACTCCAAATTTTCTGGCTTCATAACTAGCTGCCGCAACTACACCTCGATTTTCTGCTCCGCCAACGGCTATAGGCTTTCCTCGCAAATCAGGATTATCCATTTGCTCTACCGAAGCAAAAAAAGCATCCATATCGATGTGTATGATTTTTCTATTTGGAATTATTTCAGACATAACCCAAATTTATGTAAAATATCTTAACCTATATTGACTTAATATTCTACATTTAACCCAAATTAGGATTTTGTTTTTTCAAAAAATGCAAAATTTGATAATAACTAATTTAGAGTTTTAAAAATTATGTTGGAAATAGAAAGAAAATTTCTCGTGACTTCAGAAGCTTATAAAAAAGAAGCATTTACTCAAAATCGAATTGCACAGGGTTATTTGAGCTCAATTCCTGAAAGGACTGTTCGTGTTCGAATAAAAGGAGAAAAGGGATTCTTGACCATAAAAGGCGCCTCAAATAAGTCTGGCTTGTCTCGATTTGAATGGGAAAAAGAAATTCCAGTTGATGAAGCTAAAGAATTATTGAAATTATGCGAAAAAGGTGTTATCGACAAAACCCGTTTTGAAGTAAAAATAGGCAAACACGTTTTTGAAGTAGATGAATTTTATGGGGAAAATGAAGGATTAATTATGGCTGAAATTGAGCTAAATTCTGAATCTGAAATCTTCGAAAAACCAAGTTGGCTAGGCAAAGAAGTGACTAACGACAATCGATATTATAATTCGTATTTGAGCCAGAATTCCTTTAAAAAATGGTAGAATTATTTTTGAAGTACTTCCATTGTAACATTCATATTTCCTGAGGCTTTATTGCTTGCAATTTCCATAAAAGCCCGTCTTGAAAGATCTATTTCTCTTGAACGTACAAAAGGACCTCTATCAATTACTTCAACAATTACTGATTTTCCGTTGGCTTCATTAGTAATTTTTATGATGGTTCCAAAAGGCAGTTTCTTATGAGCTGCTGTATATTTGTTTTTATCGTATTTTTTTCCGCTAGCTGTTTTATGATTGTGAAATTTATCGGCATAATAAGAAGCATGTGCTCCTTTTTTATAGAATTTAAACTTCCCTGCGGGAATAAACAAACTATCGGCTTCAACTGTTTGTTCTTCTATAAAATTTTTAGCTTTTTTGATAGTATCGGTCGATACTAATTTGTCGGTTTTTGCAACTATTGTTTTGCTTTTGACAAGACTATCCCGGCTCTTTGTAGTTTTGTTTTTTTTATTCGAAGTTTGTCCATTTGCTATCGAAAGAACAACAACAGAAAGTAAAAGCGTTAGTATTTTCATACTCATCGCTTTAAAATCACTTCTTTGATTTTTAAGAATCTTCGATTTCATATTAGACATTTAATTAAACTCCATTTTGCAAAAACCGTTCCAAGAAAGAAAAAGCCCTTTTCAGGACTTTTAGATTTTTAGAACCACAATCCCCAAGGAATTCTACTTAAAATAAGTAATAATCCTAAACCATAATAAATGGTGACTGTTTTAAATTTAGATTCGCTTGACTCTTGTTTTTTGTGTTTTACCCATCCAATGGTCATCAAAACTATTCCTATTATATTCATCAAAGGATGTTCCATAGAAGTCAATCTTAAGGCGCTATCACTCATAGAAAAACCTGAAAGACCAAGAGGCGATACAAAATACACTAAAATCCCTATTACTACTTGGGTATGAATTGCGCCTAAGGCATATAGCCCAATTTTTTTGTCTGTGTCTTTATATTCTTTTTTGGATACTAGTCCAATTATTGAATTAATAACAGCTATTACTACTAATAATACCGCTAAATAAGCCCAACCTGAGTGTAATTTTTGAATGATTTCGTACATAAATATGTTTTTAGTTTTAACAAATATAAATAAAAAAAGGATTAAAAAAAAACGGCATCTACCTAGAAGCGATGCCGTTTTTGTAATTATTGAGTTTTTCTACTAGAAATTGTAACGCAAACTAAAGTTCCAAGTTCTTCCATAACCGAAGAATACTTGATTTCCGTTTGCAACACCTTTATAGGTTCTTCCTGCTGATTCCCAAGTTGCTCCAGAAGTTCCAGATACAAAATCATCGGCAAAAATGTTAGTTCTTGATTCAGAAATATACACCTCGTCTAAAACGTTGTTCACATTAATTCTGAAATTAAGTGAATTGCTTTGGTTTTTACCTACTAGCATTTTATATGAGAAACCTAAATCCATTAATCCGTATGAAGGCAATTCTAGAGTTCCTTTATTAGTTGCTGAACCAAATTTAGATGGGTCAATAGAAGCATATAAATTTTGGGCAACTCTATAATTTGCATCCAAGAATACTCTTGTAAACACTTCGTAAGAAGCACCGATACTAGCAGTTGTTTGAGCAGCATCACCCACTTTAATACCATCTAAGTATAAAGTTGTAGAAGTTCCTCCACTAATAGGCTCATTATTTGCATCATATCTGTTACTTGTGCTGTTACCTTGATATTTCCAATCTCCAACAGAAATCATAGCATTCAAATTCAATTTTGGTAATGGTTTAGCATTCATTTCAAGCTCAACACCAGAGTGAATTTCAGTAATTCCTGAAAAATCATAATAACCTCCAACGTTTGTCGCGCTAGCATCATTTGATCTTTGGTATCTGTCTTTCCAAGAAGTGTAATATAAATTTAATTTAGCATTAAAAATTTTAGAACGGAAACCATATCCAGCTTCAACACCTAATATTTTTTCGTTAGTCAAATTTTCACCAACAACAGATTTATTATTTGGATAAACAGCATTAAACAGTGGTTGTTTAGAGTAATATCCTGAGTTTACAAACACATTATGTTGCTCATTGATATTGTAATTTACTCCTCCTTTTACGTTACCTCCAAGAATGTTTTCGAAATCGGTTTTGTATAAAGGATCCGTTGTTTTATATATAAATGTATCTTCTCTTTGAAATCCTTGTTGAGAAATAGCACCTTGGATAAATGCAGAAAGATTATCATTAGAATATTCTAATTGAGTAAATGCTCCATACCATCTTACAAATCCATTATTGTTGTATTCGATTTTCTCTTGATTCTTAACATCTGTCCAAGGATTGAAACTTGGTTTAGCCGAATACGTTTCGTATAAATATCTGTTAGGGTTATTGATGTCTTTGTTGTCAAAATAAACACTAGCTCCTAATCTGTCATTAATGTTTCTGAAGTGATATCCAACATAAGTTCTGGCATCAATTCCAAAATCAAGAATTAAATTTTTTGTCAATTGTGTATTTAGATTTACAACAGCTCCATACCAGTCATGCGAATTTATAGAAGCTCTTCTTGTGAAACCAGTAGTTGAGTTAGTTATATATTCTCCTTCGTGACCAACAATTGTACTTGGTTTAAGAGGAGTTCCAACACTATTCGGTTGACCTGTATTGTATTTTACAAATTCATCAAAAGGTACTAAACCATTAGCAGTTTTGTAGGCAAATGGGCTTTTTCCAATGTTTCCAGTTCCACCTCCACGACCCCAAGAGCCATAAAGTACTGTACTTAATTTCATTTTATCATTAATCTTGTAATCCCAGTTAATAGACATTACAGGTTTGTGATAAAAATTTCTTGCCCAAGAAAATTCTTCTCCATTTTTATAACCCCAATCAGAGTTGTATTTAGTATTTGGTTCTCCATTGCTACCATATTTCAAATAATCGGTCAATGTGTTTGCAAAACTTCTTTGGTGGTGCCATTGTGGCGCACCTGTGAATGTAAATTGAATGTCATGCTTTTCGTTTGGTTTGTATCCAAAAGCAATGAAATAATTCTTACCTTCAAATTTTGTTCCATCAACATATCCGTCACCAGTTGTAGAGCTCAATAAAACCGAAGCTGAAAAACCATTTTTTAAAACTCCTGTATTATAAGAACCTTGTACTTTAAAATAATTGGCATTACCAAATCCTGATGAAAATGATCCTCCTTCTTTCATGTCAGAAGTTCTTGTCATAACGTTTATTGTTCCACCTACTGATGAAATAGCCAATTTAGAAGACCCTAAACCTCTTTGCACTTGCATAGCCGAAGTCACATCAGACAAACCTGCCCAGTTACTCCAATAAACTGCTCCGTTTTCCATATCATTTACTGGAACACCATTGATCATAACAGCAACATTTCTTTGGTCGAAACCACGAATATTAATTCTTGAATCTCCAAATCCTCCACCTGCTTTGGTAACATATACTGAAGGTGTATTGGCTAAAATTTCAGGAAATTCCTGAGTCCCTAATTTTTCTTGAATTTCTGAAGCTCTAATAGTAGAAACAGCAACAGGAGTTTTTCTGTCTTTTGCAAGATCTACAACCCCAGATTTTACAACAACTTCGCTTAATTCGTTAGAAGTTGAAGTCAAAACGATTGTTCCTAAATTAGTAGTTCCTCCAGTTGTAACCGAAAATTTCACTGTTTTGGCTTCATAACCAATAAATGAAATTACTAATTCCCCAGAATTAGCAGTAGTATTAATTGTAAATTTCCCGTCAAAATCTGCTGTAGTACCTGATTTTGTTCCTTTGATTGCAACATTTGTTCCAGGTAATGAATTTTGACCATCAGTGATTGTTCCTGTGATTTTCCCTTGAGAAAATACCGTGGAAACCAACATAAACAGTAATCCAGTGAGTAACCAGTTTTTCATTGTTTTCATTTTAAGTGTGTTAGTAAGTTTTGGCAAAATTCTAACATTTAAACGACAAAAACGTTAAGGAAATGTTAATAAAGATAGTTTTGATATCATATTGTTAACAAATATCACTTTTTGCTTGTGATTTGTTAAAAACAAATAACAGCAACTAACTGATTATCAATAAAATCCACCTAAATCAACGTTATCAAGCGGTTAATAAATAATTGGGTTTTATAAATTTTGCCAATCCAATTTTTGAGATTTTTCATAAAAAAACCTTTGATTTTAGTTAAAATCAAAGGTCTCTTTAAATTTATGATAACGTTTCCGTGAAAACAGAGATGTTTTTTATTTATTCTTCAAAAAATGATTCAATAAAAATTCAGTGGAGCTATCGTGAGAATTAACATTTTTCGAATTTATTTCGTCAAGAATAGAATTGGCTAATTGTTTTCCCAATTCAACTCCCCATTGGTCATAACTAAATATATTCCAGATAATTCCCTGAACAAAAATCTTGTGTTCGTATAAGGCTACCAAAGAACCCAATGCTTTTGGGGTTAATTTTTGAATTAGAATTGTATTCGTTGGCTTGTTACCACTAAAAACTTTAAAAGGCAAAAGAAAACTAGCTTTCTCAGCTGAAAGTCCTTGTTTGTCGAATTCTGCTTGTACTTTGGCTGCAGATTTTCCGTGCAATAAAGCTTCGGTTTGTGCAAAAAAATTAGACATCAATTTGTCGTGATGATCTTCGTTCCCATATAATGGTTTTACAAATCCAATGAAATCAGTTGGAATCAACTTGGTTCCTTGGTGAATTAATTGAAAAAAGGCGTGTTGCGAATTGGTTCCTGGCTCACCCCAAATAATGGTTCCTGTTTGGTAATCGACTGGTTTTCCGTTACGATCTACACTTTTTCCGTTGCTTTCCATAAAACCTTGTTGCAAGTAAGGCGCTAATTTTTGCAAATATTGGCTGTATGGAATTAAGGCTTCGCTCTCGGCACCAAAAAAATTATTGTACCAAATGCTTAGCAAAGCCAATATTACTGGGATGTTTTTGTCAAAATCTTCGGTTTTGAAATGTTCATCCATTTCATTGGCACCGTTTAATAATTCATTATAATTATCAAAACCTATGGCCAAACTTATTGAAAGTCCAACGGCACTCCAAAGCGAAAATCGTCCTCCAACCCAATCCCACATTGGAAAAACATTGTCAGGATTGATTCCAAATTCAGTTACTCTTTGCAAATTGGTTGAAACGGCCACAAAATGTTTGGCAACATCTTCCTGTTTTGCAGATTTCAAAAACCATTCTCTTATGGTTTCAGAATTGGTTAAGGTTTCTTGAGTGGTAAAGGTCTTAGAAACAATGACAAAAAGTGTCGTTTCAGGGTTTAATTTTTTTATGATTTCGTTTACGTGATCGCCATCAACATTGGATACGAAATGCACATTTAAGTGATTTTTATAATATTGCAAAGCCTCAACAACCATTGCTGGACCAAGGTCTGATCCACCAATTCCAATATTTACAATATCTGTAAAGGATTTTCCTGTAAATCCTTTTCGATCTCCATTTACAACCTCATTGGTAAATGTTTTAATTTTACTTTTTACTTCAAAAACTTCTGGAATAACGTTTTCTCCATCAACTTTGATGTTTGCTGTAGCTGCAGCACGCAAAGCAGTATGCAAAACGGCGCGATTTTCGGTTTGATTGATACCATCTCCATCAAAATATTTCGAAATCGAGTCTTTTAATTGACTTTCATTTGCTAATTCAAGTAATAAATTTAAAGTTTCTTGATTGATGATATTCTTTGAATAATCAACCAAAAAGTCATTCCATTGGATGTGAAATTGTGAAGTTCTGGTGTTGTCTTTTTCAAACATTGCCGACATAGAAACATTTTGCATTTCCTGAAAATGATTCTGAAGTTTTTGCCAAGCTATTGTAGTGGTTGGGTTTGTGTTATGTAATGCCATAGTAAATTTTGTTTTATGATAGGTGTAAATTTACACTTAGTTTTCAAATTAAAAACGATTTTAAAATCAATAAACTGTTTTTTTTTAACTATAACCTTGTAGTTGAATTTCTTTTTACTTTTTCAAGAATAGTTGCACTATTTTTTGTGTATTACAAATTGCTCACCAACGTCGAGAGCATTAGATATTAGCATTTTTAGTTTATTCCTACCGCTCGGATATGTAATATCGGATATGTAATAAATGTCCTCAGATGGATTGCGAGGAATTGCATTCCGTGCCAATTCCAATTGGCAACTAAAACAAATCTAATACAATTACTTATAACTCATACTCTAATCCTGCATCATTTCTTGCTGAACTAATCCATTAAACAAAAAAACTACAACTTTTTTAGGGTTGTAGTTTTGTCTGCTATTGATTGTGGGTACGAGCTTGAAGCTCGCACTAGCCTTTGAACTTATTGCTGCTCGCGCCATCTGGGGCTTGAAGCTCGCACTAGCCTTTGAACTTATTGCTGCTCGCGCCATCTGGGGGCTTTCTTAATTTAAATAACACTTCGAACAGCTAAGTTCATTACCAGTTGTTCCAAGTTATTTGATAGCAGCCTTAATTCTTATATTAGCTTCAGTTGCTACGTGTCCCCAAATAAAATTCAGTAAATGAACAGACGGATCCACTCCAGATGGAATAGCATTATTTGCAACGTAGCTTGCTATTTCTACTGGATCAAAAACCTCTTTTTTAAGAATATACAGATAGGTTTGTTCATTATTGTCTGTTATTTGTATATCGAAAGTATGAACCAGTAATATATAGGCAGCTAGGTTTTGAGTATTCGAATCTAAATAGGGGTAAATAATTGAGGGATTTTGTTTAATCAGCGTTGTTATGCTCTGTAGCCAATTGCTATCTACATTTACAATTCTCAAACCATCCTTAAAAGGTGGAAGATATGAAAGGGTAAAATCCTCTTCAGGGTTTTTAATATACATTTCTATATGTTCTAAAGCATATTTATTGTCGTATCCTTGCATCAAAACATCTATTTGCCCGTATGTACTTAAGGAAGTAATACTAAATAATATTATTGTTATATATTTTTTCATTATTTCTGTTATTTTAATAATTATTAATTACAATCTAGTGGTAGTAATAGTTTTGCTATTGCAGTATCGGATAATTTCTTTACTGTTCTGTACCAAGTAATAAGTTTTTGCCATCTATCATAATCCGCTTCATATTTTTGTACTAAAGTTTTTCCAGTACTCACAACTATTCCGTTTGCAATTAAGTCTTGAGCTTTAGAATCCAACTCACCATTTTGTCTAATTTGATTTTTAATTTGATCTACGGTTAAATTTGAATAATCGTGTTTTAAAGCACTTATAGCTAATAGATTTTTTTCACAATCATTCAAGGTTTTAGCTTCTGTATTTTTAATAACTTGCGAGAAAAGAAAACCTTCTGCTTCAAATAAAGCGGACGCTTTAACATATTCAGCTTTAGTTTTTAATAACCCATCTCTAAAAGTTGTGGTGTATAAATTTGTATTTAAAACATGTGACAATTCAAATGCTAGAAGGGAATTAGATTTTATTTCTGCAGCATTTTCCCCAATTTTTATTTCCTCACATCTAACGTTGGTTTTTGCTCCTTGATGATTTCCACTTTTTATGATTGTTAAATTAGGAGCTGTTAATTTGGCTCTAACAATCATTTCTTTTAATAGACCTGTGGCGTTGTCAATTACATCAGATATTTTCCAATCTGTCGATTCTGGTTCCACCTCACATTTCCCACATTTATTAAGTTTGTGAACAAGTTTACCAGTTTGCGGGTCATCATTACAATCAGGGCCTTTTGAAGTACCTTCTTTCCAACCTATTCCAGGGCTTGTTTCTGCTATATCTGTTCCTGAATCATAGCCATCTCCATCATTGTCTAAATACCATTTGCCTTTAACAGGCGGTTCTGGTGTAGGTGTTTCAACAGCCCCATTATTGTCTTCAGGAGGTACTTCATCATCGTTAATACTATCATAATACTCATCTAGAGCTTCCTGTTCTTCTTGTTCCATTTGAGCAACCCAGTCGTTATAATCCTGCATAAAATCACCCCAACCATCATCAACTGGAAACCAACCGTTTGAATGATCATATATCTCATAATTACCTGTACTTTCATCATAGTTTTGAATGTCTCCTACAAGATCAGGATCTATAAATTCTCGATATTCCATATCATTTGAATAATCGTCGTCATTGTTTACAACATCAATATAATCTTGAACAGTATCATAATAATCAACGTGACCTCCAAGCTCTTCAAATTCATTTATTAAGTCAATTAAATCTTGATTTTCATCCCACTGCGCCTGCATCGTTAAACTAAAGAACGTACACAAAAATAACAAAAACCATTTGCTATTCCACTTTTTCAAAATGTTTTTTCCATGTGTAAAAGTTGTTTTTTGGCGGTCACATGGAGAATCGCATTTATTTATCGGTGTTTGCTTTTGCAAACTTGTTGTTTGTGGCGATTTCATAGTTTTATTGTTTGATTACGATTCTAGTGTGTAGTTTTTCGTTTTCCTGAACCCGTATCACGTAATAGCCATTGGGCAAGTCAGCAGTGTTTACGGTGTAGGATTGCATTCCTGCCTGTAGGGTTGTGGTAGCTACTTGCACTGTATGTGCTGTAGCAACACTGGTTAGGGTTACTTGTACTTGGGCAGGGTCGTTGAGTTCAAAACCTATGTAGAGTTGTTCTTGGAACGGCACAGGATATACCTTGATAAACTCTGCTTTTTGAGCAGCAAGTGCTAGCAATACGGCATCTTCTTCGGCAGTAACAGTGGTTTCATTTTTTGGTCGCAACACTAGTGATATTGGCGTACCAGGTTCTTTCCAAACGCCTATAAAACTATCGACATCGGCTAGTAAATAAGGCGTGTTGTTGTAGGTTTTTTGACTCAAGTCCATACCCAAAACACTATAATCAAGTGGATAAGTCTTAAAACTATGGCTGTAGAATTGCTCAAGGTTGAAATTGAAACCTTGCAAGAAAAGATTATTGTTATCGAAAAGCACTAAATCTTCAAAAGTCTTGCCCTCAAAAACAATCTTGGTTTGCAGGTCGCCCAATTCGTTTTTGCTGAAAGTGATGTCTATAGGCAAAACGCGCAAAGGAGTTATTCCAGACCAGTCGTATTCTATAAAACGTCCTGTCCATTCACCCACAATATCATTGGTTTTTAGGACTTTGGTCTCTACAGCGTTTTCAGTAACCATTTCTCGGCTGGCAGCAATTACTTCTGGTGCTATTTTTTTATCTCCTTCATTGGCTTTTTCAATGGCCTGATCGGCTTGAGACAACACTTGCTCTCGTTTGTCTATTTTTATGTTCTTCAGGAATGCTCTGCTATTTGGGGTTTTGTTGCCATACAAATATTCCAAGGCTTTGTCAGTATTTTGTGGTACTCCGTAACCCAAGTAATAACACACTCCGAGCCAGTGTTTTGCCATATCAAAATCACTTTTCTCGAACCAAGCTACGGCTTGGCTGTAATCTTGTGGCACACCAAATCCTTTGAGATACATATAACCCAAAGAATAAGCGGCTCGGGAATTTTTTTTATCAGCCGCTTTTTGAAACCATTCTACCGCTTTGTCCATATTGAGGGTACAACCTTGCCCCTGACGGTACAAGTTTCCGAGGTTGAATTGCCCAATGGCACTGTTATTGTTGGCGGCTTGCTCAATATAGGTAAATCCTTTGGCTTCGTCTTTGGCTACACCAAGTCCTCCCACATACATCAGCCCGATATAGTTTTGGGCTAAGGGTACACCAGACTCTGCACAAGGCAAGAGGTCTCGAAAAATTTTGTCATAATCTTTGAAAAGCGCATCGCTTTCCATAATTTCTTTGGCAGTTTCCAGCTTGATTTTGCAATCGGTCTGTGCCGTTACTCCCAAAGCTAAAAACAAGAGCATCAATGTGTACGTTTTTTTCATTTGCAATTATTTAGGTGTTATTAATTATTCCTTTATTCATCTTTTAAATTCTGATTTTGTCTTTTATCTTTGTTCCTATTAATTCTAATTCCATTGAAAACCATTTGAAGTAGAACCTTTGGATTCGTTCACTTTCACATTGTATTCTTTGCAAGTTTTAGCAAACTCTTTTTCGAAATTGAATCTTAAAACACCAAGTTTGGGTTTTAATAAATTAGAGTCAAAACTTAAATAAGAGTTGGTCAAAAGTTGATTCAAATGATAGCTATAAATAAGTTTATACAATTTTTGTTTTTGGTCTTTGGTCAAATCAGGATTGCCTTTGCTTAATTGCATATACTCAGGTTTGGCTTTTTCTATAGCTTCTTCTCTGTAATTATCCACTACAAAATAACAGTATTGGTTGTAGGTAACTAATTGGCTGATTTTTTTGGCATACCGATTTCGGGCTTCCTTAATTTTGAAATTAAACAGAGTTCCTGGGTCTTCAATACTGAATGGCGCATTGGCTTGTTTTTTTCTAGTATCCAAATCTTTTAAAACTTGATTTCGTTCGTCTATGATTTTTATCAAATCTTTGGTTTTATCATCAGTAAGTCCTGCACGTTTGGCATTTATGTAAAATACTTTTTCCATTGCGGCGGCTACAACACTTGCATTATGAGGTTCTTTTTCCGCCGATTTTGTAGCAGTTTTTGTTTCTTCATCAGGAATGGATGCGTTTTTTGGCTCATCAAAATTTTGAGCTTGGATTGCTGTTGCAAGCAAAAGAATTGCTAGATAAATTAGTCTTTTCATATTGTTTTGTTTTTTGGAATTTTATATTTGGAATTTATATTTCAGTACCATTCGATTTGCTTGGTAGCCGTATTGATTCTAAAAATGCGCTCGTAGCCATTACTTTTTTTGCAGAGTACTAGAAACAATCCATTGTCGGGTATTTTAGAAAAATGGATTGCATTATTTTTTGCAGTCGCCTCTTCGATTTTTTTCCAACCATTGTCCCAAACCAGAAGCTTGAAAACTTCATTATCAAAAACTTCAAAGGAATTAAAATCCAATGTTGGTCCTTTTATAGTCTTGTCTCTAGTAATACTATATGAAAATGTTTTAGCATAATTGGGCTTCAACAAGATTTGATTCTTCTTGGCATCCAATAATATGGGATATTGTTCTTTTTGCATTTTTTGAGTATCAGCCAAATAAAAACTAGGCAAATACACGATACTCGTTCCTAAATTATTAAATTCTATAGTGTTTGAAGTTTTCTTTCCCCAATCAGTAGCGCACCATTTGCCAAGATTAAAAACATTCAGATACCCAACGGTTGCTGGATTTGTTGCAGGAATTGAATAACTTATTTTTCCGACAGGCACATATTCTGCCGTAACATCTACAATGTTTTTATCTTTCATAAATCCATCGGGTATCATCTTAGAATCTACTGTAGTTGCTAAAGCAGTTTGTTGAATGGAATAGGTTTTACGAAACACTTTGGCTAAACGTTTTTCGGTAGCATTATAAGCATAAGGCAAACCTTTGGAATTACCAAAACAGTTGCCGTTGAACGGAATATGTTCACCTTTTTCGGTAATTATTGTGTTCCAAAAATGCCTTTTAGAAGATGCTCCGTAAAAAGGAGTAAAATCAAAAGTTACTGCAAGCCCCATCGAGCGACAAGCCAATAAGGTTAAATTAGCCAAGTCACTACAAGCTCCTTCTCTTCTAAATAGCAATTGTTTTGGACTCAAAAAAGGGATTGGATCGGGACGACTGTCTAAAAACATGAAATTTTTAAGTTCCAAAATTACATTCGTAGCGACTTCGGCAGCTGCATTTTTATCAGCAACAGTATTGCTGGCATTAGAGACTAAAAACTGATAGTCGCTACGCCAATCTTCCAAAGGCTCGGTCATACTTCGATAAGGCAAAATGTATTCACAAAAAGTAGCAAAATCATACGATTTAGACCAAGTATTATTCCTCCAAGAATCAAAAGCCAAGTCAATGTTTTTAATTAATAATTCAGGAGTTACAGCATCAATATCCTTTAATTGGTAGGTTTGAGGTTTAATTTTTATACTGTTTTTTAGTTTTTGAAATTCGGCTACGGCAATTTCTTTATTGTCATATTCAAGTTCGTTAAAAGAGATTTTTTTGCCGCTCTCATCTACCCAATTATAATTTTGAGATTGTTGGATTGTAATATTATCTATCAAAAAAGCGACCGCTTGTTGTTTTTGGACATCGTTTTCATAATGTGCTGTCAATAGGTTTTTTAAGTTTATTTTTTTTAATACCGTACTGTCTTTGGGCTGAGCCAACAAACTACAAGTACAAATCAGAAAACAGAATAAGTATTTTTTAACCATAATTACTTTCTTACATTTTTTATCAAAAGTCATAAAAAAAAAAACAATTAAATGTTAAAATTAAGTTAAGTTTTAAATTTATTTAACCTCTATTTTCTTAAAAAAGCTAAAATTTGTAATTCGAATCTTCCAATCAATAAGCAAGTATGAAAATTAATTTTTTTTCCATTTCTTACATTTTAGTACTCATTACTTCAATCATAAACTGCTCTAGTAAAAGCCTCCCTTTTCTCAAAGGAGATTATATTTACTGGATTTTTACACTGACTATTGTTTCCTTCGTATTTGCAGTAAAAACCAAAATTAAAACACTAAAAATCAATGTATTTGATGGTCTATTAATACTACTTTCAGCCATTGGAATAATCCATTTTATATTTTTATCAAAAGCTACGGTTTACAATACATCTATTTGGAATTACACTGGTTATTTGGCAATTTATTTAATGTTTAGAAGTTATTGCACAACAGCTGATATCGTTAAAAAAGTACTTGAAATCCTATTGTGTTTTTGTTCCATTACAGCAATCATCAATGTCTTTTGGATGTTTTTACAATGGAAGCATTTGGTTTCATCTCCCAATGAATTTTTCGTGACCACAGGAATCTTCTTTTCGCCTAACCAGTTAGGTATTTATTTAAGTATTGGCTGCCTTTGTACTTTGTTTTTATTGCAAAAAACAAAAGTTTTATGGCTAAAAATTGGCTTGGGATTTAGTTTGCTATTAATTTTCGTTGGGCTTTGTATTAGTGAATCCAGAGGTGCTTTTATTAGTTTATGTATAGCAATCGCTTACTATTTTTATCATTCGAGAGTAAAAACGAAACCTCTTTTTAATTGGAAAACAGTTTTAGGAATTGGTCTGCTTTTAGCCAGTAGTTTTTATTTTGTCGAAATTGTTAACAAGAACAAAACAGAATCTACTTCGGGACGTTATTTTACTACCCAACAAGTTATAAAACAAATTGCTCATAATCCTTTAGGCTACGGTGTAAATTCATTTTCTTTAGAATATAATAAAGCCAAAGCACAGTATTTTGAAAATAATTCCAATTGGGAAGAAATGAAAAATGCAGGCTATGTTTATAATACTAACAATGATTTATTAGAATTGACTTTTGAACTTGGCGTTTTATGGATTGCCTTTTTTTTAGTTTTCATAATACTACTTTTCAAGAAAAAAGACATCGCTTTTGAAATTCAAACAGCTCGAACAATATTACTTTGTTTACTGCTTTTTTCGCTCACAAACAACATTCTTACACTACCCATTTTTGCAATAATAGCTTGTATTTGCAGCATTATAATTATAAATTCAACATTCCCAAAAGTGATTTATGAATTTGAAAATAAAGCAATCTATAAATACATTGGAATTGGACTTATCCTGTCTTTTGCATCCATACAAATTAATAGAATCTATGCAGAATACAAACTATACAAATTGTATGAAGATGAAATTTATCTAAAAGGAGAAAATCAATTACAAGGGTATTTATCCAAAATTGACAACAAAGGTGAGGAACTTTTTGTTGGAGGAATCATTCTTATCAAAAATGGATACAAAAAAGAAGGAGTTAACTATATGCAAACTGGTTTTGAACGTTCTGGAAAACCAACTTTAGGAAGAATCCTTGCCAATGGATTACGAAAACAAAAAAAATACACCCAAACCGAAGATATTTACAAATACAATAAAAATGTTGAACCCTATCGATATGAAGCTCGAATGGATTTATTTGATTTATTCGTAGCAACTAAACAAAATGAAAAAGCAAAAAAAATGGCTTTAGAAATCATCAATTTACCAATTAAAATACCATCCACTACAATTATCAGCTTTAAGAGAAAAGCCAAATTATATCTTAATGAGTTTGAGAGTAAATATTAAGAAGAAGAAATTGCATTTTGGCTTTAATATACAAGATTTCCATAAAAGATTTTTTTTCATTTACAAATTAGCAACACTATCCAATTCCCATTTTAGTGGTTCTATTTGTAGTTTAAATCGAGGCAGATTTTTACTTTCCATAGGTTGAGAATTGGGTAATTTCAATCTTAGAGCATCTACTTGCACGCCGTTTTTCCAGAATCGATAACAAACGTGTGGTCCTGTTGCCAGTCCTGTGCTGCCTACTCTACCAATAATGCTTCCTTGGGTAACTCGTTGTCCTCTTCGAACCAAAATTCTGGACATATGTAAATATTGAGTAGAATAGGTTTTGTCGTGTTTTACTTTTACAAAATTTCCGTTTCCGGCGGTGTAACCCGTTTGTTCCACAATTCCTGATGCCGTTGTCATAATTGGAGTTCCTGTTGGCGCAGCATAATCGGTTCCTTTGTGGGCTTTCCAGATCATTTGTACGGGATGAAATCTACTTCTCGAAAAACGCGAAGTAATATTTGCATATTTGAGTGGCGATTTGAGGAAAAAATTCTTGAGTGCCTTTCCGTCTTCGTCATAATAATCAATTTTGCCTCCTTTATTTTGAGCAAAAGGAAAAGCATAAACCATTTTGCCTTTGTATTCAAAAAAAGCTGCTTTCAAACTATCAACACCATCATAAATAGTGTCATCAATATATCTTTCAGTAAAAATAACTCCAAATTGATCACCCTTTTTTAACTTGAAAAAATCGATTGACCAAGCATATACTTTTATTAATTTATTGGCCAATGCTGGATCTACTTTTTGCCTATGTAATTCTTCTGAAAACGAACCTTTTAATTCTCCAGCAATGGTTCTTTTTTTAATTCGAATAGGTCTTGTTACTTTAGAAACGCTAACCGAATCTCTAAAATCAATAATAAAATAACTAGCTCTGTCAGGCTGATAAATAGCATATTGTAGTTTTTTGTAACGGTCTTTTGAGCGCAAAAAAGTATAAGGTTTCCCGATTCTAACGGTTCTAACATCAAAACTATCTTTTACTTTCTGGATGATATCATAAACTTCATTACCACCAAGATTTTGGTGCTGAATGATACTCCCAAAAGTGTCTCCTCTTTTTATGGTGTCGTGAAGAACATTAAAATCGTTGAAATTAAAACCAAATTGTTCTGTTCTTTGATGTGCCTCGAGCTCTGGAGTGATGCTCTCAGATTCTGTTTGTTTACAAGAAAATATTGAAAACAAAACGATAATAATTAGAAATACTTTTTTCAAATTAGCTATAATTATTTATTTATCAAGCGGTCTTTTCGGAATCAATTAAAATTTGAGTCAAACATCAACTACGCTTGTTTTTTTTAACTTTTAAGGGAAATTTTAACCCTTTGTAACTATCTAAATCTGCTTTTATGGAGCCTACAAGAAGGCTTGCTTTTATTCGAACAGGCAGTTTATTGTTGTCGTCTGATATCCAAACAGTTAAACTTTCTTCTTCTTTAAATACGCGTCCAGTTTGAACTAATGGTCTAAATATCATTGTCGAAACGATTCCAAATTTAGTTCTAATATCCTCACGCCCTATAAACTTTAACCTAAATTTTGTAGTTTTATCGTCAAAAAACATATCGATTGCCACAAATTCTCCCACTTTCATTTTATCAATATTGGGATAATTTCGCAGATAATAAAAAGACGATAAAATATCTTGGGTGTTTTTGGGAATAGAAAAGGTCTTCTCGGTATTGTGTTTGTAATCTTTTACTAAAACCTTATTCTCAGATGGGTTGAAGAATCCTTCTTGATTTTTGGTATAACCACCTTCATCAGTTTTTCGAACATATTGATACGGGCTACCTGTTTCTTTATCAATATAACTTTCGAAGGTGTCATCTACTTTAAAAAAAAATCGAGAAACTCCAGTCGTATAGCCTTTTCCGATAACTTTAAAAACTTTTTTTTTATTTATTATGGCTTCTTTAATTTCTAAAGTGGCGTAACCTGCTTGTACAAACTGGTAATGGACTCTAAAAACAAATTGTTCTCCTACATCAAAAGCCGATTCCTTTTGAGGTGTAAATCCTAAGACAGCAAAACCTATAAGTACTAGAATAATTTTTTTCATCCTTTTTTAAACTATTGTTTTACTGCTAAACAAATTTTGTTCCAAATGTATTAAAACAAAAAAACTCAGTCAAATAATGACTGAGAATTCATGCTATTAACTAACCAAAAAAATATAAATTATGAAAATTTATATGAAATGCGAAAGGAAACCACCCCTTTCGTTTTTTCAGGTGCAAAGGTACAACTGGTTTTAGATAAAATTTAATAAAAATAAAGTTTAACATATTGAATGCAAACACTTAAATTGATTTCAACTTATTTTTTTACATTATATAAAAAAAAGTGGGTTTTTCTGTTGTCTCTATAAATTTTATTTTGGCTGTTTGCGATTTAAAACCCAAATCCAATGCTAAACCAAGTAAATCCTTTGGTGATTTCTGGCGACCAAGTGTATTTTATTTCTATTGGACCAATTATGGTTTCTAATCCATAACCTATTGCATATCCCGAATATTTTGGCAAAGATATCCAGTCTAACGAATCAAAAAGATTGGTTCCGATATTGGCATAATTAGCTGAAAAATTCAAATGGTTTTTCTTGAAAACCTCATAATCAATTGCTAAAGAAGATTTTAGATAACTATCTCCTGCAACACTCAAGAAATCATATCCATAAAATGGCTTGAAATTATTAACTGGAATAAAACCGTAGCCTCCCAAAACAAAATCAAAATATGGAACGCTTTTTTCTCCTATAGAAAAACCTCCTTCTGTTTGCAATTTGAAGGTGGTTTTATTAAAAACTTTTACTGCAATACCAGCATCGGCTTTGGCTATCGAAAATGGATTGAATTTTCCTGAATAATCTGTAGAAAATAAATAGTTATGAATATCGCCCATAAGATACCATCCTTTTGTTGGAAAATATTGATTGTTAAACGAATCATATTTCATATAAGCATAAACGCTACCATATTTACTTCGGTCTATAACGGAATTTGAGTTGACAATTGTTTCAGAATTTATATTTAAATATTTGTGTTCTAAACCTAAGCCTATAAGGAATTTTTGAGCAAATATGGATTGAAAATACAACTGATTAGTTAAGTCAAGAAAATTAACATTTATAGAATTTATCGATGGATCAATAGACAAACTACTGATTTGCTTTGTAACATTCTTGTTGAATTGATTCAATTGCGATTTAAATCCAATACTCAAATTGTATCCATTATCGATATAATAGTCTAAATTATAGCGCACATTGTCGCCTATAATCAAATCGAGTGAGGCTACATCGTTTTTAAAAAAGGTGTTTTTATTAGTAATATTGGCCAAAACGGCACTTTTAAAGAGTCCGTCATAATGCAATCCGAATTTAAGATAGGTAATAATTGGATTTTCAATCAAATTAAGAACTAAATCGTCTCCTGTACCATTGGGTTCTAAGGAATAGGTTACCGTTCCAAAATTATGAGTAGCATCAATATTATTGATTCCTGTTTCTAAATCTTTATAATTGATTTTTGCTCCAGACTTAAATTTCAACTTTCCTTCGATATAAGCTTTGGAATAATGAACCAAATTATGGCATATTATATTTACAATTTGCAAACTGTCAGATGCTACTTTTAATTTGGGTTTTAGATAAGGATTTGATTTATCTGCTAGTTTATCCAAATCTTCATAAACCGTAAAAGCTGCTTCTTCGCCTCTAAGAATAATTTCTTTTGCTTTTTCAAAAGAGACAATTCCAATGTTTGTGATGTCTGGTTTAATATAAATGTTGGTATTTTTAGAATTGGCATTCATTTTTTCAATCATCTGAAGGTTCGTGATTTGAAATAAAATTTTGGTGCCATCCTGAAGCTCTTCTTTGCCTCTTAACCCACTTTGCATATCTACACCTATAATGATGTCGGCTCCAAGTTTTCTAATTTCATCAATGGGATAATTATTAGTAACACCTCCATCTACCAAGAGTTTTCCGTCAAGAATTACGGGCGAAAAAACCGATGGCAATGCTGAACTGGCAAATAAAGCTTGCGCCAAAACTCCTTTGTCTAAAATCACTTGTTTTCCTAGTTCAATATCAGTTGCCATACACAAAAAAGGAATTGGCAATTGATTAAAATCCCTCACATGTCTGGCATGCAAAGTAAGTCGGTTAAACAAATTGTAATTAAACATCCCCTTTGAAAGAGATTGAGGCGCTCCTATTTTGAATTTATTAAACGGGAGAATTAGGGCATACAACTCATCATTTCTTTTTTCGTAAAAACTTTTTGACGAACGAGGAATATAATCAATTAACAAATTATCGAAATTGGTTATCCTAACAATTGAATCTAATTGTGTGGCGTTATACCCCGAAGCATAAAGACCTCCTATTACAGCTCCCATACTGGTTCCTCCGATGAAATCTATTTTTACACCCGCTTGTTCTAGCACCTTCAAAACTCCTACGTGAGCAAATCCTTTGGCTCCACCTCCACTCAAAACCAATCCAATTTTTGGTCTTTTGATAGTGTCTTGCGAAAAAGACAATTGAAAAGCGAAAAGAAGTAAAAGGAATGGGGCAAATTTTTTCATTGTGATTTGCTAATTGGTTTTGTAAAAGTCGGTAATTTTTTTGGCTTTTGATACACCTACAATGTCCGAAATTTCTTTTTCTGTTGCCAATTTCAATCTTTTAACACTTTTGAAATGTTGAATCAAGGCTAACATGGTCTTTTCGCCAATTCCTGGAATGCTTTCTATCGAAGAATTCAATGCCGATTTGCTTCTTTTATCCCGATGATGGGTGATTCCGAAACGGTGTGCTTCGTTCCGTAATTGCTGAATTACTTTCAACGTTTCCGATTTTTTGTCTAAATACAACGGAATAGAATCACCCGGATAAAATAATTCTTCTAATCGTTTGGCAATACCAATAATCGCAATTTTTCCACGCAATCCCAATTCGTCAATACTTTTTAACGCCGAAGACAATTGTCCTTTTCCTCCGTCAATGATGATGAGTTGTGGCAAAGGTTCGTTTTCGTCCAACAATCTTTTATACCTTCTGTAAACTACTTCGGTCATCGAAGCAAAATCATCTGGGCCTTCGACGGTTTTTATGTTGAAATGGCGGTAGTCTTTTTTGCTCGGTTTACCGTCTTTAAAAACCACACAAGCCGAAACTGGATTGGTTCCTTGAATATTCGAATTATCAAAACATTCAATATGACGCGGCTCTACTGGCAATCGCAAATCTTTTTGCATCTGCGCCATAATTCGGTTGGCGTGACGGTCAGGATCTACGATTTGCAATTGTTTCAATTGTTCGATGCGATAAAACTTGGCATTGCGAATGGACAAATCCAAAATTTGTTTTTTATCGCCCAATTGCGGAACGCTCACTTTTATTTTTTCGCCCAAATCTACTTCAAACGGAACAATAATTTCTTTGGATAATAACTGAAAACGCTCCCGAAGTTCGATAATTGCCAATTCTAATAATTCTTCGTCGGTTTCGTCCAATTTCTTTTTGATTTCCATTGTATGCGAACGAATAATCGACCCGTGTGAAATTTGCAAGAAGTTGACAAAAGCAGCACTTTCGTCCGAAATTATCGAAAACACATCAATATTGGTGATTTTCGGATTGATAATCGTGGATCGGGATTGGTAATTTTCGAGAATTTCAATTTTTTCTTTTATTTTTTGGGCTTCTTCAAAGTGCATTTTGCTAGCCAAATCCATCATCAATTTCTTGAAATCCTTCATTGATTCCTTGAAATTTCCTTTCAAAATTTCCCGAATGGCATCAACTTGTTTTTGGTATTCTTCCAAAGATTCATAGCCTTCGCAAGCCCCTTTGCAATTGCCAATATGATATTCCAGACACACTTTAAACTTTCCGCTTTCGATATTCGAGCGAGACAAATCATAATTGCAAGTTCGGATTGGATACAACTCTTTTATCAATTCTAAAATAGTACTTACTGTCTTGAAACTCGTATAAGGTCCAAAATATTCTGAACCATCCTTGACCATTCTTCTGGTAGAAAATATTCTAGAGAAAGGTTCTTTTTTGATGCAAATCCAAGGATAACTTTTGTCATCACGCAACAACACATTATAGCGGGGTTGCAAGGTTTTTATCAAATTGTTTTCTAATAAAAGTGCATCGGTTTCCGTTGGAACCACAATGTGTTTTATGGTTACAATTTTTTTGACCAACACATTGGTTTTGGCCGTATCGTGAATTTTATTGAAATAGGAAGAAACCCTTTTTTTAAGATTTTTGGCTTTGCCAACGTATAAAATCTTCCCTTCCTTATCATAATATTGATAGACACCAGGGCCGTCAGGCAAGGTTTGAATTTGAAGTTCGAGAGTTGGGTTGTTCATATAACAAAGTTAACCTGAAAAATATGAAGTTCCAAATTAGAGCAACTAGCTAATTTTCTCAAAAGTTATAGTAACTTTATCAAAAATATCACAACAATGATTTACTGGAAGAAACTCTCGCAAGAAGAAAGAAAAGAAAGAATACAAAGCGCTTTGAAAGAAAATGTAAATTTTTCTAACGATGCTTCTTTAGGTTATCCCGCTTCAAAACTAGACGGAAAAGTATTTTATGACGATGCGCCTTTTTTGAAAGATGCACCCACTTTGCAAACCTATGTTGCCAATCCGAATCACATTGGATGCCATACTTTAGGAACTTCTGAAAGTGCTTTCAAAGGAACACAAGAAATAGAACGTGAGGTTTTAAACGTCATTGCTGTTGATATTTTCAAGGCTCAACCCAATTCGATTGACGGCTATATTTCGCCAGGAGGAACTGAAGCCAACATTCAAGCCATTTGGATGTATCGCAACTTTTTTATGTATCAAAAAAAGGCAAAATTGGACGAAATTGCCATTTTAACTTCAGAAGATACTCATTATTCGATTCCAAAAGGAGCCAATCTTTTGATGTTAGATTTAATCAAAATTCCAGTTGCTTTCGAAAACAGAGAAATTGACAAAATAGCTTTGGAAAATGAAATCATCAAAGCCAAACAAAACGGTAAAAAATATTTTATCGCCATTGCCAATATGGGAACAACAATGTTTGGTTCTGTTGACAATCCCGACGATTATACTTCGGTTTTAGAGAAACACAATGCCGAATACAAACTCCATATTGACGGGGCTTATGGCGGTTTTGTATATCCGTTTAGCAATCAAAAATCGACTATGAATTTTAGCAATCCGAAGATTAGTTCCATTACCATTGACGCTCACAAAATGCTGCAATCACCATATGGAACTGGTGTTTTTGTTTGTCGAAAAGGGCTAATAGAAAATGTTCTGACTAAAGAAGCCCAATATGTCGAAGGAATGGATTTGACCCTTTGCGGAAGTCGTTCAGGTGCTAATGCAGTGGCAGTTTGGATGATTTTATTTACTTACGGCCCGTTTGGTTGGTTCGAAAAAGTAAGTATTTTGCAAATGCGAACTCAGTTTTTGTGTCACGAATTAGACGAATTGAACATCCAATATTTCAGAGAGCCTTTTATGAATATTGTCACTATTCATTCGCAATATATTAGTGAGGAAATTGCCAAAAAATATGATTTGGTGCCCGAACAACACAATCAAGATAATAAATGGTACAAAGTTGTATTGATGGACCACGTAGAAGTGCAACATTTGACTTCCTTTATAAACGATTTGAAAACGATGATTCATGCTTAAAAAAGAACTGCGACAAAAATACAAAGCCTTACGCAACCAACTTTCAGAAGAAGATTTGGAGGAAATGAGTTTGGCTATAGCCAATAAAATACTAAAGTTGCCTATTTGGGAGAAAACCTATTTCCATATTTTCTTGCCCATCACAGAACACAAAGAAGTCAACACCGAATATATTTTGCATTTACTTTCTGGAAAAGATAAGGAAATTATCATTTCGAAAAGTGATTTTGAAACAAGAGTAATGACTCATTTTCTTTTGACGGATAATACCAAAATCAAGAAAAACCAATACAACATTCCAGAACCCGTTGACGGCCTAGAAGTTCCTTCAAAAAAAATAGAGGTGGTTTTTGTACCGCTTTTAGCTTTTGACAAAACCGGACATCGAGCGGGTTATGGCAAAGGATTTTATGATAAATTCTTGAGCGAATGCAAAGTAGAAACCATTAAAATTGGGCTATCCTTTTTTGAAGTCGAAGAAACTATTGATGATGTTTTTGAGAATGATATAAAGTTGGATTATTGTGTAACGCCAAATGAAGTTTTCAAATTTTAATCGAAAATAAGCACAATTTTAAAATTTTTGAATTAGAACAAAATAAAAAGGCGCCCTCAAAACCTTTAAGAACGCCTTTTGCAAAATACTAAAACAAAACTAACTAATTCAACCTCAATAATTTAAAAACAACCAATTTTTAAACATCCATAACGCATAAAAATTTTAAATATTGTGTTGAAATAAAAAAAAGTTGAAAATTATTTTTTTGATTTTAAAATTCCTTTTCTCTGGCTTACTTTTGCTTCATAAGTATATTTTTAAGTACTTTTGATTAAATTTAATAAATAAAATGACCGAAAATTTAAAATTTGCCGTAATTGGTGGAGGAAGTTGGGCAACAGCAATTGCTAAAATGTTATGCGTAAACCTACCTGAAATAGCTTGGTATATGCGAAATGAAGATGCAATTGAACACATCAAAAAACACCATCACAACCCAAATTATCTAAGCTCAGTCGAATTTGACATTAAAAAACTAAAACTAACCAGCGACATCAATGAGGCCGTTGGCTATGCTGATTATATTATTTTTGCCATTCCCTCGGCTTTTTTGAATGGAGAACTAGAAAAACTTACCGAAAGTTTGGAAGGCAAAGTTGTTTTTTCGGCCATCAAAGGAATTGTTCCCGAAACGAGTTTAATTGTTGGCGAACATTTTAATACAACCTACAATATTCCATTCGATAATATTGGTGTAATTACAGGGCCTTGCCACGCCGAGGAAGTTGCGCTAGAACGTTTGTCCTATCTTACAATAGCTTGTGGCGATGCCAAAAAAGCCAAAATAATGGCCAAGAATTTATCTGGAAATTACATCAAAACCAAAATCTCTGACGATATTATTGGCACCGAATATGCCGCAATGCTCAAGAATATTTATGCCATTGCAGCAGGAATTGCCCACGGATTGGGCTATGGCGACAATTTTCAATCGGTTTTGATGAGTAACGGTATTCGTGAGATGAAAAAATTCATCAAAAAAGTACACAAAATGAAACGAAACATCAATGATTCGGCTTATTTGGGCGATTTATTGGTAACCGGATATTCCATTTTCTCTAGAAATAGAATGTTCGGAAATATGATTGGAAAAGGCTATACCGTAAAATCAGCTATGATGGAAATGAGTATGGTTGCCGAAGGCTATTATGCTGCCAAAAGTGCCTACAATCTCAATTTAGATTATGGTGCTCAAACACCTATTATCAATGCCGTTTACAGCATTTTATACGAAGGAAAATCGGCAAAATCAGTTTTTAAAAAACTAACTGATAAGTTAGATTAGTAACTAATGTGGTCAAAATACTTTTGAAGTAAAACAGACAATTCTTGTTTTTTAATTGGTTTAGAAATATAGCCGTTGCAGCCCGCATCAATTGTTTTTGATTTATCTCCTTCTAAAGCAAATGCGGTTTGTGCCAAAATAATTACCTCTTTATTAAATTTTCTAATTTCTTTAGTGGCTTCATATCCATTCATAAGTGGCATTTGCATGTCCATTAAAATCAAATCGATGTCTGGATTGTTGCGACAAATTTCTACCGCTTCTAGACCTGTTCGTGCCGTTAGTATTTCGCTACTAAATTCTTCAAGTACTTTCAAAATTAATATTCTGGAAATATTGTCGTCTTCAGTAACTAATATTTTTAAATTTTTTACTTCAATTGGAGCTGAATTTACTTCTAGCCCATTAGTAGAATTCTGGATTTCTTGATTACTGATGGTATAGGGAAGCGTAAAATAAAATGTAGAGCCTTTATCGGGTTCACTTTCTACCCAAATTTTGCCGCCCATTAAATCTACATAAGCTTTGGCTATGGCCAAACCTAATCCAGCACCTTGACGAGCCATTTTATCATTAAAATCGGCTTGAATAAAGCGTTCGAATACGGCTTTTTGTCTGTCTTTCGATATTCCGATTCCGGTATCTTTTACAAAAAACAGAATATTTTCACCTTGTATCTCATACCCAAATTCTATTGTTCCTTTGACGGTATATTTGATGGCGTTTTTAACTAAATTGATTAGAATGGCATAGAGTTTTTCTCGATCGGTAGTAATTGTTGATGCTTTTACGCCAGTATTTTTTTTCAAAATAAGTTGTATTCCTTTGTCTTGGGCTTCGGGATTGAAAAACGTGTTGATGTACTGCAATTGTTCGTCGATATTGGTAGTCGAAAGGCTAACGTTCATTTGTCCAGCTTCAATTTTTGAAACATCAACTATGTCATTGATAATACTAAGAAGTCGGAGACCACTTTTTTCAATGATTTCGATATACTTTTTTTGCTCCTCTAAACTTAGATTTCCTTGTTTCAGCAATTCGGCAAAGCCCATTATTCCATTCATTGGTGTTCTAATTTCGTGGCTCATATTGGCCAAAAAAGCTGATTTTAATTTGTCGCTTTCTTCTGCTTTTATCTTTGCTTTTTGTAATTCTATATTGATTGCTTTTAATTTTTCTTTTGATGTAATTAGCCTTTTATAGTTTTTATTCAGCGATTTATTCATTAGCTCATACTCCAAATTTTTATTTAACAAATCTGCACTTAATTGCTCGGCCATAATTTTTGCCTTTTTTTTGGTAATAAGTAAAGAATAGGACAATGCAAACATCAAAAGGCTTATTGTTGTACCGCCAATTAATATAAACAGTGTTTGAGATGAAAAAAAGAACATTCCTTCTGTAGGTCTTGAAAACACTAAAGTCCATTTTTTATTATTAAAAACTACAGGAAGAATTCGAGTTCTACTTTCTTCATTAGCGTTGTTTCTTGTCAAGTTTTTTTGACTGTCAAACAAGAGTGCTTTTTGTGAAATTATGCCTTCATCATAAATTTGTAAACGAATATGGGTTTGCTCATTAAAATACTTGGATGCCAAAAAACTATTCATTAAATCATCCATTCTAAAAGCACAAAAAACCCAGCCAATAATAGCTTTCCTTCGAGCTTCGACAGTATTTGTGAGCAGATTTTTGTAAACGGGAACAAATAGTATTGTTCCTGCCTGCCAATTTTTCTTAGTTTCTATGCGAAGCTTGACTTTTCCGGTTAGTGTTGGTTTATCATTATCTCTAGCCATTTGCATTGCTTCTCGTCTAACGGACTCGGAAAACATATCGTATCCCAAAACAGAGGCATTTTTTTTGGTAAAAGGCTCTAAGTAAATTATACCCGTAAAAAAATCTCTTGCTTGATTAGGAAAAACATTATATTCTGAAAATCCTTCTTTCCGAATAGTTGAAATATGTGCTTTGAGCTGGTTTTTTTTAATTATTGTAGCAAATCCTAAACTTTGAACTCCCATAAATTTCACATTTTCACTAGAAAATTTATTGAAATTTTTCCACTCTTCTCGCGTTACGCTTTCAGAAACTTCAAACAGTGACGAACCACTGATTAAAAACTCTGAATGCATATTGATTTGGGTAATTATTTTTGATTTAATCTCATTACATACTTGATCAAATTCCTTTTTTGACTGAGTTTCCTCTTCTTGTTTAACATAATTGAAAACCAAAAAAGTGGCTAGTAGTCCTCCCATTAGAATTAATGAAGAAATCCAAACATGCTTATAATTTCTTAAGGCACTTATATAAAAATATCTTGAATTTGACTTCTTCATTATTTGCTGAATTGTAAAACCTCTTGAAGATGCGGTTTTTTTATGAGATAAATTTATGTTTTTTTTTAAACACTTCATTAAATGTGAAAGCCAATAAAACAGCACAAATTAAGAAAAAAAAGCCAATAAAACAATCTATTAGATGACTTTATCTTATTTGCAAAAAGTATTTATAAACCTCTAAAATTAAAAATCTTAGTTTTTTGATTAATTCATGATGCCTATAACTTGAAGGTGCCAAATACATAAGCATCAAAATTCAACAACAAACGAAGTCAAATATAAAACTCCATTTTCGTATTTTTGCGCCAAATTATTCATATGAAAGCCTTTCTTTATCAATATCGAAAATTCTTTGGAGTATTGTTGGTCTTTTCCATCATTGTGATTTCCTTGTTTTATTCAGCATTGAAACCCAAAAAATCATTACCTATATACAATCCATCGGATGTAAATCCAGAATTGGTAGATACAACTGTTCAATACATTAGCAAATACCACAAAATTGCCGATTTTTCGTTTACCAACCAAAACGGCAAAACCATTACCCAAAAAGATTATGAAGGCAAGATTTATGTGGCCGATTTTTTCTTCACCACCTGCAAATCTATTTGCCCGAAAATGACAACTAATTTGGTCGATGTTCAAAAAGCATTTCTGGATAATCCAAAAGTAAAATTGCTGTCGTTTACGGTAATGCCGGACATTGACAGCGTTTCAGTTTTGAAAGACTACGCACAAATAAATGGTGTGATTGACACAAAATGGAACTTAGTAACTGGCGACAAAAAAGCGATTTATACCATGGCTCGAAAATCCTATTTGGCCGTAAAACAAGGAAAACCTGAAGAGCTTTATGATATGGTTCATACCGAAAATTTTGTGCTTGTTGACTCCAAAAAACGAGTTCGTGGCTTTTATGACGGAACCAAAAAAGAGGAAATTCAAAAACTAATTGAAGATATAAATTGGCTTTTGGAGGACGAAAAAAAGTAGTTTTTTATGATTTAAATTTTAGTAAGAAGTACATTTCCAAAATTTGAAATTACTATTTAATACAGTTTCTTTTTTGATAGTGATTGTATTTAAATTCGAGTTGTCATAGAAATTCTTTGGCATTACTACATAAGTATTTACGGGCAATTCAATCGCCAATACTCCATTTTTCACATTTGAATGAATACTATTTAATTTTAGTTGTTCGAAATTGCCAGTACCTAAATTATCTAAATCAGCTTTAATTATAAAATAAATTTCTCCATTATAATTGGTATATATTCTAGCACTTTCATTAATTACTGGCATACAATCCCCCTCACCATATTTAATAGTTCCATAAACACCTGTAGTTATATTGGTTTTTGGATTCTCGTTGTTTTCGCAACTTGTGATAGAAAATGAAGTAATTATTACTAAAATAAAAATTAGTGGTTTCATATTGTAATTGTTTGAAATTTTAATTTGTAAAATATAATTTCTGACTTAAAACTAAGTAAATTTACAAAAAAACATTACAAAATGTTATCTAAACAATTATCTTTTTTGAATTATTGTCCTTTTAAAGAACTCAAATCAGTAAACTAAAACTAACCGTTTGTGCTTGGCAAGTATTTCTGAGTCGGCTAAAACAGGGTTTATTGCGTTAAAAACACTAGCAAAAATTCAAACCTGACAATTATCATTAAATATTCTTTTTTTTACTGTACTTTTGTAATCTAAAATCAATCTAAATAAGAGTTTGAAAACTACGATTGCCAACTTACGAAAAGGAGAAAAAGCCATCATCAAAGATTTTGACGCTGATATTATTCCGTTAAAATTATTAGAAATGGGTTGTTTGCCCGGAAACACGGTTCAATTACTTCAAATTGCTCCTTTTGGCGATCCTTTGTATTTAAATGTCAATGGCTCACATCTTGCCATTCGCATCGAAACTGCTCGTGAAATTGAAGTAGATTGTATTACAAAATAACTTTAAATGACCAAGCAAAATATCAATGTCGCTTTAATTGGAAACCCAAATACTGGAAAAACTTCGGTTTTTAACCAACTTACTGGCCTGAATCAACAAGTAGGAAATTATCCTGGAATTACGGTCGAAAAGAAAGTTGGTTTTTGCAAATTAGCTCATAATATCAATGCAAATGTAATCGATTTGCCAGGAACCTATAGTCTTAATGCCAGCTCAGCTGACGAAAGTGTGGTGATTGAACTTTTGCTCAACAAAAACGACAAACTCTTTCCCGATGTGATTGTGGTAGTTTCGGAAGTAGAGAATTTGAAACGAAATTTACTGCTTTTTACCCAAATAAAAGACCTTGAGATTCCAACTATTCTAGTCATTAATATGATAGATCGTATGAAACTCAAAGGAATTTCGCTAGACATTCCATTTCTTGAAGAACATCTAAAAACCAAAATTGTATTAGTAAGTTCTCGAAAAAATATTGGAATTGAAGAACTAAAAACTGCAATCACAACCTACAAAACCATTACAACAGAAGCTTGTTTGAATGCTTCTTCTATTGATGATGACTATTTCAATACACTTCGAAAAACGTTCCCTAATCAGTCTTTGTACAAACTTTGGCTAGTGATTACACAAGATGTGAATTTTGCAGATTTAAACAGAAAAACACTTGAAAACGAATCGTTTACAAAAAGCAAATCCGAACTCAAAAAATTACAACAAAAAGAAACCATCAAGCGTTACCAATTTATAAATGACACTTTAAAAACAGGCCTAAATATAGATTCTTCAATAGCCACCGATTTCAGAAGCAAACTAGATCGCATTCTCACCCATAAAGTTTGGGGTTATCTGATATTCTTTGTCATTTTATTCGGAATTTTTCAATCCATCTTCGAATGGTCAAAAATTCCAATGGATTTCATTGATAGTAGTTTTGCCAGTTTAAGCACTGCAGCAAGCGAAAATATGCCTCCAGGAGCTTTTACTAATTTAATTGCTCAAGGAATTATCCCTGGAATTGGCGGAATTTTGATGTTTATTCCACAAATTACCTTTCTGTTTTTGTTCATATCCATCCTCGAAGAAAGTGGCTATATGAGCCGAGTAGTGTTTTTGATGGACAAGATTATGCGCCGATTTGGACTTTCAGGCAAAAGTGTTGTTCCCTTAATTTCAGGAACTGCCTGTGCCATTCCAGCCATTATGGCAACCCGAAATATCGAAAACTGGAAAGAACGATTAATCACAATTTTAGTAACACCACTCACTACTTGTTCGGCACGATTACCTGTTTATGCTATAATAATTGGATTGGTTATTCCCGATAAATATCTATTAGGCATATTGAATTTACAAGGATTGACCTTAATGTTGTTATATCTTATTGGTTTTGGAATGGCAATTCTTTCGGCTTATATTCTTAATAAAGTACTACAACTCAATTGCAAAACTTTTTTTGTGGTCGAAATGCCCAATTACAAATTGCCCATGTTCAAAAACGTGATGATAACCGTGGTCGAAAAAACCAAAGCTTTTGTATTTGGAGCAGGGAAAATTATCTTGGCAATATCAGTAGTTTTATGGTTTTTGGCTTCCAATGGGCCAAGTAAAGATTTCAGAAATGCCGAAACAATTATTACTTCAAAAACCGAAAATGCAACCCTTTCTAAAGTTGAAATAGAAAACAAAATTGCCGCTTACAAACTCGAAAAATCATACATTGGATTAATGGGAAAAACCATCGAACCAGCTATTTCGCCTTTGGGTTACGATTGGAAAATTGGTGTTGCTATCATTAGTTCATTTGCTGCAAGAGAAGTTTTTGTGGGAACATTAGCCACGATTTATAGTGTTGGTGGTAGCGACAATGACAACACGATTCGAAACCGAATGAAAGAAGAAATTAATCCTGAAACGGATCAGAAAATATTTAATTTTGCCTCAGGAATTTCGTTATTATTGTTTTATGCCTTTGCGATGCAATGTATTAGTACTTTAGCCGTTACAAAAAAAGAAACCAACAGTTGGAAATGGCCTTTAGGACAATTGGTTTTTATGAGTAGTTTTGCCTATATTGTAGCCTTAATTGCTTATCAATTATTAAAATAATCGCAATGATTCAAGATATTTTAACATACCTCACCTTAGCATTTGCAATTGTTTTTTTGGTTAAAAAATTCTTTTTCAAAAAGAAAAAAACCAACAAAAACTGTGGCGAAGACTGTAATTGTCAGTAATCTACTTTCACAAAAAGATTATTAGCTATTTTATTCGAAATCGTTAATTCTGTTGTTTCGTTTACTCTTATTTTTGTAGATAAATCGAAGCTTTCTTTGGCCAGAATTTCAATTTTTGAACCCAAAGCAATGGCTTGTTTGTCTAAATATTTCAAAAATTCGGCCGAAGAATCTTTTACTCCCACACAAATTCCGATTTGATTTATAGCCAAATCCGAAAGCAATTGTTTATCCGTTTTGGCCATTCTTCCCTGAGCATCTGGAATGGGATCGCCGTGTGGATCTTCGGTTGGATTGCCCAAAAAATCATCCAATTTATTGATGAGTTGCTCAGATTTGATATGTTCTAATTGTTCGGCAATATCATGAACCTCATCCCAAGCAAAATTTAATTTATCTACTAAAAAAACTTCCCACAAACGATGTTTCCTTACAATCATTTTGGCCGAAAGTAATCCTTTATTGGTCAAAGAAACGCCTTGGTATTTTTTGTAATTCACTAAATCTTTTTCGGCCAATTTTTTGAGCATATCTGTCACTGAGGAAGCTTTGGTTTCCATCATTTCGGCAATAGCATTAGTGCTCACATCGGCATCAGTAACCGTTGTAAGATGATAAATAGCTTTTAAATAATTTTCTTCTGATAAAGTCATTTGATTTTAGATTACAGATTTTAGATTTTTAAAATCTTAATACTTGATTCTTTTTTACTTAATATTTCTTTCTAATTTTTTACAATAAACAATGGAATCGAAATTTTGTGTCGCAACTTGTCAACGGTGGTTCCAAAAATCAAATCCTTGAATCCAGTGTGACCGTGAGTTCCCATTACTAAAACATCAAAATTGCCTTTGTTGATGATTTCAGGAATCACTTTATTGGGCTTGCCATACCCTAATTTTGTCTTTACTGTAAAGCCTTTATGCGAAAGTATTGCCTTGTATTCTGCCAATAATTTTGCATCAATTAGGGTTTCGTGATCTTCAATATTTTTACCATAAACCATTGCCCCCACTGTTTCTACCACGTGAATCAAGGTATATTTTGCCTCTATTCCGCCCAATTCAAAAGCACTGTTTATGGCAATAGTATCGGCCGAGGAGAAATCTACAGCAATTGCGATTTTCTTTGTATTGTAGGTTCCAATTTTAGAAAATTGAAGATTTAAATTGTGTGGCGAATGATTTTGAAATTCCTGTTTTGCTTTGGTTATAAACGGTTTGAAAACGATATACAATAACAAAATCAGAAATCCAAAAGCTAATGGAACGACCGTAAGCCACAACACGATTGGGTTTTCTGAAGTTTCGAGCCAGCCAACAATTTCGTTAAAAACCAATTTAGCATTCAAAGAAACAATAATGGTGGCAATAATCCAAGCAGCAACTTGAGTGATTTTAGAAATATGAAATCCTTTCATTTTGGTTTTATCACTCACAAAATGAATGAGTGGAATAATGGCAAAACCGAGTTGCAAACTCAAAATCACCTGACTTAAAATCAATAATTTCCCCGTTACGCTTTCGCCATAAATTAAAATCACAACTACCGCAGGCACAATGGCAATCAATCGGGTAATAATTCTTCGCACCCAAGGTTGCATTCTAAAGTTCAAATAGCCTTCCATCACAATTTGTCCAGCCAAAGTTCCTGTAATGGTAGAACTTTGTCCTGACGCAATCAAGGCAACTGCGAATAAAATGGGTGCCCATTTTGTTCCTAAAAGTGGCTGCAAGAACTGATGTGCATCCTGAATTTCGGCTACTTCAAAATAACCGTTTTTATAAAATGTGGCTGCCGCCAAAATTAAAATAGCAGCGTTCACAAAAAATGCCAAATTCAAAGCAATAGTCGAATCGATGAAATTGTATTTCAAAGCTTGTTTAATTCCATCTGGAGTTCTGTCAAATTTTCGGGTTTGTACCAATGAAGAATGCAAATATAAATTGTGAGGCATAACCGTTGCACCTATGATTCCGATGGCAATATACAAAGCAGTTTCCGTTGGAATGGATGGAATCAAACCATAAACGACTTTGTCTAATTCGGGCTGGGCAAAAATCATTTCGAAAACGAAAGAAAACCCAATAATAGCGACCAATACAATAATAAAAGCTTCCATTTTTCGGATGCCTTTATTGATTAAAAAAAGCAGTAAAAATGTATCTAAAACAGTGATTAAAACCCCTTCGATAAGCGGAATATCAAACAATAAATTAATTCCGATTGCCATTCCTAGAACTTCAGCCAGATCGCAGGCAGCAATAGCAATTTCGGCCAAAAAATATAAAATATAATTAATAGGTTTCGAATAGGTTTCTCTTGAAGCTTGCGCCAAATCGCGCTGAGTCACGATTCCTAATCTGGCGCTTAAACTTTGCAAAAGCAATGCCATCATATTACTCATCAACAAAACCCAAAGCAAAGAATAGCCAAACTGACTTCCTCCCGCAATATCAGTAGCCCAGTTTCCGGGATCCATATAGCCTACACTGACCAAATAAGCAGGCCCAAAAAAGGCTAATATTTTTCTGAAAATGGAAGTTTTATTTTGTGTCTGAACCGATTGATTGACCTCTTCTAATGATTTGCTCATAGCTGAAATTGAATTGTTAAGGCAAATATATACAAATAAATTTTGTTTGGGTAATTATTTTTTTAGCTTTGTCTAAAATTTAATTTACTCAAATGAAATATATATTTTTACTTATATCATTCTTTTCAATTAACCTATTGTTTTCACAAAACACAATTCCAAAAACAGAAAATGATTCTATTGAAAAGAAAGACAATCAAAATGAACTAAACGAAGTTGTGGTTTCGGGGACTTTAAAACCCATAAGAAGACTCGAAAGTGCCGTTCCTGTTGAAGTTTATTCTCCTGTTTTCTTCAAAAAAAATCCAACCGCCAGTATTTATGAAGCTTTGCAAAATGTAAACGGAGTACGACCTCAGCTCAACTGTGGCGTTTGCAACACAGGCGACATTCACATCAACGGATTGGAAGGGCCTTATACATCGGTAATGATCGATGGAATGCCAATTGTGAGCAGTTTATCAACTGTTTATGGATTGTCTGGAATTCCGAATTCTTTGGTCGAACGAATCGAAATTGTGAAAGGCCCAGCTTCCTCTTTATACGGAAGTGAAGCTGTGGGCGGATTAATCAACATTATCACCAAAAATCCAAATAATGCTCCCCTATATTCTGCCGATGTTTTTACAACTTCTTGGCTAGAAACCAATGCTGATATTGGCGGAAAATTTAATATTGGCAAAAAAGCCACTTCATTATTGGGGTTGAATTATTACAATTACAATCAAACTATTGACAACGACAATGATAGTTTTACCGATGTAACGGCTCAAAACAGGATTTCGGTTTTTAATAAATTGAATTTTTCTCGAAACCAAAACCGATTATTCACGATTGCCGTTCGCGGAATGTACGAAGATCGTTGGGGTGGCGATGTACGTTGGGAGAAAAAATACCGTGGTGGCAATGAAATTTATGGCGAAAGTATTTATACCAAACGAGGCGAGCTGATAGGAAGTTATCAATTGCCCACCACCGAAAAACTGATGCTTTCCTTTTCGGGAACAGCGCATTTTCAGGACAGCCACTACGGAACGACTTCGTATATTGCCAATCAAAAAATTGGTTTTGCCCAACTAACTTGGGACAAGAAAATTCAAAACAACGATTTATTGGCTGGAATTGCTTCTCGCTATACCTATTATGACGACAACACAACAGCCACCGCTATTTTAACCGAAAACAATCCTGAAAAAACCTGGCTTCCTGGGATATTTCTTCAGGACGAAATTACTTTTAGCGAAAAACACAAAGTCCTTTTAGGCATTCGATACGATTACAATTCCATTCACGGAAACATTTTCACGCCAAGATTTGCCTATAAAGTAAAATTCAACAACAATAATATCCTTCGATTGAATGCTGGAACAGGTTTTAGAGTAGTCAATCTGTTTACTGAAGATCACGCTGCCTTAACTGGTTCGCGTGAAGTGGTAATTGCCGAAAATTTAGACCCCGAAAAATCCATCAATGCCAATCTGAATTACATCAAGAAAATCTATTTGGACAATGGCACATTTTTAGGCATTGAAACTACTGCTTTCTACACCCGATTCAGCAACAAAATTGTATCCGATTATGAAATTGATCCCAATAAAATCATTTATGACAACATTGATGGTTATGCTTTGAGCCAAGGGATTAGCTGTAATACGGATATTAATTTCACGAATGGATTAAAATTTATTTTGGGAGCGACTTATATGGATGTTTCCAATGTGGAAAACGGCATTAAAACAAGACCGCTTTTGACCGAAAATTTCACAGGAACTTGGACAGTTTCTTATAAAATAGACAAAATAAAAACCATAATTGATTATACTGGAAATGTGTACAGCCCGATGAAATTGCCTTTACTAAGCGAAACCGATCCAAGAAATCCAAATTCGCCTTGGTACAGTCTGCAGAACATTCAATTTACCTATTCAGGCTGGAAGAATTTCGAACTCTACGCTGGCATCAAAAACCTGCTAAATTTTACGCCCAAACGAAATAATCCGTTCTTGATTTCTAGAACCGAAGATCCATTCGACAAAAATGTACAATATGATTCGAATGGAAAAGTATTGGTAACTCCTGATAATCCGTATGGTTTAACCTTTGACACGACTTATGTTTATGGTCCTAATCAGGGGATTCGAGGTTTTTTTGGGTTGCGGTATAATTTTTATTAAACTACTTAAAAGCATAGCCGCTGATTCACAGATTTTCAAAAATTATTTTTAATCTGCAAATCTGTGGCTAAAAAAATTAAATGAAAAAAAGTCTTTATATATTATTCATTTTCTTCTGGACAATGCCATCTGGTTTTGCCCAATTGAAAACCCATACTTTTGAAGAAGCCGAAAAACTTTCTAAAGAAAATCCAAAACCATTTGTGATTTTTATTAATACCTCTTGGTGTAATTACTGCAAAATGATGGAGAATTCCACTTTCAAAAACCCTGAAATCATTAGTCTTTTAAATTCAGATTTCTACTTCATTTCATTGGATGCCGAAAGTAAATCAGACATTCATTTCAATAATCATACTTTTAAATTTCAACCCAAAGGACAAAATACTGGAATCCACGAACTCGCTACACAGTTAGCAACTATCGATTCGCAAGTAGTGTATCCAACACTTACTGTTTTACAATCGGATTTTTCGATAGTTTTTCAAAAGCATTCTTTTTTGAAGGCGAAAGAGTTAATCATAATTCTGGAAAAATTAAAATAACTGTATCCTTATCAAACTATAACAAAACTTTATAATTCAAACTTATATCTTGATTTGAAACTTCGTAACTTTGCAACTTATCAAACAATAATCTTAAAATTAAAAAATATGTATCCACAAGAAATGGTATTGCCAATGCAAGCTGAATTAACTTCAGTAGGTTTTCAAGATTTACATAATGCCGATGCAGTAAATGATGCAATAAAAGCCGAAGGAACTACATTGGTGGTGGTGAATTCAGTTTGCGGTTGTGCAGCTAGAAATGCACGTCCAGGAGCAGCAATGAGTTTAGAAGGTGCCAAAAAACCAGATCATTTAGTGACTGTTTTTGCAGGAGTTGACAAAGAAGCGGTTAATGCTGCAAGAGAACATATGTTTCCTTTTCCTCCATCTTCACCAAGTATTGCCTTGTTCAAAAACGGAGAATTGGTTCACATGCTAGAACGTCATCATATCGAGGGTCGTCCTGCCGAATTAATTGCAGACAATTTGAAAGACGCTTTCAACGAGTATTGCTAAACTTTTTTGGCTCAAAATTTATCAAAAGCACTATTTATTTAGTGCTTTTTGCGTTTAAATAATTACCATCCATCAATAGCCCCTATTGAACTCATTCTGAGCTCTTCTTGTTCGTTGCAATTTCTAGATAAATTAGCTACTTTTGCAAAAATATTTCTCATCTTAAACCTGTTTATAGCATGCAACTGTACAACACTTTAAGCGCAGAGGAAAGGACTGTTATGATTGACGATGCTGGAAAGCAACGTCTCACCTTGTCTTTTTATGCCTATGCGCAAATTCAAAATCCAACCCAATTTCGTAACGATTTATTTCTAGCTTGGAATCCGCTTGAGGTTTTAGGTCGAATTTATGTTGCCCACGAAGGCATTAATGCTCAATTATCATTGCCCGCAGATAATTTCTATGCGTTCAAAGACACTGTCGAAGCTTATGATTTTATGAAGGGAATGCGATTGAATATTGCCGTAGAGCACGATGATCATTCGTTTTTGAAATTGACCATAAAAGTGCGTGACAAGATTGTTGCCGACGGTTTAAACGACGCTACTTTTGACGTAACCAATATCGGAATTCATTTAAAAGCTAAAGAATTTAATGAAATTTTAGAAAATCCAGACACTATCGTAGTCGATTTTAGAAATCACTATGAAAGCGAAATTGGCTATTTCAAAGGAGCTATCACACCCGATGTAGATACTTTTAGAGAATCTTTGCCCATCATAAACGAGCAGCTAAAGGATTTCAAAGAAGATAAAAACTTAGTGATGTATTGCACAGGAGGAATCCGTTGTGAGAAAGCTTCGGCCTATTTTAAACACCAAGGTTTTAAAAATGTGTACCAACTTGAAGGCGGCATCATCAATTATGCCAAACAAATCAAGGAAGAAAATCTGGAAAGCAAATTCATTGGTAAAAACTTCGTTTTCGATCACCGTCTGGGCGAAAGAATTACAGACGATATCGTTTCGCAATGCCATCAATGTGGTGCACCTTGCGATGTTCATACCAATTGTTTGAACGAAGGCTGTCATTTACTTTTTATTCAATGTGAGTCTTGCAAAGAAAAAATGCACGGCTGCTGTTCAACCGAATGTGTGACTGTAATTCATCTCCCAGAAGAGGAACAAAAAGCCATTCGAAGAGGCGTTAAAAACGGAAACAAAATCTTCAAAAAAGGAAAATCGGATGTTTTGACTTTCAAAAACAACCAAGATCCTTTGGCGAATGTTCCAAATTTAAGCGAACTCATAAAATCAAAACCGCTCCTTAAAAAAGAGCCAAAAATAAAAAAACAATACCTCGGAAAAGGCACTCACTTTTTTCCAAAAACTAATATTGCTCAATTTTTAATCGAAGAAAACCAAATTAATATTGGCGATTCCATTCTAATCAAAGGTGCTACAACTGGCGAAGAAATGTTGATTGTCGAAAAAATGTTGGTCAATGATGTCGAATCTCAAAAAGCTGTTTCTGGTGAAATGGTGACTTTTAAAGTTCCTTTTAGAATTCGATTATCGGATAAATTATATAAAATTTTAAACTAGTTTTTAAAGAAATTCACCCATCATCTTTGTGAAATTTTGAACTTTGACAAAGATTTACATCCTATAAAATGACAACAAATAACAAAATAGAATTAATGGCTCCGGCCGGAAACTTCGAATCCTTGCAAGCTGGTTTAGACAATGGTGCCGATTCCGTGTATTTTGGAGTAGAGCAATTGAATATGCGCGCCCGAGCAACAGTAAATTTCACAATGGATGATTTGAAGGAAATTGCTCGTCGCTGTGAAGAAAAAAACGTTCGAAGTTATTTGACTTTAAACACCATTATTTACGATCACGATTTGTCGGTTGTAAAAACATTGTTAAACAAAGCCAAAGAAGCCAATATTACGGCAGTAATTGCTTCAGACCAAGCCGTGATTGCAATGGCAAGAGGCATTGGAATGGAAGTTCATATTTCGACCCAATTGAATATTACCAATATCGAAACCATAAAATTCTACAGCCTTTTTGCAGATACAATGGTTTTGAGTCGAGAATTGAGCCTTCGCCAAGTGAAAAACATCACCGAACAAATCATAAAAGAAGACATAAAAGGCCCTAACGGAAAATTAGTAGAAATAGAAATTTTTGGTCACGGTGCCTTGTGTATGGCCGTTTCTGGAAAATGCTATTTGAGTTTACATTCCGACAATTCATCGGCCAATCGTGGAGCTTGCAAGCAAAATTGCCGCAAAAAATACACCGTTATCGACCAAGAAACGGGTTTCGAAATTGAAGTAGATAACGAATATTTATTGTCGCCAAAAGATTTATGCACGCTAGATTTCTTAGATCAAGTGATTGATTCCGGCATTCAAGTTTTGAAAATTGAAGGTCGTGGTCGTGCACCAGAATATGTGGCAACCGTAGTAAAAACCTACCGCGAAGCGATTGACAGTTATTACGAAGGCAGTTTTTCGAAAGAAAAAATAGCGGTTTGGATGGAAGCTTTAAGCACAGTTTACAATCGTGGATTTTGGTCTGGCTATTATTTAGGCCAAGAATTGGGCGAATGGAGCGATGTTTCAGGATCAATGGCAACACAAAAGAAAGTGTATGTGGGCAAAGGAACTCACTTTTTCCCAAAAGCAGAAATTGGACAGTTTAAAATTGAAGCCTATGACATTCAAATTGGAGACAAGATATTAGTCACAGGACCAAGCACAGGAGCACAAGAAATGGTTATCGAGGAAATGTTTGTAAATGATGTTACGGCAGAGAAAGCCTCTAAAGGCGACGATTGCACCTTAAAATTACCTTTCAGAATCCGAATGTCTGACAAATTATATAAAATCGTGGAAGCCTAATGGTTATTGTAACACTGCAAAGAGCCAAATGTATTGGGTGCAATTATTGCGTAGAAATGGCACCCGTTCAATTTCAAATGTCTAAAAAAGACGGGAAATCGGTATTGATAAAAAGTGTCAATGCCAAAGGTTTTTTTACCTTAAAATCGCCCGACCACACTATAACCGAAAGCTGTGAATTGGCTGCCAAAGCTTGTCCTGTGAAGATAATTTCGGTAAAGGAAACCTAATCTAATTTATTGTATAAAAAAAACCTCTAATTCTGTAAAAAAGAAATTAGAGGTTTTTTGTTTTCAAAAACTTGAAACCTTAAACTTTAAACTTTAAACTAAAAATAATATCTTTACCGATTAAAACGTTTAAGAACTTAAATTGCGTCTATCGCAATACTACATATAAAATTATGGCATGTACAAGTTGTTCAACCTCTGATGGCGGTGCACCAAAGGGTTGTAAAAATAATGGGACTTGCGGCACCGATAGCTGCAACAAATTGACGGTTTTTGACTGGCTTTCTAATATGAGTTTACCTAACGGAGAAGCGCCTTTTGACTGTGTAGAAGTCCGTTTTAAAAACGGAAGAAAAGAATTTTTTCGCAATACAGAAAAATTAACGCTAAGCATAGGAGACATTGTCGCTACCGAAGCATCTCCTGGACATGACATCGGAATTGTTACCCTAACAGGCGAATTGGTTCGCATTCAAATGAAGAAAAAAGGAGTCAATTCTTCTAATACAGATGTTCCTAAAGTATATAGAAAAGCATCACAAAGAGACATCGATATTTGGTCTATTGCTCGCGATAGAGAAGAACCGATGAAAGTTCGTGCTCGTGAATTGGCCATTTCTCAAAAACTAGAAATGAAAATTTCTGATATCGAATTTCAAGGCGATGGTTCTAAAGCTACTTTTTATTACACAGCCAACGACAGAGTCGATTTCAGACTTTTAATCAAAGACTTTGCGAAAGAATTTAGCACCAGAGTCGAGATGAAACAAGTAGGTTTGCGTCAAGAAGCAGCTCGTTTGGGCGGCATTGGTTCTTGCGGAAGAGAATTGTGTTGTTCTACTTGGCTAACCGATTTTAGAAGCGTAAACACCTCTGCGGCACGCTACCAACAATTGTCCTTGAATCCACAAAAACTGGCTGGACAATGCGGAAAATTAAAATGCTGCTTGAATTACGAACTCGACACTTACATGGATGCTCTAAAAGGGTTTCCGGACTTTGACACTAAATTAGTAACTGAAAAAGGCGATGCCATTTGCCAAAAACAAGATATTTTCAAAGGATTGATGTGGTTTGCTTATACCAATGATTTTGCCAATTGGCATGTTTTAAAAATAGATCAAGTAAAAGAAATTGTTGCCGAAAACAAACTCAAAAACAAAGTAGCTTCACTCGAAGACTTTGCCATAGTAATTGTTCAAGAGCCTGAAAAACATTTTAATAACGCAATGGGTCAGGAAAGTTTAACCCGTTTTGATCAGCCTAAGAAAAAGAAAAAACCAAATAAAAAACGTAAAAACGGCGAAAATTTAATTGTTGCTAATAATAACAATGTTAATGCTAATACAAATAGCAATACTACTAGCAAACCTAACAACAATAATAAACCTAATAACAACAGGCCTAATAACAACAACAGACCCAATAACAACAAGCCTAAACCCAATAACAACAATAACACTAACGAGAAAAAACCTGTAGTTGCGAGAAAACCTATAATTATTACTAAAAATGAGAATAAGGAATAGCGCAATATTGCTTTTAGTTGTAATTCTCTTTTTTTCGTGCGACAAAAAAAGAGTTTTCGACGAATACAAATCCGTAGGAACAGCTTGGCACAAAGACAGTATTGTTTCATTTAATTTACCCGAATTAGATTCGACAAAACGATACAATCTTTTTGTAACTTTGAGAGACAACAACAACTATCCGTTCAACAATCTGTTTTTGATTGTGGGCCTCGAAATGCCCAATGGATTTACAAAAGTAGATACACTTGAGTACGAAATGGCCAATCCAGACGGATCTCTTATGGGAGAAGGATTTTCAGACATCAAGGAAAACAAACTTTTTTATAAAGAAAAAGTTCGCTTTAGAGGAAAATACAAAGTCAACATCAAACAAGCAGTTCGCGAAAACGGAAAAGTTCCAGGTGTAACCGCTTTAGAAGGAATCACAGAAGTAGGTTTTAGAATAGAAAAAATAGATTAAAAAAATATGGCTACTCAAAAGAAAAATATTCAGACAAAAAATATTGAAAAAGACATCACCTACTATAAAAAGAAATTTTGGAAAGTTTTCTTTTATGGCCTTGGAGGATTATTATTATTTTTCCTATTTGCCTCTTGGGGACTTTTTGGGTCTATGCCTTCGTTTGAGGATTTAGAAAATCCCGATTCTAATTTGGCCACCGAAATCATCTCGTCTGATGGAGTGATTTTAGGTAAATATTTCGAAAAAAACAGGTCGCAATTAAAATATTCTGACTTACCTAAAAATCTGGTAGATGCACTGGTAGCAACTGAAGACGAACGTTTTTATGAACATTCAGGAATTGATGGACGAGGAACATTAAGAGCCATTGCCAGTTTAGGAACAAGTGGCGGAGCGAGTACGCTAACCCAACAATTAGCCAAACAATTATTCCACGGCGAAGGTTCAAAATTCTTGCCTTTTCGAATCGTTCAAAAAATCAAAGAATGGATTATCGCCATCAGATTAGAAAGACAATACACCAAAAACGAAATCATTGCCATGTATTGCAATGTCTATGATTTTGGAAACTATTCTGTTGGAGTAAGTTCGGCAGCCCAAACCTATTTTTCAAAAGCACCCAAAGATTTAACCATAGACGAATCGGCAATTTTGGTCGGAATGTTCAAAAATTCAGGTTTATACAACCCTGTAAAAAATCCACAAGGAGTTAAAAACCGAAGAAATGTAGTGCTTTCGCAAATGGAAAAAGGAGGTATCATTACCCAAGGTCAAAAAGAAAAACTTCAAGCATTACCAATCACTCTGCATTTCAAACTAGAAAGCCACCGCGAAGGAACAGCTACTTATTTCAGAGAATATTTGCGTGAATACATGAAAAAATGGATGGAAACCAACAAAAAAGCCGATGGATCCGATTATAACATCTACAAAGACGGTTTAAAAATCTACACCACCATCGATTCTAGAATGCAATTACATGCCGAAGAAGCCGTTGCCAAACATATGGAAAACCTGCAAGAACAGTTTTTTGAAGAAGCTAAAACCAATAAGAATGCACCATTCGTAAACATTACCGAGGCCGAAACCCAACGCATACTCAAACAAGCCATGAAAGCTTCCTACCGATGGACAGTGATGTCCGAAATGGAAAAATCCGAAGAAGATATAATAGCCTCGTTCAGCAAAAAAACAAAAATGAAAGTCTTCACTTGGAAAGGCGAAAGAGACACCATTATGACTCCTTTAGACTCCATCCGATATTACAAACACTTTTTGCAATCGGGTTTAATGGCTATGGAACCACAAACGGGTAACATCAAAGCTTGGGTGGGTGGAATCAATTACAAATATTTTCAATACGATCACGTAGGTCAAGGTGCACGACAAGTAGGCTCTACATTCAAACCATTTGTGTATGCAACCGCAATCGAACAACTAGGAATGTCTCCCTGTGATACCATCCTCGATGGACCGTTTATGATTCGAAAAGGACGTCATCACGTAACCGAAGATTGGGAACCAAGAAATTCTAACAATCAATACCGTGGCATGGTTACTTTGAAACAAGGATTAGCCAATTCTATCAACACCATTTCGGCCAAATTAATAGACAAAACGGGACCTGAAGCCGTAATCGAATTAACCCATAAATTAGGCGTAAAATCTGATATTCCAGCTCAGCCTTCTATCGCATTAGGCGCTGTTGACATTACCGTAGAAGACATGGTGGCAGCTTACGGAACCTTTGCCAACCAAGGTGTTTATGTAAAACCTCAATTCATTTCTCGAATCGAAGACAAAAGTGGCGTTGTAATCTACGAACCCATTCCAGAATCTCACGATGTATTGAACAAAGATATCGCATTTGCCGTAATCAAATTACTCGAAGGCGTTACTGAAAGTGGTTCAGGAGCTAGATTAAGAACACAAGGTGGCGGTAGTGGAGACAATCGCTGGACAGGATATCCGTATATGTTTACCAATCCAATTGCTGGAAAAACAGGAACAACTCAAAACCAGTCGGATGGTTGGTTTATGGGAATGGTTCCTAACTTAGTTACTGGAGTTTGGGTAGGTTGCGAAGACCGTTCGGCACGTTTCAAAAGCTTGACTTATGGACAAGGAGCAACAGCCGCATTACCCGTTTGGGGTTATTTTATGAAACTTTGTTACGAAGATGAAAACCTCAAAGTTTCCAAAGAAGAATTCGATAGACCTGCCAATCTTTCTATAAAGGTAGATTGTTACACCCGCCCAAAAGTTGTAAAAGACACCACAGCCGTTGAACAAGAAACCGAAGAATTCGATTTATAGTTTCTAGGAGCTGTTTCCTGCTGTACACTGTATCTTTTGTGGCGAACCCCGCCACAAAAGGATGCCGTTCCCATCAGGGCTAGGGCATTTGTTTCTAAATATAAACGAAGTATCTATGAAAAGAATAGCTGTTTTTTGGATTTTATTGATGAGTTTAACAATGACTTGCCAAACAAAAAATAGTCAGGACAAAGAGACTCTTGTTCCTGAATTCAACAAAATACTAGACAGTTTAAAAGTTAAAGGGTCAATTTTAATCTACTCCTTTACAGATAAAACGTATTATTCCAATGATTTTTCTTGGGCAAAAACCGGAATTATTCCCGCATCCACATTTAAAATTCCAAATTCTATTATTGCACTTGAAACCGGTGTAATAAAGAATGAGTCCGATGTTTTTAAATGGAACGGAGAAAAAAGATGGAATAAAAAATGGGAACAAGATTTAACTTTCAAAGATGCATTTCAGGTTTCTTGTGTTCCTTGTTATCAGGAAATAGCGCGAAAAATTGGTGTCGAAAGAATGAAAAACTATCTCAATAAACTCAATTATAAAGAAATGGTTTTTGACAACACAACCATCGATGTTTTTTGGCTTGATGGAAAATCCAAAATATCCCAAACCCAACAAATTCAGTTTCTAAAAAAATTCTATTTTTCAGAATTGCCTATTTCAAAAAGAACCGAATCAATAGTGAAAAGCATAATGCTAATTGAGAAAACAGATGAATATACCCTAAGCGGAAAAACAGGTTTGTCAGCAAAAAACGATTTGTATAATGGTTGGTTTGTTGGTTATTTTGAAGTAAAAAACAAAGTTTATTTCTTTGCTACAAATCTAGAACCTATGAAAAAGGAAGCCGCCAATGAAGACTTTTACTCAGCTAGAATCAATGCAACAAAACAAGCCTTTAAAAACCTTAATTTTTTGAAATAAACGTTTTTAATTGTTTAAATTAGTGGTTAATTATGATCAACAAAAAAGTTAACAACGTACAAGAAGCACTCGAAGGAATCGAAAACGGAATGACCTTAATGCTGGGCGGTTTCGGATTGTGTGGCATTCCCGAAAACTCCATCGCCGAACTCGTCAAAAAAGGAACCAAGGATTTGACCTGCATTTCCAACAATGCCGGTGTTGATAATTTTGGATTGGGACTGCTTTTACAAAAACACCAAATCAAGAAAATGATTTCTTCCTATGTGGGAGAAAATGCCGAATTCGAACGCCAAATGCTTTCCGGCGAACTCGAGGTAGAACTTATTCCGCAAGGAACTTTAGCCGAACGTTGTCGTGCAGCCCAAACTGGAATTCCCGCTTTTTTCACACCTGCAGGTTTCGGAACCGAAGTCGCCATTGGTAAAGAAACCCGCGAATTCAATGGAAAAATGCACGTAATGGAATTGGCTTTCAAAGCTGATTTTGCCATTATAAAAGCTTGGAAAGGCGACACGGCAGGAAACCTCATCTTCAAAGGAACCGCTCGAAACTTCAATCCGTGTATGGCTGGAGCTGCCAAAATCACTATCGCCGAAGTAGAAGAACTGGTAGAAGCAGGAACGCTTGACCCCAACCAAATTCACATTCCCGGAATTTTTGTTCAGCGCATTTTTCAAGGAGAGAAATACGAAAAGCGGATTGAGAAGAGGACTGTTCGAGAAAGAAAATAGTTTGTTGTTAGCTTAGAAAAACCAATAATATATGAAACACTTTTTTTTATCAATGATTCTTTGCATTATAGGAAACATTGCTCTTGGTCAAAATGGTCCAAAAGAAATGTCTCCAGAAATTTTAAAAAAAATAAAAGCAGAAGTAGAAGCCCAAATCCCTAAACTAAAACTAAAGCTTTCAAAACAAGAATTAAATGCTGATGAAATAGAATTCAAAATAGATACATTCCGAATAGAAACAATAGCTTCCAAACGAATGGAAATTGATTATTCAACAACAGGAATGAATATAACAGTTGATGAATTGACTACTTCCTACGACAAGTTAATGAACAAGTATTATGGCAAACTTATGAAATTGCTTAAACCCGAAGACAAAAAAATTCTTATTACAGCGCAAAAAGCCTGGTTGGTATTTCGTGATGCTGAACTCAAATTAATTGGAACTATGACTGATGATCAATATTCAGGAGGCGGAACAATTCAATCAAATATTCGAATGGGTCAATATTCATCTTTAGTAGTTGAAAGAACAATAGATATTTTTAATTATTATAGCAGAATTCTTAAAGATGAATAATGCCAGCCACTACAGCTACAACAATGGATTTGAGTTAGCTTGATAAAAAAATAATTTTTTTAATCAACAAAAACTTAAATGACCTTCTATTACTTTTAAAGTTCAAAATCTTAATTTATCTTAATGGTTTAAAAATTAAAAATATGCTAACAAAAGAAGACATCGCCAAACGCATCGCCAAAGAAGTCAAGGATAAATACTTTGTAAACCTCGGAATTGGCATTCCAACTTTGGTAGCCAATTATATCCCAAAAGGAATTGAAGTGGAATTTCAGAGTGAAAACGGCGTTTTGGGAATGGGTCCTTTCCCTTTTGAAGGCGAAGAAGACGCTGATTTAATCAACGCCGGAAAACAAACCATCACGACTTTGGAAGGTGCTTCTTTCTTTGACTCGGCAACCAGTTTCGGAATGATTCGTGGACAACACGTCGATTTGACAATTCTTGGTGCTATGGAAGTGGCCGAAAACGGCGATATTGCCAACTGGAAAATCCCCGAAAAAATGGTCAAAGGAATGGGCGGCGCGATGGATTTGGTCGCTTCAGCCGAGAATATTATCGTGGCAATGATGCACGTGAACAAAGCGGGAGAAAGCAAAATTCTCAAAAAATGTACTTTGCCTTTAACAGGCGTTGGCTGCGTGAAAAAAGTCGTAACCGAATTGGCCGTTCTCGAACTGACTCCAAAAGGTTTTAAACTATTGGAACGTGCGCCTGGTATTTCTGTAGAACATATTATGGCTTCCACCGAAGCTGAATTAATTATCGATGGAGAAATTCCGGAAATGGTGATTGATTAACAACACTTTTCCATAAGTGGTTCTATACTTTCTTAAACTACCGCAACAATTACCCATTTTACCTAAATAATTTTATTGAAAACCCTAACAATCATACTTTTGAAACAATAATTTCACTATGAAAAAAACAGTTTCTTTTTATGCTATGCATTTATGTATTTGTTTGGCATTTATGATTTTACCTTATTTGCTTACTGCTTCAGGGAGTGTTTTTAGTTTGCCAGATTTATCGGGTAGTGGACACGACAGACTGTACTTTTTTACCTATTTTACGTTATTGATTTTCTTCTATTTAAACTATTATTATTTAATTCCTAAAGTCTATTTTTCTAATGAAAGAGTAGTGTACTTTTTTCTCATCATCTTGTTTTTTTTATTTTTTCTTTGGATGTCTGTTTTTTTCGATAATCCGGAGCGTAATTTTTTGGATTTTAGACCTGTATTTTCCTTTAAAGAAGATTTTCGGCCACCAACACACGGAAATTTTTCCCCTTCCAAACATTTTAATCCTAAACCAATGGGAGGCCCACATTCTCAATACGGACACACAATATTAGTTTATTTAATCGGTGTTGTTACTAGTTTGTTGATTGCCATTAATATTCGTTTGCAAAAGGTGGAGAAAGACAAAATGAAATCGGAATTGTCTTTTTTGAAAGCACAAATTAATCCTCATTTTTTGTTCAATACCTTGAATAGTATTTATTCATTAGCCATAAAAAAAGACGATAAAACTGCCGATGCCGTGGTACAATTATCCGAATTAATGCGCTACATTATTACCAATGCCAACGATGATGTTATTGCTTTAGAAAAAGAAATCAATTACATTAACAATTTTGTAGAACTTCAAAAAACACGTTTGGGCAATACGGTTAATGTAGAATATAATGTAGAAGGAAATCCTTATGGCAAGAGTATCACACCACTCATTTTAATTTCGTTTATAGAAAACGCCTTCAAGCACGGGGTAAATCCCAATCAGGATTCAGAAATTGTTATTAAAATTGATATTGTAAATAATTTTTTGACTTTATTTGTTTCCAATCATAAAGTAGAAAATCTACAATCGGATGGAGGTATTGGATTGCAAAATACTATAGAAAGATTGACCCTTTTGTATCCCGATAATCACGAATTAAAAATTGACGACAGTCCAAAAAAATATACTGTAACTTTAACCCTAAAAGTAGGATGATAAAAGCAATTGCACTAGATGACGAACCGCCAGCACTGGATGTTTTAGAAAGTTTTTGCGACAAAATTGATGTTATCGACTTGCAAAAAAAGTTTACTAAATCGGATGATGCTTTCAAATATTTGAAAAAATATCCGGTAGATTTATTGTTTTTAGATATCAATATGCCTTCTATTTCGGGAATTGATTTTTATAAAAAACTGCCACATAAAACGATGGTCATTTTTACAACTGCTTATTCTGAATATGCTGTGGAAGGATTTACGTTGAGTGCGACCGATTATCTTCTGAAACCTTTTTCATTCTCCCGATTTCAGCAGGCGGTAGAAAAAGCCTATTCACAATGGAAAATTCAAAATCAAAATCCCGAACAAAACTACCTTTTTATTCGGGCAGATTACAGTTTGATTAAAATTCTAATTTCGGATATATTGTTCATCGAAGGACTGGATGATTACTTGAAAATTCATATTCAAAACCAAAAAACAATTGTCGCCAGAATGACTTTGAAAGCAATATTGGAAAAACTCCCAGCGACTGAATTTGCACGGGTACATCGATCGTTTATAGTTCCTATTTCTAAAATAGAAAAAGTTCGAAATAAAATCATCTTCATTCAGGAAGAAGAGATTCCAGTAAGCGCCAGTTATGAAACTGCTTTTTTTACTTTACTCAACAAGGATTAATTTTTATTGTTAAAAAATTACAAATTCAACTTTATTTTCATCCATTTACCTCATAAAAACAATCTATTACCTCATAAATTTATAAACTTTTGTGAGTTTAAATACTTTTATATCCGTAACCTTAAAATACTATTATTATGGAAAGAAAAGAATTTTTAAGAGGATTAGGTTTAGCTGGTCTTGGTGCTTTGACCATTCCTGTAATTAAAGCCTGTAGTAGTGATGATGCTTCTTCTTCTTCTACATCAACAACAGACACTACCCAAGCTACAAATACAGGAGGATCAACAAATACTTCTTGTTCGGTTACTTCGTCAGAAACCGCTGGCCCGTTTCCAACCAAATCACCTTCTTCATTAGTTACGGCAAATATTGTAAGTGATAGAACAGGTGTAGGATTCACAATCAATATCACCATCAAAAATACCAATGCCAGCTGTGCAGTATTGGCTGGAGCCATTGTCGATATTTGGCATTGCGACAAAGACGGTTATTATTCTGAATACGGAGGAACTTCAATGCAGTCAGCCGATTTTACAAGCGCTCATTTCTTAAGAGGCAGACAAACAACCAATGCTAACGGACTGGTTAGTTTTACCTCTATTTTTCCGGGTTGGTACACCAGTAGAGCAACTCACATTCACGTACATATTTACAACGCTTCGGGAACTTCGTTACTGGTTACTCAAATTGCTTTTCCAGAAGGTTCAGGAAGTGCCGTAGCACTAGTCAATGCGTCAACAGCCAATGGATATACCAAAGGATTATCGGGTTATACCTATAATGCTTCTGATAATGTGTTTTCTGATAGTGTAGCCAATGAAATGTCCACCGTTACCGGAAGTGTAGCCGCTGGATTTATTTTAACACATACTATAAATGTTGCAGGTTGATTTTTGAATTAGTAAAAAAATGACGCCAAAACCTGTAAGATTTCTAGATTTTGCAGGTAATTTTTTTAATTGTCAAAAGCTATTTATATGATACAACAGCATCTTGCCCAAATATATAAAGCCGATTTTCGAGGAGAAACCACATCCGAAAGTTTTAAACGCCTGTCTACTTTCAATTTCGAAAACTATCAAAATGATTCCAGAAAACCATTTGGGTCTTTGCAATTTTTGAATGAAGAAATACTGGCTCCAAAACACAAACAAACAACTGCTGCATCATCTAATATAGAGTTATTCATTTTACCTCTTTTTGGCGGTATAGAATACAAAGACAGTTTGGGAAACGAAAATTTCATAAGAGTAGAACAAATACAGCACATAACAAACCAAAAAGGAATGTCATTTGAAGTTTCTAATCCTTTTGATGAAAATGTGAGTTATCTACAAATGGGTTTCGACTTTAAAAATTCAGGTTTTCAAAACAATTCCAAGCCCGTTGATTTTGATTTAACCCAAAAAAATCAATTGATTTCTCTCTTTAAAACTAGAAATTCACAGGGTTTTATCGGAATTTACGAAGGCAGAAAAGAAGGCTTTTACCAGCTTAAAAATACATCAAATGGCATTTTTGTTTTTGTTATTAACGGTGCTTTTGAAATCGAAAACCGATTGTTAGAATCTAAAGACGGATTGAGTTTGCAACAAATAGATACCATAGAATGGGAAGCATTGTCTGAAAATGCGATTCTTTTAGTATTGGAAATTTCTTTAAAATAAACCATTATGAAAGCCATAATACGATTAGCCTACCGAATTATAATCGACAACTCCTCTACATTCCTTTGGGACAAATATGTTTGGGAAGACACCTACAAAGAATATTTAATGCAAAACCAGCAATTTAACTCGAAAGAGAAACCCAAAAACACATTCAGAGAATTATTGTCAGAAAATGAAAAAGCAGTACAGTTGCATTATTTAGTGGGCATAGCCGCAAATGGTTATATCGAACAATTAAAAGGAAATTTTCATCGCGTTACCGATGTATTGGGAAACAATCATTTCCCCTTTGTCAATTACAAGCTAGATATTATCAACACTGACATCACCGATATTTCGAAACACAAAGTCGGGATTACTTTTTATTCGCCTTTGCTTACTTATTTAGGCGTGGTAGAAAACCATTATTTAGTTTCAAAAACCACCGATGATGTAGATGGTTTGGAGACTATTATGTTTCCTGTACAACCCCGTTTATCTATATGTTATTACGAAAAGAAAACTTAAATTGACTTTCTTAAAATAAAATGACCGCCAACATTGACGGTCATTTAAAAATAAACTCTTTTTATTTTATCTACAAATTCGCAAAGAAATCATTCCCTTTATCATCTGTAATAATAAAAGCAGGAAAATCTTTAATGGTGATTTTACGAACAGCTTCCATACCTAATTCTTCAAAGTCAACTACCTCAACCGAAAGAATGTTTTCTTTGGCTAAAATCGCCGCTGGTCCTCCAATGGAACCTAAATAGAATCCACCGTAAGTTTTACAAGCATTCATCACATCTTTGGTTCGGTTTCCTTTGGCCAGCATTACCATACTGCCGCCATTTCTTTGGAATTCCTCAACATACACATCCATACGTCCCGCAGTAGTTGGTCCAAAACTTCCCGATGGCATTCCTTCCGGTGTTTTGGCAGGTCCTGCGTAGTAAATTGGGTGGTTTTTGAAATATTCTGGCATTGGTTTACCAGCATCCAATAATTCCTTGATTTTGGCGTGGGCAATGTCACGGGCTACAATCAAAGTTCCATTCAATTTCAAACGGGTTTTGATTGGATATTGCGATAATTTTTTAAGAATATCGGCCATTGGTTGGTTCAAATCCACCTCAACCGCTTCTTCTAAATGTGGTGGAGTTGCAGGCAAAAATTGTTTTGGATTGACTTCCAATTGTTCTACGAAAATACCGTCTTTGGTGATTTTTCCTTTGATATTTCTATCGGCCGAACAAGAAACTCCCAATCCAACCGGACAAGAAGCGGCGTGGCGTGGCAAACGAATCACTCGAACATCGTGGGTGAAATATTTTCCACCAAACTGCGCTCCGATTTGACTTTCTTGGCAAATTAACTGTACTCTTTTTTCCCATTCCAAATCACGGAAAGCCTGACCGGCCATATTTCCTGATGTTGGCAAATTATCAAAATAACCCGCCGATGCTTTTTTCACGGCAGCCAAATTTGCTTCGGCAGAAGTTCCTCCAATCACTAAAGCCAAGTGATAGGGCGGACAAGCCGAAGTTCCTAAATCCATTATTTTGGCACGGATGAAAGCATCCAAAGATTTTTCGTTCAGCAAGGATTTTGTTTGTTGGTACAAATAGGTTTTGTTGGCAGAACCACCGCCTTTTGCCAAGAACAAAAACTCATAAGTAGCTCCTTTTTTGGCATAAATATCAATTTGTGCCGGAAGATTCGAACCCGAATTTTTTTCTTCAAACATACTAATTGGTACAATTTGAGAATAACGAAGGTTTTTTTCTTGATAGGTATTAAAAATTCCTCTGGAAAGCCATTCGGCATCATCAACGCCTGTATATACGTTTTCGCCTTTTTTAGCCATTACAATCGCCGTTCCGGTATCTTGACACGAAGGCAATTCCCCATCAATAGCCACTACTGCATTTTGCAATAAATTATAGGCTACAAATCGGTCGTTGTCGGTTGCTTCTGGATCATCCAAAATGGCTTTTAGTTTTTCTAAATGCGAAGTTCGCAACATAAACGAAACATCTTTCAATGCTTCTTGTGCCAACAATTCTAAGCCTTTTGGGTCAACAGTAAGAATTTCTCTGTCGCCTAGTTTTTCTACTTTTACAAAATCGGAAGTGATTTTGCGGTATTGAGTATCGTCTTTTAAAATTGGATAAGGATCCTGGTATATAAAGTCCATAATTTGAGTTTTTTTAGAACGTCAAAGATAAGAATTGTAGAAAGAAATCTTTGCGATTTATATCAAGAACCGCTATAAATTAGTGAAATAATTAACATATTGACTTTGATTAGTAGAAACAAAAAAAGCTACAAACTTTAAGATTGTAGCTTTTTATAATTGTATTGGAATTGAAATTAATTCACCGTAATTAGATTAATATCAAAAATCAAGGCCGAACCTCCTGGAATTGGACCAGCACCATCGGGACCGTAGCCTAATTCAGATGGAATCAAAAGAATTCCTTTGCCTCCTTCTTTAAAATACGGAATTCCTTCCGTCCAACCTTTGATTACATTCTGCAATGGAAAAGAAATTCCTTTTTCATCGCTTTGATCAAAGACTTCTTTATTGGTAAAATAGCCTTTGTATGCAACCGTAACTTCTGAATTGGCATCGGGTTGTTTTCCGGTTCCTGCTTCTTCAATTACATAATACAAACCCGATTCGGTTCGTTTTGCTTTTAAATGATTATCGGCAATGTATTTTAGGATTTCCGTTTCATTATCGATTTTTGGGGTGGCAATTTCTTCTTTTTTCTTGGGGTTACAAGAGATTAAAACAACAACTAGTAGAGCTAGAAAAGAATGTTTCATAGTTTTTATATTGTATTTATTTTTAAGTTAATATGCTTGTAAGCAAGAATAAAATAACTAAAGCTATAGCAATGTATTTAGCATATTTTGACATTTTGTTTGTGGTTTAATGGGTTATTAAATGATTTCGTATAAAAATCAAAAGAAAGAAAAATAGATTAAAACTCCTAATATTATTTTTCAATCAACGTATGGAATCCGCTGATTGAAAAAACATTTTTATTCGTTACATTTTTAAAAAAACCAGCTCGCCACAAAAATTGCTGTAATCACACAAATCACATCTACCAAAAGCATTGTTCCCAGAGCGTAACGAGTATTTTTGATATTCACCGAACCAAAGTAAACCGCAATCACATAAAAAGTACTTTCAGCACTGCACTGAAAAATGCTGCTCAATCGTCCTGTCATCGAATCGGCACCAAAAGTATTCATTGAATCTATCAAAAATCCTCTTGAACCCGCAGAACTGAACGGTCTTAGCAATGCAACTGGCAAAGCATCTGTAATTTCTTTGCTTACTCCCATATTCGAAAAAGCAAAAGCAATCCAATTGCTAATAATTTCAAACAAACCACTGTTTCTGAATAACGAAATGGCTACTAACATTCCTAAAACATAAGGAAAAATAGTAACTCCAGTTTTTACACCATTATTCGCTCCCGATACAAAAGCTTCATAAACAGTCGTATTTGCCTCGGTAAATTTTTTCTCTTTTATAAACGAAAAGATCAAAGTAAAAACAATAATCCCAACCAATATCAAAGCCGAAAGATTAGAGGTAAAATAGTTTTTGCCAATTAAATCCAAATGGTTCACGTACATCAGCAAACCAATAATGGCAGCAATTAATGTAATCAAGCCCACAACCAAAGAGGCACTTTTGAAGTTGATTTTTTGTTTGATTCCCACAATCAAGAAAGCGGCAATTGTACCGATAAATGAAGTGATAATACAAGGCAACATTACATCGGCGGGGTTCGTAGCATTGGCGGCAGCACGATAGCCAATAATAGAAGTTGCTATCAAAGTAAGTCCCGAAGCGTGCAAACACATAAACATGATTTGCGCATCACTCGCCTTGTCTTTTTCGGGATTTATTTCTTGCAAACTTTCCATTGCTTTCAATCCGAAAGGTGTGGCAGCCGAATCCAATCCTAAGAAATTGGCGGCAAAATTTAAAGTCATATATGAAATAGAAGGATGGTCTTTTGGAACGCTCGGAAATACTTTTACAAAAACGGGACTCAACATTTTAGCTAATTTCCCAGAGGCTCCAGAAATGATTAAAAGCTCCATCAGTCCACAGAAAAAAGCCAAATACGCCATCAATGGCAAAATCAAATCCAGCAAAGTGGCTTTACAAGTCGGCAACAAACCATCCGATTTTTGAACTCCACTGAAAATTTTTACGGTTTTGTTTTTATAAACATAAGTAGTATCGGCGTTTAAAGTATCTCTGTTGATTATAAAAGTTTTTTCATCGGATTTATTGATGCTGTCTTTTATAAAAACAGGAATCTGATCGATATATTTTTCTGAAATCAGAATAGGATCGTCTTTTTTTCCGTTCAAAACATTGTCAATACTATAACTGTTCCCCGAAAACAAACTAAAAATCACAAATGCAATCGACGAAATGAAAATAACCAACCAAAATCTACTTAATACCATAATCTTTAATTTTTGTAAATGTAATATTTTGTTTTTTGAAAATAATAGCAAGAACTAAAAGAACACTTTGCTGAAGAAGAATTATATAGTATCCATAACCCAACATATCGTAAGAATTGTAAAAAGAAATAAACATTAATCCTAATGTTAAAACAATCAACAACAAACTTATATTTTTTCTATTAAAAAAAAGTAAAACTGGTGAAAACACAAGTGAAAAAATCACTAGAATAAACGCTAAAAATTCAAAAATATCCAAATAAGTAATGGATGGAAAGGTAAAAAAGTCAAATAAATACTTTATAAAAGGGTCATAATAGTAATCTATAGAACCACCACCATCCAAACCACATCCAATGATTATAACTTTATTATAAGGCAGAAATAATGAAATTAATCCAACAAGGCTAAAAATAAAAAGACTAGTTTTTTTATACATTTAGATTAATTTAAACGTGAATAATCTCCTCTTCAATCAATAAATCCTCTCGTCTCAAACGCAAGAAAATCTGAGCCACGGCAATGGTATCTTTTTCGCAATAGGTCACGATTCTATCAATATCTTTTTCTACATAAAAAACATGACCCACTTGACTGCCGTCGATATCGCCTTTGGGAGAAGGAATTCCGAGGACTTTGCACATTAATTTCAAGGAAGTAAAATGTTTGTAATCGCCAAATTTCCACAATTCTAATGTGTCTAAATGCGGAATTTCCCAAGGTTTTTTGCCAAACAAATTCAATTTATCGGGAATGGCAATGTTGTTGATGATCATTCGACGTGCAAGGAACGGAATATCGAATTCCTTGGCATTATGGCCACACAAAACGTGTTGTGGTTGGTTGAAATGATTGTTCAACAGATTATTGAAATCCTTCAAAAGTTTGGGTTCTTCTCCAAAAAAAGAGGTCACCCTAAAGTTTCGAATATCGCTTTTAATCACAAAATAACCCACCGAAATGCAGACAATTTTCCCAAATTCGGCCCAAATTCCAGCTCGGTCATAAAAATCTTCGGGCGTGTATTCGTCTTTGCGCTGGTATTGGGTTTTGTGTTCCCAAAGCGTTTTCATTTCTTCATCCAAAGTATTGAAATCGGCCACTTCTGGAACGGTTTCGATGTCGAGAAACAAAATGTTGTTGAGGTTTATTTTTTCTATCATTGCAATGTAGTTTAGCCACTAATTCACGAATTTAATTAATTGTAAGGAAAATTCGTGAATTAGTGGCTAAAATTTTAAAACAATCTTTGTTGCGTAGTTGGGTTTTCGTGTTCCAAAAGCCATTTTTTGCGCCACAATCCGCCAGCATAACCCGTGAGAGAACCATCTGTCCCGATTACACGGTGACAAGGAACGACAATCCAAAGCGGGTTTTTCCCATTGGCTGAAGCCACAGCACGAATGGCTTTGAAATCGCCCAATTTCTTGGATAATTCCAAATACGACATTGTTTTTCCGAAAGGAATTTCGAGTAGCGCTTTCCAGACTTTTTGTTGAAATTCAGTACCCATTGGGTTTAATTTGAAATAGAAATTCGTTCTTTTCCCTTCGAAATAATCGTTGAGTTGGGAAGCGGCTTCTTGCAAAACGGTTGGAATTGCATTTGAAACTACTCCTTCATCAGAAACAGAAATTTCAGAAACACCATTTTCATCGCCCATAATTTTGGCTATTCCTAGTGGAGTTTTGACGAAGACTGTTTCCATAGTTTTAGAATTGAATTGCAAAGTACGCAAAGTTTTGATATTTCAAACAAAGCCTTAATTTACTAATCATTAGAAAAATAATGTAACCGATTACATATTTATCGTCTAAAGGCTTGTTTTTTATATTATATTTTTTAATTTTATCAAAAAAAAATTATATTCATTTTTTTAATCCTAAAATCTTAATTATTATGACAAAAAAATTACTCAAAAACAGATTATTCGTTGCTACGGCATTAATGCTAGTTGTCGCTTTAGCACCTATGCAATCGATAGCACAGAAGAAAATTGCCTATGTGACTAAAACCAAAACAATGGATGCAACAGCTGCTACAGTTACAACTGATCCTATAATTAAAATGTTTGAGGCAGATTCTCGTTTTACTATAACAGTTATCCAAGACGATGGAAATGGTTCTTCTGCAGTAAATTTAAGCCAATACGATTTACTTGTAATACAGGAAAGTTTTGGAGGTGGTGATAATGTACTTAAACCAGCTGGAATTTATGCAATCAAAAATCTTACAATTCCCGTTATTTACAACAAAGCATATGCTCTAAAATCTACTAGAGCACTAACAGCATCTGCTGCTGTTCCTGCCGATGTTGCAGATTTAGCTATTACGGTTCCAGCTGCTAAACAAAGTAATCCTTTGTTTACTGGAGTAACTTTTACTAATGATGCTGTTGCCATTTTTAATGCGCAATATACTGATGCTGGAGCTCCAACTGGTACATTAAAAAGTCTTCAAAAAGATTCTGGAATAGAGTTATCAGCTACTGGAACTAATTTAGCTTTAGTAACTGGTGTTACTGCGACAGATGCAGCTATTGTACTTAATGATATTCCTGGGGGAACTTCTTTTGGAACAGGTGGCAGTGATATACTTCCTTTGACTTCACGCATGATTGCTTTTTCATGGAACTTCGGAGCAATTTGCGGTGGAAATGGAACAAATATGACAGCTAATGCATTGAAAATTTGGAAAAATGCTGCTCTTATTTTGACAGGACAGTCTTTAGGATTAAAAGAAAACGCTTTGGCATCAGATAGTATTTCAGTATATCCAAACCCTACTAATGGTTTAGTTACTGTGAATAGCACAGCAGCTGTAAAAGCAATTACTGTTTATGATACTACAGGAAAACAAATTTCTGCAAGCAAAACTAATACAGTTGATTTGTCTAACCAAGCTAAAGGAGTTTACTTGGTACAAGTTCAAACAGAAAATGGTTCTACTTCCAAAAAAGTTGTGGTAGAATAAATCACTAATAATTTTAAAATAAGAAAGAGGCTGTTTCGCAAGTTAGTGAAACAGCCTCTTTTTTTGTTGCAAAAACACTGATGGGTATTATTTCAGAGTCGAATAAACATAAGCTTCTAAAGCCTTCAATTCTTCCTCCGAAAAAGTCTTGGTGAGTTCTAAATTGGGTTTCATTACTGCGTATTGGGTTGGATCAACAATTGGTTCTCCTTCGCCCTTTAGAAATGAAACTATATCTCCATTTTTGTCTTTATAGATTTTGGCAATATCTTGCAAACTGGGTCCAACGAGTTTTACATCGGGTTTGTGACAAGCTACGCAAGCTCCTTTTCCAACAAAAATTTCCGCTCCTAACTCTTCTGGTTTTTGAGTTTCGGTGGTGGTTTCAGTTGTGGTTTCGGGTTTTCCAAAGGATTCTTCGCTCTCTTTTTTACAAGATACAAATGCCAATACGGATAATAAAAATATAACTTTCTTCATTGATTATTTATTTAAAAGTATTGCAGCTTCTTTGGCAAAATAAGTTGAAATCAGGCTTGCTCCTGCCCTTTTGATACACATTAATTGTTCCATCATAATCTTGTCGTTGTCGAGCCAACCTCTTTCGGCGGCAGCTTTTATCATTGCGTATTCACCGGATACGTGAAAAACCGTTACGGGAACATTCACAGCATTTTTTACTTCACGAACGATATCCAAATAAGCGATTCCAGGTTTTACCATCACCATATCGGCACCTTCTTCTACGTCCCAAACGGCTTCTTTGATGGCTTCGATTCGATTAGCATAATCCATTTGGTAGGTTTTCTTGTCTTTTGGAACTTCAATATCAGATTCTCTTGGCGCACTGTCCAAAGCATCACGGAAAGGCCCGTAAAATGCCGAAGCATATTTAGCCGAATAACTCATAATCCCCACGTTGTGGAAACCTGCCGCATCCAAACCTTGTCGCAAACGCAAAACTCGACCGTCCATCATATCGGAAGGAGCAACAAAATCGGCTCCAGCCTGAGCGTGGGAAACAGCCATTTTTACCAAAGCATCGTTGGTGGAGTCATTTTCCACATCGCCATTAGCAATAATACCGTCGTGGCCATAAATAGAATAAGGGTCTAACGCCACATCGGGCATTACTATCATTTCTGGACACGCTTTTTTAATGGCTTTAATAGCCCTTTGCATTAATCCATCAGGATTCCAAGCTTCTTTTCCTGTATTGTCCTTTAGGGATTCATCTACTTTTACATAAATGTTTACAGCACGAATTCCTAAAGCAAAAAGTTCTTTGACTTCTTCTACAGTTAAATCTATCGAACGACGGTAAATGCCAACCATCGAAGGGATTTCAACTTTTACGTTTTCGCCTTCAGCAATAAACATCGGAAACATAAAATCGGATGGACTTAATGTTGTTTCACGAACTAAGGAACGAATGCTTTCATTCACACGTAATCTTCTGCCTCTTTGTAATGGGAACATACTATTTTGTTTAAATTGTTTTAAAGTTTAAGTTTTAAAGTTTTTTTACTTTGTACTTAAACCCAATTTTTTGGTTTTTCTAATACTTTCAATAACTTTTCTTCTTCGCTTCCTATTTCAGGATGATGGTCATACACCCACTGAACGTGTGGTGGCAAACTCATCAGGATACTTTCAATTCTACCGTTGGTTTTTAAGCCAAATAAAGTGCCTTTGTCGTGAACTAAATTGAACTCCACATAACGACCACGACGGATTTCCTGCCAAGTTCTATTGGCATCCGAATATACTAAATTTTTTCTTTTTTCGACAATTGGAACATAGGCTTCAAGAAAACTGTTTCCGACTTCGGTAACAAAATCGAACCAATTTTCCATTGACATTGTATCGGTTGCTTTGCAATAATCGAAAAACAATCCGCCAATTCCTCGTGCTTCGTTACGATGTGCATTCCAAAAATACCCATCACATTGTTTTTTATATTTTGGATAAAAAGCTGGATTGTGCTTATCACAAGCTGTTTTGCAAGTTTGATGAAAATGAACGGCATCTTCCTCAAACAGATAATAAGGCGTTAAATCTTGTCCGCCGCCAAACCATTGCTGAATCACGTTTCCATTGTCATCATACATTTCGAAATAGCGCCAGTTTGCGTGAACCGTTGGCACCATTGGACTTTTTGGATGAATGACCAAACTCAATCCACAGGCAAAAAAATCAGCTTCGCCAACGTTGAATAATTTTTGCATAGAATCTGGCAATTTTCCGTGAACAGCCGATATATTAACACCGCCTTTCTCGAAAACTTTACCGTTTTCAATAACGCGGGTTCTTCCTCCTCCACCTTCTTGTCGTTCCCAAAGATCTTCTCGAAATTTGGCTTGACCATCAACGGCTTCTAATCCTGCTACGATTTGGTCTTGAAGGTTTTGTATGTAGGTGTAAAATTTATTTTTCATTATAAATTTGCTTTCGCAACAGCGATTTTATTGAATATCCCAAATGAAAAAATCTTGCTTTCGGTTTGAATATGATTATAAATGGCAATAGATTTTTCAGATAAATCAATTGAATTTTCTTTGGAAAAAGCTATCAAAAAATCGGCAAATTGCTCTTGTTGATTCCAATCTAAATGCAAACGGTCTAAAAGAAAAATCAAATCATCGTTTGGTATTGCAAACAAACTTTCGACATTCAGCCCAAAATCTTTTAAAGCTTCTTCTATTTCAACCTCTTTTTCAGGCACAAAAACCAAAGAAAGCAACGTCTTTAACACATTGTCTATTCGAATACTTTCCTGATCTCGTAAACCTTTGTTGAGCATTTTTGAACTTACTTTTGTCTGTACTCCTTCACCGCATCCACAAAAGCTTTGGCGTGATCTACAGGAATATTGGGTAAAATTCCGTGGCCTAAATTGGCGATGTATTTGTCTTTTCCGAATTCGTCAATCATTTCGTGCACCATTTTCTTGATGGTTGGAATTGGCGACAATAATCTTGAAGGGTCAAAATTTCCTTGTAAAGTCACGTTTCCGCCAGACAAATAACGAGCATTTCTTGGTGTACAAGTCCAATCTACTCCAAGAGCAGATGCTTTGCTTTTTCCCATTTCGCCAAGAGCAAACCAACATCCTTTTCCGAAAACAATAACCGGCGTAATATCTGCCAAGGCATCCACAATTTGGTTGATGTATTTCCAGGAGAATTCCTGATAATCTGTTGGTGAAAGCATTCCGCCCCAAGAATCGAAAATCTGGATGGCGTTGCAACCTGCTTTTACTTTTTCTTTCAAATATAAAATAGTCGTATCTGTAATTTTTTGCAATAAAGTATGCGCTGCAACAGGGTTCGAGAAACAAAATCCTTTGGCAGTGTCAAAACTTTTCGAACCCTTCCCTTCCACGGCATAACAGAAAATCGTCCAAGGCGAACCAGCAAAACCTATCAAAGGCACCTCATCGTTCAACATTTCTTTGGTCAATTTTACGGCATCAAAAACGTAGCCTAAAGTTTCGTTTACGTCTGGAACATAAACTTGATTTACTTGCTCCATTGTGCGAATTGGATTGGGGATAATCGGGCCCAAATTATCTTTCAATTCCACGTGAATTCCCATTGCTCTTGGCACCACCAAAATATCCGAAAACAAAATTGCAGCATCTGGACCAACAATGCGAATGGGTTGCACCGTGATTTCAGCAGCCAATTCCGGAGTTTCACAACGAGTAAAAAAATCATATTTATCACGCAATGCTCTAAATTCTGGCAAATATCTTCCCGCTTGACGCATCATCCAAACCGGTGGACGTTCTACTGTTTCTCCTCTTAATGCTTTTAAAAATAGGTCGTTCTTTATCATTTTCGTTTTTTTATCGTTCAACAGACCTAACAAGTTTTAAAAACCTGTTAAGTCAAAATTATTTATATTCTTCGATTACATCCTCAATCAAGTTATCAACCGATGGTTGATCCGCGACTATTATATTTCTGGTTGTTTTTTCCAAAGTTTCGGCAGTGGTTTCGCCAATGCAAAAGCAAATTTCGTTTTTTATTTTGTTTTCCTTCAAATAACTTTCAATAGCTGACGGACTGAAAAACAGGATTCCATCAACTGGCGTTTTTATTTTTTGTGGCGTCAAAGTCGTTTCATACACTTGAATTTCGTTGAAGTTGACTTTGGCTGCTTTCAAGGCTTTCGGCAAGGTCTCTTTTCGTAAATTTCCGCTGAAAAAAGTATAACTTTCCTTGGCATAAATCAAGGTGATGATTTCGGCCAAATCGAAAGCATAATCAACATAAACTTCGACCGTAAAACCATTTTCTTCCAACAATGCCTTGGTTTTCATTCCCACACAAAACACGTTTTTGGATTTTAATTCGCCGCATTTGGGATGAAGTAAAACGCTTTGAGCCGCATTTTGACTAGTGAAAATCAGATTGTCGTTAATTCCTTTTAAGTCAAAATCTGAGTTTTCGGTTTTGATGAAATTGGCTTCGGTTACTGAAAAACCTGCATTCAATAAGGCTTGCTTTTGATGGCTCAAAAGTATTTTTGTGGATAGAATGCTGATTGGGTTACTCATTATTTCTTCAAACTCTCTTTTATAGTTGCCATCAACTCCGCACCTCCATTATCCAAAATTTCTTTGGCGCAATTGAAACCTAATTTTTTCCATTCTTCAACGGGTGCGATTTTTTCAATTTCCAGTTTTTGCTTTCCATCAATAGACAGCAAAGCACCTTTGAAAGTAAAAGTGTCTTCCAATTCGCAATATTTTGCCAATGCGCCAATGGGTGCGGTACAACCGCCTTCGAGTGTTTTCAGGAATTGTCTTTCGATGTAAGTACAAATTTCGGTTTCTACATCATTGAGTTGAGAAACAGCATCGAGAACAAATTCATCGTTACCCATTGCCACAACAACCATTGCACCTTGAGCTGGTGCTGGAATCATCCAATCCAGATTGATGAAATCGGTTGGTTTCAAATTGATTCTTTCTAAACCTGCAGCGGCAAAAACAGCTCCGCTCCAATCACTTTCGGTTAGTTTTTGCATTCGAGTGTTCACATTTCCACGCAAATCGACTACTGTATGATTGGGATATTTGTTCAACCACATCGATTGACGACGCAAACTTCCTGTGGCTATTGTTGCGTTTTCTTCCAGAAAATCGAGGTTTCCTTTGTGAACCAAAATATCCAAAGTGTTGGCTCTTTGGAGAACTGCGGCTTGAACAATCCCAATAGGCAAGGCCGTTGGCACGTCTTTCATCGAATGCACGGCAATATCGACTTGTCCATTTATCATGGCAATATCTAATGTTTTTGTGAAAATTCCGGTGATTCCGAGTTCGTAAAGGGGTTTGTCGAGAATGATGTCGCCTTGCGATTTTACGGCAATAATTTCAGTTTTATAACCTAAATCGTTTAGCTTTTTTTGAACTGTATGGGCTTGCCAAAGAGCTAATTCGCTGTCGCGAGTCCCAATCCGAATTGTTTTTTTTGAATTCATTAAACCTTTTTTCTTTTTTTTTAAACCATAAAGATATTAAGGTTTGTTTAGATTTTTACTATGACAGGTTGATTTTGTATTTTTCTTCGATTGGCGAAGTTGTTTTTTGAGGAGTTTGTAGTCCTATTTGAAATACTTTTTCGATAAACTCTATACTCTCGTCAACCGAAGTGTTTTCGTCTTTAAGGTGACTGGCGAATTGGTTGGTTATTTTTTGGATAATTCTGGAAGTAATTAATTCGGCTTGTTCTTCGTCAAAATTGGATAATTTTTTACGTTGAAAAGTCAATTCTCCGGCAACAATATCATTCAATTTTGCTTTCAATGCGTGAATGGTTGGCGCATATTTTCGGCCATTCATCCAAGTATTCAATTCTAATTTCATATCCTCGATAATGGCTTCGGCAGCTGGAATGTGTTGTTTTCTTCTTTCGAGCGTGTCATCGGTCATTTGCGACAAATAATCCATATGGATTAAAGTTACACCCGGAATTTGTTGCACATCGGCATTCACATTTTTAGGAATGGATAAATCCAAGACCAAAAGGTCCTTTTTTAAATTCAACAAAGTTTTGTCGATAGTTGGATTCTGTGCACCAGTTGCCACTACCAAAACATCGGCTTTTTGTAATTCGAGATGTAAATCTGAATAATCTTTTACGACTAAATTCAGTTTGCCAGCCAAAATTTCGGCAGAACTTTTGGTTCTATTAATTAAGGTAATTTGCTCGTTTTTAGTATGTTTTACTAAATTTTCGCAAGTATTTCGACCTATTTCTCCTGTTCCGAAAAGCAAAATATTTTTATTTCCAATATCCTCAATATTTCTAATGATGTACTGTACAGCTGCAAAAGAAACAGAAGTGGCTCCCGAACTAATTTCGGTTTCGTTTTTAATTCTTTTGCTGGTTTGAATAACCGTATTGATCAATCTATCTAAAAAAGCGTTGATTAATCCCAATGAACGAGCTTCTTCAAAACTGTTTTTTATTTGGCCAATAATTTCGAAATCGCCAAGAATTTGACTGTCTAAACCTGTTCCTACTCGAAACATATGGTCGATAGCTTCTTGGTTTTTATATACAAATCCTACTTTTTGAAATTCTTCGACAGTTCCATTGCTGTTTTCGCAGATTAATTTTATTAATTGAAAAGGATGATCAGCATAACCATAAATTTCGGTGCGATTGCAAGTAGAAGTAACGATTAAACTTTCGATACCTTCTTCTTTGGCTTGGAGCAATACTTTGGTTTTTGTTTTAGCATCAAGACTAAACTTACCTCTAACTTCGGCATCTGCTTTCTTGTAACTCAACCCTATAGAGTAGAAAGTTTTGTGTTTGGGTATGTTTAGGTTTTCCATATTTGATGTTTTCTAATCGGATTGGCAAAGTTAGAACTACAGTTTTTATTAAAACAACGCTCAAAGTACTAATAGTATCGCCAAATGATTTTTGTTTATAAGTCTGAAATTTAATTTAAAAACACTATTTTTGTAATGAAATCAGGCATTTATAAGACAAATGTAAAATTTATTTATTAACAATTACCTGATAATTATCATATTATTTTAAAAAAATGTCGCAATGAGTTCACAGGATATTATAACAATCGAAGACGACTTTACCCTACTAAGGTTTCAAAATGACAGTGATGAAGTGTATTGTACACAGCGTGAAGTAAAAAGCGGATTGATTCAATTCCATTTTGGTTTGAAAGGAAAAGCCAAATTTCTTTTCAATCAAGGAAGCTACGCTTTAGACTTAAAGGAAGAAAAGTCTTTGTTGCTGTACAATCCACAAAAAGAATTGCCTTTAAACTTAGAAATTGCCCCTAATTCTTGGGTAATTTCGGTTATCATTTCCATTCAAAAATTTCACAACTTGTTTTCTTCCGAAGCCAATTACATCACTTTTTTGAGTGAAGACAATCGGGATAAAAAATATTATAAAGAAGGCGACATCAGTCCGTCGATGGCGATTGTTTTGACTCAATTGTTTCATTATAACTTGCATCCATCCATAAAAAACTTGTATTATAAAGGCAAAGGATACGAATTATTAAGTTTGTATTTCAACCGAACCGAAGATCCAAATGCAGAGCAATGTCCGTTTTTGATTGATGAAGAAAACGTTTTGAAAATAAAAAAAGCCAAAGAACTCGTTCTTGCTAATATCGCCGAACCACCAAGTTTACAGGAATTAGCCGATGAAATAGGATTAACTTTGAAGAAGCTAAAAATGGGTTTCAAACAAATTTATGGAGACACTGTTTATGGTTTTCTTTTCGATTACAAAATGGATTCTGCCCGAAAATTATTGGACAGTGGTTCGTATAATGTCAATGAAGTAGGTTTGAAAATTGGCTACAGCACAGGAAGTCATTTTATCGCGGCTTTCAAAAAGAAATTTGGCACCACCCCAAAGAAATATTTGATGTCGATTAATCCGAATACTTAAAAAATAATTAACAAACCCTTTCAGAGTATGAAACTCTGAAAGGGTTAATACCAAAAACAACATATGAAAGGAGTTCTATTAGTCAATCTGGGTTCGCCAGAAAGTCCAACTGCAAAAGACGTAAAACCGTATTTAGACGAATTTTTGATGGACAAATATGTGATTGACGTTCCATTTTTGTTGCGTGCTTTCTTAGTTCGTGGCATCATTTTGAGAAAAAGACCAGCAAAATCGGCTGAAGCTTACGCCAAAGTTTGGTGGGAAGAAGGTTCGCCGCTTGTGGTGCTTTCCAAAAGAATGTTCGAAAAAGTAAAACCTCAAGTTAGCGTTCCAATGGCATTATCAATGCGTTATGGAAATCCTAACATTTATACTGGACTAAAAGAACTAGCAGACAAAGGCGTTACCGAAGTATTGCTTTTTCCTTTGTATCCGCATCACGCGATGTCGTCAACGGTTACGGTTCTCGAAAAAGCCGAAGAAGTTCGAAAAGAGCATTTCCCGAATATGAAATTTTCATCAATTCCTGCTTTTTACAACAAACCCGATTACATCAAAAATTTATCTGATTCTATCAAAAAACATCTGGAAGGGTATGATTATGACCATCTTTTGTTTTCCTATCACGGACTTCCGGAGCGTCATATCCGTAAAACTGATATAACCAAATCGCATTGCAAAATAGACGGTTCTTGTTGCAACACGCCATCGCCAGCTCACGAGTTTTGCTATCGTCATCAATGTTATGAAACCACAAAATTGGTCGTAAAAGCATTAGGTATTCCCGAAGGAAAATACAGCCAGACTTTTCAATCGCGGTTGGCTGGAGACAAATGGCTGGAACCTTACACGGATGTCGAAGTAAACAAAATGCCCGAGAAAGGCATTAAGAATTTGGCAGTTGTTACCCCAGCTTTCGTGGCAGATTGTTTAGAAACATTAGAAGAAATTGCAATGGAAGCCAACCACCAATTCAAGGAACATGGAGGTGAAAATTTTATGGCAGTTCCGTGTTTGAATGACGATGAAGAATGGTGCAAAACGGTGGCAAAATGGTTAAATGATTGGGCAAAATAACTTTATAAAAATAAAAACATTGGAAAACGAAATTAAAATAGGAAAGAAAATTTTTATCCGAAGTGCTGGAAAGGATGAATATTGGTTACAAGATATAATTTACGATAATCCAAAAGTTCTTGGACTTGGAAATTTAGTTCCTGTAAATAAAGAAAAGAAACAATCAAGTGGAGGAAGACTTGATATTCTTTTAAAAGACCCTGAGCAGAATTCAATGTATGAAGTTGAAGTTATGCTTGGAGAAACTGACCCTTCGCACATCATTCGCTCGATTGAATATTGGGACAATGAAAAAAGAAAATACCCCCAAAGACAACATTTTTGTGTATTAGTTGCTGAATCTTTTGACAGAAGATATTTCAACGTAATCCAACTAATGAGTTTAAACATTCCAATGATTGCTGTTCAAGCAGATTTACTCGAAGTAGGCGGAGAAAAAATATTGAACTTTACAAAAATAATAGATATTTATCTCGAACCCGAAGAAAATGAAGAAGATGTAAAAGTTGTAAATGAAGCAACTTGGACAAATGATGCGCCTTGGGTACATACAAATGCAAAAGAATTAATCGAAATTTATAAAGAACAAGACAGTAAGATAAATATAGGTTTTACCCAAAGTTATGTGAGTATAAACATTGATGGGAAAAACGCATATTGGCTACATAAAAGAATGAAACCAACTTCTACATTAAGTTTTAGTGTTAAAGACGAAGAGAAAACAGAAGCTATAAAAAAGCTTTTAGAGGAAGCTGGATTTAGCTATACGTACAATCGTTACAAGGAATTTATGTTAAATATTGATGTGAAAATCATCAAATCTAACACTCCTTTATTAAAAGAAATTCATCAAATTAGATTTAAAAAAATAATAGAAGAGGAATAACTTTATAAAAATGGAACTATACAACTACCTAAAATCCCTACACCTCATCTTTGTCATCACTTGGTTTGCCGGACTTTTTTATATTGTTCGTTTATTTGTGTACCAAATTGAAGCCAACGACAAACCTTCGCCAGAAAAGGAAATTTTGCAAAAACAATACAAAATAATGACCTATCGTTTGTGGTACATTATCACTTGGCCTTCAGCTGTTTTGGCCAGTTTTTTTGCGTTTTGGATGCTGTTTTTTACCCCTACGGGAAATGCTTGGTTGCAAATGCCTTGGATGCACGTAAAACTTGGCTTTGTTTTTGTGCTGTATTTATACCATTACAAATGCCACAAAATATACCAAGAATTGCAAAACGACCAAGTAAAATACACCACAAATCATATGCGTTTGTGGAACGAAGGAGCAACAATTATCTTATTTGCCGTGGTATTTTTGGTTATTCTGAAAAATGCTATAAACTGGATTTATGGCGTAGTCGGAATTATGTTGTTTTCTATCTTGATTATGTTGGGCTTTCAATTTTATAAAAGAATTCGAGAAAAAAGTAATTAGTAATTAGCGAATAGTAATTAGCTTTAAAAGCCCTTGACTATTCACTAATTACTATTCGCTAATCACTAAAAAAATGCTAAAAACCTTCAAAATATCAATGCTTTCGTTGCGAATCAGGATTTTCCTTTCGATGATAGTATTGATTATTGTGGCTTCCATATTATTAGCATCCATTTCTATAATTCAGTTCAAAAATGAGGCCAAGCAATACCATCAAGAACGCTTAGAGCATAAAGAAGACGCCATAAAAGAGAACATCAATTATGTGCTTTCAAACACCACTTATCCGCTAACACCTAGTAATTTAGCCTTGATTTTTAAGGATAAAATTCACGAATTGTCCGATATTCACAATCTTGAAATTAATATTTATAGCCTTGACGGAATACTTTTGAAATCTTCAAAATCAAGATTTTCTATTGACCCAGTAACCCCTCCAATTCCAAAATATATTCTAAAACTGGTTCAATCTTCTATCGAAAAAAGATACGTTGACATCAAAACCATTGATGGAAAAAAGAACCGTTCGTCTTATAGCTTAATCAAAGATGACAAATTCAAACCTTTAGGAATCCTGAATTTACCTTATGTAGAGGACGACAGCTATTATCAAGCTGAACTACAAAGTTTCTTGATTAGATTGGCGCAAGTGTATAGTTTCATGCTTTTGGTAGCTTTTGGGGTGGCTTATTTTCTTTCTTCCTATATCACAAAATCGTTAAAAACCATTTCGGATAAATTGAGCGAAACGAGTTTGAATCAGAAAAACGAAAAAATTGTACTCGAAGCCAACAGCAAAGAAATCAATCTTTTGATTAAAGCTTATAACGGAATGGTCGATGAGCTCGAAGAAAGTGCTCTCAAATTAGCCCAAAGCGAACGAGAAGAAGCTTGGCGAGAAATGGCCAAACAAGTGGCGCACGAAATCAAAAATCCGCTAACGCCAATGCGATTGACGGTACAAAGTTTTCAACGAAAGTTTGATCAAAACGACCCGAATCTAAAACAAAAAATCAACGATTATTCCGAAACCTTAATTCAGCAAATTGACACGATGAGTTCTGTGGCTTCGGCATTTTCAAACTTCGCCTCGATGCCAGTTCAACAAAACGAAACTTTGAATGTGGTGGACGTGGTGGAATTAACAATGGATATTTTTAACGAAGAATACATCCATTTCAAAGCCGAACAAGAAGAAATTATTTCGAAAATTGACCGTACACAACTCGTTCGAATTATTACCAATTTGGTCAAAAATGCTCTTCAAGCCATTCCAGAAAATCAAGAAAATAAGGCAGTTTGTGTCAACATCAAAAAAGCATCCAGCAATGTCATTATAACAATTGCCGACAACGGAATTGGAATTGATACTCATAATTTCAATCGAATTTTTGATCCAAAATTCACCACAAAATCCAGCGGAATGGGATTGGGTTTGAGTATCATCAAAAACATTATCGAAAATTATAACGGAACTATTACATTCGAATCTCAAAAAGGAAAAGGAACTACTTTTAGGGTTTCATTGCCATTAATAAACCCATAAACTTAAAAGCAAATGACATTAGAAAATATAATTTTAGAACACGAAAAAGGCATCGCCACGCTTTTTATCAATCGTCCTGAAAAATTGAATGCGTTAAACAAAGCAACGATTCAAGAATTACACGAAACCTTAAAATTAGTCAATGAAAATCCTGATGTTCGTGTAATTATCATAACTGGAAGCGGCCAAAAAGCTTTTGTAGCTGGTGCCGATATTGCTGAATTTGCTCATTTTTCGGCCGAAGAAGGAACTCAACTTGCGGCAAAAGGACATCAAATTTTGTTCGATTTTATCGAAAATATGAAAACACCTGTCATTGCTGCAATTAATGGTTTTGCCCTTGGTGGCGGATTGGAATTGGCAATGGCTTGTCATTTTAGAATCGCTTCGGAGAATGCTAAAATGGGTTTGCCTGAAACTTCGCTTGGCGTGATTCCGGGTTATGGCGGAACGCAACGTTTAGCACAATTAGTGGGAAAAGGTCGTGCAATGGAAATGATTCTAACCGCAGGAATGATTGATGCCGAAACCGCAAAAATATACGGATTAGTGAATCACGTAGTACCCCAAGAAGATTTGTTTTCTGCCTATATGACCGTGGCTACAAGAATTATGAAAAATTCTCCCGTGGCTATTAGCAGAGCTATTGAAGCCGTAAATGCTAATTTTAAAACGGGTGTGAACGGATTTGATGTTGAAATCAAAAATTTTGGAGCTTGTTTTGCCACCGAAGATTTCAAAGAAGGAACAACTGCCTTTTTAGAGAAAAGAAAAGCAGAGTTTAAAGGGGAATAGAGAAGTGTTCAGGTTTTAGTGTTCAGTTGGTCTTCAAAAAATTAAACTGCAAATTCGCAAATTAATCAATCCAAACTCGCTTAAATTTGCGGAACTTTATAGACAGTAAAGAAGAGTTGTTTATTCTTCAAATATCAATTCATTATATTTTAAAACATTTTCAAAAACAACAATTATGTCCTTCCAACCTGTATTTGTCCAATTCTGGGAAAAAGTAAAAGAAAGCATCGAAAATAAAACCTATGCCAAATTGACTTTGGCCAAAACCATAGGCGACACCGAGTTGAAAAACATTTATGTGCGTCCCGTTTTGTTAGAAAATGATATGTTTAGCCTTCAACTTACGGCAAAATACAAAACCGAAGAAATCGAAAGTTTCCATTCGCTGGAAGAGGCTTTTTTTGTTTTGGCTCCCTATATGAACAATCCTTTTTTGACGGCATTGTTATTCACAACCGAAAACGACATTACCTTTAAACTCAACAAAAAACGTGTGGGAAGTATTATCGAACAAGCACCCACTTTCAAGAACGCTTCGGATGTGATTTTGGAAATGAAAGAAAAGGGGATTTGAAAAAGTTTGCAGTATTCAGTGGTCGGTATTCAACTAGCTAAAATTTTATGAAACAAACAGAAAATAATAATATATCCTTTCTGAAATTCGGTTTTTATCTAAAAAGATTGTCGATTTTAGAACTATTACTGTGCTTATCTCTTATTATTTCTGAATGTACTATATGGTATTTTAAAAAGCACCAAATCAATATGTCTTTTTTTATTGACCCTGAAAGCTTAACTTTTGTTTTGATATGGTGGTTACCTTTAACTATAGGTATCGCAAATCTTTATAGAAATATTTATTTTAGTTTATTTTGGCTCTTAATTTGTATGGTTTGGTTTATCTTAAAAGAAGATTTTATTACATCTATTCTACCACTTACAATTCTGATATATTTGCATCTAGTTAGACTATTTTTTAGATATATATTCAAATATGAACCTGTTTTTCTTATGGTAAGCAAATTTTCTTACACTAGATATAGTAAAATTGAAAGGCGTGAGTCAACGAAGACAGATTTTATTTTTACAATGCTAACCTTTTTATTTGGAGCTATCATTTCAATTTTAATCGCAAATTTTTAAAACTTTAGCTAACACCTCTTTTACGATATTTGGGTATTAGTAGGCTTAATTAAAAGTTTAGCACTGCCTCCTGAACACTGAACACTTTACTTTTCCCCATCCCATTCCGCATAAAACTGCGAAAGGAATTTTTCCATAAAATGATGTCTTTCCTGCGCAATTTTTCGCCCTGTTTCCGTATTCATTTTGTCTTTTAGCAACAATAATTTTTCGTAGAAATGGTTGATTGTGGGAGCTTGGCTATTTTTGTATTCTTCCTTGCTCATATGAAGTTTTGGAGCAATATTCGGGTTGTACAAGGGTCTGTTTTTGAAACCACCATAATTAAACGCTCTAGCAATTCCAATGGCGCCAATGGCGTCTAATCGGTCGGCGTCTTGAACGATATTCAATTCTATGGACGAGAATGTCTTTTCAATATTTCCGCCCTTAAAAGAGACGTTTTCTATGATATCGATGACGTGCTGAATAGTAGCTTTGTCAACATTATTGGATGCTAGAAATTCTCTGGCGGTTTTTGGACCAATGGTTTCATCTCCTTTGTGAAATTTACTGTCAGCAATATCGTGAAGCAAAGCTCCTAATTTTACCACATCGAGATTACAAACTTCGCCATCTGCAATATGCAAAGCGTTTCTATACACTCTTTCTATGTGAAACCAGTCGTGTCCGCCTTCGGCATTTTCTAATTTTTCCTTTACAAAAAGAATGGTTTTATTGACGATCTCTGAATAACTCATAATTCAATTGTGTTTATAAAAAAAGCTGATTTTTAAAATCTTACATTCAAAAATCAGCAATTCAATATGTTAAAAAAAAATCAATTTCAATGGCAAAAATCAACAATCAACAATCAATTCCAATCCATCTGAAATCTGCATTCGTTAATCTTCAATCTGCAATCTAAAATCTACAATCTCGCTGGTTCTACCCATTTGAACTGAAATGATTCTTGTGGAATGACCAATCTTTCTGAAATTCTTGCCATTCTAGCAGGTAATTTCATCAAATAATCTCTAGCTTTTTCGGCTTCGTCAGTCAAACCACCTATTTTATCAATTTCCCATTTGTTGATAAGTTTTTGCATAATCTCCACATAATCATTGGCGGTATAAACTCCAATTCGTTGTGCAGAATCTGAAAAATGTTCAAAAGCCGAGCTTATTTTTTGTCCTGATTCTCTCAAGAAATGTGCTGGCATCACGATTTTAGCTTTCATCATATATTGAAAAGCAAGCATCATTTCGCTCGGGTCAATTTTGAAAATTTGATTCACAAATTCGCTATAAGCCAAGTGATGACGCATTTCGTCTCCGGCAACCATTTTACACATTTTGGATAATTTGGTATCACCATAACTTTTGGCCAATTGCGAAACTCTGTTGTGCGAAACATAAGTTGCTAATTCCTGAAAACTAGTATAAACAAAGTTTTTATAAGGATCTCTTCCGGTACCAATGTCGAAACCATCATTAATTAGATGTTGGGTTGTCATTTCAATTTCTTTCATATTCACACGACCTGAAAGATAAAGATATTTATTTAACAAATCGCCGTGACGGTTTTCTTCGCCAGTCCATTGGCGCACCCATTTAGACCAACCATTTCTTGCTTCGTTATCAACCCCTTCTACTTCCATCAACCAGTTTTCGTAGGTGGGCAAAGCTTCTTCGGTAATCATATCACCAACCATAGCCACCCAAAAATCATAAGGCAAATCTTTTGATATTTCTCTCAATTCTTTTACTTCTTCCAAGAAATTATCACTTTCAGAATTAGGCAAAAAATCTGATGGTTGCCAAATTTTTTCTACTGGAATTAAATACTGGTCAACATAATCGCTGACGTTTTTCTCTAGAAGCTGCATCACTTCTAATCGTACGTTTTTTATTGACATCTGTGTTTTTGGTTTATTATTTTCAACTTGAAATCGCTCCCAAGAAAGGGCAAAGTTAGTACTTTTTTAAAGTTTTATACCTTGAACGATAGCATTTTCTGTTTTTTCCATTATTTCATCAAAAGGATAATCCTTGACGGCTAATGGTTGGTGTATGGTAAAACTGATGTTATTCCCTAAACCATAAGGGAAAAACCCAAATCGGAAGAATTTCCATGAGTTGTTGATACTCACTGGAACAACATAGGCTGAAGGGGCATATTTGCATAATATTTTCAATCCGCTTTGAGCGAATTCCTTTGGTTTTCCGGTTTTGCTTCTGGTTCCTTCGGGAAAAATTACTGCCGAGCGTTTGTTTTTTTCTATGTATTCTGACATTCCTTTGATAAGCGGAATGGCTTGTTTAGGATCTTTTCTATCAATAAGAACTGAACCACCGTGTCTTAAATTATAGGAAACACTTGGAATTCCTTTGCCTAATTCGACTTTGCTGACAAATTTGGGATGAAATTTTCTCAAAAACCAAATCATTCCAATAATATCATACATTCCTTGATGATTGGCCACAAAAATGATAGGAACTCCCGTTGGAACATTTTCTCTTCCTTCGATTTTAAAGGTGTTGAACATAATGTGTCCTATTCGTAACAAGAAAAAATTCAAATAATCGACACTTTTCTTGTGGGCTTGGTATCCAAAAACATTGAAACAAATCCACTGAATGGGATGAAATACAACTAATGTCAACAGAAATAATAGAATTGCAATAAAGGATATTGGGTAGGATATGATTTTTTGCATTAGGTGTTTTTTTTGGTAAAAATAGGAAATATATTTTTGAGCGTTAGATGGGTTTATTGATTTAAATTTAATGATTTTTTAGATTCAAAATTAATTCTTTATTCCATCGATAATCGATTTTTCAGTCTTTTTCAATATCTCCTCAAAAGAATAATCGCTCACTTTTAAAGGCTTTTGAACCGTGAAAAAAAGATGATGACCAACACTTAAAGGAAAATAACCGTATTGATACACTTTCCAAGAATTGTTGATGGTTATGGGAACAATATAGGCCGATGGCGCATATTTGCACAATATTTTCAATCCGCTTTCGGCAAATGTATTAGGAATTCCTGTTTTGCTTCTGGTTCCTTCAGGAAAAATAACCGCTGAGTAGTTTTCTTTTTCGATGTACTCTGCCAATGATTTTATTTTGGGAATGGCTTGTTTGGGATTGCTTCGGTCGATACACACATATTTCCCGTTGCGCAGAAAATAGGAAATACTCGGAATTCCTTTTGCTAATTCCTGTTTGGTTACAAAAAGACAATTAAATTTTCGCAAATACCAAATAATTCCAGCAGTATCCAACAAACTTTGGTGATTTGCCACAAATATAACGGGAACGCCTTTTGGAATGAGCTCCCGGTTTTCAAAAGTAAATCGTGTTCCTAAAATATTATTGCATTTCAAACTAAAAAAAGCCACATAATCAAAAGAGATTTTCAATCCCTTGTCGCCAAAAATCTTAAAGGCCAACCATTGAAGAGGCTGAATCGTACACAAAACCACCATATACACAAAATAGTAAAATAGTGTAATGGGATATAATAAAATTTTCTTCATTAGATTTTTAGATTACACGCAAAAGTAATAAATATTTTTGTCTTCAATTTTAATCCCAAACATTTATCCGTTTAGGGTTTAATTGTACCTTTGTTTTTAAAAATCATATGTAAGGCTTATGAAAAACATACTTAAATTTTTAGTATTAGCATTCCTTATGATAAATATGGGGTGTAAAGCGCAAATGGTAAAAACTACCAGAGACGTTTATCAATTAAAAACTAACGAACAACAGTTTCTAAACAAACCTTTAAAAGATTTACTTAAAGAAATTAAACCAGAAATTAAAACTGCCGATGGCAACATTGGAGAAGGATACCAATACTTTTCGTTTAGGTTTAGAACAAGAGAACAGTGGAAAAAAAATGAAGGCGATTGGGAAGATAGAGTTACCCTATATGTTTATGTAAAAGAACCTATTGATTGGAAATATGAAAAAAGACCCAAAGGAAATGAATTGCTTTGGACTAAAGAAGATGCCGAAAAATATGGGAATCTTAGAGTAACATTGATAAAAGTGATAAATCAACCTAAGGAGTAAAACTTAGAAAAAAATAGTACCAATAAAAGCTACAATCCTAAAAAATTGTAGCTTTCGTTTTTTATAAATATTTCTTTTGTTCTATTTCAATCCCAAACATTTATCCTTTTAAGGTTTAATTGTACCTTTGTTTTTAAAAAATCATTAGTAAAACCAATGAAAAATATAATGTTTTTAGGATTGACCTTATTTTTTGCTTTGATGATTAAAGCACAACCTACAACAGTTCCTGTAGAAAATAAAATAACTTTTTTTAATTCTCACATAAGCATACCTGACGACACTTACTTAAAAGATATAAATCATCTCTTTGACAAATACATTGGAACTTGGAAAGGAATCTATAACAATAGAAACTATACTTTTATAATTAACCAAGAAACACATGCCTATAGAGGTTTACTGGAGGACAGGCTTATTATGCATTATACAATTACAGGTGTAAATAGTACAATTATAGAAGACACATCTACCTTACTTAATGAAAGTCCATTTGTAATAAAGGGATATATCTTTAATGAAATTACAACTCAATATATTTTAAATTATACTGGGAAAAATTATAAATGTGGTCAGAGTGGACAAATAAACATTTCTGTTAACAACCTTTCTCAAATGAAATTAAATTATTTTCCAAATAATAATATGATTGACGACGTTGATTGCCCTAATTTAGTTGGTGCAGAAGAAATTATGCCAGAAAACGGTATTTGGTTAACAAAACAGTGATTGACAATAGTTTCAAAATACTATTTATTACTCCTATCAAAGCTACAATCCTAAAAAGTTGTAGCTTTAGTTTTTTATAAATATCTCTTGTCTTCAATTTTAATCCCAAACATTTATTCGTTTAGGGTTTAATTGTACCTTTGCCTTCTAAATTTTCTATTTTTTTAATGAAATTCACTTATCCAAAAAACGAAAAGCTAAAAAGTAAAATTACGATAGATTTGCTTTTTTCTAAAGGCAAATCCGTGTCCAAATATCCTTTGAGACTAGTTTTTGTTGAAAGTGATTATGGCATTCCCGAATCCCGAGAATTCGGGACAGATCAAAAACTAAAAATGGGAGTTTCGGTTTCCAAAAGAAATTTCAAACACGCAGTTGATAGAAACTATTTCAAGCGGGTTCTTCGCGAAACCTATCGATTGAACAAACACATCCTAATCGATAATTTGGACAAAAATTATGCGATGATGTTTTTTTACCAAACCAAAGACCGATTGTCTTACGAAGAAATCAATACCAAAACCATTCAACTGTTTGAAAAGTTTGTACAACAGTTGAAAAACGAGGAATAACGACTTTGTTTTTTACTTGAATGTTTAAATTGCTTAATATTTCCTATTTTAGTGGTCTAAAATTAAGCCCTATTATGATTCCTTTTTATAAAAAAAGATACATTTTTCCTGTTATAGCCTCAGCATTTTTGTTTGTAGGCGTTAGTTTCAAAGATGATTTTTTTGAAATTGCCAAGCAAATAGAAATATTCACGACACTTTTCAAAGAGTTAAACAAAAATTATGTTGACGAAACCAATCCGGGTGATTTAATGGACAAATCCATCAAAGCAATGTTGGCTAGTTTAGACCCTTATACCGTTTATTTTAACGAGCAAGATGTGGTTAAATACAAAATAAACAACACTGGCGAATATACCGGAATTGGTGCGATGATTACTAGAAAAAATGATAAATTAATCATTCGTGAACCCTATAAAAATTTTCCTGCCGACAAAGCTGGACTCAAAGCTGGTGACGAGGTGATTCAAATTGGTGATATTCTTTTGTCTGACTTCAAAGAGGATGCTTCACAGCTTTTTAGAGGTTCCAAAAACACTAAAATTGACGTTAAATACATTCGCCAAGGCAAAACCAATACTACTCAAATCGTTTTGGACGAAGTAGAAATCAAATCGGTGCCTTTTTATGGCAAAATAGACGACAAAACAGGCTATATTGTTTTGGCTCGTTTCAATCAAAAAGCTTCTTATGAAACCAAACAAGCTTTAGAGCAATTAAAAAAAGAGGGAGCCGAAAGAATAGTTCTTGATTTGAGAGGCAATCCTGGAGGACTTTTGAACGAAGCCGTGAATATCTGCAATTTATTTGTTGCTAAAGGTGAAATTATTGTAACCACAAAATCGAAAAACGAAAAATACAACACCACTTATAAAACGTCTAAAGAACCTGTCGATATCGAAATTCCATTGGCAATCTTAGTCAACAGCAAAAGTGCTTCGGCTTCAGAAATTGTTTCGGGAGCTTTGCAGGATTTAGATCGCGCGGTAGTGATTGGCAGTCGAAGTTTTGGTAAAGGATTGGTACAAAAACCTATTGATCTGACCTATGGAACGCAATTAAAAGTAACGATTTCGCGCTATTACACTCCTTCTGGCAGATGTATTCAAGCTTTGGATTATGCTCATAAAGACAAAAATGGTGTTGCCACAAAAACTGAAGCAAAAAATTATACCGCTTTCAAAACCCGAAAAGGCAGAACGGTTTATGATGGCGGAGGAATTCAGCCCGACATTGAATTGGAAGAAACCAAATGGAGTCCAATTGCTGAAGCATTGCAAAAAAATGACGGGATTTTCAATTATGCCACTTCTTATTATTACAAAAATCCAAATTTAGGCAACCAAATCCCAAACTTTTCGGATGCCGATTTTCAAAATTTCAAACAATTTCTAAAAACCGAAAAATTCTCTTTTGACACCGAAACTGATTTGGCTTTGAAAAACACATTGGCTAAAGCCAAAAAAGAAAAAATTGACGAAAAAATTGCTGCAGAATACCAGCAATTAGCCATTGCTCTTCAAAAAAGTGAGGAAAATTTATTGGATAAAAACAAGGCTGAAATCAAGAATTTAATCCTTGACGAAATCATTAAACGCTATCAATATCAAGAAGGCTTGTATCAATATTACTTGAAAAACAATACCGAAATTAAGAAAGCAACTAGTGTTTTGAATAATAGTTCCGAATATAAAAACATATTAAAAATGTGATGAAAAGGAGCCTACAAATAGTGTTGTTATTGTTTTTTAGCTCACTTGTAGCGCAAATCAACACGGCTCAATCGGTGTATTTTGAATTTGATAAATTCACCTTAAATAAAAACGATTTATCACCCATTATTACCTTAATTAATTCGCCTAATTTTTCACAATTTGAAGCGATTCAGCTTTATGGTTATTGTGATGACAGGGGAAGCGAAGCCTATAACGATAAATTATCCAAACGAAGAGTCGATTTTATTCAAAAATTATTAATCTCTAATGGAATTTCTCAAAATAAAATATTCATTTGCGAAGGCCGAGGAAAAGTAAATCTGGATATTGACACCACAAAAAATTTAAAAGAAGTAAGAGATAAAAACCGGCGTGTCGATTTGATTTTTATTAAAAAATCAACCTATACTTCCTTTCCAGAAAATCCAAAAGTGGGCGACAACATTATTCTAAATCAAGTTCTGTTTGAAATGGGTTCGAGTGAACTTTCTTTAACAGCTAAAAAAGAATTAGATAGAATTGCAGTGCTGTTACAAAAACACAAAAACCTGCGTTTTGAAATTAAAGGCCACGTTTGTTGTACATCAAACAAATATAAAGACGCGATTGACAAAGAAGACCAAGTTAGAAATTTGTCTGAAAATCGAGCCAAAAATGTGTTTTTATACTTTCGTTCCAAAGGAATAAGCCCTTATCGAATGTCGTTTAAAGGGTATGGAAATCTATTTCCTCTTGGAAAAGAAGATGCTCAAGACCGTCGTGTGGAGCTTTATATTACAAAATTATAATAGGTTTTCTTAAGTTTTTACATCACGAAACAATCACTTTGGTATGGAATTTATAAGTGTTGTATTCTAATTCTAAAATATAAATTCCGGATGCCATTGAATGATCAGGAGAGAATTTTAAGGTATTGCCATTTACTCTGAATGCTTTATTAAAAATCTTTGTTCCTTGAATAGTAAATAATTGCACGTTTACATGCCCATTCAAACTGTCTTTAAAGTTAATATTGATTGTGTTTTCAGTAATTGGATTTGGATAAACCGAGAAAAAAGTATCACTTTCAAACGAAACTGTATCTAAAGCGGTGTTTTTAAATAGGGCCAATTTTGCAAAAGTACCTCCTAAAACATCGGTAGTTTGAGATTCACTCATACAGAGCCAATCTTGCATAATCGAAGAATAAATTTGTCTGAAATCGAATTGCATCGCCACTTGGTCAGAAGTTGTAGCATTCAACGGCAAGTTAGGTGAACTTCCTATCATCCCCGAAACAGGGTTTTGTGCAGTTATAGAACTTGGTCCGGTATTCAAAGCGGCTCCAAAGAAAATTACTGGTGCTCCAGCTCCGTGGTCAGTTCCTAAACTTCCGTTGCTTTTTATTCTTCGACCAAATTCACTAAAGGTCATTCCTGTCACCAAATTCGATTTACCCATAAGCTCCAAATCTTGTTGAAAAGCATTTATGGCTTGAGATAAAATACTTAAATTATTGGCGTGAGCTCCTTGGGTCTTATCAGTAACATCTACTTGAGCGCTATGCAAATCAGAAGTGTTGGGATGATTGACAATATAAATTGGAGTTTGCAATCCGCCGTTGATTAATTTGGCAACAATTTTTAATTGGTCTCCTAATTTATTCGAACTTGGATAGGTTGCAGATTGGGCTTGTGTGGTGTTAAAAGCGTTTTGAATGGCTGCTCGATATACATTACTTTGGTCTTTCATTAAACGAAGAAAAGTTAACTCGGCTCCATAATCAGAATTGGGTGCGGGATCTGTGATTTGATTGATTACATTCAAAAGCGAATTGGGATCTGGAACACTATAGCCCATATTGATATTGGGGCCTTGTAAAGAAAAAGGCAAGGTAGAACCAATTTGAATGGCCAACGGGTCAGGCATATCACTATTAGGATAACCTATAGGATAACCTGGATATATTTTATCTAAAGATCTTCCTAGCCAACCGCTGTCTAAATCTTGATTACTATTCGAAGCCGTAAACCAAATGTCGGTCGCTCTAAAATGACTGTAACTCGGATTGGGATATGATACCCCTTGTACAATCATTAACTTACCGTTGTCGTGCAGATTTTTCAAGTCTGACATAGCCGGATGAATTCCAGTAGTGGTGTTATTAGCCAATGGTAAAACCGAACTTTGATTCATTAAAATATTAGAACGGGCATTGTTCAAATTCGTCCATTTGTCTAATGGAAAAACTGTGTTTAATCCATCGTTTCCGCCATTCATTTGAATGATTACCAATATTTTTCCGCAACTCACCGCTGCATTTGCCAAAATATCCAATGCATTACTTTCAATAGAGGAGGATGCCATTACAGGAATTCCGTTTAATGCCAAAGGAATTGTGGCCAATGTACTTGTTTTTATAAAACTTCTTCTTTTCATGACTTCAAAGGTTACATTAATTGGTATTCTGCAAGTTGAGTAAGGGTGACAAGCAAGGATTTTAATCTTGTTTTCACACTGTTTTTATAAGTCGTATTCGAAGTGTTGCTAAGATAAAGCGACCAAGCAGTAGTCCAATAGCTATTTGTGGTTTGATTGGAAAGTAGTGATTGTATTTTAATCTGTTCTTTTTGAGTAACGCTTAAGTCAATTGGCAATAAATAGGCAATACATTCTGCTACCAATAAATCGGGATCTTCACAAATAGCAGGGTCAAATTGTTGTATAAAGGCTATCAAATCAACTTCGATACGCGTTGTAAGCAGATTGTAAGTAAGATTGTAACCATTGAAAATTCTGTTTAAGAAATCAAATCTTTTTTGAGTTGTATTTGAATTTATCCAATATTCATGAAAAGAGGGATTTTGATAAAAAGCAACCCAGCCCGAAACATTGGGAATTCTTCCCATAGTTTGCTCTAAACCGCTAGAAATACTATTGTTGTAATAATTCCAAACTTTATATTGCGCTTCAAAATTGGTTTGATCTGCAACTGTATAATTCAAATTGAACGTTCTCAAACTACCAATCACCAAATCGAAAGGCGATTTGATGTAAACGCCTCTATTGGCCATATCATAAAAATGTTGGCTTTTAAAAAGTTGGTCTAATACGGGTGCGATTTCCCAATTGTTGGCTACAAATGTTTGTGCCAATGGTGTTATTATAGTCGATTCTATTGTAGCATCAATATCATAATAGACAAAATAACGATACAAACGGCGGCAAATATATTCTGAAACCACTTGCGATTTCGTGAAAATCATATTGATAAAAGCATCTAATTCTGAAGCTCCTGCATTGTTGATAATGGTGTTATTGAAAAATGAGGAAAATTGTTTGTTACTCGTTTCGTGATAAGTATTATCAAAATTAGTACTAGGAGTAGCGGTATTTAAATTGACAACCCTCCATCCTGTTAAAACTTTGGCAGCTTGCACCACATCAACTTCTGTGTATTGACTTAATGGGTCTTTTCCTAAAGTAAAAAGTTCCATGATTTCACGAGCAAAATTCTCATCTGGTGAGGTTTTTGTATTGGCTTGATTGTTCAAATAATACATCATTGCAGGCTGAGTTGCCATAGTTCTTATAAGTGTTTTAAAATTTCCAAGAGGATTATCCCGAAACATTTTCATATAAGTGTACAATATTCGGCAAGAATTACTCCCTGCATACGAAAATGGAGCAGTACGAACAGTTTCAAAATCTACAGGAATAAAATGATACCAAAACCAAGTCATTTTTTCCTTAATAGTAAGGTCCTGATTGCAAGCCAAACCAAAATTCCATTGCGATAATGAGTCTATTCTTCTTGAATTAGTGGTGTTTGTTCCAGAAGGCAATGGGTTGGTTGTCCAATCAGCACCGTAAGGCAAACTACTTTCATCTGGTGAATAATTATTATACGAATTTACAGGCGGAGAAGGTGGCGTTGTGTTTACATTTAATACGGCATTTACAGCATTGGTCATACTCAAAGTTAGCAAAGTATCAACATCCGATTTTTTGAATCCATATCCTGTTCGTCGCAACAAATGCAAAACTTGTGATTTTTCCCAAATGCCAGTATAAGGGCTCAATCCGCTACTTACGGGAACCACTCTATCTGTAAAACCTGAATTTTTTGACTTTGTATTGCTTTGGTATCGTCGTCCGTTGAATATTTTTCGAGAATATTTTTCAAATAAAGGATCTCCAGAATCCTGATTTTTTTTAAACTTATTTAATACCGATTTAAATAAATTTCTTCGATTGATAGTATTGCTAGTATTGCTCATATAAACTTCCTAATTTGATGTGTATAATTCGACTCAAAAAACATTCAATAGTTTAATCAAAAATATGTTTTTTTACAATACGTTCAACGTACTAAAAATCTGTGGGTTATATTATGCAAAGAAGCAAGCCATAGCTAGGCTTTCACAAGATTATAAAGCGTTAAATTACTCTTTTTTCATCTCAATATGCGGAATATCGTCTTCCAAATACATTTCGCTGGTTTGGACAAATCCGTGGCTTTCGTAGAATTTTTTCAAATATAATTGGGCTCCAATGGTGATTTTGCTTTCGCCAAAATGACTCTTAATTGCCGCAATTGATTCTCTCATTAGATCGTGACCCCATTTTTTGTCTCGATAATTAGCATTAACAACCACACGCCCGATGGAGGCATTTTCAAAAGTAATTCCAGGTTGGAAAAGCCTAGAATATGCCACAATTTTACCATCGAATTCACCAAAAAGATGCAGTGATAATTTATCTTTTCCATCAAGATCAAGATAAACACAGTTTTGTTCTACGACAAATATCTCGCTTCTCAATCTCAGAATATCATAAAGTTCGTTTACCGAAAGGTTTTCGAAAGACTTTATTTTCCATTGTAGGCTGCTCATAAATAAACTGGTTTATGTTTTATCAATGCAATTGATTTTCTCTTAGTTCAAAATAACAATTGATTTGATTACGGCTTCTAATTCGTGTATTAAATCCCGCTCTTCTTTGGACGGTGAATAGCAAAATCCTTCCAAAATTAATACTCTGTTGCGTTTCTGATCTATAATGGCATAATTTACAAATGGACCGGACATAAAATCGTTTTTCAGCTCCCAAGTTCCTTTGGTTTCGAAAGCCTCTTTGCCGTTTATTTTGGTTTTGAAAAAATAAGGCGAATAGCCTTCTTCAGTAATCATTTGAGTATCTGCTTCGGTTCCTCTAATGTATAAATTGCCAATAGAATCTCGGGTTTTGATGATGTTTTCAATTATATTAGAGCTGTTTTTAATTGTGTTTATAGGAACTTCATAAATCAAAATACTGGTGTTGCCACTAATAATTTCTTTTTTCAACCACAGAAATTTGCTGCTTTGAAGCGCATACAAATAGCCGTAAGGAACTTGCAACGAAATCTGAAACTTGTTTCTAATGATAACTGGATTCATCAAGGAAAGTCGGTTTATTCTTTGACTTTCGGCAATTTCAGTTTCCTTAATGATTTGGATAATTTGAGAAGCATTTTTTTCGATTAGTTCTAGTATTTCACCATTGGTTTTTCCCGAAATATGAAACACATTCTGAGGCGAAGCATATTGGTTTTTTCGAATTTCGAATTTGGTTTTGGTGTCTTTTTTTACAACAATAATTGTTCTGCTATCGGTCATAAATCCTTCCATTAATTTTACTGGATATTGATTTATGGTAAAAAGAGGTTCTTCTTCGGGCAAGCCAATAACGGGTGATGCAAACTTATTTCGAATGCTTTCGCCAATCTCACCGTTCCAGAGTTGGTCGTCAATAATTACAGAAATTGTATTGATTTTTCCGGTTGCTTTTCGCGGCAAATTGTCCTCTTGCTTTTTACAAGAAAAAAACAAAAGGGCTATTGCTGATAGAAATAAAAAGAAATTTTTATTCATTGATACGGAATTGTTCCTCAAATAAAGCGAAAAAAAGACTTGCTTTTATAAAAAGTGACAAAAGTATTTTGGCAATTTGGCTTTATTCTTTAGAAATATTTTTGATTTGAATGTTTCTAAAATCAATTGGGGAACCTTCATAATTCAATGAAATTTTACCTTCTATAGAAGAAGCTTCAACACATTCGTTTATTAATTTTCCGTTCAAAAATTGGGTGATTTTTCCATTATAGGATATGATTACGATGGAGTTCCATTCGCCATAAAGCTTCTCGTTTTCGCTAAATTTTGCCGAGGTAACACTTGCGCCAGCTTCAACTAATTTTCCGTTGACAACGGCCGTTATTTTATCTAAAAAGATAAAGTCTCCTGTGGTATTTTCTTTAATTTGAAATTGAATTCCTTTTGGCCAAATGTTATCTGGAGCATCTGTTGGAATATTGTACATCACACCGCTATTCTTTTTTACATTCCCTCTACTAAATTTTGGGTCTATATTCCATCTAAAATCAAGACTAAGTTCAAAGTTTTTATAACTTTTTTTGCTCATTAAATAGCCTATATTTTCACCGTGCATTCGAATCATGCCGTCGGTAAACTCATATGTTTTTGAAGGTTCTACTCTTTCGGAACTGGTTTTAGTAAAAGCATACCAATCGCTCTTGGAGAGTTTTTTTTGCTGAGAAGCACAAGAATTTAATAAAATGAGTAATGAAAAAACGAAAATTATTTTTTTGAACATTGGGGTAATTGTATAACTTTAAAATGAAGTTTTAACCGTTAATTTTTAGTTTCATTCCGGGTTTTAATTCTTCGCCGCTGATGTTGTTCCATTTTTTAATATCTGAAATACTAACTCCAGGATATTTTTTTGAAATACTATACAAAGAATCTCCTTTTTGTACTAAATAATTGGTGATATTGGTTTTTGAAGATGAAGCTAAATTTGGTTTTTTAGTCAATGTTTCAGCTACAGCTTTGTTCTCTAGTGGCACTTCGCTTTTAGCAACAATCAATGAACTTCCCAACGCAATGGCATTGTCTTGCAAATTATTCCATTGTTTCAAATCGTCTATTGTGCTTCCGAATTTTTTGGAAATATTTCCAAGATTATCTCCTTTTTTTACAATATATTCAACATTTTCTGTCTTGGTTGTCAAGGCAATCTCCTCCTTTTCATTTCCTTCGATTTTACCTACTTGCAATGATGCACCCAATTGAATTGAATTAGTAGCAAGATTATTCCATTCTTTGATTTCGGCTACAGAAACATTGTTCTTTTTGGCGATACTACTTAAATTATCTCCTTTTTGAACCACATAATAAGAGGCAACAGCCGTTGATAAAGTATCCGATTTTATATTTTTATTCGTTTTATCGTCTTTATTAACTTTGGATTCTGAACTAGCAACTTGTTGATTTGTTTTAACTTCTAAAGGAACATTGTTGGTTTTTGGTTCATTTTTAACCGTTTTTGCAACGCTTTCATTAGTAATTATTTTTAAACTTTTTCCGCGTGCAACTGTACTTCCTTTTAAGTTATTCCAGTTTTTAATATCATTTACTGTAACGCTATATTTATTGGCAATTTCAGTTAGATTATCCCCGCTTTTTACAGTATAATATTTTGTTTTAGGAAGTGATACTCGTTGCGTAGCATTTAAAGTGTCATTCAAGACAATGGCTTTTGTAACTTGAAATGGTTTTTCACGAAAATCTAAATCCCGTTGTACATAAGCATAAATTTTGTCTTCGTTTGAGGCGAAAACGGCAATTTTATCCTTTGGTAATCTTAAAAAATGATCTTGATCTCCATAATACGGAATCACATTCATTTTATAAGAAGGGTTTAAAAGTTGTAGTTGAGTCACAGAAACATCTAGCAAATCAGCAATTTGCTTGAACGACATTTGCTTTTTTATTAGTATTGTATCAGTAGCAAAATTCTGTACTAATGCTCTTTCTGGCTTAATTCCGTGTTCTTTGTGGTATTCATAAATGTACATTGTTGCTAAAAAAGCTGGTACATATCCTTGAGTTTCTTTGGGTAAATTTTTTCTAATATTCCAATAATTTTGTTGTCCACCCGATCGGCGAATTGCTTTTGCAACATTGCCTGGTCCTGAATTATAAGATGCCAAAACCAAATCCCAATCGCCAAAAATTTCATACATTTTGCTCATGTATTCAGCAGCAGCATTACTCGATTTTAAAGGATCACTTCGTTCGTCAACATAGGAATCAATTTTCAGATTGTATTGTTTTCCTGTTTGATACATAAACTGCCAAAGTCCGGTTGCTCCCACTCTTGAAACTGCTTTTGGATTCAAAGCTGATTCTACAATGGCTAAATATTTGATTTCCAAGGGAACGTTTTGTTTGGCCAAAGCCTCTTCAAACATTGGAAAATAATATTCTGAAATAGCCATTAATCGTCCAAAAGATTTCTTTCTGTTCTTTAAAAATGACTTTATAATATTTTCTAAACCAGGATTGTATTCAATATTAAATGGAGATTTTGCATCCATTGCCGCTAATCGTTGTTTCAACAATTCGGTTGGCAATTCATAATCCACCTTTTCGTCGATATTGATATTTTTTATATCGTCAGAAATATCATTGAATAAATCGAGACTGGTTAATTCCTTCAACCACAGACTGTCAACGCAGGAAGCGAGATTATCTTTTACAAAAGTTTTCTTGATGGAATCTAAGTAGTAGTTTTGAGTTTCTGTTTTGGTAACACCTTTATTTTCAACATACTTTTGCGAAAACGTTTGAATTGAAAAAAACAAAAAAAGTATTGGGGCTATATTTTTTATCTTCATAATTTTATAATCAACATATTATGCAACAAACAATTATAAAACTGTTTGTTGCAAATTTAATATGTTGTAACTGTAATTTTCACTAAATATTGTTAAAAACGCAGTTTTTAGTTCAAAATAGCTGCGATTCCAGGTAAAATCCTACCTTCTAACATCTCTAACATGGCTCCTCCGCCTGTAGAAACATAACTTACTTTGTCTTCAAATCCAAATTGTTTCACGGCTGCAACTGAATCTCCACCGCCTACAAGTGAGAAAGCTCCGTTTGCTGTTGACTCAGCAATAAAGTTGCCAAGTGCAATGGTTCCTTTAGCAAAACTTTCCATTTCAAAAACTCCCAAAGGACCATTCCAAAGAATTGTTTTTGATTCTAGAATTACTTTTTTGAAGTTTTCCAATGATTTTGGACCAGCATCCAATCCTTCCCATCCATCAGGAATTTCACGAACATCAACAACTTGTGTATTGGCAGTATTCGAAAAATCATCGGCTGCAACAACATCAACAGGAATGTGAATTTGAACTCCTTTTTCTTTGGCCAATCTCAAAATTTCTAAGGCTAATTCTTGTTTGTCGTCTTCGCAAATAGAATTACCTACTTTTCCTCCCAAAGCTTTAACAAAAGTAAAAGTCATCCCTCCGCCAATAATCATATGATCTACTTTGTCCAAAATGTTTTCGATAACGGTAATTTTCGACGATACTTTTGAACCACCAAGAACTGCTGTAACGGGTTTTACAGAATCTTTTAAAACTTTGTTCAAACTTTCGATTTCTCTTGCTAACAATAATCCGAAACATTTAGCTTCTGGAAAAAACTGTGCAATGATAGTTGTCGAAGCGTGTGCTCTGTGTGCTGTTCCGAAGGCATCGTTTACATAAACATCTCCAAATGAAGCCAATTCTTTTGCAAATTCAACATCTCCAGCTTCTTCTTCTTTATAAAAACGAAGGTTTTCTAACAATAAAATTTGTCCTGGTTGCAAATTACTTACCGCTTTCTCAGCTTCGCTTCCTATACAATCTGGCGCAAAATAAACTACTTGACCCAAAATTTCTGAAGCTTTTTTGATGATATGCCCCAATGAATATTTTCTATCTACTCCTTTTGGTCTTCCCAAGTGAGACATCAAAATCACACTTCCACCATCGGCAATAATTTTGTCTATTGTTGGCTTTGCAGCTTCAATACGAGTAGCATCGGTTACATTAAAATTTTCGTCCAAAGGAACGTTAAAATCAACACGGATTATGGCTTTTTTGTTTTTGAAATCGAAATCGTTAATAGTTTTCATCAGATATTATTTTTATTATTTATTATTTATTTTGAAAGAAAAACAAATGTATAACATTTCAAGAACTTAAAAATAAGAATAGTTTAAAAATTAGAAGGACATATTAGCGAAAACGTTGTAAAAATTTAAATTTATTCCATTTTTGATTGCCTTTCAAAAAATCCATACATTTATTGAATCTCATTTTTTAAAAAAATTAGTTTTAACTTCGTAAAAAATCTATAATGATACATACTCTTTTAAATGATTTAGACGCTCTATATGTTGTTATTTTTTTGTTTATTACAATGTTGACGGCTATTTGGATTGGATACAAAATTGGCTTTAAAAAAGCAAAAGTCGATAAAAAAAACTCCGAAATTTCTTCATCCTTATTAGGGTTGTTGGCGTTAATTTTGGGATTTACATTTGCAATGGCTGGTTCTCGTTATGAGAATAGAAAAAACAATTTAATTGATGAGGCTAATTGTATTGGAACTGCGGTTTTGAGAGCTGATATTTATCCTGATAGTTTAAAAAATGAATTCAAAAAAGACTTTAAAGAGTATTTAAAATCACGAAAAGCATATTATCTTTTAGAAAATGATGAAGAAAAATTGAATGCTTCATTAAAACAATCGGCAGTAGCAAGTGAAAAATTATGGAACCGAGCCACTTTCTATGCAAAAAACAAAGACTACTTTATTCAATCGAATATGATGGTGCCTGCGCTTAATGATATGTTTGATAGTGCCTCAAAATCGAATATGGTTTTGAATTCAAGAGTTCCAGAAACTATCGTCTATTTACTATTTTCTTTTTCGATAATTATTTCTTTTTTTATTGGATATAATTCAGGTTTAGAGAAAAAAATAAACGTCAAATTCGTGACTGGTTTTTGTTTTCTTATCTGTGTCGTGATTTTTATCACTTTAGATTTAGACCGACCAAGACGCGGTTTGATTACTCTAGACTCTGAAATTTCTTTGTTGGAAAAATTAAATCAACCATAAAAGTGATACTTAATTATTTCAAATAAATGAGACCTATACATTTCTCATAAACCTGAAAAAAAAATTGACATTCCATTTTTGTCCACAGCAAAATATTGCCGACGACAAAAAAAATCATTATTTCAAATGGCTGTTCTGTTGACGGTATTCTCTTGGAGTTAAGCTAACAATTTGCTTGAATATTTTTGAAAAATGAGGCAAATTAGAAAAACCTGTATCTAAAGCAATTTCTAAAAAACTCTTATTGGTTGTTGCAATAAGATATTGCGCTCTTTCGATTTTCTTTTCGTGAATGTAATTCAAAGGTCTTTGCCCAGTATGCAGTAGAAATTGTTTTGAAAAATAATCCTGATTCTGATTCACTCTTTGAGCCAGTTTTGTTACCGTGAGATTTTCGCCCAAATGAAGCTGCACATAACTCATTGTGCCTAAAATTTTGGAAGGCACCGATTGTGAAGCACTAGATTTAAAACCATTAGAACTCAAAAACCGGGAAATGAGTTGCAATAAAATCCCTTGGTTTTCAAACTTTCTATGTGTTTTCATTGACTCATTCAGCGACCTATATTCCTTATAATAAGCCTCTTTTTCATAGACTTTTGGATTATCTGACCGATTAATTCCTCTTCCTGGATTAGTCTCCAGCAATCTTTTAATAAGGATGATGTCAATTGCTGTAGTGGCTAACTTCATCACCAACCTGTTGTTAGTAAACAAAGAAATACCATCGGGAGATTCTTCAAAAAATTGAATAAAATACTGGCTCAAATAAGCTTCACAATTCAAATTGCACAAGGTAAAACTTGGAATTAGATACAGATAACCAGGTTCTAATATCAAACGATTTGAGTTGTCAGAAACAGTGCCCATTCCTTCATCAATATAATACAACCTATAATATGGACTGATAACATTGTTATAATTCCAATTCTGATTGAGTTTCACATAATCGATATGTAATAAGGAAAAGGAGTGTTTGAAAATAGCATTTAACATTCTGTTATTTTTAAGTAAAAGTCGGTTTTGAATAATAAAAAATCGGTTTTGAATAAAAAATTAGCCCTGTAACTGATTTACATTTGTTTTTTTAATTCAACGAAATTGATTTGTAAAAATACGAATTTGTAAATTTTAAAGCCTAATAATAGTATTTTTGATTTTTAAAATTCTTAATGCAATTAAAATATGAAAACGATGTTTTACAAAATTCAAAAACAGATTAGTCTAAAATCAATATTTTTATTTTTGCTGCTTTGTGCTCTCAAAAGCAATGCGCAACAAATAATAAATAGTCCCGATAATAAACTCAAAGTACAAGTATCGGTATTGAATGGAAAACCAACTTATACGGTTTTCTATAACGAAAAAGTAGTTTTAGAACAATCGCCTCTTGGATTAAAAACAAATGTGGGCGATTTTAGTAACGGATTAGAATTAAGTACTAAAATTATTCCAACTAAAATTGATGAAAGCTATGAATTGCCTAACATCAAACAAAGCAAAGTGCGTTATATAGCCAATGAAACTTCTTTTTCTTTCACCAAAGAAAATAAACCTGCCATAGACATTATTTTTAGAGTAAGCAATAATGATGTAGCTTTTAAATACAAGGTTCATCCGCAAAACAAAGCCCTTTCGGCTGTGGTCAAAGAAGAAGCTTCAGGATTTGTATTACCTGCAGGAACTACCACTTTTCTTTCAGCTCAAAGTAATGCAATGGTAGGTTATGCCCGAACAATGCCTAGTTATGAAATTCCTTATACGGTTGATGCGCCAATGGGCGAAAACGGCATTGGTAACGGTTATACTTTTCCTTGTCTTTTTAAATTGAAAGACAGCAAAGGTTGGATTTTAATTTCGGAAACAGGCGTTGATAGCCAGTATTGCGCCAGCAGATTAATAGGGCGTGAAAACGGTTTATACACTATCGGTTTTCCAATGGAAGGCGAAAACAACGGAATCGGTTCAGCCACTCCCGGAATCGCTTTGCCTAGCGAAACTCCTTGGCGTACTATAACTGTGGGCGAAACTTTGGCTCCAATTGTCGAAACTACGGTTCCGTTTGACTTGGTTAAACCTCGTTACAAGGCTTCGCAAAAATACGAATACACCAAAGGTACTTGGAGCTGGATTATTGGTATGGACAAAAGTATGAACTATAACGAACAAATCAGATACGTTGATTTTAGTGCTGATTTGGGTTACAAAACACTTTTGGTTGATGCGCTTTGGGACACTCAACTAGGGCGTGAAAAAACCGAAACATTAGCAAAATATGCCGCCAACAAAGGTGTTGGTTTGTATTTATGGTATAATTCTAACGGAAGCTGGAACGATGCGCCGCAAACGCCAAGAGGCATTATGAACAACAGCATTGCCAGACGCAAAGAAATGGCTTGGATGAAAAAAATCGGAATCAAAGGAATCAAAGTCGATTTTTTCGGTGGCGACAAACAAGAAACGATGAAGTTGTATGAAGACATTTTATTCGATGCCAACGATTATGGAATTATGGTCATTTTTCACGGTACGACCTTGCCTCGTGGTTGGGAAAGAATGTATCCCAATTATGTTTCCAGCGAAGCGGTTTTGGCGAGCGAAAATTTGTTTTTTACACAAAAAAGCTGCGACACCGAAGCCTTTAGTGCCACATTGCATTGTTTTATTCGCAATACTGTAGGAAGTATGGATTTTGGAGGAAGTGCGCTGAATAAATTCTACAACGACAAAAATATTCCCAACAAAGGTTCCAAAAGAATGACTTCGGATGTATATGCTTTGGCTACAGCGGTTTTGTTTCAAAGTGGCGTACAGCATTTTGCATTGGCTCCCAATAATTTGACCGATGCTCCAAAATGGGCAATCGATTTTATGAAAGAAGTACCAACTACTTGGGATGAAGTTCGTTTTATTGATGGTTATCCTGGTAAATACGCCATCATAGCGAGACGTAATGGAAACAAATGGTACATAGCAGGAATAAATGCTCAAAAAGAAACCATTAAAACCAAAATAAAATTAGGGATGATTCCGATGGGTGACAAACTAAAAAAATACAGCGATGACACTCTTTTGAATGGTTCGGTAAGCGATTTGATTCAGAAAAAAAATCAAGAAATAGAGCTAATAATTCCTTGTAATGGGGCAGTTCTTATTACGAATTAACGGCTCATTAATCTGTTAAAATTAAGAAAATGAATAGACGTAGCGCATTAAAATTAGGTGTTTCAGCATTAGCTGGGCTTTACTTATCTCCTTTATTAGGACAATCCAAAATTCTTGAAACTCCTGCTTTCAAAGGCACGTTTGAACCCACTTGGGATTCCTTGGCAAAATACCAAACACCTACTTGGTTCAGGGATGCTAAATTTGGAATGTGGGCACATTGGGGACCGCAATGCGAACCAGAAGCTGGCGATTGGTATGCTCGTGGAATGTATCAAGAAGGTTCACGTCAATACAAATTTCATTTAGAAAAATACGGGCATCCATCGAAATTTGGATTTAAAGATGTGATCAATGTCTGGAAAGCCGACAAATGGAACCCAGAGGAATTAGTCAATTTATATAAAGATTCGGGAGCCAAATATTTTATGGCAATGGCCAATCATCACGATAATTTAGATTTGTATGATAGCAAGTTTCAACCGCATTGGAATTCGACCAAAATAGGCCCTAATAAAGACATTATTGGCGGTTGGGAAAAAGCGGCTCGAAAAGCAGGATTGCCTTTTGCAGTTAGTATTCACGCTGCTCACGCTTGGACTTGGTATGAAAGTGCACAAGGCTCAGACAAAGAAGGTGCTTTGGCTGGAGTGCCATATGATGGAAAACTGACCAAAGCCGACGGAAAAGGAACTTGGTGGGAGGGTTTAGACCCACAAGAATTGTATGCTCAAAATCATCCGTTAAGTGCGGTTTCTTCAGACAGAGGATCCATTCACAAACAATGGGACTGGGCAGAAGGAGCTTCAATACCATCGACTGCCTATTGCGAAAATTTTCACGATAGAACCATCGATTTGATTGACAAATACAATCCCGATATGATTTATTTTGATGATACTGCCTTGCCGCTCTGGCCTGTTAGCGATGCAGGTTTGCGCATAACGGCACATTTGTACAATAAAAGTCTTGAAAAAAATAAAACCGTTCAAACAGTTGTTACTGGAAAAATTCTTAATGAGCAACAACGCAAGGCGATAGTTTGGGACATCGAAAAAGGACAAAGCAACAGCATCGAACCCTTGCCTTGGCAAACCGATACCTGTATTGGAAACTGGCATTACGACAGAGGCATTTACAATAATAAACGCTACAAATCGGCCAAAACAGTGATTCATACTTTAATTGATGTGGTGAGCAAAAACGGAAATTTGATGCTCAATATTCCGGTTCGAGGAGACGGAAGCATCGACGAATTGGAACGAGAAATCGTAAAAGAAATCGGTGTTTGGATGAAATTAAACAGCAAAAGTATTTATGGAACCCGACCTTGGAAAATATTTGGCGAAGGCCCTCAACAAGAAAGTGCCGGAGCATTAACCGCCCAAGGTTTCAATGAAGGAAAAGGAAAACCCTATACTTCAGAAGACATTCGTTTTGCGCAAAAGGACAAAAAGCTTTATGCCACTGTAATGGCTTGGCCAGAAAACGGCACTGCAATTATTAAAAGTTTAGGAAAATCATCTCCACATTATACAGAGAAAATAAAACAGATTCAATTAGTGAGTACAGGCGAGAAACTGAAATTCAAACAGCATTCAGACGCTCTTGAAGTCTATTTCCCAAATCAAAAACCCGAAGCTTCTTATGCCAATGCATTGGAAATTATTTAAATTAAAAAACAAAATTTATGGTTTTGAAAAAAGTGTGCTACAGTTGTGATTTAATTGACAACCCGGAATTAATAAAAGAGTATAAAAAACACCATTCCAAAGATAATGTTTGGCCTGAAATCACTAAAAGTATCAGGGATGCAGGAATTGTTGACATGGAAATTTATATTCTTGGCAATAGATTGTTCATGATTATGGAAGTGGATGAAAGTTATACTCCGGAACGCAAACAAAAAATGGATGCCGCCAACCCAAAAGTTCAGGAATGGGAAAAATTGATGTGGCAATTCCAGCAAGCACCTCCAGGCGCCAAGGATGGCGAAAAATGGGTGGAAATGGAGCAGATATTTAAACTGTAATACAACACTATGAACTATAATTTATGATGCTTTGTGTTGGATATTTTTTTAAATTATAAACATAGGTTAATTCGTAAATCTTTACGGAGGTAGTTTTTTTATTATAAGCAATGATTAAACAATTAAAATATATAATAGCTTGTGCAAAATTACTATTGCTCTGTTTTTGTATGCAGACTAATGCACAAGAATCTTCTAAAAAAACAGTTTGGGGCGATTGGCAAAAATGGGGCGATCAAAATGATGAAACCTATAGAAACCCAATTCTTCCAGCAGATTATAGCGATATCGATTGTATTAGAGTTGGTAATGATTATTATGCCGTTTCCTCTACATTTCAATATTCTCCAGGATTCGTGATACTTCATTCTAAAGATTTGGTGAATTGGGAAATTGCTGGTCATGCAATAGAAGACATAACTGCCATTTCACCAGAAATGAATTGGGATAAGATGAACAGGTATGGCAGAGGGGTTTGGGCAGGAGCTATTCGTTATCACGACAATAAGTTTTGGATTTATTTTGGCGACCCAGATATGGGCTATTTTATGACCACGTCTAAAAAAGCAGAAGGTCCGTGGGCACCGCTTACTCCCATTTTAGCAGAAAAAGGATGGGATGATTGCTGTCCATTCTGGGATGATGACGGACAAGGTTACCTGATAGGAACAAAATTTGCTGATAACTACAAAATTCATCTGTTTAAAATGACGAGCGATGGCAAAAGTTTGATTAAAGAATCTGATAAAGTCATTTATCAATCTAAAGGAAGCGAAGCCAGCAAGCTCTATAAAATTCAAGGAATTTATTATCATTTTTTTTCTGAAGTAAAATCAGGAGGCAGGGTAGTGATGATGAGACGTTCTAAAAATATTTATGGTCCTTACGAAGATGCAAAACAATTGAGTTATGCTCAAAAAGAATATCATGAACCTAATCAAGGTGGCATAGTTCAAACCCAAAAGGGCGATTGGTATTTTCTAACCCATCATGGCAGCAGTGGTGATTGGTCAGGTAGAGTTATGAGCTTGTTACCTGTAAACTGGATAGACGGCTGGCCAATTCTGGGAAAGGCAGATGACAACAAAATAGGGAATATGGTATGGGAAGGTGAAATTCCAGTAAAGGGACAAAAACCGCTTTATCCACAAACCAGCGATGATTTCAACACAAAAAAACTAGGCTTACAATGGGAGTGGAACTATCAGCCTAGAATGGATAAATGGTCTTTGACCGAGCGAAAAGGCTGGTTGAGGCTGCATGCCTTTATGCCCATAGAAAAAGACAATTTGCTAAAAGCGGGAAATACTTTAACACAACGGGTAATGCGTACATCCTCAAATGAGGTGATTATAAAACTAGATTTACGTGGAATGGCAGATGGACAAAAGGCAGGTTTAACCCATTTTGGTTCACCTAACTATTCTACCATTGGCGTAAGCTTTCAAAATGGAATAAAAAAAATAGAATTTGCTGTAAAAGGGGAAGTCAAAGAAGAACTGAAATTAGAGAACAATCAAATATGGCTTAAATCTTCTTGGGGTTTAGATGGAGTAAGTAAATATGAATATAGTACAGATGGGAATAAATTTATTCTATTTGGAGAACCTTATCAGTTAAAATGGGGTGCATATAGAGGTGATAGAATTGGAATTTATTGCTATAACGATAAGGACGAAAAAGGTTTTATAGATGTAGATTATTTTAATTATAGATTTAATAAATAGATTTCTGATGAATTATAAAATTTTTGATTTTATTTACGAGCATAGTTAACACAACAGCATAATCTCCCTTTCGAATTCAATTAGATAAATCCAAATAGGATATTTTACTTTATTTAAAACAAATCAAAATCATTTCAAATGAAATACTTTTTAAATCGCTTTCTAACATTAACCATTCTTATAACAAGTATAGCTTTTGCCCAAACATCAAAAGAGAATAAAAGTGCAATTCTCGGCGTCGTTTTAGAAGGCGGTTATACCAATTTGAAAGAAGCCAACGGAATTTTGGGACTGCAATTTAAAAAGGTAAAATCCGACAATTGGTATGAAGCAGCAATTAGTCTGGCAGCTTTTGACAACACGGAAAAACAGATTAATCAAATAAGTACAGATATAGATTTCAACAACCTGCCGGAAGGCTTTCAATTCATTCCTTTTGAAAAACAAATAGATTTATCCCAATCCGATTATTTACGCATCACAATAGTTTCAAAAACAGGAAAAAATCTTTTTACAGCTAATTTCAAAAACGGAAGTTATAAAGGGATCCCCATCTATTCCAACTGGATTACACATCCAAAATATGGAAATGGCCCCAGTGTCATGAACCCAGAAAAAGTTACCGCTGGCGTTGACCCTGCGGTTGTGAACACAAAAAACCTTAATGTCAATTATCTTTATGATGATGCTTATCCAATTGGCAAACAAGATAATCTGTTATGGTATAAAACTGGAGCTTATGACCCAACTTCCACTATTTATGACCGTGGTGGAAAAGATTGGGAAGAACAAGCCTTGCCTATCGGTAACGGTTATTTAGGTGCGATGCTTTTTGGAATGCCTGGAAAAGATCACATTCAGTTTAATGAAGAAACTTTTTGGGCAGCAGGTTATCGGGGCGTTCAGGAAAAAGTTCCGTCAGACAATGTGAACAAAAAAATGGGCGAAGGCATAAACGGTTTTATGAACAGCGGGAATGTTTTTGTTGATTTTAATTTGCCTCAAAACCCTGAAATTCTAAATTATTATCGCGATTTGGATTTGAATACCGCCATTTCATCCGTGCGTTATCAGTACAAAAAAGTAAATTATAAAAGAGAATATTTTGCCAGTTATCCTGCTGAAGTTATAGTTTTACGATACACCGCCGATGAAGCAAAAGCATTAAACTTTAGTGTAAAATCAGTATCGGCACATCCCGGAAATATTTTTGTTAACAATGGTGTTATTACTATAACAGGCAAATTAAAAGATTCTGAACCTTATACCGGTGGCGGAAAAGCAACTTATAATCAAGCTTCTGATTTAGAGTATTGTACTAAAATAAAAGTCATTGCTGATGATGGCGAACTTATAAACCATTACGGCAATATCGAAGTTAAAAATGCTAGCGGAGTAACCATAATTATTACTTCGGCAACTGATTATGATCCGAATGCTTTTAGTATCAATGCTGATGGAAAAGTAAACTTGGACATTCCTCAATTCAAGCATAAAGATGGTATACAATTCGCAATTCAAAAAGCAGAAAACCGAATTTCGAATACTGATGGAAAAACCTATGAAGTTCTTAAAAAAGAACACATTGCCGATTATCAAGCTGTATTTAATCGTGTGAGTTTTAATTTAGGCGAAAAAGAAGCATCAAAACCAATCCCTACAAATGAACGTGTAGCAGCTTATGCCAAAGTGATTAAAGGAATAAAAGCAGGCGAAAGCATCTCTTATCTAAAAGCCGATTATGATAATCTCAATACTCATTTAGAAGAATTATTTTATCAATATGGTCGTTATCTGATGATTGCTTCGTCAAGAGAAAAAACCTTGCCAGCCACTTTGCAAGGAAAATGGAATCAATCGGTTGCCGAGATTTGGGGATCGACTTATTGCATCAACATCAATTTACAGATGAATTATTGGTTTGCAGGTGAAGCCAATCTTATCGACAGCGGAAAAGCATTGGTAAACTGGATCGAAACTCAAATTCCTGCTGGCTCATTGACGGCTAGAAATATGTATAACGCAAGTACTTCATCGTATCATTTGGATAAACAAAATAATATTGTTTTTACACCTTCTAAAAATGAAGCAGAAAACGGTGTTTTTGTAATGCACACCAAACAATCCATCAATGGTCAAACTGATTTAACAGGTTCTACAAACATACAATCTCCTGGGAATACGGCTTTTTTGATGTATAATCTTTGGGATCTTTTTCAGCGCAGTCAGGATAAAAAATGGTTGGCCAATCAATTGTATCCTATTTTAAGAAAATCAGCTAATTTTTATGCTGCTTATCTTAATAACAATAAGGTGAAAACAGAAGATTTGAAACAGTATCCAAACGGTTATTTTTATACCACAGGCAAAGGAAGATCACCCGAACACGGACCTTATCAAACAGGTGTGAAATACGATTTACAATTAATTGCAGGACTTCTGGATTATACTTTAGAAGCAGCAAAAATCTTGAACATTGATATTGAAAAACAACAAGTTTGGAACGAATTAAGAACCAATATTGAAAAACCAATAGAACTGGGAACTGATGGACAAGTAAAAGAATGGGTTCAGGAAACGAATTATAACAAAGATAATAATGGCAAAGATTTAGGCGATCCGCACCACCGACACATTTCCCATTTAGTGGGATTGTATCCCGGAAATTTAATCAATCCGCAAACTCCCGAATTTCAAAAAGGGGCTAAAATTGTCTTGCAAAAAAGAGGAGATGATGCTACAGGTTGGTCAATTGCGAATAAATTTCTACTATGGGCAAGTGTCCAAAAAGGAGATAAAGCTTTGGAATTATTGCGATACCAATTGGCACAACGCACCTATTCTAATTTGTTTGATTTCCATGCGCCTTTTCAAATTGATGGAAATTTTGGAGCAGCAGCTGGTATTCAGGAGTTGCTTTTGCAAAGTAATAATTCCAATATTTATCTTTTGCCTGCATTGCCAACACTTTGGACAGAAGGAAACATCAAAGGAATCATTGCCAAAAATGGTGCGCAAATCGATATAACTTGGAAAAATGGAGAACTCGAAACTGCCAAAATTTTAAATGTAACCGGAAAATCTATGAATATTCATTACAGAAATGCAAAGACAATTCAACTACTCGTTGATGGAAAATGGAAAACTTTGAAGGCATATAAAGGACAATTTGTATTGCCAAAAAACAAAGCAAAGCAACTATTTGAATTAAAATTTTAAAGTCCCGATCGCTCCCGCACGAATCCTTTTGTGTGGATATTACAAATATGCAACTACAACAAAATTAAGCTTCTGTTTTCTTTTTAACCAAAAAACTACACCTTTTTATTGATATAGTTTTTTTGATTTGTTTTGTCTGCTCTCGTTATTGCCACACGAAAGGATTCATGCGAGAGCGGGGAAATTATTGTATATCTGAGCGCTTGTATTTATCTCTCCATCCCTCTTTTAATACCCCCAACCGTGGTGATCTACAGATTGAGTACAAGGACAGTCGCTAATTCCTTGAAGGAAATCCAAACCAATTGTAATCATATGTGTTCCTGAATTAAAGGAAGCCATTTCATTAAAAGTCATTTGATAGGAATATCCAAAATAAAAGACCGACTTCTTGAACCCAAACATTGGCCCTAAATTCAAGGGTTTTAAGACCTGATCGTTCAGAAAACGATAGGATGCTCCTACCCAATAATATTCGTCTCTGTTGTTGTATTTTCGATATTTAAAATTCAAATCGGTACTCGAACGGCCATCACTAGCAAAGTATTGAAAAAATGCCGAAGGTTCAATTTCGGAGTAGTTCGCAGTTTTGATAACATATCCGGTATAAACTTGATAATTTAAAAGCAAATTAGGTTCTATTTTATATCCTGAAAACTGGTCGATGTTTTTACCTAAAATATTAGCTCCATTTACGCTTAGGTAAAATTGATCCCAACGATATAAAAAGCCAACATCGAAGTTGTTGTTTGTCGTTCTCCTGTCGTTTGTAATGCCGTAATCAGGATCAGTAGGGCTTAATTTTGCGATATCAATATTAAAAGTATTGATGTTGAAAGACATCCCAAAAGACAAATACTGCTTAGAATAATAATCCAATATGATATGGTGTGCAAAAGTGAATTTAGCTCCAGCCTGATTGGTATATCCATTTTTGTCATTGTAAAACGAAGCTCCAACTCCGGATTGATTTGCAATTCTAAAATCGGCATACACGGATTGATTGTCTGGTGCGTCTTGTATTCCGACCCATTGGGTTAATCCATTGGCTCTTATCCTTAAATTATCACCAATTCCAGCATAGGTAGGCGAAATAACGAAAGGATTATCGGCTAGATATTGCGTAAAAACGGGTATATTCAGCTCTTGACTATAACTCGAAGTTAGGGTCAAGAATAAAAAGGATAGTAGTGCTATTTTTTTCATTTGAAATCTTTTAATTGGAAGCATTGTTTTCCGTCTTTACTATTATCTATACAAGGTGAAATGTCCAACAAATTCACGGGCATCTTTTTCATTTCGCAATTTAATAATGTACCAGTAATCGCCTGTTGGTAACTCATTACCATTGTATTTACCATCCCAGAATTGTCCTTCTCTGTAGGTACCCACTTTGCGTCCGTAACGATCAAAAACATAGAATATCAAATCTGGATAATTCATTGTATTTGTTGGTGTCCATCCATCATTGTCGCCGTCACCATTTGGTGTAAACACATTAGGAATTTTAATATCGACAAATTCAAAATATCTGGTAGCCGATGCCACACAACCATTGGCATCAGTAACCGTAACCGTATAGTCACCCGATTTGTAATAAATAAATTTATTTTGACTGCCCATTGAGTCACCATTTAGCGTGTATTGATATCCGCCTGCTCCACCAGTTGCTGTTGCCACAATTTCGTTCAGTCCTCCATCTGTCAAAGTTAATGTTAATGGCAGAATTTGTACAATCGTGAAATCGGGTGTGTCTTTTTCGCAACCATTGGTATGTCTTGCTGTAATATGATGCACTCCAGGAGGCACATTGGTAAACACATTACTGGCTTGATAAGGGGCAATTCCGTCTAAAGCATAATCGACATCGGCAGGATTTGTAATACTGGCATCAATCGTTACTGTAACTGTTAAAGTAGGTGCATTATTACTACAGCCATAATCAACAATCACTTGTGGATTTAATTTTACGGATTCTGGTAATGGAACATCAAATTCATACGAACAGAAATTGGCATCACGAATGTACACCGTATGCATTCCTCCTGATAATCCTGTAAAATCAAAATCGGTTTGAATTAACGTGCCAGTTGTGAAAGTTCCTCCATCTATACGAACGCTGTACGGAGCTGTTCCGCCACTAACCGTAATGCTAAAAGCACCATCTTTGTCACCAAAACAGACTTCAGGTATTAGAGTTCCCGTAATTACAGCTGAACTTAATGGTGTTGGCTCTGCAATGATAATTCCTGTTTCATATACATAACATCCGTTTTGGTCTTGTGTAATAATATCATAGCTTCCTGGTACTAAATTATCAAAAACACCTGTATCAAAAAACTGGTTCAAATCGGGCGAAATAGCGTATTTGATTTTACCTGTTCCTCCAGAAGCGGTAACCACAATTTTTCCGTTATTCAAGCCATTACAAGTGGCATTCGTAGGAACTGATATAGCAGATAATGCAGTGGTTGGTTGTGTAATGGTAACAGGTATTGAAGTTGCTGAACAATCGCCACTTTCAACATATACCATATAAGTTCCTGCTTTCAATTGAGTGAAATTACCCGGTGTGGCTTGTACCACCCCAATAACATCATATCCTAATCCGTCTTGCAAATAATATACATAATTACCTAAACCTCCAGTTGCTTTAGCTACAATAACTCCCGTAGTTTCTCCATTACAATTAATAGTTGACGTAAAATAATCTGTTTGAACGGTCAAAGCTGGCAAGGGTTCCACCTCAACATCATTAGAAACCACACTTTTACAACCATTGGAATCTTTCACATAATAACGATTTGTTCCAACTGGCGCCGAAACCGTAACTGAGCTATAAAACACTGAGGAACTAAATGTTATATTATCTGTACTATAAGTATATGGTGCTATACCTCCTTTGGCAGTAAGTATCAATGTTGAAAGTACTGTACAGGTTTGTGAAGTTGATTTTACTAGACTTGCCTGAACTAATTTGGGTTCATCGATTGTAATTATTCCAGAAGTAGTTCCGCTACAACCCCAAGTGTCTGTTACAGTAACGCTATAGGTTCCAGCTCCCAAACCGGTGAATACATTTGAAACTTGAGGGCCGTTTGAAATAGCTGGTGTCACTGACAAATAATTCAAGGTATATAAATAATTACTTCCTTGACCTCCAGTTACCGATGTAGCCGTAATAGTTCCCGTTTTGTCTCCAAAACATGAAATAATTAAAGGACTTGCAGCAGCTGTAACTGCAATTGGTGTTGGAACTACTAAATTTACTAGAACAGATTTCACGCATCCGCCTTGATCTTTTACATTAACTGTATAAGAACCTGCTGTTAAATTTGTAAAATAGGTTTGAGAACCATAGGCTACATTTACTGGGCCAACTAATTCATATTGATACCCACCTGGCCATCCTCCTGTTGCTGTCACAGAAATACTTCCATTATTACCTGGAACACAAGTGATTTCAGTATGGGTTTCACTAATTACCAAATCAGCTGGTGCTTGAGTTATTGTGAAACTAGTTGTAGCTGAACAAAAAGGACTGTTTTGCAAAGTTGCTGTTACATTGTATAAGCCGGCTGTTAGACCTGAAATTGCCCAAGGTCCAGCAGTTGTTGAAGTACCATTAATTGGCGTTGCCAAAGCTGCACTCGTAATTACATAATTGAAAGCGCCAGCATCGTTTGTTGGTGTCAGTTGATTATCTACTATTGTCAATTCAACCCTTCCTTCATTCGATGCATAACAAACTACATCGTTTGTTTTTACTGCTTTTAACTCGAAGGTGTTTGGATTGTTTACAAAGTGAATTGCTGATAAACTACATCCAGTAACCGTATTCAAAACGTCGATTTGATATTGACCTACAATTAAATTATTGAAAATTCCTGTTGTATTCGTAGCATTATAAACGGTTCCGTTCAATCCAGAAACTGTATAACTAAGTGTATTTGCAGCTGGAATACCTCCTGTAGTAGCAACTGTAACGGCTATGCTTTCGTTATTAGAACAATTAATTGCAGCAGTAATCGCAACATTTATTTTGTCTAAACTAATAAATGGATTGATAATGATTGGCGCAAGTGTACTGCCCATACAGCCTTTATTATCAAAAACATTGATAGTGAAACTTCCTCCTAATAAATCGGATTCGATATACGAATTAGAAGCTCCACGTTGCACTAATACACCATTTTTGATAAATTCATAAATAGTATAAGTTCCTGAGGCACCAACCACGGTGTTTGCTGTAATGCTTGCATAATTCGTACCGTTAGTTCCAGCGGTACAACCAAATTGTACTACTGTTGATGCTCCCAAATCGATTACGGCCGGCTGAATTACATCTATCAAAGCCGTTGCTTGACAACCTCTTGCAGAAGTAACTGTTACAGAATATCCTGTGGCCGCTGTTAATCCTGTAAATATATTGGAAGCTTGAGGCGTTCCACCATTCAAACTGTACATATAAACAGGGTTGTCGTTTATTCCCACTGCTGGAGTAGCCATTGTTGCTGTAATCGTTCCATCGTTTCCGCCGTTGCAAGTCACTGGGGTCGAAGTCAATGTAAAACCAGTAATTGTTGTGGCTGGAGTTATAGAAATTGGAACATAAAACTCGCATAAAGTAGTCGTATCGCGAACACCCATCGTGTGATTTCCTGATGTAACTCCCGTAAATGAAGTGGTTGCCACAAATGCGCCTCCATCAATATTGAATTGGTAATTCGCAGAACCTCCTGTTGCCGAAACATTGACAATACCATCATTATTGGCACAACTAGGAGTCGTTGCAACTACTGCTGTTAAACTTAACGGTTGCAAAATAGTTACTGGAGTCGTTGTTGAAAGACATCCATTGGCATCTTTTACGGTTACATTATAAATTCCCGGAGCATTTACCGTAAGGATATTGCTGGTTTGGAAACTAATTCCATCCACACTATATTCTAATGCTGGACTAAATCCGGTTGCGGTTACGGTAATAGTATAAGAACCCGTTGCACTTGGACATTGAGTTGCCACGGCAGAAGTTATTGTTGGATTAGTATCTAATAGAATGTTTTGTGGATTATTCATAGAACATCCTTTAGAATCAATTACATAAACCACCCAATTCATATCGGCTCCGTTGTTAGTATCTACGACTAATTGGTTGCTCAAAACAAAACTTGTTGGAACAGGATCTGAAGCTCTAGCAATTGCATATTTATACGGTGCTGTTCCACCTGTTGCAGTAATAGTAACTGTGGCAGTATCATTATTACAATTAATATTAGTCGCTGCTGAAATGGAACTTAAAGCTGCCGATGGTTGTGTAATAGTTAGTGAAGCATTAGCCGAACAGCCTGTCACATTATCCGTAACAGTAACGGTATAATTTCCGAAGGCTAATCCTGAAATGGTAACTTTATTTCCGGCTTGTACCAAAGTGCCTGTACCTGTTGTTAATGCAGCGGTATAAGTTCCTGCAAAATTTTCAACAGTGAATTCAGCCGATCCATTGGCTAATCCAAAACAAGTCACTTCGCTAGTGATTAAACCAGAAACTGTGATATTATTTATTGGTTTAACTTGATATGCTTTTTCGAATGAACAGCCGTGAGCATCGGTTACTTTAAATAAATAAGTGTTTGGAGCCAATGAAGTGAAAACAGGATTTGTACCATTATCAACACTAATTGGCGAAATAATTTCATATTTAGCTATTGGCGTATAACCTCCAACCACTGTCAAAGTCACATCTGAAGTAGGTACTGGACAAGTTGGAGCAGTTCCCACAATGGTAATGTCGGTGATTTTTTGATACGGATTTACAGTCGTACTACCGTTAAAAATACAACCATTTGCATCTTTTGCAGAATAATTTATTGTTTGAATCGTACCATTATCTACCACATACAAAAGATTGGTTGCATAATAATTAGCCGAACCATCAAAATTATAAGTGTAAGGCGCTGTTCCTGTTCCAACAGTAGCATTTACTGTCACTATCGCAGTTTGAGGAATGTTACTTGCATTACAAGCAAAATCAGTAACAACAGCCGTTGCATTTAATAAAACTGGATCTATAAGGGTTTCTGAACCGTTGAATAGACATTGTTTGGAGTCTCTTACAATGTAATTCACTAATCCAGCTCCTAATCCTGTAAATGTATTGGAAGTTTGCCAAGATGTTCCCGCATTAATACTATATTCATAAGGAGGAATTCCAAGAGAAGCCGTAATAGTAAGCGTTCCATCTAGAACCGTTGGACAAGAAGGTTTTGTATGTGTTGAAGTAGCCGTTGGATCTACTTTTGGATTGACAGTAACCACGGTTGTTTCGACCGAACAGCTATTTAAATCGGTGATTCTGAATTGGTAGGTTCCTGCTGTACTTGTGGTATAAGTTGCCGTTCTAGAATCATTAGCAAAAGGAACAGCAGCGCCATACGGAGAACCGTTTATAGCAACTTCATAAGTAAAATCGGGTGTAGCATTAGCAGATGTAAACAATCCATCAATTGCATTTAATGTTATAACCGCATTTGGAGAAACTGTACAATCTATTTCTTTGGTTAAGGCAACATTTATGGATAGTTTTTTATCAATAGTGATGGTTTGCTCACTGAAACATCCATTGGCATCAATCACTCTAACCGTTTGCAATCCTGAATTTAATCCCGTAATAGTATAAGGGAAAGCAGCAACATTTTGAGAAGCCCCTCCATTGACCAAAATGGTGTAAGGTGCGATTCCAGAAGTTGTTAAACTAACATTTATTCCAAAAGTTCCTTCGTCCACACATTTATCAACAATGGCTAAAGCAATTACTGGTTCAGGATCTTTGGTTAAAACCACTACCGTACTTGGTTGAATACAATTGTAGGCGTCTTTTACGTGAACATAATAACTTCCAGCAGCAACATTAAAAGTACTTGACGAATTCCAAGCAGGATCATTTGCCAATGGCGCAGTTGCTGAACTGGTAATCATATACGAATATGGAGCCGTTCCGTCTTTTGCCAAAGCATTGATAATTCCTAGATTATTACAATTTTCGTTTTGGACAACCGCAGCAGAAACCGATAGAGGAATTGCCGATTCTTTGATTTCAAAAATAGCCGAAGCCGATTGACAACCATTGAATGCTCCAGTTCCATTTTCAATAAATTTGATATAATATTGCCCAGGAGATAAAGTTCCAGGAGATGGAACGGTTAGAGTAAATGGCGGAACACCTAGAACTGAAATATTGCCCGAAGTACCCGCAACTGCCACATTTGTATAAGCTGTGAATATTTGATAATCTACACTAGTAGTTGTAGTATCGAATCCAGTTAAGGTAAAAGTTGCACTACCATCATTGGCTCCGATACAAGTAACATTGGCAGGAGTAACGGCTGCTGTAAGCAATGATGCTGCTGGAATTGGCTGGTTGGCAGCTTTTACATAATAGCAATCTGTAGTTAAATCGTGAACTACAAAAGTATAAGTTACTCCAGGAACAAGATTGGTAAACGTTCTAGTGTCGCCACCAGGAGCATCAGGCACGAACCAAGTTGAGGTGTAAGGATTAGTATTGGTTTCTAAAATTCCAAAAGCATAACTACCACTTCCTAATGTTGAAATCGCTTTGACAATCGCCGTACCTCCGTTTGTACAATCGGATGTTATCGTAGTTACATCTATCGTTAAATCAGAAGGAGGAGAAGCAATGGTAATTTGTTTGGTTAAACTACAACCATTAGCATCGATAACATTGATGGTATAAACTCCATAATTAATAATGGAGAACGTATGATCTTCTCGAACTGTAGCCACATAAGGATTACCTGCAATTATATCTCCAAAATTGTTAGTGATAAAATACTTAAATGGTGCTGTTCCGCCCAAAACATTTTCTACAGTTATAGAACCTAAACTTGAGCCTCCCGGATTGTTACAAGTAATATCAACTTTAGTCAAATCAAAACTAATTGGGTCAGGTTGTGCAATTGTAATACTTGCAGGAACAGTATTGATACAACCTTTACTGTCTTTTACGGTAACGGTATAATTTCCAGCTGTAAGACCAGTAAATACATTCGAAGATTGATAATTAGTACCATCTATGCTGTAAGTAAATGGAGCAACACCTTTGGTAGCATCAATCGTAACTTGTATTCTTCCATTAGCATCGCCATTACATTTGATAGATTGTGTTTCTGTTAATGCCGTAATTACTGGATAAACTATCGGATTTACAGTGATAAGATTAGAAACTTTTGTACAAGCAGGAACATTCGAATCGGTGATTAAAAACTGATAAGTATTAGCCGATGTTACTGGATAGGTAAAGCTTGTTCCTACTATTGGAACGGCTATTCCATAAGCACTTCCACCAATACTCGTTTGATAAGAGAAAGGCGCTTTGCCACCAGTTATTGATACCGTAATTACGGCATTTGGAGAAGCTGTACAATCTAAATCTTTTGTCAAAACAGCTGTTGCATTTAACACTTGGTTTACTGTAACCGAAGTGGTATTGGTACAGCCATTGGCATCTTTTACGGTTATGAAATAAGTTCCCGGAGCTACAGTAAAAGTATCAGCAGGACTTGGCGCTACACCAGAATTTATAGTGTAAGTATAAGGCGCAACACCATTGGTACCTACAGCTTTAATTTGGAATGTACTTCCCGAAGCAGAACATTGATTGGTAACTGAAGCCGTAACCGTTGGAATAGGATCTTTGGCAATAGTAACATCTGTTTTAGTGGTACAACCATTGGCATCTTTTACATAAACATCCCAATTTAGATTTATTGTAGGATCAAGATTGCCAGTATTTGAACTAGAGTAAGTTCCTGCTGCAAAACCATCTTGTACAAATGAATATAAATATCCAGGAGTTCCACCGCTTGCCGTTGCTGTAACTGTTGCTGTTGCTACATTACAATTAGCATTAACATTCACAACTGAAAGACTCAACGGAGTTGCTGGGCCTGTAATGATAACATCGGTATTGGCAGTACAACCTGTGGTATTATCGGTAACTCTTACATTGTAAGTTCCAACGATGAGGTTGGATAAGGTAATCACATCATTAACATTGGTAAAAGGAACTGCTGGTGTTACCACAACCGCATAATTTCCTGTGGAACTAAATCCAGAAACAGTATATTTTGCAAGACCAGTATTGCCTCCGTTACACAAAACATTCGAAATATTTTGACCAACAATTGCAATTGGTATTACTGGCGCAACGGTATAAGGTTCTGAATAAAAACATCCATTAGCATCCGTAACTTTAAAAACATATGTATTTGGTACTAATCCTGTAAAAACACCTGTTGTATTAGAAGTGGCTGAAGCAATTGGAGAAACAATTTCATAAGTCAATCCTCCCACTCCATTTGTAGCCGTAACTGTTGTTGAAGTAACCGTACAACTTATCACATTGCTCAAAAAAGCCAAATCTGTTGGTGGATTTAATGGTGCCAAAACAATTTGTTGCACTGAAGACAAACAGCCATTGGCATCTTTTACAATAATATCAAATGATTGGCTACTTCCGTTGTCATTTACCGTCAAAGTATTACTTGGAGTAAATGAGATTCCGTTATTATAGCTATAAGTATAAGCCCCTGTTCCTCCAGAAGGTGTAACGGTTATTGTTGCCGATTGTTTAGTATTTGTTGGGCTACAGCTAAATGTAGTTGCCGTAGCATTGGCAATAATTGGATTTGGATTCACAATAGTCACATTAGAAACTGCCGATTCACAACCTTTGCTATCAATTACTTTAATGTTGTAAATTCCAGCTGTTAAACCAGTAAACACATTAGAAGCTTGGGTAGTAAACAAAGTGGCGGTACTTAACTTAATAGCATACGTATAAGCCGATGTAAAACCATTAGCTGCTGTAACTGTAATAGTTCCATCATTGGCATTATTACAACTAATATCCGTTTTAGAAGTGGTCATTGTGGGTGTCGTTTTTGGAGAAACTACAATAGCACTGCTTTTGGCCGAACAACCTTTGCTATCTGTTACCGAAAACACATAACTACCTGCAGCAGCTGTTGTATATGGGAAAGATGCAACCGCAGTTGGCGTTCCTCCATTAAATGCGACGGTGTAAGTATAAGGAGCACCGTTACCTCCAGCGACAGTAGCGTTTATGGAAGCATCAACTAAACACGTTAAATCTTGAGTCAAAGCAGCATTCAATTGCAATTGTGGTGCAATAATGATATTCGAAATCGTGGAAGTACAATTTTTACTGTCGGTAACAACTATGGTATGCGTTCCAACGCCAACGTTTGTAAACGTATTGCTGTTTTGAGCTGCTCCTCCGTCTAAAGCGTAAACAAATGGACCCGTTCCACCAGTTACATCTACCACTAAAGTTGATTGATTTACTGAATCATAACACAAATCCGAGGAACTTGCCAAAGTAGCTACTGGAGCTATTATTGGACTCACAATTACAGGAGCGCCAACATTAGTAACACATAAATTGGCATCTCTTGCAAATACTGTATAATTACCCGAAGACACATTGGTAAATTGACCATTGGTTTGATAAGGACGAACAACAGCTCCTCCCGTAGTATTTCTTAATTCGTATTGATAAGCTGGTGTTCCTCCGCTTCCTACTGCATTTATTGTTGCTCCGTTGGAACAACTTGGCTGTACAGTTATCGAAGCCGTTACGGTTAATGGTGTTGGCGCAGTAATAGCTTGAGGCAATGTAAACAAACAAGGACTTGCCGACATATCATATTGCACTCTTATACTATGAGACCCTGCTGACAAGCCACCAATTGTCAATGGAGAAGTAGCGCTTAAAACAAAAGCTGCTCCGTCTAACGAATAATAAAAACCTGTTGGTGCAAAATTTTGTACTGCAATGGTAATTTCGCCATCGTTATTTCCAGCGCAAGTAATGTCTTTATGTCCAATTACTGCTGCTGTAAAAGCTTTGTTAGCATCAATAATTAAAGGAAAATCTTTTTGTGTAATACAGGATTTTGGCAGTTGATACACCTTGATGTCATCAATTAAAGCATCATTTCCGTTATAAAGAATACTACCTGATTTGATTCTAAAAGTAAGATTCGTATTGTTACCAGGATTTAGGCTTAATGCTTTGAAAACCCATTTGTTTCTGTCAGGATCATTGATAGGTCCTGCAATTACACCTGTAAATTGTGAGGCAACCACTGTTCCTGAAGGATCTACCAATTCTATAATAAAATCTGGAGAGGCTCCGTTAATACCCAATTTTAAAAGATTAGCAAGATATACTTCGACTTTAATGGGCTGATTTGGAATAACATCTACAATAGGTTTGCTGTATAAAACACCGTAAGGACCTGCAGCACTTCCTATATTCACTAATAAAAACCTTCCATCGGCATCAGCGCCATTAGTAGTATGGTCTTTAAAATGATACCAAGCACCTGAATTATTACTCAAAGGGTCATCACTTCTCCAAAAGAAACTAGCAACCGAATAAGCATTGTCTTCTACAGATCTACTTGGCGTACCATTCGGATATTTACATAAATAAGGAGGATTTACTCTTTGATCATTAAAACAATAAGCAGAAGCGATTCCTGAAGTGGTTGTTGGTGCTCCCGATCCAAAATCTTCTTTCAATAAATTGCTATAAGTTGGCACTGATAATAATTTATAGGTAACACTTACAGTATGTGAGCCTGAAGGCACATTTACAAATACATTTGGTGGTGTATTGGTATTGACCACTCCATCTAATAAATATTCATAACTAAAATTGGCTCCTCCATTATTGGTTACTGTTACGGTGCTTGTTGCGGTTCCATTGCAATTAAATGCTGGAGAATTTACTGAAATAGTTGGATCTGATGGTTTTGGATCTAAAACATTACCTGGCATTGGAAAAGTACATCCCAAAGCATCTTTGACCATTAAAGTATAGGTTCCAGGTGCAACATATTTTTCATTCGAAGCTTGCCAAGTTAACCCTCCGTCAAAACTATATTGGTAGGGTGCAGTTCCTCCTTGTGCATTAGTAATTCGTAATTTTCCTTCTGTACCAGTAGGGCCACAACCTGCCAATTCTGCCACTCCTCCAGAAGCAGTAACAGCCGAAGCTGGCCCTGTAATTGTTATGGTTTGTGCTGGAAAAAAACAATCAAATCCTCCAAGACTGTATTTTAAAATCGCATTATAATTGGCTGCAGCTAAATTTGAAAAAGTAGCATTTGCTTGATAGGTTACTCCATTATCAATACTGTACATTAAAGTATAGCCATTGGCATTGGTTACATTAAATTTAATTTCCCCCGAATTGACGCCGTAACAACTGATATTAGTAGATGAAACAGTATAAACTGGTTTTGGGATTTCGGCAACGGCTATTGAAGTTATTGCTTCACATTTATTTAAATCAACAACTTTTATATCATATGTCCCAGCTGTAGAAACTGGATATTTAATTGATGTGGAAGGTGTATTTAATGTAATAGCAACCCCATTTACATAATAATTATAATTGGGAGTTCCTCCTTCAACAGAAATAGTTATTTCGCCCGCACTACAAGTCAGTGCTTTACTAAGAGTGGCTGTGACTTTTAACAAAGCAGGATCAATAATTTTTTCTATGGCTGTGTAAGAACAATTTGCTGGACTTGTTGAAACATTTACCGTGTAATCACCCCAACCTAAATTAGAAAAAGTGTACTCATTAGCTAGTATTGGTCCAACGCTATTGACTAAAGTTGCTCCCTTATAAATACTAAAATAGTATTGAGGTTCAACGTTTCCTGCAATCAGTTTAATGGATCCATCTGCAACACCATGACAAGAAGGCTGTGTGAGAAAGGTTTGAACTATTAAATCCTTTTTAAAAATTTGAATGTTGGGTACACTAAAAATACACGGATTAGAGGTTACCCCAATTTGCTTGATAAAAACCGTATAATTACCAGGAGTCGTTATGGTAAAAACTGGGCTATTGGGTATATAATTAACACCGTCTATGCTATATTCGTATCCTGTAGGCACATTTCCAATACTAATTTGACCAGGTGCTGAACAAATAATATCCTTCTTAGTGAAAGTAGGATTTAATAAATTTTGATACACATTAAAATAAAAAATACTTTGACAACCACCTGTATAATTCAGTACTAGCTTAAATTGTCCAGAAATATTGGCTAAATAATCAGCTCCTGTACCTACTAATTTCCAACAAGAATTTGCAAAATTTTCATTGGCGCAATTATCTACTGCTGTAGAAGGACAAATTGATTCATCTAATTTATACCAATTAATAGAAAGTGCATCTGTAATTCCTGTTTTTATCAAACGAGTATCATTGGCTCCACACAAGAAAAGATAAGGCAACGGTTTTCCGTTATTTGGACAAATTACCACTTCACCTATATAAGGCGCTTGAGCATAAGGAATTACTGGATTTGTATTGGTCACCCCAAAATTAGAAACGGTTATTGTTTCTACGATGCTTTTACAAGTAGCCGCAGCGGTGTTATGAACGTAATAAACTCCGGTTTGTGTTGCAGTAAATGTTTGTCCAGTACCAATAGGATTACTTCCATCTGGATTCTTTGACCAAGAATAAGTTGTATAACCATCGGAAGCTTTTAAAACTACGCTTGTACCACACAAAATTACATTTTGAGTAAATTTACAATTGGTGATATCTACTAAAAAATTTGTGGACTCAGGCGAACCCAATTTACAAGCCGTAGAGGCAAAACTTCCCTCTTCTTGAACAACCGTTGGGTTAATAACACCTTGATAAGTGGCAAATGCTTGATTCTTTATTTCATTGGAACAAGCAGTAACTAAACTATTGCAATCAGGTACCACTTGAACTGATAATCTTATGGTATAAACCCCACCGTTGATGAGTACAGAAGTATCTGGAATTTTAAAAATTAATGTTTTTGTTGCACTATCATAGGATTGAAGCGTTGCTCCACCTGAATTACTGTAATCAATTCCAGTGGTAGCATTAAAAATAACATTTTGAGGAAGCACATCTTTTATTGTAAAATTGGTCACATTATCATTACCAACGTTTTGATAACTAATTTCGTAGGTTAAAAACTGTCCTAAATTAACGTTAGCTCCTCCAACATTAACTCCACTAGTATTTTTAACCAATTTGGTCAAATCAATTTTTGGAGCAATAATATCTACTGCATAAGCGGAAAAAAAGGCAAATATTGGATCAGATTGACCTTTGGCAACTTGTAAAGTAAAGCTTGTAGATGATTGATTATTTTTAATGTATTCAGGATCTGCTCCCTTTATTTCAAGAGCTCCTGTATCATAACCCAAAGTGTTAGAACCCGAAGGGTTTCTTGGAGTTTGAACTCCATTAGTGTTTTCGATTGTCGAGATAAAAAAGTTGTTTGCAGGTCTAAGTGGCGTTGTAACTTCTTTCGAGCCTATTTCTAACTTTGTTCCTCCCTTTGGTTTATCGCCATCCAAAGTTGCATAAGCAAATTGTAAATCAACTGGACCCGATGGTGGTGTTTTAAACCCAGAAACAGGTATTAATGTAAAATGACTATCATCAATATAACTAAATCCATCAAAAACAGTAAACGACTTCATATGAAGAGTTGGATCTTCATATATCACAAAAAGAGTCCATCCAGCTGATATTCCAGTTGATTGATTTGAACCTTGACTAGCAATAACATCTGCAACCGTATAGGTTCCAGATAAACTTGATAATCCGTTCAATAAGTTAGTTACTTCTGCATAACAAGCATAGGGCGTATTCGGATTTTCAATGGGTCCACTCTTAACTGGAGCAGGAATTGGAGCAGTAATAGCATCATAAATTAGCTGACCTGTTATTGTATTATAGGTTGTTGCACCTGGTAACTTTAATTTAATTTTGGCAATATTAGCTCTACTACCATCTGTACTTTTTAGCACGGCGCCCCAATACAAAGCGGCATACTGAACCCTATAACAAGTTGTTGGGCTACCATCAGCTTGATTTGGAATTGCCAAATCGGCACTGCTGGAACTAAAGGTAGTTGGATCGCCATCAATATCAATGTATTTCATTGATATGTCCTCATTTGATTTTGTGTTGTCGTTAAAAGGGAGATTATCTTTTCCGAGAATAGTATTCCCTGCCACAATCATTTTTCCCCTAGTTTCTATATTTTTTCTTATGGAAAATGGCTTATAATTTTGGGCATAAGAACCAATAGTCCATAAAATCATTGCAACAACAAAAAGTGATTTTATTGTAAAACTACTTTGCGCTAAAAAAGAGCCTTCTCGAAAAAGACTCTTCTTTTCAGTTTTTACATATCCATCTTCCCTCTTATTGTTAATAATTTCAGAGGGCATATTGGCAAAAGAAAGAACTCCTTTCAATAACTTCTTTATAATGTTAAAAACCAAAACATTGGTTAGTAAGTAGTTGTTTTTCATTTGAATAAATTGTTTGTTGTAAACAAAAATCAATTTTAATTTTTATGCTTTTTAAAATTAGCTAGTGGCCAGTACCTAATTTTAAAATAAATTGTGCTCCATTTTTTCAATTATAAATTGAATAATTAGTTCTCTATTTTAGAGATAGACATCTTACCGTTGTAAGAGGTGCTGCCTTTAGTTTCCAAAGCTTTTTTAGCTTCTTCAATATTGTCAAATTTATCATAATAAATATAGTATTTACTAGTTGTAACGTCATAAAAGAAGTTAATATTGTTTTGTCCTGCCGCTACTGCTTTTGTTAAAAATTCATCTCTTTTGGCTACATCGCTATGCACGGCCACTACTAAATAAAATCCTTTCGGTACACTTTTATCCTCTTTCAATATTTGCATATTAGGTTGCTCTTCACCATAATCAAAATCTGTTGATTTAATTGGAGTGGTGCTAAAAGGAGTTGTTTTTTTAATACGTTCCAATGCCGCTTTGTCTTGTGAAAGTCTATCTTCTGCATTTACAAAAGAAGCTCGTTTTATTCTTCTTTTTTTCTCGATCTCGGTGGCAATTTTAATCTTTTCTAATGATGAAACCAAATCTTTGTTTGATTGTATAGCTTGTGATTGTTCTGCTTTTAATGTTTCAATAGCTTTCAAATAATATTGGTTCAACGGGTCATTTTTATCCGAAACTTTTTGGATTCTTTGATTGTATATTACTTCAATCTCTTTAATTTTTTCTGTTTGAATTTTGTTTACCTCAGCTATTTGAAGAGTTAAACTTTCTAATGCTGCATTTTCTCCAGCAGTGCTTTTGAATGGTTTTGGTTCTTTATAAATACCTTTATCACTCAAATCATTTTCCTCCTTCATTTCCTGAAGGTCTTTTTCTTTAGCTGATACAGTCGCGTTCAAATTAGTCAATAATTGTTGTTGTTTCTTTTTCGCAGTCTCTAATGATACCGCAATATTATCCATTGATTTTGTGTACTCATCTTTGGCTTTAGCTTTGGCGTCTGCATCCGCTTTTGCTTTAGTGTCTGCTGCAAGTTTGGCTTTAGTGTCTGCTGCAAGTTTGGCTGCAATAAGTGCATCGGCTTTAGCTTTCTCTTCGGCTGCTAGTTTTTCTTTAGCAAGAAGGTCTGCTTTAGCTTTGGCGTCTGCATCCGCTTTTGCTTTAGTGTCTGCTGCAAGTTTGGCTGCAATAAGTGCATCGGCTTTAGCTTTTTCTTCGGCTGCTAATTTTTCTTTAGCAAGAAGGTCTGCTTTAATTTTGGCGTCTGCATCGGCTTTGGCTTTAGTGTCTGCTGCAAGTTTGGCTGCAATAAGTGCATCGGCTTTAGCTTTTTCTTCGGCTGCTAGTTTTTCTTTAGCAAGAACATCGGCTTTAATTTTGGCGTCTGCATCGGCTTTGGCTTTAGTGTCTGCTGCAAGTTTGGCTGCAATAAGTGCATCGGCTTTAGCTTTCTCTTCGGCTGCTAGTTTTTCTTTAGCAAGAAGGTCTGCTTTAGCTTTGGCGTCTGCATCCGCTTTTGCTTTAGTGTCTGCTGCAAGTTTGGCTGCAATAAGTGCATCGGCTTTAGCTTTTTCTTCGGCTGCTAATTTTTCTTTAGCAAGAAGGTCTGCTTTAATTTTGGCGTCTGCATCGGCTTTGGCTTTAGTGTCTGCTGCAAGTTTGGCTGCAATAAGTGCATCAGCTTTTGCTTTTTCTTCGGCTGCTAGTTTTTCTTTAGCAAGAAGGTCTGCTTTAATTTTAGCGTCTGCATCGGCTTTGGCTTTAGTATCCGCAGCTAATTTTTGTTTAGCAAGAGCATCGGCTTTGGCCTTAGCATCTGCATTCAATTTTGCTTGGGCAGCTGCATCAGGTTTAGGTTTAGTATCGACTACTTTAGCATCTGCAGCTAATTTTGGTTTTGGAGCATTAGCTTTGGCTAATGCAAGCGCATCCGATTTAGCCTTAGCATCAGCGGCTAGTTTTGCTTTAGCTTTGGCATCGGCTTCTAATTTTGCTTGAGCTACTTCTGCTCTTCTAGCTTTAACCTCAATAGCTTGTTCTTCTTTTCTGGCTTGTTCTTCTGGAGTTAGTTTTTTTACTGTTGGCGCTACCGTTCTTTCATCAGCAGGTAAAATGATTGATCCTTCTTCATTGTCATCTGCATAATCGTATTTTTTGTTTTTGAATTTATAGGCTAAAGCTATTTCGTGTGAAGCACCAAAATTGGACAAATTGCCCATCCCTTGTTCGTAATTGTATTCGAAAGAAATATTTTGCGTCAAGTTAACGCCAAAACCTCCTGAAATTCCGTGTAAACTGTTGTAACCAGCTTGTGCCCAAACTCCAATTGGAATACTAAACATGGCTAAACCTGACACAACGGTTTTGTCTTTTTTAAATTCTGTTCTGAGTATGCCTGAAAACTTACTTTGGTCAAAAAATCCATAACTTTCAATATATCCTGTATGCATAATGTGAAGTTGAATCGCTTTTTCAGGATCGTCTGCTACTATTTTTGAATTTTGGAGATTGTATAAAACCAAATTATTCAGAGACAAACCAAAATCAAGAAAATCCAATCCGTAATTGATTCCTGGATTTATGGTAATTAAAGTGCTAGAAGGAATGTTATCTAAGGATGGATCTGGGTAATTTGTGATTATTTTTGAATCGTTTAAACCACTTTTGTAAAATCCTAAATTGAGTCCAAAAGTAAGGTTGCTGTCATTTCGAAGTTGTACATTATGAGCATAATTGGCCACACCACCAAAAGTGGTTAACACACCATAATTTTGCTGAAATAAACTAAAGGCAATGGCTTCATTTTCTTTAAATCTTCCTGAATAACTAAATAAATAGGTTTGCGGAGAATCCTCAAATTGAGTAAACTCTCTTTTATTATAAATACTTACATAAGGATTTTGCTCTCTAACGAAACTAAAGGTTGGATTGAGAATGTATTTATTGAACTTTAACGAATTTCTTACGGGTAGTGAAAACGAAACAACTCCATCCTCTTGAGAATGGAGTATTTGCATCGCAAATAAAAGAAAGATAATAGGTAAAATTCTTTTCATATTACTTCACAATCGTTATTGAACCCTTTTTAGTTGCCCCATCTTGCGGCTTTATGAAATAATAAAAAACAGGATTTATTTGCTTAAATTCAATTGGACTTTCGGGCCAGTTGTTCAAGTAATTATCGGAGGTAAATACAAGTTCGCCATTCGAATTCCGTATCTCAACTTTGGTATTACTGCCTACTGAAAATTCTTGTGGGATAACCCAAGTATCATTTATACCATCGCCATTCGGGCTAATCAAATTTGGAATCTTGACAACATTAAGATCTATGACAGAGTTCACAAGAAAAGAAACTTCGTCAACAACTGCACATCCTGATTGTTGGGTTATCTTAACTTTATAATTTCCTGTGCTAGTTACATCATAGGTATTTGTCGTAATGCCTGAAATTAAAGTGTTGTTTTTATACCATTCGAATGTTGGACTTGCCGCATTTGTTGTTACTATAACTTTTATGATTTCTCCATCCGCAATAACGTTTGTATCAGGAATGTTGATAGAACTTACTGTTTTTAATTCTTTTAAATCAATTGTAAAAGTGCTGGAACATCCTCCAAAATCAACAAAAACGGAATAGAATCCTTCTTGGTTTGCTAGTAAGGTTTTAGTAGTAGCTCCATTTATTTTCACGTTATCCTTATACCATTGATAGGTATTTCCTGTAACAGAACCCAAACCAAGTGTTGTAGCACCGCCAGCTGAACAAAAAGGATTTCCAAGACTTGAAACAACTGATGCCGAAGTTCCTCCTGAAGATTGAGTTACTGTTACCGAGTTGGATCTAAAATTAGAATCAGTACAAGTTCCATAATCAAGCATAACATAGTAAACTCCGGCTGACTTTGCTATTAAAGAGGAAGAAGTCGCTCCAGAAACAACCACATTATCTTTGTACCATTTATACTTAATACTCGAATAATTTACTGGAGAACTGTTGGGAATAGTTGGGGTTGAATTATCGATTGCCAAAGTAACGCTACCGCCAGTACAAATACTAGCTGTTGCTTGTTTGTTATTTATAAAAAAAGATTCTTCGTATGGTTTGTAATAAGCTGGAAAATAGGTTAAAGTTCCGCCAACATTAACAGCGTCTTTTACAAAAAAATTACTGCTTATGAATCCTGTAGAGCTTTTTACTCTTAATTTATATACATCAGATCCTATTAAAGTGGTTGGAACCGCAAAAGTTATTTTTTTTTGACTAGCCGTTATATCTGTAGATGATACAATTGTTGTGCTAATTGGATTGGTAAAACTACCTGTATTATCTGAAAGCTGTACCTCAAAAGTAGTTCCAGCCGGAAAACCCGAATGATTAAAAGTAGCGTCAAATTCATTAAAAGTCCCTGCACAAATTTTATCAAACGGTAAGATTTGTGGTGCTATTGTTTGTCCGTAAACGATTGTGGTTAAAGTCGAAACCAAAATCAAGAAACAAAAAAAATATTTATTTAAAATAGGGAATTTCATTGACTAAAATATTTGCTTAGCCGAAATTAAATAAATATCTTTATAAAAATCGACTTAATTAATTCAAAAAGTTCATTTTATTTGGTTTTATTTAATCTTCGTTTGATACGGTTATTCTTCCTATACGCAATCTAAAATCGGGTCTTTTATCATTCATAAAATCTATGAATGTCTCACTGTTTTCGGCTTTGGAGTAAACATTAGCAAAACCCACATTTCCATACCAATTTTCTAAATCTTCATTATTAGAATTGTTTTCAACAAAAATATTGCCTTTGCAAAGATTGAAATACATTTGCTCTAATTTTACTTTTTTAAGATTTAAATCATTAATTGCAATTTCTTTGCTCAACAATATAGCTGGATTAAAACCAGAAATAACACTTTTCTTAAAGTCAATTGAAGCATTTTCGGCAACATAAACACCCTCTTTAATAAGTCCTGATTCTATATCCACTTTAACATTTTCACTATTGTTGACCAATGTTAAATTTCGTGCTGAAACTAAAGTTTGTTTTTTAGTGAAATCTACCTCTTCTTGTTTGTCATAAGAACGGACATTCATGCATCTTGAACCGTTAGTACTAGTCAAATAAGAAGAGCGAATTGCCAATGAATTTTCGATAGTACATTGTGTTCCATAATTAAATTTATAGTCATCATTACTCGATTTAAAAGAGATCAACTTGTTCAAATTAACTTCTCCTCCTAATATTTCAAATGAATCACCAGCAGAATAACTGACCATTATGTTTTCAAAGATAGTTTTGTTACCAACTCCCGCCAACAACAATCCATTAAAATTATTGAATCCCTTAATTTTAGCACCTGCATATTCTATTCTCACAAATCTTAAAACACCTGAATTGCTAGCTGAATTATTACCACCATAATAAGATAAATTAGCATCTGTATCAAAATTTATTGCTGCCAAATTTCCAAATTTGTTAATCGGCGCATCACCAAGAATAATCACTCCACCCCAATCACCTGCTTTTCTAACTACTTTATTAGACGTAAAAACTATCGGATCGGTTTCTAAACCATCGGCAACAATGGTAGCTCCTTTGGTAACGATTAGCGACGCTTTAGACTCGCTGTCTGCCATTATAACTGTTCCAGGCTCAATTGTTAAAACGGCATTGTTCATTAGATAAACATTACCTTGTAGTAAATACACATTTCTTTTATACAGTTTAGTATCAACCTTTATATAACCTGTTAGAATTTGACTTACATCATTATAAACCACTTTGTTTGGTTTAAATTCGGTCCAATTGTTTAACCAGCTTTTAAATCCTGTTATTCCTTTTTCTTGTTGTGCATTCATATCACAAACCACTAAAAGAAGTATGACGATTATTTTAATTAATTTTTTCATGACTTATCAACTTTATATTTTCAACACTTACTCCTATTTTTTTAAATTCTAATAAGTGTTTTAATTTCGTTTTTTTCGTTTTACATATCATCAAATTCGTGTAGCGATTTCAATATGTTTTCATAAAACAGAATGGCTTTTATCAAATCGTCTTTATCACCATAAGGCAATATCTTTTTTTGATATTCGGCTGTATTATCCAAATACTCTTTTGTATTCTCCTCTTGCCCTTCAAATGCCTTTCTGTATTCAGAGGTTTTTGGAATTCCAAAATCTTCCAAAGTAATACCCGGTTTTGTAGCCAATGAAATATAAGGCAATGTTTTAGCCAAAACGGCTACACGTTCTACGCACAATTCAATCAACTCTCCTTTTGGCAAACTGGACAACTCATTTTTATCGTAATATTTTTTAATTATTGCTGTTCTGCTTATAATACTTAATGGAGCCTTCTTTTTATCTTGAGCAAAAGAAGCTGTTGAAATAAATAAAAATGCGATACTGATATAAAGAATTTTAGCTTTCATAATTAATTAGATGTTTTATTTTAAACAAATTTACAAAACAAAATTTAATCTGCAATTTTATTTAACACTAAAAATAAATAAATTACTACAAATGCTGAAAAAAAATACAAATAATCGAATAAATATGCTTTTTATCGGATATTTTGCGCCGATCTAAAAATAATTTAATAAGTTTAATTTGATTAAAAAAAATAAACTACTAACATTATGTTTTTAGTTATCAACAAATGTAATTTTAAAGCTACAAATTTTTAAGAAAGAAAAATATATCTAATAAATATGCGTTTTATCGAATATTTTGACTCTATGAAACAAAAATTCAAGTCGCTACAAATCGTTTATTATTTAAAAAAAGATTAATTCATACTTTTTAGGTTCTAGTATATTAAATCAACAACAACGAAAACTTTGCCATCTAAATTTCGACACTAGACCAATTTCTTCTATATTTGCCTTATGCAGTTTTCAGAAATTTTAGGGCAGGAACACATCAAAAATCATTTGACACGAAGTGCCGATTTAGGTAGAATTCCACACGCCCAATTGTTTGTCGGTCCCGAAGGATGTGGCGCTTTGCCAATGGCGATTGCCTATGCACAATATATTTTGTGCAACAATCAAAACGGAGAAAATTCGGGTGCCAACGAAAGTTGTAATGTTAAATTCCAAAAATTATCGCATCCCGATTTGCATTTCGTTTATCCAACAGTAAGCACCGAAGATGTAAAAACAAAACCCAAAAGCATTGATTTCATTGCCGATTGGAGAGAATTTGTAGCCCAAAATCCTTACGGAGGACTTTTCGATTGGTATTCTGTTTTAGGAGTTCAGAACAAGCAAGGCGAAATTCGGGTAGATGATGCACAGGAAATCCTGAAATCACTTTCGCTAAAATCCTACGAAGGCGGTTATAAAATTATGATTGTTTGGATGGCCGATAAAATGAACACAGCAGCCTCCAACAAATTATTGAAATTATTAGAAGAACCGCCAGAAAAAACCATTTTCATCCTCATTTCCGAAAACGAAGAAGATATTATTCAAACGATTCGTTCGCGTTGTCAAGTTTTGCATTTTATCGGTTTGAGCGAAAGTGTGATTAGTGAAACCTTAGTTTCTCGTGAAAACATCGATCCCAAAACGGCTACAAAAATCGCCCATCAAGCACAAGGAAATTTCAACAAAGCCTTGCATTTATTAAAAGACGACAACGACGAATTTCCGTTCGAAGAATGGTTCGTGGTTTGGGTTCGTGCGGCTTTCAAAGCCAAAGGAAATGCAGCGGTAATTGCCGATCTGATTCAATGGAGCGAACAAATTGCCACTTTGGGAAGAGAAACCCAAAAGAAATTCCTGCAATTTTGTATCGATATTTTTCGTCAAGCTTTGCTACACAATTATGAAACATCGAGTTTGGTATATATGGAACCCGCCGTCGAAGGCTTTACAATTGCAAAATTTGCACCTTTTGTAAACGGAAACAACATTCACGAAATATTTCAAGAATTGTCTGATGCCATTTATCATATCGAGCGCAACGGAAATGCTAAAATAATCCTGACCGATTTATCAATAAAATTGACTCGTTTAATCCACAAAAAATAAGTTATGAATAATACTGCCTCCATTTTGCTTCTCGTTTTTTTGGCTCTTACTTTTATACAATCGGCTTACGAAAAAATATTTTATTGGCAAGAAAACATCGATTGGCTCAAAGAACACTTTTCTAAAACTAGACTCAAAAATCTAGTCAATCCCTCGCTAATTCTTCTCGTTATTTTTGAACTTATTTCAGGTATTTTATCTGTTGTAGGTATCATCGAACTTTTAGTCAACAACGGTAGAACTTTTGGTTTTTATGGAGCCATTTTTTCAAGTATCACCCTACTGATGATGCTTTTCGGTCAGCGATTAGCCAAAGATTATGACGGCGCCAGAACCATCGTTATTTACTTTATTCCAGCAGTAATGGCGGTCTATTGGCTGAATTAGAAATTAATTTAATTTACCACATAAACTATGACTCCAAAACATCCTTCAGATTCCTTGACGATACTAACGGATTTAGTTTTGCCAAGCGAAACCAACGCTTTGAACAACCTTTTTGGTGGCGAATTATTGGCTCGAATGGATCGTGCTGCCAGTATTTCAGCAGGAAGACATTCGCGCAGAATTGCGGTAACGGTTTCGGTAAACCACGTAGCTTTCAACAAGGCCATTCCACTGGGAAGTGTTGTCATTATTGAGGCAAAAGTATCCAGAGCTTTCAAAACTTCGATGGAAATTTATATTGATGTTTGGATTGAAGACCGAGAATCTGGCGAAAGAATCAAATCGAACGAAGCGATTTATACTTTCGTTGCCGTGGACGAAACCGGAAAACCCGTTGAAGTTCCGCACATTATTCCCGAAACCAAACTGGAACAGCACCGTTTTGATGATGCCTTGAGAAGAAAACAATTGAGCCTCGTCTTGGCCGGAAAATTGAATCCTCACGAAGCCACGGAATTGAAAGCTTTGTTTATATGAAACCTTATATATTTGTTAGAGCTATAAATTAATTTATAATTAACCTAAAAAATTAAAAATGCCTAATTTATTTTTTGCTAAAGAAGAATTAAAATTTGCCAAAGAAGCTCTTGAACAATTTAAAAACACCAAAGAATTTTTACCCAATAGTAAACATTGGACAGATTTTTTAATACATTTAGAATTATCATTTATAAAAGCAGAAAGAGGTTCTCAGGATATAAAAAATATTTTTATTCCTTTCCAAGGAAAATATAAAAAAATTAGAAAAATTGACCCTGTTCTTTCTTACTTAAAGAATGCTAGAGATGCTGTATCTCACGGATTAGAAACAATAGTGGATTTAGAAATTGTAAGTAAAAAAGTTGTAGATAAAATACAGTTATCAAGACTTGATGAAAATGGTAATGTTATTGAAATTACTGAACATCCAATGTTTCCTGCTAGAATAAAACTCAAAACATTTACTATAAACGGTCAGATTTGGAATCCTCCTACATATCATAGAGGAAAAAGATTGATATATGACAAAGAACCTTTAGAATCTGCAAATTTAGCACTGCACTTTTATGAAAATTTTATAAATGAAATTGAGAAACTTTAGACTCTTTTTGATATATAAAATTGCTTGTCATTGCAAAAATGGATATTATTCCCTCATTTAAATTATTAAAATTCCCCAAAAAATTCCCCTTGCTTCTTCCAAAAAAAGAAGTATTTTTACCAAAGATAAGTACCAAAAATAAATCAAAGAAAAGATGAGTTCAGAAAAAGAAGCCAAATTAAAAGCGTTACAACTTACCCTTGACAAACTAGATAAAACCTACGGAAAAGGCACCGTAATGAAAATGGGCGACAAAGCCATCGAAGAAGTAGAAACCATTTCTTCAGGTTCATTGGGAGTCGATTTGGCCTTGGGAGTTGGCGGTTATCCAAAAGGAAGAGTGATCGAAATATACGGTCCAGAATCTTCAGGAAAAACAACCTTGACATTGCACGCCATTGCCGAAGCTCAAAAAGCAGGAGGAATTGCCGCTTTTATAGATGCTGAACACGCTTTCGACAGAAATTATGCTGAAAAATTAGGCGTTGACATCGAAAACTTAATCATTTCGCAACCAGACAACGGAGAACAAGCCTTGGAAATTGCCGAGAACTTGATTCGTTCCGGCGCCATTGATATCGTCGTGATTGACTCGGTTGCTGCATTGACTCCAAAAAGCGAAATCGAAGGCGAAATGGGAGATTCTAAAATGGGTCTTCACGCTCGTTTGATGTCGCAAGCCTTGAGAAAACTAACTGGAACCATCAGCAAAACCAATTGTACGGTTTTCTTCATCAACCAGTTGAGAGAGAAAATTGGCGTAATGTTCGGAAATCCAGAAACGACTACGGGTGGAAATGCCTTGAAGTTTTATGCTTCGGTACGTTTGGATATTCGTCGTTCAACACAAATCAAAGATGGCGAAAACGTATTGGGTAACAGAACAAAAGTTAAAATCGTTAAAAATAAAGTCGCTCCGCCTTTCAAAACTGCCGAATTTGATATTATGTACGGCGAAGGAATTTCGAAAACAGGAGAAATCTTAGATTTGGCCGTTGAATTTGAAATCATCAAAAAAGCGGGTTCTTGGTTCAGTTATGGCGATACCAAACTAGGGCAAGGTCGCGATGCCGTGAAAGCTTTAATAAAAGACAATCCAGAATTGGCCGATGAATTAGAAGAAAAAATCAAAGCTAAGATTAAAGAAAATAATGCTTAAAATTAGAAAAGAGTCTCGCAAATGTGAGACTCTTTTTTTTATTCTATTTCTTCTTCTGAAAATCCAATAATTGTGTGTGAATGGTATTCCAAGATTGGTCTTTGAGACTGTTTTTATCTGCCATTGTTTTTCCTTCCGTTTCAATAAAAGAATGCACTTTTACCCTCATAATTCCTGGACTTCCACTCAAAAAAGTAAAAGAAAAACGTTCTTTATTGTCTCCAAAAGTCATTGGGACAATAGGCAATTGATGTTCGATAGCCAATCGGAATGCACCATCCTTGAAATAATCTAAAAGTATCGATTCGTCATTAGGAACACCTCCTTCGGGAAAAATACAAATACTAAGTCCTTGATTAATTCTTTTTTGGGCACGTTCAAAAACGCCGTGTTTGCTTCTGGAACTCAATCTATCGACCAAAATGCAGGTTCGTTTGTAGAAAAATCCAAAAATCGGAATTTTGACCAACTCTTTTTTTCCCACAAAAACAAAGGGTTTTCTAACCGTAGCAAGCATCAGCATAATGTCAGCCATCGAAGTGTGATTGGCGATAAGCATATAACTTTGATTCTTTTCGAATTCCTGTTCTCGTTCGATTTTATAATAAAACCCCATTCCGAAAAGAATAAATTTTGCCCAAATTCTCGCCATTTTAAAGAAGTAAGGATAACCCCTTTCAGTCAAAATAGACAACACCAAAAAAGGAAGCATCACCAAAATAGGAATAGCCATCAAGACATAAAACCAAACCCGCCAAAGCGCCCAAAAAACAATTTTTATTCCTCTCATAGTTTTCAAAAGTAAGTAAAACTATGCTATTATTTATAAAAGCATTAAATTTGAAAACTTTTAAGAAATTAAAACAATAATCATTGCAACCTTTGCGGTCAAGAAAAAAAATATAATGGCAAAAATACTCACTGGCGTTCAAAGCACCGGAACACCACACTTAGGAAACTTACTGGGCGCAATTATTCCCGCTATCGAATTATCCAAAAATCCCGCAAACGAATCCTTTCTTTTCATCGCCGATTTGCATTCGATAACCCAAATAAAAGATGGTAAAACATTAAGAGCCAATACATATAGCACCGCTGCTGCTTGGTTGGCTTGTGGTTTGGATGTAAATAAAGTAGTTTTTTACCGTCAATCCGATGTGGCGCAAACGGCGGAGTTGTCTTGGTATTTGAGTTGTTTTTTTCCATTTCAAAGGTTGACCTTGGCGCACTCTTTCAAAGACAAATCCGATAGATTAGAAGACGTCAACGCAGGATTATTTTCGTATCCAATGCTGATGGCTGCCGATATTTTGTTGTATGATGCCGAATTTGTTCCTGTTGGAAAAGACCAATTGCAACATTTAGAAATCACTCGTGACGTGGCTTCTCGTTTTAATCATCAAATGGGGGAAACCTTCGTGCTTCCAGAAGCCAAAATTCAAGAAGACAGTATGTTGATTCCGGGAACGAATGGCGGAAAAATGAGTAAATCGGCCAACAACATCATCAATATTTTCTTGGACGACAAAGCCTTGCGCAAACAAATAATGAGCATCGAAACGGACAGCACACCGCTTGAAGCTCCTAAAAATCCAGATACTTGCAATTGTTTTACTATTTATTCATTATTGGCCAATGAAGAACAATTGGAACAAATGAGAGCTAATTATTTGGGTGGCAATTACGGTTACGGTCACGCCAAACAAGCTCTGTTTGAACTAATCGTAGAAAAATTCAAAACCGAAAGAGAAAAATACAATTACTACATCAACAACCTTGCAGAAGTTGATGCCTTATTAAAAATTGGTGCCGAAAAAGCTGGAGTTGTCGCCAGTGGCGTTTTGGCAAGAGTGAGAGAGAAATTGGGGTTTGAGTAAAAAAATAACCGCAGATTCGCAGATTATAATAACAATTTAAAAAATCTGCGAATCTGCGGTTTTATTTAAATCGCCTCAAACAATTTACCCGGCAAGGGTCGAATCACGCCTTTGAGTTCCATATTTAGTAGCATTCCCGAGATTTTATAAATCGGGAAATCACATCGCAACGCAATAATATCCAACAATTCTTTACCGTTTTTTAGTAAATAATCATACACTTTTTGTTCGTCGTTTTCGAGGACTACAAAAAGTTGCTTTTGAACAGGTTTAGCTTTGCTTTCAATGTCCCAATTCAGGATGTAAACCAAATCGGCAGCACTGGTCAGCAGGTTTGCTTTTTGTGTTTTTATCAAATTGTTGCAACCTTGACTGTATTTGTCGGTAGTTCGGCCAGGAACGGCAAAAACATCGCGGTTGTAATCGTTGGCAATATTGGCGGTAATCAAAGATCCTCCTCTATCGGCCGATTCGATGACTATTGTAGCTTCGGTCATTCCTGCCACGATGCGGTTTCTACGAACAAAATTTTCTTTTTCAGGATTAGATGTACTCCAAAACTCCGTCATAAAACCGCCATTTTTCTCCACTTTGGCTACATACTTTTTGTGATCTTTAGGGTAAATTTGATTCAAACCGTGGGCAACAACACCTATCGTTTGCAAATCATGTTCCATCGCCAATTGATGGGCAAAAATATCAACACCATAAGCAAAACCACTTACAATTACAGGATCAAGCGGGGCCAAATCTTCAATTAATTTTCGGCAAAATTCCATTCCGTAGGAAGTAATTTTTCGAGTTCCCACAATGCTGATGATTTTCTTGTTTTTTAGGTCGATATTGCCTGAAGTAAACAACAAAACTGGCCCGTCGATGCAATGTTTGAGTCGGTCGGGATAATTTTCATCTTGAAAATAAGCTACATCAATTTCGTTTGATTTTATGAATTTTAGTTCTTGTTCGGCTTTTTCGAAAACGGTTTTGTCTTTAAGATTTTTTAAAAGCACCGAACCAATTCCATCAATAGAAGCTAGTTGAGAGCTTTTGGTTTTGAAAACTTCGACGGCATTTCCGCAATGCGTAATCAATTTTTTGGCCACAATATCGCCCACTCCTTCTACTTGTTGCAATGCCAATAAATGAAATAAATCCTGGTCTGTCATACTAATCGTTTGAGGCTGAAATGTATAAAAATTTAGCCGGATTGTTAATAAAAATTGTGAATAAAATTTTGATAACTATTTTCAATATATAACTTTGTAACTATGAACATCGAACTCTATATCTCGCAACTTTTGTACCGTTACCAATGTGTAACCGTTCCAGGTTTTGGGGCTTTTTTGACTGAAATCCAGTCGGCTCAATTAATTGAGAGCTCTCATTCCTTTTTTCCTCCAAAGAAAATGATTTCTTTCAATGCCCATCTAAAAAACAACGATGGATTATTGGCCAATCACATTGCCCAAGCCGAAAAAACGTCTTATGAATATGCGGTAAGTGCCATTCAATACGAGGTTTTCAATTGGAAAAAAGCGCTACAAGAAAACGGATTGTTTTCCATCAAAAACGTGGGGAATTTTTCGCTTAACGCTGATAAAAATTTGATTTTCACTCCTTATGACCAAACCAATTACTTGACTAATTCTTTTGGTTTGAGTGCTTTTGTTTCGCCAGTTGTAAAAAGAGAAATTTTCGAACAAAAAATCGAAGCTCTCGAAGAAAATATTGAAGAAAGTGAAGTAATAGAATTCATTCCAGAAAGAAGAAGAACAAGTGCTTATTTGAAATATGCTGCCGTTTTTGTTCTTGGTTTAGGTTTGGCTGGCGCGGTTGGTTATCCAGTTTACCAACAACAAATTGCCAATGAGACCATTATTGTAGAAAAATCAGTTCAGAAACAAGTTCAAAACAAAATTCAAGAAGCCACTTTCTTTATTGAAAATCCAGTTCCTGCCGTGACTCTTACAGTGAAAGAGGAAAAAATGTCTTATCACATTATGGCGGGTGCGTTTAGAGATGAAAGAAATGCCCAAAAGAAATTCGAGCAATTATCCAGCCAAGGGTATAAAGCACGCAGAATTCCACAAAACAAACACGGATTATTTCCGGTTCTTTACGGAAGTTACGCCACTTTTGCCGAAGCCAAAAAAGTGAGTCAGGAAATTCAAAATACCGAAAACCCTGATGCTTGGGTATTGATTGAATCACTATAAATTACAAAAACCTATTCGAATGAATAGGTTTTTTTACATCTAATTCTAAAACTAAACTATTGAATACTGATTGGGAAACTATAAATACATCTTACTTTTCTTCCTTTCTGTTCTCCAGGCGACCATTTAGGCATCATTTTTAAAACTCTTATTGCTTCTTTGCCTGTGCCATAACCTAAATCTCTCAATACTTTAATATCAGTAAGTGTGCCATCTTTTTCTATAACAAAAGTCACATAAACTTTCCCCTTAATAACTTCTCCTTGAGGTTTTATAAAGTTTTTCTCTATAAATTCATACATTTTTGTCGGTCCACCGGGAAACTCTGGTTTTACTTCAATTCCTGCTGTATTGTAAATCAGGTTATCATCTTGGTTTACTACAACTGTTGAAACATCATCTTCAGAATCAGGATTGCCTTTAATAGTATTACGCATAACTTCTTCGTTATCTGACTGTTTTACAATAGGTTCTTTCTTTTTGGTTTGCCCAAACGAGAATGAAATAAAAAGAATAACGAATAAAAGAGATAATTTTTTCATAGATTTCTGAATTCTGTAGTCACCAATTGAGTACTAATTATTTTACAAATATATAAGAATAATTGGAGTATTATTTTTTATTAGTTCAAACTCGCCTTGAACATTCTCAACTCTTCCCAAGAAAATTTATCGCCGTATTTTTCTTTTAATGGCGAAATCGATTCTTCTTTGTAGCCATAAAAAGCCTCTGTCAAATCCTGGATTTTATCTTCGGGTAAAACATCGTTGATGCTTATGGTTTTTGTAATAATCAATTTGGTCAAATGGCTTAAAATAGTTTCGGGAGTAAATTTTCTAATAGCTGCTATTTCGGCAATAGTATTGTTTTCGAGCCACAATTCGTAGGTTTCCTGAACCGTAGATTTTTTGGTTTCTTTCGTTTCTTTTTTCTTTTTGGTATAACGATTTGCATCAGCTTCGTCTTCAATTAGCGTTACATTGAGTTCCTTGAATTGCTTTTGGATGGCTTCGGTTTTGTGGCTGATGTATTTTTTAATTACATCTGAAGTTAATTTTTCTTTAGAAATCGTTTCTCCGGCCACCACGGTTTCAATCAATAATTTGGCTTTCATCAATCGCAAAACGGCTTTGACTTGTAGCTCTTCCAAAACCATTAATTCCTCATAAAACGCTTTAGCTTTGGAGACACGTTTGACTTCTTCGACTTTCCAAAGAATTTCAAAAACCAAGTCGTCCATTGGTTTGATAAAATAATTATACGCTGCCGTGAAACGCTCCGAAACGTGATACAAATCGACGGTTTCTGTGTTAAAAATCTTGTTGAGTTGAACGATGAATTTTTGAGATGGATCCAAAAGTCCGTCAATGATAAGTAGTTGTTTGGCCGCCCAAGTCGCCTGTTTCGATTTGACTGAAACATCACTGCTTTCGTTGTAACTAAACTTATGATTGCGCCATTCTTGTGCCAATTCTGCCCAATCAAAGGTGTTTATCAAGTAGTTATGGATGAAATTCTTGGTTTCGAAATGCAAGGAATTTTTCAGCACTTCTTCCGAAGCTTTGTTCAACGAATAATCCATCACGTCTTGATCGTTCGAAATGCCATTCATTCGCAATGGAGAAAGCAAAATTAAGCCGTTTAACGAACGTAAACGCGATAAAGCCACATAAGCTTGTCCGGGAAGAAAAACTTGCGAAACATCGAGCGCTGCTTTGTCAAACGTTAATCCTTGGCTTTTGTGAACTGTAATTGCCCAAGCCAATTTGATGGGATAATGCACAAAAGTGCCTAAAACCTCTTCCTCTATTTCCTTGGTCAATTCATCTACTTTGTAGCGAATGTTTTCCCATTCGTATTTTTCGACTTCGATGGTAGTGTTTTCTTCGGGAAAATGAACCAAAATCTCGTCTTTCGAAAGGGATTTGATAATGCCCATTTTACCATTGAAATATTTTTTATCAAATGACAAATCGTTTTTCACAAACATCACTTGTGCGCCTACTTTCAATTTTAATTCCTCATCAACAGGATAAATTTTATCTGGAAAATCGCCCACAATTACAGCTTTGTAAACCTGTTCTTTTCCTTCTAAATCTTCTAACGCTTGGGTGTTCATCGCATCGGCTTTGGCGTTATGAGTTGTTAAAGTGATGTAACCTTTGTTGGCTTTCAAATCGAAGTTTGGATTTACATATTGATTCAAAGCCTGAACATCGGCAGGAGAAATTTGATTGTTGCGCAAATTGTTCAAAATCGAAATAAAAACTTCGTCTCTTTGTCTAAAAATTTTATCTAATTCAATATACAAAGGCGGATTTTGCTGAATGACATGCGAATGAAAAAAGAATTTTCCTTTGTAATAGGTCTTTAAAGTACGCCATTCTTCGTCTCGAATTACGGGTGGCAATTGCAATAAATCGCCAATAAACAACACTTGAACACCACCAAATGGAGTCGTTTTTTTGCGAACAGTTTGCATCATAAAATTCATTGCGTCGAGCAAATCGGCACGAAGCATACTGACTTCGTCAATAATCAACAATTCCATATTTTGAATAACCGATTTCTTCAGTCCACTCATTCTGAAATGTCTGCGCAAAGTAGCCTTGGTTTCAAACTTGGTGCTTTCCGAGAAATGAGGCGAAGAATTGTCGGGAATAAAACCTCCAAAAGGCAGTTGAAACATCGAGTGAATTGTCACTCCGCCAGCGTTCAAAGCAGCTATTCCTGTGGGCGCCACGACAACAGTATTCTTGTGTGTGGTTTGAATAATTTCCCGCAAAAGTGTGGTTTTACCAGTTCCAGCTTTTCCCGTAAGGAAAATTGAACGATGCGTTTGATTGATAAATTTCAGGGTGTAAACGGCTGCTTCAGAGATAGTTTGCATTTGGCGTATAAATTAAATATGGCTGTTAGAAGAAATTTTTAGCGACAAGTTCACAAATTATTTTGAAAACGAAGTATTAAAATCTCACCAATTCGAATCAAAATTAGTTTAATGAAATTAAAAAAAATATCCGTGAATTCCTAGCTAAAAAGAAAAGCTAAAATATTGTTTTTGAAGAGATAAAACAAAAAATGCCTCCAAAAATTGAAGGCATTTGATAAATAAAATTTTACAATATTATTTTTTAGCAGCTGATGCTTTGTATTTTTCGTTCAATAATTTAACAATTTCTTTAGTAATATCGGCTTTATCTTCAGCATATAAAATAGTTGCATTAGAGTCGCCTGTTCCGTAGATATAAGCATATCCTTTTTCTTTTCCGTACCCTTTAATGAATTTTTTTACTCCAACAATTACGCTGTCCATTTCTACACCACCTTCTTGTTGTAACTGTTGTGCTAACATTTGTTGTGCTTGAGCCAACTGTTGTTCTCTTCTTTGCAATTCAGCTCCTTTTTTTTGAGCCCATTCTTGACCATTGGCTTGTGCTTGTGCTTGAAAATTTTGAGCTTCTTGTTTGAATCTATTTATTTCAGCTTGAAGCTGTCTTCCTTTCTCTTCACCTTTGGCTTTATATTTTGCTTCAACATCTTTTGCAGCGGTGTATTCTTTCATTAAAACCGAAGTGTCCACATAAGCTGTTTTTAATTCTTTTACTTTTGTTTCTGATTTCTCTCCGTTATTGCAAGAAACAATTGAAATTGCAATTGCAAGAATTACTACTATTTTTTTCATTTGGTAAATTTTCTGATTTTTAAGAATTGGTAACAAAAATATAAAAAAATAAGTAGTATTATCAAAAACGGATGAAAATGCTACAACTATTTACGATATAAGTTTTCGTTATTAGATTGATTGAATGTATAAACAATCGCTATTAAAAACGATTTTTTTAGCTCATTCCTAATCGATTTTCTCCAAAAAGAGAATATTCGTGTTCGTCAAGACAAAAAACATTGCTTAAAAGCGCTTAAAATGATTTTTACTTGTTTTTTAAGACATAAATGTGTGAAGAATACTCAAAATTGGACTTCGCTTTCCAATTGGATTGCAATCCTGTAAAAAACGCTTTAACGAAATTCATTTTTCCTGATTTGTATTTTTCAGAAAGCAAACTCACATAAAACGAATCAAATTTCATTGGCAAAACTTTTTCTAGTTTCATTTCTTCTTTTTCAAAAAGCAATTGTATCGCTGTTTTAGAAAAATGCCAAAAATGAATCGGCACATCAAAAGCTGCCCAAAATTTTCCGTAATATTGTGCATCGAAAGATTTGAAATTGGGAACCGCCACAATTAAAGTCCCTGTTGGTTTTAATAAACGTTTCAATTCTTTGATTTGTTTGTCTAAATCTGGAACGTGTTCCAAAACGTGCCACATCGAAATCACGTCAAAAGAATGACTTTCTAATTCACTGGTTTCTTCCACAAAAGAAATGCCTTTGCTTCTGGCAATTCCTTTGGCTCGATCGCTTGGCTCTACTCCTATGGTTTGCCAACCGTCATTTTTGGCAACCAACAAAAAATCTCCTGTTCCTGCTCCAATATCTAATAGTCTCCCTTTGTTGGATTGTTGCGAATTGATTAAATTGAGCTTATTCTTTAAAGCAATACCTTTTATAAAATGATAGAGTTTTTCAAACAAAGAACGCTTATTGTCTGTGTGGGAAATATAATCTTCACTTTCGTAGTATTTGCCCAAATTCTCCAAACTCGGTTGCGGATGTGTAATCAGCATATCCAAAGTTTCGTCATAATACAAATCGAAAGTCTCTTGCGAAACCGAATAATCTTTTACAGTAAGGAAATGTTTTTTGTTTGAAATGTTCATTTTTAGAAATAGGTGTTGGGTACTTGGTGTTAGGTTTTAGTTTGAAAATATTTGAAGGTTTCACGTGGAACAAATTAGTAAGCAGTATCCAGCTGCAAACTGAACACTGAATACTGAACACTTTTTATCTTCCCATATGAATCAAAAGCACGGAAACATCGCTTGGCGACACTCCGCTTATTCTGGATGCTTGCGAAATAGTTACAGGTCTAATCTTGCTTAATTTCTGTCTCGCTTCAATCGACATTGATTTGATTTTGCTGTAATCAAAGTTTTCAGGAATTTTTACATCTTCGAGTCTTGATAATTTATTGGCGTTGTTTCTTTCCTTTTCGATATAACCTGAATATTTCACTTGAATTTCGGCTTGTTCCAAAATTTCTTGATCCAAATTGTTTTCGGCAACATAAGTGGCTACTTTTTCGAATTTGATTATATCCTCCAAATCGATTTGCGGACGAGAGAAAACTTTAAACATTTTATCACCTTGCGTAATCAAAGCTGTGTCCTTCGATTCTAAAATTGGATTTGCTTCGGCTACTGTTACACTAGTCTCTTTGAAAAAAGCAACCATCTTTTCAGATTCGTTTAACTTGTGTTCCATTCTGCGCAAACGCTTTTCAGAAGCTAAACCAATTTCATATGACATTGGTGTCAATCTGAAATCGGCATTATCCTGACGCAATAAAGTACGGAACTCCGCACGGGAAGTAAACATCCTGTATGGTTCTTCCGTTCCTTTCGTAATTAAGTCATCAATTAAAACACCAATATACGCTTCGTCTCTTTTTAAAGTAAAAGGTTCTCTTTCCTGAGCTTTTAAGGCTGCATTAATTCCTGCCATCAATCCTTGTGAAGCTGCTTCTTCATATCCTGTTGTTCCGTTTATTTGTCCGGCAAAATATAATCCTTCGACCAATTTAGTTTCTAAAGTATGTTTCAATTGGGTTGGCGGAAAATAATCGTATTCGATAGCATAACCTGGACGGAAGAATTTCACGTTTTCAAAACCAACAACCGAACGCAGCGCTTTAAATTGAATATCCTCTGGAAGCGATGTAGAAAAACCATTTACATACACCTCGCAAGTATTCCAACCTTCGGGTTCAACAAACAATTGGTGTCTTTCTTTATCCGCAAAACGATTAATCTTATCTTCGATAGACGGACAATATCTTGGGCCAAGCGATTTGATTCGACCGTTGAACATTGGCGAACGATCGAAACCTTCTCTTAAAACATTGTGCACTTCCAAAGAAGTGTAGGTCATATAACAAGACCTTTGATGAATCAAAGGTTTCGTTTCGTCAGAATACGAAAACTTATCTGGTTTGGCATCTCCTTTTTCCTCATTCATTTTAGAATAATCCAAAGAACGTCCATCGACTCTTGGTGGTGTTCCTGTTTTCATTCTACCAGATTCAAAACCGGCATTGACCAAATCTTCGGTAATTCCATAAGCAGCACTTTCTCCTGCTCTACCTCCACCAAATTGTTTTTCGCCAATATGAATTAATCCATTCAAAAAAGTTCCGTTTGTCAGCACCACCGTTTTTGATCTGATTTCAATCCCGAGCGAGGTTTTGATTCCTTTTACTTTACCATATTCAATGAGCAATCCTTTGACCATTTCTTGGTAAAAATCAAGATTGGGTGTTCCTTCGAGCATCAATCGCCATTCTTCTGAAAAACGCATTCGATCACTTTGAACCCTTGGCGACCACATTGCAGGGCCCTTGGACTTGTTCAGCATCTTGAACTGAATGGCAGTTTTATCGGAAACAATTCCAGAATATCCACCTAACGCATCAATTTCACGAACGATTTGTCCTTTGGCGATTCCGCCCATAGCGGGATTGCAAGACATCTGTGCAATGTTTTGCAAACTCATTGTAACCAACAAAGTTTTCGATCCCAAATTGGCAGCCGATGCCGCAGCCTCGCAACCAGCGTGACCCGCACCTACAACAATTACATCATACTCTTCTAAAAACATTCTTTTATTGATTTTTGATTTTTAGATTTCAGATTACTTTCTAAAATCTAAATCTTTAATTTAATATACTTTTTCCACGTGAAACACATTTCATTTTAGATCGTTTCTAAAACTAAATTTTGACTTAATCCTAATTTGTTTCACGTGAAACAAATATGCATTCTGAAATCTGTATGCAGAAATTACGCCTACTGTTCCACGTGAAACATAGCGATTTTTTCGTCTTCTTTAGTGCGCATCAAAAGAGCATCCGCTTCCGTTTTGTCTTTGTATCCACAGTAATGTAATATCCCGTGAACCATAACACGCTTCAATTCTTCTTCAAAAGAAACATTGAAATCAATAGCGTTGTCTTTTACTCTTTCAACAGAAATAAACATATCGCCACTTATTTCATTCCCCATCGTATAATCAAAACTAATGATGTCAGTAAGGGTGTCGTGGCTTAAATGCTCCAAGTTGATTTTGTGTAAATAGTCGTCATCGCAGAAGATGTAATTTATCTCGCCTTCTGTTTTATTTTCGGATGTGATTGCTTTGGAAATCCAATTAGCAATAGCTTCTTCGTTGTCTAAAACGAACTCGGTTTCGTAATTAAAGTCGATCATTTTTTATTGAAATATTCTTGAACTCTTTGATTAAAATTCGTGCGCAAAGGTAGGGATTGTCTATTTAAAATCTCTACAGAGTTTAAATAATCTAACAAAGCCGATGGCAAGGGTTTCGATTGGTTTGTAAATTCCTTTTTATTCGTTTCCGCTTGGCGTTTGTTTTCTTGTCCTTGTTGCTGAATGGCGGTGTTTAGTTTCAGTAATTCTTGTTTTACATTAAGGATGCGTTGCAGGTTTTCATTCTTAAAACCTTTGTTTAATAATTGCTTTTCTATCTGCTTCATTTGATCCAAAGCATTCTGTCCGTTACCGCCAAGACCACGTTTGTTCAACTCATTTTGCAAGGCTTCACGCAATTGTTTTTGTTCTTTGTAAATTTCCATAATGGCTTGCGCATCGCCTTCGCCATCTTCTCCGTTCTCGCCTTCCGAACCACTACCTTTTCCTGATTTTCCTTTTTCACCCTTTTCGCCTTGCTTGCCCTGACCGGGTTTGTCGCCTGGACTCTGCCCTTTCTTCATTCCCTCTTTCATTTTCTCGGCAAGTCCTTCTTGTTTCTTGATAATATCTGGCAATTGCATTCCGTCGCCGTCGCCTTTTTTTGGTTTGCCTGCACCCATACTTCCCGACAATTGCATTTGCATATTGTTTAAAGCATCGGATAAAAAGTCCGCTAATTTGTTTGCCGAAGCCACCGTATATTGCTGATGCGAAACTCCTTTTGCAATTTGAGCATCGGCTAAAGTCTCTAATGATTTGTCTAAATTATAAAGTGCATTACCCACTTCCTTGGTTATATTTTCTTCAATTTTAGGGTTGCGCAAAGACATCGCAAACAAACTATCATCCACGTGTTTGAACTGTAATTTCAAATCTTGTTGGTTTTTTAATGCTTTATTAAACGCAGGATAACCTACTTTATAGCCTTTGAATTTGCCCATCAAATCTTCTTGCGAAAAAGAGAAAGCCAAAAGATTATCCAGAATCTGACGCAACATTGAAATGTCTTCTTCGAGTTCTTCTTTCTCTCCGCTTTCCATTTCCTGTTCCATTTTTTGGGACATTTGCTTCATCTTTTTGGCAGCACTTTTCTGTTTTGGCTTGGCAGATGACTTACTGTTTTTCTGTAATTCATCCGAAGCTTTTTTCAAATCTTCATCAATGCTTTTTTCCTGTGCAGGATCATCTAGAATGTACAACGGTTTTTTTAATTCCTTATTTTCATTATCCAAGTCTTTTAAATCTTCCTGAATTTTATCGAATTCTTTGTTGATTTCGTCTTGGTTTTCTTTAGTGTTTTCTTTTTCTCTGTTTGACAAATCTTCTTGCTTGTCGGCGAGTTTGTCCAATTTATCTTTTAGTTGTTCAGCTTTTTTCTGAACATAATATTTCTTGGTTAGCTCCACCAACTGCTCCAAACTCTTGGTTTGATTTTTGGCCGTTTGTTTGAACTTATCCATTTTCTCCATCAAGTCTTCTTGCTTGATTTTGTCGTTCAACTCTTTTAACTCATCTAAAAGTTTCTTATTTTTCTCTAAATCCTTATCGACGTTTTCTAACCTTTTTTGCAATTCTTCTTTAAACTCGTCTTTCTTTCCGGTTTTGGATTTATCTAAATTGTCTTTCATTTTTTCGGCAAAATCCTTCATCATTTTATCCTGCTGATGCTGACGCTTGATAAAATCATTAATTTTTTGCTGATCTTTAAATTCGAGATTGTCTTTTTCTTTTCCTGCTTTTTGCAATTTATCCATTTCAGAAATTTGCTTGTCTTGGTTTTTTAATGATTTTTCTAAACCATTAATACTTTCATTTTGTTGTTGAAAATCCTGATCTTCTTTCTCTTCATCCGTAGCAATTCGATTCGAGAAAACAGAAGATTTAGTCTTTTTGAAATTATGAATAGCATCGTTATCAAAAACCTCAAAATAGTATTCATACGACACTCCCTGCTCTACAGGAAGCGAACTTGGAAAAGCAAAAACAAACTGATCATACAGATTCGACTTAACTGCAATTGTTCCACGTTTGGCCGATTCTGGTTTGTTTTTAGGATAATAAACTATCTGAAGTTTAGACAATCCATAATCATCTGAAATTTGCCCTAAAACATAGCTTTTATCCACTTTTAAACTATCGGGAGCGTTGTTGACATTGATGGTCGGAAATTGATCTTTGATAACTGAAATCTGATAATTCAGTTTTTCATAGTTTTTTACTTTAGAATTTGAAGTCAGGATTTGATATTCTGTATTTTCAACGATTTGCTTTGATAAAGAAAAATTGTTTTCAGTTTTAGCAAATGAAGCATTGGAAGAAGCATTTTTCCATACCACATTTTGAGTTGCCAAAGCATTAATTCTCCAAGTTACACGAGTTCCTTCGGGAAGAATGGCATTTCCATTTCCTTTGATAATTTCTGGCTTTTTGTTTAGATAAGCAGGGAAATTTAAAAGCATTTCGAAATTAGCAATCGATGGAACGCTCACCACATTCAATTCATAATCGGATGAAGAAATGGTATTCGCCTCCACGTGGAACAAAATATTGGAAGACGGTTTTTCAATTCGGTATTGAAATTCTCCCGGCTTGGTTGATTCCATAAAATAACTTTCGTCGCCAATAAAAATCATTGCATTTTCAGGAACAATTTTCCCTTGAGTTTTGATGCGAACGATGAAATCTTGATTTTGTTCCGTTTGTAAATTACTATTCAATAACACAAATTCAAAAGGAGCTGGTGGCAAAAATTGTTCACGGAAATGCACTACCCTATTCAAACTTTGAGAGATGATTGTACTGTTTCCCGAAACAAAGAAGAAAGCAAAAAACAAAATAGGCAAAATCGCCAAAGGCAAATATTTTCTGTTCGTATTAAAATTAATGGCATTACCAAAATGAATTGGTTTTAGTGCGTTGGCTTTTTGTTCTATTGAAGCCAATAATAATTCCGATTGATTTTGGTCATTTGATAATTGGAGGAAATTCGTCAATTTATCATTTACTTCCGTGAAATGATTTCCAATGATAGCGGATGCTTCTTTGTAATCAATTCCTTTTTGAAGCTTGAACAATTTGAAAATGGGAAACAAAATAAACCCGAACAAAAGGAAAAACTCAACACCTATAAATGTCCAAAACAAAAGGGTTCTTCCCACAGGCTTTAACCAAAGAAAATATTCTACAAAAACGGTAAACAGGAAATACAGTAATCCTAACCCAATAAAGAAAATCATTCCCCGAATGAGTTCGTTGGTGTAAAACTTCCTGATGAAAAGTTCCAGCTTTTGATAAATGAAATTTGATTGCTCCAAAATGTGTGACTTGTTTTTATAACCGATAAAAGTAACTATTTTTCAATTCTGTTTCAGTTAAAAATTAATTAAAGGTAAATTCATCGACTAATTCTCTAAAAACTTCCCTCTTCCCTCTTCTGACTTCCAACTTCTAATTATCTTTGCACCAAAATTTATAAAAAATGTCAAGACCAATTCGTGTGCGTTTTGCACCAAGTCCAACAGGACCTTTACATATTGGCGGTGTACGTACTGCCCTATTCAATTATTTGTTTGCCAAAAAAACCAAGGGTGTTTTCTTTCTTCGAATTGAAGATACCGATCAAACTCGTTTTGTACCCGGTGCCGAAGCCTATATTATGGAAGCTTTGGAATGGTTGGGAATTGCGCCAGACGAAACCATCGGGAAAAACGAAAAATTTGGTCCTTACAGACAAAGCGATCGTAAGGATTTGTACGTACAATATGCGCAACAATTAATTGATTCGGATTGGGCATATTATGCTTTTGATACTCCAGAATCCTTGGATTTTCATAGAAAACAACACGAAGCCGAAGGAAAAACATTTATTTACAACCATCACAATCGAGAGAAATTAGATACTTCCTTGGTAATTTCTGCTGAGGAAACAGCCAAAAGAATTGCCAATGGCGAACATTATGTAATCCGTTTTAAAACTCCTGTCGATGAAACTTTGCATTTAAAAGACATTATTCGTGGCGAAGTAAAATTTGAAACCAATCTTTTGGACGACAAAGTTTTGTTCAAAAGTGACGGAATGCCAACCTATCATTTGGCCAATATTGTGGATGACTATTTAATGGAAACTACTCACGTAATTCGTGGCGAAGAATGGTTGCCGTCAATGCCTTTGCACGTTTTATTATACAAAGCATTTGAATGGGAGGCTCCAGAATTTGCTCATTTGCCTTTGATATTAAAACCAGTTGGAAACGGAAAATTATCCAAACGTGACGGTGATAAATTAGGTTTTCCTGTATTTCCATTGGAATGGAAAACAGAAGAAGGCGTTTCATCAGGTTATAGAGAAAAAGGATTTTTCCCTGAAACCGTGGTCAACTTCTTGGCTTTATTGGGTTGGAATGACGGAACGGAACAAGAATTGTTTTCGTTGGAAGAATTAGTGGAGAAATTTGATTTAAGTAGAGTTCACAAAGCAGGAGCTAAATTTGATCCCGAAAAAAACAAATGGTTCAATCATCAGTATTTAATCAAACAAAATGATGCCGATTTGGCGAAAAGCTTCGCTTCTATTTTAGAAGAAAAAGGCATCTCGACTGCGCTCGATTTGACAAAAATAGTTTCTCTAATTAAAGAAAGAGCACATTTCGTTTCGGAATTTTGGGATTTGAGCGATTACTTTTTTCAAGCACCAATTACTTATGACGAAAAAGCGAGAAAGAATTGGAAAGAGGAAACGCCTGCATTAATGCAAGAATTGATTTCGGTATTGGAAGAAATAAGTGATTTTACATCTCTAAATATTGAAACCATCGTCAAAGACTGGATGACCAAAAACGAAATTGGAATGGGAAAAGTAATGCAGCCGTTTCGTTTGAGTCTAGTTGGTGCCCTAAAAGGTCCTCACCTATTTGACATCGTGGAACTCATTGGAAAAGAAGAAACAATTCAAAGAATTGAGAAAGCAATAGCTACTTTATAAAACTAAAAAAGCTCCCAAATTTGGGAGTTTTTTTTATAAATAAATAATCAAATTGCCATTCAATATTCCGGGATTTCCTTTAAAACTATAACCCAGGTTCTTGTTATTCAAATTACCGAGCATATTATTTACGCCATATTGATAGGAAACATTGAAACGAACGTGGCGAACACCGGCTGTAACTCCAATAGTTGGATAAAAATTAAATTGTGAAATATCCACAATGTCTTTGGCCAACAAAGTAGTTCCAGAAATGATGTTGTTTTCTTTGCCTTTCTCTACATTTAACTTTCCGTTAATTTGAACTAAAGGACCTATTTCTACACTGAGATGATTTTCGACAATTTTATAACTAAACAGAAACGATATTTGTACAGAAGATAATTTATAATTGGTGTCTTCTGTTATAAAACCACTGTTCGTACTAACCGAAAAATTGTTCTCACTGAACTGCATTGCATAAAGTGCATCCCAATTGTCATAGTAATTTCCACGCATAGAAAGTCCGCCGTTCCAACCTGTTCCGGGTTTGGTTTGAAAATTATTGGTGTTTAAAGTAAACTGATTGACACCAAAACTTATTCCGATTCGATTAGAATCTCTATACTCATATTGAGAAAAACAAATCGTCGAAATCAAGGTTAAAACAGAAGTAAGAAAAATCTTTTTCATAAATATTGAATTATTCAAAGACAAACCTAAAGTTTTTTTGTAATTTAACGGTATTTTTTAACCTAAATTATATTCTATGAGTCCTGTATTAATTATTATTTTAGTCTTTGCACTATTTATTTTCTTCTCGAGTTTTTTTACCGTCAAACAACAAACCGCAGTTGTTATAGAACGATTTGGTAAGTTTATTGGCATTCGACAATCGGGTTTGCAACTCAAATTGCCTGTAATTGATAAAGTGGCTGGGCGTGTAAATCTTAAAATTCAACAGCTAGATGTTATTATTGAAACACAAACCAAGGATAATGTGTTTGTAAAAATGAAAGTATCTGTACAATTCAAAGTAATTCCAGAACACGTTTACGAAGCATTTTATAAATTGGAATATCCACACGATCAAATTACGGCTTATGTTTTTGATGTGGTTCGAGCCGAAGTACCAAAATTGATACTTGACGATGTGTTTATCCGAAAAGATGATATTGCCATTGCTGTAAAAAGAGAATTGAACGAAGCAATGACTACTTATGGATACGACATTATCAATACGTTGGTTACCGATATTGACCCCGATATTCAAGTAAAAAACGCTATGAATCGCATCAATGCTGCCGAGAGAGAAAAAACAGCAGCAATGTTTGAGTCCGAAGCGCAAAGAATTAGAATTGTGGCTAAAGCCAAAGCCGAAGCCGAAAGTAAAAAATTGCAAGGTCAAGGTATTGCCGATCAACGTAGAGAAATTGCCCGTGGATTGGTTGAAAGTGTAGAAGTTTTGAACAATGTGGGCATCAATTCGCAAGAAGCATCAGCATTGATTGTAATCACGCAACATTATGATACACTGCAAGCCATTGGCGCTGATACGAATTCGAATTTGATTTTATTGCCCAATTCTCCACAAGCCGCCAGCGATATGCTCAACGGTATGGTGACTAGTTTTACAGCTTCGAATATTATTGGAGAACAAATGAAAAAACAACCCAAACGAGAAAAATCTAAAAATCACACCTCGACAGATTACAATCCGTCAGATACTTCAAATCCAGCTGAACCAGCTTAAAAACAACGTGTTTTTAAATGAAAAAAGAGGCTTAATGGCCTCTTTTTCTTTTTGTTATCCAATTGATTAAAATTGGAATGGCAATATTAATTATAGTTCCGATATTGTTAGAAACAATTGATTTATAATCACCTAAAAAACTCTTTACTATGTTTTTGGGTAATAAACTTTCTTTTGTCTTTTCGACGTTTAAAACGACTCTTTTCAAGTTGAGTTCTCTTTCTATTTTCAAGATTTTTAATTCCAACTCAATTTGTGCGTAGGATGAATATTTTTTGTTTTCCATACTTTAGTCGTTAAAAAAGATTTCTGAAAATTTCTCCAAGATGGGTCCTTCCACCATTTTATCTTTAATTAAAAATAAAAGTCCTGAGAAAACTAAATAAATTCCACCTACTATTAAAAATCCTAAGGCATAACTATCCAAGGCATTCCCGATTGCGATGGCTCCTGCTATAGAACAAAACAACAAAACCATCATCAAAGCAATGGCAATTAAAACAAACTTAAAAATCATCGTGGTAGATTTCATTGCCACCTTAAAACCCCATAACTTATAATAAGCTATACTGTTTTCGATATAAGCTTGCGCTTCTTTTTGAATGTCTTCGGTATGTTCTTTTAGTTCTTCAAAAGCCATAAATTAGTGTTTAAGAAAATTAATTTTCGTGATTAGCTAATTGTTTTTTTTGAAGTTTGGCGTTTTGTTCTTTCAAATCGGCTAATTTAGTTTCCAAAAAAGAAATAACGTCTTCAGTTTTATAACTCATATTCGAAACCATTTCTTCGTAAGTTTCTTCCATATTGTGTTTTGATCCTTCAAACTTTTTTCTCAATTGATGCGTTACATCTTCAAATTTATGTTTTAAATTGTCTTTAGCTTCATCAAAACCATCTTTAATTTTTTCTCTGGTTTTCGAACCTTTATCTGGAGCAAATAAAATTCCAACTCCTGCTCCAATCGCTGCACCTAATAAAAGTGCCAATACTGAATTTGTGTTATTTGACATCGTTTTTAGAATTTAAATTAATACTGTCCTAAAGTTAATCTATTTATTAACACAGCAATGTTAACAAGCCGTTAAATTGAACTAAAACTTAAAATAAAGCGTTTTTTTGAATCAACTTTTCATTAACAACTACAAAGATGTAAAACTAAAATAATTGCTTTAAAATTAATTTATGAAAGTTAATTTTAATCAATTAAATTGATATAATTTTAAAAATCTATCAGAAAAATAAATAATAAAAAAAAGCGCTTCTAAAAGCGCTTTTGATAGTTTTTATTTATTTAAAAATTGTTCTATAAATTCCGATTCTCTTTCGGTTGTACTTTTCGGAGGATTGGATTTTAATTTCAAAATTTCCTCTTTAAAGGAATTTACAAATTCCGAATCGGTTTCAATATTTAGTAAATTTAAAATGGCTCTCAAACGAACAAATGTTGATTCACTTCTTAAAGACATCAAATACAATTTAGTTAAATCTTCATTATCAAAATCGGATGATTTCAAACTGGAATATTTCAAAATTAAATTGGCAAACAACAAGGAACTTTTGTTATTGTTGATGTTCTTTTTGAATGAATTTTGAAGTAAACTATAATTCGCAATTCCGGCCAAGGTCTCCCCTATTGCTTTTCTGATAGCGATACGTTCTTCTCTTGTGGCAACTTTAAAATATTTATTGATGTCTTTCAGTGAATTATTGATGCTGTTTTCTTCTTTTTTTCCTTTTTCTTCCCAGGCATCTTTAAGTCCAACAGTTTTGTTAAAGACTAATTTAGAAGCAGTTGAATCTTTATCCACATTGAAATAACCCAAACGTTGAAACTGGAATTTATCTCTAGGTTTCACTATAGAAAGACTTGGTTCTACAAATCCTTTTACGATTTGCAAAGAGTTTGAATTCATAAAATCAAGGAAATTTTTTTCCTTGTGACTGTCTGGTGCTTCGTCTATAAAAAGTCTATCATACAAACGAACTTCCGCTTCAACAGCATGCTTTATGGAAACCCAATGCAAGGTTCCGGCCACTTTTCTTTTAGAAGCTTCACTACCGCTTCCACTCAAGGAATCGGTGTCATAAGTGACGTGAATTTCTGTAATATTTCCTGCTGCATCTTTCACAACACTTTCTCCTTTAATGATATAGGCGTTTTTTAAACGTACTTCATTTCCTAAAGACAAACGGAAAAATTTGGCTGGAGCCACTTCTAAAAAGTCTTCTCTTTCTATATATAATTCTTTTGAAAAAGGCACTTTTCTGAAACCTGCCGATTCATCTTCTTGGTTATTTTCGGCATCTAAAAGTTCTTCTTTTTCTTCTGGATAATTGGTAATAACCACTTTTATCGGATCTAAAACAGCCATAACTCTAGGAGCTGTTTTGTTTAAATCTTCTCTCAAACAAAATTCCAAAAGCGAAACATCGATGATATTTTCACGTTTGGCCACACCAATAACATCGCAAAATTTACGAATCGAAGCCGGCGTATAACCTCTTCTTCTCAAACCTGAAATAGTTGGCATTCTTGGATCATCCCAGCCGTTCACTATATTTTCTTGAACCAATTGCAATAATTTACGCTTGCTCATTACAGTGTAATTCAAGTTCAAACGCGCAAATTCGTATTGGTTGGGTCTTACTAAAGTTTCATCATAAATTTGATCCAAAAACCAATCATATAATTCCCTGTGCATCACAAATTCAAGTGTACAAATGGAGTGTGAAATTTGTTCGATATAATCACTTTCGCCGTGGGCATAATCATACATTGGATAGATTTTCCAATCGTTACCTGTTCTGTGATGATGACGGTGTAAAATTCTGTACATCAAAGGATCACGCATCAACATATTGGTGGAAGCCATATCGATTTTGGCACGCAAAACGTGGCTTCCTTCCGGGAAATCTCCATTTTTCATTCCTTCAAACAAAGTCAAATTCTCTTCAACCGAACGATTTCTATAAGGTCCATCTACTCCTGGTTGTGTCGGTGTACCTTTTTGAGCCGCCATATCTTCAGAAGATTGACTGTCAACATAAGCTTTCCCTTTTTTAATCATCAAAATAGCCCAATCGTACAACTGCTGAAAATAATCGGAAGCATAACGTTCTTCGGCCCAATTAAAACCTAACCAAAGCAAATCTTCTTTGATGGCATCAACATATTCCTGCTCTTCTTTGGCTGGATTGGTGTCGTCAAAACGCAAATTAACTGGCGCATTGTACTTTAGACCCAAACCAAAATTCAAACAAATGGATTTGGCGTGACCAATGTGCAAATAACCGTTGGGTTCTGGCGGAAAACGAAATCGTAATTTATTCTGGGGAAAACCACTTGCTAAGCTGTCTTCTATAATTTGTTCTATAAAATGGAGTGATTTTTCTTCGGTTGACATAATTTTCTAAATTGAAATGCAAATGTAAAAAAATAGATGCAGATAATAGACTTGGATATAATAGACTTTCAATTAAATTTATTACTATTTTTGTATAAATATTGAAAGTTATGAGACAATTAACTATTACAATTCCAGATGATTTTTATCCTACTTTTATGGAATATTTAAAAGATAAACCCGAAGTTTCGGTTGATGAAGAATTTGAATATTTTGATAAGACAGTTCCTCAATGGCAACAAGATTTAGTTTTGGATAGAATAAAAAATTCGAAACCAGAAGATTACAGAAGTTGGGAAGATGTAAAGAAAGATTTGGATAAAAAATGGCTTAAATAGCATTGAAATTAACTATAAAATGGGCATCATAAAACTAAAAAACATCCGTACTTATTCCTACCACGGTTGTTTAGTTGAAGAAGGAAAAATTGGTTCAGATTATTCGGTTGACTTAGAAGTAAAAACCGATTTGCGTAAATCAGCTCTTTCGGATAATCTGGAAGATACTGTTGATTATGTGCTTTTGAACCGTATTGTCGAAGAAGAAATGGCTATAAGATCGCAATTATTAGAACACGTTGCTCACCGAATTATTAAAAGAATTTTTGATGAAGTGGCCGCTATTTCGAGAATTACCTTGGCAGTTTCAAAATTGAATCCTCCTATTGGCGGTGATGTTGAAGCAGTTACAATAGAAATGGAAGAATATCGAAATTAAGCTAATTATGAATTTTTAAATCTTTGTAATTATTGCTTTCCTTTTTTAACTTTTTTAGTATATTTGCACACCAATAAATAATTGGCGTCGTGGCCGAGCGGCTAGGCTGGGCTCTGCAAAAGCTCCTACTCCGGTTCGAATCCGGACGATGCCTCTGAATTAACCTCTCTTTTTGAGAGGTTTTTTTATGTCTAATTTTTAGGAAAAATTAAATAAAGTTACAGTTCGAATCCGGACGATGCCTTTAAAACCTTCAAGGAAACTTGAGGGTTTTTTTGTGGTTAATTTTTAGGAAAAATTAAGTAAAGTTATAGTTCGAATCCCAACGATGTCTCTAAAACCTTCAAGGAAACTTGAGGGTTTTTTTGTGATTAATTATTAAGTTTAGTCAATCTTTTTCAAAATATCTTTAGTTTTATTATTTGTTATTGCAATAACAAAAACACCAACTATATTTATTATTAAAACTAAAATACAGTAAACAATAAACATAAATATATAACTTAATAAGGTTTCGTTTATAATTATTAAAAAGACATTTCTATCAACATAGAAAAATTTTTGAATAAAAACCATAATGCAAAATGAAATTATCCAAATATTAAACTGGTATTTTAAGCTTTTGTTTATCGTATTTATAAATTTTAAAACTGTAATTTTTTTAAATAAATCTGATTTATATGCAACAATTATAATTGGTAATAATAGTAATACAAAAAAACATAAAATAATATAACTTTCGTACGTTTTATTTATTTCAAAATCATTCATAATCTACGCTTTATAATTATTTAAATCATTACTTATCAATCCTTTCCAAAGCATCTTTCAGTTTTTCTTTTTCCTTTGGAAACCAACCTTGAACAATTAAAGCCACGCCAAAAATCATCAAAACAATGCTTATTATTTTCTTTATTTTAAGAATATTACTTGGTGTCATTTTGGTTTTTAACTGCTTGGCCAATACTATTTTGATGCAATCAACCAATAAATAAGATACAATAACAGTTGTGAAAAAAGTTAACATTCTGGAATTTTGCATCTCTAATTTGGGTCCAACTGAAATAATTACAGCCAACCAAAATCCCAATACTCCAATGTTGATAATGTTAAGAAAAAAGCCTTTTACAAACAGACCTAAGTAATCTTTTTTTATAATTTCGTTGTCTATTTTATGGGTATTTACCTTTTTTTCTTTGTGTAAACTGATATACGAAATAATACCATAAGCCAACATCAACATTCCTCCAAAAATAAATAAAGCCGAATTGTCTTCGAGACTTTTAATGAGTCGATAACTGCCTAAATAAGCAATGGCAATAAATACAATATCACCCAAAACCACACCAATATCAAAAACTAAAGCAGCCCTGAATCCTTTTATAATACTAGTTTCTAGCAATATAAAAAAAACAGGACCTATCATAAAACTTAAAAAAATTCCCCACGGAATTCCTGATACAATATCGTTAATCATTTTTTAGTAATTAGTTTTTAGTGATTAGTGATTAGCTAGTTACTAAAGGCTAATCACTAATTACTACAAATTATTTTTCAATTATAGTTCCGCCTGCAAAGGTTTCTTGTTTGATTTCTTTTGGTTTGCCATAAATAGAAATAGATCCGCCTGCATTCACTTTGGCATTGACAAGAGTTGTTGCATTTACATCGGCACTTCCTCCTGCTGAAACACTCACCGAGGTTTGAGAAGTTACTAAATCTTTAGCATAAAAAAGTCCTCCTGAATTGATAATTGATTTTTGAGTTACAGCTTTGCCAGTTAAACTAACAATTCCGCCCGAAGAAATCTTAATTGAAGCGTTATCTACATCCAAATCAACTTCAATTTTTGCCGCTTCTTGCGAAGATAAATCTATAGTTGTTTGTTTAAAAACTGCTGCACAACTCACAATACTACCTTCGTTGGCATCAATACTTTTAATATTTTTGAAATATAAAGTCACTTTAGTTCCGTCTCCTGATAATATTTTTGCTAATTTCATTCTTAATTTTAGAACTCCATTTTTATTAACAGTTTCAAAACTACTTTCGTTTTTTCCTGTAATTTCTACCTTATTTTCTGTAGAAGGTACTAAAGTTACATTCAATTGATCAAACACTTTTATTTCATCAAAATCGTCTAATTTGATGGTGGTTTGACTATAATTTAATTGTGTTACTAACACAAATATTACTACAATAATCTTTTTCATTTTTTTAAATTTTAATTATAAAAACATCTATTCATTTCTTCTAATAAAGTTAAAATCCAATTGTTTTTTGACTAAATCAGCATTTTTTACTTTAACGTAAATCTCATCTCCTAATTGCAAAAGCGATTTTGTTGTAGCTCCAACCAAGGCATATTGTTTTTCGTCGAAAGTGTAATAATCGTCTTTAATTTCACGAATTCGAACCATTCCTTCGCATTTATTTTCGATAATTTCTACGAAAATTCCCCATTCAGTCACACCTGAAATTACTCCTAAGAATTCCTGATCATTATGATTTTGCATGTATTTCACTTGCATATATTTGATAGAATCTCGTTCAGCATTCGATGCTAAACCTTCCATAGTTGAGGAATGCAAACATTTGGTTTCATAAGTTTCTTCATCGACTGATTTTCCTCCATCTAAATAAAATTGCAATAATCGATGCACCATAACATCAGGATAACGACGAATTGGCGATGTAAAATGACTGTAATAATCAAAAGCCAAACCATAATGTCCAATATTATCGGTCGAATATTTGGCTTTGCTCATGGTTCTAATCGCCAAAGTATCAATTAAATTCTGTTCTTTTTTTCCATTCACTTCCACCATCAAAGCATTCAATGATTTCGAAATATCACCTTTATTTCTGAAATCTATTTTATAACCAAATTTGGCAATTACGGTTTGCATCGCAATTAATTTATCTTCATTCGGTTCATCATGAATTCTATAAATGAAAGTTTTCTTTTGTTTTCCAACGTATTCAGCCACTTTTCTATTCGCTAAAAGCATAAACTCTTCAATCAAATGATTAGCATCTTTTGAAACTTTAAAATAAACACCTTCTGGTTCGCCTTCTTGATCTAAATTAAATTTTACTTCGACTTTATCAAACGAAATGGCGCCGTTATTCATTCTATTTCTTCTCAAAATTTGAGCCAAATCCTGCATTTTAAGCGTTGCTGCGACAATTTCATCCAAAACTTTATAGGAAGTGCCAGTAATTGAAGTTTCGGCTGGAATAGTATTGTCTTTCGTTTCTATGATGTATTGTGCTTCTTCATAAGCAAATCGTTGATCTGAATAAATCACAGTTCTTCCAAACCATTGATTGACCACTTGTGCTTTTTCACTAATTTCGAAAATAGCCGAAAACGTATATTTTTCTTCTTGCGGACGCAATGAACAAGCAAAATTGGATAAAACTTCAGGCAACATTGGCACTACTCTATCTACCAAATATACTGAAGTCGCACGTTGATAAGCTTCATCATCCAAAATGGTTCCTTCTTGAAGGTAATGAGAAACATCGGCAATGTGAATTCCTATTTCGTAATTTCCATTGTCTAACTTTTTGAAAGACAAAGCATCATCAAAATCTTTGGCATCTTTTGGATCAATTGTGAAAGTTAAAGTATCACGCATATCCCGACGTTTATTAATTTCTTCTTCGGTAATTGAAGTGTCTATTTTTTGAGCATAAACCTCTACTTCTACCGGAAATTCGGCTGGTAAACCATATTCTGCAAGAATAGCGTGAATTTCTGTATCGTGTTCTCCTGGTTTCCCAAGAACTTTTACTACGGTTCCAAAAGGACTATCGGCTCTTTTAGGCCAATCTTCAATGTGAACTAAAACCACATCACCTTGTTCGGCTTCGCCTAATTTATCTTTTGGAATAAAAATATCGGTGTACATTTTTGGATTGGCAGTCGAAACAAAAGCAAAATTCTTTTGAATATCAATTACTCCCACAAAATCAGTTTTGGCTCTTTCAACCACTTCTATTACTTCTCCTTCAGGTCTTCGTCCTTTTCTACGATTATAGACATAGACTTTTACTTTGTCTTTGTCTAAAGCTCTATTTAAATTATTGGTGGGAATAAAAACGTCTTCTTCAAAATCAGGACAAATAAAATATGCGGTTTTTCGACCAGTCATATCGATTGTTCCTTCGTAATAATCCTGGCTAATGGCTTTGACCAAATATTTTCCAGGTTCAGTTTCGATTATTTTTTTGGAGGAAGCAAGAATCTTTAAATCTCTGATGATTTCGTTTCTGCTTTTGGTATCATCTTTTTCTAAAATGGCAGCTATTTGCTTATAATTAAATGCTTTATTGGCATTTTGAGCTAGTATTTTGATAATTTTTTCAGAGAAGTCTTTCTCTTTTTTTACTGGTTTTCTCAGTTTTTTACTCATAAATCTTTTCTTAAAGGTCTAAAATTACAAATAAGAAAACAGAAAACAGAAAATAGAGAATAGATTTATCTAAAATATAACTTTTGTATCTTTATAAAAATTTACAAAATGGACCATTTTCAAACCATTGCCTCATTTAATTTTGCTCATGAAATCATAGTTTTGAAATCTATTTTACAAAATGAAGGAATTCCTTTTTTGTTTCAAAATGAGAATTTAATTTCAATTGATCCATTGGCTAGTATTGCCTATGGCGGAATTCATCTGAAAGTTCATAAAAATGATTTTGAAAGAGTTCAAAACATTTTAGACGAATTAAACAATAATTTAAAAATTGTTTGAAATTTAAAAGTTGTCAACACATATTAAAAACAACAAAAAGAAAAGGAAATTTAAATTAATTTTTTAATGGTTATTATAGCGTGTTAATAGTTAGAATAAAATTAATTTAAAATATAGAATTTTGTAGTTATTTGTTTTTATAACGATTTATTAACATAGTTTTAAGAAGGTAAATGGTTTAATTTCAAGCATTTTTTAAAAACAATTAACAACAGTTAATAACAAAAAAAGTATTGTTTTTGTAAATAAGTTTCATTTCTATTTTTGTTAATAAAACCTTTATTTCTATCAATAACTTTTCTAAAAATCAACCAAACTAAATTTGGTTTTTTCATTCCGGTTTTGGATTACATTTTTATTCAATACAAACAAGAAATAGTTCTAATTTTCTATTCAAAGTTATAAACATTCTGTGTTAATTTAAGGTTAACTGATTATCAAGTATTTACAAAATGCTATTAACATTACTATTATTTAACATTAAAATTACATTTGAAATAATTTTTCAAGTTAATTTTTATAGAAACTATTTTTTTAAAAAGCTATAACATTAAAACTATGATAGTTATATATTTAATTTGATATTAAGAATAATAAGTAATTGTTTCAGTAAATTTGCGGCACAAAATTCAATCTAAATTATTATGAAAATCTCTATCGGAAACGACCACGCAGGACCAGAATATAAAAAAGCTATTGTTGAATATTTAGAATCAAAAGGATACGAAGTGACCAATTATGGAACTGATACCGATGCTTCTGTAGATTATCCAGATTTTGGACATCCAGTAGCTAATGATGTTTCTGAAGGAAAAGCCGATTTCGGAATTGTAATTTGTGGTTCAGGAAACGGAATTGCGATGACGGTTAATAAACATCCAAAAGTAAGAGCTGGATTGTGTTGGATAAAAGAAATTGCTTATTTAACTCGATTACATAATAATGCTAATGTTCTTAGTATTCCGGCCCGTTACACATCAATACAACAAGCAATCGAAATTGTTGAAACTTTTTTGACCACCGAATTTGAAGGCGGAAGACATCAAACTAGAGTTGATAAAATTAGTTGTTAATATTTTGGGACAGCATCATAATCACGAGCATCACCACCATCATCAAGTAGAAGGTAAAAATTTATTATTTTCTATTATTTTAAATATTGTTATTACGGTAGCACAAGTTGTTGGTGGAATCCTATCTGGAAGTTTAGCCTTATTGTCAGATGCATTACATAATTTTTCTGATGTTCTTTCTTTGGTTTTTAGTTATGTAGCTCATAAATTAGCTAAAAGAGAAGCTTCTGTAAATCAAACATTTGGTTATAAAAGAGCTGAACTTATTGCTGCTTTTGTTAATGCAATGACTTTAATCATTGTGGCTTTGTTTTTGGTTTATGGAGCTGTCGAACGCTTTTTCAATCCAGAACCCATTAAATCTGGTTTAGTAATTTGGCTTTCCATTATAGGAATTGTTGCAAATGGTTTGTCGGTATTATTATTAAAAAATGATGCTGATAAAAATCTGAATATGAAATCGGCCTATTTGCATTTGTTTACAGATATGTTAGCATCAGTAGCCGTTTTAGTTGGTGGATTATTGATGAAATATTTTCAGTGGTTTTGGGTCGATAGCGTTTTAACATTGGCAATTGCAATATATTTACTTGTTGTTGGCTTTGATTTACTTAAAGATTCAACAAAGATGTTAATGCTTTTTACTCCAACTCATATTGATATAAATGAAATTATCGAAGAAGTACACAAAATTCCAGGTACTGATAAATTACACCACATTCACGTTTGGCATCTCAACGATGATGAATTGCATCTTGAAGCGCATCTCGATTGTTCAGAAGACATAAAAATGTCTGAATTTAATGAAATCTTGCATAAAATAGAGCACGTTTTATTTGATAAATTCCAAATCAATCACATTAATATTCAACCCGAATATAATAGGGAAGAAGCTTCTAAGGATTTTATAGTTCAGGATTAGTCAAAAAAAAATCGAGGTGCTTCGCACCATAAATAATTAAAGCTCGGTCTAAAAACTGGGCTTTTTTAATTTTTTATTGACCAAATTAATGTAAATTTAGTCAATCAACTGACCGAATTAATGTAAATTTAGTCAATCAACTGACCGAATTAACGTTTTTTATTTATATTTGCATTATAATTTTTAAATAATTAGAAATGCCTAATCATTATAAAAGAGCCGTTTTAACTGAATTTGCCCGCAAGTTACTGCCTAATAAAGTATTGATTTTGCTTGGTGCAAGGCGAGTGGGAAAAACAGCTTTTATCAAAAATTATCTCGAAACAATTCCTGCAGATTCTTATTTGCATTTGAATGGAGAAGATATAAAAGATGCCAATTTGTTAAAAGAACGTTCGGTAAGTAATTATAGACGGCTTTTGTCAAATGTGTCTTTGTTGGTCATTGACGAAGCGCAGCATATTCCTGATATCGGAATGATTTTGAAATTGATAGTCGATTCTATCGATGATATAAAAGTAATCGCCACAGGATCGTCGGTTTTTGATTTGTCTAATAATTTGGGTGAACCTTTAGTGGGTCGAAAAAATACGATGTATCTTTTTCCACTAGCACAAATAGAGTTTGCAGAGAAAGAAAATTACAAGAAAACCATCGAAAATCTTGAGCAAAGATTGCTTTTTGGAAGTTATCCAGAGCTCGAACAATATGAAGATTGGGCAAGTAAAGAGGAGTATATCAACGAAATTATAAACTCTTATTTGCTAAAAGACATTTTGATTTTTGACGGTATCAAACATTCGAATAAAATTTATGATTTGTTGCGATTAATTGCTTTTCAAATCGGAAAAGAGGTTTCGTTACTCGAACTAGCCACGCAATTGCAGATGTCTAAAAACACGGTAGCTAATTATTTGGATTTACTTTCTAAAGTTTTTGTTTTGTTTAAAGTAGAAGGTTTTAGTCGCAATCTTCGTAAAGAAATAGTAAAATCATCTCGATGGTATTTTTATGACAACGGCATTCGAAATGGTATTATAAACAACTTTAAAACCATTGAAAACCGTAATGATATTGGCGAACTTTGGGAAAATTATCTTGCATCCGAAAGAATAAAAAAACAGCAGTATCAAAAAATAAATACCAAAAATTATTTTTGGCGCACTTACGACCAACAAGAATTGGATTGGTTAGAGGAAAGAGGAGAAACACTCGCCGGATTTGAGTTTAAATGGAGCGAAAACAGAAAAGCAAAGATTCCTACGGCTTTCGCTAAAGGGTATCCTGAAGCCACTTTTGAAGTGATTAACAGGAGTAATTATTTAGATTTTATTCTCTAGTTAAATAAAACCAAATAATAAAAATTTGAATAGATACGATTCCAAAATATTTCCACAAATAGGATATTTTCGAAGTTTTATGTCTGAAAATAAGCATCGCCAAACCCGAACCAATTGTTCCTCCAAAGAAAACAAAACCTAACAAATTACGTTCTGAAATTCTTTGTTCTTGAGCTTTTGCCAAATGTTTGTCATAAGCTGTTAAGGCAAAAGCGATTCCATTCAAAATCAAAAAATAGTAGAATAAAATAGTCATTTAACAGAAATTAAGTTCCAAAGATATTATTTTAGCTGTTCGAAAAAATCAAAAAATGACCAACCTACAATTCATCTCCAAGTCTGTCAACACAGCACCTATAAACATTCAAAACACCGTTCAATTATTGCAGGAAGACTGCACGATTCCGTTTATTTCCCGTTATCGAAAAGATAAAACAGGAAATTTGGATGAAACGATTATTGAACAAATTGCTAAACTTCAAAAAGATTACGAAACGATTATAAAGCGAAAAGAAGCGATTTTAAAATCAATCGAAGAGCAAAATGCACTTTCGCCGGAATTAAAATCAAAAATAGATCAATCGTTCGATTTACAGGAATTGGAGGATTTTTATTTGCCGTTCAAAAAGAAGAAAAAAACCAAAGCCGATGTCGCCCGTGAAAACGGATTGGAACCCTTGGCGAAAATCATTATGGCACAAAATAATGAGGATGTTGATTTTCTTTCGACTAAATATATCAATGAAAATGTCATCAATGAAGATGCAGCTTTACAAGGCGCAAGAGATATTATTGCCGAATGGATTAATGAAAATATCTATGTTCGTAAACAGTTGCGAAGACTTTTTCAGCGCAAAGCAACTATCACTACCAAGGTGGTAAAAACCAAGAAAGACGAACCCGAAGCTCAAAAATTCAATCAATATTTTGATTGGTCAGAACCTTTGACCAAAGCACCATCGCACAGATTATTAGCAATGCTTCGTGCCGAAAACGAAGGTTTTATTAAGTTTAAAGTGGAGGTTGATATTGACGAAGCTTATGATATCATTGACGAATTGGTTTTGAAAGGACAAAGTCCAAGTACGCCACACGTTCAATTAGCAATTGAAGATAGTTACAAAAGATTATTGAATCCTGCCATTTCAAACGAAATTTTACAGGAAGCCAAAGCCAAGGCGGATGCCAATTCGATTCAGGTTTTTGCCAATAATTTGGGGCAATTGTTGCTGGCACCACCTTTGGGCGAAAAACGAATTTTGGCTATTGATCCCGGTTTTCGTTCAGGTTGTAAAGTGGTTTGTCTGGACGAAAAAGGCGATTTGCTGTACAACGAAACCATTTATCCGCACGCGCCGCAAAATGAAACTGCAATGGCTATGAAAAAGATAAAATCGATGGTAAATGCCTATAATATTGATGCCATTTCCATCGGAAACGGAACTGCTTCCAGAGAAACGGAGTTTTTTATCAAGAAAATAGCTTTTGATAAACCCGTTCAGGTTTTTATTGTTTCAGAAGCAGGAGCATCTGTTTATTCCGCTTCGAAAATTGCGAGGGAGGAATTTCCAAATTATGATGTAACGGTTCGTGGTTCGGTTTCTATCGGAAGACGATTGTCGGATCCGTTGGCCGAATTGGTAAAAATCGACCCAAAAGCCATTGGAGTAGGGCAATACCAACATGATGTAGATCAAACCAAATTGAAAGAAGAATTAGATTCGACAGTAATCCGTTGCGTGAATTCGGTTGGAATAAACATCAACACAGCGAGCAAACATTTGTTGAGTTACGTGAGCGGAATAGGAGAGAAGCTGGCCGAAAACATCGTACAATACCGTTCGGAAAACGGCCCTTTCGAAGACCGAAAACAATTGAAAAAAGTGCCTCGTTTGGGCGAAAAAGCGTATCAACAAGGTGTTGCTTTTATTCGAATTTCGAATGCTAAAAACCCGTTGGATAATTCGGCCGTGCATCCTGAGGCTTATCCGATTGTGGAGAAAATGGCCAAAGATTTAAAACTTTCGGTAAATGATTTGATTGCCAATAAAGAGAAAACAGCTTTGATTAAAGTCGAAAATTATATTACACCAGAAATAGGATTGTTGACTTTAAAAGATATCATCAAAGAGCTCGAAAAACCAGGATTAGACCCTAGAAAATCAGCCAAAGTTTTTGAATTTGACCCCAATGTAAAATCAATAAAAGACTTGAAAACCGGAATGATTTTACCAGGAATTGTCAACAACATCACCAATTTTGGTTGTTTTGTCGATTTGGGAATCAAGGAAAGTGGTTTGGTTCACATCTCTCAACTCAAAGCTGGCTTCGTGAGCGATGTGAATGAAGTGGTAAAGTTACACCAACACGTTGAGGTAAAAGTAACAGAGGTTGATGAAGATAGAAAGAGAATTCAGTTGACGATGGTAATTTAGTTTATTAAATTAATCCAATAATGATGTAATTTAATTTTTTCTAAAGTAAGTCTTGAGTGATTAGAGGTATATTTACTTATTTTTATTTGAGAAAATGAATCATCTTTAACAAACTTATCGGCATTTTGCCAAGCTAAAGATGATTCATTTGGATTTTTATTTTCTTCCTCAATCCAAGAGTTAATTTGTTGGAACCAATGATTCTGGTTTTCACTTTGAATGTAACCAATAATTACTGCTTGATTAGATTTAATATCTTGTCCGTGAACTTCTTTTCTAAATCGTTCAACTGCTCCTAAATTTCCAAATAAGTATTCTTTTTTTCTGGAATTCCCTGGTGTTGGCAGTCTTTTGGCTTCAATAACTAATATTTTGCCTGTATTGTGGGTCTCTTTTCCTAAAATTACACCAATGTCATAACTTCGATGCTTTTCGCCAGAGGATTGGTTTTCAAATATAAAATGATAGAAATCTGATTTAAGAATTTCATTGTATTTAAAATTTCTTTCTTGGCTATTCAAAAATCTATGGAATTGTTCGGTTATTTTATTTTCTCCTTGGATAGTATTTGGTAAATTTTGAAAATCAAAACTTTTTGAAATATATGATGGAAATAAGGAGATTTTTTCTTCAATAAAATTAAAAAATTCTAATTGATAGGATTTTCTAATAATATCAAACTCTTTTGGTTTTTTATATGTGTTTTGCGCTTTCCTCATATTAAAAACCTGCTTCAATCATTTCGTCAAAAACATCATCAACATCACGTAAAGCAATTGATTTTAACCAGTATCTTAGGTTTTTTGGTTTTATAAGCGTGATTGTATTCTCTCCATATATTTTCAACACTCTATTTACTACTGCATTTCTAGAAATATTATTTCTAATAATTTCATCTATCTCAAATTCTGCATTTTTAATAATTTGTTTTTCATAACTTTCGTTACTATAATAAAATTCTAAGGCATAAAAATCATTGCCAATAAAGAGTTTTCTTAATCGTTGTTCTTTATCTTCTTTTTTATAAATTGAATTGAATGATTGGTTGAAAATGTCTTCAAATTCGTTTAATTCAATAATTGTAGCAATTTCATTTACTTTTGGTTTCTTTTCATACCATGATGGATAGATGTTATCTAAAACATCATTCATTACAATTTTTTCAGCAAATGAAATCTGAATTTCATCTGAATTTAAAGGGATTGTCCAATTGTCAATTTCTTTTTTTGTAATTACAGAGGATTTACCAAGAAAAAATTTTGAGCAAGTTGATACTGTTTTTAAGGCATTTATTTTTTCGTTTACTTTTATTTTGTTTTCAAATGAAATAATGTCTTTTTTATTTAATTCAGCAAATGAAATACCAACAATTTGCGAGTCATAAGCAACATCACAATTATGAGTTAGGTAAAATAATTTACCATTAAGGATATTTTCCCTTATAGTCATTAAAGGTCCTAAAAATGCTTTTTCATTAGGAACATAATAAAAATCGAAATTTTCAGGAAATTTAATTAATTTATTTTCTTTAAAATTCGAAACGAACAATACGTCTTTATTTGAAGCATAGTCACAAAAGAAATTTTTACCATCAATCTTTCCTTGAGGAGTACCTTTCATAAAACCTTCACTATAAGCTCTTTCATCAATCCCTAAATGGTTTAAAACATAATCTTTTAAATTCGTTTGAAAACTGTTTGTAACATTCAATTTTTTTATCAAATGATTCAGCCTATTTCCTCCTAAAAGGTTAGACCTCCAGATGGTATCATCTTCTAAAATTTGATTTTTTGAAAGTTCATGAAAATCATAATAATCAAATTCAAATGATAAACCCTCGATAGTATTTTTTAATAATCTAGAAACAATATGCAACGTATTGTAATCTTCTACTTTTTCTTTTTTATAAAAAATTGCACAGGATTCAACAGCTGTAGAGGCCGTTTTTTTAAGTTTCCCATTTTCATAAATTGGTTTTCCTAAATCATCTACTGTGGTTTTACTTTTAGATTTGTATAAATAATTCTTTAATAATGTAAAATCAATTATTTGATGCACATAAAATTGATTAAAAAGACTATTTCTAAATTCTTTAACACCTTTCCCTTTATTAAAAAGTAATGAAGTTGATTTTTGAATAAAACACAAATCTGCTTTTGGTTTTAGAAGAACGCTACTGGCTTCTAAAAACATCAATGCTAACTGATTATCAGGAATTTTAACAGAAAATTCAAAATTTATTTCTTGTTTTAATTTTTTTGTTATAGTAGAATATTCGGGTTTTTCTTTATTTTCTGTAAGAGGAAAAAACGGAGGATTTCCTATAATTAAATCAAAACTTTCATGAAAATTATGGTATTTTTCTTTGCTAAGAAAATCAAAAAAATCTTCTTGAAAAATATTTTCATTTTCTAAATTTTCAAAAACTTTTTCATCATTCCAAGTCCATAATTCATCATTTGGAACTAATTGACATAACGCTAATTGCAAACTAAATTTTGTTAACTTTACAGCAGTAGGGTGTAAATCAACCCCAAAAATATTTTTAGTTAAAATATCTTTTACTTCTTTTAAAGTTGGATTTGGTAAATAAGTAGGTCTTCCTGCTTCAACCCATTTTCTTACTCTTAAACGCTGCACCAAACGTTTAAAAGCAGTAGTTATAAATATACCACTGCCGCAACTTACATCTGCTAATTTTACATTGGTTTTTAAATCTTCTTCATTTGCAGATATTGGCAAACACTCATCTATTAATAAATTAACTAAATGGCTTGGTGTGTAAACGGTACCTTTGTTCTTATCTTCTTCTTTTTGAATAAACTCTTCATAAAAATTACTAATAAGTTCAATTGGCATATATTTAAAAGAATATTCTTGCCACAACGATATTTGATTTCCTTTATCTAAAGTTCCATCTAAATGTTCGGCAAGAGTTTCAAGACTATTTTCTTTTAGGTAATTTTCTCTCTTTTCTTTCTCAATTAAATCAATATTTCCGTTTTTATCTCTAGGAGAAATTTCAAAAACACCACCATTAAAATGACCCTCTAAAGCAGTAAATAAATCAATTATTTTTTTATTAGATAGAATTTCATTTAATGTGTTATAGCCAATTTTGTTTTTTTTGTAAAATTTTTGAGCGTATTCTAAACCATTTTCCTCTAAATATTTTATAAGAATACACTTAAACAATAAATCTTCGGCAAAGTCTTTTTTTAAGCTTTTATTTGTAAAATCCTTAATAAATCCAAATTTGATTTTATTTAAAATTTCCACTAGTTTTTCATAAGCAGAAGTATTTTTCAGAAAATGTTTAGAATTATCTCTATTTTCCCAAAAAAGACCTGAATTTAATTTTTTTGCATTAAAAAAACCTTTTAAAATTTTTAGTTTTTCTTCTACGTTAAATGGAGTTTCTTTAATTAAGCAATTCAGATTAGAAATTTGATTATCAATTAGTTTAACAGATTCTTTTGTGTCAAATAATTGGATTGAAACTGTATCAACAACAACTATTAATGCTACTTGATTACTACTATAAACATTTCTATGAATCTCGGCAATTTTGTTTTTATCATAAATTCCATTTGAATTATCATAAAAATAAACTTGAGGAACACAAAAACGATTGTCATCATAATATTTGAAGTAAACAGCATCAGCTTCAAGGTTTTCGGCAAATTCAAGCGCAATATAATGTTTTGGATGAAGGTTTGAAGAAGGATTTTTAGTAAAAACAATTTCAGGAAAATCATTTTTAATAGAAGGATCAGAACTAAAAAAATCTAATTTTTTTAGTACATCAACTAAAAATTCATTTTCTCGAACTTTTTCCATACTACAAAAATAATTTTTTGGATTGAGAAAATCTATTTTTAAGGACTTTATTTCCCAACTCAAAGCAGGATTTGTGAGTGATGTAAATGTAGTTGTGAAATTACACCAACACGTTGAAGTAAAAGTAACGGAGGTGGCTGAAGATAGAAAGAGAATTCAGTTGACGATGGTTTTGTAAAATAAAAAAGCCAGTTTCAAGATTTTGAGACTGGCTATACTTTTAGAATTACTATTTTATAACTGAATTACACCACCAAGATTGAAGCTGTAACCAGCATTGACTACACGAAAATCTGTTGCTTTATTTATATTAGTCAAACCATTGAAGAATTGTGCATCAATTAAAATTCCGAATTTTTCTGTAATCCCAATTTTATAACCAATACCATATGTAAATCCTAACTGAAAAGATTCAATAGCTGATGAAGGAATTTTTTCAGATGTACCATTATATTTTGCAGTTGCTTTTGTTAAAAAAGAAGGACTTAAGCCAAAATTCAAATTCCATTTTCGTGTGCTACCAAAATGCCAATTGGCATTGATTGGAATGCTTAAATAGTTTAAAATATCCTCGTATTTATCCTCAGCATCAGTATTTGTTCCTCCCATTTTATCAAATATCAAACCCGAACGTAAACTCCACCTATTGTTAAAATAATAATCAGCAGTTACTCCAAATTGTACACCTGAATTGTATTTAGAGGAATCATATTCACTATTTTCATAAAAACTTGAGCTTCCAATTTTTGGAGTAATTTCCATAGTTCCTTTGTTTCTAGTTTGAGCATTTGTGTATCCCATTGATACTAAAGCTAGTACTAATAATAATTTTTTCATTTCTTAAATTATAAAAATAATACTACAAAAATAAAAATTTTAGTTGAAAAAGAAAAGAAAAAAATCGATAATTTAAGCTTGTTAAATCTATTTTGAAGATAGAGTAAAATGAATCCAGCTGACGATGATATTATAAAAATATTGATTTCCGTCAGTTACCTAAAAAACAACAAATTTAGATTGTTATTTCTTGCTCTTCCAAATAAATCCATCCAAGAGGTAATGTGTAAATTGTGGTACCGTTAATAGCGGAACTACTAAAAAATACCAATTAGAAAAATCATTGGAAGAACCTGAAAATTGTTCTTTCCAAACTAAAATCTCCCAAAGATATTCTTCAGAAAAAGCAATAAAAATCAGAATTGCAATGAAGAGTAACAGCCCTTTGAAATGTTTAAAATAATGCAACCAATTTAAATCTGCAGTTGGTTTTGTATCAATTTCTTTCAGATAGATTAAGGCGATATAAGGGATTCCGTGGGAAACAACATTGAGTAAAGTAAAAATTAAATCGTTGTTGAAATAAACAATTCCAAAAAACCAAGACATAAAAGTTCCTATGATTATAGCATTTTTTGGAATATTGAAATAGTTGGTCTTTATGAATAAGTAGATTGTTCTAATCACATAAAAAAGAAGTATAAAACCATAAATCCAGCTCAAAACAGTAATCAGAAAAGGATTTTCGAAATGCAAAAACTCATTTTCTACAAACCAATTGAATTTTCTGGGAGCGGATAAAAACCAATACAACATTGGATAAATTGTGGCGGTATAAATAATCAAGTTATCAATCCAAGTCCATTTTTTGGATTCATTTCGAGCATATAAACGCATAAAACCATATTGCTGTCTAATGAAGTGAAAAACGGCGATATAAGCCAAAACAGACCAAAAAACACCACTTCCAAAAGAGAACAAAAAAATTCCGATTAGAAAACACAAAATTGGCAGTCCAATCAGTAATTTTTTTCTTTTTTGAAATTCGGTTGCTACAAAATAGGTTTTGAATAAAGTGGCATAAACGTGAGCCACGTCAACAAAAACAATCAGAAAAAGCCAAGTATAAAACGAATAGTTGTCTTCTATTTGATGCAATTGTTTTTCAAATAAAAATACAATCGCAACTACTAAAAAGGAAGGAGATAGAATAAACAGACTGTCTGTTTTTGCTTTATTAATCCAGGGTTGTTGCATCGAGCATTGTGTTTACTGCGTTAATTCCTTGGTGAAAGGCTTCTTCAAAAATCGAAATTCCCGATAAATCGCTGTGGGCAAAATAGATTGTATCATCAATGGATTTCGAAGCTTCTTTTTTGGCTTGACCATAAATAAAATCAGGAACAGGGCTAATCATTCCGTGTCCTAAAAGATGAATTTCGATACTTTCGGTAAGTAATTTAATGTTGGGATGCGCTATTTTTAAATCATCAAAAACCATTTGTTTCCAGTATTCTTTCGGCTTTTTATATATTTCCCTCCGGGTCTTTTTTAAATCGGCTGAAGAAAAACTGTAATAATATGTAATTACTTTTTTGTCTTGTATTTGTTGTAAAGATTGTTGCTGGTCATATACGTATCCTAAACCTTTTGAACCGTAAATTACATTGTCCCAACAGAGCGGAAAACTGCCATTATCTGTTAAATCTGAAACTACTAATGTTGCCAACAACCAGGGTGTATAGTGAAAATTAGATGCTAAATTTTTCCTATTTTCTAATAAATATTGATTGACAAACTGAGGAGTCGCAAGCAAAATTTTATCGGCTTTTATTGCAATGGTGGTTTTTGTTGTATTATCAAAAACTTTTGCCACAGTTTTATTATTGCTGTTTTCAATTTGAAAAACCAAATGATTTTTCAGCGATTTTCCTTTTACATATTTCTGCAAATGATGTGCTAATCTCGAGTTTCCTTCAGGCCAAGTGAGTACGGTATCTTGTTTATCTGCGGAAGCATTTTGTTTTCTTCCGGCAAAATAATGAATACCAGCATAAGCCGAAACATAATGAATTCCCAAACCAAAATCATCTTTACAGCAATAATCGATGTAATTAAAAAGGGGTTTTGAGGTAAATTGATTCTCCTCAAACCATCGTTTCATCGTGATGGAATCCAATTTTTTTACGTCTTCATTTTCAGAAGATTCTGCAAGAGGAATCATAAACCAATATTTTCCTTGTTCGTCTTTTTTGGTTCTAAAATCATCCATTAATTTAAAGAAACGGACTAATTCTTGATCTTCTTCAGTTGTATTTCCTGCCTTTGGAACCACACCTTCCTGCCAATTATTTTTATAAAATAAACGTTCATCAGGAGCAATGGTGAGCTGGGTTTCATCAAATTTTGGAAAACCTTTGGAGTCGTAACCGAGTATAATTTTCTCTTCTTCTAAAAATTCTAACAAGGCTTTATCTTCCAAATTGGGTAAAGGCAAATAATGAGCACCCAATGGATATTTGGAATATTTATTTTCTCCATTGGAAGAGTTTCCTCCCAAATGATCTTCTAATTCAACCATTAAAAAGTCTGTGATTCTTCTTTTGGTCAATTGTCTTGCTGCGCTTAAACCCGAAATTCCGCCTCCAACAATTAAGTAGGAAACTGAAATTTCCTGTGTTGGTTTTGGAAAATCTTGAACCCGAAGCTGATGGCCTAAAATATGATTGGTTCCAGATAATCGAATCAAAAGTGTAACTACTTTTTCTTTGCAGGCATCCAAAAAAGGAATAACCAACAGAGAAGTCGCAATTATTTTGAAGAAGTTTCTTCGTGAATTATTGTAATTTTCCCCATTCTTCATCGAAATAGCGTACTAAAATTTGGTTATCTAATCGATTGATTTCTATATTTTTTGAAATCATATCCTGAGAAAAATAATTGAATGTATCAAACTGATAATTGTAAAAACGCAGGGTATTTACTTTTCGATTTACAGTATTAAAAGTAGTTCCAAAACCATTTATGGCAATCGTATAACCCCATTCGCCAAACGAAGGAACATAGGCGTGATAGGCATCTACCTGCGGGAAAACCTGCATCACCGTTTTATTAATACACCAGAATGATTTGGGAGCAAAATAGGGAGAAGTAGTCTGAATTACTGCAACCGCATCCGGCTTTAAAAGTTTTTGAACCGTGGCATAAAAATTAAGCGAATACAATTTTCCTAAGCTGTAATTGGACGGATCTGGAAAGTCAATAATCACTACATCAAATTTTTCTTGACAGTTTTTTGCCCAAATGTAAGCGTCTTTGTTGTAAACGGTAACTTTAGGATTATTGAGCGAATTTTTATTAAAACCTGTCAATATAGTATTGATTTTGAACATTTTGGTCATACCTTCATCAAGATCGACAAGAGTTATTTTTTTAACGTCTTTGTATTTCAATATTTCTCTAACAGCAAGCCCATCGCCACCGCCTAAAACCAAAACGTTCGACACACTTTTTGCCATTGATAGTGCAGGATGTACTAAAGCCTCGTGATAACGGTATTCATCGGCAGAACTAAATTGTAAATTGTTGTTGAGGTACAATCGATAATCGCTCTTGTTATGCGTTAAAACGATTCTTTGATAAGGCGTTGTATTGGTGTAAATAATGTTTTCACCGTACAATTTTCCTTCGGAATAGGATAAAATTTTATCTGAAAATATAAAAACGGCGAGCAAAATCATGAACGACAAAATGGCTTTCGTTTTTAAAAAATGTACTTTTTTTAATTCTTTTTTAAGCAGATAACATAAGGCAATAGCGATAGAAACATTAATCATTCCGAAGAATAGTGAAGTTCCCATAATGCCCAGTTTTGGCACTAAAATAAGTGGAAATAGGATAGAGGCCAATAAGGCTCCAATGTAATCAAAGGTAAAAACATTCGAAACCAAATCCCTAAATTCGACTTTGTCTTTCAGGATATTCATCAAAAGCGGAATTTCTAATCCGACCAAACAACCCGTTATAAAAACAAGGAAGTAAAGTATGAACTGAAAGGAATAAATACTTTCGAAAAGCAAAAATAAAATTACCGAGCTTAATCCGCCAATTAAACCTACCAGAATTTCTATTTCGACAAAACTATTGAGCAGATTCTTGGTCAAAAATTTAGAAAAATAGGAGCCAATACCCATCGAAAAAAGATAGACTCCAATGATAAAAGAGAATTGTTTTACCGAATCGCCCAATAAATAGCTAGCCAAAGTTCCCGCGACCAATTCGTAAACTAATCCGCAGGTGGCAATGGTAAATACAGCAAAAAGCAGTAAGTATTCAAATTTTAAAAACTTTTTACCCATGAATGGCTGCACTAATAATCATTGAAATTCCAATGATAAAGGCGGCAAAAACAATTGCCAAAGCCACATTATTATTTTTTGAAATCTGGTTCCAAGTGTTTTCTGGAGTCAATTTTTCGATGATAAAATAAGCTATCAATAAAATGATAATTCCAATAAGCGAAAAAACAATTGATGCTAAAACGGGTTTCATAGTTAAAATATCCATGGTATTTTTGGTTTTGATTATTTGTGATAAAAGTGATTAATGCTGCTCCTGTTAGTAGAATTAGGTTTATAATTTTCGGTCGATTCGCAATCGCAGATTTGGTTTCCTGCTGTGTTGTAATACACAAAAAGACCATAGAAAAACAATCCTATTAATACGATAAGGTAATTGTTTTTAATAAAAGGTATTATTTTTTCCATACAATTAGTTTTTATTCATTCCATCTTTTTTGTTCAAAATTTTTCTCGAGATAATACATTCCAATGACAAATACGGTCATAAATATATAGACCATCCAAACATTTCTTGAAGAAGGACTTGACCAATTGGCTTGAATTTGAATTTTCTGATTTTGAAAGTCTTCAGTAGCTTTCATTGGGGTAATTGTCAAATGATATTTACCAGCGGCAACGCCACAAATATTAAATTCTTCGGTTGTATTTCCTTCCGTCCAGTTTTCGCCATCGGTGTATCCGTGATAGTATTCGATGTCTTTGTTGGCATAAATTTCTTCGCCGGTTGTTTCGTTGATTAAAGCAATTTGCACATTGGCCCAAGAATTGTCAACCTCCGAATGCACTCTTATAGACAATGGCGCAGCACTTCCTTTCAACTCAAATGAGGGTGTTACATAATCTTTGGTGGTATATTGTTCAAAAGGAAATTCAGTATTCAAAACATTTTGTTCTACCCGGTCTTTATTGAGATACCAATTGGTAAGAAGAATTAATAGGGCAACTACACAGAAAGTTATGGCTAAATTTCGAATATTGAAAATAAAGGGTTGTACTTGTCCAATACCTTTTTTGGAAGGTAAATTTGAAGTTCCAAAAGCTTTTTTTATATCACTTTTTGAAATATGTTTTCCTAAAAAAGCGGTTTGTTGGCGCCCCATTTTTTCAAAAGAAAGCATCAAAGGTGGGTTGATAAACTCGATTAATTCAAATTTGTCAAAAACATCAAAATCAAAAAAGCCTTGAGCGGCAACTAAAGATGGATAGTAATAATCAAATCGGTCATATATGATTTCTTCATATTCTACAGTCAATGGATGATTACCAACTTTTTGATCAAATGGAATTTCGGTTAAAATAATCCAATGCCCAGCGGCTTCGGATAAATAGATATAATCGTTCTGTTTTGCTTCTAAAATATATTCTGTCCATTCAAAGCCTTGATTTTCTTTGATAAGAATACCAGTAACTTTATATTCTTTACCATCAAAAGTTGCCGTTTTTCCTAATTCAAATTTTTCGTCAAAGGAGTAGGCTTCTCTTTTTTTATAGAATTTAAGCCCAACTTCAGTGTTTCTATAAACAGAAGTACAATTAGGACAAGCAAAAGTGCTTACTTCAAAATGAACTTCTAGCGTGGTGGATGTGTTGCAATTATAACAAGGAACAGTCATATACTATCGGTTAATTTCGAAATCTTTTAAAATTTTTGCTTCAAAATAAGCTATATAATCGTTGGTAATCGCTTTTACTTTAGCAGTATTGTCTTGGAGATAATTGCACAAGTAAACATCCAAAGTTAATTGTTGGAATTCAGGCCAAGTATGAATACAAATGTGGGATTCTTTTAAACAAATAGCAATGGTAAAACTATTGTTATCAAAATTATGCTGACTAATGCCTACTTTTTCTAAATCGAATTTTAAAATTAATTTTTCTGAAAATGCGATAAATTTTTCACTAGATAGGAGTTTTTCTGTTTTTTGAACCTCAAGCGTAACCAATTTGTGTAAACCTGGGGAATAAGGATTTTGAATCATTCAGCAATTACATTTTTTTACTAAAGTAGTATTTTTAGTCGTAATACAATTGTTTTTGCCTTCTCTTTTTTTATTAGACAGAAATGATTTTATAAAAATTTATTTCAACCCCAAAATCCAGTCGCTCATGGTGTTTAAAGCAGTAGGAGCAAAGGTTTGTTCAATAGTTAAATATTCGGCTGTTGCTCCTGTTTTGGCTTCTTGAAACAAATGATTTAATCCCGGAAGTTCTTTTATTGCAACTTTTTTATTTCCTGCTTTGGCTAATGAAGCCTGAATTCCAGCTAAATTTTCAGTTGCTTTTACTTGAACATCTAATGAACCATTTAACGCCAATACAGGAATTTTCAACTTAGACCAATACAAATCAGGATTGAATTTTATAAAATAAACATACCACGAACTTGTAATGTTTTGAGTTTGTTGCGCAACAAAATTATCGATTTGACTTTCTGAAAGACCTTGACTTTGAGTTATTTTTTTAAATTCTTCTTTAACGAATGGTTGAAAATCAGTTTTTAAATCGGCTCCTTTATAATTGATAATATAGGCATATACTTTTTGGTTAAAAGCAGTACTAGCCTCAATTTGAGCGGGAGTTGCACCTTGCGATTTTGCAATTGCTTGACTTTGCAAAAGCATCATTTGGTCAATTGGAATGCCCGGACCGGCAAGCGATATGATAAATTGTACTTTTTTGTTTTGAACCGCTACAATGGGTGCAATTAATCCTCCTTCGCTGTGGCCGATTAAACCAATTTTTCCAAAACCTTTTGCACTCAAAAAATCGACAGCTGCGCTGATATCTGTAGCAAAATTAGCCGAAGTATCTTCTGTAGTTCCTTTGCTAGAACCGCCAACACCTCGATCGTCTAGACGCAATACTCCAATTCCTTTTTGAGCAAAATCATTAGCAATGACAGCAAAAGGTTTGTGACCAAAAATTTCTGAATCACGATTTTGAGCACCTGAACCTGTAATTAAAACTACTACAGGAAAATCTTTTTTGTTTTTAGGAAGCGCCAAAGTTCCTGCCAATGTATTTTTATCTTTTGGATTTACAAAAATCACTTCTTCAATTGGATAATCAAACGGAGGTTTTGGTTCTTGAGGGCGATTAAGTACTGGAGCATCTCCTTTTTTACGATTTAAAATAAGCGGAAAACTAGCGCCATTTTGTATGAAAGTTCCATCGATTGTTTCGCCTTTAAAGAGGCCTTCAAATTTTAAATTAAGATTGGGAGCGTTGATTTTCAATTCATTATTTACATAAATAGTTTCCTTTACAGGAATACCTTTTGCGCCTTGCATCGGACTGTCTAAAGTGGATAGATAGAATTCTCCGTTTTTTTGAATGTTAAAAATCAATGGAAGTTTGGTTCCTTGAACAGATAAGTCTCCCTCCCACGATCCTACAATTTCTTGAGCAAAGAGCGATTGTAAGGACACTAAAAATAATAATAAAAGGCTTTTGGTTTTCATTTGAACTGGAGTTAAATCACAAAATTTTATCGCAACAATGTCTGTTTAAAACACAAAGGATGAAGACAATTAATAGATTTTGATTAGGATATAAAAATATAAATTCCAAACTCCAAAGCAAAAATAGTTTGGAATTTGGAATTCTAAAAGACAGAAATTTCTAAAGTTTATTCTTTAGTTTCTTCTTTTTCTTTTTTATCTGCTGGTTGGTCGTCTTTAGCAGCGTTTTTGAATTCTTTAATTCCACTACCTAAACCTTTCATCAATTCTGGAATTTTTTTACCACCAAAAAGTAATAAAACAACTGCCAAAATAACAAGGATTTCCGTTAAACCAAATCTTCCCATAATTAAAATAATTTATTGCCGAAGCAAATTTGTAATAAATCGTTTGGCAAAGGTAAATAGAAATACTGTACTCAAAATCATTTTGAGTTATTTATTTAAGGTCGAATACGTTAAAAATTTCGTAAAAAATGCCATAGCACAAACACAAACAAGAAAACAAGCGAATGATTGCATTAATTATTATATTTGTATCATAAACGCAAAATATGTCTGAGAATAGGCTTAAAAGAAGAAAACTTCACCATAAATTATTCACAAAAAACCGTTTGGTTATTTTAAATGAAGAAACATTTGAAGAACTTTTTTCCTTCAAATTGAATCTGATGAATGTTTTTGTGGCCGCAACTTCAGGGGCTATTTTATTGATTACTTTCACCACTTTTATCATTGCTTTTACCCCTTTGAGAGAGTTTATTCCAGGATATTCTTCTTCTAAATTAAAAAAAGACGCTACCGAATTAGCTCTTAAATCAGATTCCTTAACTTTGGCTTTACAGCAAAATGAAGCCTACATCAAATCTATTCAGAAAGTATTGACAGGCGAATTAGAATATGCCAAATTCAATAAAGACTCTATTCTTGCCTCAGCCTCTGACACAGTTTCTAAAGCGGATTTATCTCCTTCAAAAGAAGAATTGGAATTAAGAAAAGAAGTCGCCAAAGAAGAAAAAAACACGAAATCCAACGCATCAAAAGCGAAAAAATAAAACCATACAATGTCTTTAAAATCTTTTTTTGCTAAAATCTTTGCTCAACAAATTTATCGAAAAACACAGCTTTGGGCAACCAATCCCATAGCAACGCAGCAGCAAGTTTTCGAAGATTTAATTCGTCAAGCGAAAAACACCCAATTTGGAATCGACCATCATTTCGACCAAATCAAAACTTTTGAGGATTTTTCAAGAAATGTTCCCGTTCGAGACTATGAAGGCTTGAAATCGTATGTAGATAAAGTGGTGAAAGGAGAAGAAAACGTGCTCTGGAAGGGCAAACCGCTTTATTTTGCCAAAACTTCAGGTACGACTTCGGGAGCCAAATACATTCCACTCACCAAGGAATCGATGCCATTTCATATCGAAGCGGCTCGAAACGCCATTTTGCATTACATTCACGAAACAGGCAAGGCCAATTTTGTTGATGGCAAAATGATTTTCCTCCAAGGAAGTCCGATTTTAGAAGAAAAAAACGGCGTGAAACTCGGCAGATTATCCGGAATTGTGGCGCATTTTGTTCCCAAATATTTACAAAAAAACCGAATGCCTTCTTGGGAAACTAATTGCATCGAAGATTGGGAAACCAAGGTAAATGCCATTGTCGAGGAAACTTTCTATGAAAATATGACCGTCATTTCGGGGATTCCATCTTGGGTGCAAATGTATTTCGAGAAATTGCAGCAAAAAGGAGGGAAGCCTGTGGGCGAAATTTTTAAAAACTTCAATTTGTTCATTTATGGCGGCGTCAATTATGAACCCTATCGTGCCAAATTCGAAAATTTAATGGGTCGAAAAGTAGATAGCATTGAATTGTTTCCGGCTTCGGAAGGATTTTTTGCTTATCAAGATTCGCAGAAGGAAAAAGGAATGTTGCTGTTGTTGAACTCCGGAATTTTCTATGAATTCATCAAAAGCGACGAATTTTATACCGAAAACCCAAAAAGACACACCATTGGCGAAGTTGAATTGGGCGTAAATTATGTCTTGATTATTTCGACCAATGCCGGACTTTGGGGTTACAACATTGGCGACACCGTACAGTTTACGGGTTTGAAACCGTATCGAGTTATCGTTTCGGGCAGAATCAAACATTATATTTCGGCTTTTGGCGAACACGTTATTGGCAAGGAAGTCGAAAGTGCTTTGCAGGAAGCTATTATTGACACCAATATTCGTATTAATGAATTTACTGTTGCGCCTCAAATCACTCCAAACGAAGGATTGCCTTATCACGAATGGTTTATCGAATTTGAAAACGAACCTGAAAATTTCGTTGCTTTTGCAGAAGCTTTGGACAACGCTATGCGGAGACAAAATATCTATTACGACGATTTGATTGTGGGTAATGTGTTGCGAAAAGTGGTCATCACAAAAGTGGTCAAAAACGGTTTTCAAGACTATATGAAATCCATTGGAAAACTGGGCGGACAGAATAAAATTCCGAGGTTGAGCAACGACAGGAAAATCGTAGATTTACTAGAAAGAGAATAGAACAAAGATGATAAAAAAAAGACTTTTTTTAGTAGTGGTTTTATTCACGTGTTCCATTTCGGCGCAAATAAAAGGAGTCGTCAAAGACAGTCTTTCTGGAAAACCCATTCCGTTTGTGAATATTTGGGTGGAGGGCGAAAACATTGGCTCGACTTCAGAAGAAAACGGCACTTTTTTCATTAATACAACTGCAAATGGGAAGAAATTAATTTTTTCAACTTTGGGTTACGAAAAGAAAATTATCAAGGCTTCTTCAGTTATGGGAGTCAATTTGAAACCAATGGCGTATTCCTTGAATGAGGTCGTAATTTCAAAAAGCATTGGCACCAAGGAAATTGAAATTGGAAAATCTAAAAATGAAATATATCAAGCATTTGATAATGGACCAAAGATTGACACCAAATTTTTTTCTTATATTTCGTCGTACAAAAAGACAAAATATTTAAAACAAGTTAGTATTTACACCGACAGCAAAATCGAAAATGCCAGTATTAAGATTCATTTTTATACAGTAGATTCGAATGGTTTTCCTGCCGAAGAATTATTAGACAAAGATTTTGTGGTTACAGTCAAAAAGGGAACAAGAATCAACCGATTTGATTTAGCTAAATTCAATTTAAAATTTCCAAAAAACGGTCTTTTTGTTGGTTTCGAAAAATTGTTAGTCGAAAGAAATAAAACCGAAAAAACCATTACCGATTTGAATACGAACATTACACAAGTACAAAAAACTTATTTTCCTTTTGTTTTGTACAATTATGTAGAAAGAGAATTTTTATATACTTTTTCAGGCGGAAAATGGAATAAACAAACGAATCAGAATGAAAGAGATCCATCGCCCAAAATGATGATAAATGAACCAGTGATAACACTAATTTTATCTAACTAAATTATTAAAACCATACATTTGTATGGTTACAAAGTAGAATTTTATGAAAGAAATGAAAAACATATCCAGATCTAGAGCACAAGAATCATCGGCGGCAATAGAAAAAATGTACATCACAATGCGCCATTTGTTTAACCGTGGTTTTTATAAACCGATGGGTGTTTCGGGCGATACATTACGAGAAGCATTATTGGCATTGCGACCAGAAATTTATGGAAACATTGCCGAAGAAAAAGTAGAATTAAGTGGACTGTTATACGTTATCGAACGACTTCCAACAGGAATTGAGGAATGTAGATTCATCAATTTAACTTCGGACGAAGGCTATTCGAAATCACATTTTCAGGCTATTGTTCCTCCAAAAAGACGACGCAATTGCTATCGAATTGACGATGAACAAATGAATGTTGAAATCACCCGAGGACGTTCGGATATTTATGATATTTTGACGCATTTGACCTTTATTTTCATCGAATCACATAAGATTAAAAACAGAGTTTTGCTTGATGATGCTGGCGAAGTTTCGCGCGATTGGCAAAAATTAGAGGCAGCAGTTTCACAAAAGAAAAAACTGACTCAAATAGAAAAAGAAAAAGCCGTTTCGCACGCAGCCAATATTTTAGGTAGAACTTTTATTGAAGTTTTAGACATTTATGATGCTTTTGGATCAGAATTATCGCCAGATCGATTTTTGCACGTGATTTATTGGTTGGGAAAATTAGCCATCGAAGAAGTGGTCGATGATAACAAGAGAACCATCACTTTTAGTCCGATTTTAAGAGAACGATTAGGACACCATATTCACGGCGAAATCTGGGCAACCAACATCAAAGAAGTTTTAAAACAACACAAACTTTTAGATCGACCAATCCATGTTATCAGTGCCAACATGCACAGTGTGATGAATTCGATTTTTGCTACTACGGTTTTGAAAACCAAGTTCAAAGACAAATCCGATTTCTTTATTTATGAAGAATTAAGCAAATCGGGTGCGAATGAAGTTAGGGAAAAAGTTTCAGCATTTGCAAAATTGCACGGAATGATCTCGCTTCCTGATGCAGCTTCTGGAACCAATATTGACGTACAAATTTTTGACACGGCCAAAATAGATTGGGCTAAATCCTCGTTTCCAAACGCTAAAATAGGAGAAAAACAACCAGTTCTTATCGTGATGGATTATGCCTTTGGGGAGCAGGCTTATGAAACCATAGATGAATTATTGAAACCCTACAAAAAAGATATTTTATTGAATGTCGAATCGGTTTCTATTATGGGAAAAGCAGGAATTCTTCAAGGAGGAAAAGGCGATATTATGATTCCATCTGCACACATCAACGAAGGAACTGCCGATAATTATTACTTTGAAAACGAATTAAAAGGAGATATGTTTAAAGATGATGGCATTCCTGTTTTTGAAGGACCTATGGTCACGGTGCTTGGAACATCATTGCAAAATAAGGATTTATTGAAGTTTTTCCACGAATCGACTTGGGGTGTAATTGGATTGGAAATGGAAGGTTCTTATTATCAAAAAGCCATTCAATCGGCTTCGAAAATTAGAAAAAGTATTCCACAAGATGTGAAAGTAAGATATGCATATTACGCTTCGGATAACCCACTCGAAACAGGAAGCACATTGGCTTCAGGAGGTTTAGGAACAACAGGAGTAAAGCCCACGTATTTGATTACTATTAAAATATTAGAACAAATTTTTAATATAAAATAATCAGGGTTTACGATTTAAAAAACTTCTCTAAACACATCAAATAGGTGAAAACCAAAACAGGAAGATATTCAGGTTATATTCGTCCATTTTCATACATGATTGATTTAATTATCATCAATGTATTGGCTTTCTATGTGTTTCCGTTTCACGACAATAAAGTTGTTTATTCCATTCTAATTAGTTTTGCCTGGTTGTCAATTGCCATTTATCTTGGTTTTTATGAAGTCTATCGCTATACAAAGGTGATAGCAATTTTAAATTGCGCTTTAAAACAATTCATTCTATTTTCCTTATTTTGCTTGGCTTTAGAGTTGTTTTATTCTGATTTTTATTTTCAAAAAAGAGTCGTTTTCTTTGTTTTTGTATCGATAGCATTTGTTTTATTTTTCAAACTTTCTATTTATTATTTTCTAAGAAAATTTAGAGTTTTATATGGAGGAAATTCCAGAAGCGTTGTTTTATTGGGAAACATGAAAAACATCAATCCACTAAAAAACTTTTTCACAGAAAATCCAGATTATGGTTACAGACTAATGAAAGTTTTCACTCTAGAAGACCGTAAGAAAGAAAGAATCGAAGAGTGTCTTTCCTATGTAATTTCTAGTCATACCAATGAAATATATTGTGCGATGGCCGATTTGTCAGAAAGCCAAATTAGCAAAATTGTTGATTTTGCCGATAATAATTTGAAGACTTTAAAATTTATTCCAAACGAAAACCAAATTTTTTCAAGAACAGCAAAGTTCGAATATTATGACTATATTCCAGTTATTTCTTTGAGAGATATTTTACAGGATGAAACCATAAATAAAATAATTAAACGCGTTTTCGATGTTGTTTTTTCATTATTAATAATTGTCGGAATATTGTCTTGGCTTACACCAATTTTAGCCCTATTAATAAAATTAGAGTCAAAAGGGCCTTTGTTTTTTGTACAAAAAAGAAATGGTCTTAATTATAAAGAATTTAATTGTTACAAATTTCGTTCGATGTATATAAACGATAAAGCCGATGTGGATTTGGCTTCAAAAAATGATGTTCGAATTACCAAAATAGGCAAATTTATTAGGAAAACTAGCATTGATGAGTTGCCTCAGTTTTTCAATGTTTTAAAAGGTGATATGTCGGTTGTTGGGCCTAGACCACATATGGTTAGCGTTGCTAATTTGTATGCAGCCAATGTCGATAAATTTATGGTTCGTCATTTTGTAAAACCAGGCATCACCGGTTTGGCTCAAACCAAAGGGTATCGTGGCGAGGTAGAAACCGATGAAGACATCATTAATAGAGTAAAATACGATATTTTTTATATGGAAAACTGGTCTATTTTATTAGATATTCAAATCATTATCAAAACTATTTATAATACTTTGAAAGGTGACGAAAAAGCATTTTAAAACAAGTTCTTATTGATTAAATTTTTAATTTGAAAATCAAGATTGAAATTCTTTTCGGCACTATCAAAAACTTCTTTTTTCATCATTTGAATTTCACTTTTCCCAGTTTTTGATATTTCGATTAAAGCCTTATTTAAACTTTCAAAATTGCCCACATTCGCTACCCAGCCTAAATTATTTTCGTTTACAATAGTTTCGCCTTCGCCACCACCAAAATACAATACAGGAAAACCCAAAGCCCCATATTCGAATATTTTAGAAGGAACAGAGCCATAAATTCTTGTTTTTAATGGAATAATGGCAATATCAAAAGTTTGTAGTTTTTCGTGCAGAATATGACGTTCCAACATTCCGTGAAAGAAGATTTTTTTCTCGGTCCCGAGGCTTCGGGATTGTTGAATCAACTCTTCAATTTGTGCTTTTTCGGCACCATCGCCAAAAATATGCAATTCAATGTTTAGATCTTCTAATTCTATTTTTTGACACAATTCAAAAACACCTTGGGCAACACCCAATAATCCTGCATAAAATAGCTTGATAGGTTCATTTTCATGGGTTGAAAAATGAATTTCTTTGGCTTGATGATCCGGAAAATTGCGGTACAAATGGCATTCTTTTTCAGGAAAAATAGAATGAATGTGCGTGATAATTTCGTTCGATTGACCAAAGATTAAACTAGCTTTCGAATAAATAAATCGTTCAAAAAACAATGAAACTTGATGCGAAAAACTTTCTTTTTTCAAGGCTTTCAATTCAATAGCCGCCAGTGGCCACAAATCGGAAACATTGAGGATTATTTTTTTTCGCTTAAGCGAAAGAATTAAAACCGACACAAACGACAACAACAACGGAGGCGATTGCACCACCACTTTATGCGGTATTTTTTTGAACAATAAATAAAAGAAAAGCACCGAAGAAAACGACAAAACCGACAGCGTTCTCTTGAAAATATTTTTGCTCACACTTGGATAAATCCAAAGCCTTTTTACCGTAATATTTTGCAATTTTTCCGTTACCGAAAATTTGCCTTTGTATTCTGGAAATAGTTCTCCTTTTGGGTAATTTCCTAACGGACAAAGCACGGTAACGTTATACTTATTTTCGTGTAATTTCAGTGCCAATTGCTCAATTCTATTGGCGGCAGCCCCTTTTTCGGGCGGATAATAATTGGATATGATGAGGATTTTGTTCATTTTTTTACCGCAAATTCGCAAATTTATTTTTTAATTAACAGCCAAATAAACAATTTTATGTTTTAATAATTTGCGAATTTGCGGTTTTATTTTTGAAGTAGAATTTCAATAATTCGTTCCGAGGCTTTTCCGTCCCAAAGTTCTGGAATTCCTGCTTGTCGTTTTCCGTTTTTAAGAAATTCTCCAAATAGTTTTTCTAAATTTTCTATCGAAGTTCCTACTAAAGTATTTGTTCCAATTATTTGTGTTTCAGGTCTTTCGGTGTTGTTTCGCATCGTAAAACAAGGAATTCCCATCACGGTAGTTTCTTCCGAAATTCCACCCGAATCCGTAATTACGGCAAAACTATTTTTGATGAGGTACATAAAGTTTAAATAACCTTGTGGCTCTACAAAAAGAATGTTTTTCAGTTCTAAATTCGTTTCGCCAAGAATCGCTTTTGTTCTGGGATGAATCGGGAAAATCACTTTTTTGTCGCCAGCCAGTTTATCAATTCCCTGTAATAATTGAATTAAGGATTGCTCTTCATCCACATTCGACGGACGATGCAGGGTAAGAATGATGTAATTTCCGGTTTCCAATTGATATTCATTCCAAAAAAAAGGTTCGAAAATTCTATCTAAATTTTGGTACAAAGTATCAATCATCACGTTGCCCACGAAATGAACATTGGTTGCATCAACACCATATTTCAGCAAGTTTTCAGAAGCCGATGTTGAGGTTGTAAAGAAATAATCGGTAATACTGTCGGTCACGATTCTATTGATTTCTTCAGGCATTGTCATATCGCCGGAGCGGATTCCGGCTTCGACGTGGGCGACTTTTAGGTTTTGTTTTTTGGCTACAATCGCACAAGCCATAGTCGAATTGACATCGCCAACAACCAATACCAAATCACAAGGATTTTGTTGCAATTCTTTTTCAAAAGCGACCATAATAGCTCCAGTTTGTTCCGCTTGCGAACCGCTTTTTACCTCTAGGTTGCTGTTGGGTTTGGGGATATTCAATTCCTCGAAAAAAGTATCGCTCAAGTTCTTGTCATAATGCTGACCTGTATGCACCAAACGATAGGAAATAGTGGCTCCTTCGTTTTGCTTTTTTTCAATTGCCTTGATGATGGGAGCGATTTTGATGAAATTGGGTCTTGCGCCTGCTATGATGGTTATTTTCATTTTTTTAAATTATTTTTTGTAACCAATTTTTGTTCTTGGCGTTTCATTTTCTTTTTTCTCGGACAATTCATCCAAATAAGAGAAAACTAACTCGATATTCTTGTCGTGATTTTCTAATTTTTTCTGAATTTGTAGAATGTCTATTTTTAAATCGGTGGTATCCAAAAGCATTTGTCTCACTTTTGAAAATATTCTCATAATTTGAATATTGGTCTGTATGGCTTTGTCACTTTTCAAAACGCTCGACAACATAAGAACACCGTGTTCCGTGAAAACGGAAGGTAAATATTTTAAATTAGATCCTCTGCCATTCTTCAAGGTCACAATTTGTGATCTTGAAGAATCGTATTCTATCTTTGTAAGTTCAAACATAAAATCTTCAGGAAATCTGGATAAATTTCTTTTTACAGCTTGTTTTAAAATTCTGGTTTCAATTCCATAAAGCAAAGCTAAATCTGAATCAAACATCACTTTTTGGTTTCTAATAAAGTAAATTTTATTAGAAATTAATTCTTCAGAAAGTAGTATTTCGTTTCCCATAAAGTATTCTTTTAATTTCTTTAAGGACGCAAATTGCGACCTTGAACGTCTTGAAGTCGCAAAATGCGATTTCAAGATTCAATTTGGACATCACAATTTGTGACCTCCAATTATTTTAATAACGAAACAAACTGTTTCAATTTGCCACTTTTGCTTCGTTCTAATTTTTCTTTTCTAACGAATGAGAAAATCAATCCTTTCTCCAAATATAAGGCAATTGCGGCTTCAATTTTTTGGATTTGTTCTTGATTTAATTCGGTTTTGCTCACATATTCGATTTCAAAAGTATCGATTTTAGTTTGTTTGATGACAAATTCTTTTACGTTACCGTCGTCTTCGATGATGCTTTTGGTCACGTAGTAAAAAGTCAATCCAGGCGATTTTTTCCCGCTTGGTAAAATGGCAATGTCATTGGTTCGACCGATTAATTGTTGAAGAATCGGTTTTTTCGGGGTGCTTTTCGCGTCCAAAATTCCAATGTCGCCAATGTCGTATCGAATAAACGGATGTGCTTTGTTGAATAAGGAAGTGATTACGACACGACCTTCATTTCCATAAGGCAAAACGGTATTGTTCTCGTCCAAAATCTCCACAAAAAGTGTTTCGGAATTCACTTGCCATTCGCCGTTAGGATTTTGAAAGGTAATCAAATCCAGTTCCGAAGCTCCGTATTCATTGACAACAGCAACTCCAAATTGTTTTTCTAAAAGGATTTTATCTTCATTAAAAAGCATTTCAGAAGTTACAACACAAACTTTCAAAGTCGGGCAAATATTCTTTAAAACAATATTTTTTTGCTGTAGAAATTTGGCAAATAAAACGATGGAACTCGTGTATCCATTGATGTAATCGAATCTTTTTATTTTGAATTGTTGTAAAAAACGGTCTAAAACTTTATCCGATAAATCAAAAATTGGAAAGCGAAAACGATTGGTAAAAAAATCCTTGAAACGTTCTTTTTTGTTTCCAATAAAATCCAACGGAATACCATAAAATCGCGCTTGATAGGAAGAATTAAAATCGATACCATACCATCCAAAACGATTAATGATATTCGCCCAAGTCAAGGCGTGCGAAAATTTGTCTTTAGCAAAAATAAATGGATCACCGCTGGAACCAGAAGTTTTATTGACGTACACTTTTTTCAGAGAAAACTCGGTTGAAAGTCTTTCAATCAAGGGTTTTTGAAAATCTTTCTTGGTCATTATCGGCAAATCTTTCCAAGTATTGAAAGTGGTTTTGCCAACGAGATTTTGATAGGAAGAATTATTTTTTAAATGATAATCAACAATTTCTTGTTTTTTGTTTTCGATGAAAGTTTCAAATTCTTCTTCTGGGATAGACTGGATTTTTTGCAATTCGGCTTTGGCTTCCTTCATCGGAAAACCATTTATTAGCAGCGAAAAATCGAAAAGTGGAAACATTTTACGGATATATTTCACCAAAAATAATATTTACAGTCAACTAATACTCTTGAATTAGTAACTTTTTAAAAATTAATTATTTTTTACGTTCAAAAGCAATTATTTTTGCCAAACTTAAAAACGACACTATGAATATTTTACTATTAGGATCAGGAGGTAGAGAACACGCTTTTGCTTGGAAAATGGTTCAAAGTCCACTTTGCGACACACTTTTTGTAGCACCTGGAAACGCAGGAACAGCAGCAATTGCAACCAATTTAGATTTCAGTGCTACTGATTTTGATGCCATAAAAGCCTTGGTTATCAAAGAAAATATTGAAATGGTAGTAGTTGGACCAGAAGATCCGTTGGTAAAAGGGATTTATGATTTTTTTAAAAATGACCATGATTTAAAAGATATTCCAGTTATTGGACCATCCCAATTGGGAGCAACTCTTGAAGGAAGTAAAGAATTCGCCAAGGAATTCTTGATGAAACACAAGATTCCAACAGCGGCTTACGATAGTTTTACGGCAGAAACCGTAGAGAAAGGATGTGAATTCCTAACTACTTTGCAACCGCCTTATGTCTTGAAAGCCGATGGATTGGCCGCAGGAAAAGGTGTTTTAATCATTCAAGATTTGGCAGAAGCTCAAGAAGAATTGAGAAATATGTTGGTAGGTCAAAAATTTGGTGCGGCTAGTTCCAAAGTAGTTATCGAAGAGTTTTTGGACGGAATTGAATTGAGCTGTTTTGTTTTGACTGACGGAAAAAGCTATAAAATTTTGCCAACTGCCAAAGATTACAAACGAATTGGCGAAGGCGACACGGGATTGAACACAGGCGGAATGGGAGCCGTTTCTCCGGTTCCTTATGTGGATGCTGTTTTGATGGAAAAAATCGAAACACGTATTGTAAAACCAACCATTGAAGGTTTTCAAAAAGACGGAATCGAATACAAAGGTTTTGTGTTTATTGGATTAATCAATGTGAAAAATGAGCCTATTGTTATTGAATATAACGTGAGAATGGGAGATCCGGAAACGGAAGTGGTTATCCCAAGAATGAAATCGGATTTGGTGGAATTGTTTTTGGCTGTGGCCAATGAAAAACTAGACGAATTCGAATTGGAAATTGACGAAAGAAGTGCCACAACAGTTGTGGTGGTTTCGGGCGGATATCCAGAAGATTTCGAAAAAGGAAAAGTGATTTCAGGCTTTGAAAACGTGGAAAATTCCATTGTTTTTCACGCTGGAACCAAACTAAATAACGGAAATATAGTTTCTAATGGCGGAAGAGTTTTAACGGTAACCTCATACGGAGATAACTTCGAAGAGGCCATAAAAAAATCTTACCAAAATATAGACAAGCTACATTTTGATAAGATGTATTTTAGAAAAGATATTGGGAACGATTTAAAATAGTTCCCAATATTTATCGTTTCAAATTTCTTAAAATATTATTTCAAGAAAGAGTGAGCGGTTGTATCTTGATTTTCTTCGCCTTTTTCATCGTAGATTTTCAATTGTTTGCACCAATATACGATAGCAACAGAGCAAATGGCCATAAAAATCCAGTTCAAAAGATTAGCAGCGAACCAATGTGTAAGTTCTAATTCTCTTAGAAAATCGTGTAGAGCGAAAAAAATTGTTTCAAATAACCATTGAATTCCTTCAAAAAATGCTTTCATCTTAGTACAAGTATTATATTTACAGTCGCAAAAGTATAAAATATCCTTATGATAACAAGTGTTTTTAAAAAATCTACGCCAATAAATTTAATTTTGGTTGTAATTTTAATGCTGGTTTTCTTTTTTATCTATCAATTTCAGGATTTATCTTGGACCAAATCGGTTGTTTCCATTTTAAAAACATTCGGATTGTTTCTTGTTTTGTTGGCATCTGTTTTTATTACCAATTTTATTGCCAAGAGAAACGGATTGAGCAAAGACAGTGGCTACACGTTGTTTTTTTATTTTTTGTTTCTGTTATTTTTTCCATCCGTTTGGAATAATACCAACTTAATTGCTTCTAACTTTTTTATCTTATTAGCCCTTAGAAGATTAATTTCACTACAATCCTTAAAAGCTACGAAAGAAAAAATATTCGATGCTTCATTGTGGATTTTTGTGGCGTCTTTGTTCCACTTTTGGAGTATTCTTTATATAATTTTGGTGTTTATATCTGTTATTTTCCATGTTGCTCGCGATTATAGGAATTGGGTTTTACCGTTTATTGCTTTTTTTGCTGTTGGAATTATTTCGGTGGGCATTTCACTACTATGCAACAAAGACCTTTTAGGTTACATCAGTCAAAATGCAGTTTTCAATTTCAATATTGATTATTTTACAAATAATTATCAGAATATTGCCTTTTCGATTTATATAACGGTGGCTTTATTTTTTGTGGTTTCTATGTTTGCATCACTTTCAAGCAAACCATTATTATTGAATTCTTCGTTCAAAAAAATTATTATGGCTTTTTTTATTGGTCTATTAATTTTTGTAATTTCATCAAACAAAAGCAATGATATGTTGATTTATACCATTGCACCATTGTCTATTATGGCAACGAGCCACATCGAAGTTAAGCAATTACAATTGAAGCAAGAACTGGTTTTGGGTGTATTAATTCTGTGTAGTTTGTTTGCGTTTTTCTCTCAATTATAATTTATTACCGTAAGCCAAATCACCAGCATCACCAAGTCCGGGAATGATATATTTTTTGTCATTTAGTCTTTCGTCTAGTGTGGCAACCCAAAGATGGCAGGAATCTGGCAAATGTTTTTCAAGGTAAGCAATTCCTTCTGGAGCTCCAATAATTACGGCAATGTGAATCTCTTTTGGAAGTCCTTTTTCCATTAATTTGTTAAAAACAGCCACCATCGATTGACCTGTGGCAAGCATAGGATCGATTAAAAGCAAGGTCTTGTTTTCGATATTGGGAACAGCTTGATATTCGACTAAGATATCAAAAAAATCATCGTTATTAGGATGATGTCTGTAGGCAGAAACGAAACCATTTTCGGCACTGTCAAAATAATTTAGAAAGCCTAAATGAAGAGGTAAACCAGCTCGAAGAATGGAACATAAAACCAATTTATCTGCTATTTCAGTGGTTTTTTTGATGCCCAGCGGTGTTTGAATTTCGATATTTCGATACTGTAAATCTTTGCTTAATTCATAGGCCATCACTTCGCCAATGCGTTCTATATTTCTTCGAAAACGCATACTGTCGTGTTGCACATTCACGTTTCTAATTTGACCCAAAAAATGATTGAGAATGCTATTGTCTTCGGATAGATAATGTGTTTGCATAATGATAATTTAAGATTTGTAAATTAAAATTTAGGAATTTCGCAAAAACTCCGCTAAACTTCTTATGTTTTTTATAGACTATAAAAGTATAAAAAGTATCTTTGTATTTATAAAATATAAAAGATATGTTTTCAAAATTAGCTTATTCTGTTTTCGAACAAAGTATTCAAGATTATCATCAATTTGATAATGTAGATCAACCTATAAACAATCCTTTTCCAAAGGAAAAAATTGAACATTTATTATATTTAAAAAATTGGATTGATACGGTTCAATGGCATTTTGAAGATATTATTCGTGACCCAAATATTGATCCTGTTGCTGCTTTGACTTTAAAAAGAAGAATTGATGCTTCTAATCAAGAACGTACCGATATGGTAGAATATATAGACGGTTATTTTCTTCAAAAATATGCCCATATTGCTGTAAAAAATGATGCTAAAATCAATTCCGAAAGTCCAGCTTGGGCATTTGATAGATTGTCTATTTTAGCTCTAAAAATTTATCATATGCAAGAAGAAGCTACTCGAGCAGAAGCTTCGCAAGACCACAGAGATAAATGTCAAGCCAAATTGAATATTTTGTTGGAGCAAAGAACCGATTTGTCAACAGCAATTGAAGAGTTGCTAACTGACATTGAAAACGGTGATAAATTTATGAAAGTGTACAAACAAATGAAAATGTACAACGACGATGATTTGAATCCTGTTTTGTATCAGAATAAAAAATAAGAACACTATTTTAAACCATTAAGGTATTAAGGGTCATTAAGTTTTTCTTAATTTTCTTAATACCTTAATGGTTTTTAAACATAAATCAATTGTCCAAAAAAATCAAACATATAGCCGTCTTCCGACTTTCAGCAATGGGAGATGTCGCTATGACGGTTCCTGTTGTAAGAGCTTTTGTAAACCAATATCCGTTGGTGAAAATTACAGTAGTTTCTCGTCCATTTTTCAAACCTTTTTTTGAAGGAATTTCCAATGTTTCTTTCTTTGCTTTCGACGAAAAACAACGTCACAAAGGATTCTTTGGATTGTTGCGATTGTTTCAAGATTTGAAAGGGTTGCAGATTGATGCTTTTGCTGATTTGCATAATGTTTTACGCTCCAAAGTCGTTCGAATACTTTTCTTCTTAAGTGGAAAAAAAATAGCATTTGTAGATAAAGGAAGAGCCGAAAAAGCAGCCTTGACACGAGCCGAAAATAAAATATTCAAACCCTTGACCACGATGTTCGAAAGACACGTCAAAGTTTTTGAACAATTGGGTTTTAAAGTAGAATTGTCGCATCCGACCTTTCCAGAAAAGGCAATTTTAGATAGCGAAATCTTTAGTTTAATTGGAGAAAATAACCAAAAATTAATCGGGATTGCGCCTTTTGCACAATACGATTCCAAAGTCTATCCGTTAGATTTGATGCAAGAGGTTATCAATGAATTGGCAGAAGAAAAGAATCATAAAATCCTGCTTTTTGGTGGTGGAAAAAAAGAAATTGAATTGTTAGATTCGCTTTCAAAAGGCAAAGAAAACATAGTTGTTGTTGCTGGAAAACTTAAGTTTCAACATGAATTACAACTCATTTCCAACTTAGATGTAATGTTTTCTATGGATTCTGGAAATGCTCATATTGCAGCAATGTTGGGTGTAAAAGTCATTACGCTTTGGGGAGCGACGCATCCTTTTGCGGGTTTTTCGCCGTTTAATCAACCTTTGGAAAACGCTTTGGTTTCCGATAGAAATTTGTTTCCAAAATTGCCCACATCAGTCTATGGAAATAAAAAAGTGGAAGGCTATGAAGAGGCGATGCGAACGATCAGTCAGGAACAAGTGGTTTCTAAAATAAAATCTCTATTGTAGATTTTATTTGCCAATACATTCAGAAAATCGAGTTTGTTTTATTTTAAATGCTTATCTTGTTGCGCCTATTTAGGATTTGAAAAACGCAACAATGTAATCGATTACAGTTTTAATTATGAAAAAAATTATATACAAAATAGCAGTACTGCTACTTTTAATTTTGAGTTCGGGAATTAGTTATGCCCAACAAATTGCCTTTCCAGGAGCAGAAGGATACGGAAAATATACCGTTGGAGGACGGGGAGGAGTAGTTTATGAAGTAACTAACCTTAATGATTCAGGCACAGGCAGTCTTCGTGCTGCAGTTGAAGCTTCAGGACCTCGAACAGTTGTATTTAGAGTTTCGGGTACAATTACGTTAAATAGTGATTTAAAAATTTCTAATCCCTATCTTACTATAGCGGGACAAACAGCTCCCGGAGATGGTATTTGTTTGAGGAAATATGCTTTAGTATTCAATAACGCGGTACATGATGTAATTGTACGCTATTTAAGGGTGAGATTAGGAAATGAATCTGGTGGAGAATCGGATGCGGTATCTGCAAGAGATTGCAGTAATATTATTTTAGACCATGTTTCTGCCAGTTGGAGCGTTGACGAAACGATGTCCCTGTATTTTTGTGAAAACATAACCATTCAATGGTGTATGGTTTCAGAAAGTTTGTACAATTCAAATCATCCTAAAGGCAATCATGGTTATGGAGGTATTAATGGTAGTAACAATAGCACATCACATCATAATTTATTAGCGCATCATTCTAGTCGCAATCCTCGAATGGCCTCAGGTTGTGGGTATTTTGATTATAGAAATAATGTTATTTACAATTGGGGGTTCAATAGTACTTATGGCGGAGAACAACAACAAGTTGGCGATCCCAATCATTCATTTTCTACTATTAATATGGTGGCCAATTATTATAAACCAGGGCCTGCTACCAAACCGGGTACTATTACTTATCGCATTGTAAATCCTTCTTCACGTAATTTGGCTGACGATTACGGAAAATGGTATGTAGATGCAAATGTTATGGTAGGTAATACTGCTGTTACTGCCAATAATTGGAACGGTGGCGTCCAGCCTCAAGACGGCAATGCTTATCTTGCTGGATTAAAATTGGATAATCCTTGGCCAGCAATGGCTTTCAATCAACAGACGGCTAGCGATGCTTATTATTCGGTTTTAGACAATGTAGGTGCTACTTTGCCAAAACGTGATGTGGTCGATGCTCGAATTGTGAGTGATACCCGTAATGGAAATGCAACTTATGAAGGCCCAACATACGAAACGGTACAGTCGGTTCCTGATAAAACTAAAATGTGCGGTATTATTGATTTACCAGACAATGTGGGTGGGTGGCCAGTATTAAGTTCTACAACGGCTCCAACCGATACCGACAAAGATGGAATGCCGGACGATTGGGAAACCGCCAAAGGCCTAAATCCAAATAATGCATCCGATAGAAATACGGTTGGAACAGATGGATATACTAATCTTGAAAAATATTTGAATAGTATTGAATTTAACTATCCAGTAACGGATTATAAATTGACAAAACCTACCGGAACAACCTATAAACTCGAATGGAGAGATGATTATATTGCCGAAGATGGTTTTATTGTGGAGCGTTCTTATAACAATGGCCCATTTCAAGTGATTGCAACTTTGCCTCAATATGCCAATAATTATACCGACACACCTAGTTTTACGGGTTTAGTTACCTATCGAGTGGTGGCTTTCAATGCCGATAACACTTCGCCACGAACCACGAGTATATCTGATGGAGCTTTGGGACTTAATGACAAAACTTTAGATAATTCTAAAATCATTTGTTCTCCAAACCCTTTTTCGAATGAACTCACAATTGAAATACCAGTTTTGGAGTCTCAAAAAATTCGCATAGAGTTGTTTGATATTGGCGGCAAAAAAGTGGCAACAATAGCAGATCGTTTATTTGAAACAGGAAACAATTCATTGCTTTGGAATAGCAGTAATTCCAATTGTGATTTAAAATCGGGTGTCTATATCATTTCTTTTTCTAACGCCTCTTCAATTATTAAAAAAGAAGTGAAACTAATCAAAAAATAAGATTGACATCGATGATTTGATAAAAAGGAAATCAATAATAACAAGTTGTAAGGGTTGAAGGTGTAAAAACATTCAACCCTTTTTGATAGTTGTAAATTTGTTAATGGAATATATTACAAATAGATTTTCTCGTCTTGGCAACGCTTTAAAATATAGCTTTTTAGATTTGAAATGGTGCTTTGATAATCAGGTGCTTCAAAACCAAAACGCTCGTGTTCCATTTGTTCTTTTTCGATGGCGTTGCAACCTTTGATAACTTCCTTGAGGATATCGAGCATTGCCAATTCCTTGTTGTCCGTTTTCTGAAATTTAAATTCCACGATTTCGTCTTGCAATTCTTCGCAATAAGCAATAAGTTTTGCTACTTCGGGTTCATCCAAAAGGGAAGGATTGGTCTTGAATATTTCTCGGGTGGATTTCATAATTAAATTATAATTTAAAAAAATTCGGTTTTACAGGAAATGTAGTGAGAATTACAAACACATTACTACTAAAATCCGAAAAAAAAACAAATTTCACATTTCATTTTTAACCGCAAAAATCAGAAAGGTATCGCAAACAAAGGTTGCAAAAAATAGTAAAGACACAAGACGCTTCGCTTGACTTGAAATTATATTTTCAGGTAAAAACGAGTTGAGTTAAAAAAATTTAAATTATTGAAATAAAACGAATTATAATTTTCTGTCGAAGCATTTGTTTTCATTCATACGAATAGTATTATGAATTAATTAACAGCTTGTTTTAAATAATTTAGGAATATTAATACTATTTTTGATTTTTTTGAGTTCTATTTTCTAATTCAAAACTAACTTTATCGAAAGAGTTTCTGCTTTTTGGGTACCTTAATTTTATAAATTTTTAAAGAATAATAAAGTAAAAATAAAACTATTTATGCCAAAAACTTCACTTTTAATTGCAATTTTATCTTTATTTTCTTTATCTGTTTTTGCTCAAAAAGCCAGTGTTACGGGGGTTTTGACTGATGGTAACGAAAAAACTCCAGTGTACAATTCGGTGGTTGCCTTACTAACACCCAAAGATTCTATTTTATATAAGTTTACCCGATCGGATAAAAAGGGGAACTTTGAGCTTAAAAATGTAAAAGCAGGAAACTATATTGTGATGACTTCTCACAGACAATATGCCGATTATTTAGATGATATCACTGTAAATGAAACTGAAAAAAACTTAGGAACAATAGCTTTGGTAAGCAAAATTAATGCACTTAGAGAAGTAATTATAAAAACAGGTTCCATAAGAATTAAAGGCGATACGACTAGTTACAGAGCCAGTGATTTTGTTGTTAGTGCCAATGCTAATGTAGAAGAATTACTAAAAAAACTTCCAGGAATACAAGTCGATAAAAATGGTACAATAAAAGCTATGGGCGAAACGGTACAAAAAGTATTGGTTGATGGCGAAGAATTTTTTGGAGATGACCCAGGAATGGCCGTGAAAAATTTGCGAGCAGATGCCATAAAAGAAGTGCAGGTTTTTGATAAGAAAAGTGACCAAGCCGAGTTTACAGGAATTGATGATGGTGAAAAAAAGAAAACGATTAATCTAAAATTAAAAGAAGACAAAAAGAAGGGATATTTTGGAAAAATAGATGGTGCCAATGAGCCATTTACAGGTTCCGATTCCAGATACAATACCAATCTTATGTTTAGTAGTTTTAAAGGTAAACGAAAAATATCGGCGTTTTTATTGAATGGCAATACCGGTCAAGATGGATTGAGTTGGCAAGATAGCGATAAATTTGGAGGACGTGATAGTAACGTGAGTATGAGTATGGATGATGATGGCAACGTAAATTATGAATGGTCGGGCGGCAATAATGATGAAGAACCATATGTTGATACTCAAAATGGATTTGTCAAAAACACCAACGCAGGATTGCAATACAGCAACAAGTGGAATGATAAACAAACATTGAATTTAACACCAAAATACAACAAGCAAATTTATACCAACAACAATAACAAAAAAACACAAACCCAAGTAGGAGAAACCGAATTAATCGAAAACACGTCTAAAGTAAGCAATGTTGATAGGAGTAATTTTAAATTGAATGCTATTTACGATGTAAAAATAGATTCTTTAAACAGTTTACAAATTACCACCAAAACTAATTTTTATAATACGGAAAGTGGTGAATTTACCAACGGAAACACTACCGGAATAGATGGATTGTTAAAAAACAAACAGCTAAAAACATTTACAACAAAATCAGATAAGCAATCCTTGTTTGCTAGTGTTTTATATAAACATAAATTTGCCAAACCTCGTCGTACATTTTCTGTAAACGCTAGTGCGAGCACCTTGAATACAGACGCAAATAATTTTTTAAAGTCTTCGAACGAAAGTTATGAAGACGGTAATTTTGCCTCTAGGGTCGATCTCGATCAAAACAAAATTGAGGAGAAAAAAAATCAAAATTTAACTGTAAATCTTACTTATTCAGAACCTATTGGTAAGAAATATGCAATGCAATTTGCCTATCAAGTTACTCAAAACAAGGGGGACAGCAATTATTTGACTTATAATTATTCGGATCTAACAGGAAATTATGACGAGCTCGTCAATTCTTTGTCAAACCAGTTTTACCAGAATATAATTACCAACAAGCCCAACATTAGATTGAGTTATAATTCCAAAAAAATCAATTACAACTTAGGAGGTGGTATTGGATTTACTTCGTTTGATTTGGAAGATCAAACTATGGACAAAGAATACAAACGCAATTATATCAATTTTTTTCCGTCTGCAAATTTTACTTTTAAATACAAAAGCAATAGCAATTTGCGTATCAATTATCAAGGAGCTACAAAACAGCCAACACTCGACCAGTTGCAGCCTTTGAGAGACAATCAAGACTTTTTTAATCAAACCTTGGGAAATCCAGATTTAAAGCAATCTTTTACTAATAGTTTCAATTTATTTAACAGCACTTATAGCATTTTGACAGAAACGCAATTCTATCAAAGTTTCTCATACAGAACGACTTCTAATTTAATTTCTTATAGCAGAGTCATCGATCCAGAAAGTGCCTTAACCATTACCAAACCCATCAATACGAATGGTAATTATTCACTCAATTTGTATATAGGATATGGTTTTAAGGTAAAGAAACTCGATTTATGGGTTAATCTTAATCCAAATCTAAACTACAATAAATCAGTAAATAGCATCAACCTTAGAACTAACGATACTAAAACTTTAAATTCAGGATTTTCGGTTTATTTAAATAAATCAAAAGAAAAGAAATATGACATTACTTTGAGTAATAATTTTTCAAATAGCCGAAATACGACTTCACAAAGCGATGAAATAAAATCATTCAATACTAATAATTTAGCTTTGGATATTGGGGTTTATTTCAAAGAAAAATGGAAACTATCTACAGATTACAATTTGTATTCTCGTCAAAAAACAGTCGATTTTCAGGACAATCTCACCAATCAATTGTGGAATGCAAGGCTACAACGCACTTTTAAAAACGATGAATTTACCGCTTATATAATGGTGCGAGATATTTTGAATCAAAATATTGGCATCAGAAGATATGTTTATGAAAACTCCATTACAGAGGAGCAAAATGACAGACTCAAAAGATATGCTATGATAGGATTTACCTGGAATTTTAAAAACAAAGGCGAAAAAACAAATAAATAAATTCGGTCTTGCACTAAAATCCAAAACAAATTACCATAAAAATTACAGCTATGAAATCAATACTTTTTATACTTACAACACTCCTTTTTGCAACTTCAGCAACAGCGCAACAATTTATAGAAAAAGCAGTAGTTGAATATGAAGTAAATACGAATTTAAAAAAAACAATGAGCAATGATAGTTGGGATGAGATGATGAAAGACAACCTTTCCGACCTTAAAATATCGTATTACAACTATACTTTTGCCGACAACAAAAGCATCTTCAAATTTGACAGATGGAGTCCAAAAACAAGAATTCCTAAATACCAAAAAGACCTTGACGAAGAAAACACTTGGTATTTTGATTTTGGCGCCAATAAAATGATGATGCAAAAACAAATAGTAGGAACTAATTTTGTGATTGCCGACAGTATTCAAAATATTGAATGGAAAATTACAAACGAAAACAGAGAAATAGCAGGTTATAATTGTCGGAAAGCCGTTGGCAAAATAATGAATGATGTTTATGTATTTGCTTTTTACACCGATGAAATTACCATCACTGGAGGGCCTTGTTCTATCCACGGATTGCCAGGTTTGATTTTAGGACTTTCAATCCCTAGATTATACACTTCATATGTAGCCACCAAAGTAGATTTGACGATGACTAAAGCCTCCGAAATAAAACCCATCACAGCCAAAAAAACCTATGATTTATTGGGTCTAAAGAAGGAAATGGAAGAAAAAACAAAAGAATGGTTCAACTATGGCGATGATAAAGTTGAAAATGAAAGGCAAAAAAACATTTTTTTATGGAATGCTTTTTTGTAGTTATGGCGAGGAACGAATCAATAGCCTATAAATAAATCTTCTCGTCTTGCAATTCATTTCAATAGTCCAAAAGTTTTGCTACTTCTGGTTCTTCCAAAAGGGAAGGGTTGGTTTTGAATATTTCTCGGGTGGATTTCATAATAAAACGACTTAAACGAGCTTGTGTTTTGTGATTTATATTGAAATGAAATCTTTTTTTGAGTTTGTACAACTGCTTCCGCTGTTAGCTGTTCGTTGCTTTTTTCGATTAGTTTTGTTTTAATTCTATTTTTAGTAACTTTTTTACCTTGTTTAAGTCAGTTTCGTTTTCAATTATTTCTACAAAATATTTTGTTTGCCAATTTTGAGTTTTTTGTGCTTGTTTATTTTCTGTTACGCTCCAATTTGGATAAACTCTAATTCCACGTTTTCCTTCTACTTTTTTCCTTGTCAAAATTCTGTTTTCGCTCAAAACTCTTTTGTCGAAAATGAAAATTCCAAACCTTTCTGCTTGACGAGTTGCAATTAAGTAAAATTCGAATTCGTCGTCAACATTATGTGGTTCAGTTATTCCGTTTTCATTCCGTTTCCAAATTGCTACAAATTGCCCAGTTTTGGTTGGCGTAATTTTCGCCATTCTGAATTTCACTTTTTGTTTATTCAGTTTAAAATTATGAGCGAAATATTCTTGACTTTCTTTTTCAGGTTCTATGTTTTCAAGTTCTATTCCGCAAACTTTAAATATCGAATTATTTAAAAGTTCTATTTCAGAAAATATTTTGATGGAATTTGTCAATTTTGGGTTAATTAATTTTTCTTAATAAGTTCTGTTTTTCTGTGTAACGTGCCCCATCTGGTGCTCGTCTGCGACGAGTACCAGTGGGGAAGTTTTCGTTAACTATTTAATCATTGAAATTTGAACTCCACGATTTCATCCTACAATTGCTAGAAAAAGTCCAAAATTTATGCTAATTCTGGTTCGTCTAGTAGGGGAAGGGTTGGTTTTGAATATTTCTCGGATGGATTTCATAAGCAATGGCAATTTCAATATCAAAAATCAATTTCAATTATTTGGATTTCAAGATAAATAGCATCAAAGGAATTGTTGTTTCCAGTTCCGTTCAACAGGAGTTTCATTGTTCGTGCTGCGCACCCAACGAAACTCTAGCTGTTATGGGCTGCCTTTAGTTTTCTACAACAGTTATAAAATCTTCTTTCCATTTTCCACTTTCTTTTCCGTAATAACAATTAATCTGAACTCCTTCTTCGGGAATTTTGATAGTCAATGATATTCTGTCGTAAAAACGAATAAGGCTTTCAAATTCAATGTAGAATTTTTCTTTGATGTCTTTTTTATCTTTAAAAACGGCTTTTCTTCCGTCAACTTCTATATCTACTTTCAACTTGTGATAATTTGCAATGATAAATTCTCTTGTTGTTTGAATGTCAAAATGGTAAAAACATTTTACTTTATTTGAGTTAAAAGCCAAATTCAAAACTTCTTGCATATCAGAAACCACTTCTTTATTAACAGGTTCTATTTCAGGATAAAGAATGGTGCGGAACTCCATAATTTTATCTCTGTCAGAGTCTAAAAATTTGCGATAACCATATCCTAATCTAAGATCAATTAATATATCGTCTTTGCTAATTATATACTTTTCATTGATTGTACCAGCGGATTCTTCATCTCCCGAAATGATTTTGATTGTATCATTAACAATTTTATATTTTCCTTTGGCTGATGTATTACCGAAATGCCCTGAAGATATTCTTTCAAATTTTCCATTCTCTGAAAAGCGAAATTCCCAAATAGTTTCTGCCCACATTCCAATGAAATTTTTTTCTATGCCTTGTCCAAAAGCCATTTTGCAACTTAAAATCAATGCAATTAAAAGAAAATATTTTTTCATTTTAGGTTGTTTTTTAACGAGTCGGGGTAAGGTTGCCCATAACTTGTATAAAAGCGCTACAAACCTGTGTATATACACCCAAAATTGGGTAGATTGGGGAAGGTTTCTTTCGTTCTATAGTTGTATCAAATATATTAATTTTTTCTTACAAATTATCAAATGGACTTTTATAATAAATCCAAACTCTCTTAAAACAAAAAAACTTCCCTTTTCAGAGAAGTTTTCGTTTATAATTTAAATCGTTTTTTAAACATCATCAAAATCCACCACAATTTCAGCAGAAGTAGGATGTGCTTGACAACTCAAGATTAAACCTTCGGCAATTTCGCTATCGGAGAGGATGGAGTTTTTCTTCATTTGGGCAGTTCCTGATTTTACTCGACAAAGACAACTGCTGCAAATTCCGCCTTGGCAAGAATAAGGAGCATCGATTCCTTGTTTCAGGGCGGCTTCGAGAATGGTTTGTTTTTGCGACATTTCGAAAGTGGTTTCGTCGTCATCTACCGTAATGGAGATTTTGGTGTGTCCTTCGTGAGCACCGGCATCCACATTTTCGACAGCCGAACTAGTAAACAATTCAAACTTAATAGCCGAATCTTGAATGTTGTGTTCCTTCAAAACTTTGGAAACGGTGTTGATCATTTCTTCTGGTCCGCACAAATAGAATTTAGCGAATTCCAGTTCTTTGTGTTTGTTGTTCAAGACAAAATTCACGACCGATTTATCGATTCGACCAAAAAGTGCTCCATCGGCTTTGGCTTGACTATAGACATAATGCACAAACAATCGTCCAGTATATTTCAGTTGTAAATCGTGTAATTCTTGGTGAAAAATAGTTTCTTCTGGCGATTTATTTCCGTAAACTAATACGAAAGAACTTTGTGGTTCGCTTTTCAATACCGATTTCAAGATAGAAATGGCAGGTGTGATGCCGCTTCCGGCTACAAAAGCTGCGTAGTTTTTTAGGTTGTGAATTTCGGGTTCGAAAGTGAATTTTCCTTCCGGTTTTGCGACTTCAAGAACGTCGCCCGCTTTTAGTTTGGTATTGGCAAATTGGGAGAAAGCACCATTTTTTACTGCTTTCACGGCAATTCTCAATTCACCACTTTCAGGCGATGAACAAATAGAATAAGCACGACGAATTTCTTGTCCGTCCAGCGTCAATCTTAAGTTAACATATTGACCCGCAACGAAAGTATAATGCGATTTGAATTCTTCGGGCACATTAAAAAGTATGGAAACGGCGTCTTTGGTTTCGCGTTTTACTTCTTTTATAATGAGTTTTTTAAATAAAGGCATTGGAATATTTTTTTGCAAATATAGTAAACTGCTAAGGTTTCATAAAATCAATCTAGTTTTAATTAATTACATTGAATACTGTAGTGGAGATGCTTCGTTCCTCAGCATGACAAAATTAAGAAAAAAAATTAGTTAGGGGAAAACATATAAAACTCAACATAATCTGAAACATTTTCTTATTTTTATGGTTAATTAAACCACTAATAGGGAATAGTATCAATCAACAATACAGCACTAATTTGTCATGCTGAGGAACGAAGCATCTCTACATAACTGATAAATCAACTTTTAATTAAATTAAATGATAGAGTTTCAAGAAGGATATCATACGTATTATGTTTATATTTTAACAAATAAAGCTAAAACCGTTTTGTACACTGGTGTAACAAATAATTTAAAAAACAGGCTTCAACAGCATAAAGATTCCTTAAATCCAAACTCATTTACAGCCAAATATAATGTTCATTTTTTGTTATATTTTGAAAAATTTACTTGGATACAACTGGCAATAGCTAGAGAAAAAGAAATTAAAGGATGGAAAAAAGACAAGAAGATCATATTGATAAAAACAATCAATCCCGAGTTAAATTTCCTTAATAACTTGTTTGAATAATAAAATGGAGATGCTTCGTTCCTCAGCAGGACAAATAAATGAGTGAACTTAAAGCTTGTTTATTTGGAGTCATTTTTTATAAATGTCAAATGTTATTTTGTAACAATTATTTACATTTATCTACTCATACAAAATCAAACGATACAATTATGATTCGAAAATTCCTTTATCTCGAATGGAAGGCTTTTACGAGGTCGGCTTCCTTTGGAACCAATTTGGCTGTAAAAATACTGGTGGGTTTTTTAGCGGTCTATTTCACTTTAGTCTTTTTAGCAATAGGTATTGGTGCGTTTTACATTCTCAAGGAATTAAAACTCGACCCGATAGTCACCATCAATAAATTTATGATTTATTATTTGTTGGTTGATTTAATCATTCGATTGTTGTTGCAGAAAATTCCGGTGATGAACATTCGTCCACTTCTGGTTTTACCCATCAAAAAACCGATCATCGTTCATTTTTCATTGGGGAAAACGGTTTTGTCTTTCTTCAATTTTGTTCATGCTTTTTTCTTTCTTCCTTTTAGCATTGTTTTGATATACAACGGATATGATGTTTTGTCCGTGATTCTTTGGCATACGGCAATGGTTTCCTTGATTTACATCAACAATTTTGTCAATATTCTATTGAGCAATAAGGACAATTTGTTGGCTGTTTTTATTGGAATTGTCGCTACTTTGGGTGGTTTGCAATACTATGGGTTTTTTGACATCACGAGTTATACGAGTCCTTTTTTTGATGCACTTTTCAACACCTATTGGGCTTTTGCTATTCCTGAGATTGGTTTGATAGGGTTGTATTATGTTACATTCCATTATTTCAAAAGTAATTTGTATTTGGATGCGGGACTTTCGAGCAAACACGACATTGCCAAAACAGAAGATTTGACTTGGTTGAATCAATTTGGCACCATTGGAACATTCCTGAAAAACGACATCAAATTGATTAAAAGAAACAAACGATCCAAAACTACTGTAGGAATGAGTGTGATGTTCCTTTTTTATGGTTTGCTTTTTTTTACGAACGGAATTGAAGCTTACAACAATCCGACGATGCATATTTTTGCCGGAATATTTGTTTCTGGAGGATTTTTAATCACTTTCGGACAATTTGTACCGAGTTGGGACAGCGCTTATTACCAATTAATGATGACCCAAAACATTCCTTACAAAGGCTATTTGAGTTCTAAATGGTGGTTGATGGTGATTGCTACGATTGTAACAACCATTATTGCCTCGTTCTATCTTTATTTCGGATGGCAGGTTTATATGACCATTGTTGTGGGAGCGATTTACAACATTGGAGTTAATTCTCATTTGGTTTTGCTTGGTGGCGCATTCACCAAAACGCCCATAGATTTAGATTCTGGAAAAGGAGCTTTTGGCGATAAAAAAGCGTTCAATATAAAAACGATGTTGATATCGATTCCGCAATTGGCTTTGCCTGTTTTAGTGTATTGGATAGGTGCTAAATTAGCGAACGCCAATGTTGGATTAGCATTGATAGCTTTGTTAGGAATTATTGGCTTTGCCTTTAAAAACAAAGCTTTCTCTATGATTGAAAAAATATACAAAACAGAAAAATACGCCACCATAGCTTCATACAAACAAAAATCGTAATTCCGTACAGACGTTGCATGGCAACGTCTGTACACATTGCAATGTTTTTACGGACAAAAAAACAAAACAAAAAATGATAAACGTACAAAACCTTTCAAAAACCTACAACGGAACAACCGTATTAAAAATAGACAGTTTAACAATTCCAAAAGGACAAAGTTTTGGTCTTGTGGGCAATAACGGAGCCGGAAAAACGACTTTTTTCAGTCTAATATTGGATTTAATCCAACCGTCAACGGGACATATTATAAACAATGATGTTCAAGTAAATACTAGTGAAAACTGGAAACCCTTCACCGCTTCTTTTCTTGACGAAAGCTTCTTGATTGGCTATCTCACGCCCGAAGAATATTTCTATTTTATTGGCGATTTACGAGGTCAAAACAAAGCCGATGTGGATGCTTTATTAACTAAACACGAAGAATTTTTTAATGGTGAAATCTTGAAAAACAAAAAATATTTAAGAGATTTATCTAAAGGAAATCAGAAGAAAGTGGGAATTATTGCTACACTAATTGGCAATCCCGAAGTTGTGATTCTCGATGAACCTTTCGCCAATTTAGATCCTACAACGGTTATCCGATTGAAAAAAATAATCAAAGAATTGGCTGAAAATCCAGATGTTACCGTATTGGTTTCGAGTCACGATTTGCTTCACACGGTTGAGGTTTGCGACAGAATTGTTGCACTAAACAAAGGCGAAGTAGTAAAAGACATTCAAACATCGGCAGAAACCTTGCAAGAATTGGAAACGTTTTTTGCGGTTTAAATTTCCATATTTCAAAAAGAAACGTATTTTTACCAGTCATTATACTAAAATGCGCTTTTAAAAGTTAAATGATAAACTGTTTCCCATTGAAAACCAAGATATTTAAACCCATTTTCTTTCTATTATTTCTAATTTTTCTGGTAGCTTGTTCTACCAAGAAAGACACTTTTTTAGCCAGAAACTCCCACGCTTTAAGTACCAGAGACAACATTTTGTATAACGGTCAAATAGCTTTGAATAAAGGAGTTGAAGGTATAAAAAGTAGTAATCAAGATAATTTTTGGAAGCGATTGCCCATCGAAAGAATGCAATTAAAGGATGAAGGTGCTCCACAAGGAAGTTCCAAAAACGCCGATTTCGAAGCTGCAGAAGCCAAAGCTACAAAAGCCATTCAAAAACATTCGATGGTCATTGATGGTCAAGAAAAAAACTACCAAATAGATGAAGCTTATTTGCTTTTAGGAAAAGCACGTTATTATGACCAACGTTTTTTTCCTGCATTGGAAGCCTTCAATTTTATACTTTATAAATATCCTACAAGTAGTAATATCAATCAGGCCAAAATCTGGCGTGAAAAAACCAATATGCGTTTAGGAAACGATGCTCAGGTTATAAAAAATATCTCAAAACTTTTAAAAGAGAAGAAGCTAAAATCACAAGTTGTAGCCGATGCTAATGCGCTTTTGTCTGAATCGTTTTTGAATTTAGAAGAGAAAGACAGTGCCATCGCTAAACTAAAAATTGCCGAAAAAAACACCAAAATTAACGCCGAAAAAGCACGCTATCGCTTTATTCTTGGACAATTGTATCAAGAATTGGGAGTTCGCGACACAGCCTTGATTTATTATCAAGCTGTTATCGATATGAATAGAAAAGTAGATAGAGAATATCTTATTCAGGCTTATGCCAAAAGAGCACAGTTATTCGATTTTGAAAATGGTGACAAAGAATCTTTTGTAAAAACCTATAACAAACTCGTTGCCGACAGAGAGAATCGTCCGTTTTTAGGAACTATTTATTATGAAATGGGCGTTTTTTATGACAAAAAAAACGATCAGGATTTGGCCAAAGAATTTTATAATGCATCCTTAAAAACAAAGTCGCCAGACAATTATTTATTGGCTTCCAATTATAGGAATATCGGGGATATGCACTTTAAAAACACCGATTATTACACAGCAGCTAAGTATTATGACAGTACTTTAGTAAAATTGGATGTTAAAACAAGAGAATACATTCACATCAAAAAAGTGCGAAAAGATTTAGATGAAGTTATTGAATTTGAATCGATTGCAAAAACAAACGACAGCATTTTGAATGTGGTTGCGATGACCGATGCCAATAGAATTTCATACTATGAAGAGTATATTGGTAAATTAAAAAAAGCAGATGAAGCTAAAAAACTTTTAGAAGAAAAGGAAAAAGAAAGGCAAAAAAATATTGATAGAAATAATATTTCTTCTGAAGATGATCCTGCTACAGGAGTTCTACAAGGCGGAAAAGCGCCTCAAAAAAAATCACTTGTACCACCAACAATGGCTGGTGTTTCATCGAATGATGCTTCCAATGTTTTCTATTTTTATAATCCGTCAACGGTAGCTTTTGGAAAGATAGAATTCAAGAAAAAATGGGGAAATAGACCTCTATCAGGAAATTGGAGAATGCCAACTACTAAAACTGATGCCACTACAGACGATAGTAATAACGGCGGAACAACAACCCCAGAAACCCAAGTTGCCGAAACCGAAATGCCTCAATACGCAACCGCATTTTATATCGGAATGCTTCCTAATTCGCAAAAAGAAATTGACAGCATTGCTAAAGAAAGAAACTTTGCATACTATCAACTGGGTGTGATTTACAAAGAAAAATTCAAGGAATATAAATTGGCTAGCAATAAATTGGAGCAATTGTTAAAGCAAAATCCCGAAGAAAAGTTAGTATTGCCTACAATGTATAATTTATATAAAATATATCAAATTACCGATGCTGCCAAGGCTGAGGATATGAAAAATAGAATTTCTAGCCAATATCCAGATTCTCGATATGCACAAATTATTAATAACAAAAATCCTAATACAGTAACCGAATCAGAAACTGCAGAAGCTGAATATGGAAAATGGTATCAATTATATCAGGAAGAACAATTTGTAGTAATACTCGAAAAAATAGATGGTATTATTATACAATATTATGGCAGTGAAATTGTACCAAAATTTGAATTATTAAAAGCAAACACCATCGGGAAACTTAGAGGTTTAGATGCTTATAAAAAAGCAATGCAGTTCGTAGCTGATAATTATTCAACTAGCGAAGAAGGCAAGAACGCTAAAGAAATTCTAACGACTCAAATTCCGTTGTTAGAAAAAATGAATTTTACTAAAACCGAATCTAAAAACTGGAAAGTGCTTTACAAAGTGGGCAAAATAGAGGATAAAGCAACAAAAGCACTTGAAGACAAAATTAAAAAATTCATAGCAAGCGAAAATTTGACAAGACTTAACTATACGTTTGATATTTATACCGAAAAAGAAAATTTCATAACCCTTCAAGGAATAAAATCAGAAGCATATGCTCATAATATTGCCGATATTATGAAGGTTGACAAAAAATATAAAATTACAGAACCAGCTATAGTAATTTCAAGCGACAATTATCAAGTAGTTCAAATCAAGAAAAATTTAGACGAATATTTGTCTCCACCAAAAACGACTGTTGTTCCTACTCAGTCAGTTGCTCCAACACCAGCAGCTCAACAACCACCAGTAAATAATTCTAAAACACCTGATCAAGCAGCGCCACCTGCAAGCAAATCTGCTAGAACAAGACCTCCAGGAGGCGTGCCAAATAGTAGTGGCAATGACAAACCCAATGCAACATCATCGCCTAAACAGTAAATTATGTTTGAAAAAAAATCAAAATCATACACCGAATTTCTGGGGAAAACGAATCGAATTGTTGAAGGAACAATTCTAAAAGGAGATATTATTTCTAATGCCGATTTTAGATTAGATGGAGAACTTACAGGGAATTTTCAAACCAAAGGAAAAATTGTGATAGGCCCAGCAGGAAGTGTAACCGGTGATATTATTTGCAAAAACGCTGATATTGAGGGCAAATTTAAAGGCAAAATTCAAGTGGTAGAAATATTGAACGTGAAAAATAAAGCTAGTATTTACGGCGAAGTAATTTGCGGAAAATTATCAGTAGAACCAGGCGCCGATTTTAGTGCTTCTTGTATCATGAAAACCAATTCCAAAAACACGATTGCAAATGACGGACAACCCCAACCCGAAGAAGCAAACCAATAATAAATGGTTGGCACTCATTAACATTCCTATTCAAATGGGAGCAATCATTTTTTTGTTCGCCTATTTTGGAAATTGGTTGGACGAGAAATACCCCAATTCACATACTATATTTGTCAAAATCCTAACACTAGTTGGGGTTGCCATAGCTTTTTACAACATCAATAGGCAACTGAAAGACATTAATAAATCTTCATAAAATAGTGATGAATTTAAAAAAATACCGCCCCCTAATTGAAGTAGTTTTCCTTTCAATTCTGGTTTATTCAATACACAAATTGGTTTTTTTCTTAAACGAAAACCATCCTAAACTTCAGGGATTTCACTTTCCAATAGAGGTTGTTTATGGGTTTTTCTTTATTTCTTCACTATTAATTATCTTCATACTTATTAAGGTTTATGAAAAAAGTATTGATAACGTAGGATTTACATTTCTTTTGCTAACTTGCTTGAAAATCGGTATTTCATATGTTGTTTTATTACCCATCCTGAATTCGGGAAATCCAAATTTAAGAACCGAAAAAATTGACTTTTTTATCATTTTCGCTCTGTTTTTGACTATAGAAACCATTGTAACTGTCAGAATGTTAAATAATAAGCAATGAATTGACTTTTAAAAGATAAAATTGTTATTTTTTTTATTTAATGTTTTTAACATATTAATTTAAAATGTACCTTTGCACCCAATTTCAGAAAGTACAAATTAAGATAATTAACAGTTATGGTGATTTCAAACAAACCACTTCAATTTATAATAGCGATTTTAATAGCCTGTCTTCCAATAGTTGGTTTAGCCAATAATCCAACGGAACATACGCCAGCACATACTGAAACAACAGCAGTTGCTCACGAAGCTTCGGGTGAACCAAAAGATGAAAAATCAGAAATAAAAGAAAAAATAGACGAGAAAAAAGCACACCACGTTCTTGATGCTCATGAATTTTCTTTATTTGAAGACGAAGAAACTGGAGTTCATTATGGTTTTCCACTACCTATTATATTGTGGGATAATGGAGTTCAAATCTTTTCATCATCAAAATTCAATCACGGAGAATCGGTTGCTGAATCTAACGGAAACTATTATAAATTAGGTCATAACGAAAAAATTTATAAAACCGATGCAGCGGGAACAATGACCGGAGACGAGCATCATCCAACAAATCCACAGGTTTTAGATTTTTCTATAACAAAAAGTGTTTTTTCCATGATGGTTGTTGCACTTTTAATGTTTTTATTGTTTTCAGGATTGGCAAAATCATATGCTAAAAATGGAAGTATTGCTGCTGGAGCAGGTCGTTTCTTCGAGCCAATTGTATTGTATGTTCGTGACGAAATAGCCATTCCAAACATTGGTGAAAAGCACTATAAAAGATATATGAGTTTCTTATTGACTGTGTTTTTCTTTATTTGGTTCCTAAACATTTTTGGATTAACACCACTAGGAATCAATGTTACAGGAAATATTGCCATTACAGCAGGTTTAGCCATTATCACCTTTCTTATTACAACATTTACAGCAAATAAAAATTATTGGGGACACATTTTCTGGATGCCAGGGGTGCCAACACCAATGAAAATAATATTAGCACCAATAGAATTATTGGGGATATTTATTAAACCTTTTGCATTAATGATTCGTTTGTATGCCAATATGATTGCAGGACACATCGTAGTGATGAGTTTGCTTGCTTTGATTTTTATTTTCAATAATATCGGAATGAGTATTTTCTCATTACTGTTAACGTTTATCATTTCAGTAATCGAAATATTAGTTGCCGCATTGCAAGCTTATATTTTCACAATGTTGGCCGCTTTATATTTTGGTTCAGCAGTAGAGGAGCATCATCACGAAGAAGCTCATCATTAAAAAGTGGGAAGTTAGAAGTGGGAAGTTAGAAGTCAATTCTAACCTCAAATTTCTGACCTCTAACCTCAAATTGAATGTTTAATTTTTAATACATATTTTTATGGAAATTCCTAAAATCATTGGAGCAGGATTAGTAGTTATTGGAGCAGGTATTGGTATTGGTAGAATCGGTGGTTCTGCAATGGATGCTATCGCTCGTCAACCAGAAGCTACTGGAAAAATTCAAACAGCTATGCTTATTGCAGCTGCGCTTATTGAAGGTATTGGTTTCGCAGCTTTGTTTGCAGTAAACTAAAAAAGACCAAAAGCTGTAACGGTTGGTTGCAGCTTTTGTTTTAATTTTAAAAACACACATTGTTACAATATAAATTATACTTAAATTAAGATGGAAAAATTGTGGGAAGATTTCGGGTTTGGATTGTTTTTTTGGAACGCCATTATTTTCGTAGGATTAATTTTCTTATTGAAAAAATTTGCTTGGAAACCAATTTTGGATGCTGTTAACGAAAGAGAAGAAGGAATAAAAAATGCCTTGCTTTCTGCCGACAACGCTAGAAAAGAAATGCAAAATCTTCAATCAGACAATCAACGTATTTTGCAAGAAGCAAGATTAGAGCGTGATGCCTTATTGAAAGATGCTCGCGATATGAAAGAAAAAATGGTTGCCGATGCTAAAAATGAAGCTCAAGCTCAAGGTCAAAAAATGATCGAACAAGCAAAAGCTGCTATCGAAAGCGAGAAAAATGCTGCTGTGGCCGAATTGAAACTTCAAGTTTCTACTTTGTCACTTCAAATAGCCGAAAAATTATTAAAAGACGAATTATCTAACAAAGAAGCTCAAGTAAAATTAGTGGAAAAAATGTTAGGCGATGCTAAATTAAACTAATATGGCAAGTACAAGAGCAGCAATTCGTTATGCAAAAGCCATTTTAGAAATAGCAAATTCAAAAAATGCTACTTCTGAGGTAAGCGCCGATATGGCATTGATTGCATCAACAATACAATCGAATTCAGAATTGAATTCTTTTATCCAAAATCCGCTTGTAAGAACGGAGAATAAAAAGGATGTTGTTTCAGAAGTTTTTGCTTCTGTTAATCCAGTTACCCAAAGTATTTTTCAATTGTTATTGGAAAACAAAAGATTCGGAATTTTGGATAGCATTGCAGTAGAATACAACAAATTGTTTGATATTATTAATGGTGTTGAAACAGCAAAAGTTACTACAGCCGTTCCGATGGATGCCGCATTAGAAGCTAAAGTTTTGGCTAAAATTGCAACCATTTCATCAAGCAAAAAAATTACAATTGAAAACATAGTAGATCCTGCTATTATTGGAGGATTTATTTTAAGAATAGGCGATAAGCAATACAATGCTTCTATTGCCGACAGATTACAAGTATTAAAAAGAGAATTAAGTAACTAGTTATTTATAAATAATTATGGCGGAAATTAAACCTGCTGAGATTTCAGCAATATTAAGAAAGCAAGTAGAAGGTTTTGAATCTGGTGCTACATTAGAAGAAGTAGGTTCTGTACTTCAAGTTGGAGATGGTATTGCTCTTGTTTATGGGCTATCAAACGTTCAATACGGTGAATTAGTTGAATTCGAAAACGGATTGGAAGCAATCGTTTTGAATCTTGAAGAAGACAATGTTGGGGTGGTACTTTTAGGACCATCAACAGGAATCAAAGAAGGTTCAACTGTAAAAAGAACACAACGTATCGCCTCTCTTAAAACTGGAGAAGGAATGGTGGGTCGTGTAGTAAACACTTTAGGTCAACCAATTGATGGTAAAGGACCAATCGGTGGTGAATTATTCGAAATGCCATTAGAAAGAAAAGCTCCTGGAGTTATCTTCCGTCAGCCAGTTACCGAACCATTACAAACAGGTATCAAAGCAGTAGATGCAATGATTCCAGTAGGTCGTGGACAACGTGAGTTAGTTATTGGTGACCGTCAAACAGGTAAATCAACTGTTTGTATCGATACTATCTTGAATCAAAAAGAATTTTATGATGCAGGAAAACCTGTATTTTGTATCTATGTTGCCATTGGACAAAAAGCGTCAACGGTAGCAGGAATTGCAAAAATGTTAGAAGAAAAAGGAGCAATGGCTTATACAGTTATTGTTGCTGCTAATGCTTCTGATCCAGCTCCAATGCAAGTATATGCTCCTATGGCAGGTGCTGCAATTGGAGAATATTTCAGAGATTCTGGTCGTCCAGCTTTGATTGTTTATGATGATTTATCTAAACAAGCCGTTGCTTACCGTGAGGTTTCTCTTTTATTAAGAAGACCACCGGGACGTGAGGCATATCCTGGAGACGTTTTCTACTTACACTCTCGTTTATTGGAAAGAGCTTGTAAAGTAATTGCTGATGACAGTATCGCAAAAGATATGAACGATTTACCAGATTCTTTAAAAGGTATCGTAAAAGGTGGTGGTTCATTGACTGCTTTACCAATTATCGAAACTCAGGCTGGTGACGTTTCTGCATACATCCCAACTAACGTAATTTCTATTACTGATGGTCAGATTTTCTTGGATGGAGATTTGTTTAACTCAGGGGTTCGTCCAGCGATTAACGTAGGTATTTCTGTATCTCGTGTTGGAGGTAATGCTCAAATTAAATCAATGAAAAAAGTAGCTGGTACATTAAAATTAGACCAAGCACAATTCCGTGAATTGGAAGCGTTTGCTAAATTTGGTTCTGATTTGGATGCCGTTACTTTGAACGTAATTGAAAAAGGAAAAAGAAACGTAGAGATTTTGAAACAAAATCTAAACGACCCTTATACAGTTGAAAACCAAACTGCCATCATCTATGCAGGTTCTAAAAACTTGTTGAGAAACGTTCCTGTTGATAAAGTAAAAGAATTCGAAAAAGATTACTTAGAATTCTTGAACAACAAAAACAGAGCTACTCTTGATGCATTAAAAGCAGGTAAACTGACTGACGAAATCACAGACGTGTTAGAAGCAGCAGCTAAAGAAGTTTCAGCGAAATATAACTAATTAGGTTCTAGGCTTTAGGTTTTGGGTTATAGTTAATTCTAATAAACCAAGACCTAAAACCAAACAACCCAATACCCATAATAAAATGGCAAATTTAAAGGAAATCCGTAATAGAATTACTTCCATTTCATCGACGATGCAGATTACTGCTGCGATGAAAATGGTTTCTGCAGCAAAGTTGAAGAAGGCTCAAGACGCCATCACAGCCATGCGACCTTATGCCGAAAAACTAACGGAATTATTGCAAAATCTTTCGGCAACTCTTGATGGAGATGCAGGAGGAGAATTCACCAAACAACGTGAACTTAAAAAAATATTGGTTGTAGCGATCACTTCTAATAGAGGTTTGTGTGGCGCTTTTAATACCAATGTAATCAAAGAAGTTAAAAACCGTTCCGATTTTTATGCTGGAAAACAAGTTGATGTTTTTGCCATTGGTAAAAAAGGAAATGATTTATTGAGCAAAACACACACTGTTGTTGACAATCAAAGTCAGGTTTTTGATGCATTAACTTTCGAAAATGTTACCGTTATTGCTGAAGTATTGACTCAAAAATTTGTTTCTGGAGAGTATGACAAAATCGAATTGGTTTACAATCAATTTAAAAATGCAGCGACTCAAATCGTTCAAGTTGAACAATTTTTACCGTTAGCTCCAATACAATCAGATAAGCCAGCTTCAACAGGTGATTATATTTTTGAACCATCAAAAGAAGAAATCGTGTTGACCTTGATTCCAAAATCATTGAAAACACAATTATACAAAGGAGTTAGAGATTCATTTGCATCTGAACACGGAGCGCGTATGACTGCCATGCACAAAGCAACAGACAACGCAACCGAATTGAGAGATCAATTGAAATTGACTTACAACAAAGCCCGTCAAGCGGCGATTACTAACGAAATCTTAGAGATTGTTGGTGGAGCAGAAGCTTTGAAAGGATAATTATTTATTCAATATACATTTAAAAGTCCCGCAATTTGTGGGACTTTTTTTTTGATTTAATGACAGAAAATTTACATAATATTTAATTTAGAAAGAAATCAACACATACTTATCGTTTATCTAACCATAACTTAACGTTGGATGAATTTTAGAGAAATTTGTTAATCTATCAGTAACATTCAAAATTTAGTTTCAAAGTATTTTTGCCGTGAAATTCTAGCAATTTTTAATCAAAAATAGTTCAATGAAATTATCAAAACTTATCGGATTTTTATTTTTAGCCACTTCTGTTTATTCACAAAATGCTATCGTAGCTGAATTATCAGACAATCTTGTAGCAGATGTGACAATTCACACCAATATAGATGATGCTTCTATTATAAAAGGAACCGTAATCGAAGAATCTACAGGAAAACCTTTGCCAGGCGTTCTGGTTGTAATAAAAGACACTAAATTTTCTACTACTACCGATGCTGAAGGTAAATTTTATTTTAGAAAAATGCCAGCTGGTAAATACAATTTAGAGTTTTCGTTTTTCTCATTTTCAACCAAAATTGTTTCCGATGTTGAAGTGATAGATAAAGAAGCCACAGTATTAACGGTTTCTTTGGCTGAAATGAACGGTACATTAGACGAAGTTATTGTAAAAACAACCGTTAAAGCAAAGGCAGAATCAGTACAGTCGCTTTTAACAATGCAAAAAACCAGTGTTCGAGTTTCTGACGGAATTTCGGCCGAAAGCATCAAAAGGACACCAGACAAAACAGCCTCTGATGCATTAAGACGTATTAGTGGGGCCAGTATTCAAAACAATAAATTTATTGTAATACGAGGTTTAAATGACCGATACAACACCACTTATTTGAACGGTTCGCCATTGCCTAGTACAGAACCCGATAGGAAAGCTTTTTCTTTTGATATTTTTCCAACCAATATGCTCGATAATTTAATTATTAATAAAACAGCATCTCCCGATTTGCCTGGAGAGTTTGCAGGAGGAGTTATTGAGATTAACACTAAAATGGCACCAGATAAAGATTTTCAAACTCTGTCTATCGGTGGGGGATACAATACAGTGACCACCGGTAAAACACAAATTAAAGCAAATGATGCCAAAGTGGGATTACCTTCTTATTTTCCGAGTTCAGCAGTTATGTTTGAATTACAAAAACCTCCTAAAACAGAGAACAATATTTTGGCTATTGATGATTTGTCTAAAAAATACCAAACGGATTGGGGAACTAAAGAAGATCAATTCGACCCAAATACTAGTTTTCAGTTAAGTCTTGGTCGTTATTTTAAATTCAATGGAGACCAAAGTCTAGGTTTATTAGCTTCTGTAACGAACAATGTATCTAATGTTTATGCAGATAGAACTCAGAAATTTTATGAAGTTGCAAATGACTTAAGAGAAGATTTTTCAGATAAAAGTTATACTACACAAAGACTTAGTGGTGCTATTTTGAATCTTACTTTAAAAATGAATACTAACAATAAATTTAGTTTCAAAAATTTATACAGTGTCAATACCGAAACTAGATTTACGGATAGATTTGGTACTAAAAACGTAACAGATGTTGAGCCAATAATGTTGATTTCGACCAACCGATTTTTTTCTAGGAACAATATTTATACTGGTCAACTTATAGGAGAGCATTTTTTACCTGACAGCAAAATTAAAATTAACTGGGTAGGTTCCTATAGCAATATAAAAAGGGATATTCCAAGCGAAAGAAGAAATACTTATGAATATATTCAATTTTCAGATGGAACCCAATCAGTACCAACAGCCAACTTTATTATTGGTGTTGTAGGTAAGGATAGTCCAGGTTCTATTTTTACATCATTAAACAAAGAATTTATCTTTAGTACTAAAATTGATGTGAGTAAGAAGATAAATTTTTCAGATGATTTTTCAGCCGATTTTAAAATAGGGGGAATTACTCAATCTCGAAACCGAAAATTTGAAGCTCGCCAATTGGGTTACATTCCTTTTAATGGAACAGTTGGAGGAGTAAGATATGAAACTGTTTCGCCATCAATTACGGTATTGCCAAGTGAAACTATGTTTAATTCTTCGAATATGGGGATTTTGTCAACTTCACCAAAAGTAAGTGGATTGACTCTTTATGACGGTACAAAAGGAAGTGACACTTATGATGCAGAGTCAAATTTGGATGCCGGTTATTTGATGATTGATAATGTGTTTAAAAAACTAAGAGTGGTTTGGGGTGTTCGTGTAGAGAATTATTATCAATTTTTGAATTCTAAAACTATTGAAAACACACCAATAACTGTTGAAGACAAACAATTTGATGTGTTGCCTTCTATAAACTTTATTTATAAACTCACTAAAAATCAAAATATAAGATTAAGTGGTTCAAAAACATTGAATAGACCTGAGTTTAGAGAATTAGCTCCTTTTTTATTCTTTGATAACGAAACCAGATTCAATACATCTGGTAATCCAGAACTGAAAATCACCGAAATATACAATGCCGATTTGAGATACGAGTTTTTTCCAGGAAAAGGGCAGCTGTTTTCAGTGTCTGCGTTTTATAAAGACTTTAAGAATCCAATCGAATTACAAGCCTTGGCCAATAACTCGAATATATATAAAAACGCCAAAAGCGGAACCGATTATGGTGTAGAGTTTGAATTTAGATCCTTATTAAGTACAATGACAGGGATGAAGGAACGCAAATTTTTTGATGATTTGACTCTTTATGCTAATCTTGCTGTAATTCGTTCAAAGGTAGATATTTCTAATTTGTTTGAAACACCATATGCAATTGAAGATACTCCAATGCAAGGCCAGTCACCCTTTGTTCTAAATGCGGGAATACTATACACAAATACTGAGGCTGGCTGGTCGTTTTCAGCCAATTTGAACCGAATAGGAGATAGAATTTCTATTCACGCGAATCAAACATTAGGTAATCCGGTGGCAGGGTTTTGGGAAAAAGCCAGAACTTTATTAGACCTGCAGTTAGCTAAAACATTATTTAATAAAAAGCTTGAATTCAAAATAAACCTTCAAAACGCATTGGCCCAAGATTTGATTTTGTATCAAAACAATTATGAATTATCTTCCACAGCAAATCAGGTCAAAGGATTTAAAGCGTTTACCAACAAAATGATTTTAGGAGATTCACAAAATAAGAATGGCTATGATAGTAGTTATGATGATTTGAATGCAAGAATCAAATTTGGTTCCACCTATTCTTTCACTTTAACGTACTCTTTCTAAGAACTTACATACTTAAAACTCTAAGAGCCTGTTTTTTATAAAACAGGCTCTTAATGTTTACATAACATAATAGTGTCTTTTTTATAACTTTTAGTTTACCCAATATTTACATCACCATCTTAATATTGCTACATAATTTAAACAAACAAAAAATGAAAAAAAATTACTTATTTTCGATGTTATTACTAGTAACATTTACTGGTTTTTCTCAAATTATTACTACTACTTACAGAGGGGCATTTGCACCAGCTCCAGCTGCTATGTGGACAGATATTTGGACAGAATATGACCCTCAAAACAAAGTGTATCCAACACCAACCGTAACTATTTCTACTGATATTACTACCAATACTACTTGGACAGCTGGAAACACTTATTCTTTAGGAGGACAAATTTATGTCAAAAATAATGCTACTTTAACTATTGAGCCAGGAGTAATTATTCGTAGTACTGCACCTGGAGCAGGTTTGTTTATCACTAAAGGAGCAAAACTAATGGCTGAAGGGACCGCTGCCAGCCCAATTGTTTTTACGTCTGGTTATTCTGAAGGGAATAGAAGCAGAGGTGATTGGGGAGGTGTTATTTTGATGGGTAAAGGATCTTACAATATCAATGGCGGAGTAAATAATATTGAAGGTATCGCACCAACAACCGACACACAATATGGTGGAGGTGCTACGCCAGATGATAATGACAATTCAGGTTCTTTGAAATATGTAAGAATAGAGTTTGCTGGTTATACTTATGGAGCTGCAGGAAGTAATACAGAGATTAATGGTTTAACAATGGGAGCTGTTGGTAAAGGAACAACAATTGATTATGTTCAAGTTTCTTATGCCAATGATGATTCTTTCGAATGGTTTGGTGGAGCTGTAAATTGTTCTCACTTAGTTGCTTATAGAGGCTTAGACGATGATTTTGATACCGATAATGGTTTTAGCGGAAGCGTACAATTTTGTTTGGCTATCAAAGAACCAGCTATTGCAGATTCTTCAGACTCTAACTGTTTTGAGTCGGATAACAATTCAACAAGCACGGCTGGAACTAGTTTTACAAGAGCCATTTTCTCTAACTGTACTTTGATAGGACCTTCATATAGAGCCACTTTGCCAGGAGGAGGAGCTTTGGCCATTAGACATAGAAGAGGAGCACACTTAAGAAGAAATACACAACTTCAAGTTTACAATTCTATTTTTATGGATTTTGTTGATGGACTTGTTGTGGATGGAACTACTACCATAACAAATGCTACGAACAATACTTTAAAATTTAAAAGCAATATTATTGCAGGTACAGCAGCAGCAAAAGTAGCTGTAAAAGTAGAATCTCCAGCAACTACTTTCGACGTGGCTACTTGGTTTACAAATAACAACAACACAAGTCAAACGGCTAGCGCTGGATTATTGACATTGCCATACAACACAACAGACGGAAGTCTTTACACAGGATTAGATTACAGACCAGCAGTAGGTTCTATCGCTTTATCAGGTGCTGATTTTACTAATTTGGGAACAGATAAATTTGTTTCGAACGCTGAATTTTCTTTGGAAGTTTATCCAAATCCAGTAGTAAACAGTTTCAAACTAAATTACAGTTCTTCAAGCAACGAAGATGTAAAAGTAGCTACTTATGACATTACAGGGAAATTAGTAGAATCTATTAATGTTAAATATGCAGACATTAATGACCAAGAAATGGGTAACAATTATAATGCAGGTGTTTACATCCTGGTTTTGAAACAAGGAGACATCAATAAATCAGTTAAGGTTATCAAAAAATAATTCAAACCGTTTTATAAATCTAAAAAGTCTCGCATTTGCGAGACTTTTTTAGTTAAGCAAAGAAACTCAATTTCAAAACTTGGGCATTTGACGACAAGTTCAAAATAATTCCTAAATATATTGAAGAAACAAAATCAGCATTAAACCAAAGAAATGGTTATTTTTGTCTCATAAAAATTAAAAGCCACACCTTGGGATTATATAAAAACCTTTTCAAACAAACAGCCATTTACGGACTTGCCACAGTATTGCCGCGAATGCTCAGCTTTCTGTTAGTTCGATTATATACTGGCATTTTACCCACAACCGATTATGGTGAAGTTTCCATTCTTTTGTCTTGGATGGTATTCTTCAACGTGATTTTGTCCTACGGAATGGAAACCGGATTTTTTCGTTTTTATAATTCCGAAACCGATAAGCAAAATGTAATTGCAACTTCTACCATTTCTATATTTTGGTCCACTATTTTCTTCCTTTTTGGAGCCTTGATTTTTAGGAATTCCTTGGCTTCATTTGCCAATGTCGATGTACAATACATTACCTATTCCATTTGGATTTTGGCATTGGATGCCTTGGTGATTATTCCGTTTTCAAAATTGCGAGCCAATCAACGTCCGATAATGTATGCTGTTATTAAGATAGGAAACGTGATAGTCAACTTGATTCTCAACATTTTCTTTTTAGTGTTTTTGCCACAATTAGCAGCAGACAATCCTCATTCTTTTTTCGATAATTTATATGTAGAGCATTCCGAAATAGGGTATATATTCATTGCTAATTTATTAGCTAGTTTGCTAACATTGGTGGTGCTTTCGCCCAATTATTTTTCGTTGAACCGAAAATTCGACAAGGAACTTTGGAAAAAAATGATGAAATACGGACTGCCCATTCTTGTAGCAGGAATCGCTTTTGCGGTCAACGAACATTTCGATAAAATTCTATTGGGATATTTACTCCCCGAAAATATTGCAAAATCCGAAGTTGGGGCTTATTCGGCCTGTTACAAACTCGGATTGTTTATGGTTTTGTTTGCCACCGCTTTCCGTTTAGGAATCGAACCCTTCTTTTTTAGTCATTCGTCAAGCGAAAATGCCCCACAAACGTATGCCGTGATTACCAAATATTTTGTCATTTTAGGCTCATTAATTCTATTAGGAGTTATCGTTTTTGCCGATGTTTTAAAATATCTATTGCTCGACAACAAATCCTATTGGGAAGCCATGAAAGTCGTGCCGTTAATTATTTTAGCTAACTTTTGTCTAGGCATTTACAACAACCTTTCTGTTTGGTATAAACTGACTGATAAAACGCATATTGGTGCTTATATTTCTATAGTTGGAGCGATATTAACTTTAGTTTTAAACTATCTTTTAATTCCAAAATACAGCTATTATGGTTCGGCAATTGCCACCATTGCGGCCTACGGAAGTATGATGATTATCTCCTACGTTCTAGGGAATAAATATTATCCCATTCCGTATGATATGGAAAAAATTGGTGGTTATCTGGGCTTGTCCATCTTGTTTTCTGTGATTTATTTCTACGGATTTCGTGAAAATTATTTCGTTGGAATTCCGTTATTACTAGCGTTTATGTATTTTGTGTATCACAACGAGAAAGCAACAATTTTGGGTATCCTAAAACGAAAAAAATAAAAATTAGAATGAAAATCAACATCATCAACAAATCGCAACACGATTTACCTAATTACGAAACCATAGCCTCGGCAGGAATGGATTTGCGTGCTAATCTAACCGAATCCATAACCTTGAAACCGTTGGAAAGAACTATCGTAAAAACAGGTCTTTTCATCGAATTGTCTATTGGTTACGAAGCGCAAGTGAGACCAAGAAGCGGCTTGGCAGCCAAAAAAGGAATTACCGTTCTCAATTCACCAGGAACTGTCGATGCCGATTATCGTGGCGAAATTGGCGTGATTTTGGTGAATTTATCCAATGAAGTTTTCGTTGTCGAAAACGGAGAGCGCATCGCCCAACTCATCATCGCGAAACACGAAAGAGCCGATTGGATTGAAGTTCAGGAATTATCCGAAACCTCAAGAGGAGAAGGCGGTTTTGGTAGTACGGGAGTGAAGTAAGTGTTTAGTGTTCAGTCGCAGTTAGCAGTTTTAAACATAAAATTAATAGTTGAAAGTATTTAGTTTAGTCTTAATACTTGATACTAAAATCTTAATACAATTAAAAAATGAAAATAATAGTACCAATGGCTGGACGTGGTTCCAGATTAAGACCTCACACATTAACCATTCCCAAACCCTTAATTCCCATTGCTGGAAAACCAATCGTGCATCGATTAGTAGAAGACATTGCTGGAGTTTTGAATCAAGATATAGAAGAAATTGCCTTTATCATTCACGAAAGTTTTGGCAAAAAAGTAGAGGAAGACTTAATCGCCATTGCCGAAAAACTGGGTTCAAAAGGGACAATTTATTACCAAAACGAAGCCTTGGGAACGGGTCACGCCATTATGTGTGCCAAAGAGTCGCTGAGCGGACCGGCCGTAATTGCTTATGCTGATACTTTAATTCGTGCCGATTTTGATTTAGATCAAAATGCCGACAGCGTGATTTGGGTAAAAAAAGTAGATCAACCCGAAGCTTTTGGTGTGGTCAATTTGAACGAAAAAAATCAAATCGTTGAATTGGTCGAAAAACCGAAGGAATTTGTATCTGACCTTGCTGTTATCGGGATTTATTATTTCAAAGATGTTGCGGTTTTGAAAAACGAATTGCAATTGGTTTTGGACAACAATATCATCAACGGTGGCGAATACCAAATTAACGACGGAATCAAGCAAATGATGGCAAAAGGTATGATTTTTGTACCCGGAGAAGTGGCCGAGTGGATGGATTGCGGCAACAAAGATGTTACTGTTGAAACCAATTCTAGAATGTTAGGATTTTTGAATCAAGATGGCGAAGAATTAGTGGCCAAAAACGTAAAACTAGACAACTCAACTATCATTCCGCCTTGTTATATTGGTGAAAATGTGATTTTAATCAATGCTACCGTTGGACCAAATGTATCTTTAGGGAATGCATGTCACGTGAGCAACAGTTCTATAAAAAACAGTTTGGTACAAACGCATTCGCATGTAAAAAATGCTAATTTAGACAACGCAATGATAGGAAGCCACGCTAGTTTTGATGGTAATTTTACCAGCATTAGCATTGGCGATTATTCGGTGTTGGAGTAATTGGTTATTAGTTGTGTACAAGTTTTGAAAGAATATCAAGTAAATCAACAATGATAATAAATGAGCTTTTTTAAAAAAATATTTGGCAAAAAAAACATTATATCTGAAGACGAAAAATTTGATATTAATATACCAGTAGAAAACCCAGAACTTATTGATGGAATGAATTTATTTATTCAAGATAAGTCTGAAAATAATCTAACAAAATTTATTAATGGATTATTGAAAGCCAAGTTCCTTGTGCTTTCTTATAATGATGAAATGGAAGTTGAGCAAGATGGTAAAAATACTGTTATTAAGCAAAACAGTAAACTCAAGTTTTTAAATTGCTTTAATGAAGATGGTGAAGCATTCTTACCACTTTTTACGGATTGGAAAGAAGTTAATGTTTGGCTTAAAGAACCAGACAAAAACATTGGAGGTTTTGTAATGGATACTTTTGAAGCTTTTGAATTTGTTAAATTAGGGGAGGATTACAATGGAATTGTTATTAATCCAGGCTCAAAGCCTTGGACAATGAATAATGAACAAGTCAACAATTTTCTTGAAGATTTTAAAAAATAAATGCATAAAAGACACAAGAAATTTGGCTAATGTAATATGAAAAAATCGGTTTCCATCTTTTTGTTCTTGGTTTTGCTTTGCAATTCGGCATCGTTATTGGCACAAACTGAACCCGAGGAAATCAAGACTGAAACCGACCAATTCGAGGAACATTTTTATGAATCTTTGAAACAAAAGGGTATCGAGAATTACGACAAAGCTATTACAGAATTGGGATATTGCTTGAAATTGAAACCCAATGAAGCCAGTGTTCATTCTGAGATGGGAAGAAATTATTTAGCTTCAAAACAATATGAAAACGCCTATTCCTCATTCGATAAGGCAACTCAAATTGATCCTAAAAACAAATGGTTTTGGGTTGGAATGTATGATGTTTGTTATCAAACCAAGAATTACAATCAGTGCATTGTTGTTGTCAATAAGTTAATTGAGTTTGACCCAATTTACAAAGACGATTTGGTTTCGCTTTATATGAACACGCAACAATTTGACAAAGCACTCGTTTTAATCAATGAGTTGAATGAGAAAGTTGGAAAATCGGACATGCGCGACTTGTATAAAGCTCAAATTTTATCACAAGGAAAATTTCAAAATGCTGAAATAGATAATTTATTGACTCAAATTAAGTTGAATCCAAAGGTGGAGTCCAATTATGTGGCTTTAATTAAGTTATATTCAGAGAAGAATGAAGCTCAAAAAGCAGTAGAAATCACTAAAAAATTGGAAGCTGAAATTCCAGAATCGGAGTGGACACAAGTGGGTTTGTTTAAATTTTATTTAGATAAAAAGGAAGGCCCAAATGCGATTAAGGCAATGAATATAGTTTTGGCTAGTTCCAAGATAGATTCTAAAATAAAACATCGAGTTTTGAATGAATTTTTGAATTTTGTCAACACAAATCCTCAATATTCGCCAGATTTAGAGAAAGCAATTTCCTATTTTGATAAAGATTCAGATGTAAAAGTTGCCAAAGAAATTGGGAAATATTATCACGCTAAAAAGCAATCGGACAAAGCCATAACCTATTATGAATTGTCTTTAAAAAACAGCTCTAATGAAGATGTTGAAACCAATTTACTTTTGCTTCAGGCCTATGTCGAAACGAAACAATTTGAGATTGTAAAAAAGAAAGCATCTTCTTTGGTCGAAAGTTATCCAACGCAACCCCAATTTTATTATTTTTCGGGTTTGGCAAACAACCAATTAAAAGAATACAAAAAAGCCGCAACAATGCTTGAAGTAGGAATAGATTTTGTGGTAGAAGATGTAATTTTGGAAGCTAATTTCAATTTACAATTAGGCGAGGCCTACAACGGATTAGGAGATTTTAAGAAAAAAGAAATGTATTTTTCTAAAGCCAATCAATTATTAAAAGCCAAAAAATAAGATAGAGAATGAATAGATTTTTTAAAAATTGTAAAACCTTTTTTTGGGTTAGCTTCATCAGCTCATTAACATTGGTGTCGTGTAAATCAAAAACAGCAGCTGTTGATGTGTCCAAAACTGAAAACAAAAAAAGCATCAATAAAATCATAGAAAACTATTACAACAATAAAACTGATTTTTCGACATTATATATAAAAGCGAGTGTACAATATGCTAGTGAGAAACAAAATCAGAATGTAACCGCCGAAATTAAACTCAAAAAAGACGAGCAAATTCTAATTAGCATACGGTTTTTGGGAATTACAATGGCAAAAGCTTCGATTACGCCAACCAAAGTGAGCTATTACGAAAAAGTGAAAAGCACGTATTATGAAGGTGATTTCAGCGCTTTGAGCCAATTGTTGGGCACCGATTTAGACTTTAGTAAGGTTCAAAATATGTTGTTGGGAAGAGCAATCGATAATTTGAAAGAAGGAAAATTTACAGAATCATTAGAAAATCAAGTCTATCGATTAGACGAAACGGCCGATGATAACCTTAAGAAATCTTTTTATATTGACGCCAATAGTTTCTTGATGAACAAACAAGAAATCACGCAAACCAAAGAAGAAAGAATGATTCAGGTTGTGTATTCCAATCCAAAAGAATTCAAAGAAATGACTTTGCCGTTGAACATAAATATTGATACTTATCAAAAGAAAGGAAAAGCCGAAATCAATTTAGAATACAACACCGTAAGTTTCAATGAAGAACTTTCTTTTCCTTATAGCGTTCCAAATGATTATAAAAGAATTATAATTAAGTAAATTTGCACAAACATATTTGTACTATGCCAAAATTTCTCCTAAGCCTGATTTTAATTTGTGTGACTTCATTATTGTGGAGTCAAGAATCGCAGCAAGAAAAATTAGAACAACGAAAAGCCCAAATACAACAAGAAATTAGAGATAATGAAAAGTTGTTGCAATCGGTAAAGAAAAAAGAAAAATCAGCTGTAAATGTTGTTATTATTCAAGCCAATAAAATAAAGCTGAAAGAAAAACTGATTAATACTACCGAAAAGCAGGCAAAGTTGCTTAGTAACGACATATACATTAATCAACTTCAAATTAACAAACTGAATCGAGAACTTACTGTTTTGAAGCAAGATTATGCTGAGATGATTGTAAAGTCCTATAAAAGTAGATCGCAACAAAGCAGAGCGATGTTTGTTTTGTCATCGAATAGTTTTCTGCAAGCTTACAAAAGAGCCCAGTATATGAAACAATATACCGGTTATAGGAAAATGCAGGGAGAAGAAATTAAATCAAAATCAAATCAATTAACGATTCATAACGAAAAATTAGGAGTTCAAAAATCGGCCAAGCAAAAACTGATTATAGAAAACGAAAAAGAAAGATTGTCGTTACTAAAAGACAAGCAAGAGCAACAAAAAGTGGTTAATTCTATTAAAAAAGACAAAAATAAAATTGCTGCTGAAATCAAGAAAAAACAACAGGAAGCAAGAACAATCGACCGACAAATTAATCGTTTGATAAAGGAAGCCATAGCCGAAGCTAATAGAAAAGCAGCGATGGAAAAAGCGATGGAAAAAGCTAAAGCCGAAGCTGAGGCCAGAGCCAAAGCTAATAACACTAAAGTAGATACCAAAGAAGAAATAAAAACACGTGCAAAAGCAATTGTTTCCTCATCTGCGCCTGTTTCTTCATCCAAAATAGAATTGACTCCAGAAGCCAAAATACTGTCGGATAATTTCAAAGCCAACAAAGGAAGATTGCCTTGGCCAGTCGAAAAAGGAGTTGTTTCTTCGACTTATGGAGATCACCCACATCCAGTAATCAGTTCATTAATGGTTCACAATAGTGGTGTCGAAATCACAACCGACCAAGGAGCAACAGCAAGAGCCGTATTTGCGGGAGAGGTAACCAGTGTTCAGATTTTTTCACCTGTAAATAAATCGGTTGTGATACAACATGGGGATTATTTCACCGTTTATACAAACCTAAGAGAAGTCTATGTGAGACAGGGAGATAAAGTTAATATTAAGCAAAATTTAGGAAAAATAAGAACCAATGGAGATAGCGGAAAAACGGTTCTAAAGTTTTCTATTTCACAAAACACAACCTATAACAATCCAGCCAGTTGGTTGTTTAATATGTAATACATAGATTTAGACATAAAAAAAGCGCCATTTTAATCGAAATTAAAATGGCGCTTTGTTATATTTAAAATTATTGTTGCTGCTGCTGTTGGCGTTGTTGCACCATAATTTGATATTCTATAAGATCAAGTTGTCTTTGTACTTCTTCCGAAAGTTTTTTGAGTTTTACATCGGTTACCTCTTCAAATTGTCTTCCATCTTCATATCCTATCGAAACGCTAACCGAAAGGGTTTGTTTTGCATATCCTTTGAATGTTCCTTTTACGGGACTACAATCATTAAAATCACGACCAACCGAAAGTTTAACGTGATTGTCCATCGCCCATATATTATTGGTTGGATCAATTCCGAGCCAGCCTTGTTTTGGAGTATAAAATTCGACCCAAGCATGAGTTGCTCCTTCTCCTCTAAGACCGGTTGAGTTTGGACAAACATACCCACTCACATATCTTGAAGGAATTCCAGCAGTGCGCAAAAACTGTAGTAATAGGTGTGCAAAATCTTGACAAACGCCTTTTTTATGCACTAGTATTTCGTCTAGAGTCGTTTCGATATTGGTAATTCCTTTGGTATAGGTATAGTTTTTATAGATGTATTCGCTACATTTTTGAGCAATTTCTATAATAGGTATTTCGGTGGCATTTATTTTTTTTAGATAAGAGGTGATTTTCTTTTGTTGCAAAATGTTTTCTGGATAACAAAGCCGAAGCAAATAACTGTTCTTTTCTTTCTCTACATCCAAATCCTGAACTTTAATCGTGTCAATTTCGGGTATTTTGAGCGAATGATTGACTTTTACTATCATTCGAGATTCGATAATCATCTCTTTGTGTGGTTCCAAAATGTTAAAATTACCAACATTATTACCATAAAAATCTTTTGTGACTTCAACGATAGGATTGCTTGTAATTAGAAGCTGATGTTGCAATACCTCTTGGTTTTCAAAATTGTGAGGAAACAAACGAATTTCGTTGATGCTCTCTTTTATCGGCCAATTGTATTGGTATTTTGTGGTATGAATTATTTTGAATACAGCCATTTTTTTTAGGTATAGGAGAAAAATAATTTAGAAAAATCATTCGAAAACTGATTCAATAGTTTTTTGGTATCCTTCAAAACTTCGTCTAATTGTTCGTCGTTCAAGTGGTGATAGTCGGTAAATTTGATTAAACTTTTTAGTCTTCCAAATTGGTTTTGAAGAGTTCTGGCCTCGCTTGAAGTATTGTCAATAGATAAGGAAACCAAATATTTGTCAATTAAATCTAACGTATAAATAACCGAATGTGAAAAATCTTTATTAAATATCACATGTTGTATTACTTTTCTATTGTGAGAAATGTTGCTATAGCTTTTTAGATATTGTTCGTATCCTGAAAGAGATAAAAGCAAACGTCTCCAGTACAATAAATCTTCTTCTCCTTCAAGGTTGTAATTAATGGGTTTGTAATAAGCTTGAGTTAAGGAAATGGTGTGTAAGCAACGTTCAATGTTTTTTCCAACGCTAGAAAAACACCAGCCCAAACCTCGTGGCATTGTTACGTGAAGAATTCCGTTGTAGAGCAAAAGATCTTTTTTGAGACTTGTAATAATATCAAGAGCTTCATAGGTTTCTAATCTTCTTGGCAAATCGGGCGAATTCATAAAATGATACAAAGAGTTGATGTGTTCCCAAAGTTCTTTGGTTATTTTATCTTGAGCTCCTCTAGCATTTTCGCGGGCTTTTCTAACTAGGTTTTTAACCGAATTCACATTTTGATTGTCGCAAATAATGTATTTCAACACAAAATTTGAATCATATTGCGATTGAATTATTTGTTCTTTTGTCAAATCGGTATAGTATTCCAATAAAGGTTTGTATCCTTGAGAATCATTCATTTCTTTGTCAAATGACAAGATATAGAAAGTGTGAAGTGTGAGTAACATTCCATCGGCTCTTTCCATATATCTGTTAAACCAAAACATTCCGTCGGCAACTCGACTTAGCATATTTGTTTTCATCTGTATGTTTTATTTATGTATCGTATAATGTAAGCGCTTGAACTTTATTTTCGATTCTGAAAAACTATTCTTGGGCGTTTCATTTTGATAATGGTTATTAAAAAAACTTTTTTATTCTATAATCCAAGTGTCTTTACTACCGCCACCTTGCGAAGAATTTACTACCAATGAGCCTTCTGTTAGTGCTACACGAGTTAGTCCTCCTGGAACTATTTTTACCCCATCTGGACCAAATAATGCGTAAGGTCTTAAATCAACATGTCTCAATTTCAACTCACCATCAATAAGACAAGGTACAGTACTAAGCTGAATGATGGGTTGTGCAATGAAATTTCTAGGATTGGCAAGAATCGCTTTTTTTCCGTTTTCAAGTTCTTCATCGCTAGCTTTATTCCCCATAATCATTCCATAACCACCACTCTGATTGGTTTCTTTGATTACCATATTTCCCATATCGGCAAAGACTAGTTCGCGTTCCTCTTTGTTTTCCATTTGATAGGTTGGAACATTTTTCAAAATAGGCTCTTCGTTCAGATAGTATTTAATCATATCCGGAACATAAGCATAAACAGCTTTGTCATCGGCAACTCCATTTCCAACAGCATTTACTAAGGCTACATTCCCCATTTTATAGGCGCTAATCAGTCCTGGAACACCTAATGCACTTTCAGGTTTAAATACTAAGGGATCAAGATAATCGTCATCCAATCGTCTGTAAATCACATCCACTTGTTGAAGGCCAGAAGTGGTTTTCATATACACATTGTTGTTGTTCACAACCAAATCTCTTCCTTCTACCAATGGAACTCCCATTTGTCTGGCCAAAAAAGTATGCTCATAATAAGCAGAATTATATACCCCAGGAGTTAGTAAAACTACATTTGGATTTGAAATGTGTCTTGGCGACATCGAAACCAGTATGTTGTGCAGAATCATCGGATAGTTTCCTACCATGCTCACGTGATTTGAAGTAAGCATTTCAGGAAAAATACGTTTGGTGATTTCTCTGTTTTCAAGCATATAACTCACACCACTCGGACATCTAAGATTGTCTTCTAGTACATAGAATTCTCCTTTTGCACCTCGAATCAAATCGATTCCCGCAATGTGAATATGAATATTATGGGGTAATTTTATACCATGAACTTCCTGAATATAATGAGGACATGACGAAATCAATGAGGCGGGAATAACACCTTCTTTTATGATAAGTTGTTCGTTGTAAACATCTTCTAAAAACAGATTTAAGGCTTTTAATCGCTGTACAATACCCAATTCTACTTCGTTCCAATCCTTTTGAGTAATTATTCTGGGGATGATATCAAACGGAAATATTCTTTCTATACCTTGATTATCGTCGCTATATACAGTGAACGTAATCCCTTGATTCATAAAGAAATCTGCTGCTTGTTTTTGTTTTTGTTCTAAGTTTTCTGGGCTTAGATTTTGCAAGGTATGCAAAACATTGCGATAGGAACTTCTCACTCCTTTACTCGAAAACATCTCATCCCATCCATTAGGGTTCAATTTGGGTATCAACTTCATCATAGTATTGCATTGTTAAATAGTCAAACTTTTCAGGTTGTTATTTATAAAATAAATAGTTTTAGACAAATTTATTGTTTTATTTTAATCAAAATGTTTGTTATGATGAATAATTAATAATTTATGTGATATTCTTCTTTTTAACTTTCTATTTTGACAAATTTATTATTTTTTAGCTTCATTTTTTTAATTCGTTAAACCAAAAGACAATAAAAATTGAATTTTACCCCTTTTATTATAGGGTATGATTGTTAAATAGACACTATTTCAGTGCATACTAATGTAAAAATATAGGGGTAATGTAAACTTAATGTAAATTTAACTTCAATATAAAAAGAGTCAAATATTAAATTAATTCTAAATAACTACAGAATGTCTTTATCTCTTTTTTAAATTTGTAGTTGTAAAACAAAGACTTCATAATTATAAATGCTATTGTGTTCTTAGGTTGAATTTAGTAACTTCCCTTTTTAAACGCAAAAATTAATATAACTATCCGTTTTGTAAATCCAGTTTTTCAAGCTTTAATACACGAAAAGTAAAATGATTTAGTTGCTACGATTGATGCACTAATTCGAAGCCTAAACCCAACGAGAAAAAAATGAACACAACCCCTGATTTAAAAGTAGTGTACTTCCCTTCCTGTATCAACAGAAGTATGGGCAAAAATAGTTTTCAAGCCGAAGACGACCTGCAATTGACCGAACTAACGCATCAATTATTGGTTCGTGCCGGATTTACCATCATTTATCCCGAAGTTTTGGATAGCCAATGTTGCGGAATGCCTTTTTCAAGCAAAGGTTTTGCCGAAGCCAATCATACCCAATCTGAAGCATTAGAAAATTCACTTTTAAAAGCCTCTGAAAACGGAAAATATCCTGTTTTATATGATATGAGTCCGTGTTTTTACCATTCGAAAGAAGAATTTTCGAAAGCCTTAAAAATTGTCGATCCCATCGAATTTATGCTGGATTATGTAATGCCAAATTTAACGGTAAAAAACAAAAAAGAAACTGTTGCGGTTTTTCCAGTTTGTTCGGTTAAAAAAATTGGAAAAATGAATCAGTTACTTGCCTTATCACAACTTTGCGCAGAAAATGTTACTATGATTGACAGTAATTGTTGTGGTTTTGCCGGCGATAGAGGCTTCCTGATTCCTGAACTCAACGAACACGGATTGCGTGATTTGAAAGCCCAAATTCCCGCCAATTGCAATCAAGGTTATTCCACCAGCAGAACTTGCGAAATTGGACTGGAAAGCATAAGCGGAATTGATTTTAAATCAATCTTTTATTTGATTGAGGAAGTGACGAGGTAATATATTTTTCTAATCCCTAGATATTACTTTCTCCTAACACAGAAGATCATTTTTAAATACAATTTCGAAAGAAAAACCGTATATTGTAAGCTCTAAATAATCTAAAATGAAAAGATATTTTTTATTGTTTTTACTAATATTTCAAATGGTGTTTTCACAAGAAATAGTAGTAAAAGGAAAAGCCTTTAATTCAGGAAAATTCAATGACAAAGTTGTTTATATTGTTAAAAATGACACCATTAATAAACTAAGAAAACGTAGCAATTCTTTAGTTGAAGACTGGAAAAAGAAATCAAAATTTGAAGACAGAAAAGATGAATCTTACCAAGAAGTTACTAAAAATAATCGAATTCTTACTCAATTACTTTATGACAAAAATTACAGAACACATACAGACAGCTTGGGTAATTTTGAAATAAAAGCTAAATTATCTGATTCTCTTTTTTTTGAATCTCATTGGCATACAACTAAAAAATTCTTGGTTGCTGATTTAATAAAGAAGAAAAAAGCAACTATTAAGTTAAAATTAGAACCTTGTGAAGTTTGGCCTTCACATCCTGAAAAACCAACAAAACTATACGTTTTCATTGGCAAGAAAATTAAAATTTGGGAATCTCCTTCAAGTTATTGCAATGTGGGCGCTTTAAGTTCTAGAATTTTGTCAAAATATTTAGTAGTTAAAAATATTTATGGCGATTTTAAAAAAGACACTATTCAATTTACAACTTATCCACCACATTCAGAAGTAATCCACCAAAATTACAATCCATTCAGGACAAGCTTTTCGGAATATGACTATTGCTTATTGTATGTAGCGCAATACAAAGATGAATTACTTCAAGCAACATATATTTTTGATGATGTATATCTGACAAAAGAAGGCAAATGGGCAACTCCTTTGAAACCAAAAGGATTACGCAACACAATAGCTCCTGATTTATTTAAACCTGAGAAAATAAATTTCATAACTCCAATTGAGTTTGAGTATGAAGATAGATTTTACAAAGAAATATATCAAATTTTTCCATCAGCTTACAACACGGTAAGCGATGGAAAAATCATAGTTAATTATGGCTATTATGTTGAAGATTTACTTGAAATCAGAAAAGCAGGAAGATTGAAAGAGTTTGATTATTTGATTACTGGTTTTAAAAATTATAATTAACTCCTACCCCAAAAACTTCTTTGGTTTGAAATCCAGCAAAAGCATCATCATCATAAATGGCTTGGAAATTCAAATTAGCCGACAATACTTTGTTGATTTTCATTACGATGTTTAGGTTGTAATTGATATCAATGTTTTGTGGTTTTTCTAAATAATTAGAATATAAACTCAAATAATTTTCGGCCGTTACATTCTCCATAATATTGAATTTATAGTAAGCTGAGGCATTAAATCCTAATTGAAACAATACACTTTTATTGGCATCAACTCCAAAATAACTATTGTCAACATAACCCGGAATCGAAGTATAGAAACTATCTACAAAAGTAAATTTGGCTGTTAATGGTGCCAAATTAAGTTTGAAATTGTCGGTTTTTTTCCAGTACATCCCTGGTCCAAAAAGCAAATAACCTGGCGACATAAAGTTAGTGTTTTGGGTTCTAATTTCTGCACCATTGCTGTCTTTAGAATACACATATCCTTTAGTGAATTGTGTTCTGAAATTGACTAAAAATGAATAATACCAATATCCCTTTGTCTTTTTAGCTACAATAGAATTGATTTCGATTTGGTCATCGGTTTTCTTTTCAAAATCAGTATTTTGAGTTTGAAGTATTCCATAAGAAGCCAAGAATCTATTTTCCCAACTAAAATTATCTTTTTTATAGTCGATTTTGTAGTCTATACCCAAGTTCCCCGAGAAACTATTTTCTCCTCCTGCTACCCAATTGTTGAAGTTGGCTTGATTAAAAAGAAAAGTGATTTTCCCTTTAGTTTTCCAGCCATTTTTTATGGTGTCATCAAGGACTTTGGCTGCCTCTTCTGTCTTTTTGATTAAATTCTTTTCGGCCTCTATTTGAGCGTTAATTTTAGCTGAAATACATAACAAAACAGCTAATAAAAGTACTTTTTTTATCATAAGAGTAGTATTAGTTATACTACAAATATAAAATAAATAAAATACTAAAAGCAATTCTTTAAAAAAGTGATTTATTTTCTGGGTGATTTATACAAAGGCACGGCCGAACAAGCTTCGCCATACATTATGCTTCTAGCGAATGGCTGTAGATAATTTGCCGCCAAAATGTAAGCACGCATAGGAACAGGTTTTTTAGAACACCCTTTGACAATCACAGGCTTATTCTCGTAAGTTGAATAGTCGATTTTAGAAAGGATTTCTTCATATAAAGACGAATCTAAATCTTCAATAGTACCATTAACAATTTTCTTGGCAAAAGGTGCCAATTGAACGGCAACTAAAATAGATGCCCAAGCTGGAAAAATGGCATCGGTGCTGCAATTAATTGCCACATATTGATCTTGGTATTGTGACCAATCATGATTGTGTAGCTGTTCTCTAAAGTCTTTTTCTTTCAACAAAAAACCTTCCAAAAACCATTGCGAAATATCAATTTGCACACGAATTCCCTTTGGATAGTAATCTTCGAGATCGAAAACGTCCAATGCGCTATTGGCTACTTTATTTACTATTTCTTCCATTTTTGAAAAGTTTAAAAGGTAAATGTTTAAAAGTTTAAAAGTTTAAATGTTGCTAAACCTTAAACTTTTAAACCCTGAAACTTTAAACAAATTTTACAACATTCCCAATTCTAATTTGGCCTCTTCGCTCATCAAATCTTTATTCCAAGGCGGGTCAAAAGTAATTTCTACTTCGGCTCCTTTGATGTGTTCGATTGATTTTATTTTTTCTTCTACTTCTCTTGGTAAGCTTTCTGCCACAGGGCAGTTAGGCGAAGTTAAGGTCATTAGGATTTTTACTTCATAATCCGTACTGATCATCACATCATAAATCAATCCTAATTCATAAATATCAACAGGAATTTCCGGATCGTAGATGGTTTTTAGTTTGGCTACGATATCTATTCCTAATTGGTCGGTGTTTATTGTTTGTTCCATTTTTTTGTTTCAGGTTTAAAGTTTCAGGTTTAAAGTTTCATTGATATAACAAATTCGACTTTACTTTTTTGAAACTTAAAAGGTTAATAAAAAATTCTAATTAAAATAAGTGTTATTATTTTTTTGCATCGAATGCTAATGCGTACATTTTTATATTTTTTATCATCGAAACCAATCCGTTGGCTCGGGTTGGAGATAAATGTTCTTTGAGTCCGATTTGGTCAATAAAATCCATATCGGCATTCAAAATATCAGCCGCTTTTTGGTTCGAGAAAACCCGAATTAAAATCGCTATGATTCCTTTTGTTAAAATGGCATCGCTATCGGCTGTGAAAACAATTTTGTCGTCATTTTGTTCTCCTTTCAACCACACTTTCGATTGACAACCTTTGATAATATTATCGTCAGTTTTGAATTCCTCTTGGATTAGTGGTAAATTTTTACCCAAATCAATAATGTATTCGTAGCGCTGCATCCAATCATCAAACATGGAGAACTCGTCAACTATTTCTTCTTGTATATCTTTTATGCTCATTATTCTTTTTTTGCAAATGAATTTATTTTTGTAACCAATTTTTGAATCGCTTCAGGCGGATAACCGTGATCAAAAGACGTGGTTTTGTATTTTTTATCTTTATGTATAACTTCTAAAGTAGCAATGGCGGCTCCATCGTGAAATCGTTTTTCACTGGGTGCTTTTAAAGTCGCTAAACTATCCAAATTAATCGTTTCGAAATAACTAATCAATTCTTTCCAATCGGCATCCGAAATTTTGGTTTCTACTGCTTTTTCGGTTCCACTTCTGTCTTTCGAAACAGCAACCATTTGGTTTTGAATCGTAATCTTTTGATAGAAACCTCTGGTGTTTGCTGTATATTCTAAAATAGCTGTTTTTAAATCGTTTTTGGTTTGGCTAGTACAGCTTTTACCAAGAAACAGACTAAGAAAAATCATTGCATATAGTTTCATTTTTTATGTTTTTAGGATAACATCATTTGAGCTTTTTTCACGGCTTCGACCATAACGTCAATTTCTTCTTTGGTATTATAAAACGAAAACGAAGCACGAATGGTTCCCGGAATATTGAAAAAATTCATAATCGGTTGAGCACAATGATGTCCTGTTCGAACTGCAATTCCTAATTTGTCCACTATCGTTCCAATATCATAAGGGTGAATACCTTCAATATTAAACGAAACTACCGAAGTTTTTTCCTTGGCAGTACCATAAATTTTCAAGCCTTCGATTTCTAATAATTGTTTTGTGGCATATTCTAACAGTTCTAATTCCTGTTTTTGAATGTTGTCAAAACCTATTGAATTCATATAGTCAACTGCTGTTCCTAAAACAATTCCGCCTGCAATATCAGGCGTTCCCGCTTCAAATTTGTGTGGCAAATCGGCATAAGTCGTTTTCTCGAAAGTCACTTCCTTAATCATTTCGCCACCCCCTTGATAGGGTGGTAATTTATTCAGCCAAGCTTCTTTTCCGTATAAAATTCCAACGCCTGTGGGCCCACACATTTTATGACCTGAAAAAACATAAAAATCACAATCCAAAGCCTGAACATCGGGTTTCAAATGCGGCACGGCTTGGGCTCCGTCAATCAAAATGGCTGCTCCAAATTCGTGGGCTTTGTCAATCATATATTTCACCGGATTGACCGTTCCCAATGCGTTTGAAATATGATTTACGGTAACGATTTTGGTATTATTCGACAATAATTTATCGTATTCTTCCATTATCAATTCGCCGTTGTCATCCATTGGAATCACTTTTAAAGTCGCTCCTGTTTTTTCGCATAACATTTGCCAAGGCACAATATTGCTATGATGCTCCAATGCCGAAACCAAAACTTCATCGCCTGGTTTTAATATTGAAGCAAAACCATTGGCTACGGCATTGATTCCGTGAGTTGTTCCCGAAGTAAAAATCACTTCGTGGGCAAATTTTGCATTGATATGATTTTGGATTTTACTACGCGAAATTTCGTAAGCATCAGTTGCCAATTGACTCAAAGTATGCACACCACGATGAATGTTGGCATTGATTTCTTGATAATATTTAGCAATCGCATCGATCACAATTTGTGGTTTTTGCGAAGTGGCTCCGTTATCGAAATACACCAATGGTTTTCCGTTGACTGTTCTGGAAAGTATAGGAAAATCGGCTCTAACTTTATTGATATCTAACATTGCTTTATTTAGAAAAATTCTAAATACAAAAGTAATGAATATAGGTGGGTTTCAACAGCAAGATTTTACAATTTTTAACAGTATTAATTTATAGCAAAATATGTTTTCTCTATGCTATTTTTGTTAAATTGCTTCAAAATTTCGCTACAAATGAAAAAAATCTTTAAGTTTCTCGGTCTTGCCTTTTTACTATTCCTGATTTATTTTGGTTACACCACTTATCCTAAACTGGACTTAATTTCAGGATTTTCGGCTAAAAGTATAGCTTCAGGCCATTTTATTGACCATCGTTCGCAAGAAATGATTGAAAAAGGCGACAACGATATCAAAATGATTACTTTATCCAAAAACCAAATTGATGAAACTGGAAAATTTGCAACCGCTTCGGTTTATGGATTAAAAGAACGAAAAGCCATTTATCGTGAAGGTTTGGGAGCGACTTTAATCAACGATAATTTTGATATTTCAAAACCATATGAAGTTCCTAAAAGAACCAAAATCAACAACAATTTACCTTTTCCGTATGGAAATAACGAACCCAAAGACACCATTTTTGACAATATCGATTATGACAAATTGAATGCGGCTGTAGCCAATGCTTTTGATGCAAAAGGGCAGAAAATGAAACGAACTCGCTCGGTTATCGTGATTTATAAAGACAAAATCATTGTTGAGAAATATGATACTGGTTTTGATAAAAACTCCAAGATTTTGGGTTGGTCTATGACTAAAAGTATTACGGCCACGATGTTCGGAATTTTACAAAAACAAGGAAAACTAACTATTAATAAACTGGCTCCAATTGAAGAATGGGCAGATGATGAACGAAAAAATATCACCATCAACGATTTGCTTCATATGAACTCAGGATTAGAATGGGAAGAAGATTATACCAAAATTTGCGATGCCACAAATATGCTTTTTCTGGCAGAAGATATGACTCGAGTACAATTAGAAAAACCAGCAAGATTCAAACCGAACACACATTGGAATTATTCCTCGGGAACATCAAATTTGCTTTCTGGAATTTTGCGAAAACAATTCAAAACGCATCAGGAATATTTAGATTTTTGGTATTCAGCTTTGATTGATAAAATTGGGATGAATTCGATGATAGTAGAAACTGATATGGCTGGGAATTATGTGGGTTCGTCCTACAGTTGGGCAACGACAAGGGATTGGGCAAAATTTGGATTGTTGTATTTGCACAAAGGCAATTGGAACGGTGAGCAATTATTTGACGAAAGTTGGGCAAAATATGTTTCAACTCCTACTCAAGGTTCGAAAGGCGATTATGGTGGACATTTTTGGTTGAATGCTGGTGGATATTATCCTGATGCGCCAAGAGATTTGTATTCCGCTAATGGGTATCAAGGGCAAAGGGTATTTATTATTCCGTCACAAGATTTGGTTATTGTTAGAATGGGTTTGAGCGAAGAAGTCAAATTTGATTTTAATGGAATGTTGAAAGGTATTGTGGGGAGTTTGAAGAAATAAACTAAACACAAAGCACTCAGAGTAAAAATTACAAAGGGCACAAAGTTCAATTATAAACTTTGTGCCCTTTGAGTAAACCTTAGTGAACTTTGTGGTAAATATCTACAAATCAAATCCAATTTTCACTCCTAATTTCAAGGCGATAATTTTGGTAATTCTTTGTTTCAATTCTGGAATTTTGATGTTTTCGATTACGGCATTCGAGAAAGCGTACATCAATAATGCTTTGGCTTCTTTTTTTGGAATTCCACGTTGTTGCATATAGAACATTGCGGTTTCGTCAAGTTGACCCACCGTGCAACCGTGGGAACATTTTACGTCGTCGGCAAAAATTTCCAATTGCGGCTTGGCATTAATGGTGGCTTTTTCTCCCAACAAAATGTTGTTGCTTTTCTGGAAAGCGTTGGTTTTTTGGGCTTCTTTTTCCACATAAACCTTCCCGTTGAAAACTCCTGTAGAATTGTCTGAAAAAATTCCTTTGTAATCTTGGAAGCTTTCGCAATTTGGCGCAGCGTGATGCACCAAAGTATAATGATCTACGTGTTGCTTGTCGCCAATAATGGTGATTCCGTTGAGCGTGCTAGTCAATCGTTCGCCAAAATGATAGAAATTCAAATTATTTCTGGTCAAATTGCCTCCGAATGAGAAAGTTTGAACCGAAACGTGACTTTCTTGTTTTTGAGAAACATAAGTATTGTCGATTAAATTAGCTCCGAGGTGATCATTCTGAATTTTATAGAAATCTACAATAGCGCGTTTTTGGGCAAAAATTTCAGTAACCGAATTGGTCAAAACTGGATTTTCGTTCAAACTTTGGTGTCTTTCAATAATTTGAACGTGTGAATTTTCTCCAACAATCACTAAATTTCGGGGCTGAACCAAAAGTGCTGCTTCGTTGCCAGTCGAGAAATACATAATCTCAATAGGTTTTTGCACCACCGTCTTTTTCGGAATGTTGATGTAAGCTCCTTCATTGGCGAAAGCCGTATTCAAAGAGGTTAAACTTTCGTCTTTGCTAGCAATTTGGTTAAAATAAGCATCAATAACCATTTTGTATTTGGGCTTGTTTAATGCCGATGACATCAAGCAAACATCCAATCCTTGGTGGGTTGTAGATGACAAATTAGAACTAAACACACCATCAATAAATACGATTTTGTAGGTGTCTATTTCGTGGATGAAATATTTTTTTACATCCTTGAATTCTATCGAAGTTTCGCTTTTTGGAAAAACGGTAAAGTCATTTTTTAGGATGGCGTTTAGCGAAGTATATTTCCAAGATTCTTCTTTTTTGGTTGGGAAGCCTTTATTTTCAAAGTTTTTTATGGCGGCAGTTCTCAAATCGTGTAGTTCTGAATGAACATCGATTTGCTCTTCAAAAGCCATAAAAGACGATATTAATTTTTCTTTTAATTCCATAATTTAGTTGATGGTTGATAGTTGGTGGTTGATGGTTACCAATAACTGACAACCGACAACCGACAACTCTTATGCTTCTTGCTCTTGTTTGATCCAATCGTATCCTTTTTCTTCCAACTCGTAGGCCAATTCTTTAGTGCCCGATTTCACGATTTTTCCGTTATATAGAACGTGAACAAAATCTGGAACGATATAATCCAACAATCTTTGGTAGTGCGTGATTACAACGATAGCGTTTTTGTCGCTTTTCAATTTGTTTACTCCATTGGCAACAATTCTCAAAGCATCAATGTCTAATCCAGAATCGGTTTCGTCAAGGATGGCGAGTTTTGGCTCCAACATGGCCATTTGGAAAATTTCGTTACGTTTTTTCTCTCCACCCGAAAATCCTTCGTTTAAAGATCGAGACAAAAATTTACGGTCAATTTCCAATAATTCCGATTTTTCGCGAATCACTTTCAACATCTCGTTGGCCGGCATTTCTTCTTGGCCGTTGGCTTTTCGGGTTTCGTTGATGGCCGTTCTCATAAAATTGGTCACTGAAACTCCTGGTATCTCAACAGGATATTGAAACGAAAGGAATACGCCTTTATGTGCTCTTTCTTCGGGAGCTAATTCAGAGATATCTTCGTTGTCCAAAAGGATTTCACCTTCAGTTACTTCGTAGTTTTCATTTCCAGCAATAATAGCCGAAAGCGTACTTTTTCCAGCACCATTTGGACCCATTATGGCATGAACTTCTCCTGCTTTCACTTCAAGGTTGATGCCTTTAAGAATTTCTTTGTCGCCGATAGAGGCGTGTAGATTTTTTATTGATAACATTGTTTGTTTTGTTTATTCGTAATGACCTTTTAATGATATAATACTCAGAATATTTACAGTGTTTTCGTCTATAATTTCGTAAATAATTCGATGTTCCTGATTGATTCTCCTTGACCAATAACCTGATAAATTATGTTTTAAAGGTTCTGGTTTACCAATTCCTTCAAAAGGATGCAATTGAATATCTTCAATTAAAGAATATATTTTATTCAGTACCGATTTATTGCCTGATTTTATCCAAAAATTTAAATCTGCTTTGGCTTTACTTGAAAAATCTATTTGCATAATTCTTTCAATTCTTCCATTGTCATTCTAGTTCCTTTTCCTTCTCTGACTTCTTTTGCTGCCTCCAAAATTTCTTTTACAAACTCAGGATTATAGGGTTTCTCTTCTTTTTCGATTTCAAAACCCAAGGATTTTGCCAATGATTTCAATACAGGGAAATCTTTTTTCTTGACGTTTTTTAAAATGATGTCCATAACAATTTGAATTTAGGATAGTTATTTCAAATTTACAAAAAATTATCCAACACTTCCTTCCAACGAAATTTCCAATAATTTCTGTGCTTCCACGGCAAATTCCATTGGCAATTTGTTCAAAACATCTTTACTGAAACCGTTCACGATCAAGGCAATGGCTTTCTCGGTTGGAATTCCGCGTTGGTTGCAATAGAAAACTTGGTCTTCACCAATCTTGCTCGTTGTGGCTTCGTGTTCAATTTTGGCCGAGGTGTTTTTGCTTTCGATGTATGGAAAAGTATGTGCCCCGCAATTGTTCCCCATCAACAAGGAATCGCATTGCGAAAAGTTTCTGGCATTGTCGGCATTTGGACCAATTTTCACCAAACCTCTATAACTGTTTTGCGATTTCCCGGCCGAAATTCCTTTGGAAATAATGGTCGATTTGGTGTTTTTTCCCAGGTGAATCATCTTGGTTCCCGTGTCGGCTTGCTGGAAGTTGTTGGTTACGGCAATTGAATAAAATTCGCCCACCGAATTGTCGCCTTTCAACACGCAAGAAGGATATTTCCAAGTAACAGCAGAACCTGTTTCGACTTGTGTCCAAGAAATTTTTGCATCTTTCTCACACAATCCTCTTTTAGTTACGAAGTTGAAAACTCCGCCTTTACCTTCTTTATTTCCTGGATACCAGTTTTGAACGGTCGAATATTTAATTTCGGCTCCGTCTAAAGCTATTAGTTCAACAACAGCTGCGTGCAATTGATTTTCATCACGTGTGGGAGCTGTACAGCCCTCTAGATAAGACACATAACTACCTTCGTCGGCAATTAGCAAGGTTCTTTCGAATTGACCTGTTCCCGCTTGATTGATACGGAAATAAGTTGATAACTCCATCGGGCAATGCACCCCTTTTGGGATATAGCAAAAACTTCCGTCAGAGAATACAGCCGAGTTCAAGGCGGCATAAAAATTATCTTTTTGAGGAACAACGGTGCCTATATATTTTTTTACTAATTCGGGATGTTCTTTGATAGCTTCGGAAATACTCATAAAGATAATTCCTTTTTCGCCCAAAGTTTTCTTGAAAGTTGTTGCTACAGAAACAGAATCAACTACAATATCCATAGCGACATTGTTCATCTTTTTTTGCTCATCAATTGAGATGCCTAACTTTTTATACATTTCTAAAAGCTCAGGATCTACATCGTCTAATGTTTTATTAGGATCAACTGCTTTTGGTGCTGAGTAATAAGAAATCGCTTGAAAATTGGGTTTGTTGTAATGCACATTGGCCCATTCTGGTTCAATCATTTTTTCCCAAGCACGAAAAGCCTCGATGCGCCAATCGGTCATCCATTCTGGTTCTTCTTTTCTTTGTGAAATGGCACGAACAATATCTTCGTTCAAGCCAATAGGAAAGGTATCCGATTCTAAATCAGTATAAAATCCGTACTCGTATTCTTTGGTTTCGAGTTCGACTCTTAAATGGTCTTCGGTGTATTTTGACATAATTTTTGTTTAAATGTTTTACAAAGAGAAACTCTCTCCGCAACCACAAGTTCTACTCGCATTTGGATTATTAAAAACAAAGCCTTTTCCGTTTAATCCGCCTGAAAATTCAAGGATTGTTCCAGCTAAATAAAGGAAAGATTTTTTTTCGACAGCAATAGTTATATCATTATCCACGAATATCTTGTCGTCATCGCCTTTGTTTTTGTCAAATTTTAAATCATAAGACAAACCCGAGCATCCGCCGCTTTTTACACCGACTCTCACATAATCGACTGCGGCATCAAAACCATCCTCTTTCATTAAATCGATGATTTTCTTTTTGGCTGTATCAGAAACTTTTATCATAGCTTATTTTGATTTTGTCTAAATAAAAGGCAAAGGTATTACAAATTAGGCTTTAAGTCAAATAAGATACCATTTTTATAACTATAATTGGATAGAAAAAGTCTATTTAACAATACTAAAACAAATGTATTACTTAAATTTGGTTCTTCTAAAAAAAAGCAATCATTTTATGAAATTATACCCTATAGAAACAGGCAATTTTAAGCTTGACGGTGGAGCAATGTTTGGCGTCGTACCCAAAACCATTTGGAACAAAACCAATCCTGCCGATGCTAACAATTTAATAGATCTTGCCGCAAGATGTTTACTAATTGAAGATGGAAATCGACTTATTTTAATTGATAATGGAATGGGAAACAAACAATCTGAGAAGTTTTTTGGATACTATTTCCTTTGGGGAAACCATTCTTTAGATAATTCTTTGGCAAAATATGGTTTTCATCGTGATGACATTACCGACGTTTTTTTGACGCATTTGCATTTTGATCATTGTGGTGGAAGCGTCAATAGGAACAAAGACAAAACAGGCTATGAAGTGGCGTTTAAAAATGCCAAATTTTGGACTAATGAAAATCATTGGAAATGGGCTACAAAACCCAATCTTCGAGAAAAAGCTTCTTTCCTTTCGGAAAATATTTTGCCTATTCAAGAAAGCGGTCAATTGCATTTTTTGGAACTACCTGAAAATGATTTTGGATTTTCTGAAGAATTGAATTTCGGAATTCATTATGTAAATGGTCATACCGAAAAACAAATGATACCTCAAATAAAATATCAAGACAAAACCATTTGTTTTATGGCCGATTTAATTCCAACCGTAGGCCATTTGCCTCTGCCATATGTTATGGGGTATGACACCAGACCTTTGTTAACCATGCCAGAAAAATCAAAATTCTTGAATGCCGCTGCCGAAAATAATTATTATCTATTTTTAGAACACGATGCACACAACGAAATCATAACTGTAGAACAAACAGAAAGAGGAATTCGCTTAAAAGAGACCTATAGTTGTGATAAAATCTTTAAATAATGTTAATATTAGCTTAATATATAACAAAACCGCATACTTTTACCTGAAATTTAAAATTCTTAAAAAAAACAATCTATGATCAATTTTAAAAATAGTTTACTAGCCTCTTTTGCAGTATTGATGTTAGCAGGTTGTGGAGCCTCAAAAAACACTTCCTATAGCAACTTGACAATGATTCAAGCTCCTTTAAATGTTCAGAGAAAGACAGCTCTTAAAGAAGCTGATTTAAACCGTTGGAGCCATTTAGATATTATTAAAGATACCATTCCTGGAATGAGTGTTGACCGAGCTTATGCCGAATTATTAAAAGATAAAAAAGGCAAAAAAGTAATCGTAGGAATTGTAGATTCAGGAGTTGATATCGATCACGAAGATTTAAAAGCAGTGGTTTGGACCAATAAAAAAGAGATTGCTGGAAACGGAATTGACGATGATAAAAATGGCTATATCGATGATATTCACGGTTGGAATTTTCTTGGAGATATTACCAAAGAAAACATAGAATACGAAAGAATTGTGGCTAACAAAAACCTTGTGGATGAAGCAACTTATCAAGAAGCAAAAGCCGTAAATGATAAAAACATTGCAAAATCTACTACAGGCAAAGCACGTCTTGAAGAAATGATAGCAGACGCAACAAATGCCGATGCTGTTTTGACCAAATATTTTGGAAAATCAACTTACACTAAAGAAGAAGTAAATGCCATTAGTTCGCAAGATGCTGAAATCAATAAAAGCAAAATGATGATTCAGCGTGTAAATTCTTTCGAAATGACTGTGCCAGAATTTAAAACAGCCGTTCAAAAAGAACTTGATGGATATATCAAAGTAGTAAACGGAGACAATCTTAAAACCAATTACCGAAAAGTTTTGGGTGATAATCCAGAAGATATTACCGACACAAAATACGGTAACAACAATGTAATGGGACCAGACAAAGAAGAAATTCTTCACGGAACTCACGTAGCAGGAATTGTAGCTCAAGTAAGAAACAACGGAATTGGCGGAGATGGAATTGCTAACAATGTCGAAATTCTTACTGTTCGCGCTGTGCCAGATGGCGATGAGTATGACAAAGATATTGCGCTTGGTATTCGCTATGCTGTAGATAATGGTGCAAAAGTAATTAACGGAAGCTTTGGAAAAAGTTTTTCACCACACAAACAATGGGTTTATGATGCCATAAAATATGCCGAAAGCAAAGACGTATTAATCGTTCATGCTGCCGGAAATGATGCAAAAGATATTGATGTTGCCAATAATTATCCAAACGATTCTGATGATAAAATAAACGAATTTGCCGATAATATGATTACGATTGGTGCTTTGAATTATGAATATGGAAATAAAATAGTAGCCCGATTTTCTAACTTCGGAAAAATTAATGTGGATGTATTTGCTCCAGGTGTAAAAATTTATGCCTCAACACCCAATAACACCTATAAATTATTGCAAGGAACATCAATGGCTTCTCCAAACGTAGCTGGAGTTGCTGCACTAATTCGTTCGTATTATCCAAAATTAACAGCCAAACAAGTGAAACACATTTTGATGGATTCTGGTGTAGCAATAACTACTGATGTTATTGTTGGCGGAAAACCAAACGATGTTCGTCCGTTTTCAACTTTGTCTAAATCAGGGAAAATGGTCAATGCTTACAACGCACTATTGATGGCTGATAAAATGTCAAAATAACAATAATTTAGGTCTAATTTTAAAATGGAGGGAGTTAAATCCTTCCATTTTCTGTTTTATTATTATGAAAAAAATTCTTTTAATTTCTGTGTTTTTATTGAGTTTTGCAAATGGTTTTGCCCAAAGTTCAGAATATTGGCAACAACATGTCGATTATAAAATGGACGTGGTGATGAATGTGAAAAACTATCAATACAAAGGCAAACAGAAGTTGGTTTACACCAATAATTCGCCCGATACTTTAAAACGTGTTTATTATCATTTGTTCAACAATGCTTTTCAACCTGGAAGCGAAATGGACGCTAGACTTCAAAGCATCAAAGATCCCGATGCTAGAATGGTAAATAAAGTAAAACGCGGTGATACCGAAATTAAAGAAAGCCGAATTAAAACCTTGAAACCCGATGAAATTGGCTATTTAAACATTTCAAATTTTAAACAAGACGGAATTACTGCCTCTGCAAAAACCGTTGGAACCATTCTTGAAGTAACTTTGGCTAAACCCATTCTACCTCATTCGAAAACTACATTCACACTCGATTTTGATGGTCAAGTTCCAGTTCAAATTCGTCGTTCTGGCAGAAATAATGCCGAAGGAGTCGAATTATCGATGGCACAATGGTATCCAAAAATAGCCGAATTTGATTTCGAAGGTTGGCACGCCGATCCCTACATTGGAAGAGAATTTCACGGAGTTTGGGGAGATTTTGACGTAAAAATTTCTATTGACAAAGAATATGTTCTAGGAGGTTCGGGTTATTTGCAAAACAAAAACGAAATAGGTCACGGTTATCAAGATGCAGGAATATCGGTTGTATATCCAAAGAACTCTAAAACCTTGACTTGGCATTTTTATGCTCCAATGGTTCACGACTTTACTTGGGCTGCCGATAAAAATTACCTTCACGATATTGTCAAAGGTCCCAACAATGTCGATTTGCATTTTCTTTATAAAAACAATCCAGAAATTATCGAAAACTGGAAAGCTTTGCAACCCAAAATGGTTCAAATAATGAAGTTTTACAACAACTTTGTTGGTAATTATCCTTATAAACAATATTCCTTTATTCAAGGTGGCGATGGCGGAATGGAATATGCCATGTGTACATTAATGCTTGGAAACGGAAAATTTGAAGGGATTTTAGGAACGGCAACTCACGAATTAGGACATTCATGGTTTCAGCACATTTTAGCCTCAAATGAAAGCAAACACCCGTGGATGGACGAAGGATTTACTTCCTATATTGAAGATTTAGCATTAAATGAAATTGCTGAAAAAAAGACAGAAAACCCATTCCTGCCAACCTATAAAGCCTATTATAAATTAGTTGAATCGGGAAAAGAACAACCGCAAACCACTCACGGCGACCGATATGACGAGAACAGACCCTATAGTATTTCTTCATACTACAAAGGCGAAATTTTCTTGGCACAATTAGAATATCTTATTGGAAAAGAGAATGTTGCCAAAACATTGAAAAAATATTTTCAAGACTTCAAATTCAAACATCCAACACCTAATGATATCAAAAGAACTGCCGAGCGTGTTTCGGGAGCCAACCTCGATTGGTATTTAACCGATTGGACTCAAACCACCAACACGATAGATTATGGAATTAAAGATGTTAGAATTGACCTAGGTTATACAGGGAAAAACACGGTAATTACTTTAGAAAGAATAGGTAGAATGCCAATGCCAATTGATATTTTGGTTGAATATACCGATGGCACAAAAGAGAGTTTTTATATTCCGCTACGTATGATGAGTTTTGAGAAAGAAAACCCGAATCCAGCAATAAAAAGAACAGTTTTAAGTGATTGGACTTGGGCAAATCCGACTTACACATTTTGGGTAGATTCAAATACCAAAACCATCAAAAAAATAACAATCGACCCAAGTGGATTAATGGCCGACGTGAAGCAAGCTGATAATACCTATGAGATAAAATAAAATTTTCTTTTACTATAAAACAGCTATTTGAAACTAAAAATTTGTTTTTCACAACTATTCCTTTAGTTTTGAAAAAAAAACGTATGAAATCATTTGATGTAGCCATAATTGGGAGTGGTCCTTCTGGAGCTTCGGCAGCGTTCGAATTAGCCAAAAGTGGTCTTTCGACCGTGATAATTGAAAAGGAAATTTTACCCAGATATAAAACTTGCGGTGGTGGATTGGTCTTTCGTGGCAGAAAAAATATGCCTTTTGATATTTCTTCGGTAGTAGAAAAAGAATTCTTTGAAGTAGATACTTATTTTGCCAATACAAATTTAAAATTTACCACCAACAGAGACCAGCCAATTGTAAGTATGATTATGCGCGATGCTTTTGACCATTTGATAGTCGAAAAAGCAAAAGAAAACGGCGTTACTCTTCTTCAAAACCATAAAGTTTTAGCCATTTCGTTTGGCGAAATTCAAACCATTCATACGAGTGAAGGCGATGTACAGGCAAAATTCATCATCGCTGGAGACGGAGCCTTAAGTCCTGTTGCCAAAATAGCAGGATGGCAAGAAACCCGAAATATTATTCCCGCTTTAGAATATGAAGTAGAAGTTCCTGTTGCCGATTTTGAACGATTATCAAAAAATGTTCGTTTCGATGTTGATGTTATTCCATTGGGCTACGGCTGGTGTTTTCCTAAAAAAAATCATTTATCCATTGGAGTTGGTGTTTTTGTTAAAACCAAGCAGAAAATAGATTTAAAAAAATACTATGCCGACTATCTAAAAACCCTTGGTATCACCGAAATTATAAATGAAGAAGCTCACGGATTTGTAATTCCTGTTTCTCCTAGAACCGATACTTTTGTTCAAAAGAATGTGTTTTTAATTGGCGATGCTGCTGGATTTGCTGATCCAATCGTTGCCGAAGGAATTTCGAATGCTATTTTAAGCGGCGTTTTGGCAGCACAATCCATTATTGAAAGTAAACTAGACGGGGTTTTAGCATCGAAATTGTATCACGAAAAATTGGAAAACAGCATTTTGCCAGAGATTCGAACTGGGGTTGTTTTATCTAAATTTTTCTACGAAAAAAGAGCCTTACGCAACCTTTTTCTTAAAAAATACGGTCAGCTTTTGGCCAATGCAATGACCGAAGTTTTTATGGGAGAAAGAACCTATCCCAAAGATTATAAAGCTACCATCCGCAGAAAAATCAAGGAAGTTATTTTTTAGTGATAATCAATCTGCTTTAAATGTTCTAACATATCGACGGTCATACTTTCTAAATCAAATTCGTGATGCCAGTTCCAGTCTGCTCTAGCTCGAGAATCATCAATACTAGCTGGCCAACTATCAGCAATTATTTGACGAAAATCAGGCTCATACGAAATGGTAAAATCAGGAATATGTTTTTTTATTTCAGCCGCAATTTCGGTTGGAGTAAAACTCATGGCCGACAAATTATAAGAAGAACGAATTTTAATATTTTCGGCTGGAGCTTGCATAATTCTGATGGTGGCGTCAATAGCATCGTCCATATACATCATGGGCATTTTGGTTTCTGAAGACAAAAAACACTCATATTTTCCATCACTCAAAGCTTTGTGATAAATATCCACCGCATAATCTGTGGTTCCGCCACCAGGAGGAGTTGACCAACTGATTAAACCCGGATAACGCACACTTCGAACATCAACTCCAAAATGAGTATGATAATATTCGCACCATCTTTCGCCAGATTGTTTGCTAATTCCGTAAACGGTCGAAGGTTCCATAATGGTGTATTGTGGTGTGTTTTCTCTTGGCGTCGTTGGTCCAAAAACAGCAATACTCGATGGCCAGAATACTTTTTTTATTTTTTTGGCTTTGGCCAAATTCAAAACATGAAACAATGAATTCATATTCAAATCCCAAGCAAAAGCAGGGTTTTTTTCGGCTGTTGCCGATAATAATGCTGCCATCAAATAAATATCAGTAATGTGATGCACCTCAACCAAATGCTCAATTTGATTAAAATCAAGTGCATTTATCACTTCAAAAATTCCAGAGTTCACAATATCATTATTCAATTTTCGAATATCTGATGCGACCACATTTTCAATTCCATATAATTCCCGAAGTCGATGTGTTAACTCGGTTCCTATTTGCCCGCAAGCACCTATAATCAGTATTTTAGGATTCATCTGGTTGGTTTTTCTTATACAAATATACTGTTTTATTGAACATCAAAATTTCTAATAAAAAGCATGATTTTCTGAAAATTAGCCTTATTAATCTTGTATAATTTCTTAATTTATATTCTGTAAATGCAAGAAACAGGAATCAAAGATATTAGATTGTTATTGTAAATGTTCGAATGCATATTTGTAAATTTACTTCGTAACTTTGCGACTCAAATTGTATCTAATGAAATTAAAGTATATAGTTCTCTTTTTATTCATTTTTGCCTTATTTTCTTGTAAAAATGAGGACGAAAAACGTCAAGTAGAATCCCTAAAAGACATCAAAAAGAAAGAATTAATTTTTTCGATTATCGAAAAAGCTTGGGTTTTTAATGCTAAGCCTATTAATACTACTGCCCAAATTAACACCAATACTTGGAAAGAATGGCGTTCGTTTTTGGAAGAATTAGACCAAAAGCCGAAGAAAACTATTGGTGCTTTCCAGAAAAAAGCAGCTGAACTTTCTAAGAAAGTAATGGCATTGAATGATTTTACTCCTGTAGAATATAACAATCCCCAGATGAAAAGTCGCATTGCCATCTTAATTACCAAGGTGCGAATGCTAGATTTATACATCCATTTGACCGACATTCCCGAACAAAAAGTGATTGCTTTAATTCCTGAAATCAACACTCAATTATTGGCTTTGCAAAACCAAATGGATAAAATTTCCCAAAAAAGCAAAATTCCGCTCGAAGAAGGAGAGTCTGAATTATTGCAAATGATTAAGGACACCGCAAGAGCCATTCCAAATTCACCACAGTTTGACCCAAATACGCCTCGAGTTGAGTAAAAAAAATCTATATTCAATTTACGACAATTCGCCAAAAGTCAAGCAAATTGTCGATAGTTTGCAACAAGCCAACACTAAAATTCAGCTCAATGGATTGCTGGGTTCGTCACTTTCGTTTGTGGTGCAATCGCTTTTTAAAAAAGCAGAAAAGCCGTTTTTATTGATCCTGAATGACAAAGAAGAAGCCGCTTATTATCTGAACGATTTAGAACAGATGATTGGTGAAGAAGACGTACTTTTTTATCCAGGTTCCTATCGTCGTCCGTACCAAATTGAAGACACCGATAATGCCAATGTTTTATTGCGTGCCGAAGTCTTGAACCGCATCAATTCTCGCAAAAAACCAGCTATTATTGTCACTTATCCCGAAGCGCTTTTCGAGAAAGTCGTCACTAGAAAAGAACTGGATAAAAATACTTTGAAAGTGGCCGTCGGCGACCAGATTTCCATTGATTTCATCAACGAAGTGTTGTTTGAATATGAATTCAAAAGGGTTGATTTTATTACAGAACCCGGCGAATTTTCCGTTCGTGGGGGAATTGTGGACGTGTTTTCTTTTTCGAATGACAATCCGTATCGAATAGAATTTTTTGGCAACGAAGTCGATAGCATTCGAAGCTTTGACGTGGAAACTCAGCTTTCAATCGAAAAGCAAAAGAAAATCACGATTATTCCCAATGTGGAGAACAAGTTTTTTCAGGAAAACCGTGAAAGTTTCCTGGAATACATTAATAATCAAACGGTTCTATTTATCCAAGACACAGATTCTCTTTTCTCTAAATTGGATAAGCTTTTTGCTAAAGCTACCGAGATTTTCGAAAATCTGAACGCTACCGTAAATCACGTGGCACCAAATCAATTGTTTCTGAATCAGGCAGAATTCATCAAGAAAAGTTTGGATTTTTCGGTTGTTGAATTGAGTTCGAAGCCCATTTATAAAACCAAGAAAGCATTCGATTTTTATATCAAACCGCAGCCATCGTTCAACAAACAATTTGATTTGTTGCTGAATAACTTGAACGACAACCATTTCAACGGCTACAAAAATTATTTGTTTTGTTCCAATGATGCCCAAGCCAAACGTTTTCACGATATTTTCGAAACTTTGGATGAAGAAAACTCCGAGAACATCAGAAAGCAATACAACACGATTGTTTTGCCTATTTATCAAGGATTTATCGACGAAGAAAATCAATTGGCTTGTTATACCGATCACCAAATTTTTGAGCGGTATCATAAATTCAGCATCAAAAGCAATGTTTCGAAGAAGCAAAATATTACTTTAAAAGAACTCACGACTTTGTCCGTTGGCGATTATGTAACCCATATCGATCACGGAATTGGACGATTTGGTGGTTTGCAAAAAATTCAAGTAGAAGGCAAAACCCAGGAAGCCATAAAACTGGTTTATGCGGATAATGATATTGTGTATGTAAGTATTCACTCTCTGTACAAAATTTCGAAATACAACGGAAAGGATGGGACGCCACCCAAAATTTACAAATTAGGTTCGAATGCTTGGAAGATTCTAAAGCAGAAAACCAAGGCGAGAGTCAAACATATAGCTTTCAATTTGATTCAATTGTACGCCAAAAGAAAATTGGAAAAAGGATTCCGTTTTGCACCCGACAGTTATTTGCAAAACGAATTGGAAAGTTCCTTCATTTACGAAGACACTCCGGACCAAACCAAATCAACCGCCGAAGTCAAAGCCGATATGGAAAGCGACCGACCAATGGATCGATTGGTTTGTGGCGACGTAGGTTTCGGAAAAACAGAGGTTGCTATTCGTGCCGCTTTCAAAGCTGTGGATAATTCGAAACAAGTCGCGGTTTTGGTTCCTACGACGATTTTGGCTTACCAACATTATAGGACTTTTATCGAAAGGTTGAAGGAAATGCCCGTTTCTGTTGGTTATTTGAACCGTTTTAGAACTGCCAAACAAAAGGCCGAAACCCTCAAACAATTGGCTGAAGGTAAATTGGATATAGTTATTGGAACGCATCAATTGGTCAACAAGAATGTGGTTTTCAAAGACCTCGGATTGCTGATTGTGGACGAGGAACAAAAATTTGGAGTCAACGTAAAAGACAAACTCAAAACCATCGCAGCCAATGTGGATACGTTGACCTTGACGGCAACGCCAATTCCGAGGACTTTGCAGTTTTCGTTGATGGCGGCGCGAGATTTGTCCGTAATTACAACGCCTCCGCCCAATCGTTATCCCATTGAAACGAATGTGGTTGGTTTTAGCGAAGAGTTGATTCGGGATGCGATTTCGTATGAAATTCAGCGTAACGGACAGGTTTTCTTTATCAATAATCGAATCGAAAACATCAAGGAAGTGGCCGGAATGATTCAGCGTTTGGTTCCCGATGCGCGAGTGGGAATTGGTCACGGTCAAATGGACGGAGCCAAATTAGAGGAATTGATGTTGGCTTTTATGAACGGAGAATTCGATGTTTTGGTTGCAACCACCATTATCGAAAGCGGATTGGACGTTCCAAATGCTAATACGATTTTCATTAATAATGCCAATAATTTTGGCTTGTCCGATTTACATCAAATGCGTGGTCGGGTAGGGCGTAGCAACAAAAAAGCCTTTTGTTATTTCATTTGTCCGCCGTATTCGGCGATGACGGATGATGCCCGAAAACGAATTCAAGCCTTGGAACAATTCTCGGAACTGGGAAGCGGTTTCAATATTGCGATGAAGGATTTGGAAATTCGTGGTGCGGGAGATTTATTGGGAGGCGAACAAAGTGGTTTCATCAACGAAATTGGCTTTGACACCTACCAAAAAATTATGAACGAAGCCATCGAAGAATTGAAGGAAAATGAATTCAAGGAATTGTATGAAAACGAAGATAGCGGCGTCGAAAAAGAATATGTAAAAGACCTGCAAATTGACACGGATTTTGAGTTGTTGTTTTCGGATGAATACATCAATAATGTTACGGAGCGTTTGAGTTTGTACAACGAATTAGGCGATGTGAAAAACGAAGAAGAGTTGGTTGTTTTCCAAAATAAACTCATTGACCGTTTTGGACCAATGCCACCAAGAGCGCTGGCTTTAATGAACAGCATCCGCATTAAATGGATTGCATCGAAAGTAGGAATCGAAAAACTCGTAATGAAAAAAGGAAAGATGATTGGGTATTTTGTGTCCGACCAACAATCGGATTATTATACTTCGAACCGTTTTCATAAAGTGATTCAGTTTGTGCAAAAAAACAGCAATATTTGTGTAATGAAAGAAAAACAAACACCTGCTGGTTTAAGATTATTACTGACTTTTGATAATGCCAAAACCACAAGAAGATGTCTGGAATTGATGGAGATGCTGGGCGGGGAATAATTTTTAGCTTCGCAAAGTTTCCAACTTTGTGAATGTGTTCGTCAGTCTGTGACTGACATAAAAATTAAATATGAGGTCGGTTAAAAACCGAGAATCACTACCTCAAAGTCGGAGACTTTGAGGAGCATTGGAGTAAATTAATAGAATAAATTTATGGATGTAGTTAAATTTAAAATCACGCCTAAAACGATTAAAGTAGAAGTTCGTAATTCTAATAATTATGTATTTGATTTTAATACTGCGGTCGAGATGCAGAAAGAAGATAGAGATGTATTATTAAAATTATACAACGCTTTAGATTTACTGTTTAGAAAGGAAAATGTGATTGAAGTAAAAAATTATATTTCACCCAATCAAACGAATATTTTAGACCAAATTAATGAGGTTGGAGAGTTGTAAAACCTTGTTCGGTTCCGCAAAGTCTCCGACTTTACGAAAGTGTTTTTCTGTCAATGATTGACTAAAAATTAATTATAACCTTGGTTAAAAACCAAAAATCATTACCTTAAAGTAGGAGATTTTGCGGAAAAGGGAATGATATTTTTTTGATTTTATGAAAAAAATGCCTTTTGAAAATTAAATCAAAAGGCATTTTTTTATTCTTCTTTCTCAGTAGCATCTTTGTAATCAGGATACAAAAACTTGTTGTAAGGAAAACGTGTGATGTGAATTTGTCTCACGGCTTCATAAACTCGTTCTCGGAATTCCTCAAAATTTTCCTTATTGGCAGCCGAAATAAACAAAGCGTTTTCTTCGCCTACACGGTGCATCCAAGTGGTTTTCCATTCCTCAAGCGTATAATGTCTTGGCGTTTTTTCAGTCATCAAATCATCTTTGTCAATGGTCAAATGTTTGTAGGCATCAATCTTGTTGAAAACCATCAGCACGGGTTTATCTTTCGCCTTGATGTCGGCCAAAGTTTGGTTGACAGACTCTATATGATCCTCAAAATCAGGATGCGAAATATCAACAACATGCAATAATAAATCGGCTTCGCGAACTTCATCCAGTGTACTTTTGAAAGAATCTACTAACTGTGTAGGCAGTTTTCGAATAAACCCAACGGTGTCTGAAAGCAGGAAAGGTAAATTCTTAATCACCACTTTTCGGACGGTGGTGTCCAAGGTGGCAAACAATTTGTTCTCTACAAAAACATCGCTTTTCCCAACAGCATTCATCAGGGTCGATTTTCCAACATTGGTATAACCTACTAAAGCTACTCGAACCATAGCACCACGATTGCTTCTTTGGGTTCCCATTTGTTTGTCAATGGCTTTTATTTTTTCTTTCAACAACGAAATTCGATCACGAACGATACGACGGTCGGTTTCAATCTCTGTTTCTCCCGGTCCACGCATCCCGATTCCCCCTTTTTGACGTTCTAAGTGCGTCCACAAACCAGATAATCTTGGCAATAAATAAATACATTGTGCCAATTCTACTTGGGTTCTAGCATAAGAAGTTTCGGCTCTTTGAGCAAAAATATCTAGGATAAGATTAGTTCTGTCGAGGATTTTGCAATCTATGATTTTGGAAATATTTTTTTGCTGTGAAGGTGTTAATTCATCATCAAAAATAAGTGTCGAAATGCCATTTTCTTTTACAAAAAGATTGATTTCGTCTATTTTTCCGGTTCCCAAAAATGTTTTTGGATTGGGTTTGTCCATTTTTTGCCAAAAACGTTTCACCACTTCACCGCCGGCCGTAAAAGTCAAAAACTCCAATTCGTCCAGATATTCGTTGAGTTTATCTTCGCTTTGGTTTTGGGTAACGATACCAACAATGGCCGTTTTTTCAAAATTTATTATTTCTTTTTCTAACATAACTTTTAATAAGCCACAAATTTAATGATTTACGAGGGACTTATTGGAATAAGGATTTATAAAATTTATTATCTGTTAAAATACAAAAATTTGTAAGTATGTTTGTAAGGTAAAGTTTTTTAGTTTTTTTGAATTTTTAAATCTTATACTGAAAACTAGCCAAGGTTATTAAATCAAACAAAATAGACATAAAAAAATGCTTTTTAACTCCATAAACTTTGCGATTTTTTTACCAATTGTTTTTATACTCTATTGGTTTGTAACAAACAAAAGTTTAAAATATCAAAATATCTTGCTTTTAGTTTCAAGCTATTTCTTTTATGCATGCTGGGATTGGCGATTTTTATTTTTATTGGTTTTTTCTACTGTGCTTGACTACTGTGCTGGTATTAAAATTTCAGATTCTAAAAACCAAAAAGTAAAAAATTTTTGGTTTTGGCTCAGCATATCTATTAATCTTGGTTTTTTAGGATTTTTTAAATACTACAATTTTTTTGTAGAATCTTTTGCAGAAGCAATTTCAAATTTAGGTCTACAAGTAAATCCTTGGACTTTGAAAGTAATTCTCCCAGTAGGTATTTCATTTTATACTTTTCACGGTTTATCTTATGTGATAGACATTTACAAAGACAGAATTAAAGCAGAAAAGGATTTTATTGACTATTCGGTTTTTGTTAGTTTTTTTCCATTGTTAGTAGCTGGTCCTATTGAACGAGCCACCCATCTTCTTCCACAAATTAAGAAAAAGAGAGAATTTAATTATATAAATGCAGTTGATGGTCTACGACAAATTTTGTGGGGATTATTTAAAAAAATTGTCATTGCAGATAACTGTGCACAATTTGCAAATACAATTTTCAATAATTCAGGGGACTATTCAGGAAGTACACTTATGTTGGGAGCAATCTTTTTTGCTTTCCAGATTTATGGTGATTTCTCTGGATATTCAGATATTGCCATAGGCACGGCTAGACTATTTGGAATAGATTTATTACGAAACTTTGCTTTTCCTTATTTCTCTAGAGACATTGCTGAGTTTTGGAGACGATGGCATATTTCTTTGTCATCTTGGTTTAGAGATTATCTGTATTTCCCTTTAGGAGGGAGCAAAGGTGGGACTTGGATGAAAATCAGGAATATATTGATAATCTTCTTGGTAAGTGGTTTTTGGCACGGAGCAAACTGGACATTTATATTTTGGGGTTTCTTAAATGCACTCTATATTATGCCTTCAATTATATTCAAAACCAATAGGAATAACCTAGACATTGTGGCTAAAGGAAAGGTTTTGCCTTCATTAAAAGAGTTGTTTTCAATGGGGTTTACTTTTGGATTGACAGTATTTGCTTGGATTTTCTTTAGGTCCAATAATCTAACACAGGCTTGGATTACCATTACTAAAATATTTTCAACAAATTTTTTAATATATCCAGAATTTGATGGAGATGATTCAATGAAACCAAAAATTCTGCTAATTCTTATATTTATAGTCATTGAATGGTTAGGTCGAGAAAATCAACATGCGATTGCAAATTTGGAATTGAAATTTCCCAAATTTATACGATGGATAATTTACTATGTGATAATTTTGGGTCTTTTCTATTATGGAGGTAAAGAACAACAATTTATTTATTTTCAATTTTAGACTATGAAAAAATTTATAAAACAAATTTTACTCTTTTTATTGCCTATTGTTTTAATTTCTTTTTATGCAGATAATTATATATCGACAAATTTAAAAAAATCAAATTCTTTTGCTGTAAAAGAATACTCAACGTGGAATGCGATTATTGATGGACAAATAAATTCAAAAATTGTAATATATGGTAGTTCAAGAGCTTGGGTACATATTAATCCTAAAATGATAGGTGATGCTCTAAATGTATCAACATATAATTTAGGTATTGATGGACATAATTTTTGGTTGCAATATTTGAGACATTCTCTATTATTGGAAAATAACACTAACCCACAAATTATAATTTTTTCTTTGGATGTTTTCACCTTACAAAAAGTGAAAGATTTATATAATTCTGATCAATTTTTGCCTTATATGCTTTGGAATGATAAAATAAGAAATGCCACAATAAGCTATAACGGATTTAAATCTATTGATTATGAAATTCCTTTAATCAGATATTTCGGCAGACAAAATGCTATCCAAACCGCTTTTTTAGTAAAAAAAACAAATAATGAAGTTGAAAGAATAAAAGGTTATCAAGGACAAGATAGACAATGGAATTTAGATTTTGATAAAGCGAAAAAAACAATGAAAAATTATGAGAGAGAATTAGACTCATCATCAATAGTCTTATTTGAACATTTTTTAAATGAATGTAAATCTAAAAAAATTAAGCTATTATTCGTTTATTCTCCAGAATATATTGAGGGACAAAAATTTGTAAAAAACAGAGGTGTAATAATATCGCTTTATGAAAAATACAGCAAAAAATATGACATCCCTTTTTATAATTATTCAAATGACCCTTTATCGTATCAAAAAAAATATTTTTATAATGCATCTCATTTAAATAAAACAGGCGCTGAACTTTTTACAAAAAAACTTATAGATAGTTTAAAAAAATACTATTACCCTATGCCAATTTCGGAAAAGAATAAACATATTGTTCAAAGGAAATAATTTTAGAATTTAATTTCTAAAAATTCCTTTTAAACCATAAACAAAGAGAAATTTACTCCATTGCTTTCACTCTTTTGACCAAAAAGGCAATCAAAATGCCGAACATACCAATAAAAGCGAATGAAAATTGCAAACCAAATTGTTCTGAAATATGACCAATAACAGGAGGTCCCATCAAAAAACCTAAGAAACTCACACTGGAAACAGCTGTCAAAGCTTCGCCAGTTGGGATGGTTGGATGTTTTCCCGCAATACTATAAAGTGTTGGAATAACGGTCGAAACTCCCAAACCAACAATCATAAAAGCAAGAGTACACGGAATAATATACGGAAGAAATACCGCAATGTATAAGCCTGAGGAAATCATTACACCGCTAATTTGCATCACAGTTTTTCGTCCAAATTTATCGATTAAATAACCTCCAAAAAACCGTCCACCCGCCATCATTATCATAAAAGAGGTATAACCCACAACAATTAATGAACCTGGAGCTTTGACGATATCTTTGAAATAAACGCCACTCCAGTCAAACATAATTCCTTCACTTGCCATACTACAAAAACCAATTACACCCAACAAAATCAATGACTTATCGGGTTTGCTAAATATTTTTTTCTTGGCAGGTCGAACTTTTTCTTTGGCTTTTATCAAATATTTGAAATTGATGGCTACCAATACTACTACTACAAAAGCTACAATAACAAAATGCATATAAGTTGTAATTTTTAGTGCCAACATTCCCAATCCGACTAAGGCTCCTGTAAATCCTGCTAAACTCCACATTCCATGAAAAGAGGACATAATAGTTCTTCTGAAAATTCCTTCCGTATAAACGCCTTGTGTATTTACTGAAATATTGGTCAAATTGCCAAAGATTCCAAAAGAAACCAATCCGAGTGCCAATTGCCAAGCATTTTGTGCCAAACCGATATTGGTTAAACTAAAAGCATACATCAAAATGGCGAAAGGAAGTGTACGTTCACTACCAAAACGGGTAACAAGTTTACCCGAAAAAAACATCATTGTCAATTGTCCAATTGGTAAGGCAAATAGAATCGTACCCAACTCGCCATCGCTTAAATTTAAAGCAGCTTTGATGGTTGGAATTCGGCTTGCCCAACTCGAAAAACACAAACCCATTCCAAAATAGAACATAGAAACACCCCAACGAATTCGATTCAAATACGATTGTTTGGCATCACGATAGGTTTTTTTGTATTTCCCTTTTGCTTTGTAAGCTCCAATAAAATTAAAATACTGCAAATCGTTTCTTTTTTAGAATTGAATCTGCAAAAATACAAAATCAATCTGTTTCTAATAGGCATTTTCCTTTCAAACAGAACATTACAACGTTATTGTTTATAAGTTGATGGCTTTCTTTTGAGAGTTACTTTGAACCGCTGCATCAATAATTCGCATCACATTCACGCCGTCTTGGGCGGTTACTGGTTCCAATTTTTCATTGGCAATCGCTTGATAAACTCCATCAAAAAAGTCGTAATAATTACCCTGAAGTGTTGGCACTTTTTCTTTGATAATTTTACCATCTATTTCGGTGTGCAAAAGACCTTCTTGGCCTTCTTTTTCGGTTCCCCAAGTGGTTAAATTAGGTTTTTTACCTAGTTTCAACTCGTCTTCCTGCACATCGCCACGCGATTTCAAAAAAGAACCTTTCTTGCCGTGAACCACATAGGAAGGGTTGGGTTCTCTCACAAAAAATCCGGCTTTCAATCGCACTCTCACATCTGAATAATACAGTAAAATATCTAAATAATCATCGACTAACGAATGTTCTCTCGTGATTCGAATATCGGCAAAAACGGCATTGGGCAAACCAAACAAATACAAGGCTTGGTCAATAATGTGAGGGCCTAAATCTTTCAAAATTCCAGAACCAGAATTGACGGTTTCCTTGTGTACTTTTGGACTCAAAACGGGGTTGTAGCGGTCAAAATGAAACTCGGCTTCGACGATTTCGCCCAACAAATTAGCGTCTAGAACTTTCTTGACGGTTTTGAGCTCGCTGTCCCATCTTCGATTTTGGAAAACAGACAATTTTAAACCTTTTTCTCCGGCCAAAGCTGCCAATTCCTGTGCTTCGGCTAATGTTGCGGTAAATGCTTTTTCGACAATGGCGTGTTTTCCGGCGAGTAATACTTTTTTGGTGTATTCAAAATGAGTGTCGATAGGAGTGTTCACCACAACCAAATCAATCGATTTGTCTTCCAAAATAGATTCTAAACTAGGATAACTTTTAACTTCGGGATAATCTTCTTGAATTAGTTTTTTACTTCTTTCCCAAGAACCAAGAAGTTCAAATCCGGGATGAAGTTCTAAAAAAGGAGCGTGAAAAACTTTTCCCGACATTCCGTAAGACAGTAGCGCTGTTTTTATTTTTTGCATTTTGTTTATTTTAAAATCTAACTATTTTAGCATTGAACTTATATGCCTTATAGGTTTCAAAGTCTTACCATATAAGACATATAAGGTAATTTAAGAATTATTCGTGTTTATTTTTTTGCTCTTTCATATTGTTTTGGCCAGGATACTTCAACACCGAGTTCTTTGGCAAAATCCAAAGCCAAATTAGGGTTTCTCAAAGATTCTCTAGCAAACATAACCAAATCGGCTTTTCCATCAGAAACAATTGCTTCTGCTTGAGAAGAGGTAGTGATTAAACCTACTGCACTTGTCAAAATTTCTGTTTCTTTCTTGATTTTTTCTGCAAATGAAACTTGATAACCGGGTCCAATTGCAATTTGTTGATGAGATACCAATCCGCCCGAAGAAACGTCTATTAAATCTACGCCTTTCTCTTTTAATATTTTCGAAAGTTGTACGGATTCCTCAATATCCCAACCTCCTTCAGCCCAATCTGTAGCTGATATTCTAACAAACAAAGGCAAATTTTCTGGCCATTCTGATTGTACCGCTTCGAGAATTTCAAGTGTAAATCGAATCCTGTTTTCGAAACTTCCGCCGTATTCGTCCGTTCTATTATTCGTTAAAGGCGACAAAAATTGATGTAGTAAGTAACCGTGTGCTCCATGAATTTCAAGAACTTGAAAACCCGCTTCAACGGCTCTTTTGGTTGCCGATTTGAAATCGGAAATCACTTTTTGAATTCCAATTTTGTCTAAAGCAACTGGCAGAAAGGGTTCGTTTTCGTGATAGGGTAGGGCGCTTGAGCTAACGGTTTGCCATCCGCCTTGAGCGAAATCTAATTTTTTGTTTCCATTCCAAGGTTCTGAAACGCTTGCTTTTCTTCCAGCGTGTGCCAATTGTATTCCTGGAATTGAATTTTGTGAAATGATGAACTGGTTGATGGTTTTCATTTTTTCGATTTGTTCGTCTTTCCAGATTCCCAAATCAGCAGGAGAAATTCGTCCTTCGGGACAAACTGCGGTCGCTTCCTGAATGATTAAGGCGGCACCACCACTGGCTCGACTTCCTAAATGAACAAGATGCCAATTGGTTGCAAAACCATCTGTGGATGAATATTGACACATTGGTGAAATCGTGATTCTATTTTTGAAAGTGAGGCTTTTTATTTGAACGGGAGAAAATAATTTGGATGTCATAAAACGAGTTTTAATTAGAACAAGCGAAACATCAACTCAATAATCGAGTTTCAAAAAGTAAAGTTAAGGGAGAAGCAGCGAAGATTAAAAGGGAATAGCGCATTTATTAACAAATAATTATCGTCTTGCCTAAAAGGAAATCTTTGGAACTATAATAGAAAACCTTACTTTTGTGCGCAATACAGAATTTAAAAACAAGAAATGGAAATAGTTATCAAGCTTTCTCAATTTTTATTGAGCTTATCATTACTGATTATACTTCACGAGTTAGGACATTTTATTCCTTCTAAACTATTTAAAACCCGAGTAGAAAAATTCTATTTATTTTTTGACGTAAAATATTCTTTGTTTAAAAAGAAAATTGGCGAAACCGAATACGGAATCGGTTGGTTGCCTCTTGGTGGTTATGTGAAAATTTCGGGAATGATTGACGAAAGTATGGACAAGGAACAAATGTCTTTGCCGCCTCAACCTTGGGAATTTCGTTCAAAACCTGCTTGGCAACGATTGATTATTATGTTGGGCGGAGTAACTGTTAATTTCATTTTGGCTTTTATTATTTATATCGGAATGGCTTATGCTTATGGCGATAGTTACATCAATAATGAATCTATTAAAGATGGGATTTGGGTAACTAATCCTGTGGTAGAAAATGCTGGAATCAAAACGGGAGACAAAATTGTATCGATTGATGGTAAGAAAGTAGAACGATTTGTTCCTTCGGTTTCTATGGATATTTTGATGTCTAAAAAAGTTGTTATTAATAGAAACGGAGAAGAAAAAGAAATTGACCTTCCCGTCAATTTTATTGGTAAAATTTTAGATTCCAACAAAAAAGGTGTGATTACTATAAGAATGCCATTTGTTGTTGGGACGTTTACGGACACTTCTAAAAACACATTAGCAGTAAAACCTAAGGATATTATTGTTTCTCTAAACGGAGTTGCTATAAAATATTTTGACCAAGCAGCTGTGATTTTAAAAGCTAATAAAGGAAAAAAAATAGCAGCAGTAGTTTTAAGAAACCTAAAAGAAACTCCTGTTACTGTTGAAGTGGACAAAGAAGGCAAATTAGGAATTTTTCCAGGATCTTTGAAAGAAGACAACCTTGAAAAACTAGGTTATTATAAATTTACTCAAGAAAATTATAGTTTTTTGGAATCGATTCCAGTAGGAATTGAAAAAGGAAAAAACCAATTAATTGATTACGGAGGTCAATTAAAAAAGATTTTCAATCCAAGCACTGGTGCTTATAAAGGGGTTGGTGGATTTGCTGCTATTTATAATATTTTTCCAGATTCTTGGAGTTGGGAAGTGTTTTGGTCAATTACGGCTTTACTATCAATTATGCTTGGAGTAATGAATTTATTGCCTATTCCTGCTCTTGATGGTGGTCATGTCATCTTTTTATTATACGAAATGGTTAGTGGTAAAAAACCAAGCGACAAGTTTCTAGAAAATGCACAAATGGTTGGTTTCTTTCTACTTATAACTTTGTTGTTGTTTGCCAACGGAAACGACATTTATAAAGCCATTGTAGGGAAGTAAAATTTTTTAAAATTTTTTAAAATTTTGCTTGCAGAAATCAATTTTAGCACTATCTTTGCCACCGCTTAAACGATGAGACACAAACATCAGCAAGCATTAGAAAACGTTCCTTATAGATTTAAAAATATACAGTTTCCTCCTTAGCTCAGTTGGTTAGAGCATCTGACTGTTAATCAGAGGGTCCTTGGTTCGAGCCCAAGAGGGGGAGCTTCATAAAGCCATTCAAGTAATTGAGTGGCTTTTTTGTTTTATTAAACACCTCATCTTTCTTCCACTTCTCATTTAAAAAAAATTTCTTAATTTTAACTTACCAATCAAGCAAAGTAGTTTAAAATTGAAAAGGACTTATTGCAACTCCGTTTAAAACCTAATCATTTCACCATGAAAAAAATTCATATTTTTTTGTTGCTAATTCTATTTACTTTTTCTTTGGTTTGTTGTCGAACCTCTAAATTTTCAAAAGCCAATAAAAGCCAAATCAATGGCCATCCAGACTGGATAATGCAAGGCAACATTTATGAAGTGAATGTTCGTCAATATACGCCCGAAGGAACTTTTAACGCCTTTACCAAACATCTCGACCGTCTAAAGGAAATGGGAGTAGAAACCATTTGGTTTATGCCCATCAATCCCATTAGCAAATTGGACAGAAAAGGAACCTTGGGAAGTTATTATGCCGTTTCCGATTATACCTCCATTAATCCAGAATTTGGAACAATGGACGACTTCAAGAATATTGTCAAGGCGATTCACGACAGGGGAATGAAAGTTTTAATAGATTGGGTTCCCAATCACGCTGGTGCCGACCATCGCTGGATTACGGAACATCCCGATTTTTTTGTAAAAGACAATTCCGGCAAAGCGGCAGTTGCCTTTGATTGGGCTGACACTAGACAATTGGATTACAAAAATCCAGTTTTGCAAGACAGTATGATTGCCGCAATGAAATTCTGGATTAAAGATACCAATATTGACGGTTTTAGATGTGATGTTGCTTGGAATGTTCCCGCAGCTTTTTGGAGTAAGTCTATTCCCCAATTCAAAAAAATGAAGAATGTTTTTATGCTTGCCGAAGGAGACAGCACTTATCTTGCCAAAAGTGGTTTCGATGCGGTTTACCCTTGGCATATGTTTAAAATGATGGAAAAAGTGGCCAAAGGCGAAAAGACGGCGCTTGCATTGGACAGCATCAACAAGGAAAATGAAACTCGATATCCTGAGCATACAATTCAAATGTATTTCACCAGCAATCACGATGAAAACAGCTGGAATCACGCCGATTTTGGAACTTTTCCAGGAGTTGTCCACGCACCTTTTGCGGTATTTACTCAAACCATGAAGAATAGCGTTCCTCTCATTTACAGCGGACAAGAAGAACCCGTATTGAGAGCTTTAGAGTTTTTTGAAAAAGATCCAATTGTTTTTAAAAACTTTCAAAGAGAAAAATTCTATAAGACGTTACTGGATCTCAGAAAAAGAAACGCTGCGCTTTCGGCTAATACTTCCTTCAAAAAAGTATTTATTGGAAACGAGAAAGCTATTTATGCCTATATCAGAGAAAATGGAAGTCAAAAGGTACTTGTGATTCTGAATTTTTCAGCAAGTGAGCAATCAATATCTATAAAAGACACATCATTAACAGGAAAAGCGTTTAATGTTTTCGAAGAAAAAGAGGTGATTTTGAACGCAATTGAAAGAAAAATTAAACCTTGGAGTTATGAAGTTTATGAATATTGATAATTGAATTGCGATTGAATCTAATTCAGTATTCACGACCTTTCAGAAACAATACTCTTTTATAGTTTCAGCCCCGTAGTTCAACGGATAGAATGGGAGTTTCCTAAACTTTTGATCCGAGTTCGATTCTCGGCGGGGCTACGATTTGAATTAAAAAAAGCCATCATTTCTGACAGTCTGTTTTGCTTCTAATTTTTGAACTCTGCCTAATTAATCAACTTGCTTGGCGGAAAACCAAATTGTTTTTTGAAACACCTACTGAAGTACAATGGGTCATTAAAACCGACCAGATTAGTCACTTCGGTAACGTTGTATTTTTTTGTTTTTAGAAGTTCTGCCGATTTTTTTAGACGAATGGTCCTAATGAATTCATTAGGGGCCAAATTGGTCAATTCCTTGATTTTTTTGTACAACTTTGGATAGCTTATTCTCAATTTATCACATAAAAATTCGGTTGTCAAATCGATGTCACCGATATTGTCATTTATTAGTGTAGTAACTTTGGTAATAAATTCATCATCGACTGGAGAATGCGTAAGCAAACTGACTTTGCTGTCCACTTCACCAGAGAATTTCAGTTTTAATTCAGCCCTTGATTTAATAATGTTTTCGATGACGGTTTTCAACAACGAAGGCTCAAAAGGTTTTACCAAATAGCCGTCGGCTCCAGTTTCATAGCCTTTTACCTTATCTTCATTTTCAGAAAGTGCCGTTAGCAAAACAACGGGAATGTGGCTAATAAATTCGTCTTTTTTTAATTCATTGCAAAATGTAAGTCCGTCCATTACGGGCATCATCACGTCGGCAACACATAAGATGGGTTTAATTTTTCGGCAAATTTTCAATCCTTCCAATCCATTTTCGGCATCATACACTTTATAAAATTCCGACAGATAATCAATCAAATATTTTCTTAATTCTAAATTGTCCTCGATTACAACTATTTTTTCTTTCAAGTCCGTGTTTTGAATGATTTTTTTTGCTGATTTTTCAGGCACGAGCATACTGGAATTGTCATTTTTCAACACAAATTCAAACACTTCTTTATCATCATAAAAACTGCGATCTATCGGGATTTGAACCATAAAAACACTCCCTTTGTTGGGAACACTTTCTACTTTTATGACTCCTTTGTGAAGTTCTACCAACGATTTTACCAACGACAAACCAATACCAGATCCCGTGTTATTGAGTTTACTATTGGTGGCTTGATAAAATCGTTTGAATATTTTTTCTTGACTTTTGAGTGGAATTCCGATTCCGTCATCGCTCACTTTTATGCTTAACAACTCTTCATCTCCTTCAATCAACTGGATAGACAAAGTTACATTTCCATTTTTATTGGTAAATTTCAAGGCATTGGACAACAGATTGTAAAGAATTTTGTCATACTTATCATTGTCAACCCAACCTATGATGGTTTCATTTTCGGAAATAAAGTTCAGTTTAATTCCTTTGTTGAAAGCCATTTCCTTGAATGAATCGAAAATATTTTTGGAATACGCCAAAATATCCGTTTCTGAAACTTTAAGTTTTAATTCTCCCGACTGTGCTTTTCTAAAATCGAGTACTTGGTTGACCAAGTTCAGCAACCTACTCGCATTTTGGTAAATAAGATTGTACCTGCTTTTTTCATAATCAGTTGTACTGGGTTTGTTTTCGTCCAATAATTGCTTGGCGGGCCCTAAAATAAGCGTCAATGGCGTTCTTAATTCGTGTGAGATGTTGGTGAAAAATCGAAGTTTTTCGTTGTTCAATTTTACGTCTTGTTCTCTATTTATTTTTTCGGTGAGCAATTCTTGTTTCAATTGTATGCGGTTTTTAACCTCTTTTCTAATAAAATAAAAAAGAGCGGACAGAAACAAAAACAGCAATAAAAAAGCAGTTGGCGTTAACCAAAAAGGCGGCAAAATTTTTATTTGATAAGCCGATTCTTTTCCCCAATTTCCATCGCTATTGCTGGCTTTTACTTTAAACACGTAATTGCCCGGATATAGATTTGTATATTGAACAATCCTTAAATTACTGTTTATATTCATCCAATGTTTATCAAAACCCTCTAACATATACTGAAACTTGTTGAGTTTTTCATTAGTGAAAGAGGGAGTGGAAAACTGTAAAGAAAAATTACGGTTTTTATAACTCAGCTCTGCCTTTTTTCCGTAATTCAAATCAGTCAAAAACGGAACTTGTCCATTGATTTCCATACCCGGGAATACCTCATCGTTCTGGATTTTGAAATCGGTAACAATGGGCGATGGCGCCCAGGTATTTCTTTTCATTTTATGGGGTGAAAAATAAATAACGCCATTTTTCCCTCCCAAATAAATGGTTGAATTATTGAAACTGAAAAAACCACTGGAACTAAAAACATCCAATCTATTTCCGCTATTGACGTGATAAACTTTGATGTCTTTTAGATTGGGTTTGAGTCTTCCAATACTATTGTTGTTGATGTTTAACCATAAATCGCCGTTGGAGTCGGACAACATTTCCGTAACCCATTTTCCGGAGATTTCCTTGGGATAGGTGATGGTTTCGAAATTGTTTTTTGAAGGATTATAAAGGTACAATCCAAAACGGGAAGAGGCCCAAATCTTACCATATTTATCCACTATAATATCACTAATATCTTCAACTTCGTCGTCTTGCCGAGTTCCATTTTCTTTGTTAAGCGATTTAAATCGTTTGATGTTGCCCGATTTGATATTGTATTTTACCACTCCTGTTTCTGTGGCAAACCAAAAGTTGTCAAAACCATCTTTTTCAACAGCATTTATTCGCAATTCTGGCAATAGTTTGCTTAACGTATTTTGCGTTTCTAAAGTTTTGGTGTTTAAAATAACAGCACTTTCTCCAAAAGAACCAATCAGTATCGAGTTTTCAGAAGCTTTTGTAAATGCAAAAATGGGTGAACCCTTGAACCCTACATTAATTTCTTTGGAACTGTTGTTTAGATAATTATAAACCAAGACATTGCCATTCCAAAGACCGCAATAAAAAGTCTTTCCATCTTCAGAATAAATGCTGGCCATATCTTTCTTGTTGTCATACAAGGGAGCAAAACCTGCTGCATTGGAAATAAAAAGTCCATTGCGTTTTGTTTCGACAATCACTTTTCCGTCATAAGTTTTGGCAAAACCCCGAATGCGAGGAGCTTGGCTACCAATATAACGTGAAATGTCTTTGTTGAGAATAAACTGATTTTCGTAAGGATCATATTTATCCAACCCGTCTTCGGTTCCTACCCAAAGTACTCCCGAAGCATCAAAATATAAAGCCGAAACGAGATTGTCAACAATGGATTTATCGTCGGATAATATGGAGTAATACCATTTATAATTGCCAGTGACAATGTCCTCCAATTGATTGCAAACCAATAAACCACCCAAGGTTCCTACCCAATATTTGCCATCGGGCGCTCGGGCAACCGACAAAAAATAAGGGCCTAAACTGCTTCTAATTTCGTCATTTGCTATATACAGGTTTACGAATGTATTTCTCGTTTTGTCTAGTTTATAAAGCCCTTGGCGGGTGCCAACAAAAATGTCCGATTTGGCGTCTTCATAAATAAAATTGAGGTACGGATTTTTCTCGTCAGAATTTGGGATGGAGAGCGTATAAGTATTCATTTTTGCAATTGCTCCATTGGTATTCAAGCTAATTTTTGCAACAGATCCCGTTTCGTAACTGCCCACCCAAATATTTCCCGTTTTATCTTCGAAAATTTCTTTTATGTAATCGAAACCCTTGATTGGAATCTTTTGGAATCGGTTTTCTTTTAAAAAAAACAAATAAACTCCCTTGGTTTTGGTACCTACCCAAACTCTTTTGAATTTATCCACATAAACCGACCGAATCTCTTCGTCCGGCAAACTATTTGGATTGTTTTTTTGGGGTAAAAAAGTGGTAAAAGTTTGGGTATCGGTTTTAAAAAGAGTCAATCCTTTTCGGGTTCCTATCCACAAATTATTGGATGCATCGTCAAGTTCCAATGCCGTAATATCGTCGTTATTCAATTTATTTTTACCTGGCGAACTGCTTAAATAAGTTTTAAACTGATAGCCGTCAAAACGGTTCAAACCCGAATAAGTTCCAAACCACAAAAACCCTTTCTTGTCTTGAACAATATGACGAACCGAGTTGTAAGACAACCCATTATTGTCGTTATAATGTTCGAATTTTATATTCTGTGCATTAGAATACAAAGACGCAAACAAGCAAAATAATACTATGTGAAAATGGTTTTTCATAATTTACATATTCCAACTAAAGGAAACATTTTCCTTTTGGATGCTCCATTCGTTCATTCAAATATAATTCAATTTTTGTCTGGTTACTGATTTTTGGATTTAAAACGTTTTCGCTAGTTCCGCAAAGCCTCCGACTTTGTTTTCGACATTTCTAAAATTAATTCTCCGCCATTGGTAATTTCATCGTGAGAAAGACTGAACTTTTCTACTGGTTTTTTATTGAAGTTGACTTTATGAATGTAAATGTTTTCGTCACTATTGTTTTGGGCTTTAATCACAAAATTTTTGCCTTTATAATACTTTGGATTCAACTGAATGGTCACTTTATTGAATATCGGACTTCCTATTTGGTATGTTGGATTTTCTTCTGTTCCACCATTCATTTGAAACAGGCCGATTTTCAGCAAAACGTTCAAACTACCCATTAATCCTTGGTCTTCATCGCCGTTGTAACCTGTGTCGGGAGCCAATCCGCTGAAGGTTTCTTTTACCACATTTCTGGTCCAATATTGCGTCAAATCCGGTCTTCCCAATAAATTGAAAATATAGCTCGTTTGTATGGAAGGTTGATTCCCAAAATTGATTGGAATACGGCTATACTCGGGATGCAATTCGGCTTCGTGTGAAGTGCCGGAAGTGAATTTTAATTTCTTGGCGACTTCAAATTGGGTGTTCAATTTTGTTGCTGCTTTTTCTTTTCCACCCATTAATTCAGCCAAACCCTCAATATCGTGTGGCACAAACCAGGTCGATTGCGCACTATTCGATTCGATAAATCCGTGTTCGTATTGGTAGGGATCAAAGTTTTCGAACCATTTTCCTTCCACATTTTTGGGACGCATCCAACCTGTTGTTGGGTCAAAACCATTTTGATAGTTTTTGGATCTGGCCATAAAATAATTGTAATCTTCTTGGTGATTCAATTTCTTGGCTAATTGTGCTAAAGTCCAATCTTGGTATGCATATTCCATCGTTTGGCTAACACCATCCTGATGCAATCCAAAATTCCCGTCAGGAAGTGGATAGGGTACAAAGCCGTTTTCCATATAATATTTCAATCCTCCGCCAAGATTTGTAGTGTGTTCGTAACCTGCTTTTCCCATAATACCATTGAGCATATGATTTTTTTTGAGTGCTACATAAATGGCTTCCAAGTCTTCTTTGACCAATCCTTTTTGAATGGCGCTCACCATAAAAGGGGTAGTGGAAGCTCCCGTCATTACATAAGTGTAATTTCCGCCTGCAGGTCCACGAGGAATCAGGCCGCCGTCTTTATAATACTGCATCAAGGAATGCGTAAATTCTTCCATCATTTCTGGATAAACCAAGCCCCAAAGTGTGTTTATCGTCCATTGGGCACCCCAAAACGAGTCGGAATTGTAATGATTGAATTTGGATTTTCCGTTTGCATCAAGTGGTATTTGCCCAATCCTGAATTTTTCTCCCGTGTTGTCTGGATAAGCGCCGTTGACATCGCTAATGATTTTTCGTCCTTGCAAAGCGTGCCAAAGGTCTGTATAAAATCTTCTTTGATCAGTTGCTGTTCCGCCTTCTACTTTAATTCTACCCAACAAATTATTCCATTCGGATTTTGATTCTGTGACTACTTTATCAAAATCCCAATGGGGCAATTCTTCTTGAATATTAGTAACAGCATTTTCGATTGAAGTGTAAGAAATACCGACTTTCATCAACACTTTTACTTCTGATTTGTTTAAATTGACCAAATAATTTCCAGTGCTTTTGTCTTGCTCAACGGATGCTATTGGCGCATTGAATTTAATTTTAAAAAATACTTTTAATGGTTTTGGACGTCTTGGAGTAATACCCATAACAAAAGTTCCAGAAAGTTCGTTACTGTTGTCTTTATCTAAAGTCCCATCGGTGTTTTCGCAAGGCCCCAAAATGGTGTTTAGATTGAAAAGGATTGCTTTTTGGACATTTTCTGGAAAAGTATATCTGTGAAAACCTATTCTTTTTGTACTGGTCAATTCTGTGGTGATTTGATACCTGTCTAGTTTTAGAAAATGGTAACCAGGAGTTATTTTTTCTCTTTCATGACTGAATTTAGAATAGAAATCTTTGAAAATAGTTGCCTTGGACGCTTCAGTAAAGGTTACTGGCATCACAGAAAGCCCCGACATTTGCCATTCGTGAATGTGGCTAAAGCCTTTAATGGTGTCGATATTGTATTTGTATCCACCGCCCCAATCGCCATTGATTCCGGAGTCTGGACTTAAATTCATCATTCCAAATGGACGGCTTGCTGATGAAAAGAAAAACCAGCGCGAGTTTTCGGTATCCAGCAAAGGATAGACTTTGTCCACTAATTGTTCTTTTTCAAGAGCAGCCGTGTTTCCGGTTTTGCATGATACTAGAAAGACCAGAAAAAAACTAATCCCTATACTTCCGATTTTAAAAATTCTATTTAGTTTCATTTGTTTTACTTTTTATACCGTTATTAGCAAGTCTCTTTTCTAATTTGGCATTAATGATTCTATAACTTTACAGCATCATTAGGAGTTGATAAAAATATAGGCAGACAATTTCTCGCCTGCCTACATCAAACTAACCAACTAATTTTAACTATTTTTTATTCTACTAATATTCTGGATTTTGAGTAATACTTCCATAGGTATTGTCAATTTCATACTGAGGTATAGGTCTTAAAAGATGCTTAGGTTTAAGCGCATTATTCATTTTAGCATGAGGATTGTATAACAAAACACGCTCAATTAATTTTCCAGTTCTTTTTAAATCCATCCATCTGTTTACTTCACCTATCAGCTCTCTCGCTCTTTCGTCAAGGATAAAATCGATAGTTACTTGTCCGGCAGTGACTGGTGTGGTCAATCCTGCCCTTGCTCTTAAAGTAGTTAGTCGAGCTGCTGCAGTTGTTGGATTGGATGATTTTAAATAGGCTTCGGCAGCTATCAAGTAAGCTTCTCCAGAGCGCATCATCACCATATCTCTTGTTCCGTCTGAAAGTTCATTAGGTTGTTTGAAGGCAACTCCTGGTTCATCAAACTTTTTGAACATAGGGGCATGGGCATTGGTAATACCATCTACAACAAAGTACTTGTCTGGATTGATTACTTTGTAAGGTACTGCAGCGATTTCTGCAGGAGTCCAAGCTACTTTTGGGAAATATATTGCTCTACCTCCTGCATTTACAGTCACAGGAGCACCATTAACAGTAGCTGTATAAGTTTTGTCAGCCAAAATTTCTCTACGGAATGTAGCATCGGCTCTTTGATCGTTATCATCGAAAAGGCTATAGAAAAAAGGAGTTGGCAAAGGCTCTAGCCCTTTTTGGTATAAATTACCTCTAATCATTCCTGGATAGTCATAGTAAGGAAATTTATACAACTGGTGTCTTGAATTACCCCAACCTCTACTTACTGCGCTGCTTCCAAATAAATAAGAGAAGAAAACTTCCGAATTGCGTTGGTTGCTGATGCTGGTTAAAGAGGCAAATGTTGATACTAAAGCGTGATGACTAATTACGGTTTCTGCTAAAGAGGCAGCCGTAGTGAAATCGGCGGGAACACCAAAAGATTTATAGCCTTTAGTTAGTAAAACTTTAGACATAAAATGTCTAACAGCATCTTTAGTCACTCTTCCATAAGCCGAAGGCGTTTCATTTGCTCCTGCCAAAGCATCATCAAGGTCTTTTAGAATTTGAGTATAAACGGCCTCCTCGGTTGCGCGAGTATAATCGGTTGTAGAAGTTTTGACTTGGCTTAATACTAATGGAACTCCTCCATAGTTTTCCACCAAATTAAAATAAGACATTGCTCTAAAAAATTTAACTTCGCCTATACCTGCAGTTTTAACAGCAGGAGCAACGCCTGTAATTAAATCGGCATTGTCTATGGCTATATTTGCCGCAGATATAATCAGATATTGATTTTTCCAATATTGATATGCAACTCCATTTAATGGATTTAAATCTACATAGTCATTAATATCACTTACACCCGAAATAGTTGTTCCTCTTGTAACAATATCGGTTCCTAGATCCTCAAAAGAGTAATACATATCTGGAGCGTAATGTGTAGTAGTTTCTCTGGCTCTTTCATAGACTGAAGCTACTAACTGATCAAAGGTTTTAGGGTCTGAAAGGGCAATATCAATCGTTTTTGCTGATTTATTTTCTTCTTCCAGATAACTATCGCAAGCTGTACTCAAAACTCCCGCTGTAAGCAATAGTGCTATTAATTTATGATTAATATATTTCATTTTTTCTCGATTTTTAATTAAAAATGGTTAAAAGCTTAAATTAAGACCTGTCATGAATGTACGTGACATAAATGCTGCCCCAAACTGATCTCTTCCTGCATTTTCAGGATCCCAACCGTCGTATTTAGAGAACACAAAAGGATTTTGAACTGTTCCATAAACTCTTAAACTAGCTATTTTAAGTTTTTCAAGTACTGGTGCTGGAATTTTGTACCCCAAAGTGATGTATCCTACTTTTACAAAAGACACGTCTTTATAATACAATGCACTTGCATAAGTACCACCATTACCCGGTTGGTGCCAATCATTTGATTGGTTTTCTGGTGTCCAATAATCTACATTGTATCCATTAAAAGTTCTGGTTGGGGTATCTTGCCAAGCCCAAGTAAAGTTGGAGTGGAAATTACTCTTATACATATTTCCTTGACTGATGTTCACAAAGAAAGAGAAATCGAAGTTTTTGTAATTCATAGTACTTGTAATACCACCAGTCCATTTAGGAGTAACTTGACCAATTATCTTTCTATCAAGAGGAGTGATTTTTCCGTCTCCATTAACATCGGTTACTCTAACCTGACCTGGACGTTGACCGAAAGATGCTGCTTCGGCTACTTGATCTAATTGCCAAATACCAGCAGCCTCATAATCATATACAGAACCAATAGACTCACCAACTTTATGGATAAGATTTGTTCCTTGAACATTGAAAATAATTTCGCTTTGACCACCATACAGTTTGTCAAGGTTGTTTTTGTTGGAAGAAAAATTGAAATTGGTTGTCCATTTGAAATCGCCTTTATCAATATTTACTGTATTTAAACCTAACTCGATTCCTTTGTTAGTAGATTCTCCCACATTGTTGAATGTTCCTGAGAAACCTGTAACCAATGGAATTGGTGTAAAAAAGATGATGTTAGTATTTTTTCTATTATAAACATCAATAGAACCAGTAATTTTGTTGTTTAAAAATCCAAAATCAAAACCAAAGTTTAACTCTGTTGTTTTTTCCCAAGTAAGGTTCTCATTGGCTAATCCTGTCAAGTAAGCCGTAGATATTGCAGAGTCACCTATATTAGTTGCGCTAGCACCTAATAGAGATTCTGATGCAAGTGGAGCTAGTCCTCCACCTTGACCATTGTTACCAGTTTGACCATAACTCAATCTAAGTTTAGCATTAGAGAGTACATTTTGTTTTTGCATAAAATTCTCGTCCATCATTTTCCAAGCAAAAGCTGCCGAAGGGAAAAAGGCCCATTTGTTTTTTGCTGACAACATAGAGGAACCATCATATCGTCCTGTTACAGTCAACAAATATTTATCCATAAAACCATAATTTATTCTTCCTGTATAGGACTCTAAAGTTTGTTTAGAAAAATCACTTGCCACGTTGGTAATGTTAAGTCCTGCATCTAAATTATAGAACTCAAAAGCATCTGTAGTGAAGTTTTTTACCGTATTATTGTATCCTTCTTTGCGCTCCATAAATCTTGAAATTACTCCAATCGCATCAATGGCATGATTGCCTTTTGTAAATTTATAATTGAAGATGTTATCCCAAGAATAAGAGAAATAATTGGCATTGTTTACTGTAGCAGTTCTAAGTGTTGGTTGTCCAACTACATCTTTAGAATATAATCCGCGGTATTCGCCATATCTAGAATATTTGATATTTGGCGAAAATTTTGTTGTGAAAGTAAAGCCTTCCGCAGGTTTAATTTGCAAGGCTATATCTCCAATATATTGCAAAAATCTAGTTTCTCTAGTTTGATTATCTGCCTCAAATAAAGGATTGGTAATTTGAGTTTCCTTGGTAGTTGGAAAAAAGCGCAAAGAGCCATCATCATTATAAGCACGACCTATCGGCTTTAATCTGTAAGCACTTCTAAACGCTTCCCAACTTCCTGTATTTTGTATAGCACTAGTAATATAGTTGCTCACACTCAAGTTCAACCATTTAGAAAGATCACTTTTCAAACTACCTCTTATGTTAAATCTGTTGAAATCTTCTCCTTCAATTGTTCCTTCATCTTTAGTATAGGCTAGACCTAATCCATAAACGGTAGCATCAGTTCCTCCACTCAAATTTAAAGTGTGATTGGTTTGAAGACCATTTTTAAGCATAAGACCTACCCAGTCTGTACTTACACCATCGGCAACATTTTGCAATTCTTCGGCATCTAAATAATTAGACAAAACTACATCGCTAGCTCTGTAATCAAGATTTCCATTCGTTTTCACAAACTCGTTACCTACAACTACATCTTTTAGGAAATCAACGTATTCGGCGCCATTCCAAATATCGGGCATATGATAGGCCTGTTTAAAACCTACATAATTGCTGTATTCAATTTTCAAATCGCCTTTTTTGCCACGTTTGGTTTCTATGATAACTACCCCGTTACTACCTCTAGATCCATATACTGCAGTTGCTGATGCGTCTTTAAGGATGTCCATTCTACTAATATCAGCAGGATTCAAGAAAGAGATGTCATCCACAAAGATTCCATCTACAATGAAAAGCGGATTTTGTCCTGGGTTGAAACCCCCTGAAGCCGCTGTTGCGTTGGAGTTAATTGTACTAGCTCCACGAATACGAATGTTGAAACCTCCAGAACCTGGTTTGTTGTCGGTGCGTTGAACAACTACCCCAGCTGCTTGTCCTTGTATTGCAGAAATAGCATCTACTTTGTTGGATTGTTCTATTTGTTCTGCTTTAATAGAGGAAACAGAACCCGTTACATCTGCACGTTTTACTTTTCCGTACCCAATTACAACCACTTCTTTAAGTTGTTCGTTTTCTTCTTTCATTGAGACATTCAAAGTGGCGCCTCCTTTATAAGCTACTTCAATAGTTTGAAGACCAGCATAAGAAAAAACAAGTACATCTCCTGTATTTGCATTAATTTGATATTTTCCGTTAATATCTGTAGAGACACCAACTTTAGAACCTTTAATAACAACATTTACCCCAGGGATAGAAAGTTTGTTTTGATCGGTTACTTCACCAGTCACTTGGGTTTTTTGTGACCAAGAATTAATTGAGAAGCCTATAAAAAAGACTACCAATAAAAGTTTAAGTTTTTCCATATTTTATATGTCAGTTAATTGTTAATAGTGAGGCTAAATTAGTATTAAGAGCTTTTTAACAAATGGACATATTAAATCAAAACATAGACATTTTTATACAACACAAAATAATAGTGGGTTTATTTAATTAATTACACAAAAAATAGTACAATTTTTGAATAATTTCGTTTTTTGAAAAACTATCTAAGTTCAAATAATCAGATAAATCTGTATCGATTTAGTTCCTTTTTTGCTAAACTTTTTCAAATGCAGATGAAATTTGGCTAAAAATTGTGAATTACAATAGCGGTTAAACAAAAAAAAGACCATCATTTCTGACAGTCTTTTTTTGTATAAGTTATTTTATTTCTTTTTTACAAATTCCTAATTCAAAGATGCTTTTTTAGAATTTTTGGTGTTTTTAGTATTCAGCAGGAAAATTTTTGTTGCAAATTGTTTTCCTAAATCAATAAATCCGTTGTTGTCATAATGGTATCTGTCTGAATATTTATAACTATTTGTAGTTCTTACGATGGCTACATTGGGTTGGGTTGCAGCAAATTTTTCCTGATTATATTGTACCAATTCACCAAATTTCCAAACTTTTCCTCCTTCAATATCGCCAGAATCTGAGATTTTTCCAATTACGATAGGCAAATCATTATTTCTAAAAGTAGCTCGCATTAGTTCCATCAACCTTTTCAAATTAAAATAATATTGATTTGCGATGGCTTCTGTTTTGTCAGAATCACTTTCGCCTTGCATCCAGATGATGCCACTTGGAACCAAAATATCTTCGACACCGTCACCATTGATGTCTTTTACAGCCATTGCATTATGGACTGTTTTAAGAAAATAATCGTATTGATTCATTCCTTTTCCTCCTTTGAAATCGGGTTCCCAAGCACCAAAACTAGTTGTACCAGTGCTGTCAATGGAAGAGCCATTTCTAGCATATTTTATAAAAGCTAGTTTTTGGTTTGGATATAATTCTTGCAATTTTTTGGCTAACGAAAGCTCTACTCCAAATCGGTCTGAAAGTTGGTTTGTTTTTCCATCTGACGAAAAACCTGTTCCGTGACCTGGTTGAAGCACATCCCACTTTCCTAATCCTCCAGTAACATCATTGTCAACAACGGAATTTCCGTGATAAATGAAAAAATCTTTATTCTTTTTCTTTAAAGAATCAGACAAATTTTTTACATAACCAAAACCTTCCATATTAGATTGACCACCCAAATAAAACACTTTGATGCTGTCTTTTTTTATTTGTGCCAGCATCATAAAGGGCATTAAAAGGAATATTAAAATTGATTTCATAATCATAAATAATTAAAATAAATAAAACACTCAGAGCTGTTTCTAATAAACTAAGGTCTGAATTGCGTGTGCAGGAATGGTAACAACTGATTTTTCTGAACCTACAATCAAATTATAAGTAACATTTTTGTTGCTTTGATTCAGCACTACAGTTGTCATTTTTCCATCGACATTAAGAAACGAAGTACTCAATAAATTGCTTCTACTTACTGAATTGCTCACTCTTTTGGCACCCTCACGAATGAATTTCGAAAAATGACCTATGTAATAATAACTCGGTGTGTAAATTAATTCGCCCGTGTTAGTGTCTGCATGAACAGGGGCGAAACAAAAATTCCCCACATGATTTGGGCCTCCGTTTTGGTCTAAAAGAATATTCCAATCTGTCCAACCCACCGTTCCATTATTGAAATCGTTAATCATCGAAATTCCGTAACGTTCGCCGTTAGCCCAAAATTGGTATTTTTTGGCATCAAATTTTTCGACACATCCTTCGGTGAACAATAAATTTTTGGTTGGGAAATTCTCGTAAACTTTTCGAACATTATCAAACATTGACGAACCGCCTGACCAATTTTCGTACCAATGAAAACCCATTCCCCAAGCATATTTTGAAGCTTCTGGGTCGGAAAAAATAATATTGGCTCTGTGTGTCATCAAATCACGATTGTGATCCCAAACCACAATTTTTTTATCCCCCAAACCTTCTTTTTTCATAGTTGGCCCCAAGAAATTTTTCAAGAAATCTCTTTCGGCTTCAGCGCTAAAAATACAAGATTCCCAAGTTTGAGTAGCCATTGGTTCGTTTTGAACCGTAATTCCCCAAATAGGGATTCCTTCTTTTTCGTATGCCTTAATGAATTTTGTATAATAATTGGCCCAAGATTGATTGTATTCTGGAAGCAATGTCCCTCCTTTAAGCATATTGTTCGTGTTTTTCATAAAGGCAGGCGGACTCCACGGTGATGCATAAGTCAGCAATGTTCCTCCAGCGGTTTTAATGGCTTCCTTAATCATTGGAATGCGATATTGCCTGTCGTGATCGATATTGAAAGTTTTTAAATCTTTGTCTCCTTCCTTGATATAGGTATAGCTTCCGCTGGCAAAATCAGAACTGTGAATCGTAGTTCTTAGTAAGGAATATCCAATCCCTTTTTCTTTGTCGTAATAGGCATTCATAAATTCTTTTTGCTTGTCTTTGGATAATTTGGCAAATACCTCGGCGCTGGCATCGGTTATTGCTCCTCCGATTCCCATAAATTTCTGAAAAGTTTTAGAGGGTTCTACAAACACAGAAATTTCAATTTCCAGGGGTTGTTTTGACGGGGAAAAAGTTAAAATATCGGTTTGTGTCAATCTCAATTTTGTGCTGTCAGCCGAAGTGTAAACCGTAATTTTTTTGTTTTTTGTAGAAAAGGATTTAGACTGAACTGTGTTTTTTTGCTGAGAAAAAGCAAAAAGAGATACTATCAAAAGTGCTGTTGTTGTTATTTTTTGCATACCATTATATTCTATAGGTTTATTTTTTTATTTACCAAATGTAAGTTCCCACCGAACCCGCTTCTAATGATGTTAGAATCCATTTTCCGTTGTGTTTAATATTGAATGATTCTGAAGTGGTTCCGTCGTTTTCCACAATTAAAACTTTTTTTCCACCCGGTGTTTTGAAAGCAACATTTTGTAAATTTCCACTTAGGTTACTTGCAATTCTAACTGAACCTGCTGGTACAAATTTGGATGCGTGAGCAATAATATAATAGGCCACATTTCTGGTAAAATTAGTACTGCTTTCGATAGTTAAGGCTCCTTTACAAGTAGTACAACCACCAGGAGTATTTGGACCAAAAGAAGCGTTATTGGCCAAGTTCCATTCTAATGCTGTTTTGCTCCAATTGCGCATTGAGCCAATAATAATATTTCTTGTATGCCATTTTAAATCTCCATCAAAGTTGCCTGTATTCGAGGTGTATTGCTCTGTAAAATAGATATTTTTATTCGGGAATGCGTTATGAACGGTTGACAATGTACTAATATCTCCTTCATACAAATGAAAGGCCGATCCGTCTATGTATGGATAGGCAGCAGCATCCTTTAAAATTGAAATAGGGTATTCAGGTTTATTGCAATTATGGTCATAGACAATGATTTTAGTTTTCAGATTGGCGTTTTGAAAAATCGGTCCCAAATGATTTTTAATAAAATCGGCTTGGTCTGTAGCGGGCATTAACAAACTTGGATTATTTCCTGGATGGAGCGGTTCGTTTTGGGGAGTTATGGCATCAATAGTAATTCCTTCGGCTTTCATTTGTTGGATGTATTTCACAAAATAGTTGGCATAAACGCCATAATATTTGGGTTGCAAACTTCCGCCTATAAAACTGTTGTTGTCTTTCATCCAAATGGGTGGAGACCAAGGAGTGGCAATTATTTTGATATTGGGATTGATGGCCAGAATTTCTTTCAACATAGGAATCACATCAGTCTTATTTGGAGCCAAACTAAATTTTTCGAGATTCAAGTCTGTTTGTCCATCTGGCAAATCGTTATAAGTGAAAGGTACTGCGTCCAAATCGGAAGCACCAATACTAATCCTGAGATAACTTACGGAAATCGAATTGGCATTTGTACCAAACAATTCTTGCAATAATTCCTGTCTTTTTTGTGCATTCAACTGATTTATAACTTGAGCACTTCCGCCAGTTAAGGTATAACCAAATCCGTCAATGGTTTGAAATTGTTGAGCATCATTGACCTCTATATTAGGATAATTATTAAGAGTCGAGCCAAAAGCTAAAACTGAAGTTTGCTTTTGAAGCATTGCGCTTTGATTGGCTTTTGTTAACCAAAAATCCATTTCATTTGGAACCACAGGAGCAGTTGGAGTTTGAGCAACAACATCATTGGACGATGAACAACTCAAAAAAAGAATGGATACCGTTAACAGAAATAAACTTTTCATATGTTGATATTTATTGTTTTTATCGGTCATATGTAATTCGCATATCTTTATCAGTGTTTACTACCGATTTTTAGGAATGCTCATTTCATAGTTTTATGTGTAATAATTTGTGTTTTAATTCCATACAACTTCAATATTAATCGGTAAAAACAATCCGATTACTATTTTAAACTTTTTAAATATAAATAAATCCATCAATAAGAACGAAAATTATTTTCATAACATTTGAAACTGTTCTTATTGATGGATTAAAAAACAACACTAATAACCAGGATTTTGTGTCAAGAGTGCATTAGCATCTAATTTATCTTGAGGAATAGGCCATAAAAGTCTATTTTGATTAATATTAGTTGCAAATGGCAGCACATTTCCACTACCATCTTTTTGTTGAGATAACATTTGAATTGCTTTTCCCATTCTTTTTAAATCAAACCAACGATCACCTTCGAAAGCCAATTCCATTAATCTTTCTTCCAGAACTTTATCAATTGCAATAGATTGGCTTGAAGCACTAATTGGCGCAATTCCGGCTCTGGCTCTTACCTTATTTACTTGGACCATCGCTCCATTAAAATCTCCTGTACTTGCCAAAGCTTCGGCTTTTAGTAATAAAATATCAGCCAAACGAGCAAGATAGTTGTTTTGATTGCCATTGGTATCTCTCATTTTATAAGCAAAAGGATAGCCTGTTGAAGACCAATAAGCATCAGACCAACCAACATTTTCTCTCGTTACAGTCGTTGCCAATCTTTGAGTGTCGCCATTATTGGTATAAGCTTGAATTAGAGTATGGGAAGGAGCATTGAATTTTTTCCAATCGGTTCCTAAAAACATAAAAGTATTCCAAGCACCAATTGGGCTTCCCCATCCGTCTCCATTAACTTCCCAAATGGATTCAGCATTTCCTTCGTGTGCGCTATCAAAAAGATGATCAAAAGTTGGCAAAAGTGTATAACCACCGCCAATAACCACGTCGCAATATTGATTTACTTTGGTCCAATCTGGATTGGGCATTGTGGCATATACTTTTGCAAGAAGTGCATTGGCCGCCATTTTGTTGGCTTTAAATTTATAAGAAGCGTCAGGTGCTTTTTGGATAGCCACTTGGCAATCGGCAATGATTTGTGCATAAACTTCGGCAACTGGCTTTCTTACAGGGAAAAGCTCGTTAAATGCTTCTTCAAAGTTAGCGCTTGAAATTGAGAAAACGGCTTCTTTTGCAATAGGACAATCGCCCCATAATTGAACGGCTTGAAAATGATTTAGCGCTCTAATCAATGAAGCCTCACCAATCATTTCGTTTTTTCGGGTGGCACTTAAATCGGTTGCTTGATCAACATAATTAATCACAATATTACAAGTGTTAATGTTGTTGTAAATATCATTCCAATCGCCTTTCATTTGCGAATTAGTCGATAGCATTTGATAGGTTTCATATTGAAAAATGGCAGGGTTATCAGCGCCCATATAAGCATTATCAGATTGTCCATCACCAACCAAGAAGAAATCCAATTGCCAATAACCCGAGCCAAAAGTTCCATACACAGCATTCATTCTAGATTCGGCAGCAGCGGCATCTTTTATTACAATACCATCGTTAAGTGAAGTTGCTTCTTCAGTAATTGGTTCAGTGTCTAAATAATCGGAACAGGATGTTAAAAACAACAGCATTAATGCTGTCATTATTTTTAAATAATTTTTAAATAATTTCATAACTATATCGTATTTATATTTTTAGTATTAAAAATTGGCTTTTAGTCCAAAAACAAACGTTTTAACTTGAGGATAGGTTCCTAAATCGATACCTTGACCAATTCCTGTAGCATTATTAAAAGCTCCAACTTCAGGGTCAAATCCTTTGTAATTCGTTATTGTATATAGGTTTTGTCCAGTTACATATAATTTTAATGAGTTCAATCTCCATTTTTCCAATTTAAATTGATATCCAAGAGTAACGGCTTTCAATCGAACATAAGAACCGTCTTCTACAAATCTATCAGAAACGTGTAAAGCACTTGCATCATTGGCTTTTGGAACATCAGTAATTTGACCCGGGGTAGTCCATCTATTCAATACTTCGGTCGATTGATTGTTGTAATTATTCATCAATGTTAAATCCATTCTTGAAGCATTGAAGATATCTCCACCTTCTGAACCCGTGATTAAAACGTCTAAACTAAATGCTTTATAACTAAAATCATTGCTTAAACCAAAGGTGAAATTAGGATTAGGATTTCCTATATTAGTTCTGTCATCTGGTGTGATATTTCCATCGCCATTTATGTCTTTGTACAACAAAGTACCTGTTGTAGGATCTACTTTGTCCACTTTATATCCATAGAAGCTTCCTAATGCACTTCCTTCGGTTAATAGAATTACACTTTCTCCAACTGAAGTTAAATTTTGGAATGGTAATTTTTTAAGTAACCCTAATTTAACCACTTGATTGTCATTGAAGGAAATATTGAAATTAGTATTCCATTTGAAATCGCCAGTTAAGTTTATTGTATTTAAACTTAATTCCAATCCTTTGTTTTCAATTTCACCAGCATTGTAATAATAGGGTTTTGAAAAACCTGGGAAATAAATAATTTGAAGCAAGTCTTTAGTATTCTTTTTATAGATATCCGCTGTGAATTTGATTCTGTTTTTGAATAAACCCAAATCTAAACCTAGATTGATATCAGTTGTTGTTTCCCATTTCAAATCCGGGTTTCCTATTTGATCTAAAGTGGTAACATTCGTCAACGGATTAGTGTAATTCAAATCAAAGCTTGAATACGCTGGCAATCCTGATAAATTACCTGTTTTTCCCCAACCACCTCTTAATTTTAATTCACTAATAGAAGGTGTATTTTTTAAGAAATCTTCATTAGAAATAATCCAAGCTCCCGAAACTGCTGGAAAAAATCCCCATTTATTGTCTTTGGATAATTGAGAGGCACCACTTTCTCTAAATACGCCATTCAAAATATATTTATTTTTAATAGTGTAGATGGCTCTTCCAAAATAAGACAGACTTCTTACCTCATTTTCTCTGTTTTCGAAAGATTGATTTTTGGCAGCATTAATATCATAACTAGTTTGCTCTACAGGAAATCCGGTTCCAGAATTGGCCTCTTTAGTATAATTATTTTTCTGCATAGACATACCTCCTAATAAGTTTAAATCGGAATTATCAAATTTCAACACATAGTTCAAAGTGTTTTCAAAATTCCAATTCTTGTTGTTTTCTACCGTATTACTGCCTCTTCCTTTGTCAGAAGTTGGGTTGTTGTCCCCATTTCTTCCCCAAACATTGGTGTATGGATCTACAAACTGAACGTTATCTGATTTTGTCCAATCTAATGAAAGCATTGGTTTCCAAACCAAATTATGCAAGATATTGACATCAAAACTAACGCTGCTTAAGTATCTATTTACAGCTGTTGTGTTAAGTCTTGACAATAATGAAACTGGGTTTTCCCAACCCGATTGATATGGATTTTCTGCATATTGACCGTCTTTATATCCATCTTTATATGATCCATCTGCATTAGTTTCTCTAACATTTAATTGAGATCCCCAAGTAGGCAAAAATGCAGGCGTTACTAAAGCACTCATAACCGCACCACCTTGTCCAACACTATTATTATCACTGATGTAAGAGCCGTCAGATTGAATAATATTCATATTTACATCTGTTTTTAACCAAGGAGTAAGACTAGCATTCACATTTATTTTTCCAGAGAAACGGTTGTATTTTGATGGATTTATTACACCATCTACCATTTGGTAGCCTAAAGCGCCATAGAATTTTACTTTTTCGGTACCTCCTGCATAAGACAAATTATAATTTTGATCTATACCAGTTTTCAAAATTTCATCTTGCCAATTGGTATTTATTCCAGTGTATTTTGCATCGTTTGCGGTGGTCAAATAACTCGGATTAATTTCAGTAATCAATGATTTATAATCTGTTAAATTTAAAACATCTACATTGCTAACTGATTTTGACAAACCTAAATAAGAGCTAAATTGAAAGTCATTTTTATTCGATTTTCCTTTTTTAGTCGTAATAATTACAACTCCAGTTGAACCATTAACCCCATAAATAGCTGTGGCGGTTGCATCTTTTAAAATGGATAAATCCACAATATCTTCGGTATTTAAACCCGAAATGTCTTTGGTCTGGATTCCATCAACAACATACAAAGGCGAATTTTCAGAGTTTATAGAACTAAGTCCTCTAATTCTCACATCAAAACTTGCCCCAGGTTTTCCTGAAGTTTGCACCACATTTACCCCAGCAGCATTTCCTTGTATTGCCTGAGCAACCGATACAATTGGACGATCCTCAAACGCATCCGACTTGACTTTAGAAACTGCATTTGTTGAATTTTTCATCTTCTGAGTTCCATAACCTACATTAATTACAACTTCTTGCAACGATTGAGACTCCGTTTGCAGTTTTACATTAATACTAGTTCGGCCGTTAATGGGTTCCGTAACGGAAGTGTAGCCCAAATAACTAAACACTAAAGTACCGCTAGAAGCAGCCTTTATTTGATAATTTCCATCCAAATCCGAAGTAGTTCCCTTTGAGGTTCCTTTAATTAAAATTGTTACTCCAGGAATGGCCATTCCATTTTCATCATTCACTTTTCCTTTTACGTTTACCTCTTGTGCTTGAACGCAAATTGAAAATAAGAGAGATGAAAGACAAAAAATAAATAATTTTGTTAATTTCATTTTTCTAAAAATTTTGGTTAATTAATTAGTAATTTCATCCAAAAGTACAGCTGTTTTTTTGTTAAGTGTAATAATAATTCATTACAAAAACCATACAAAGTTCATTTTTGAACTGGACAAAAACTATACAAACATTTTTTAATTATTTAAATATCAATGTTTTAAAAATTAATTTATGTTGTAAAGAAAAACATTTATGTCAAAAAAAAACACAACATTCTAAAAAAAGGTAATTTAGCTCTTGAAATTAATTTTTTGCGAAAAATGGATGGCCATTTGCAAGTTAAGAAAACGTTTTCGCTTACAAATCAAATCATTACAATTTGAATTCATTATGGGTTATTTAAGATTTAAAATACTAGTATTGTTCTTATTTGGAACATCCCTTTTTGGTCAGGTAAAAAACATTGGACTTCCAGAAATAAGAAATTATAAGAGAACTGACTATAAAGGAGGTACCCAAAACTGGAATATTGACCAAGATAAAAACGGAAATTTATATTTTGCCAACAACAATGGGTTATTTCAATTTGACGGTTCAACCTGGCAAAAATATCCATTGCCCAATTCTCCAGATGTTAGATGCGTAAAAATTGACCCTTCAGGAAAAATTTTCGTAGGTGGCTATAGCGAATTTGGATATTACAAAACCAATTCAAAAGGGAAGTTAGAATATGTATCTATTTCAAAATTAGTAAACAAACAAAAAATAATTGATTTCATCTGGAAAATACATCTGTATAAAAATGAAGTTGTTTTTCAATCATTTGCTAGAATTTATAGTTATAAAAACAACCAATTAAAAATTGTAGATGCCCCCGATAGATTTCAATTTTCCTTTCAGATAAAAGATCATCTTTACTTACAAGATATTTCATCTGGTTTATTAGAATATAAAAATGGCAAATTGTACCCATTAAAAGGGACAAAAATTTTCAACAACACCGAAATTTGGGGTATGTTTCCTTTGCCTGGAGACAAATTACTCATCGCTACTTTAAACAAAGGACTTTTTGTGTACGACAATCAAGGTGTAAAACCTTGGAATACCGAGGCCAATAGTTTTGTTAAGAAAAACAACTCATTAGGAGGTGTAGCTTTCAAAGACAAATTTATTGTATTGAATTCTGTTTTGAATGGAATTATAATTTGTGATACCAATGGCAAAATTATTCAACATATTGAACACAAAAAAGGACTTCAGAACAACACTGTTTTAACTTCTTTTATAGATAACAAAAACAATCTTTGGCTGGGTCTTGATAATGGTATTGATTTTATAAATGAAAATTCACCTTTCACTTATTTTGGTTTTAGTTATGGTATTAGTACAGTTTATGCTTCTGTTGTTCATAACGGAAAGTTGTATGTGGCCACAAATCAAGGTGTTTTTTATCATGTATGGAACACCCCTTTTCGAGAAGATAATTTTTCATTAATAGAGGGAACAACAGGGCAGGCTTGGAACATTCAGGTAATTGATGGACAGTTAATTTGTGGAAACAATAACGGAGCTTTAGTGATTGAAAACAACCATTCAGTCAGAACTCTTGACAACAGAGGTTATTTTGGATTCAAGAAAATACCAAACCATCCCAATTTTATTATAGGCTCTAATTACAATGGTTTTGCTGTTTTTGAGAAAGGAGCTAACGGATGGGTATTCCGAAATCAAATTGCCGGTTTTAAAAAACCATCTAACTCATTCGAAATGGACAACTCTTATATGTGGTTAAAAAAGGATGAGTTAATTTACCAAATGGGTATTTCTAGTGATTTTAAAAAATTCAGTACCATAAAAACGTACTCCAACTTATCGAATACACTTAAAGGAATTGGTAGTATTCAAACACTAAACCACACTGTATATTTTCAAACAAACAATCGTTTCTTTAGATATTCTCAAGACCAAGATTTGTTTTTTGAAGACCAAAAAATTACGGCATTATTTAAAGATATTCCCAAAATATATTCTTTGAAACAGGATTCAGAAGGGAATATCTGGTATATTTTTAAAGAATCATTGGGGGTTTTGTCAAAGACTTCTAACGGAAATTATAGAAATATTGTAGCTCCATTTTCGAGCTTAACGGGTAATTTAGTCAACAATTATTTGTCTATTAACACCATTAATCCAAAAAATATTTTCATCGGACTAACGAATGGGTTGGCACATTATGATTCTCAACTTTTGAATAATTCGGTTAGAAAACCCACCGCATTCATCCGAAGTTTTTCGTTTCCAGGAGACACGCTGATGTTTGGCAATAGTCAAAACACATTTGAAAAACAGAAAATTCCATATAAATCAAATCGGGTAAAGTTTACTTTTTCTTCTCCCAGCTATGAAAACATAGACAATATTGAATTTTCGCATCAATTAGAAGGCTTCGATGACCGATGGAGTAACTGGTCACCCATTACTATCAAAGAATATACAAACTTAAGGGAAGGTGACTACAAAATGAATCTGAAAGCAAGAAACGGTTTTGGAGTACAATCTGAAGTAACACAAATTCCATTTACCATTTCTCCGCCTTGGTACAGACATTTTGTTGCTTATTTTTGTTACATCATACTAATTATTGCCATCATTTATTATATAAGAAATAGAATTAAAATAAAAATACGTAAAAACAGATATTACGAAACTATCGAACAGCGAAGGCTTTATCTGGAAAGAGAATCCAAAATTAGAAAAGAGCAATTTGATTTAGAAAAAGAAATCGAACGATTAAAAAATGATAAGCTTCAAACTAAAATTCTATCAAAAGATAAGGAATTGGTTACCAATACGCTACAAATTGTAAAAAAGAACAAAATACTAAAAGGGATTATTCATAAACTCAAAGACATTAATGTAGATTCTTTTGACGAATCGACTAAATTTCAATTTAACAAACTCAACAAAAGTATTGTAAGAGAGGTAAATACAGATAAAAGTTGGAAAGATCTTGAAAAACACATAAAAAATGTTCATTTCGATTTCCTAAAAAGATTGAAAGAAAAATACCCTACCATTTCCCCTCGAGAATTGGATTTATCGACCTATTTACTGATGAATATGTCAACAAAAGAAATTGCAGAAATCATGAACATTTCGAGTGGAGGTGTAGAAGTGTCCCGTTATCGTTTACGCAAAAAATTTGGTCTCAATAAAAAGGAAAATCTAACTGGTTTTTTAATGAGTATTTAACCCAAAAAGGCCATCATTTCTGATAGCCTTTCTTGAAAAAAAATTATACAAAAAATATTATTTCATTTTCAACTTCAAAACAGTAATCGAATAAGCTGGCAAATTCATCTGTGCTTTTTCGCCTTTCAATTTATACTCGCTTGTTGTTGGGATAATTTTTTGGGGAGTTTCAAAAGAATTTTCGTCTGCCAAATTCGGACTAACAAGTGTGATAACAGTTCCTTTAGATTCTAATTTGCTTCCTTTCAAATCAATTGCAACTTCTTGTGGAGTGGGTGAGGTGTTGACCAATTTCACAATGATTTCTTTGGTATTGGCATCTTTTACGGCAGAAGCGTAGAGGTTGTTTTGTCCCGTTAGCGGTTTTCCGTCTTTGGTGATGTTCAATAAATCGGTTCCTTTGTTGAGAGAAAACAACTTTTGCACCTGATAATTCGCGGAACCATAAGCCTCCAAATTGTTGAACCAAATCATATCCGGCGCCCATTGCCAAGCTTCTGCGTGAGCCATCAACGGAGCATAAGAAGTCAAGTGAACCACTTCGGCATTTCTTTCTAAACCTGTCATAAAAGCGGCTTCAGAAAAAGCAGATTCCCAGTTGTTTTTGGTAATTAACTTATTGTCAATAGTACTGTGGGCGGCATATTCTCCCGCAAAAACTTTAGGTCCTTTTCGGTCGTAATTGTCATAACGCGCGGCATTGTCCCTGAACCATTGCGGACTTTTATAATAATGTTCGTCCACCAATTCGGCATTCAATTTTCTCAATTCCTGCATTCCATAGTCAAAATATTCTCCGTCTGGCGATGGCCCACTTCCAGAAACAATCGTGATTTTTGGATATTTTTCTTTTATCGCTTTTTCGAAAATTTTATATCTTTCGATGTAATCAGGTCCCCATTGTTCGTTACCCACACCAATGTATTTCAGGTTAAACGGTTTTGGATGTCCCATATCCGAGCGCAATTTCCCCCAAGGCGTCGCTTCCGAACCGTTGGCAAATTCAATCAAGTCCAAAGCATCTTGAACGTACGGATCTATTTCGTCAATTGGCGTTAATTCGCCGGTGTTATATTGGCACGCCATTCCGCAACTCAAAACTGGCAAGGCTGCTGCGCCAATGTCTTCGGAAAGTTGGAAATACTCAAAAAATCCCAATCCAAAACTTTGAAAATAATCGGGTGCCGCTTTTTGCGGAAACTCCATATTCCAACGGTTGATTCTTGTTTTTCTATTCTCGACTTCGCCCACCGAATTTTTCCATTGATAACGGTCTGCCAAAGTTCTTCCTTCGACAATGCAACCGCCTGGAAAACGCAAAAATCCTGGTTTCATATTATACAAAAGTTGCACAATATCTTTGCGTAAGCCGTTTTTTCTGTTCTTCCAAGTGTCTTCTGGAAACAATGAAATCATATCCAAATCGATAGTTCCCGTACCTTCAAAGGTGATTTTGAGTTTGGCTTTTGCCTCGGTTTGTGTCGCCGTGAATTGTGTTGAATAGGATTTCCAATCATTCGATGTGGGAACAATACTGGTTTCGCCCAATACTTTTTTGTCTTTATCGATAAACTGAATAATTATTTTTTTGATGGCACCATCGTGATTCGCCGCCTTCAAAGAAAGATTGTATTTGGCTTCTTTTTTAACACCCATTCCTCTAAATCCTTCGTTTACGAGGGCATATCCTTTGTCATCATTTACCTGAACTCTACAAAAATTAGGATTGGTTTTGTTTTCCAATACCGTGATGGGCAACGCAAAACCCGATTGCTGGTTCAAAGAAAGTCTTTTGGTATTGGGTTGTTCCCATCCCATCAAGGGTTTTTCGAATTCGAAAGAGCGGTTTTTAATCATTTCGGCATACAAACCTCCATCGGCGGCAAAATTGATGTCTTCAAAAAACAAACCGAACATCGTGGGTTGTATTTTGGTAATGGTTTTGGCTGCATCCACTTCCAAAATTATCTTTTGGGCATTGGCATAAAAGCCGGAAATTAATAAACCACAAAGGGTTATTCTTGAAATAAGATTGTGTTTCATATTTTTATTCTTGATTATTAGATGGGATTTTTTGCATACAAAAATACGGATAGCATTAGAAAATGAAATGGATGATTACACCTCAAATATGGATAGATATGAATTAAAAGATGGATTATCTGACTACTATTTCTTCCCCTTAACCTTAACGGGTTTCACAATTTCGAAAACATCGACTGGTAAAATGTTTCCATCCTTGTCAAATCGCATTGGCGAAATACAGGTTTCACGGTTGTAACCATTACCGTCAGGAATTCTAAAGCGGTGGTAAGCAATATACCATTCGTCTTTGCCAGGAACCTTTACTACTGAATGATGTCCCGCACCTTTGACAACGCCTTCTCTTTTTAAAACAGTACGACCATCGGCTTTGGTAAAAGGGCCAAGAGGTGAATCGGAAGTGGCATAAGCTATGGAATATCTAGGGTCACGAGTGTCAAATTCTGACCACATCAGGTAATATTTTCCGTTTCTTTTGAATACGAAAGAACCTTCGTTATAGCCTTTTGGTTTGATGGAAATAATTTTCGACGCATCATACGAAATCATATCATCATTCAATTTAACCATATTGCAATTGCCTTGTCCAAAATACAAATAAGCTGAACCGTCATCATCTACAAAAACCATTGGGTCAATCATCTGTCCTTTTAGCATTCCTTTTGGTGCTAATGGTTTTCCCAAAGCATCTTTGAAAGGTCCAGTTGGTTTGTCGGAAACGGCTACTCCAATATTTACATTTGCTGAAAAATAATAGTAATATTTTCCGTTTTTGTAAGCGATGGCTGGTGCCCAAGCTCGTTCTTTTGCCCAGCTAATGTCTTTGGGTAAATCCAAAATTACTTTTTCGGATTCCCATTTTACCAAATCATTGGAAGACCAACAAGTAAAACTCGTAGCATTCCATCCATCAGTACCATCGGTTGTAGGATAGATGTAGAATTTTTTGCCAAAAACCGCAATATGAGGATCGGCATAAACGTCTGGCAAGACTGCTTTTGGTGCGTTCAAGGTGTCCTTTTGAGAATATGAATTTGCGGAAAGCAAAACAGTGATTAGTAGTAAGAGTGTTTTTTTCATTTCATTTTTCATTATAAAGTTTAATAGTTCTGCTGGAAACGGAACAATTATTTTTTAAACCATTAAGAAATTTAAGCAAGTTAAGTTTCTAGTATTCTTAATTAGCTTAAATTTCTTAATGGTTTAAAATTGTTTCAGTTTTTTAATAAATTTTCTGGAACTCCTCCCCATTTTTCGTTCAGTCGTTTGGCTTCTTCGGCAGTTATTCCAATGACGCTTCCGTGGCGGGGATAGAAATTTTTGGTAAATGATTCTGGTGCTGGCGTAAACTGGTACAAATCTTTGCTACGCTGAAACTCATAACGGTGATTCGTATATAAATCATACATCAAAATATAGGAATCCGATTGGTTCAATTTGAAAATGCTTGATCCTTCAACCACGATTTTTCTATCGGAGTAAGCGTCTAAATAGTTGAAATTTTCTGTCCAAGGGCCTTGAAGCGATTTTCCAATAGCCTGACGGATTCCGTTTTTGAATTCTTTGCCGTTTTCGTCCTTGGTATTTCCTTTGAAAAAGAAATGATAGGTGCCATCTTTATAAATAATATCGCCGTCAATAGCTCCATATTTGGGATAGAATAGCAATTTAGGTTCGTTCTCAAAACCGCTGAAATCCTTGTTGGCGTAGCCACAATAAAAATCGAGTTTCAAATCGTCTTTGTATTTCACCGTGAAATACACCATATATTTATCGGCTGCAGGATCATAAATGGTTTGTGGCGCCCAAACCCATTGGATATTGGCAAACTTTATTGGATAACTTTTTTCGAGGTCAATAAAATGATGCTTCCAATCTGTTAAATTATCCGATTGCAACATCACGATTCCAGGATTGTGTCCCCATCCGTTTTTGGCGGTATTCATATCGGTAGCGACCATATAAAAACTTTTTTCGTCCTCGCTTCGCAAAATGTGTGGATCTCTAATTCCGCCCGTTCCTGATATTGTTTCGGATGAAAGAATAGGCTGATTATTGTTCAAGGCAAACCAATTCACGGCATCGGCACTAACTCCAAAACGAACTTGTTCGTCGCTTGTTCTTGGCCCTGAACCTTCGAAATAGGTAAACAAATAACCTTGCAATTCTTGGTCAGTGTAGGCTACCGAAATATCAAATGATTTTTTGGCTTTGGCACTTCCAGAAGTAAGTGTGGCTGTCATTGTAACCTTTACTTTTTTGCCTTTTCTTGAAGAACGTTTCAGTAGTTTTCCATCGTTCGAAATGTAATCCGATTTACTGGATTTCCAGCTAATCGTCGAACCACTTGTGCCAATCGAATCGATTAACAAATTCCAATGCAAATTTTTAGTATAGCCTTCGGGGATTTGCAATGCTTTTGCATCGGCAATAGTTTTTTCTTTATCGGTTTTATTTTGAGCAAAAACAACTGTAGTCATCAAAAGGATGAGACTCAAAAAAGGGTATTTAATATTTTTCATATTTATGGAATTTTAATCTACTTCAACAACCTAACCTCATAAATACCCGTAATACTCGAATTGGGTTTGGCTTTAAATTGCACTTGCAAAATCTTATTTTTGGCGTTCAAGATTTCGGTAGGAAGCTCGATGATTTTGTCTATAAATTGATTGCCTTCCGTTCCGTCCATATTGATGGAAGCAACCAAAATTTCATTCACAAAAACATCAAAATTTTTATTCTTGTCCGCACCAAAATAAGTGATACGAAGATTTTTAGCTTCTAAATCCTTGTTTTTTAAATCATAACTAAACCATCCTTTTCCATTACGATAATGACGTTCTTTGAATGTTCCAGTATCGGTTTTTTCGCCTTTAAAATTATGATCCGATTCCGGTTGTTGTTCGCCGGCGGTCACTACATCAAGGGTAATCGCTTCCAATTGCATCTGTGCTTCCTCTCTTTCTTTCATCGCTTTTTGAATTTCCGGCAATTTTTCTTTAGTGGTGTAAGGCCAATACAACATATATCTTGCATCGTGAATTTGGAAAAACGGCACCAATTGCAAATTCTTGTATTTCTCCTGATAAATAATATCCGAAGCCGAAAAAGTAAACGGTTTGTTTTCTACAGATTTTAATGAAGCAGCCAAATCCGAGTTGTTGGAAACCAGCAAAGGCGCATCTTCTATTGGGTAAATTGGCCCGCTGGCAATGTGCCCCATTCGGCTGTCATCGGCAATTAATCCTTTTAAATCCGTGGTGTCAGTTACCGCAGCAAGTACAATTGGCCCGTGTACAAAAGAAACCCAATCCGATTTGTCGGGTAATTGTTCAGTTTTATTTTGCATTGGCAAAAGTATCGAAATCACATCGCCTGACTTCCATTTTCGTTCTATCGAAACGTATGAATTTTGATCTTTAACCAAGTTCATTTCCTGATTGTTGACCTTTATTTTCAATTGCCCATTTTCGACCCAAGATGGATAACGGAATTTGATGGCGAATTGCTGTGCTTTTTTTAATGTCAATATGATGGACGATTGTTCTTCAAACGGGAATTTGGTGTTTTGCGTAAGCGTGATTCCTTTTTCTTTCCAATTCAAGGTCGAAGGAATAAAAAGGTTCACATACAGATTTTGTTTGTCGTGAGCATAAATCAGTTCGCCATATTTTCCGTGATTTTCTAAACCTGAACCTACACAGCACCAAAACGAATGTTGTGCCTCCGAATACACTCGATAATGGCGTGGTCGAATAGGTGTGAAATAGACAAAACCACCATCGGGATGTTGTGACGACAGAATGTGGTTGTAGGTCGTGCGCTCGTAATAATCCATATATTTTGAAGAAGGATTAGCCAAAAATAAATGCTTGCTCAATTTCAGCATGTTGTAACTGTTGCAAGTTTCGGGACCTTCACGGGATTCCAACATTGACGAAAAATCGGTTGCTGGATTAAAATGCTCCCGCACGCTATTTCCTCCAATGGAAATCGTTCGGTTATTGACCACCGTGTTCCAGAAGAAGTTGGCGGCATTCGCCCAATTTTTGTCGCCCGAAACTTCGGCAACACGCATAAAACCTATTACTTTAGGAATTTGAGTATTGGCATGCATTCCGTTCAGGACGTCTTTATTTTCCAAAAGCGGATCCAAAATTGTTTTGTGGGAGAATTTTTGGGCCAAAGTCAGGTATTTTTTGTCGCCTGTAATGGCTGCCACATCAGCAAAAACTTCGTTCATTCCGCCGTGTTCGCTTCGTAATATTTCCTGAATTTGGGCATCAGATAAATTGGCGGTAAGCGTTAAACACCAGTCCGAAAGTTGGATGAGCATTTTTTTGGCTTTATCATTCCCGGTCAATGTGTAAGCATCTACCAATCCGGCATATACTTTATGAATGTTGTACCAAGGCACCCATTTTTTATTCAATGAAAAGCTGCCGGCATCAATTTTTCCTTGGGCAATTTCTTGCCATAATTCTTTACTTCCGGGAACTCCACCAATGTAACCGTTTCCGTTTTTTTGTTGGCATTTTTCAAGACTGTTAAGCATATAATCCAGTCGTTCCTTGATTTGGGGATTGCCAGTTGCAGCATACATCTCGGACAAAGCCGAAAGATAATGCCCGCCAATATGACCATCCAAACCTGTGTTTTCCCAATTGGGGTAATTGATTGCTTTGGTTTCTAACCCTGCTTCTTTGAAATAAGGTGCCAATAATCGGTCGGCATCTAAGGATAAAATATACTTCAAATCGGTTTGTTGCGCTGCCTTGAAAGGGCTTTCGAGCAAACGAACAGAGGACAAAGGAAAACTTTGTAACGGAGTCGATTGTCCAAAAACACTAGCATTAGAAAGGAATACAAGTCCAATCCAAAGTGATTTTTTGATGGTATTTGGTATCATAACTTTTAAAAATTATTTATAGTTTGACGGATTTTGCTTTTCCACTATACTCTATTGTTTTATTGAATTTAGAATTATTAATTCCTGCTGCCGTATTTGTTTTATCTACAAGAACAATATTGAATGTTCTGTTTTTCAAAACACCTTTAAAACTTCCGTTTATTTTACTAATATTTAATGTTTTAGATTTATCATTCCATTCCATTTTTATAGTTGAAAAAGCACCTTTCTCATAATTATAATTATCGTTTTCATCTTCGTATAGCGTGAATTCGCCATTAGCTCCAGGATAAATTCGGATTTCAAGAATATCCCATTTTTTTTCAGTAGCATATTGTACTTTTGGACCAAAAGGAATGATACTTCCCGACTTAATATATAAAGGACTTTCGTCTATAGTTGTTGTTTTTTCAATTTCCTGACCTCCTTTAATTTTTTCGTTTGTCCAGAAATCATACCATACTGTTCCTTCTGGCAAATACACTTTTGTCGATTTTGTTTGAGTAAAATTAATGGTTTGGTCTTTAGCTCCTTTCTCCTCATTATTTTTATCCCAACCTGTTTGCTCATTAGATTTTACAATAGTTTCTGGAGTATATTGAGCATTAACAATTGGTGCAACTAATATTGATTTACCAAACAGATACTCTTTGCTTATGTCAACCACTTTTTTATCATTAAAATCCATTACTAAAGCACGCATCATAGTAGATTGGCTATTTGTAACATCCCAAGCGGCAGAGTAAATGTAGGGTAGTAATGAATAACGCAAATCAATTGTTTTGGCAATCGCATCATAAATGGGTTCGCCTTTTTTTCCAAAATTATATATTTCTCTAGGAACATCTGTACCGTGCGAACGCATCATAGGAGTAAATGCGCCAAACTGAAGCCAGCGAACATATAATTCTTGAAATGATGGATTTTTAGTTCCGTCACCCCATCCTTTTTTATAAGCACCTGCAAAAAAGCCACCAATATCCGTATTCCAATAAGGAATTGCACTCATAGAAAAGTTTAGACCAGCTGGAATCTGATTGCGGAATGATTCCCAAGATGAATTCACATCACCCGACCAAGTATTCGCTCCATAACGTTGTTGTCCAGCAAAAGCAGAACGAGTAAGGATAAAGATTCGTTTGTCAGAACTTGCTGCACGTTGATGTCCTGAAACTCCTCCTACCGTCATTAATGGAAAAGCATTACGTACTTTTCGGAATGAACCAAGATAGGTTTTTAGATCTAAATCCGAAGGTTTAAAGTCTAAATGGTCTGGTTCAGAAGAATCCATCCACCAGCCATCTATTCCAACAGAAAAAAGACCTTTGTTCAAATATCTCCAGTATATATCACGAGCTTCTGGATTGTACGGATCATAAGGCTGAACACCCGATGGATAGTCACGGTTAGGTGGCCATGATTCCACTCCAGATTGTGGCCAAGTACCAAAATTCAAAAGCATCCCTTTCGGTTCCATTTCTCGAAATTGCTTGGTTTGTGGTCCAAATGAACTCCAAATGGAAATAATTAGGTGTGCATTCATATTATGAATATCATCCACCATTTTCTTTGGGTTTGGGAATTCGGGATTCAGGAACTCCATTGAATTCCATAAGTAATTATTACCCCAATATTGCCAATCCTGAATAATTCCATCCAGTGGAACGCCTAGTTCACGGTATTTGCTCACTACGCCTACCAATTCATTTTGGCTTTTGTAGCGTTCTTTACTTTGCCAATAACCAAAGGTCCATAATGGAAACATTGGAGCTTGTCCGGTAAGTTCCCGCATCCCTGCAATAGAACCGTCAATAGTTCCACCAACCATAAAATAATAATCAATACAATCACCAACTTCTGATTTTAAAGAAGTACTTCTGGGCTTGTCTTCAAAGGTAGTAGGCGAATAATTATCCCAAAACAACCCGTACCCTTTTGTAGAAACAAGAAAAGGAACATAATCATCCTTGTTGTCTTGTATCATATTAATTTTTGTGTTGCGTAACGATAATTTACCTCTTTGTTGTTGTCCCAAACCATAAATAGCCTCGTCTTTATCTAATGTAAATAATTGGTTAATGCTATAAGTTTTAGATCCTACGTCATCAAAATCAGTAAAAGTTGCACCAGATTCTGTTTCTTTTAAAAGTTCAACTCCTGCCAGTGTGTAATAAGATATTTTACCCGATTTAAAATCAACATCGACTTTCAATTTTTCGCTTTTCATCGAAAGAACATCTCCTTTTTGTTGAATTGTCAATTTTGTTTCCTGTGGTTTTTTAGTTACCGATAAACTTTCTTTTTTGAAAAGAACTCCTTCAGGCGATTTCAAAATACGAACTATACTTGGGCTATAAAACTGAATTTCAACATCCATTGACTGGAGTTTGGTTTTTATACCTACAGCTGTTTTTTGATATTGCTGGGCAAATAATTCTCCTGCCAGTAACAGACAACTTAAAATTAAGATTCTTGGTTTCATAATTAAGTAATTTTAATACTATTGAATTCTTGGTTGTTTGTAATAGTGTATAGTCGTTAATTTAAAATTTAATATCGCAATTCCATTTTTTAGCCAACTTTTTAGCTTCTTTTTTAGTAATTTGAATCACTGCGGGATGTTTGGGCGAAGAGAAATTTGTTGTTTTCATCACACCTTCGTTGAAATGTCCCAAGTCTTTGAAATTAACAAAATCCGAAGTTTCGCTAAACCCAAAATTATGTGGATTGATACAATAAATATCATAAATCAGCACCCATTTTTCTTCACCAATACGTTTGAAAATTGTTGGTGCTTCACAGCAAACCGGTTCAGGGTCATACCATTTATCGTCGTATTTGTAACCCGAATTCAGGGTGTCGGAAACGGCTTGTTTGATCCCTGGAGTTCCGTCGTGAGAAACATAAAACATATGGTATTTGTTTCCTATTTTGGTAATGTCAGAATCAATATAGGTTATATTCTTAGGATATTCGAAAAGTAGTTTTGGAAGGGTTTCCAATTTGGTAAAGTCCTTGTTCATATAAGAATAATACACTTTTTCTTTTTCTGTTCCAAAGCGCATCGTAAAGTAAATCATTGTTTTTTGCTCCTTTTCATCATAAATCAACTCGGGAGCCCAAGCACAACCAATGCCTGCCAATTCTGGAAAATCTTTGTCAACACGAACTACATTGTGCGACCAATGAATTAAATCGGGCGATTTCATCAAAACTAATCCACGGTTGTTGCCCCAGCCATATTGTTTGCCATCACGTTCCCATTCGGTGGTGCGATAGCCTGCTTTTTGGGCGTAAATGTGCAAATCGGTCAATGCTAAATAAAACATTCCATCAGGCGCTCGGTAAATGTAGGGATCACGGATTCCTTTTTGTTCGGCAATTGTATCGCCTGCTATGATGGGTTTGGCATTGTTTACATCCGTAAAACTGTAACCGTCTTTGCTTAAAGCCATATACAAACCGTGGGTGTCGTCTTTGAAATAGACCATTAGGTAAGCACCCATATCTTTTTCTTTTGGTGCTTTAGTTTTTTGTGCTAAAACAGTACTCCCGACTAAAAACAAAAAGCTAAAAAGAAGTAGTGATTTCAATTTATTTGGAAAATTATTCATCTTATTTTCATTAGATTTAAAATATCATTAATTGTTGTTTTACAAAATGGAATTGTCTTGAAAAGTGTAATCTTTTAAATATAGAAAAACCACCCCGCCTTTCAGGCACCCCTCCAAAGGAGGGGAAATCACGCAACTTCCCCTCTCTTGGAGGGGTGTTCAACGGGCGGGGTGGTCTATTTGCTATTACTTAACTTAATGATATTAAGTCAAAGCAATTGAAAAACAATTTTAAACTAAATCTATTTCTTCACTTTAACTATTTTATACAATCCCGCTCCGTGCGTATTGATTTCAGGTGCAAACTCGCTAGAGAATTGCCCCACTACTTTGCCTGACCATAAATCGGTAATGGTATAAGTGTCCAAAAGCCCCATATCTTTCAGGTTTATGGCAATTTTTGCAGTTGGTGGTGGCGGTGGTCCAGAAGGATTTTCGGTAAAGACCAAAAATTTGACGGTAGCTCCCACATTTTGTGAAATACAAGCTTCGTCCAAACCAACAGTTGCGGTGAATCTACTAACGCCTTCGGGCAAATCAAATTCGATGATGGAATTGGAATGCGTTCCGATGCCGTTTTCGTATTTAATTTTATTGGTAATCAAACTATTGCCTGAAACACTCAAGTTTAGTCTTGGTTTTTGCCAGCCAGAAGTTGCTTTTTTCCATTTTAAAGTCGTCAATTTTACGGCTTCATTTCCTATATAAATGGTAGGTTCAATCCAGTTGGCGTGATCCCAATCGGTGTTGTCGCCCCCATCGTTTACGACCAAATAGAGTTTTTTGGCATTCGAAACAGGAATATCTAATTTAATACTTTGATTTGGAGTTGTTCTTGAAATTACGCCACTATTCCAGGCAGCTTTTTCTTCGGTAACCAATTTTTGATCAGAAGTATTAAAAACAGCCAGATATTTTGCTCCCGTTTTAGGTTCGTCGGCAATCCAGGCAGCTTTGTCTTTTTCGGTAAAAAGTGGTTTGTTGTTGGTACTTTCGTTCAATACTTTCAACACATTTTTATTGGTTAATAACGAAAGCGTGAAAGGATCATTATCGGGAAGATTACCACCAAACATCATTGGAGATTTGAAAATAGTCCATAAAGTCATCAAGGTATATTGCTCGTCTTTGGTAAATGCCGTCATTCTAGGATCACCTCTTTCGGCACGAATACCAATTTTACCCATTGGCAACATATCACCATCTGGATAGGCACCATAGGCTCGCCATTTATTCCAACGATCAAAAACTTCGAAATGTTCTTTCAATTGTTGCCAACTGTCCCAAAAATCACCAACGGTACGCCACATATTAGCATTTTTTTGAACGTGATCGGCGTGAGCAATTGGTGTTTCTCCGGGCGAAGTGCTCAATACAATTTTACGTCCCGTACGGTCGATGGCTTTTCGAATCATATCGATTTCACCTTCGAAATAAATAGGGGAAGAAAGGTCGTCTATCTTCACAAAATCGAGTCCCCAAGAGGCATACAATTCAAATAACGAATTATAATATTCTTGCGCTCCCGGTTTTTCTGGAAGTACAGTGTACATATCGTGTAGCCATTTGCATTGGTCTTTATCCGAATAAATGTCTTTGGCGGTGAAATTGGTTCCTTTTATTGGCAGATTTTGTTTTACGGCTATTACTGGAATACCACGCATAATGTGAATACCAAATTTCAAGCCTTTTTTATGCAAGTAATCAGCCAAAGGTTTAAAACCTTTTCCTCCTGCTGCTGAAGGAAAACGGTTTATGGCTGGCATAAATCGTCCGTATTGATCGAGAACATAATCAGGATCTTTTTCGTTGTATCCGTGGGCTTTATCATTTCCAACATACCAGCGGATATCAACTACGATGTAATCCCATCCGTAGGGTTTCAGGTATTTTGCCATATAATTGGCATTGGCTTTTACTTCGGCTTCAGTAACTGTGGGACCAAAACAATCCCAGCTATTCCAACCCATTGGTGGTGTGGATGCCCAATTATGAAACTCTTTTTGAGCTTGTGATTGAACAGAATTGAATGCTGAAAAGCATAAAATAGTGAACACTATTTTGGAAAATTTAGATAGATTCATTTTGTGTGATTATTATGAGTAAAATAATTTATTTACAAGTGTATTATTTACATTTGTAAATGTAATTTAAAAAAAGACATAAAAAAAAATTAATATGCTAAAAAAAAGAATGATAATAAAAAATTTTGACATTATTTAATTCAATACTATTGCCTTTCTGACCAATACAAATGAAGAAAAACCTTTTTTAAATTTAGTTCTTGGATACGGAGATTAAAACAAAAAACCCGAAAAATATTCTTTTCGGGTTTTTACTAACTAATCCGTTTTGTAAAATCAGGCACTTATACCAAATTATGGAAATAGACAACCAAAAGTCTATGTAGTTAGTTTTAAAATGAGTTATATCATGAAGTCATTGTAAAAACACAAACTTACTTTACTTGAATGGTAACCTCAGCCGATTTTAACCAGTTCGCTGTAAACTTGACAGTTATAGGCTCATTACTTCCAGTTGACTGAATATAAGCTACTAAATGACCGTGAAAAACCCTTTGAACATTGTCCGTATAATCGCCCATATCTTCATTGTTTCCGGCTTCTAGTCCCAACAAAGTTCCCGAGCCACTCACGACACAAGTCAGTTCGTTATCCGAAAGCATAACCGGTAAACCTTTTTCATCCAATACTTGCACGATGACTTTAGCAACTTCTTTTTCCTTGTCGATGGTGATGTTTTTTTCATTGATTACCAAAGAAACAGGCTGCTGTGAGGAAGTAATTGCGTATTGACTAACTACTTTGCCATCATTATCAAGTCCTATTGCTTCTAATTTTCCTGAGGAGAAAGGAATGTCCCAATAAATAACTCCAGTTTTTTCATCGTATTTTTTTTCTTCGCCAACCACTTTTCCGTTCAATTCCAGACGCGCTTTTGCGGCATTGGTATAACAAACCACTCGAATCGTTTGTCCATTATTGTAATTCCACAAAGGCCAAGCGTCTATAGAAAGTTCTTTGCTATTGTTTACGGGATAAGTTCCTGCGTAAATCATTGGCTTATTGGACCATAATGATTGACGGAAATAGCCTCTCGGTTTAATAATTCCCGCAAGATCTACTAATCCAGAATAGAAACCTCTTGAAGGCCAAGCATTGGATTCACCTAAATAATCAATTCCTGTCCATAGAAACTGTCCGAAAATGTGTTCGTTGTTTTTCACGGCCAACCAAGGTTCGATTTCGTGGCGGGTTTCACTACCAAAAATCACTCGGTTTGGATATTTTTTATGATCGGACTGGTACTTACTTTCGGTATAATTATAGCCTGTAATATCTAAAAGACCTGGATATTCGGTTTCGTTAGACATCGCTACTCCTGCAAGTCCCGCTGTTGTTGGACGGGATTTATCGTATTTCTTTACAGCAGCCACAAGACGTTTGGCTATTCCGCCAAGTCGCATCGCATCTGGAGCGTCTTTTTTATAACCTCCGTAAGAAGCTTGTGAAAATCCCGAAACTTCGCTGCCACCTAAAACAGGATGTGAGTAAGGATCATTTGGATAATCTACTTCATTACCAATGCTCCAAGCAAATACCGAAAGATGGTTGCGATCACGACGCACCATATCTTCTAAATCTTTTTCGCCCCAAGCAGCAAATATATCATTCGAACCCTGGAATCCTGGAGTACCTACATTCCAACCTTCTAACCATTTACGTTTAGGGAATTCCCATTCGTCATACGCTTCATTAAGAACAAGCAATCCAATCTCATCACAAAGGGCATAAAAATCAGGAGCTTGTGGATTATGGCTGGTACGAATGGCGTTTACACCAATTTCTTTCAAGGTTTGTAATCTTGTTTTCAAAACATCTCTTGGTACGGCAGAACCCAAAACTCCTGCATCGTGGTGCAAACAAACGCCTTTCATCTTCATCCATTTGCCATTGAGAGCAAAACCTTTATTGGCATCGAAAGTAAAATTTCTAAAACCTGTTGACGTTACCGTTTTATCGATTGGTTTGCCATCTTTTAAAACCGTTGTTTTTAATTGGTACAAATTGGGATGCTCCACGTCCCATAACTTGGGATTTTTCAAGTTTATTTTGGTTGCAACTTTATTATCTTTATTGGCTTCAACTAAAACTTTTTGGGAACTTTTGGCCACTACTTTTCCGTTATTGTCCAAAAGTTCATTGACAACGACAAGATTTGTTTTGGAGGAAGAACCGTTTTCCAAGGCTACTTCCACATTCAAAGTTCCAGTTCCATTTGCAACTTCTGGATAAGTATAAACGCCCCATTGAGCGATATGTACTGGATTGGAATAAACCAACCACACATTGCGATAAATTCCTGAACCCGAATACCAACGCGAGTCGGCACTCAAGCTATGATCTACTTTTACGGCAATCACATTGTCTGCTCCATATTTTACAAAAGGCGTAGCATCATAAGCAAAAGAAATGTATCCGTTGGGGCGTTTTCCTAAAGAATGTCCGTTGATGAAAACTTCGCTTCTGTTATATACCCCTTCAAAATACAGATAGACTTTTTCGCCTCGTTTTGTCTGTGGAATATTCAATGTTTTTCGGTACCAACCAATTCCTCCCGGCAAAAAACCAGCACAACTAGCCAAAGTAGGACTCAATCTGCCCTTGACGCTCCAATCGTGTGGTACATTGACCGATTGCCAATTAGTATCCTTGTAGGTTTCGCTTGATGCTTCTGGAGTGTCCTGAAGCGTGAACTTCCAGTTGTTGTTAATTTTTTGAGAATCCCCGAACGATATCTGGCTTGTAGCCGATAGACAGGAAAAAATAAAAATTGGTAATAAGATTTTCTTTGTAATCATTATGTGTAATTTATGTTATTCTATTAATCAAATAATGCTGTTTCTAATGTTCTATTGAGATACAGCTCTCAATTATTTTATTGTTTCGTATTTCCCCATTTGCTTTCCAATCGGGCTAATTCTTTTGCCGTTATGGGCATAACGGTTCCGTGACGTGGATGAAAATCCATCGTGACAGCGTTATCAATAACCGAAAAATGCTCTAGGTCACTGGTTTTGGTAAACTGGTATTTTCCTTTGGTATAAAGATCATACATCAAGATGTAGTCATTGGAATTGTTCAGTTTGAAAACTCCAGCACCCTCTACAGGATCTTTGGTTTGTTGCACATATTGATCTCTCAAAACATAGCCTTCGGTAAGTTTGTTGGAAACGGCAATTTTTATACCCGCTCCCGAACCTTCGGTTTTGAAAAACAAATGGTATTTATTGTCTTTGAAAATAATTTCGCCGTCAATGCAAGCTCCATTCGTTGGACTGAAAAACAATTGTTGGGGTTCCGTTTCCAAATCGGTAAAATCAGGATTGGCGTAAGCGTAATAAATTTTGTCAATATCGTTTCCGTGTTGCATTGACCAATAAATCATATACTTTCCTTTTTGGGTATCGTATATGGTTTGTGGCGCCCAAACGCGTTTCAGGTTTTCTTGGTTTGGATATTTTTTTTGGATATTTATTACAGATGAGTTCCAATTGACCAAATCAGTAGATTTCAATAAAACCATCGCTCGATTTGAATCCCAACCTTTGGCAGAAACCATATCGGTTGCGACCATATAGAACGTTTTGCCATCGGCTCCACGAAGAATATGTGGATCTCTTATTCCGCCAGACGAACTAATTTCCTTGGAATCAATAACAGGTTGATTGCCATTTAATGCCCTAAAGTTGTACCCATCGTTGCTTACTGCAAAGCGAATGGCTTCTTCATTGTTTGAATTTCCTGTGAAATAAGCAAATAAATAGGCCGTTGTTTTTAGGTTTGCCACTTGGTTTTTTGATTTTTGGGCATTCATCATACTACCAAAAACAATCAAAATCAAGAGGCAGATTAGATTTTTATTTTTCATTTTATAAAAGGTCTGTTACTTCTAAATACTACTGTTTTACTGAAATTCACCCACAAAAGTGACCACGGATTTAGCTGGAATTACAATGGTGTCTATTTTCTGGAGGGCTGCTTTTTTTAAATTGGAACTTTCGGAAGTAATATATGGCGTCAGTTCATTGTTCTTGAGCGTTCCTTTTGACAAATTAAATTTGTAATTCTGATCGGATGTGCCACAATTTACGGCAACAATTATTAGTTTTTTGTTTGCCGCATCCTTGTAAGCCGTTAGCATCACATCATTGGCAGAAGCCAATTCATCTTGGTTGGGCACGTCAACTCTTAACATTCCCGGACGCACAAACAAGGAGTAATTGCCCAAAGCCCAAAGTAGTTTTGAATCGTGGAATTCCCCATCATTTTTAACATAATCAGGAGCTGTTCCTCCATTGCTTTTTCCGTCATCCAAATAAATCAGACCGTCTTTATAATCGGCGCGAGTCAGCGAAGTCCACCATTGCCAAGAAGCCGCATTGGCAAGAGCCACGTCATTGTGTATCAAGCGGGCTACAAACAAGGCTGTTGGCATACCCAAATCTCTTGTTCCTCCTGAACCTCCTGGAATTTCAGTTTCTCCCGGATTTTCCAAAATGCAATATTCCGACTGCCAATATTTTAATCCCGGTTTTTGTTTGACATTGGCAGCAATCAATTTTCGGCTTAAAACTTGTCTGTCAATTGGCCAAGTCGTAAAATAACTGTGTCCCGAAATGGTGTTTCTTACGTTAGGCAATTTTGAAATATTCGTTTTTCCTTTACCAAAAAAGTAATCGATTTGATTGTCACGGTTTTCGTCATTTACATTTTCATATAAATAATTGATTTGCCCTGCTTCGCCAATCACAATTTCAGTATTCATTTTTTGGGATTTGAGTTTATCCGAAAGTGCTTTGATTAAATCGTATATTTCTTGGTTGGTTGCCGGAGTTCCTTCTTGGCTGTTTTTATCACCGTTATTGGGCATCCATTCCCATTGTGGTTCGTTTATTGGGCTCACATAATCAAATTTCATTCCTTCTTTTTTCTCCAATCCTTGAATGCTTTGAACCAAAAAATCGGCAAATTTTGGAATTGTACCTTCTTTTAAATTCAGTTTGTTTTTTTGTGTGGCAAAAGACAATCCGTTGTTGGTCATATGAACTGGCGGACTGTTCGTAAAAATCAGGTATTTTTCTACTCCTCGTTTTTTGGCAGCTTGCAAAAACCATCTTTGCCCTTCTTGTTTGGACCAATCGTATGTTCCATCAGCGTTTAAAAAACATTCACTTCGTCTCCATTGATCCGAAACTTTACTGGTTTCCCCTTGTTCTATACTTCCTGCTCCCAAGTTGAATCTCCAAATAGAAAGTCCAATTCCTTTTGGATTCCCTTGTGCATCGACTTCTTTGCTAAACAATAAATCGGCAATGGTATTCTTTTTTTGGTCAGGCCAATTTTTTCCAACAAATTGACATCTCCAAGCATCGGAAGCTCCAAAACCATCCATCGTTTGCAACACATTATCTGTGTTTATCGTGGCTGTTCGTTGTGCAAAAGCCAACGAACTTAACAACAAAAGAAAAGTGATGTAGGTGTTTTTCATTTTATATTCCAATTGATTTAACTTCTAAAATAATTTTTAATTAGCTTGTTGATTTAATCATAACTTCCTACAAAGGTACTAACTGATCTTGGTCTATTTTGGAATCTTAAAAAAGGATAAAATAGTTCCCATTATTAGGAAAGTAATGAATTAAGGTTTGCCTAAAAAATTAGACAAACCTTATTCACCAAACAAAACTACTAACTAACCAAATTAAAAATTATTTATACGTTCCAACGTATGTTACCACGGATCTAGCGCCTATTTCGAAATTGGCAGGATCTACATCTGTTCCTTTTTTCAAACTCAAAGCATCGGAGGTTGTGTAAGGTGTTAACTTATTATTCGTTAACGTTCCTCCTGAAAGATTCAATTTGTAGGTTCTAGCCGTTTTGCTAAAGTTGACTGCCACGATGACCAATTTTTTATTTGTTTCGTCTTTATAAGCCGTTAGCATTACATCGGTTGTAGCTGTTGAGTTGTCAATATTTGGTATTTGAACCCTTGCCATTCCTGGTTTTACAAAGAAAGAGAAGTTTCCTAAAGCCCAAAGTATTTTGGATTCTCTAACGTATCCATCATTTTTGCAATAATCTGCGCCTCCCGCTCCGTTACTGGCTCCATCATCTACGTGGATTAATCCGTCTTTATAGTCGCCTCTGCTTACTGCCGTCCACCATTGCCAAGAAGAAACTCCTCCGATGGCAATGTCGCTACTTACAATACGAGCCACCCAAAGAGCCGTTTGCATTCCTAAATCTCTTCCGGAACCAGCTCCACCAGGTAACTCGGCGGTTCCTGGACTTTCTAAAATACAATATTCAGAGGCCCAAAGGTTGAGTCCTGGAACTGTTTGTATTTTAGAAGCTGCAGATTGTCTTGAAGAAACTAGTGAACTCAATGGCCAAGCTTGCCAATAACTGTGTGCTGAAATAGTTTTCTTTACATTGCTTAATCCACCTATGTTTTTGGTAGAATTTGTTCCAAAGAAATAATCGATCTGGTTTGATCTACTCTCTGTGCCAGATACCGTTTTATAAAGTGGTTCAAATGCGCCTCCTTCACCTACTACAATTTGGGAATTCAATCCTTTGGCCAGTAATTTTGGCGACAAGGCATTTACAAAACTGTAAATATTGGCATTGGTTGCGGGAGATCCTTCTTGACTTGTACCGTTCCACTCGTATTGTGGTTCATTGAAAGGACTAACGTAATCTATGGTCAATCCGTGAACTGTTTTCAATTTATCAATAGAATTTAGCCAAAAATCAGCTAGTTCGGGCATTTTTCCGTCTTTCAAATTGTAAAATTCTTTGATACTTGCGTAAGCTTTACCATTATTGGTTAAGTAAACAGGCGCACTGTTGGTGAAAGCCAATAATTTTTCGACACCACGAGCTTTTGCGGCTTTCATAAACCAAACTTGACCTGCTTGTTTGTTCATATCATAACTAATTCCGTCGGTAGTGAAACATTCGGTACGTCTCCACTCATCTCCAATATCACTTGCGTTACCTTGTTCTGAACTTCCTGCTCCAAGGTTGAAACGCCATAAAGACAATCCAATTCCTTTTGGGTTACCGCTTGCATCGACATCTTTGCTAAATAATAAATCGGCGATTTGATTTTTTTTATCCAAAGGCCAATTTTTACCAATAAAATTACATTGCCAAGCGTCTGATGCTCCAAAACTCTCCATTGTTTGCAATTTCAAATCCAGATTTACATTCAAATCTCTCGTTGTTGTAGTTGGAGGCTGTGTATTATCTGTATTATCAGATGAGCTACAGCTTGTCAATGAGGAGTTAATTAAAAGTAAACCTGCAAATAGCAGGCTTACTTTATAGTTCTTAATATTAATCATGTTAGTAACCAGGGTTTTGTGTTATTAATCCACCACTTAAATCTCGTTCCAACTGAGGAATTGGCCACAATAAGTTTTTAGCCGGATTGAAATTGATTCCTTTATCTTGAGATTCTTTCAAGTTGGTAGTTTCAAAAGGATCTGTAGAACTCAAGTTGTATTTCACAAAAGTTCCGTTTGGTCCCAATAAGGATTCAATAACTGGTTTTGAAGTACTTGGGTCTTTTTCACGACGAATGTCAAACAAACGCAATCCTTCAAAAGCCAATTCTAAACGACGTTCTTTGTAGATTTGTCTCAAAAGATTTGGCCCTAACAATCCTACTTTTGGGTCAAGTTTGGCACGAACTCTAATCACATTGATATCATTTAAAGCTCCTGGCTCATCCTTCAATTGATAATTTGCTTCGGCTCTTGTTAAATACATTTCTGCCAAACGAATCAACGGCACGTTTAGTGGTAAATGTCCATCTTTTTTGTCCAATGCACGACGGGTTGCTATAGGAATATAGTATTTACGACAAATACGACCTGATTTATTGTCATTCAAGCTAAATTTGTGAGTAGGATTAAGAACTTCATCGCCATAAGCAGCTTCTCCCCATTTGGTGATGGTGCTTCTGCGACGTACTACATCATTTTCTGAAAGATAGGCGTTTTCTAAATCGCTGGTTGGCATACACCATCCCCAACCATCGATAACATCTTTGGCATCATTGCTTGGAAAGTTTTTCTTGTCTTCGCCTCTTGCTCCTGAAAAAGTAGGCAACATAGATCCTAAACTCTTATCTTGTACCGAAGAGGATTGAGCTTCCAAAATGGATTCGACACCATTGTGATTGTTCACATTCCAGATGTTCAAGAAATTGGCTTCAAGAGCAAAAGGGCCTTCTGTAATCACTTTGTTGGAATATTGTTTTGCTTCAGTCCATTTTTCTTGAAACAAAGATACACGGGCTAATAAGGCATAAGCAGCCCATTTGTTGACTCTTCCGTTTCTATCAACAGGAATATTTTCCAGTTTGGTTGCTGATTCTTTCAGATCTTTTTCTATTTGTGCATAAACGTCGGCAACAGGGCTACGTTCTAATTTTAAATCATTAGTTCCTAACGATTTTGTGTACAAGGGAACTGCTCCAAAATTATTTACCAACTCATAGTAGCAATAAGCACGAACAAACAAGGATTCTCCCATATATTGGTTTCTTTGAGATTCGCTAATTGGGGTATTTGCCATTTTCTCTAAACCAATATTCGCCGATTGAATGGTGTAATAATGTGCGGTATAAAGACTATTCAAAGCGCCCATATTTTCAGGTGTAATGACATACTGAGCACCTGGTCTAAACGCACTGTTGTCCTGACCCGTGTTGCCCATCCAGGCATCATCGCTAGCCGTTTCGTTAATTAATCTTGGTGCAAGCAATGTGTACCAATCTTTAGACAGTAACATCCTTTGTGTTAACTCATTAACATAATTCTCGCATTCTTGTGCGGTTTGAAAGTAGTTTTCTAAAGTTTGTGTTCCTCTTTCTTCTTTTTCAATAAAATTTTCGCAAGAAACTGCCAATAGAGAAAAAGCGATTATCGATATTATTATTTTTTTCATTTTCATTTTTATTAAAATCCTACATTAATACCCATCAAAACAGTTGGTTGAACAGGATAATTCCATCCTCCAAATCCTGAACCCAAAACACCACCACCAACTTCAGGATCTACACCTGTATAGTTAGTAAGTGTCCATAAATTTTGACCTGATATTGATATTCTTAATTTATCAAGTCCAAATTGGTTAAGGAACGTGTATCCTATTTGAATGTTTTTCATACGCAAGAAGGAACCGTCTTCAACATACAAAGAAGAGAATTTGGTGAAGTTTTCGTTATTGTCATTTTTAGACAATCGAGGAACATAATTTGAAGTTCCTTCTCCATTCCAAGCCATTTGATCTAGTCCAGCTACTTTGTTGGTCAAACTGGCACCATTATACAAATCTGAAATATTTTGATTTATCAATTCATTTCCAATACTTGCGTAGAAGTTGGCTATCAAATCAAAGTTTTTGTATGCAACACTTAAATTCAATCCCATAGTAAAATCGGCCCAAGGCGAACCTAATTTTGTTCTGTCTTTGTCATCGATTTTGCCATCATTATTCAAATCTTTGAAGCGAACATCTCCAGCTTGAGCATAAGGTTGTAATTTATTTCCGTGTTCATCTGTATGAGAGTTCAGTTCGGTTTGATTTTGAAACAAACCATCGGCTATATATCCGTAATAATATCCGGGTTCATCACCTTCGATGGTTAAGGTTCTATTACTTGATCCATATAATTTTTCTCCATCTGCAGACAAGCTAACCATTTTTACATTGGATGTGGTAAAAGTAAAGTCGGCTCCATATGAGAAATCTCCTTTTTTGTCTTTGTACGATAAAAGCACATCAATACCATTTGATTTCATTGATCCTACATTGGTCCATATTGTTGCATATCCAGGGAAACCGCTGTAAGTTGGAAATTGTTTTTTGAACAACATATCTTCTGTTGTTTTTTCGTAGTATTCTATTGATCCAGATAATTTATTTTTCCATAGTCCGAAATCAATACCAAAGTTAATATCCTCTACAGTTTCCCATTTAATGTCTTTGTTAGCCATTGAAGAAGGATAAGAAGTATCCACAACCTCATTACCAATAACGTAATATCCTTGGCCAATATTAGACTGGTAAACAGAACCTGGTAAACTTTGATTACCAACTTTACCCCAACCGGCTCTTAATCTAAGATCATTTACAACTGCTTTTGTGTTTTCCATAAAGCCTTCATTCGAAATTCTCCAAGAGGCTGAAGCCGATGGGAAATTGGCCCATTTGTTATTGGCCATAAATTTTGAAGAACCGTCACGTCTGAACGTTCCTGTCAAATAATATTTGCCATCATAATTATAAGAAAGACGCGAAATATAAGACTGTAAAGAACTTGACCAACTATTACCGCCACTGTTACGGTTTTTGGTTGCGGCATTTACTTCTCTCATCAAATCAGAGTTGTTTGGAACTCCTTCTCCATATCCCCAAACATCATTTCCATTGTATTCCTCCATTGTTGCACCGACCATTAAAGAAGCATTGTGTTTTTGAGCAAATGTTTTAGAATAAGTAGCCGTAGTCTGCCAAGTCCAGTCGTGATTAGTCGTGTTTTTTCTTTCAACACTATTGATTTCTGCTTTTTCGTGTGCTGCATCAATCTCGAAATCAGGTCTAAAGATACTTTGTGTTTTATCCCCTATTTCGATAGATCCTTGCGTACGGAAAACTAATCCTTTGATAGGTTCATATTGAAAATAAGCATTGGTGTTCAAGTTGTATAAATCTGTGTAATCATCATATCTAGCTACGGAAGCCACTGGATTCCACACATACGAAGGAGAACGTGCATAGATGCTATACTCATTTTCGGTACCATTCAATTGATCTGCTGGTTTGTAAATTGGGGTAATGGGATCAATTTTATCAAAATCGGCCCAGTTACCAGGTGAACCCCAAGTTTCATAACGTGGATTTAAAGTAATCCCCATAGAAATTTTGTCCGAAAACTTGAAATCGTTAGCAATTCTGGCAGTAACTCTTTCCCATCCTCCAATATTGTAAAAGGAATCGGAATTATAGTAATTTAAACTGATAGCATAAGTATTTTTATCTGAACCTCCACTAACTCCTATAGAAGCATTGGATACTTGAGAAGTTTTGTTAATTCCTGCTCCCCACCAATCGGTTGTTTTTCCTCTATATTGTTCAGCATTTGGCAAATATTCAGAATATCCAGAATTAGTATAGGCTTTGTTTAAGATATTGGCATAACTTTCAGCATCTGCCATATTGTAAGGGTTATTCATTATTTGAAGACCATTACTCAAATCGACATTGAATTTAGGCTTACCTACTTTTCCTTTTTTGGTTGTAATAAGGATAACTCCATTCGAAGCACGTGAACCATAAATAGCGCTAGCAGAAGCATCTTTTAATACATCCATAGATTCAATTTCATTATTGCTCAAGAAATTGATACTTGTTCCCATTGGGATTCCATCTACCACATAAAGAGGATCTGTACTAAGGTTGACCGTAGAGATTCCACGTATCAGGACTCTAGGTTGTGCGCCTGGTCCTCCAGCTCCTGTGATTTGAACCCCAGCCACTTTTCCTTGCAAAGATTCAGTAGCATTACCAACAGTCATTGTTTGAAGTTCTTTTCCTTTTACAGAAGCAATTGAACTGGTTACATCCTTTTTCTTAACAGTGGCATAACCAACAACTACGACCTCGTCTAATGCTTGATTGGATTCTTCCAACATTACATCAACAAGTGTTTTGTCTCCTACTTTTACAATTTTATTTGTGAAACCAATAAAAGAAAATTCGAGTTGAGCCTCTTTGTTTGGAACTATAATGGCATATTTTCCATCCAAATCAGTTGATGCCGATGTAGTTGTTCCTTTTACTGATACATTAACTCCAGGAATCGGTAGGGCTTTATTGTCCTTAACAGTTCCTTTTACTGTTATTTGCCCAAATGTTGTTGCGCTGCACAACACGGCAATAAATAACCATATATGTTTAAATTTCATGTTAAAATATTTTTATTAATTAAATGTTACAATCAAGTTCATAACATATTATTTTTTTGTTATAAAGGCTCTTTCTAATTCAGTGTCAACAATTACTTTATAAACACCTGGTGCTGCTGGATATTTAGCATTTCCATTTCCTCCTGGTGACATCGTTGCAATACCATTCTTGATTAATCTCCAAGACGGATCCCACCACTGGCCTGTGAAAGTACACTCCATAGTTCCTGTAAGCGTGTATTCTCCAACTAATTGATAAGGATTATTCGAATTATTAGCCAAGTGCAAACTGGTTTGTGTCCAGGCGTTCCAAGTATCCCAATTTGCTCCTTGAATACCTCCACCACAAACACTTACAAATGGTCTTCTTAGAGCGGCATCATCATGCCATAATCCGTTTGCAATATTGGACCAAACTTTACTTGTTGGGGTATATTTAGTAACTGTATAAAGTAATGTGTTTGGATTTACTTTTATTAGATAATATCCTTTTGTTGGTAAAACAATTGGTGATGAAGCAACATCATCTGCCAATTTTCCAGAAGAATTTAGACCAAAACAGTGTGGTGCAAAATCTGATTCTTGTCCTAAGAAATAGACCTCTTTATTATCTGAATCTGCATAATATTTGAATGTAAAATCTTGCCCAACTTTTTCATGAAAATACATTGGCACACCTACAGCATCAGTAGTAAGGTTAGTTCCTTTAGGCTGATCGCATAAATAGAGTGCAGGATATTCGTTAGTTGCTACAACATTGATTTTCAACGTCCCTGAATTGGGTATTGCAAATTTATCTCTGGTATTAATTGTCAATACATAATTGGCTGCAGTAACAGGCAAAGTAAATGTTTTGTTAAAAGTATAAGATTGAGGAGCTCCTTGTAATTGAACTAGTTCATTGATGCCTAGCGCATCACATTTCAATTCAACAAAATCGATACCCGAATTATCATTAACTGTAAAATTCACCGGCATTTGGTTACTAGTTGACAATAGGATAACCGCTCCCTCTTTTGGAGTAATCATTGTTACAGCAGGAGCATCAAACTCTCCATCCAAACGCAATTTAATTTCTTGATCGACTGAATTATTGGAAACGTCAGTTACGGTCAACTTAATTTTGAATGCTTCGGATGTACCTCTGTCGGCAGGAATCTCAAAGAAATAGCTCAAATTATAGGTTGTCAACAAAGGATCTGTTTCAAAGGTGATCACTTTATCCAAAGACAATTCTGGTATTTGAATTCTTACTGTCTTTAAGCCTAAATCATCGGCCAAGGCTGCTTTAATTTCAAATTTCTTGTTGGGAGCACCGTAAATCTCTGTTGTAGCGGCAACAACTGTTGGATTATCCGAACTTGGATAATCTGGCCCATTATCTTGACAACCTGTATAAAGGATTGTGAAAAAGGTTAGAAAAAATAAAAATGTGATTTTTTTCATCTCTTGAATTTTAAGGTTTTTATAGTTAGTTTTTTTCTAGAATAGAATTTTAATTAAATATCAAATTGATTTAAAATGCCCTATCATTAGATTAATTTGGAAAGATTAATTTCCAGAATGATTCATCAGATTTTTTATAATTGAACGGTAAAAACGATCTGATTTAGTCTAATTTCAACAATTGTTGTTGCAATAAATTGGTTTGTAAATGGAATGTTTGTTTTTTGTCATACTACTTTCTTTTAGATGGTTTATAATTGGTTTTTTATTTTTAATACTCTTTTAACTATATCGATTTATTAAAAACCGAAAAGCCTTTTAAATTTATTGGCATTCCGTTAATATAGAATTAACAGATGTTACTGCCATTCTAAATTAACAATCACAAAGTAATGGCTAGTTGTAAAGTTTAATGAGGGGTAAATTGGAAAAAATAGCAGGTCAAATTCGCAATAAGCTGAATTTTTAAACCATAAAATATGAAATGTAAAAAAAAAATTCATTTTTTTTTAATAGTATGTAATTATTATTTTAAATGTAGAATGAGTTTTTTTATCTTAAATTTATGAAAAAACGAGTTTTCAATAAATCAGAATTTATAGACTTAGAGAAATAAAAGCATAAAAAATCCGCATTAGAATTTGAAACAAATAAATTTCTAATGCGGATTCTTTCTTCTAAATTAGTTGATGATATTCAAATCAGAATCAAAAGACTTTTTGTATTTTTTGATGTATTCTGAAGGCGTGATTCCAAATAATTTTACAAATTGCTGCCTGAAATATTTTGGGTCTTCAAAACCTACCTCAGCACTTGCTTGGGCAATATTCATGTTTTCGGTTAACATTAACATGGCCGCTCTTCGAATGCGTATGGAACGGATAAACGCATTTAGGGTTTGTCCAGAAATGATTTTAATTTTTGTGTAAAGTGTTCTGTGACTCATTCCCATTTCAGTAGCAAAATTCTTGATGGTAAAATCACGTTCGTGAATATTTGCTTCGATAATGGCAATACATTTTTTCAGCATCTCTTGGTATTCGGCAGGAACCTTCTGGGTATTTTCTTTTAGGGTGATACTGTCCAAGAAATAGGCTCTTAAGTTACTGCGATTTTTCAATAGCGATTCCACACGAGCCATTAGCAAATCGTCGTCAAAGGGTTTGGTTATATAATCGTCTGCTCCGTCGCTTATTCCTTGAAGATGCGTTTCAGGATTTTTTGAAGCCGTCAATAATATTACCGGAATATGGGATAGACTACTGTTTTCTTTTATTTTTCGACACAATTCAAAACCATCCATAACGTCCATTGCAATATCGCTAATTACCAAATCGGGCATGTGTTTTTTGGTTAGTTTCAAACCTTCTTCACCATTCTCTGCACTATAAATTATATAGACCTCTGAAAAAAGCCTGATTAAATAATTTCGGATATCGGTATTGTCTTCAATAATCAAAAGGATTCGCTTATCGGTAAGTATCGCTTTATGCAATTCATTTTCTGAAATGGCATTAACCGAAACTTCAATGCCTGCTTCGGTGTCATCGGCCATCAATTCCTCTACCAACGGACTCATTTTGGGTGTAACGGTACTAATTTGCAAATTCTCAAAATGGTCTTCTCCTTTCAGAAAAGTTAATTTAAACACACTTCCTTTTCCTATTTCGCTTGTGCAACTTACAGTTCCTTTGTGTTTTTCTATAAAATACCTGACGATGAAAAGCCCAATTCCAAATCCAGAGCTCCCACCAACTGGCGTTTTAGAGTTTACTTGCCTGAATTTGTCGAAAATAACTTCCAAATCATTTTTTGCGATTCCATTACCACTGTCTATAATTTCTATGCTGACATTTGTTTCTGTTTCGGACAAAACCAAGCTTATTTCTCTTCCATCGGGAGTGTATTTAAAAGCATTTGACAATAAATTAAACAAGGATATTTCTATTTTTTCGTAATCGCCAATAATTTCAATGTTGTTTTCTGGTATTTGAAAAGTATAATCAATTTTTTTGTCTTTGGCTTGATTTACAAAACATTGAAAAACTTCATAACACAAATTATTGACATTTATGACAGACATTTTGAGTTCATCGGCATCATTTTCGGCCTTGCGAAAAAGCAACAACTGATCTACTAAACTCAAAAGGCGTCTGGCATTTCGATGGGCAATGACTAAATCAGTTACTGAGGAACTGTTTTCTAAATTTCCTGTTTTAATTGCTTTTTTTAGCGGATTGATAATCAAAGACAATGGGGTTCTAAACTCGTGGGAGATATAAGTAAACATTGACGATTGTTTTTCGGCAATTTCCTTTTCTTTGGCTCCTTCTAATTCGGCAATTTTTACTTTATACTTTAATTTTTCTTTGTTTTTGTTGTATCTAACATAACCATAAATAAGTCCTGCTCCAGCCAGTAAATAAAAGGTATAAGCCCACCAACTTCTATACCAAGGAGGCGAGACGATAATGGTAACCAGATTTTCCTCTTTATTCCATCCACCTCTAAAGTTGGTTGTTTTTACTTTAAAAACATAAGTCCCTTCTGTCAATCGGGCATAATTTGCTTTTCGGGCTTGGCCTACATAATTCCATCGATTGTCCCAGCCTTCTAAATAATAGGCATAATTTATTTTATCGGCATTATTGTAATCCAATGCAACAAATTCTATGGACAAGGTGGTTTGGTCATAAGGCAAATTGACTTCCTTGATTTTACCCGAATCCCAGTTTGTAATCAGTTCATTTTTACTCTCTTCAATAGATTGATTGTTTACATAAAAATCCGATAGCAGCAAGTTGTACTTTTGATTGAATTCCTTGATGTCTTCTGGAAAAAAGGAGTTGAATCCGTTTATTCCTCCAAACAGGAATTCTCCAGAAGATAATTTAAGTCCTGCATTGAAACTAAACTGATTGCTTTGCAAGCCATCAGTTACCGAAAAATTTCGAAATGTTCGGTTCTTTTTATCAAATCTACAAATGCCATTATAGGTACTCATCCATAAATTTCCGGCTTTGTCTTCTAAAATTCTCAAAATTGTATTAGAAGGCAAACCATCGTCTGTAGTTAAACGATTAAATTTATTTGTTTTTCTGTCAAATAACAGCAATCCACCTTCTTGAGTGCCTACCCAAAGGTTTTTGTCCTTGTCTTCATGAAGAGACCTTATGGAATTACCAATTGGAAATTTTCTGTATTTTTTAGTCTTTTTGTCAATGGCTAACAAAGAAGTATAATTACATCCCCAAAATTTGCCGTCGCTCGTCTCAATAAGGCATTGCAAATTATCGATTGATTTATTAAAGAGTACAAATGTATTTTTAGCCCTATCAAATAAGTACAAAGAACCTTCATTGGTAGCGCTGGCCCAGATATCGTCATCGGAGTCTTTATAGACAAACCAGACATTTTTTTCGATTTGTTTGGTAAATGAGTTGTAACACGAAAACCGAGTGACACTATGGGTTACGGGATTAATGCGGTTGATGCCACCAGCCCAAGTGGACACCCAAATCTGATTGTCGGTATCTCTTATTATGCTGGTAATAAAATTACTGCTAATTTTATAAGTCGAATTGTTCGAATTGCCATAAATCGTATAACTATTTGATTTTCTGTCCCAATACTTCAAACCCGCGCCATCAGTACCAATCCATAGATTTTTTTTCTCGTCTTCACAAAAGGACAGAATAAAATTTTCGGCAGGTTCATTGACTTTTACATTGTATTTGAAATTTTTAAAGTATTTTGGGCTGTTGCCAATCATACTTATTCCACCACGCAAAGTTCCAATCCATTTATTTCCTGCAATATCTTCATACAAACTCCAAATCGAATTGCTTTTTATATATTGTTGTCCGTTGGCAAACTGGAATGGAAACGCTTTTTTATTTTTATCGATTATTTTATAAATACCATAGCCATCGGTAGTCAACCACAGTTCTTTTTTCTTGTCAATAACAATATCAGTAACGGTGCAGTTATTTATTAAGTAATTTGCCGAAAGAGAGTAGGTTTTGGTATTAAAAGAAAAAATACCTTCATCGGTTCCCAACCAAAGTGTATTATCTACAGAGAGTTTCATACATTTTACCTCCATCGAAAGCGGATAAACAACTTCCATCTTATTGGAATGATATCTATATTTACAAACACCTATATTTCTTACAAATACCCAACAAGAAGAATTTTTGGAATCATTTTCAAGAACAGCTGCATTATAATTGTATTTTTCAATTGGATTATTGGATTGTTCCAATGCTATTGATTTGCCCTGAAATGAACCATTTTTATAAACCAGTAAACCAAAATTTTGAGAAGCCACCAACACCAAATCTTTTGAAACCGATCGAATCTGGTGAATGACATCTTTTACAGTTTGTGTTTTAGTACTCGAAAGATATTCAATGGGGTGAAAAATAGATTTCTTTTTATCGAAAACACAGGCGCCATTTGCACCTCCAACCCAGATGTTTTTTCTTGAATCGCCCTCAATGCAGTAAATAGTATTAAACGACAATGAGTTTTTGTCGTTGATTCTATTGCGATATACTTTAAAATTATATCCGTCATATCGATTGAGTCCATCATAAGTTCCAAACCACATAAATCCATCACTATCCTGATGAATTGCGGTTATTGAATTGTTGGACAGCCCATCGGATATATCAAGAAATTTAACCGGATATTCTTGCGAAAAACCAGCTAAAGAAAAGACGAAGACAAAATATAAAACAATTTTTTTCAAGATAATATACTTAAAGAATAACTAATATTTTTCTAATGTATAGCAAAAAAAAGGATTAATCAAATTTTAATTAGTACCTAAAAGTGGCAAGTCAAAAGTCTAAGGTCAAAAGTTCCTACTAAATTGAGACTAATTGGATTTTCTACTTCAGTATTTTGGGTACATTTATTAGACACAATTTTTCTACAATCAGCAAGACTTTATAACTTTAAACTTGTGACTTTGGGGATAATTGATTTTATCAATGAGAATCTATGGTCAGTTTTTGGTGTTAATTTTATGGGCGCCTTTAGGCATTTCGGGAATCCATTTTGGAATTTTTCCAAAGCTTATAAAATGGGAACAATTAGATAAAGCCGTCATAATTTTAGTGCCAAAAATGGAATGAAAAAAGGAAACCATTTTCAATCCCACTCTCAAAATTGCCGTAGTTCCTGCCATATGAGAGCCAATGTAAGCAGCAACTTTTTTATTGCCAGATTTTAATTCGTTGGCACGCCAAGTTTTTACAAATTTCCCAGTGTCAATGTTTACTGGGCAAGCCAAGGCACAAAGCCCATCGGTGGCACAGGTTTCATCTAATTGATAGGTGACATCTTTCTGAATTTCCGCTAATCGAGTTGGGTCTTCATTCGTTTCTTCCAAACGGCTAATTTCTCGGGCAATGACAATACGTTGTCTGGGTGATAAAGTCAATCCTTCAGAAACGCAATGCGGTTCACAAAAGCCACATTCCATACATTTATCCACTATGAGGTGAGATTCTGGCATTGGTTTTAGGTTTTTGAGATGCGCTTTTGGATCTGGATTGATTAAAACATCTGGATTGATTTTATTATGAGGATCAAAGATGTTTTTGATGCGTTTCATGATTTCGTAAGCAGCTGTTCCCCATTCTTTTTCCACAAATGGCGCCATATTTCGACCTGTTCCGTGTTCGGCTTTTAAGGAACCATTAAATTGATTCACAACTAAATCGGCCAATTCAGCCATCAGTTTTTCATATCGATCGACTTCGGTTTGGTTTGAAAAATCTTGAGAAAATACAAAATGCAAGTTTCCTTCCAAGGCGTGACCAAATAAAACGGCATCGTGGTATTCGTATTTCTTGAACAAATCTTTCAAGGCCAAACATGCATCAGCCAATTGTGGTAATGGAAAAGCAACGTCTTCAATGATGACCGAAGTTCCGTTTTTTCGGAGTCCGCCAACCGTTGGTAATAAACCTTTTCGAGCTTTCCAATTGAAATAATATTGTTTGGGGTCTCTCGTAAATTCATAATCCGTATAGGTTGGAATGGATTGAATTTGCAGTCGAATTTGTTCTTGTTTTTGATGTATAACTTCCAAATCATTGTCTCGACATTCGACTAATAAAGCACAGGCTGATTCTGGTAATGTTTTGAAATAGGTTGGCGCATCTGGATCAAATTCGACTGAACGAATGGATTCTCTATCCAATAATTCTACGGCAGCAACAGGACTTGATTTTAATAAAATAGTAGCATTGCAGGCATCCTGAATCGTGTTGAAAATAATCAAAGAGCAAGATTTGTACTTTTCGTCAATGACTGTTTTGAAAGTTACGTTGGATATAAAAGCCAAAGTCCCTTCCGATCCAACCATCAAATGTTTGATGATTTCAATAGGATCTTGATAATCAACCAAAGCATTGATGCTGTAGCCTGTGGTGTTTTTTATTTTGAATTTATTCTTGATGAAATGATACAAAGTTTCATCGTTTTTGATGGTATCTCTTAGGCTTTCTATTTCTTGAATTAAGCCTTTTTGATTGTTTTTGAAAGCAGCAACACTATCTTGATTTGCGGTGTCAAGAATAGTTCCGTCGTTTAATACAATTCGGATATCGGCTATGGTTTGATAGGAGTTTTGAGCTGTTCCGCAGCACATTCCGCTGGCATTATTGGCAACAATTCCGCCAATCATTGCTGCACCAATTGACGCCGGATCGGGGCCAATTTTTAATCCGTGAGGTGCTAAAAATGTATTCGCTCTTGCTCCAACAATTCCGGGTTCTAATTTTATTTTTTGATTGTTTTCTAAAAGTTCAAAATTTTTCCAACCGTGAGTGGCAACCACCAAAACCGAATCGGTAATCGCTTGACCAGACAAACTGGTTCCTGCTGCCCGAAAAGTCAAAGCGATATCGAGTATTTTGGCATGTTTGATGATTTCGATTATTTCCGTTTCGTTGTGAGCTAGAATTACAATTTTAGGAATAAGTCTATAAAAACTGGCATCGGTTCCGTAAGCAAGGGTTTGCAACGGATTGTCCAAAATTCTTTTGGGATCAATAGATTTTGATAAATTATCTTTTAATTTTTGATAAGCAGGAGCTAACATGGGAAATGTTCTATTTTTAGAATGTAAATTTAGGGATTAGAAAGTTCTTATTATAATTTTTAATTTTAACAAAAAAAAACGAAGCACTATGGCCTCGTTTCTATATAAAAAAAGAAAAGTTGTTAGTTTTTCAAATCTTTAATCACTTTGAATGCGATATCTACTTCATCCTCGCTAACCAAAATAGTGAATTCGTTTGAAGTCGAAATGACTTCATTGATGATAATTCCTTCCCAAGCCAAACGCTGAAAAATAAAATAATAAATTCCAGGAACAACTATATTTTCTTTCGGTAATTTAACGGTAATCGAAGCTAAATTTTCTAGTTTTTGAATTAATCTTTCGTTGGCAAAATGTTTGTCAACCAAATGATTTACGGTGTTGCTCACTACAATATTAGTTTCATTTACACCTCTTGATGAGGTATAAAATATATCCGAAAAAGTATTGATATCGGTAATTAAATCGGCTTGTTTGTTCAAAACAGTATCCGAAGCTGCAAAAGTATAATCGGTCAACGAAGAGCGAACGGTGATTTCGCCAATGTTTTTGATAACCTTATTGATCTTGTGATTCAGCCTAAAATCCAACTCTTCGGTTAGTCTTTTTAAAGCCATTACAACAGCGCCTTGTTTGACTTCTTTTCCAAATTCTGATTCCAATTCAACCATAATATTTCTGGACAAAGAGGTCAAATTGATGATTCCAAGCGACAAAGCATTTAGTAAAAATGGCTTTGTTTTGATGTAATTTTCTACAATAGAGGAAACAGTTTTCATGGCAAAATAGGTGTTTTTACTTAGTTTGTACTTGGTTTTTGGTTTAAAAACTTCTGCAAAGATAAATAAAAAACAATTTGTTACAAATATAACATTAAATTTTTTTATTAAAAATGATAAAAAGCGTCTTTAAGATGCTCAATTACAAAAGATTTGTCTTCTTTGTGGATGGCGATAATGTCAAAACGAACATCAATATCTATATTTTTTGAAATTACGTATTCGTTTACTGCTTTTACAAGAAGTTGAATTTTCTTTGGTTTCACAAAATCTTGGGGCAAACCAAATTCTAACGATGAGCGAGTTTTTACTTCAACAATAGCAAGTGTATTTTGATTTTTGGCAATAATGTCGATTTCTGCTTTTTGAAAAGTCCAATTGGTTTCCAGAATTTCATAGCCTTCTTTCTGAAGAAATTCAACAGCTAATTCTTCTCCCAGTTTTCCTAATTCGTTGTGTGAAGCCATAGAAATTTTAGATTTTAGAATGCAGATTTTAGATTTCAGAAAATAGAATAAAGAGCAAAGAAAAAAGAAATCGGAATCAACCTTTTAAAGTCTATCCTCTTTACTCTTTCTTCTATTCTCTTTACTCAAAAACCACCGTACCACCATTTTCATTAACCTCCAAACTAACGGTATTTCCCATAATCAAGGCTCTGTTGTCGTGAACGTGTCCTGCTGGGAAATTATAGAGAATTGGGATATTGTATTTTTGGGTTATATCTTGCACAATTTCATTGGCATTTTTTCCCCAAGGAATGTCATTGTCTTTCATTTTTGTCATTCCGCCCACAATAATTCCTTTGATACTTTCAAGACAGCCGTTGCGTTTCAGGTTCATCATCATTCGGTCGATATGATAGAGGTATTCGTCCAAATCTTCGATGAATAAGATTTTGTCGGTACAGTCAATCGCTGATTTAGACCCGAACAAACTATTTAAAATAGACAAATTTCCGCCAACTAATTCGCCCGTAGCTTTGCCAAAACGATTCATCGGAAAGGGATTAATTTTATATGATATCGGTTCGCCAAACAAAGCACTTTTCAAAGACGCTTTAGATTCGGGGGCTGTAGTTGCAATGCTAACAGGCATCGTGCCGTGAATGGATTTGAATCCCATCGTATTGAGATGGTTGTGCAAAACCGTTACATCACTGAAACCTACAATCCATTTTGGATGTTGTTTGAATTTAGTAAAATCTAATAAGTCTATCATTCGAACGGTGCCATAACCACCTCGAACGCACCAAATAGCTTTGATGTTGGGATTATCCATTTGTTGTTGAAAATCGGCAGCACGTTGTTCATCCGTTCCAGCCAATTGATTATAATCCAATCCAATCGTGCTTCCTATAACGACTTCTAATCCCCAAGAATGCAATAAATCTATTGAAGGTTTCAGATTGTCATCAATATTTTTTCGGGCTGTTGACACAATGGCAACGGTGTCTCCTTTTTGTAAATAGGCTGGTGTAATCATACTGGTTTGGGCTTGGAAATTTATAGATTGAAAAACAAAAATAAGGATTAGAAGTTTATAAAAAACAGCATTGTTATTTTTAAAAAAGTTTCTAATAGCAATCATATTTTTATTCAATTAGTAATTTTTTGACAACTGTTTTGTCCTCTGAATGGATTTTGGCATAATAAACTCCAGTTGGAAAATCAATGGCTAATTTTGTTTCTCCATAAATTTTCTGCTCCAAAATTTTTGCTCCAAGGCTGTTGTAAATTTCGATGTTAGCCTCTTCATTCAAACCAGAAATCGTAATCGATTTTTGGGCTGGATTAGGATAAAGAGTCACTTTTAAATTCACAAAATCAGGATTCGACAAATTGAAATGCCAGGTTTGACCAGCTTTTGCTCCCCAAATATAATTCGCCAAATCGGGATAATCAATAAACGGATTTCGGTTGACTTGCCAAGTGTAAATATAATTATTTCTGTTCATTTCAAAATCATCGGCTGGGTCTAACGTATTCCAAGTTAAGAGCGAAGCCAAATCGCCCAATTGCCCAACGGTGGTGTCGGCAATATCTCCATTGACAATACTCAAAGCATTGTAGCGAACTGCCATATAAAAAACGGAACGTGCCACATCGCCTTTCCACGAACCTTTGGTTCCGCTGGGACCGTTGTAGCCTGTTAAGCCATAATCGTTGTTATTTCTAAGGCTGTTTTGGGCACCATCTTCGGCACGAAGGTGATGGGCATCGGCGTGACCGGCAAGAATATCGTCGGCATTAGTCGGCAACCAAAAATTAATTCCGTCTGGAATACTTTCGGTTCCATCGGTAAAACCGCCACGCGATTGCGGATAAATGTGTTCGCGATTCCATTTTCCGGTATTGATTCCGGTGTCTTGAAATTCTAGTTTGGAACGGCCTTGTTCAACATACATCAACCAAACTTCGTTGCTGTTCAAAGGGTTTTGATCGGCGGTTTTTAGAATATCAATAATATCGCCATAATTATGAGCATGAACAACAGCTGGATTGGCAATAATATCTTGAATGGCTTGTTTTAAAGCAGCTCCCGAAAGTCCTTCAAGCGAGGCATAATATCCCGCAGGAGCTGTACTGGAAACAATGCCATAGGTTGGATTTAAAGGTGTTCCGAATGGAGCAACGGTAAAATCATTATCGACCACTCGAATTTCGATATTGTCGTTGAGTTTTTTGTATTGAACAGGAATTGCACCTATTTTAATTTTCAAAACTTCGTCGCCTTCGTTCAAAACATCGTCAATAAGTGTGATAGTTGTGGTGAAAGTATTGGAACCTGAAGGAATTAAAACAGTAGTATTGCCAGAAAAATCGGCAGAGGTGAAAAAAGAATTATTTAAAGTAAAAGTAAATGTCAAATCGCTGGTTACATTGGTTTGGATTGTGAAAGTTATTGGAAAACTATCGCCTTCATTTTTATTGACAGTATTTGCGGTTATTGAAATTCCGTTGAAAATGATTCCACTTCCATCATTATTAGCTCCAGGAGTTGGGTTTTTGGTTTCATAGGTTCCGTCATTTTTTCTTTGAATAGATTGGGTGGTTTGAAGGCTGTTTTGTCCTTCGTCATATTGAACAGAAACTCCTAACAAAGCCATTAAAGCTGTAGCATCGGCATCTTTGGTGTCATACATTAAAGCGTCGATGAGGTTTGTGGTCGTTGCTAAAGTGTCGTCGGGAAAATCGGAGGAGTTTCCTAGGTATAATCCAACGCCATCGGCACCATTTTGAATGATATTGTCTGGAAATATTTTGTCTGGAGATGGAGAAACAAGTGAATTTCCAATGAGAACAATTCCGTTGGCATCGGTGGTCAATCCGTCTAAATCTATGGTGTAATAACTTTTGTTGGCGGTGGTGGAAGTGGCATTTCCATTGAAGAAAACCAATACATAACCGTCTAACGGAAAGTTGGGCGTGGTCGATTTTAATTCGATAAATTCTTTGTCATCCGTACTTGGTGTATCAGAATCTAATTCGTTGATAACAACCTGACCAGAAGTTATATAACTAAAAGTTAAAAGGAGTAGGGTATAAAATTTTTTCATTGGAATGAAATTTAAAGAATAAAAAAGGCTTCCATATCACGGAAGCCTTTTAGATTTATTTTTTCACAATAAAAGATTAATTTACTGAAATATTATCCAATTGCAAAGTGGTTGTTACTGCTGGGAAAGCGTTTGCATTTCCAGCATATTCAAACACAAAATAACCGTTTCCTGTTACCGTTGCTGGAATGGCATAAACGCCACTAGCTGTAAAGGTGGTTCCATAACCCGATGTTGGAGTAGTAGGAATGGTAAAGTTTGAAGTGATATTGACCATTTTTGAAGTGTCAACTTTTCCTCCAGGAGTATAATTTGTTGCTAAAACATAATAAACATTTAAAACAGCTCCGTTCCAAAATCCCATATTCGATTTGAATGAAAAAGTACTTGCTGCTGTCATATTTACTGGAACAAATAAATAAGTGTTATTAGCACCACCAGATCCAAACGAAGTCATTTGGATGTATTTGTTACTACTAAATGTCAATACTCCCCAATATCTTGAACCTACAGCAGCTTCATTGATGTAATTTGGAAAATTAGTTTGAGATGGTGAAGAAGTATAACTCTCGAAAGTTTCATTCACTGTTGATGGGAAAACGTTTGAATTTGCACCAATAATTGCAGGGGTATAATCTACTCTAGGGTTTGGCATATTCGCATCCCGTTCGGTTCTCATAATAATTTGGTAGGTTGAATTGTATCTAGTCAAAACTCCTCTAATTTTTCCTTTACCTGTTGGAACTTTATAACCCGCAAAATTGGCAAATCGGCTGGTTCTAATGGTTAAATTACTTGTTCCGTTTGTTACAAAAATACTGGAATCAAAATCATCATTTCTATTGGAATCGTAGGTTCCGCCAGCAGCTTCGTCCGTAAATTGAACATCATCAATTTCGACTAAAGTATTCAAATAAGCCGCTCCGTTTAAGGCCTGTGCTAAAGTAATTTTTTTGACAATAGCATCTTCGCTTACTGCATCACAAGAAGCAATAAGGTGTTTTGGATAAACTAATGTAGCCAATCTATCTACTGCAAATTGTTCTGTTGGAGGTGCTCCGAAAATTAAGCCTCTACCAAAACTGGTTGGATTTGCATAGGCCAATCCGTTAAGTTTTAGAAACACTTTTTTTCCAGGTTGAAAGTTTTTGCCATAAAGATTCACTTCATCTATAGAAAGGTTAAATCCTTTCGAACCATCAGTAGGTTGAAAATACATGCTTTTGTAGAAATTTCCGCCTTCGTCACTAGAAATTACATAAGCTTCGATGTAATCAAAAATTTCTTTTCCAGTTACAGGGTCTTTTGCAGCAGCAGGATAAATTAGTGTTGTGCCATTTGCTGGTGCACTTGTGTATAAATCGTTTACTTCCTTAGTTTTGGTCAAACCGGGATTTACACAATCAAATTTTGGAGTATCGTAAGTATCATTCACACAACTGGAGAACAACCCCAAGGTCGCCAAAATGATGCAACTATTTTTTATACTATTTTTCATAAAGCTTAATTCTTAAAAGTTTAAATATAAATTAACCATAAATGTTCTTCCGTATCCGTAGAAATATTTTGGACCAAAAGAGCGAGTTGGCCCTTGGTGATCTTTGTATAACTCGCTGTACGAAGCGTTTCTGGCTTGTTCGAATCCACCTGTTTTATATACTATATCAAATACGTTATTCACGTTGGCAAACAATCCCAAAGTTTTTTCTTTGATTCTCCAAGTTTTTCCTCCAACAAGGTTAACTAAAGTGAAGGCATCAAATTTTTCTTGTGCTAAAAAACTAGCGGCAGTTACTGCATCATAAGGGAAATTGGCTTCATCGGAGTTGGTTATAAACTGTGAAGTTCTCAATAATGGTGCAACATCTAAATAATTGTTAGACAAATAATTTACGTTTGCTCCAATCCACCAGAATTTTGGATCGCGATATTCTAAACCAGCAGAGTAGGCTTGTTGAGGCATTCCGGCTTGTTTGTAGCCTTCCATAGTTGCTTTACCGTTGAAAATATCTGTGGTAACCCCGTCAGCGTGAATCGCTAAATTAGGGTTATTTGTATAAGTATATTCGCCAAAAGCAGCTATAGCAGTAGCTTTTATGGTAGAAGTAATTTGATATTCTAATCCTGCTTCAATTCCTTTATTTCTTTTGTTTTGACCAGAAACTACTTCCGAAACAAATTCTCCATTTCCTACGCTAATATTATCGGCATAATAAAAAGCGATATCCGTTGTGTTTTCTGTTTCGTTAAAATAAGCTGAGAAACGAGCTTTAAGGCTTGGCATTCTGATGATGTAACTAGCGTCAACACTTTTTATAGTTTCGTTTTTGATGTTGTCTGTGATATCGTTGCTTAAACGAGCATTAGGAAAAACATCTTTAGTGTTCGGTGCTTTTGTCATATATATTCCGTTGAAATCGAAGTAATGTTGTCCAGTCAATTTGTATGTCATTCCTCCTTTAAATCCGAAATTGTCAAAGTTTAATTTTTCACTTTTCCCTAATGAATTGTCTGGATAATATCCGTTTTTGTACAAACCTTCTCTTTGATAACTGCTTCTTGTAAAAGATTGTCCAAGATAAAAATCTACTTTGTCGTAGGTGAATTTAAATTGAGTAAAAGCATCAATTTTAGTGGCATCAATAATGTAATTGTATCCATATTTATCGCCTACAACAACAGTTCTTGCAGGATTATTTAAATCGGATTGTTGTTCGTCTTCTGTTGAACCAAAAGTGTTGATGTCATTAAAATGTGTTCCTCCCAAAAGATCGATTAGATTTTTGAAATTGGATGATTTCGATTTTGTAAAACTACCTCCGGCATTCATTACAATATTATCGGCTAGTTGAGAAGAAAGTATCGTGTTGGCAACCAAAGTTTTGTCGTCAGTTCTATCTTCATATAGAACATAACGGCTTCCGTTTGTAATGTTTTCATTATTCATTCTATACATTGCTGTCCAGTCCATTTGTGGTTGTGCAAGGAAATTTGCTTTTGCTTCTTCGGCAGCAGCATAGTCTGGAGTGTAAGTGGCTACATCATTACTGTAGGTGTATAATGTTGTATAATAACTTGGTAATTTTTTGTAATAATTAGGATCTGGATTATCTGCTTTTTGATAATCGATACGGCTATTTCCTATTTGTCCAAATTGATACGAAACATTGGTATTAAGTCTTGTGTTTGTGTTGAATTTCCAATAATGACTTAAAGTGAAAATAGGCTCTTCTACATCTTTTACTCTAGAATTTCTTTTCTCACCTTCTTGGTAACCCCAGTAGGAGTTGTATTTAAAGTCTTTCAAGTCGGTAACTTCTTGGGTATTTGGTGAATTTTTTCCTCTTCTATTTTGAGCATAAATCGAAGTAAAGTTGATGCTGTGGTGGTCGTTGATTTTCTTTTCGATACTAGCAAACAAGGAATTGGCTGCATAATCAGTTCCATCAAAATGACCTTCTTGTGCCCATCTTCTTCCTCCCGAAATTACATAAGCCCATCCGTTTTTGTCCATACCCGAAGAGTGAGTGGCCATAGCTCTGTAGTTGTAATTGGTATTGGTTCCTAAGAATGAAATACGAGTTCCTGGTCTGTAAATCGAGGCTCTTGTTGAAATATATTGTGTTCCAGCAATTCCTCCAAAAGTATAATCGGACGGAGCTGAACCGTTTGTAAACTCTTGATTTCTAGTGGCGTCATTTAGTCCACCCCAGTTGCTGTATTGCGGTCTTCCGTCTGAAACGCGATTCATCGAAATTCCGTTTATTAAGATACTAGAATATTCATTGTCAATACCACGAACACTAAATCTAGCTTGTCCAAAATTGTAGGCTGCTGCTTGTAGAAAAACATCTTTTGAAGCTTGTAGCAACCCCGCAGTACTTTCGGAACCGCTATTGTCATCGCTCAAGTCATTGTCGGTTATCGTAATTAGCGTGTTTTGTTGTTCGGTAGTAATGTCTTCTTCTAAAGTTACAGTGCCTAAATCGACTATTTTTCCTTCGGTAATTACTACCTCTAGTAACTGTTCTTTGTAGCCATTGGTTCTAAGACGTACATATTGTTTTCCAAGCTCAACTTTGTCAAAAGAAAATGTTCCGTTTGAGTCAGAAAGTTGCATTAAATTGGTATTTTGAATAGACACAATAACACTTTGTATGGGTTTTTGTGTTTTGAAATCGACTACTTTACCAGTAAGTCCGGCGTTCGATTGTCCAAAAGAAAAGACTATTTGCATCACAAATAGTGCACTAAAAATAATTTTTTTCATGTTATAATTAAAGTTAATTCATAATCATAAGAATTATCAATTCTTAACGAATACAAAGCTACATTTATAATTTTTATTATCTACTTTTGCGCTTAAGTTTTTGTTAAATTTCACACTATAATAATATAATATCATGAAAATCAAAAATATCATTGTTGTTTTGTTAGTTTTCTGTTCTTTGTTTGGAGCCAATGCGCAACAAAAAAAATATGCTGTCCGAACTGTAGCCTTTTATAATTTCGAAAATTTATTTGACACCATAAACAATCCTAACAATGATGATGAATGGACTCCAAAAGGACTTCAGCGATGGACTTCAGAAAAATACAAGCAAAAATTAGAAAATCTTTCGAAAGTCTTGATGCAAATTGGCACAAATGACCAACAAAAAGAAGCACCTACCTTGATTGGAGGTTCCGAAATAGAAAACCGTGGCGTTCTTGAAGACTTAGTAAAACAGCCTAATCTAATACAAGAAGATTACGGAATCGTACATTTTGATTCCCCAGACAGAAGAGGTATTGATGTAGCTCTTTTGTATAAAAAAAAGTATTTCAAACCCACGAGCTTCATCAACATTCCTTTAATAATTTACAGAGGAAACAATAACGAAAAGGAAAAAGAAACCGAAGAAGATAAAGTCGATAAAGATAAAATAGAGGTGACTAATGACAATAGAGTTTATACTAGAGATATTCTGTTAGTAACTGGTTTTCTTGATGGTGAAGAAGTAAATGTATTGGTCAATCACTGGCCATCACGATCTGGAGGAGAGAAAAAGAGCAGTCCCTTTCGCGAAGCTGCAGGAAGATTAGCAAAAAAAACGATGGATTCTATTTATAAAGTGAACCCAAAAGCCAAAATCATTTTGATGGGTGATTTGAATGACGGAAGCTATAATAAAAGTGTGAAAGTTGGAGTTGGAGCCAAACTAAAAAAATCTGAAGTACAGCCATTTGGTATTTTCAATCCTTTTGAGCAAATGTATAAAGACGGAAATGCCACTTTATTTTATAGAGATTCAGGAGATATTTTTGACCAAATTATGGTTTCGGAAACCTTAATAAAACCCGATTTTTCTACTTATCAATATTGGAAAGCAGGAATTTACAATAAGCCGTTTATGATCGAAAAATTCGGACGATATGCTGGCTATCCTTTGCGACATTCAGAAAACGAAATAGGATACAGCGACCACTTTCCAGTTTATATTTATTTAGTCAAAGAGGTAAAATAATAACAAATTCATTACAATGAAAAATCTAATAATAACATTATTTTTTCTAGCATCAATACCTTGTTTTTCGCAAGACACCATCACAACGGCTAAAGTTCAAGAATATATGGACAAAGAAGTTTGTGTAGTGGGAAAGGTAGTCTCCTTCAAGCTCGCCTCCGAAGGCAAATTTACCAATTACATCAACATCGATAAACCTTATCCCGAAAGCGTTTTTACGGTAGTAATCACCAACAATTATCTCGAAAAACTAAACATCAAAATCGAAGATTTGAAAGATAAAACCATTTTCATAAAAGGTAAAATTACCACCTATAAAAATGACCCAAAACAAATACCACAAATTTACAATCCCACGAGTATTGTGGTAAAAAAAGAGTAATTTTTTACTTTTAAAAAAACAATTTTCAAACCATTAAGATAGTTTCAAAGAAATCGTCCAAAGTGATTTTTTTGGCGGTCTTAATGGTTTCAAAAACACCTCGCTCAAATAGCAAAAAACTACTTTAGCATTTAAATTAAGAAAGAATTAAGGGTTATAGCAATTTAAAACCCTATTTTTGCCAAAAATTAAATTTTAGCCTCCACCATGGACGATTATTATTCGAAGAAAACAAATCACAAACAGGAATAATCGTTGCCTAATGTAAGCGATATTCCTAAAAACATCGCATTGCATTATGATTACCTATTACAAAAACAACAAAGGTTTAACTCAAACCGAAAATCGTGAAGACAATTGCTGGATCAATGTAGTTTGTCCCACAAAAGAAGAAACCAAATTTCTACTCAAAGAACTCCAAATTCCCGAAGATTTTTATAACGACATCGAAGATATAGACGAACGTCCTCGTATTGAATTAGAAAACGGTTGGACGCTTATTATTCTTAGAATTCCTTTCAAAAGCAATGATCCAAAATTGCCGTTCAACACAGCTCCATTGGGATTAATGTTCAAAGACGATGTGTTTCTTTCGCTCTGTTTTCATCAAACCGAAATTCTGAAAGACTTTGTTTTATATACCAAACGCAAGAAAATCACTATCGAAAATGACTTCGATTTAGTGCTAAAATTGCTTTTGTCATCCAGTATTTGGTTCTTGAAATACCTAAAACAAATCAATCAGCGAATCAAACTCGCCGAAGACAACCTCGAAGAATCCATCAAAAACGAAGAGCTACAAGCTTTGTGGCAAATAGAAAAATGTTTGGTGTTTTTTGTTACTTCCCTTAAAGGCAACGACGTTTTGTTTCGCCGAATCAAAAATCTAAAAGCCCATAAAGACACCTACGACCCAGAATTGTTAGAAGATGTCGAAATCGAATTGCGCCAAGCCGAAGAAACAACCAGCATTTATAGCAACATCCTTACCGGAATGATGGACGCTTATGCTTCTGTTATTTCCAATAATTTGAATGTTATAATGAAAAGGCTGACCTCAATATCCATCATTTTGATGATACCCACTTTGGTCGCCAGTTTATACGGAATGAATGTTCCCAATGTTTTCGAAAACAACCCATTCGGATTTTGGATTGTGTTGTCTATATCACTTTTAGTATCGGTTTTCGGAGTGTTCTTGTTCAAGAAAAAGAATATGTTTTAGTTGACAATTCGTAATTGCTACTTAAAATAATATATTTGTAAATAAATATAACAATTCTAATCCATAAAGTTACAATGACAACAATAGCCAATTCATTCGGAATAGAATTAGCCCTAAAACAATTGGGCATCAAATCCTTAAACGATGGGTCTTCAACAGGCATCAATAGTTTTTCTAATGGAGCAATTCTCGAAAGCTATTCGCCAGTTGACGGAAAATTAATAGCTTCAGTAAAAACCACTTCCGAGTCTGATTATGAAAAAGTAATGAAGACCGCCACAGATGCATTCAAAATATTCAAATTAATGCCAGCGCCACAACGAGGCGAAATGGTGCGTCAGTTTGGAGATAAATTACGAAAAAATAAAGAAGCTTTAGGAAAATTAGTTTCCTATGAAATGGGAAAATCATTGCAAGAAGGCTACGGCGAAGTTCAGGAAATGATAGACATCTGCGATTTTGCTGTGGGACTTTCACGTCAATTACACGGTTTGACCATGCACTCCGAACGTCTTAATCACCGAATGTATGAACAATATCATCCCTTGGGAATTGTTGGAATTATTTCGGCATTTAATTTCCCTGTTGCAGTTTGGTCCTGGAACACGGCTTTGGCCTGGATTTGTGGCGATGTTTGCGTTTGGAAACCATCCGAAAAAACACCTCTTTGCGGAATTGCTTGTCAAAATATTATTGCCGAAGTGATTAAAGAAAATAATCTTCCAGAAGGGATTTCTTGTCTTATCAATGGCGATTATAAAGTGGGAGAATTAATGACTAACGATAAACGAATTCCATTAATTTCGGCCACAGGTTCTACTCGAATGGGGAAAATTGTGGCGCAAAATGTGGCAGCTCGTTTAGGAAAATCATTACTGGAATTGGGCGGAAACAACGCCATTATTGTAACACCAGATGCCGATATAAAAATGACAGTAATCGGAGCCGTTTTTGGAGCTGTTGGAACAGCAGGACAGCGTTGCACTTCAACCCGAAGATTGATTATTCACGAAAGTATTTATGACAAACTAAAAGAAGCTTTGGCTCGGGCTTATGGCCAATTAAAAATAGGAAATCCATTGGACGAAAAAAATCACGTGGGACCATTAATTGATTGGCAGGCTGTCGAGATGTACTCAAAAGCATTAGAAAAAGTAGTTGCCGAAGGTGGAAAAATTATAGTGCCAGGAGGAGTGCTCTCGGGCGATGATTATCAAAGCGGTTGCTATGTAAAACCTGCCATTGCAGAGGCTGAGAATTCATTCGAAATTGTGCAACACGAAACTTTTGCACCTATTTTATATCTTTTGAAATATTCGGGTTCGGTAGAAAATGCCATCGAAATTCAGAACGGCGTTGTGCAAGGATTATCGTCGGCGATTATGACCAACAATTTGCGTGAAGCCGAATTATTTTTGTCAGTATCAGGCTCTGATTGTGGTATTGCTAATGTCAATATTGGAACTTCGGGTGCCGAAATTGGAGGTGCTTTTGGTGGAGAAAAAGAAACCGGTGGAGGACGAGAATCAGGTTCTGACGCATGGAAAGTTTATATGCGTCGTCAAACCAATACGATTAATTATAGCACGAGTTTGCCATTGGCACAAGGAATAAAATTTGATTTGTAATTTTAGATGAAAATAAATTTTATAAATTAGTCAAAAATATAATTGATGATCAATTTAGAGGCAACGTTTACAGATATTTCGGGTTGGCATAAAAATGTTCATTATAGTACTGGAGGTAGTCGGAGTAAATATATTGCTTTGCATCCCGATACAAATGAGGAGTATTTTTTTAAAGGTTCAAAAGAAACATTAACAGGGGAAATAAAATTTCCAACAGAATTTTGGTCTGAAATAGTTTCTTCTAAAATAGGTCAATTTTTAGAATTTCCAATGTTGGACTATAATATTGCTTATGATAGTAAGCATAAACAAAAGATTGGATGTCTTTCAAAGTCGATGGTTTTAAGTTCTAAAAACAAATTAACAGAAGGGATAACCTATTTGACTGGATTTAATTCAAAATACATTCCAAGTGAGCATAAGAAGGATTATACATTTCAATTTATTTGTAATGCTTTAGAAAAATTTTATCTAGGAAACTATATTGAAAATATTATTGAAATTATTGTGTTTGATAGCATTATTGGTAATTCAGATAGACATCAAGAAAATTGGGGTGTTTTATCTACTTACGAACAAGATGAAAATATAGTTAAAGAGCAAATTTTGACGGCATTTGATAAAATTAAAAATAAACTTAAGAAATTATCAAACAATAATTTGAAAGAAGAAGTTAAAATTCAGGTTAATATGAATCCTAAATATATTTCATATTTATACAATCATCAATTTGCTCCAATCTATGATAGCGGTTGTTGTCTTGGAAGAGAACACATCGATGAAAAAGTTATAAAAATGCTTAACGATTCTCAAATGATAGAAGCATATATTCGAAAAGGAGAATCAGAAATTCATTGGGAAGGACATTTAAAAAAGAGAAATCATTTTGAGCTTATAGAATTGTTGTTGACAAACTATCCTGCTGAAACTAAAAAATATATAGCTAGAGTTGAGAAAAAAAACAACACTGAATCAATAAAAGAGATAATTGAAAATGTCGATATAAATGTTCCAAAGGATTTAATTAACTTTAAATTATCGGAATCAAGAAAACAATTGATGTTTAAATTGGTAACTTTGCGCATCGAAAAATTAATCCAATATTTATGAAAGCAATAGGAAACATACACCTTATCTGGAGACCGGGCAAAGGCAGTAGAAGAATTTCTGTTGGTACTATTAAAAAAAGTGCCTCGGAAGGAATCCGCTTTCAATACAATCCAAAAGGTGTTGAAGAAGCCAAGAAGTTGGGTTTTATTCATTACGAAGGTTTTCCTGATACAGAAAAAATTTATACTGAAAATGTAATTGAAATTTTCGGACAACGATTAATGCGTAGTGAAAGGCCTGATTTACAAGATTTTTATGAATTTTGGAATATTGATTTAAATAAGAAAGAAGATAAATTTTATATGTTGGCTTTTACCCAAGGACTTTTACCTACTGATAATTTTGAATTTTTAGCTAATTTTAACCCTGTTGATGATTTATCTTTTGTTACAGAAATCACTAATTTATCCGAAGCTCAAATAACTTCAGATAAGGTTTTTATTGGAGATATTTTAAGATATGAATTGGAACCAAATAATCAATACGATAATAAGGCTGTTAAAGTCTTTAAAGGAGAATTATATCTTGGACATATCAAATTAATTCATTGTAAAGTTTTTCATAAAACAAGTAAACAGTTTAATTTAATTGTTCAAGGAGTTGAAAAAAACGGGGTGTTAAAGAGAATTTTTGTTAAAGCTAGTATTTAATTTACTAATATAATCCATAAAAAAAGCGGCAAGATTCTCATCAAGCCGCTTTTTTATTGGTTTAAAACTGGTTAGTCTAAATTGAAAGTTGCTCCAATATTAAAAGCAGTGCTATTGTTGTATTTAGATACCGCATCGTTGTCATACTTTGCAAAAGGAGTAGAAATTTCAGTAAAAATACCAAATCCATCTGAGAAGAAATATCTTGCGCCAAGATGACCACCAAAGTTTTTCAAGCTTAAATTCAAACCAGGATAAACGTCAAATTTTGGTGAAACGTTTAAAACACTTCCTAAATTGGCATTAAATCTTGCTTTAACATCAAAGCGATATTCGGCAGGAACGTCTTGAATTTGGCTTCCGCCTAACAAATAAGAACCCAGTACTCCAACAGAAAAGTTTTCTCCTAGTCCAAAATCAGTTGAAGCTAAAATTCCAGTTCCTCCATTTTGAATGGTCATCCCAATGTTCAGTTTTGTGTCTCCTTTTCCTTTAAAGGCTTGGGCATTTGCCAAGCAAAATGCGCTAAATAATGCGATTGTTAAAATTTTCTTCATTGTTTTTTAATTTAATTTTTAGCAAATATAGTTTTTTTAATTTCTCCCTTTTTCACTTGGGTATAAATTAGGCAGTGGTTCGCTTTGCCAGAATTCTTTTGTATCGACATCCATAATTGTTAATGGCCCTTTAAAGGCTGCTCCTGTATCAATATTCCAAACATTTACCATGTTTACAGGAGTGGTTTTTTCAATTCTGGAAACTGGCGTGTGACCTATGTAGATTTCTTCGTACAATGTCAATCGTTTTGGATAGAATAAATCCGTTTTTTTCATCTTTTTGTCCAATGCTAATGCGGTTTCCCAAAGGGTTCTGTCCCAATAAAAAAGTTCCGGAAAAAATTCGTAAGCCACGCCATTCATATTAGTAAAACCAGCGTGAACAAACAAGCGATTTTGTTCGTCTAGATAATAATTGTCTAATGATTTTAGGAATTTAATGTGCTTTTGAATGGTTTCATTGCTGGTTTTAGCATAGGCTAAAACGGTTGCTTCTCCACCATGCTTGTACCACATTGGGTTATCAATACTTTCATCAAGCCATTTTAGTAATAATTGGTCGTGATTGCCAAGGATGAAAATGCAATTGTGTGTGGTTTTCAATTCGATTAAATAGTCAATCACTTGTGGCGATTGGCTCCAACCATCAACATAATCGCCTAGAAAAATCAAGGTATCTTTTTGGGTAACATTGGCTCTTTCCATAATTTGGTGCAGCGCCCGCAAACCACCGTGAATGTCGCCTATAACTAGTGTTCTCATTCTATTTTGTTTGTTTTGTCTTAAAATAATTTATTTAAAGGTTGTGATAATCCGATTTTTTTAATCAAGTCCAAAAGTTAAAGTTATTATTTTATTCGATTTTTCTTCAATTGAAATTACACAAACCAAATAAACAAAAAAATTTGGATCAATTATTTTATCAGGATTAAGTTCTTCAATTTCTATATAATAGTATTCTCTATTATTTAAGTCAAAGTCTCTCAAATCTGATAAAGCCAAATCAAAATTTTTCTTAAATATTGGTAAATCTGAACCCCAATTATCATCTTGCCAATATTCAGAGATTTTAGATTTAAGTTCTTCAAAATTTAGTTTTATGAAATCAGATTCGTATATTTTGTTTTTTATAAAAGCACCATAATAATCGGAATTCATTTTCTTTTCTTTTCTTTTCTCGAATGACTTACATCACAAAACTCTTCTTCTTTTAGAATGTTATTGTTTAGTAATTCTTTTAAATTCGGATAGATTACGGATGATTGAAATATGTTTGTACAATAAAAACCCAAATAACTTTCATCTGTTTTCCATATGTTTTTTAGTAATTTTAGCTCCATTTTTTTGGTTAGTGTTTAACTTCAAATTTACTGCACATCATACTTCATTTTCCTCAAAATTCGTAAGGCTTCCTTGAAAGACAAATATACAGAAGTGAACGGTTTCAAAAGTGGTTTTGCATCTATCAATTTTTGTTTAGCATCTTCAAATCCGTTGAGGTAGCAAATCATAAAAGTAGAAGGCAAATTCTCTAAATCCTTCAGTTCACGCTCGGTTAACGAAAGCCCTTTTTGGAGTTTATTCAACAATGAAATATTGGAATTGTAAATATGAAACAACATTTTCTTATTGAATTCTGGCGGTTGAAACAGAAATTCCCGATCAATTTTATAATAGCCATTGTCGTGAAAAAGCAGGGTTTGTTTCTCTAAAGGATAAAAGCTCGTTTTGTCATTCAAGCCCAAAGGAACATATTCGATAATCGTAAAAGAATCTTCGTCAAAAGTAATTGTAACCACATCCTGAGCCGAGTAAAACAGCTTGATTTGCTCGTTGATGAGTTCAATATCCACTCGGGAAAGAAAGGTTTTGTCACGGGATTTTTTAGGAACTCCGGCCCAGCAAATGACAAATAATTCTTTGAAAACTTTGTATTTGGGTGCCATATCTTTGTGGCGAAAATTCATAAAATCGATCACGCCATCCAGCGTGTAGCCAATACTATTTCTGGAATTATTTTCAATACCAATAACGGTTTCCGTATTTTGATAATTTTTTTCGATTTCTTCTTCAATTGGAATCGTGTTGCTGCCACGTCGAATAAAAACACTGTTGACAGGAATCGTATGAATCCCTTTTTTGAAATGAGAGATTTTGCTATTGGCCTTTATGGTTACTAATCCTACTACTTTGTCTTTGGGTAAATTAGGAAAAGGCACGTTTTCGTATTGAATTTTGGGTGGATTTTCTAAATAAGCATTTACTAAATTCTGAATGCGACTGTCGTCAAAAAAGTCATCACCAACAATTTCATTATCGTGGTCTTCAACTCCCACAACAATATAGGAATTATTGGCAGGATTCGAGTTGGATAAGGCACAAATATGTTTCAAAAACTTCGCTTTTCCTTCTCTTGAATGCAAATTCAACTGGCGTTTTTTGTCATAAAAACTGCTCTCATCATTGTGAGCCAATAGGTTTTTAATTAAAAGACGTTTGTTAATCATTGCAAAAGGGTTGGTAGATTTTTAGAATTAAACGGTTGTCTCTCGATTTACAATTGTAGCCGAGCCTTGTGCAGTAGCCATTACTACTAAATCTGAAATGTTTACATGATAAGGTCTAGAAACTACAAAATGAATAATGTCGGCAATATCTTCGGGTTCTAAGGGTTTAAGACCTTTGTAAACATTGGCCGCTTTGTCTTTATCTCCTTTAAATCGGACTTCGCTAAACTCGGTTTCTACCATTCCAGGATGAATAGCACTCACTCTGATTCCGTAGGGATTTAAGTCCATTTTCATACTTTTGTTCAAAGCATCTACAGCGTGTTTTGTGGCGCAATACACATTTCCGTTTGGATATACTTCTTTTCCAGCCGTAGAACCAATGTTGATAATATGACCCGATTTTCGTTCAATCATTTGTGGAATTAGGGCTTTCGAAACATACAAAAGTCCTTTTATGTTGATGTCTATCATCGCTTCCCAATCGTCTAAATTACCGTTTTGAATGGGGTCTAAACCGTGTGCGTTTCCTGCATTGTTAACCAAAATATCGATTTCAGAAAATTCAGTAGGTAACGAATTTATGTTTTCAAAAACGGCCTTTTTATCTCGAACATCAAAGCACAATGTATGGATTTTTGTATATTCCTTAAGTTCTTTTTCAAGGGCTATCAATCGATCTTCTCTTCTTCCGCAAAGGATAACTTTATAATTATTTTTGGCCAATATTCTTGCAGTTGCTCTTCCAATTCCGCTCGTTGCTCCAGTTACTAAGGCTAATTTTTTCATAAGCTATTTTAAATTTATAAATGCTAAATAAATGTTTTATTTCTAGGGTTTTCCTAAAACATAGTGATAATTTTATTTTAAAAAAAGGGTTTCGGTCAAGGTCAAAATGCTATAAAAATAGTAGTGAATTCTATATTTTGGAACATTTTTTTTTGAAACTTTAAAAATATGAAAATACTATCACAAAACATCCTTAAAATTGGGCACTTGTCGGAAGTTTTAACCATTTTTTAACATCGTACTTCTAAAAAAAAATTCAATTTGCACCGTCAAAAAGGACGAACACAATTTACAGCATTTAAAATACAAATATGGAAGAAAATACAACGACTTTGGACATTAGAGCAATCAATGAAAAAATAGAAAGAGAAAGTGCTTTCATCGATTTGCTAACCATGGAGATGAATAAAGTAATCGTGGGTCAAAAACATATGATCGAGCGATTGTTAATTGGGCTTTTGGGACAAGGACATATTTTACTTGAAGGTGTTCCAGGTTTGGCAAAAACATTAGCCATAAATACTTTGGCCCAAGCCGTTGATGGTTCGTTCAGTCGAATTCAGTTTACTCCAGATTTATTGCCTGCCGATGTAGTGGGAACCATGATTTACAATATTAAATCCAATGATTTTTCTATAAAAAAAGGACCTATTTTTGCTAATTTCGTTCTTGCAGATGAGATTAACCGTGCGCCAGCCAAAGTGCAATCGGCATTGTTAGAAGCGATGCAGGAAAAACAAGTGACTATTGGCGACACCACTTTCAAATTAGACAAACCATTTTTAGTTTTAGCAACTCAAAATCCAATCGAGCAGGAAGGAACTTATCCTTTGCCAGAAGCACAAGTCGATCGTTTTATGTTGAAAACTGTGATTGATTATCCAAAAATGGAAGACGAAAGAATGGTAGTGCGTCAAAATCTAAAAGGAACTTACGAAAAAGTAAAATCAGTTGTCTCTGTAGAACAAATTTTGCGGGCGCAAGAAGCCGTTCGTGAGGTTTATATGGACGAAAAAATAGAGAAATATATTCTTGATATTATCTTCGCCACCCGTTATCCAGAGCAATACAAATTGGCCGATTTGAAACCATTAATCAGTTTTGGTTCTTCGCCTCGTGGAAGCATCAACTTGGCTAATGCCGCAAAATGTTATGCTTTTATCAAACGCCGTGGTTATGTAATTCCAGAAGATGTTCGTGCCGTAGTTCACGATGTGTTGCGTCACAGAATTGGAATCACTTATGAAGCCGAAGCCGAAAACATTACTTCCGTTGACATCATCAACAAAATCGTAAACGAGATTGAAGTACCTTAAAAGTTGATAGTTTTTGGTTGATAGTTGATGGTTTTTTCCAACAACTGACAACCGACAACCAACAACCACATACAATGGAAACAAAAGACCTCTTAAAAAAAGTACGAAAGATAGAAATTAAAACCCGAAGATTGAGCGATCATATCTTTTCGGGCGAATACCACACCTCGTTCAAAGGACGTGGAATGACTTTTAGCGAAGTGCGTCCGTACCAATATGGCGATGATATTCGTGCTATTGACTGGAACGTAACAGCTCGTTACAACGAAGCTCACGTCAAAGTATTTGAGGAAGAACGCGAATTGACGATGATGTTGATGGTAGATATTTCGGGTTCAGAAAGTTTTGGGTCTAAAAATCAATTCAAAAAAGATGTTGTTACCGAGATAGCCGCAACAATGGCTTTTTCGGCTACAAATAACAATGATAAAATAGGGTTGATTTTGTTTTCTGACCAGATCGAATTGTATATTCCACCCAAAAAAGGGCGTTCACACGTTTTGAGAATCATTCGAGAATTAATCGAATTTGAACCCAAAAGTCACAAAACCGATATTGCTCAAGCCTTGAAATTCTTGTCGAGTACCCAAAAAAAGAAAGCAATTGTGTTCGTTATTTCCGATTTTATTTCAGAAGATTACGAGCATACCTTGAAAATAGCTTCCAAAAAACACGACATTACAGGCATTCGAGTGTATGATATTCGAGAAGAAAAAATGCCAAATCTAGGAATGGTTTCTATGCTGGATGCTGAGACAGGAGTGACTCAATTGATTAATACGGGTTCAAAATCGGTGCGAATCAATTATGAAAAATACTATCAGGAGAAACTGAAATATTTTAAGGAAACGTTCAGTAAATCGGGCGCAGGAGTTGTAAACACAAGAGTTGACGAAAGTTATGTAACGAAATTATTAGGTTATTTTAAATCCCGTTAAACTAACCCTAACAGGGTTCAAAACCCTGTTAGGGTTAAATAGAAACAAATGAAAATTAAACTTTATTTATTATTACTGCTGCTTTCCGCCACTGTTTTTGCACAAAAACAGGTGCAAACCAGCATTGATACCACCAAAAATAAAATCGGTGCCGAGTTCAAGCTAACTTTAAAAACCAATGTCGATACTTTGTCGAAAGTGGTTTTTCCGAATCTGAGAAACTTTGGCCCACTCGAAGTGATTCAGTCCTATCCGATTGACACTATCAAGAAAAATGACCGATACGAATTAATCAAAAAATACGGTTTAACTCAATTCGATTCTGGCAGATACACCATTCCGAGTGTTAAGATTTTGATTAACAAAAAAGAATTTTTGTCCGATTCAATACAAGTTGAGGTTGCCAATGTTGTAGTTGATACATTAAAACAAAAAATGTATGACATCAAGGATATAGTTCCAGCAAATGAATCTAGCAATTGGTGGAAATATCTTTTGGGACTAGTCTTAATTGCAGGTTTAGGAGCCTTCATTTATTGGTACACCAAAAAACGTCAAAAAAAGACCATTGAAAAAGAAATTTACAAAACCCCAATCGAAAAAGCGACAAGCTTGCTCAATAATTTGGAGAAAAAAGAACTTTGGCAACACGGAGAAGTCAAAGCTTATTACAGTGAATTGACCGATATTGTTCGAAATTATATCGAAGAAGCTATCGAAATTCCAGCAATGGAGAGCACCACTTCTGAACTGATTGAAGGGCTGAAAATGGTGTCCCAGAAAAAGAAAATGAATCTTTCCAAAGACACTTTTGATAATTTGCTTGGCGTTTTAAAACAAGCCGATTTAGTAAAATTTGCCAAATCAAAACCATTAGATTTTGAAATTACCGAAGATAGAAAAAAGTTAGAAAGAGCGATTGTTACTTTGGATAAAGCGATTCCTGTAGTGGTTGAAAGTGATGAGGAAATGTTGCTTAACGAAATGCAGCGTCAAGAACAATTGAAACGAGAGTTGAAAAAGCAAAGAACCAAACGCATCCTTATTACAGTTGTCTCGGTATTTATGTTGCTTTTTGTTACGCTAACTTATTTTATTGCCACCAAAGGTTTTGATTATGTCAAAGACAATGTTATAGGGCATCCGTCCAAAGAATTGTTAGAAGGCGAATGGGTTAAAAGTGAATATGGAAATCCAACAGTGAGAATTGAAACTCCTAAAGTGCTTAAAAGGGTTGATTTGTCGAAATCATTACCCAAAGAAGGAATGGCATTGATTAAGGAAATGCAATCTTTTGCTTACGGAAGTTTTATAGATAATTTTTATATAATGGTTTCTACCTTTAGTTTCAAACAGGAAACTCAACTGGATTTATCGAAATCATTAGAAGGTTCTATTCAAATGATGGAATCGCAAGGAGCCCAAAATATGATTGTAAAACAAGAAGAATACGAAACCAAAGAAGGTATTAAGGGCATCAAAGGATATGGTACTTTTTCTAAAATAAACGAGATTACCAAAACAAGTACCAAAGTATATTATGAAATTTTATTGTTTAGTCAAAGTGGTGGTTTGCAGCAAATTATAATTTTGCACGAAGAAGGCGATGAATATGCCAATCAAATTTCAGATCGAATTATGAACTCTGTGGAACTTGAAAACACAAAACAATAATGGGAAATATAAGTTTTTTAAATCCAGAGTTTTTTTGGTTATTTCTTCTAATTCCATTAGCAGGAGCGTGGCTGTTTTGGAAAAAAAACCAACAAACGGCTAACTTAAAAATAAGTTCAACTCTAGGGTTTAAGGATTCTAAATCGCTATTGGTAAAACTGCATCCAATATTGAATGTGATGCGAATTTTGGCGCTAAGTTCCTTGATTATTGCAATGGCAAGACCCAGAACAGTTGATATTAGTAATCAAACCAAAACTACAAAAGGGATAGATATTGTCTTGGCAATGGACGTTTCTGGAAGTATGCTCGCCAAAGATTTGAAACCCAATCGAATGGAAGCCCTCAAAGAACTAGCTGCTGATTTTGTTGAAGAAAGGCCAAATGATAGAATTGGATTGGTATTGTATGCTTCTGAAGCCTACACCAAAACACCAGTTACAAGTGACAAAGCAGTAGTTTTAGAAGCCATAAAAAGTATAAAATACGACAATGTTCTGCAAGACGGAACAGGAATCGGAATGGGATTGGCAACAGCCGTAAACCGATTAAAAGATAGTAAAGCCAAAAGTAAAATTATTATTTTGTTGACCGATGGAGTCAATAATGCGGGTTTTATTGAACCAGAAACCGCTGCAGATATTGCCAAACAGTACGGCATAAAAGTATATACTATTGGTGTCGGGACAAACGGAATGGCTGAATCTCCTTATGCAATTTCGCCAAGTGGAGAACTTTTATTTCAAATGATGAAAGTAGAAATTGACGAACAATTAATGAGAGGTATTGCCCGAAAAACAGACGGAAAATATTTCAGAGCCACGAGCAACAGCAAATTGGCCCAGATTTATGGCGAAATAAATAAACTGGAAACCACAGAAATCGAAGAACTAAAATTTTATGATTACGACGAAAAATACAGGCCTTTTGTTTGGATTGCATTGGCTTTGATTTTGGTTGAGGTGGGATTACGAAATACGGTTTACAGGAGTTTTATTTAAAAATAGTAAAAACAGTAAGGATAGATTTTAAATTTCAAAGTGGAATCTGAAATCTGAAATCTACAATTTGAAATCTGAATAATGGAATTAGACGAATCAAAATATTTATACCTTCTTTTTATAATACCCATTTTGGTGGTGATTTTTCTATACAATCAATATTGGAAAAGAAAAAAACAGCGCGAATTTGGCGATTTAGATTTGATAAAGAAATTAAGCCCAGAAAAATCGGTTTTTAAACCCATTTTAAAATTGGTCGTACTGCTTTTGGCATTAGTAGGGCTAATTATTGGATTGGTAAATCCTAAAATGGGCACCAAAATGGAAACCGTAAAACGAGAAGGAATCGACATCGTTTTTGCCATGGATGTTTCCAAAAGTATGCTAGCCGAAGATGTTGCCCCAAGCAGATTAGAAAAAAGCAAACAAATTGTTTCGCAAATCATCAATCAATTAGGTAGTGACAGAATAGGAATTGTTGCCTATGCTGGAAGTGCCTTCCCGGTTTTGCCCATCACTTCAGATTATGGTGTGGCAAAAATGTTTCTTCAAGGAATGAATACCGATATTGTTTCTTCAAAAGGAACCTCATTGGATGAAGCCATAAAATTGTCGGCTACTTATTTCGACGAAAAAAGCAAAACCAGTAAGTTGTTAATCATGATCTCCGATGGAGAAGATCATTCAGAAGGTGCCGAAGATGCAGCTGAAGAAGCAGCCAAACTGGGAATGAAAATCATTACCATCGGTGTGGGAACCGAAAAAGGGGGGGCAATTCCATTGAGAGTCAACGGTGTTGTCGAAAGTTTTAAAAGAGACAATAACAACGAAGTGGTGATTACAAAACTCAACAAAGAAGGTTTGACAACTATTGCCAAAGCCACAAAAGGCGGTTATGTTGACGGAAATAATACGAAACAAGTATTGGATTATGTGAAAAATGCACTCGATAATATTCAAAAAACAGAATTCGAATCGACACAAATGGCTAATTTTCAATCCCAATTTCAGTGGTTTTTGTCTTTTGCTTTTGTCTTGTTGTTTTTAGATGTTTTCTTGTTAGAAAGGAAAACAAAATGGGTTCAAAAATTGAATTTATTTAACGAAAAAGAATAATGAAGAATTTAATTTTATATATACTAGTATTACTTTCTTTTGCAGTTTCGGCTCAAGAAAAAGATAAAACTTTGCCAAAAGCAAACGATGAATATGCTCAAAAGCAGTTTGTCGAGGCTGAAGCCAATTACAGGATTTCGCATTCCAAATTTCCTAAAAGAATGGTTGCTCCTTTCAATTTAGGAAATGCAATATACAAACAAAACCAAACCTCTGAGGCCAAATATGCTTATGCAAAAGCATTGGAAAACACTAAATCTAGAGTTCAGAGACATAAAGTATTTCACAATTTGGGGAATGTTTTTATGAAGGAAAAAAATTATTCGGCAGCTGTTGAAGCCTATAAAGATGCTTTGCGAAACAAACCGTCAGACGAAGAAACGCGCTATAATTATGCTTTGGCCAAAAAAATGCTAAAAGAAAACCCGCCTAAAAACGATAAAAATAAAGACAAGAATAAAGATAAAAATAAGGACAAGAACAAAAAGGATAAAGACAAAGACAAAAAGGACGATAAAAAAGACGGAGATAAAGATAAAAAGGATCACAAAGACGGTAAAGACAAAGATAAAAAGGACGATAAAGGCGATAAAGATAAAAATGGCGAAAAGCCTAAAGATGACGGTAAACCAAAACCAATGCCTGGTGGAATTTCTAAACAAAGAACGGATAATCTTTTGGATGCTGTAAACAATGAAGAGAAGAAAATTCAGGACAAAATGAATGCTCAAAAAGTAAAAGGCAAACCAGTTCAGACAGAGAAGGATTGGTAATTCAATTAGAATAAAATGCAATGAAAAAATTTATAATAGCGATAGTTTTAATAGCGTGTAATTCTCTTTTGGCTCAAGTACAATTTGAAGCAAAAGTGAGCAAAACCACAATTGGTCTCAACGAAAGACTTCGTATTGATTTTGTAATGAATATGGATGGAGACAACTTTACACAACCAACTTTTAAAGGATTTAAAGTCATTGCAGGACCCGTTAAGCAAGTGAGTGAGTCGTGGGCAAATAAAAAAAAAGTTTACAAAAAAGAATATTCCTATTATCTTTTGCCAATTAAAAAAGGGAATTTGCGTATTAAGCAGGCTATGGTTGAATATGAAGGGAAAGTATACAAAACTTCTCCTGTAAAAGTTAATGTCACGGCTAGGGTGGAAAAATAAAAACAGTGTTAATCGTTTGTTAATTAAGGTGTAAAGACTAAGGAGTGCATAAAAAATGAAAAGATATTTAATTTTATTACTAATAAGTTTTCAATCACTTTTGGCTCAAGTACAATTTGAAGCAAAGGTGAGCAAAACCACGCTGGGTCTTAACGAAAGACTTCGCATCGATTTTGTAATGAATATGGATGGTGACAACTTCAACCAACCTTCTTTCGAAGGATTTAGAGTTATTGCTGGACCCAGTCAGCAAGTGAGTCAGTCGTGGGTAAATGGGAGAAGTTCTTTCGAAAAAATCTATTCCTATTATCTTTTGCCAATGCAAAAAGGGACTTTAATTATCAAGCAGGCTACCATCGAATATAATGGTCAGATATATAAAACATCACCCGTTAAAATTAATGTTACCAATGCGGTTCAAGAAGCAAGAGATCCAAACGATCCAACTCCAATTTCTGCAGATAACAACCTCTATCTTGTAGCCGAAGTTTCTAAGGCTAATCCGTATGTAAATGAGCCGATAACAGTGGTTTACAAATTGTATGTTAGTTATAATATTGGAGTGTCAAATTGGAGAGAATTGGACAAACCCAAATACAATGATTTCTGGAGCCAAAATATTGATGTGAAACAACTTGTGGTTGAACAAGGAATGTTTAAAGGCGAAAAATATCAATATATGGTACTCCGAAAAACCGTTTTATATCCTCAAAAATCAGGTAAACTGGTCATAGAACCTTTGTCATTGGACATCGATGTACAATTGCCTACTAATAGAAGAGATATGTTTGGTAGAGTTTTGCTTACCAATGGCAATAAAAGAGTTTCAACAGGAACCAAAACAATAAACGTCAAAGCACTTCCAGAAGCTGGAAAACCAGCCGATTTTTCGGGAGCTGTAGGGAAATTTGATTTTCGGGTAATTCCATCCAAAACGAATTTGAAAAGTGGTGAAAGCTTGGATTTATTAGTAAATGTTACAGGAAGCGGCAATATGAAATTGTTTAACTTGCCAAAACCTGTAGTTCCCAATTCATTAGAAATGTATGACCCTGTTCACGACGAAAAAATAAATACCACTTTGTCAGGAATGTCGGGTAAAATAGCAGACAAATACACCATTATTCCACAATTCAAAGGTAAATATCCCATAAAACCATTGCAATTTTCCTATTTTGATTTAGGATCAGGAACCTATAAAACCATAACTTCACCCGAGATAATGATTAATGTTTTGGATGGCCCAACTAGCAATGATGTAGTGGCTTCAACCCCAACAGGAATTTCAAAAAACAGCATTTCAAGTAGTGAACAATTCAAGTATATTAAGTCAAAAACCGATTTAGTTTCAATGAAAGAAACCGATTTCTTGGGTTCAAAAACTTTTTATGGTTTGTTGTTATTGCCCTTTTTAATCCTTCCATTGATCGTATTGCTCAAAAAGAAAAAAGAAGCATTAGACAGCGATGTTTTTGGAAATAAAATCAAAATGAACAACAAATTGGCGAAGAAATATTTATCAGAAGCCAAAAAACAAATCAACAACAAAGAACCGTTTTATGTGGCTTTGGAAAAAGCAATGCACAATTTCCTAAAAGCCAAATTGCATATTGAAACCTCGGATATGAGCAAAAGTAACATTCAGGAATTGTTGGCTTCCAAAAATGTAAATGCTCAAACGATTATTGATTTTATTACACTTACCGAAAATTGTGAACTGGCACGTTATGCATTAACATCGAGTTCGGTTATTCATCAAGATTATGATAAAGCGGTAATGATAATTTCGGATTTAGAAAAACAAATTACTTAAAATAGTACACGGATAAAACGGATGCGGATAGCACAGATAAAAACAGATTAAAAAATCCGTAATAATCTGTGTCTTTGATTGATCGAATCTGCGTCATCCGCGTTCCAAAAAACATACATAATGAGAAAGATACTTTTTATATTACTACTAACAACTCAATTTTTCTTTGCTCAAAGTGGCTTTGAAAAAGGAAATGAATTGTACCAAAAAGGGAAATACGAGCAAGCCATTACGGAATACGAAACGGTTTTGGCGAGCCATAAACATTCGGCAGAATTGTATTTCAATTTAGGAAATTGTTATTATAAATTAAACAAAGTAGCTTCAGCTATTTACAATTACGAAAAAGCATTGGTACTAAATCCAGACGATGCTGAAGTACAAAACAACCTAAAATTTGCACAAAAACTACAAATCGACGAGATAAAAGAAGTGCCTCAAGTTGGTTTTTCAAAAATGCTACACGACTTTACATCCATCTTTCATTACAATACTTGGGCTTGGATTGGAGTTGGATTGTCATTTTTGTTTTTGCTATTTTTTATAGGCTATTATTTTTCTCAAACGGCCTTGTCCAAAAGGATATTTTTCATCGGAATGTTTGTCTTTCTTTTTTTAGTTGTGGTAAGCGTTTCGTCTGCCATTTCAGGTAAAAATCACTATGAAAATGAAAAACCAGCAATTGTTTTTGCAACAGCAACAGAGGTAAAAAGTGAACCACAAAAAGCAGGTAACACCGCATTTATTTTGCACGAAGGCACTAAAGTTTTTGTTTTGGAAGCTTTAGACAATTGGAAAAAAATTCAATTGACCGATGGAACCGAAGGCTGGATAGATAAAAATGCAATTAGAGAAGTGAAGTAAAAGTGTTCAGTTTTCAGTAGTTAGTATTCAGTGTGCTATCTGCCATCTGAAGTATGTTTACTTTTTTTAAGGTCTTCATACCATTTTTCAATCGAAGGATAAATGAATCCTGCCGTTTTTTGAATAGGACGAAAAAACAACGATTTGTCTAAAGTTTCTTTTTTGGCAAAAGTGTTGTTGAAGTTTATTTTTTCGAAAAGGTTCAAAAAGATACTGATAATTAAGATTGTTTTTAGTAGTCTAAAAAAGCCACCTCCCAGTTTATTCATTACACCCAAAAACGCAAAATCAGCAACGCTGGTCAAGAATTTTGCTAAGAGTGAAATACCAATAACTACTAGTAGAAATGTAATGATAAAAGCTGTAATCTGGATTGTTTTTGGATTCCAATGTGTAATTGCCGACAACATGATCCTTGCTAAAAACGAAAACTTAATAGCAAGATAAATTCCTAAAACCAAGGAAACTAATGAAGCTAATTCTACAAAAAGCCCGTTTTTTATGCCTTTGAATAAGGCAATGACAAGCAAAGCACCCAAAATAATATCTAAAAAACTCATAATTTAAAATTAAAGAGAAAAAAATAAAGACAAAGATAAAAGAATTATGTTGGTATCTTTGCCCAAATGACTTTTATGTTTTTTGAATTCATAATTCATAATTCATAATTCATAATTCAACAAAATGTCTAGAGATATACAACTAAAAGAACGCTGGGAACAGCTTGTTACGATACTTTCCGATCAATTTTCGCAAGGCGAAGACCTCGATTTGGATGCTATAATTTATTTAATTGGCGTACAAGAACTAGGAAAAGTGCATAAAACTTTCGAAAAAGACGAAAAACTCAACCTGATGCACATCGCTATTTGCCGGTTATTGGAACCTTATGGTTTTTATGAATTCGAATTTTTTGACGAAGACGGTTGGCCACATTACAAGGTAAAAGAGGAATTACCGCCATTAAAAGCAGGAGAACAATCGGTTTTGATGAAAGAAGCGATTGTGAATTATTTTATTGAAAAGGAACTTATTGATTGATGATTGAAGATTAACGATTGCAGATTTTAGATTTATCGAGGAAACTTTAAACTTTAAACTTTAAACCTCAAACAAATTTCTTAATTTTGCACTCTCAATTATTGGATGAAAATGATAGACAAGATAAAAGAATATATTGGCGAAGCACAGGCTTTTTCAACACAAAACAAGGAAGAACTAGAAGCATTTAGAATCAAATTTCTGGGAAGCAAAGGACTTTTAAAGGACTTATTCGCCGAATTCAAAAACGTACCAAACGATCAAAAGAAAGAATTTGGACAAGTAATTAATTTGCTAAAATCTTCGGCCGAAGAAAAAGTAAAATCCATTCAAGAATCTTTGGAAAGCAAAGAAGAAAGCAAAGGATTTTATGGCGATTTAACCCGCTCTGCCGAGCCTGTAATTATTGGTTCGCGTCACCCTATTTCATTGGTCAAAAACCAAATTATTGACATCTTTTCTAATGTTGGTTTCAACGTTTCCGAAGGGCCAGAAATCGAAGACGATTGGCATAATTTTACCGCATTGAACTTGCCAGAATACCATCCGGCACGTGATATGCAGGACACTTTTTTCATCCAAACCAATCCCGATATTTTGTTGCGCACCCACACTTCATCCGTGCAAGTTCGTTATATGGAAAACAACAAACCGCCTATTCGAACCATTTCGCCAGGAAGAGTTTTTCGTAACGAAGCGGTTTCGTCTCGTTCGCACTGTATTTTCCACCAAGTGGAAGGTTTGTACATTGACAAAGACGTTTCCTTTGCCGATTTAAAGCAATCGCTTTTGTATTTCACCAAAGAAATGTTCGGAAAATCCAAAATTCGCTTGCGTCCATCTTATTTTCCATTTACAGAACCAAGTGCAGAAATTGATATTTATTGGGGATTAAAAACCGAAACCGATTATAGAATTACCAAAGGAACCGGTTGGTTAGAAATTGGTGGTTGCGGAATGGTTGATCCTAATGTCTTGAAAAATTGCAACATCAATCCTGATGAATATACTGGTTTTGCCTTTGGAATGGGAATCGAAAGAATTGCAATGTTGCTCTATCAAATTGGCGATATTCGAATGTTCTACGAAAATGACGTTCGTTTCTTGGAGCAATTCAAAGCGAGTATATAAAAAAAGTCACGAGTGAATAGTGATTAGTAATTAGTTCTGCTTCTTACTAATCACTATTCACTTTTTACTAATCACTATTTTATGAAAAAAGACATCATCATTCCCGAAGTAGAAAACGTATTCCTTGCCGCAGTCCAAGAATGGAGCGACGATTTTATGGAAAAGGTTTGGTATATTTATTTAGTAAACGACAGCGATTTTCAATTGGATAGCGTTATGGTAGTTTCCAAAGCTTTCGGTACTATTGATGGCGAAATGAAAAAAACTTCGCTTTTGCGCCACGCTTTTATCGAAGTGCCTGCGGTTACTTTTGTAAAAGTAGAAATGGTCGAAAAAAGTGTTTTGGCTCTAAACAACGAATTTATGGTTACTTTCTTTATTGGGAACACCTTATACGACCGAAAATATATTTTCAAAGCCAATTCCATCACTCCAGATTATGTGGAAGAAGTGCCACTTTTGTTTGTAGATGGTGTGATTGTGAGGTAGATTAGACTTAATTAAAAGACATCCTTTTTATATTTTCGACTTTCGCATCGAATAGTTAACCGTGTATAAGCCACACAAAGTGACACAACCTCCAATGACAATTGACATTGTAAGCGGTTCTCCAAAAATTAATGCGCCCAAAAGTACTGCAACAATAGGATTGATGTAAGCATAAATGCTATTTATTTCAGGAGGAAGCCTTTGTAGCATATAAATAAAAGCGATAAATGTCAATATTGAGCCAATAATGGTTAAATATCCAATGGCTAACCAAGAATTTGCTGGAATAGAAGTGATGTTGATTCCAGTTCCTGTTGCTCCCGTTATGGCTAAAAGAATAGTGCTTGAAATTAGCATTTGCAATCCCAAACTGAAATAAGGGTTGAAGCTGGCCGCTTTTTTCTTGGTGTATAAACTCCCAAAAGCCCAACTTACAGTTGCAAATAGCGAAAGTAAAATACCAAATCTAAAATCGGGGTTCAATAAATCGGCAAGATGATCGAAAAAAACAACACAAACTCCTGAGAAACTTACTATCAGTCCCAAGACAGATAAGCGAGCGATTCGTTCTCCTCTAAAAAGAGTGATAAAAACAATCCAAAGAGGGAAAATTGCACCGATGATGGCGCCCAAACCACTACTAATGTATTTTACCCCCCAAGTGCTTAGCCCATTACTCAAGACAAAATTGAGAATGCTTAGAATAAATATGGCTTTCCATTGTTTTCCTTTTGGCCAAGGGGCTTTTTTAAATACAAAGTAAGCCACAAAAAAAATTCCACCAATAAATTGTCTAATCCCTGCAAGTTGCAATGCTGGCATATGTCTCACACCTTCTTTTGAAGCAATCCAGGTTGTGCCCCAAAAAAAACACACCCAACACAAAGCTAAAATGGGTAATCCAATGGCATTAATTCTAGATGCAAAAGCATTTTTTAGTCTAGTTTTCACTTTATAAATTTGGTTTTATAAACGAATATTTTAATAGATTTTCTATTTTCAAACTCGAAATGGTCTTTCCTAAAATTGAATTTTCAACATTAAATTCGGGTAAATCTAGCTTCAAATCAATCGCTTTTTGAGTATAATATTCCTTTCGGGTCGGATGAAAAGGCGTTACGGCATTGAAGGTTTCGTTCCAAGAATTTGACTCAATAATCTTTAGAATTATACCAATGCAATCGTCTTGATGAATCAGATTGATGGGAGCATATGGGTTTTCGATATTTTTTCTTCCCGCCAAGAATTTTATGGGATGTCGGTCTTCACCAATCAATCCTCCAAAGCGTAAAATGGTAGTTTTAAAACTCGAATTGCTTTGAAGAAGTTGTTCAGCTTGCACCAATTGTTTGCCACTTTCGGTGTTGGGATTCAGTTCTGTTTCTTCAGTTATAATCAAATTGTCTTCGCCATAAACAGAAGTTGAACTAATAAAAATTACGTTTTCAACAGACGATTTTTCTATAAAAGGAATCAGATTTTTAATTTTTGAAACGAAGTTTTCTTTCTCTGAACCGCGAAGTTTTGGCGGGATATCAATTATTAAAATCTTCGAATTTTTTAAAAAAGAATCGACTTCCCCTTGATTTTTTGTTTCAGATAATTCAATTTGGAAAGCCTGAATTCCCAAGTTTTTCAAAACGGAAAGTTTCTCATTAGAAGTCGTAGAACCCTTTACTGAAAATTCATTTTTTAGCAAGGCTTTCGCCAAAGGCAAACCCAACCAACCGCAACCCAGAATACTAATTTGTGTCATTTTAATAGAATAGAGAGGTCAAAAGTAGGTTAAATAATGGAGTAAATAGTGAAGATATTTATTTGAATTTATTGTTAGGAATATGCTTTATTAGGAAGTGTTTCTAACGTTCCGCGGCTTTGCGCCGTAGTGACTATTTAAAAAATGCGATAAGAAATGCTGAAGTTCAGAGTATTTTCCAAGAACGACAAACCAGCTATGGAGCAAAACCGCTGTGCTTGTTGCACAACACAACAAATATATCAAAAAAAACTTGCAAAAAAGCAAATAAAATAGTATTTTTAGCTATGCAAGGAAGAAAAGAACTCACGCCAAAAATGCTCTATCAAGTTTAT
>NZ_PQVG01000005.1 GCF_002920895.1 Flavobacterium alvei
TCTTGAACAATTTGTAATTTAAAAGACATTGTGTAGTCCTTTTGGGTGCGCTTTACATAGCGGCTTTCTTGGGCGTTTTCCATAACGATGAATTTTGTGTATCGTTATTTCAGGACAAGACATATTTTACATATAAAAAACTCATTCGTTATTGAATGAGTTTTTTTTATATTTTCTATTTATTTTTTTCTATTCCGAATCCTCTCCCTCCCATTTTCCAACAACTGATGTTGCCAAAGCATTTCCTAAAACATTTGTTGCACTTCTGAACATATCACAAAAATGATCAATAGGCAAGATTAAAGCGATACCTTCAATTGGAATTTTAAACATTCCGCAAGTAGCTGCAACAATCACTAAACTAGCTCTTGGCACTCCTGCTATTCCCTTGCTAGTAAGCATCAAAACTAAAAGCATTGTCATTTGAGTTCCCATATCCAAATCGATTCCATAGGCTTGAGCGATAAATAAACTAGCAAAAGTCATATACATCATACTTCCATCTAAATTGAAAGAATAGCCCAAAGGCAACATAAACGCCACTATTTTATCTTTTATCCCAAAACGTTCCAATTCTTCAGTTAGCTTTGGAAAAACAGCTTCGCTACTGGTCGTACTAAAGGCAATGATTAACGGACCAACAATGTGATTCAATAATGTTTTCATTCTTTTGCCAAGAAATAGGAAACCAATAGCTAGAAGAAAAATCCATAAAGATCCTATTCCAACCAAAAATGACCCAAAAAATTTGATGTAAGTAAACACCAACTCATTTAAATCTTTGATAGCAAAAACTCCCGCAATAGCTCCAAAAACACCCATTGGAGCAAACTTCATTACATAATTCACCATTTTAAGAACGATATGAGATAACACTTCTATAAAATGAGTAACTGGTTTGGCATAAGTACCAATTGATGCTGCTGCTAATCCAAAAAAGATAGAGAAAATTACAATTTGAATAATTTCATTATTCGCCATTGCCTCAACAATGCTTTTGGGAATAATATGTTCTACAAAATTTTGGGTAGAAAAACTTTTGGTATTTCCTGTCACTTCTGCAGCAGTAGATAAATCAATATTAGACAAATTCAGTCCAACACCAGGTTGCAATACATTGACCCAAAATAATCCTATTAAAAGCGAAATAAAAGAAGCGCTAAAAAACCAACCTAATGCTTTTCCGCCCACTCTTCCAACGGTTTTTACATCTCCTAATTTAGCAATTCCAGGGACTAATGTACTAAAGACCAATAAAGCAATTATCATTTGCACCAATCGAATAAAAACAGTGGCCAATATTTTTATCTTATCACTAAATTCTTTGGCAAAAGTTGCATCATAATTATGATGAACAAAAATTCCAAAAAATGCTCCTAAAAGCATTGCAATAACAATTTGAACAGTAAGATTTCCTAAAAAGGATGTTTTTTTGGTTTCAGTCATTTTTTTTGGGTATTCAGCATAGAGAGCGTTCTGTTTGCAGTTCGAACTGAAACTACAAATTATAAACCCAGAATACTATTTAAAGTAAGTTTTATTTATCAAATAAAAATCTGCCAGTACTAGAGCTGCCATCGCTTCGACAATGGGCACTGCTCGAGGAACAACGCAAGGATCGTGACGCCCTTTTCCTGTCATTTCGGTAATATTTCCTTGATTGTCTAAGGATTCTTGCTTTTGCATAATGGTCGCCACAGGCTTGAAAGCAACTCTGAAATAAATATCCATTCCGTTGCTAATTCCACCTTGAATTCCGCCCGAAAGATTGGTTCTAGTAGTTCCGTCTGGATTGTATAAATCATTGTGTTCGCTTCCTTTCATTTTTGCGCCACAAAAACCACTTCCAAATTCAAATCCTTTTACAGCATTTATAGAAAGCATCGCTTTGCCTAATTCGGCGTGTAATTTGTCAAAAACCGGTTCGCCCAATCCAATTGGAACATTTTGAATCACACAAGTTACAGTTCCGCCAACAGTATCACCATCTTTTTTGATTACTTTGATGTATTCTTCCATTTCTGCAGCCATCTTTTCATCTGGACAACGCACTGGATTGCTTTCAATTTTTGAAAAATCTAATTCTTGATAAGGTTTTTCTAAAAATAATGGGCCAACAGAAGAAACGTAAGCATTGATTTTTATTTCAGGAAGAACTTGTTTTGCAATGGCTCCTGCCACTACTCTACTGGCTGTTTCACGAGCTGAACTTCGTCCGCCACCGCGATAATCTCGAACGCCATATTTTTTTTCGTACACATAATCGGCATGACTAGGTCTGTAATTGTCTTTTATGTGTGAATAATCGTCCGACTTTTGATTGGTATTTGGAATGATAAACCCGATTGGAGTTCCGGTAGTTTTACCTTCAAAAATTCCAGATAAAAATTGAACATCGTCTGGTTCTTTTCGTTGGGTCACAATTTTGGATTGCCCGGGTTTTCTGCGTGACATTTCGAGCTGAATAGCATCAAAATCTAATGCGATTCCAGATGGACATCCGTCAATTATTCCGCCTAAAGCTTCTCCGTGTGATTCTCCAAAAGTGGTTATTCTAAATAGGGTTCCGTAGCTATTTCCTGCCATTATAATTAGTTTTGAACAAATATAATATTTTAGTTCAAAGTTCAAAAGTTAAAAGTACGAAGATTTGAATATCATTTCATAATCAACTGATTATTAATTCTTTTTTTATCTTTTGTAAATTGAAATTAATTTTTATATAAAATTTTACTCAAAAAAATTATACCTTTGTTTTATGAAAAAAATAATCTTCACCGAAAAATCACCAGCGCCTATTGGACCATACAATCAGGCTGTTCTTAAAGGAAATACTCTTTACACTTCAGGTCAAATTGCTATAAATCCAGCAACTGGCGAATTGGTCGTTTCCGATATCGAAAGCGAAACCAAACAAGTTATGGAAAACATGAAAGCCGTTCTTGAAGCAGCTGGAATGACATTCGAAAATGTTGTAAAATCAACTATATTCATTATGAATATGAATGATTTTGGGACTATCAATAGCGTTTATGGTTCTTATTTTGACGAAAAAACCGCTCCAGCTCGTGAAACGGTTCAAGTGGCGGGTTTGCCAAAAAATGTAAATGTCGAAATTTCTATGATTGCTATTTTATAGCTATAGCATCTATGAATAATTGAGCCGAAGCTTCATTTGTAGCTAATGGAACGTTGTGCACATCGCAAACACGCAACAACATATTCACATCCGATTCGTGTGCGTGACTTGATAAAGGGTCTTTGAAAAACAAGACCATTTTAGTTTTTCCTTCAGCAACTCTTCCTGCAATTTGAGCATCGCCTCCTTGTGGACCAGAAAGCATTTTTTTTACTTTAAAGCCAGCACTTTCGGCCTTTGATCCTGTTGTGCCAGTACCAATAAGTTTTATATCTTCTCGTTGCAAAACCGTTTTGTTTTTGTTTAAAAACTGAACCATATCGGCTTTTTTACCGTCGTGAGCAATAATTGCTATTTCCATTTTCAAATTAATATAAAATCTGTTAAAGAATTATTTGTTGGCAACATGATATGCAATAAGGCCATCTATTGGTCGTCTCAATACATTTCCTAATTTCATTTCATATTTATCAAACATAACTTGCAGTTCTTCTTTTAGATAAAATGCTATCGAACCTACGAAATGTACAGGAACTTCTTTACAATTATCATATTGTTGAACATAGTTTTTGATGAAAGATTTCATCCCTTTGAAAATGATTTTTTGACAAAATGGATGCTCTTTATTTTGGATAAGAAACTTTGCAAATGTGGCTAAATAGGCATTTGGATTAGGTTCTTTGTATAATTTATTTTTAATGAAATCAGGATCTAAATCATACTCTTTTTCAAATTCTACTGCCAATTCTTTAGGCATTTTATTGAAATAATATTTTCTGATTAATTCTTTACCAAGCACATTACCACTACAATCATCCATCACGATGTATCCTAATGATTGCACTTTTTGATGCAAAACTTTCCCGTCAAAATAACTACAGTTTGACCCTGTTCCAAGAATGCTAACAATGGCTTCTTCTCCTTTTGGGGTTGTAGCATACACCGCAGCATAAGTATCTTCTTGAACGTCAACAATTGCATTTGGAAAATAGTCTTGAAAAATTCTAGAAAGATCGATTTTCATTCTATCGGTTCCACATCCTGCACCATAAAAGAATAGATGTGTTGCTTTTTCTTTATTTTGCAAAATATCAAAACGATCGTTTAATCTTTCGACTATTTCATTTCCATCAAGAATTTCAGGATTTAAGCCTAATGTTTGTGTGGTGAAAAGTATTTTTCCATCTTCATCAATTGCAATCCAATCGGCTTTTGTAGAGCCGCTATCCACTAATAATCTCATTGGGTTTCAAGTTTTAGGTTTCAGGTTTTAGGTGGACTAAAAACTAAAAAAAATTAATAAAAAAATCCCGCTAAAATAAATCTAACGGGATTTTGCTTTGTAAATATAATTATTTTAAGCTTGTGATATGCACAGCAAGGTCAATTAATTTGCTTGAATACCCATACTCATTATCATACCAAGATACTAGTTTGAAGAAAGTTGAATTCAAACCGATTCCTGCAGTAGCATCAATGATTGAAGTTCTTTTATCAGAAATAAAATCTTGAGAAACAACAGCATCTTCAGTATATCCTAAGATACCTTTCATTGTAGTTTCAGAAGCATTTTTCAAAACAGCCATAATTTCAGCATAAGAAGTTTCTTTAGCTACTTTTACAGTTAAATCTACTGTAGAAACGTCTGCAGTTGGAACACGGAAAGCCATTCCTGTTAATTTACCATCTAAAGAAGGGATAACTTTTCCTACTGCTTTTGCAGCTCCTGTTGAAGATGGAATAATATTAATTGCAGCAGCACGTCCACCTCTCCAGTCTTTTCTTGAAGGACCATCGGCAGTCATTTGAGTTGAAGTTGTAGCGTGAACAGTTGTCATTAAAGCTTCAACAATTCCAAAATTATCATTGATTACTTTAGCTAAAGGAGCTAAACAGTTTGTTGTACAAGAAGCATTAGAAACTACTAAATCTGAAGCTTGTGCAGTTTCGTGGTTTACTCCCATAACAAACATTGGAGCATCAGCAGAAGGAGCAGAAATAATTACTTTTTTGGCACCTCCTTTGATGTGCTCGTTTGCAGTTGCAACAGTTGTAAAAATACCTGTACATTCAGCTACTACATCCACATCTACTTCATTCCATTTCAAGTCAGCTGGGTTTCTTTCAGCAGTAATACGGATATTTTTTCCGTTTACATATAATTTACCTTCTTTTACTTCAACAGTTCCATCAAAACGACCGTGAACTGAATCATATTTTAATAAATAAGCCAAATGATCTACATCTAACAAATCGTTGATTGCTACAACTTCTACATTGTCTCTATTAAAAGATTCTCTAAAAACGATTCTTCCAATTCTACCGAATCCATTGATTCCTAATTTTACTTTTGACATTTTTTGTTTGCTTTAGGCTTAAAGAACCCTCTTTAAGCGGATTAATTATTAATTTATTATTGTTTATTATTTAATTATTCTTTTGGACAAAGCCATATTAAATCGACATGATTTCAGAAACTCGAAGCAATTCTCTATCAATTACCGATTCTCCTTTTATAGCTTGTAATAATGGTGTTAGGGTAACCTCGTCATTTAACATACCCACCATAAAATTTGATTTTCCTTCTATTAGACTTTCTACTGCTTTCACACCTAATCTACTAGCCAAAACTCTATCGTAGCAAGAAGGCGCACCACCTCTTTGCATATGTCCTAAAACTGACACACGAATATCATATTCTGGTAAATTAGCTTCAACAAAATCTTTTAATTCGAATACGTTTTTACCAATTTTATCTCCTTCGGCAATGACTACAATACTAGATGATTTTCCAGTTGCTTTACTCTTTTGAAGTGATTCTAGCAATCTTTCTAATCCTAATTCAGCTTCTGGAATCAAAATTTCTTCAGCTCCTCCACCAATTCCAGCATTTAAAGCAATATGTCCAGCATCACGCCCCATTACTTCTACAAAGAACAAACGGTTGTGTGAACTTGCTGTATCCCGAATTTTATCGATACATTCAACTACTGTATTCAATGCTGTATCGTATCCTAAAGTATGGCTGGTTCCGTAAATATCGTTGTCTATAGTTCCTGGAATTCCCATAACTGGAAAACCATATTCTTGATTGAAAATTTCAGCACCTGTAAAACTTCCGTCTCCTCCAATTATTACTAAGGCATCAACTCCTACTTTTGTAAGTTCATCAAAAGCTTTTTTACGTCCTTCTGGAGTTCTAAACTCTTTTGAACGAGCCGATTTAAGGATTGTTCCTCCTTTATTGATTATATTATGAACACTTCTTGCTCCCATTTCAATAAAGTCACCTTCAATCATTCCTTGGTAACCTCTATATATTCCTACACATTCTATGTTGTGATAAGCGCAAGTTCTAACTACTGATCTAATAGCTGCATTCATCCCTGGTGAGTCTCCTCCAGAAGTTAATACACCTACCTTTTTTATTGTTTTTGACATTATTTAAGTATTAAAAGCGTAAATTTAATAAACATTCGGCAATTTTAAACCTTTGTTTTTAATAAATTAGTAAAACCCCTCAAATTCAAACGTTATCGTTAATAAGTTACATATTTATTGTAATAAAAATAATAATTGCCTTGAGAAACGTTAATTTAATGCAATACTATTTTTATTAACTTACTAATTTATGCGAATTCAAAATGAGTTTAGTCTTCCTCTGGAGCTCGCCCTTCTGAGTTGGGATTTAGCACCTTCGAATTGGGTTTATTCGATTTGGATGGGTCACTTTTTTCAGGTGCAAAATTGGAATCGTGGTCTATTACTCCTGGATTTGGAGCTTTTTCGATTTTTGTATTTTTAAATATTTTATTAGCTAACTCTTTGAAAGTATCAAAATCTACTTCGTATGAAATACCAACTCCCTGAGTATAACCAATTCCTTCTCCTATATAACTAATGTCGTTTTCTCTATTAAAAAAGCGCAGATTTACGGTTCCATCTTCATTAACTCTATATAAAATTTCGACATCACCAACAACCGCTGTTTGATTTATTCCCCCAAAAGGGACTCCGACTTTTCCGTTTATGGTAATTCTGTCATTAATTTTAGAAGAAATTGAAGCTACAAATCTTCCGTCAGTTTCTTGTCCTGTAGTTTTATCGGCTCCAATAATATCTAAATTTACTTGAAATTTTTCGTCATCAGAGTGTATCATACTTGTTAATAGACTTGAAGCCGTTTCAAATGCACTTTGCGATAATGCGGATTGACTCACCCCATCGGAACTTAAAAAACTTCCTGTAGATAACAAATATAAAGCTTGTGTTTGTCTTACTTCTTTGTCATTTAATTTATATTCTATTTCGGATTTCATCACATTACTCACCGTTGGAAATTCAAAATTAAAATCCGGTTCTGGACTTGTCAAATCTCCTCGAACACCTATAACAACATTTACATCAATCTTTTTATTATAAGAACTATTTTCTAGCAAAACAGAGGGATTAGCAGAGGCTTTATAAACAGCTTCTAAATTCAAACGGGCTTTCATCGGATTGCCTTCCCAAGAAATATAGCCTCCTTTTTTTACTATAAATTTTTTGTCGATTATACCTCCATATTTAAAATTATACTCTCCTTCATAGGCTTGAAAATCTCCCCACATATTAAACTTTCCTAATGTGTTTATTTTAAGAAGTAAGGTTCCATTTCCTTTTCCTTTCATTCCATGACCTGTGTTTCGATCTAAAATAACTTCTACTTCGGCATTTGGTGTAATATCTAAGTCAAACTCTAGTTCAAGCCCTTTGTAATTTCTAGAATTATCTACAATTCCTTTTTTAATATTAAACTTTTCTTTGGCCGTTAAAAAATGTAAAAAATCATTTTCGCTGACACTTTCCGAATCATTTATAGGGATTTTTAATGACGATCCTTTTTCAGATTTTGCATCAACTTTAATAAACAAAGCATTTGTTGGGCCTTTGATGGTTGCTGTTCCATTAATAAAGGCAACTCCATAATAAGCAGCGTCTTCAGAATCTTTGGTGTCAAGTACTAATAATCGCTTTGAATTAATTCCTAAATCCAATTTCCAATCTGAAAAATTACGGTGTTCTACACTTCCGTTCAAATACCCTTTGGTTCCAAATTTTGTATCGGTAAGCAGATCGTTTTTAAACAAAAACTTCTCGTCTGTCAAATCTACAATAGACCTTTTATTTAAGGTATAATCAACATTCAAATAAGGAATTTTTAATCCCGCATCATCTATATAAATACGCCCATTAATTTCGGGCTTATTAATATTGCCTTCAATACTGGCACTCCCTGTTGCAAAACCTCTAATATTCGAAACGACTTCACCGCCAAGCGGGCTTAAAATCCCCAGATTGAACTTGTCTAATTTTAACTGCAAGTTCAAAATGGTATTTTTATCTTCTATTTCAAAACTTCCATTAACCCCGAAAGACTCTACATTTTCATTTTCGATTGAGGAGTTAAGATAGAATTTTTTTAAACTTTCATCTCCTGTAATATCAAAATCCAAATTCCCTAAATTGGTATTATTAATATTTAATTTGTCTATTTGAATAGAAGCTGTGGGCTGAAAAACATTTACATTCTGTTTATAATTGACTAATGCATTCAGATTTCCATTGATGACAAATTTCGGATCAGATGGAGTAATTTGATTTAAATCAACATTTTTAAAACTCAATTTCAAATCTTTATACGTACTTCCTTTTATATCACCCAAAAAGGTAATTTCTTGTTCATTATGAGTTAGTATAATATTGTCAAAATTGAAATTTTTGAATGATTTATCAAAAACAATTTGATTATTAGATGTCTCTTTTTCATTCAAATACCAGAGATAATCTTTAAGTTTTATTTCGGATTTATTTAGTCCAACTACATTATTATTGTCTTTATTTATTGTGTGATACAAATTCAGATTAAAGTAATCTTGACCTTTTGAGCCTCCCTTAAACTCTGTACGAAAGAATAAAGTATCTTTCATTGTTACGTTTATCAAACTAAAATCTCGTATTTTATAATACTTAGTTTTGATGCTATCAAGTTCAATAAAAGCATTATACAACGGGTTTTTATTGTCAACTTTCACCCTAATATTATCGAAAGTATTGGTCGAAGCCGTGATTTTTGGCGAATTAAAATTGAGCTTAAATTCTCGACTATCTGAGTTAATATTTCCCTTTACGACTGTATGGGTAGCAATAGAAATTTCTGGATAAAAAATTTCGATTATTTTATTATAAATTGTAAAATTAAATTTCAAAAACTGCCCTTTTTTTACCGCAATAGGTTTGTAATTGGTATAAAGACTTCCTAGTGAATTGGTAACTAAATTTTGTAATTGATTGAATTGGAATTTTCCAACAATTTCACCTTCAACGATATCGGGAGAGTTTACTGTAATGGTTCTCACACGGTTTGAATCAAAAGTAGAATTGATATATAAATCATCAAAACGATACGTTGCTTTTGTGTTTTGATAAATGACTTGATTAACAAACACATCACCTTGTAGATTGTCTATTGTATTTCCTGCTAATTTCACCACAATATCTCCTTTGAATTTGGAAATAGCATCTTTCATGAAATTTAATTTTTTCAAATCAGCATTTTCAACATTGATATGAAAATCATATTTTGGTTGTTTTTTACTCAAATCGACCAAACCGTCAAAATTCAAATTCAAATTAGGATCATTGGCTTTGATTTGTCCTTTATATAGTCCTTTATTAAAATTTCCGTTCAGACCAATATTTGAATAAGTGTATTGGTTGTAATTTATTTTAGAAATTTCTCCTTTTAGAGTTGTATTCAAATATTTTTCAGAAAAACCGATACCATCAACATCCAAATTCAAACTTGTTTTTCCAATATCTTTTCGGTTAATGAAAGCGCCAATGTCAAAATCATCTAAGATAACCGTGCCATCATAGGCTGCCTTGTCTGTTAAATTCATGTTTTTTATTCTCAAATCAGAATTTAGATTACCAATTTGAGAGCTCATTGCAAAATTTGCGTCTAATGAAGTTGTAGTAACCTGAGCATCGCCTATCAAATTAATTGTACCCAATTTTTTCAAAATCACAGGCAATCTCTTACCCAAAACATTAGGCAAAATGGTTACTAAATCATCATAATTTGTAGAAAGTCTATCAAAGTTGGCATTCATATAAAATGCTCTGCCTTGACTTGGAAAAAAATTTTTAAAATTTATATTTCCAACAATTTGAGATTTCTTAGAGTCTATTAATCTTAAGTTCGATAATACCAAATTATTTAACGGTCCTTTGATTCTTCCCTTAATTTTAAACAGTTGATTTTTACCCAATTCATCATAAAAACAACGAATATCATTCGATGCCAAAGTTGCTTTTTCGAGTTGAATATCAAAGGCTACTTTATCGGTAAAATGAGCGAAATCCTCAATTTCATAATTCATCACCACCGATCCTTTTACTTTTGATTCTTTGGTAATTAATTCCAAATTTTCGAGTTTAATATGCTTTGTAGTATAACTAAATTTGGTTTTTAAATCTTCTACAAAAATACCTCGATGATCTTGAAATGATAATTCATTGACAGTTGTACTCACTTCTGGTCCATAGATTCTTAAGGCTGTGGCGGCTAAATTAATTTTTGTGAAATCGACATCTTTCGGGTTTTCTCTATTTTCATCAATTAGAGAATACCTTCCGTTTGTAATTTTTACTTTGGTCGCCGTTAACAAAAAATGCTCTTTAGATGGTGGAGCCCCTGTATCAAAAGCGGCAACAAATTTATCAAGATTGGAAATTTTTTCTTTTTTGTAAGTTTTCATATTGAAATACAAACCATCGGCTGCAATATCGCCAAAAATCAAATTGACATTCATCAATTTATCAAAGTCTAAAATATTGGTTTTGATACGATTGGCATAAATAAGAGTATCTTTGTGATGATCTAAAATCAATACTTTTTTGAGTTTTACTCCACCAAAAACGGTTAGCGAAACTTGTTCGACATTGATGTTTGTCTTATATTTTTCGTTGACAGCATTTGTCACATAATTTCCAATTGCAGTTTGAACAAAAGGTAGTGTCAATGCAATGCCAAGTACCAATAATAGTAGGATAAGTCCAAGAAGGATACGTAATACTATTTTAATTATTTTTTTGATACCTACTGTAATTTTAATGAAATGAAAAATATATTTGCCCCTTTAAAGAAAGTCTCTTTGATAAAAATTCTTTAATTTTGGCTTCTCCGTAACGTTTCTATTACGGATTGTCAAATATAATTCAAAATTTGTGCCTTTTTATGCAAAATTCCGAGGTTTTTATTCTTGCTATCGAAAGTTCTTGCGATGACACTGCTGCAGCTGTTTTACAAAACGATAAAGTTCTGTCAAATGTTGTTGCTAATCAATTGATTCACAATCAATACGGAGGTGTTGTGCCAGAACTTGCTTCTCGTGCTCACCAACAAAACATTGTTCCTGTTATTGATGCTGCACTTCGCAAAGCGAATATAACAAAAGAGCAATTATCTGCCATTGCCTTTACTCAAGGTCCTGGATTAATGGGTTCTTTATTGGTTGGGAGCTCGTTTGCCAAGTCATTATCGTTGGCTTTAAACATCCCGCTAATTGCTGTAAATCATATGCAAGCACATATTTTGGCTCATTTTATTGACGAAGAAGGGTTTGACAAACCAACATTTCCTTTTTTGGCCTTAACTATTTCGGGTGGACATACTCAAATCGTGAAAGTAAACCATTTTTTTGACATGGAAATTATTGGAGAAACCACCGACGATGCTGTGGGAGAAGCTTTCGATAAAAGTGCTAAAATACTAGGACTTCCCTATCCTGGTGGACCATTAGTAGATAAATATGCTAAGCTTGGAAACCCAAAAGCATTTGTATTTACCAAACCAAAAGTTCCCGGATTAGATTTCAGTTTCTCGGGATTGAAAACGGCCATTTTGTATTTTATCCAAAAGAAAAAACTAGAAAATCCGAATTTCATCGAAGAAAATCTTAATGATATTTGTGCCTCCATTCAACATACCATCATCGAAATATTGATGGATAAATTAAAAATGGCTGTCAAAGAAACAGGCATCAATCAAATTGCTATTGGCGGAGGAGTTTCGGCTAATTCTGGCATTCGAAACACTTTGACCGAAAATAAATACGGTTGGAAAACCTACATTCCAAAATTTGAATACACTACCGATAATGCTGCAATGATTGGAATTGTAGGTTATCAAAAGTTTTTATCCCAAAATTTTGAAACTTCTTCTGTGGTTTCGAAAGCACGAATTCAATTCTAAACTATGCAATTATTTTACAATCCAACAATTGATGAAACCACCGAAACCTTTTCTTTTGACAAAGAAGAAAGCAAACATATCATCAAAGTATTGCGAAAAAAAGATTCCGATATTTTGTTTGTAACCAATGGGTTCGGCTTGCTATTCAAAACCGAAATCACTTTAGCGTCGGACAATAAATGCACGGTTCAAATTCTTTCTTTTGAAAAAGTAGAACCTTCAAAATATCAGTTACATTTAGCCGTTGCGCCCACCAAAATGAATGACCGCTACGAATGGTTTTTAGAAAAAGCCACCGAAATTGGCATTAACGAAATAACCCCAATTATATGTGATCGTTCTGAAAGAAAAGTGATTAACAAAGAACGTTTTGAGAAAATTTTACTAACGGCTATGAAGCAATCGAATGTTTTATTTCTTCCTAAATTGAATGACGCTATCAGTTTCAAGGAATTTATAAAACGCAAAAACGATGGTTTAAATTTAATCGCACACTGCGAGGAAACCGATAAAAAAACTCTAAAATCAGTTTTAAAAACCAATGAAAACGTCACTTTATTGATTGGCCCCGAAGGCGATTTCTCTGAAAAAGAAATTGCATTGGCAGTCGAAAATAATTTTATTGCGGTTTCATTAGGAAATACACGATTAAGAACCGAAACGGCTGCTGTAGTTGCTTGTCATAGTGTTGTTTTTTTTAATGAAAGTATCTAAATCAAAACTAATGAAGAGACTGTTTTATTTATTGTTGCTAATTTCTTGCTCCTCTTTTTCACAAGAAATTGCCTTGCTGAAATACAGTGGTGGTGGCGATTGGTATGCTAATCCTACTTCATTACCCAATTTGATAAAATACTGTAACACCAACATCAACACCAAAATAAAACCCAAACCAGCTACTGTAGAACCTAGTAGTCCCGACTTATTTTCCTATCCTTTTGTTCACATGACTGGTCACGGAAATGTAGTTTTTAGTGATACCGACGTTCGCAATCTGAGAAATTACTTGACTTCGGGAGGTTTTATTCATATTGATGACAATTACGGAATGGATCAATACATTAGAAAAGAAATAGCGAAACTATTTCCCAATACCAATTTGGTAGAAATTCCCGCCAATCATCCTATTTTTCAAAAACCGAATTTGTTCGCCAATGGTTTACCAAAAATTCACGAACACGACGGAAAACGACCACAAGCTTTTGGGATTTTTATAGATAATAGATTGGTTCTTCTTTATACTTATGAATGTGATTTGGGGGATGGATGGGAAGATGCTGAAGTAAACAACGATCCTCTAGCAGTTCGCGAAAAAGCATTAAAAATGGGTGCTAATATTTTGAATTATATTTTTAATAATTAAACTACAACCATATGTAAATGTCTTTTATGTAAAATATTTGCCAATTTGACAAATTTGTTATATAATTGTTAAAAATTAACTTAAACCACTAATTATACAACACTTTTATTATGAAAAAAATTATCTTATCGGCAGCAGTTGTACTGATGCTTATTTCTTGTCAAAACGAATCAACTGAACCAACAACTAGTGCTATTACTCATCGTCTCTGTGCTTCACACGATGTTCTTCAGGAGCAATTAGAAGCCGATCCAACTTTAGCCATTAGAATGAACGAAATTGAAGCTTTTACGCAAAATAGAATTTCAAAATCAAATTTTAGATTAGTTAATGGTAAAGTTGTAATTCCAGTTGTAGTAAATGTTTTGTACCGAACTGCTTCCGAAAATATTTCTGATGCTCAAATACAATCTCAAATTGATGTATTAAATCAAGATTTTACTGCTACAAACACTGATTTTGGTAGTGTTCCTGCAGAATGGTCAGCAATAGCGGCAAATGTTGGAATTACTTTTGAGTTAGTAACTATCAACAGAAAATCTACATCTAAAACTTCTTGGGGAACGAGAGATGCTATGAAAAGTACTAAAAAAGGAGGTTTAGACCCTACTTCACCAACAACGACTCTTAATCTTTGGGCTTGTACTATTGGTGGTGGAATTTTGGGTTATGCACAATTTCCTGGTGGTTCATCTTCTACTGACGGAGTTGTGATTGATTCAAAATATTTTGGTCTTTCTGGCACAGCAAGTTATCCTTATAATTTAGGTAGAACAGGAACTCATGAAGTGGGTCACTGGATGAATTTACGTCATATTTGGGGAGATGCTTCTTGCGGAAATGACTTAGTTGCCGATACTCCAGTTGCTAAAACTTCAAACTTTGGAGTACCTGCATATCCTTATGTAAGCACTTGTTTGCCAGCACACAACGAAATGACAATGAATTATATGGATTATACTGACGATAGAGGAATGTATATGTTTACAAACGGTCAAAAAGCAAGAATGGCTGCCATATTTGTATCTGGTGGTCCAAGAGCTGCAATTGGTCAGTAATGTTATGTTTCATACGAATACAAAAACTCGCTATTTTTAGCGAGTTTTTTTTATCTTTATCCTCAAAATTATTCAAAGATGATTACATCAAAAATTATTGCAAACGGTATTTTAAGAGCTATTGCCATTTTAGTTTTTACAGCACTATCATTCTATTTTTTATATTTAATCCAATCGGTTTTAATTTATCTGGTCGTGGCTTTAATCCTTACTTTAATAGGAAATCCAATCCTTGATTTCTTTAAGAAAAAATTAAAATTCAAACATACTTTGGCTACTATTGCAACTGTTTCAATATTTATTATGCTTATTGCTGGTTTTATTTTGATGTTTATCCCATTAATTACTTCTCAAGGAGAAAATTTATCCTTGCTAAAATCTGCTGAAATAGAACGTAATATCACTCAATTAAAAACCCAAACTTTCACCTTTTTAGAAAATCATAATATTGACACCTCCAGAATGATGAAAGAAGCCAATTTAGCTTCCAAAATAAATTTAAATTTTATACCTAATTTCTTGAACTCCATTTTAGGAACCATTAGCAGTTTCGGCATCGGATTAGCCTCTGTATTATTTATTACTTTTTTCTTTCTCAAAGACCGATTAATGTTCATCATTGGTGCTAAAAAAATAATTCCAGATACTCACGAAGAGAAGATTCTGAATTCAGCACACAAAATAAATCATTTGCTTTCTCGCTATTTTATTGGCTTATTGCTTCAATTATTTATTGTGTTTATTTTGTATATCATTGTATTGTTCATCTTTGATATTCCAAATTTGTTCATCATTGCGTTTTTATGTGCCGTTTTAAACATTGTTCCCTACATTGGCCCATTAATTGCGTCGATTTTGGCAGCTATTCTAACGATGTTGAGCAACTTAGGTTCCGATTTTCAAACCATAATATTACCCACCACAATTTATGTTTTGATAGGATTTTGGATTGTGCAAATTATTGACAACAACTTGTCACAACCCCTAATTTTTTCTAAAAGTGTTAGTTCACATCCTTTAGAAATTTTCCTTGTTATCTTGATTGCAGGATTCTTATCTGGAATTTTAGGAATGATCATTGCCGTTCCTTTATACACCATTTTGAAAGTTATTGGAAAAGAATTTTTTCCAGAAAACAAGGTGATTCAATTGTTTACTAAAAATATTTAATTTTGGATTTAAAAATACTAAATCCTGAAATTCAACAATTTATCAATAACAATCTTGATAAAAATATTGCCCAATTAGCTTTGCAAAAAAATCCATTTCCTGAAATAGAATGGATTACTATTTTGAATCAAATTGAAGCTAAAACCAAATCAAAAGACAAACTACCTCATTGGTTTACGGCTAAAAACATCATTTATCCGAGCAAAATATCGGTTGAACAAACCTCATCTGAAAAAACAGCTTCCTACAAATCAGAACTAGTTTCTGGTGAAAGTCTAATTGATTTAACCGGAGGTTTTGGTGTTGACGATTTTTATTTTGCCAAAAAAATAAAAGAGGTAACTCATTGCGAAATCAATCCAGAACTCTCTCAAATCGTTCAACACAACTTCGAACAATTAAACGTAAAAAACATTGATTGTCAGTCGGGAGATAGTTTAGAAATTTTGGCAAAATCAAACTCTAAATACGATTGGATTTACATTGATCCTTCTAGAAGAAATGATACCAAAGGCAAAGTATTTATGCTCAAAGATTGTTTGCCCAATGTTCCTGAACATCTTGATTTTTTATTTAATTCTTCGGATAAAATTCTAATCAAAACAGCACCTCTACTCGATATTTCCGCTGGGTTATCTGAACTTAAAAATGTAAAATCGATACATATTGTAGCTTTAGAAAATGAAGTCAAGGAATTATTATGGGAATTACACAGAGATTATTTTGGAAAAACAAACTTAAAAACCGTCAATATTGTCAAGAAAAATCGTGAAACTTTCGAATTTGTTTTGGATGAAAATTCTATAATTCCTGAATATGGTTTACCCGAAAAATATCTTTATGAACCCAACAGCGCCATAATGAAATCTGGCGGATTTGATGAAGTGAGTGCTTTTTATAAACTCAAAAAGTTGCACAAACATTCGCATTTATACACGAATTCAGCAATTATTTCTTTTTCTGGTCGAATTTTCGAAATTGAAAATACTATTTCCTATCACAAAAATGAGATGAAAAATTTCCTACAAGGAAAACAAGCTAATATCACCACCCGAAATTTTCCAGAAACGGTTGAAAGCATTCGCAAAAAATGGAAAATAAAAGAAGGTGGACATCACTATTGTTTTTTTACAACTGATGAAAATGACAATAAAATAGTCTTAATTTGCAAAAAAATTACATCCTAATGAAACGAGTTTCCCTACTATTTTTTTTACTACTAAGTAGTTATTTATTTGCCCAAAAAACCTGTGAGTATAGCGCCGACGTAAAAGATTCAATTGGAACCTATAAATTGACCAAGGAATATCTAATTTACGAAAAGAATTTCGCTGGGAATAACAGTTATATCTTTCTCTCTTTGGCTTTGACCGATGGTACTCCAACTTTGAATATACAAATGATTCAAAAAAGCAAAGAATTTATGAAAGCCAATTGTTTTGACAAAAATTCAAAGTTATTTTTTCAATTAAATAATGGAAAAATAGTAACCTTACTACATATTGATCAAGAAAATTGTGGCTCCTTGGTTCGGGATGGAAATGGCTTTGACAACAGACTTTTAGTCGGGAATTTTATGTTTATAAAAGGTACTATGGAAGATTTGAAAAGTTCTCCTGTGAATCTAATGCGTATCAAATATTTGACCGATATAGAAGATTATGTGTTACGCAAAGAAATTACTTCGGAGCTTGACACTAAGGTCTATGAACCCGAAAATTACTTCCTAAATTATTTACACTGCATTCAATAATTAATCACATTTCCATTTGGTATTCGAAACTTTGTCGTTTGAAGCCGTTTTCAAATTGTAATGCCACCACTCTGAATCTAAAGGATTAAAACCATTTTGAATCATTGTGGTTTTTAATAATTCTCTGTTATTTTTTATTTCCTGCGAAAGATTTTGATAATTATGACTGGCTTCAATACCAAAAAAATCAAAAGAGGTTCCCATATCGAGTGCTTTTCCGTTAGCATCGACTAAAGTGATATCGACAGCTCCACCTCTATTGTGAATCGAACCTTTGCTTGGATCGGCAACATAGGAAGGGTTGGGTACAATTTTCCACATCCTTTTTTGAATGTCTAAAGGGCGGTAACAATCGAATATTTTGATTTTGTACCCCATTTTTATAAAATCGGCATTGGCACTAATCAATGCTTTAATGGTTTTTAATCGCAAAAAACATTCGGCACAATCATAAACTTTGGCTTTCAAAAAATTGTCTGAGGTGGCATATTTCATATCATAAACAAAATCTTGACTGTAGTCTTTCAAATTAACGAATGCTGTATCACTCACTATTTCGACTTTTTTGGGCGCAGTAACAGTTTGTGATTTACATGAATAAACACATAGAATTGCACAAAAAACAAAGATAGGTTTGATATTGAAAATCATGATTTTTATTGAACTTAAATCGATTGATACATTTTCAAATTTGGCAACTACTCCTTAAAAGCTAGTAGCTATTTACTTTTTTTGAAATTTAATATGCTCATTAGTATTATTGCCAAAATTAACCGATAAAATATAAACACCCGAACTTAAATTCGACACATCAATGACGTTTTGATTCGAAATATTCTCCTTAACATAAATAGTTTCACCCAGAATATTGGCAATTTTGAATGATTTAATGATCTTTCCATTAGGAATTTTAATATTCAAAGTATCCGAAACAGGATTGGGATAGACCACTAATTCGGTATCATATTTTTTAGCCTCAACCCCTAATGAACCTGAAGCTGCAATGGTCAATTTAGGAGAAAGACTTGAACCCAATTTCAATCCCCAACCCGCTGTCCAAAGTTCTACCAAAACATCATAATACTCGCCATTGGCTAAACTGGTACTTGGTGTTGTGGCTAAAGGTATGCTAAGCGTAACTTGACTAGGCACATTAACGCCTGTTGATGGAATTAAAAATTGATTTCCTGTACTTTCGGCAATAGTTTGCATCCAAGCTCCACTCGAATTCCTTTTAAATAAACCAACATAAAAATAATCGGTTGCGGTGTTGGCTGTATAGGTCAAATTTGTAGTTACCGTTTTGCCTTGTTCCACAGGATTGGCAACAAATCCGTTTATGGTAACTTGTTCCGCTTCAGAAACGGCACCGTCTTTAAAAGCGTCTAAAGCAGGCGAAGGTCTTCCATTGGATTGCCAAGCATTCAATTGATAGCCGCTCCAAGTTTTTTCGCCTTCTGGTTCCCAATAAATCACGCCAAGGCCTTTTTCGTTTGGAACACTTTTAACCGCAGAAATTACTGCAATCAACATATCTTTAGTGTTTTGAACCAAGGTGTAATCGCCTCCAACTTCTACTACCATTACTTCTTTTCCGTATCGGCTTGCCATATCTTTCAGATTAGTTCCCAAGGCGGCAATGGTCGCTGAATAATCGCTTCCCAGCCAATAAGGATAATAAGACATCCCTATTACATCATATTTTACGCTATTGGCAGTAATATTATCAAAAAACCATCTGAATCTTGCATTGTCATTTCCTTTGTCAATATGAACGACTACTTTGATGGCTGGATTTATTGCTTTTGTTGCGTCATAACCTTTATTCAAAAGTTGTGAAAGTTGACTAAAACTTGTCGAATTACTTCCCTCAGGCCATAACATTCCGCCTGGAATTTCATTGCCTATTTGAACCCATTCTGGAGTTACACCTGCCGTTTTAAGGTCAGTCAAAACATCAAAAGTATGATTGTAAACATCGTCTAATAATTGTGCAAAAGTATGGGTTGCCCAAGCTGCGGGTTTGGTTTGTTTGGCAGGATCGGCCCAAGAATCGCTGTAATGAAAGTCGATCATCACTCGCATTCCCAAATTTTGAGCACGAACGGCCATCGCAACCGTTTCGGCTTTGCTGCAATGTCCATTGGTTTTATCGTTCGAAGGATTGACCCAAACTCGAAGACGAATGGTGTTCATTCCACGGTCTTTTAGCAATTGCAAACAATCTTTTGGAGTTCCATCGGTATCATAAAAAACATAGCCTGTGGCTTCCATTTGTGACAACCATCCCACATCGGCTCCTTTTGAAAAGACAAAAGCTGATGAAGCCGATTGTTTTTGTAGAGAAGTTTGCGCTTCAGTTTTCGAAGAAAAAATCAATGCCAATAAAATGGTTATTGACAATAACAATGCGTTTTTTAATCTTTTCATAAGGTATTCTATATTTATATATTATTTGTAGTCAAGACTATTTCAAATCATTGATTTTTCTTTTCTAAGAAACTATTTTAATTCCCAAATTTACAAACTATTTTTATTAAAATAGAGAATCTGTGCTTGTAAATAATTTAAAACTATTCCCAAAAATAGCATAATAATTAGCATATGAAAGGATTTACCAATCAGTTTTTAGTTTGTACCTATCAGTTTCTGATATTCTAAAAAAACAGTCAAATTCTTTTTAGTTTTGAATTCTAATCAATACAAAAGTATGCCCTTCAGTTGCATTTGAATTCGTATATTCGGCCTTTATTTGGAAAGACAATATGATTGCAAAATGGAATGAAAAAAAATCCTATCCTTGGATTGTTGTAGGCTTGTTATGGTTTGTGGCCTTATTGAATTATTTAGATCGTCAGATGCTTTCGACTATGAAACCAGCTATGATGGTTGATATTCCAGAATTAGCAAAAGCCGAAAATTTTGGTCTCTTGATGGCCATTTTTCTTTGGATTTATGCTTTTATGAGTCCCATTTCGGGAATCATTGCCGACAGACTCAACCGAAAAAGAATGATTATTGGCAGTCTTTTTGTTTGGTCAGGCGTTACAATGGCAATGGGTTATGCCACCACTTTCAATCAAATTTATATTTTAAGGGGTGTTATGGGTTTCAGCGAAGCCTTCTATATCCCAGCTGCTTTGTCCTTAATTGCCGATTATCATCAAGGAAAAACGCGCTCTTTTGCCATAGCCATTCACACCACTGGAATTTATTTAGGACAAGCTTTGGGCGGATTTGGCGCTACTATTTCTAAATATTTTTCTTGGCATTTCACCTTTCATTCTGTTGGTTTGCTTGGTGTTTTATACAGTCTAATTCTTATTTTCTTTATAGAAGAAAAGAAAACTTATTTTTTTGATTCTACTCAAAAAATAGCCATTAAAACCGAATTTAAGCAACTGTTCAAAGGGTTGGGAATCGTGTTTGGAAATATTTCATTTTGGGTTTTGCTCTTTTATTTTTCGGCTCCAAGTTTGCCTGGTTGGGCTGTAAAAAACTGGCTACCCACTTTGTTTTCAGAAACTTTACATTTAGACATGGCGCTTGCTGGGCCCATCGCTACTGTTACCATTTCGATGTCGTCATTTGTTGGAGTTTTGATTGGAGGAATAGTTTCTGATCAATGGGTAATGAAACACCTAAAAGGACGAATTTACACTAGCGCAATTGGTTTGTCACTAACAATCCCAGCGCTTTTTTTATTAGGCAATTGTAGCAGTATCGAAGCCATTATTGTTGGTGGAATATTCTTTGGACTTGGTTTTGGGATCTTTGATACCAACAGTATGCCTATTCTTTGCCAATTTGTTTCGCCACGTTATCGAGCAACGGGATATGGGATTATGAACTTTGTTGGCATTTCGGCAGGAGCGGTAATTACTGAATATTTAGGAAAAGCTGCTGATAATGGAGGAATGGGACAAATATTTGTTTTATTGCTATTTGTGGTTATTGCTGCCATTGTTTTGCAATTGGTTAGCTTAAATCCAAAAACAATAAATATGACGGAGGAAGTTACCAAATCTTAATAAAATAAAACTAAAAAAAAGGGACGCATAGTTTGTGTCCCTTTTTTTATTCTATCATTTCAAGTCTTAAATATCTAATTTGTAAAATGATTTTGCGTTGTTGGTCCAAATCTGTTGTTGATCTTGATTTGAAAGTTGCGAAATATAATCTTCTAGTGTATTTACAATTTTCGAATAATCGGCAGCCAAATTGCAAACTGGCCAATCCGATCCAAACATTAAATTATGGGTCGAAAAATTCTCAAAAATAACATCTAAATAAGGTTTCAAATCAGCGGTTTGCCATTTATTCCAATTGGCTTCGGTTACCATTCCTGAAATTTTACACATCACATTTTCTGCTTTTGCAATTTCAATTATATCCTTTTTCCAAGATTTTATGTTCCCCGATTTTATATCTGGTTTGGCAATATGATCAATTACAAAAGCTTGGTCAGGAAACGAATGAACCAAATCTATAGCAGCTGGCAACTGTCGATGAAAAATAAGAATGTCATAAGTAAAATTATACGCTTTCAATTCACGAATGCCATTGCGAAAATCATGTCGAAACATAAAATCATCCGCTTCGCCTTGCACCACATGTCTAAACCCTTTGATTATTTTATTTTCCGAAAAATGATTCAATCTTTCACTCACGTTTTTATCTCGTAAATCAATCCAGCCAACGACTCCTTTTATGAAATCATTTTTGGAAGCCAAATCAACTAAAAAATCAGTCTGTTCTTCCGATTGATCGGCTTGAACAGCTACACAGCCTTGAAATTTATTTTCGGTCAGCAAAGGCTGTAAATCTTCTGGCAAAAAATCTTTTTGAATTTTTAGCATAGAATCATCAATCCAACTATCTCTTACGGGGTCGAATTTCCAAAAATGTTGGTGAGAATCAATTCGGTTTTTCATACAATTTAAAGACTTACATCATTAATTAAAGCACGATCCAAATGAATATAACCTCCATCAACGCAAACAAATTGTCCTGTGGTATGCGAAGAACGATCCGAAACTATAAAAAGTGCTGTATCGGCAATTTCTTCTGCTTTGGTCATTCTAGCTTCAAACGGAATACTTTTATTTATTTTTTGCAAAACTGCTTCTCCATCGGGTAGCGTTTTCAACCATTCGTCATAAGCTGGAGTAAAACTTTCGGCAATAATTATTGCATTAGAACGAATTCCAAACTGAATTAAATCGACTGCCCATTCTCTGGTCAAACCAAGAACCCCTCCTTTTGCAGCAGCATAACCCGATGTGCCTCCTTGTCCTGTTAAAGCCACTTTAGAACCAATATTCAGAATATTCCCTTTGGATGCTTTTAGATAAGGAAGCGCAAATTTGGTCAATAAAAAATAGCTCACCACATTTAGCTTCAAAGAATTCATAAACTCTTCATAACTAGAATCCAATCCAGCACCATCATTGACACCGACGTTATTGATTACTGCGTCAATTCTGCCGTATTTTTCAACAATTTTATTGACCGCATTTTCCATTTGTTCCGGATTTGTAACATCGGTTTGAACAAAAATGGCATCAATTCCTCTTTTTTTAAGTTCTTCAGCATAACCAAAACCTCGTCTATTTCTATCAACAAGAGCTGGAATAGCGCCTTCATCGGCCAAACGTTTGACAATGGTTTCGCCAATACTTCCTTCTTTGCCTGCTGAACCCGAAACAACAACTATTTTTCCTTTTAAATGTAAATCCATAATGATTTTTTTAAGAATTAATTCAATTCTATAATTGCTTTGATAGTATTATTTTTTGGATCAATCCATTGATCAAAAACATCAATCATATCGGTAAAATTAGCCCTATGAGTGATGTATTTTTTAGGGTCAATTTTTCCTGATTTCAGACATTTCATCACAAATTCAAAATCCTCGATGGTTGCATTTCGGCTACTCATCAAGGTGGTTTCTCTTTTATGAAATTCAGGATGACTGAAACTCAATTCTCCTTTTTGAAGCCCTACCAAAACAAATCGCCCTCCGTGAGCAACATAATTAAAAGCACCATTCATCACATTTCTATTTCCTGTGGCGTCTATAACTACATTGACCATATCTCCATTTGTAATTTGCTTAAGCCTTTCGGTTACATCTTCATTCATTGGATTTATGACAGCGTCAGCTTGAAGTTCTTTTTTGCAAAAATCCAATCTGAAATCATTAATATCCAAAACAATAACTTTGGCACCCGCAATTTTAGCAAACTGGATCAATCCAATTCCAATTGGCCCTGCGCCCATTACCAAAACAGTATCTTTGGCTTCAACAGCAGCTCTTCTTACACCGTGAGCGGCAATGGCTAATGGTTCAACTAAGGCTAATTCATCATAATCCAAACCTTGACTGTGTAGTAAATATTGCTCTGGAACAGTTATATATTCGGCCATTCCACCATCAATATGAACGCCAAACACTTTAATATTGGCACAACAATTGGTCAATCCGTTTCTACAAGCCACACATTCTCCACAATTAAAATAAGGTATCAAAGTCACTTTATCACCTGGTTCAAAACCTTTGGCATTTCCTTTAATGTATTCGGCAGCCAATTCGTGACCTAAAACTCTAGGATATTCAAAGTAAGGTTGTGTTCCGCCATAAGCATGAATGTCAGTTCCACAAACGCCAATTCTTTTTATTTTCAATAAAACTTCACCTTCTTTGGGTTCTGGCCTGGGTTTTTCTTTCAACTTAAACTCATGAGGTTTTTCACATACAATATATTTCATTTTAATTTTTCCTTTTTAATTTACTTTTTATACCCTACTGCCAATTGTTTACTAGATCCTAAACCTTCCATTCCCAATTCGATTACATCACCTTCTTTAAGATAAACAGGTTCTGGTTTGATGCCTAATCCAACTCCAGGAGGTGTCCCTGTACTGATAATATCACCTGGCAATAAAGTCATATATTGGCTAAGATAATGCACCAAAAATGGAATTTTAAACACTAAATTAGAAGTATTGCTGTCTTGGTATTTTTTCCCATTTACAGTCAACCACATCGACAAATTATCGACATCTGCAATTTCGTCTTTAGTAGCTAAAAAGGGGCCTAGTGGTGCAAAAGTATCGCAACCTTTCCCTTTTGCCCATTGTCCTCCACGTTCTAATTGAAAAGCTCTTTCGCTATAATCATTATGCAAACAATAGCCAGCTACATAATCCATAGCATCGTCTTCTTCAACATAACTTGCTTTTTTTCCAACAACAAAAACCAATTCGATTTCCCAATCTGTTTTTTCACTGTTTTTAGGAATGATTAAATCATCATTTGGCCCACACAAAGCAGTCGTTGATTTGAAGAAGATGATAGGTTCTGCTGGGATTGGCGCTCCCGTTTCAACACAATGATCGACATAATTCAGACCAATACAGATTATTTTTGAAGGCCTTGCAACTGGCGAACCTAAACGTACATCAGCACTAACCTCAGGCAAAACTGGATTGCTTTCTAATGCTTTTTGCAATTTTTCTAAACCATTTTCTTCAAAAAAAGCTTCATCAAAATCCTTTACAATTGATGACACATCATATCTTTTTTCGTCGATTAAAACTCCAGGTTTTTCTTTTCCAATGGCTCCAAAACGTATTAATTTCATTTTTTTATTTTTTTAAATTAGTTTATTTTTTTAAGGAACTGAGTTGCTGAGATAAAAAACTTAGAACCTTAGCAACTTAGCTCCTTTTCTTAGTTATTCAATTTTATAAAACCTCCGTCAATCGGATAATCACAACCTGTAATAAAACCTGCTTCATCGCTACACAAAAACAAAGCTAAGGAGGCTATTTCATCGGGTTTACCCATTCGACCAATGGGCTGTGATTGCGATAATTTTTCGAACATTTCTGCTTCTTTTCCTGGATAATTTTTCGATATAAATCCATCAACAAAAGGCGTATGAACTCGGGCTGGAGAAATCGAATTGCAACGAATATTCTCTCCCATATAATCTTTAGCAACCGACAAAGTCATTGCCATTACAGCACCTTTGGCTGTTGAATAAGCAAATCGGTCTGGAAGTCCAACCCAAGCAGCGATTGAACACATATTCACAATGACACCACCATTCGACAATCTTAATTGAGGTATTGCAGCAAACAAACAATTATAAACTCCTTTGACGTTCACTTCCATCACACGGTCAAAATCCGTTTCGGATGTGGTATCCACTTTTCCAACATTGGCAATTCCTGCATTATTTACCAGAATGTCTATATTCCCTATTTTTTCAAATGTAGCCAATACTTCTTTTTGGTTGGTTACATTACAAGCATATGAAAATACTTTTCCTCCTGCTTTTTGGATGTCAGCTAAAGCCTCTTGAGCACTCTCGATACTCAAATCAAGAATATGAACTTCAGCTCCTTGCTTTGCAAACAAAGTAGCAATTGCTCTTCCAATTCCGCTACCTCCACCAGTTATTACTGCTTTTTTATTGTTTAATGAAAACATATTAATTACTATTTAATTCATTTATATATTACAAACCTTTCTTTTTTTTAATCTTTAAAACACCTGAATAGGTAATCGATTACTCAAATAAAATTGAAAAAGAACAAAGATAATAATAATGACTTTAAAAAAGTGTATTATTTACACGTAATCGATTGCGTAATCCAATCTTATTTTTAAATTTGTCATTACCATCTCTGCTTTATTGCGATATGGATACTCAAAATATAATTAGAAAAAAAATGAAAAAACTCAAAGGGATTACGTGGAATCACACCAGAGGTTTATTGCCAATGGTAGCCACTTCCCAACGTTTTACGGAGCTGAATCCCGGCATCGAGATCAGCTGGGAGAAAAGAAGTTTACAGGAATTTGCCGATGCTTCCATCGAAGATTTAGCCAAACGATTCGACCTCTTGGTTATCGACCATCCTTGGACGGGTTTTGGCGCACACACCAATGCCATCCTTCCTTTATCCGATTATCTTTCTCCCGAATACATCAAAGACCAAGAAATAAATACCGTTGGGCGTTCTTATGGAAGTTATGTTTTTAGCGACAAACTATGGGCATTGCCAATAGACGCAGCTACTCCCGTGGCATCGGCTCGATTGGATATTTTGAAAGAACAAGGATTAAAAGTCCCTGAAACCTATGATGATTTATTGGCTTTGGCCAATAAAGGATTGGTCGCTTTCGCGGGAATCCCGGTAGATGTATTGATGAGTTTTTATATGTATTGCTGTAGTTTGGGCGAAGCACCGTTTCAATCTCAAGAAAAAGTAATTTCGGTCGAAACAGGAACAAAAGCCTTGCAACAATTTAGGGAATTGGCGCAATTAATCGACCCAGCCAATTTCAACAGAAACCCTATTCAGGTTTACGAAGCGATGGTCAACACCGATGAAATCGCCTACTGCCCTTTTGCTTATGGTTATTCCAATTATTCCCGAACAGGCTACAGCAAAAACTTGCTCCATTTTTACGACTTGGTAAAATTGAACGCCCAACCAATGATTAGCTCTTTGGGCGGAACCGGATTGGCGGTTTCTTCTTTTAGCCAACACATTCCCGAAGCTATCAAATATGCCGAATTCACGGGTTCGCCCCAAGTGCAACAAAATATTTTCGCCGACAACGGCGGACAACCGGGACATTTACAAGCTTGGAAAAGCGACCGAATCAATGGTGTAACACACGATTATTTCAAAAATACCTTGCCGGCTTTGGAAAGAGCTTTCTTGCGTCCGAGATATTCCGGGCATATGTACTTCCAAGACCACGCCGGTGATGTCGTTCGCGATTATTTGATGAAAGGCGGTAACGAAGAATCGGTTTTGTCAGCAATGAATGAGCTTTACGTGAAGTCTTTAAACTTGCAAGCGAAATGAAACCATTAGAAGGACTTATCGTTTTAGAATTTTGTCAATTTTTGGCAGGACCTTCTGCGGGATTAAAATTGGCCGATTTAGGTGCCAGAGTCATCAAAATTGAACGCCCCATAAAAGGCGAAGCTTGCCGACAACTCAGCATCAAAGACCTTTTTGTGGACGAAAGCAGTTTGCTGTTTCACACCATCAACAGAAACAAAGAATCTTTTGCCGCCGATTTAAAAAATCCTGAAGATTTAATTTTGGTAAAAAAACTGATTGCCAAAGCAGATATTATGACCCATAATTTCCGTCCAGGCGTGATGGACAAAATTGGGTTGACTTTTGAAGATGCCTTGACCATCAACCCAAAAATCATTTACGGAACCATTACGGGTTATGGCGAAAAAGGCCCGTGGGCAAAAAAACCGGGACAAGATTTACTGTTGCAATCACTATCAGGATTAAGTTGGTTGAGCGGACGAAAAAGCCAAGAACCCGTTCCTTTCGGCTTGGCCGTGGCCGACTTGATGTGTGGCAATCATTTCGTACAAGGAATTTTGACCGCATTGTTGAAAAGAGCCAAAACTGGAAAAGGTGTTCAAGTAGAAGTAAGTTTACTTGAATCGGTTTTGGATATTCAATTCGAATCGATTACCTCCTTTTTGAATGACGGCGGACAATTGCCCGAAAGAGGCGATGTCAAAGGAAGTGCGCACGCTTTTTTGAGTGCTCCGTATGGCGTTTACCAAACCCAGGACGGCTACATTTCCTTGGCAATGGGCGACTTGCTTTTCATTGGAAACCTATTGGGAATTAATTTAGAAAAATACGCAGACAAGCACCAATGGTTCGCTTCGAGGGACGAAATAAGAGAATTATTGACTGCCAAATTAATCACACACAAATCTGATTATTGGTTAAGCATATTACAAAGCAAAGGCGTTTGGTGTGGAAAAGTATTAAATTACAATGATTTAGACAGTCAAGCTTTCGTGAAGGATTTGCAATTGAAACAAACCGTGAAAAATTCGGCGGGAGAAACATTGGTGACCACCAGAAGCCCGATTCAATTGGACGGAGCAATTTTAGCCAGTTCGAAAGCCGCTCCAAAAGTGGGCGAAGATAATTTACAGATACACGAACAATTTTTAAATAACTAAAATGAAACCATTGGAAGATTATTTAATAGTAGATTTTAGCCAGTTCCTTTCCGGGCCATCGGCCAGTTTGCGATTGGCGGATTTGGGTGCTCGTGTCATCAAAATTGAGAAACCCGGCACTGGAGACATTTGCCGAACTTTATATACTTCGGATTTGATAATGAATGGCGAATCGTCCATTTTTCATACCATCAACCGAAACAAGGAATCCTTTGCCATCGATTTCAAACAGCCCGATGGACTCGAAAAATTAAAAAACCTATTGGCAAAAGCAGACGTGGTGATGCACAACTTCAGACCCGGAGTGATGGAACGCGTGGGTTTGAGTTATGATGAAGTCAAAAAAATCAATCCAAATGTGGTTTATGCCGAAATTTCGGGTTACGGAAACCATCCTGATTTAAAAGATTTGCCGGGACAAGATTTATTGTTGCAATCGCTGACTGCCTTGACTTGGTTGAGCGGCAATCAAGATGACGGTCCAGTTCCTATGGGTTTGTCAATTGTGGATATGTTGGCTGGAGCGCATTTGGCACAAGGAATTTTGGCGGCTTTGTACAGAAAAGCAACGCACAACATCGGAGCATTGGTGCAAGTAAGTATGTTGGAATCAGCTTTTGATTTTCAGTTCGAAACCATTACGACTTATTTTAACGACGGTGGCGAATTGCCCGTTCGAACCAAAAGCAACAATGCCCACGCCTATTTGGGTGCGCCTTATGGAATTTACAAAACCCAAAATGGATTTTTGGCTTTGGCAATGGGGTCGATTCCCATTTTGGCTGAACTTTTAAAATGCGATGCACTGTTGCAATTTCCCGAGAATAAATTTGGATTAAGAGACGAAATCAAGAATATATTGGCCACGCATTTGCTTACACAGAATACCGAATTTTGGTTGAACATTTTGGAACCCGCCGACATTTGGTGTGCCAAAGTATTGAACTACCAAGAGCTTTTTGCCGAAGAGGGTTTCAAAGTTTTGGAGTTCACTCAGGAAGTTCAAATGCTGGACGGCTATTCCTATCAAACGACCCGATGTCCGATTAAAATTGACGGCGAATATTTTACTTCAACTAAAGGCTCTCCAAAATTAGGGCAAGACAACGAACGAATTATTAATGAATTTATTGATTGCTAATGGACAAAATAAGAATCGCCATCCGAAAATTCGACCCTTTTGAAAGCACCTTGCAAAAGCTGTGGGACTTGTTTTGCCTAGAAAAGAATATCGACGTGAAAGCCGAAATGATTCCTTTGGAATTGAACGACTTGTACGAAGAAACCATTGCTAAAAATGGATTGAAAAATGGCGATTGGGATATTGCCCACCTCAACACGGACTGGATTTTTGACGCTGCGAATGAACAAGCGGTTCTCGATTTAAACCCATTAATTGCCGAAAATGCACCACAAAATTATCCCGAAGGTTGGCATCAATCGTTGTTGCATTTACAACAAATCAATGGCGGAACCTATGGTTTGCCTTTTCACGACGGGCCGGAATGTTTGATTTACAGAAAAGATTTATTTGAAAACCCAATCGAAAAACAAAATTTCAAGAAGCAGTTTGGCTATGAATTGCATCCCCCAAAAACCTGGACGGAATTCACCCAAATAGCCGAGTTTTTCAATCGTCCAGCAGAAAATTTGTACGGCTGTGTTTTTGCCAATTATCCTGATGGACACAATATGGTTTTCATCTTTTGTTTGTTGTTTTGGACCAAGGGAGGCTCTTTGTTGAATTCCCGAAATCAAATCGACATCAACCGCCCGGAAGCTGTTGCGGCATTGGATTATTACAGAAAAATTTCCAACAACAAGAAGGCCGTTCATCCCCAATCGATAGATTTTGGTTCGGTTGAGGCAGGAATGGCTTTCGCCAAAGGAGAAGTGGCGATGTCCATCAATTGGTTTGGTTTTGCCTCGATGTGTGAAGTCATCGAAGAATCGAAAGTGAAAGGCAAAGTCGACATTGCGGAATTGCCGCACGACGAAAAGCACGAAACAGCTTCTTTGAACGTGTATTGGCTTTATACCATTGGAACTGGAAGCAAGCATCAAAAACTGGCTTACGACTTTATTCAATTTGCCACCACGCCCGAAAGCGACAAATTATTGACAACCGAAGGCGGAATTGGCTGTCGAAAATCCACTTGGAACGATGCGGAAATCAACAAAACGATTCCGTATTACCACAAGTTGGAACTCTTGCACGAAACGGCCTTGACCTTGCCGCAAACACCGATTTGGCCAAAAGTCGCCGAATTGATAGACAAAATGATCTTGAAAGCATTGGAAACCGACATTCCATCCGAAAAACTAGTTTCAGCAACACAAATCACCATTCAAAACATTGTTTAAAATGAACATTCCCTATAAACCTTTATTGCCCGAAACCCAGCAACCCATCATCATCATTGGTGCCAGCGGAATCGTGAAAGATGCGCATTTGCCTGCTTATGAAATGGCTGGTTTTACCGTTTTTGGCATTACCAACAGAACGCTTTCGAAAGCACAGGATATGGCAAAACAATTTGGTATTCCAAATGTTTTTGAAAACGTGGCCGAGGCCGTAAAAAATGCACCATCGAATGCCGTTTACGACATTACGGTTTTACCCGATCAATACATCGAAATCTTGGAGCAATTGCCTGACGGAGCCGCGGTTCTCATCCAAAAACCGATGGGCAACGATTTGGCGCAAGCCCGAGAAATCGTGGCGGTTTGCGAAAGAAAAAAACTAGTCGCAGCCATCAATTTCCAGTTGCGTTTTACCTCTTTTGTCAGTGCTGCACGACACATCATCAATCAAGGAATTATTGGCGATTTGTATGATTTGGAAGTTAAAGTTACCGTGAACACACCTTGGGAATTGTTCCCGCTCATCAAGGAACATCCGAGATTGGAAATCCTTTTTCACAGCGTGCATTACATTGATTGCATTCGTTCGTTTTTGGGAAATCCAAAAGGCGTTTATGCCAAAACTAGCCATCATCCTTTGAAAAAATTATCCTCTTGTCGTTCTTCGATTATTTTGAATTATGACGAAGCGATGCGTGTGGTCATCAACACGAATCACGATCATCATTTTGGACCAAAACACGAAGAAAGCTACATCAAATGGGAAGGAACCAAGGGAGCGATTAAAGCCAAAATGGGCTTGTTGATGAATTATCCCGATGGAATGCCAGACGAATTTGAAATTGCATTGCCGAATGATGACGGTGCATTCGAATGGAAGAAAATCGAATTGGAAGGTTCTTGGTTCCCGGAAGCCTTTATTGGTACAATGTCCAATTTGATGCGCTTCAAGGAAGGTTCCGACGACAAATTATTGGCCAGCGTGCAAGACGTTCTCGACACAATGAAAGTGGTTGAAGCTTGTTACATCAGCAATAAAAATGGAGGCGTTTCAATAGATGAATTATAAAATAATTTAAACCATATAAGGCATATAAGTTCATATAAGCCACAACAAAAGCAAAAACTTAAATGACCTTATATGCCTTATATGGTGAACAAAACAAAATAAAAATATGTATTTCAAATCCACCTTTTTCGAAGATTACCAACTCAATGAAAAGCGAGTAACTTTAGGAAGAACCATAACCGAAACTGATTTTGTGGTGCACGCCGGACACACGGGCGATTTTTTTCCGCATCATATGGATGAAGAATGGTGCAAGACACAGCCTTTCGGCCAACGAATTGCCCACGGAACGATGGTTTTCAGCATTGGCATTGGCTTGACCGCATCGGAAATCAATCCGGAAGCTTTTTCGAAAGGCTACGACCGAATGCGCTTTGTGAAACCGGTTCATATTGGTGACACCATCCATTCCGAAATTACAATTTCTGAAAAAGGAGAAGCCAAAAGACCCGAAATGGGCACCGTGACAGAACATGTCGAAATCATCAACCAAAGAGGTGAAGTGGTTATGGTGTGCGACCATCTATTATTAGTAAAAAAGAAATAACCTTAAAACCAAAATTATAATTATGCAAGTAACGAACCAAATGGGCGATCAACACGAAGTGCCAACAGAAGAAGGGGTAGGAAACGGAAAAAAATATCTTTTGCCTTTTATTTTAATAACCAGTTTGTTTTTCCTCTGGGGAATGGCTCACGGTCTCGATGGTATTTTAATTCCGCATTTAAAAAAAGCCTGCCAACTCAACAACAGACAATCGACATTGATTGATACGTCTATCTTTTTTGCCTATTTTATAATGGCAATTCCGGCTGGAATGATTATTAAAAAAATAGGCTATAAAAACAGTATTATTACAGGTTTATTAGTTTTTGCTTCAGGAGCATTTCTTTTTGTCCCTGCTGCAAATAGCACAAACTTCGAGCTTTTCTTATTTGCTTTATTTGTAATTGGTTGCGGATTAACTATTCTTGAAACCAGTGCCAATCCGTATGCAGCTATTTTAGGCCCGGCAAAATCTTCCTCTAATAGGTTGAATTTGGCCGCATCGTTTAACGGTTTGGCGGTAACTATTGCACCTTATTTGGGAGGTGTATTTATACTATCTGGAATTAACTACACCCCAGAACAAATGGCTGCTATGCCCGACGCTACCAAGGCAGCTTATTTTCTTGAAGAAGCATCGGCAGTAAAATTACCTTATATCATTTTAGGAAGTATTTTGGTTTTGGTAGCCATTGTATTTTATTTTATGCACTTGCCTTCAATGGTTTCAAAAGAAACCGAAAATGAAGTTAAACCAGGTTTTTTCTCTGTTTTAAAATTTTCGCATTTGAGTTGGGCGGTTGTCGCACAGTTTTTTTATGTAGGCGCCCAAGTTTGTGTGACTAGTTTTTTCATTCGAATTGCTCAAAAAGAAGCTGGTTTAGATGAAAAAACGGCTGCATTTTATTTAACGGCTTATGGCTTCTTATTTATGGCCGGTCGTTTTAGTGGTACTCTCTTTTTAAAATTCATTAAAGATTATATTTTGCTTTCTGTTTATTGTGTTATTAGCGTATTATTATGTTTAGTAGCCATTTACGGAAGTGGCATTTACATTATTTATGCTCTTGGTGGTATTGGATTCTTTATGTCTATAATGTTTCCAACAATATTCTCTTTGGGATTAGTAGGCTTAAAATCGAATACCGAAACGGGTTCTTCTTGGTTGGTGATGTCCATCGTAGGCGGAGCCATTTTACCTTATGGAATGGGAACTTTAATCGATATGAAACACGATGATATTCAAGCGGGATATATTATTCCATTGGTTTGTTTCTTGGTCATTCTATTTTTTGGATTAGTGGGACATAAAGTAAAAACGGTGGAAAGTTAAACGAAATAAATTTATTTAATAACTTAAAAACCCAAGATAGTTTCATTTCTATCTTGGGTTTTTCTATTTATAATGCCTCTAAAACCGATTTGTTTTTATAGGCTTAAATAACGTTTTATTCCATCGAAACAACAATAAACTCACTTCGTCTGTTGGCTTGATGTTCTTCTTCGGAACATTTCACACCATCGGCACATTGGTTTACTAATTGGGATTCACCATACCCTTTTCCTGTTAGTATGCTAGCATCAACGCCATTTTTCACTAACCATTCCATAGTGGCTTTCGCTCTTTTTTCAGACAAGACTTCATTGTATTTAGCAGTTTGACGACTATCAGTATACGAACGAACATCAATTTTCATAGTTGGGTTTTGTTTCATTACATCCAATATTTTCTCCAATTCGAATGCTGCTTCTTTGGTAATTTCGGATTTGTTCAATGCAAAATAAATCACTTTGATTCCAAAACATTTAGCCAAATCACCTCCAACAACTACTTTACATCCTGCTTTCTCCAAAGCCACCGGAAAACTGGTCGTACCATCAGTTGTACTAACAATTACTTTGTTTTCTTTGGTCACATAATCTTCTGCTTGAACTCTTACATAATAGGATTTTCCGCAAACTGCTTCAAATGAATAATGTCCATTCGCATATGATATGGATTCTTTCTGCAATTCAAATTTCTCATTGAACAAACTCACTTTGGCATTAGGCAAAACAATTTTGCTTTCCATATCGGTAATAAGCCCCTCTATTTGTTGTTTGCAGATGATTTCCGATAATTTATAAATATCATCAAATCCCTTACCTCCTGCTCGATTGGAACTAAAAAAACCTTTTCCTTCTTGATCTATAATCATTGCAAAATCATCTTGAGAGCTATTGATGGGCGCTCCAACATTTTGTGCTTTTGAAATAGTTCCGTCTTGTTCAATAGGAGCAACAAAAATATCAAATCCTCCAAGTCCAGGTCGGCCGTCGGTGGCAAAATATAATTTGTTATCAGGTGATACAAAAGGAAAAGATTCTCTACCTTCGGTATTCACTGCGCTTCCTAGATTGACTGGTTTTCCAAAACTATCGCCTTGAATAGCTACTTTGTATAAATCCGATTGACCTAATGTTCCCGACATATCTGAGGCAAAATACAAAGTTTTTCCATCAGGACTCAAGGCTGGATGAGCTATACTGTAGTTGTTATTATTGAATGGCAATTCTATTACGTTGCCCCAAGAATCACCTGTTAACGTGGCTTTATATAATTTGAGTCGGGTGATTTTTTCATCATCTTTTCCTTTTTTACCATCCAAAAAGTTGTTTCTTGTGAAATATACGGTTTTACCGTCTTTGGAAAATACTGGAGTCGATTCGTGAAACTTGGAATTGATCTCTTTACCTCCAAACTGTTTTGGAGCATCTAATTTGCCATTTGGAAGAATTTCCGAGGCATAGATATCAGTAAAAGATTGATTGGTTTGTTCAAAGACCTTACTGGAATTATTTTCTGCCACTCGAGAGGAGGCAAAAATTAATTTATTTCCTAAAAGGGTACTTCCATAATCGGAATATTCGGAATTAATTCCAGCATCGGAAACGGTAAAATGTCCTGAATTGGCTTTTATTTCTTCTAGGTAATTTTTATTATCAGCATATAGCTTAGCTCTTTTGTCGTTGCCTGATTTTTTATTGAATTGATCCATCATTTCATTGGCTTTATCGTAGTTCCCAATAGATTTCAAACATTGTGCGTATCTGTAGCAATATTCTGGATCTTGTTCTTTGTTCATTGCAAAAAGTTCGCCATACCATTGGGCAGCCTTAGGCAATTCGGCATTAAAATAATAGGCGTTGCCTAATTTTTGAAACATTTTTTCGTCTTTGTAGCCTTTAGCGGCAATACGCTCATAGGTTGCTATGGCGTCAACGTAAGCATTATTATCGTATTTTTTATTGGCTGCTGCTACTTGCGATTTTTGAGAATATCCTTGTTGCAAAAATCCAACTATCAAAAGTGTACTGTAAAGGAGTGTTTTTATTTTCATAATGAGAACTATTAGAAGAATCTTGGGGATAATATTCTGTTTTTCTTAGTGAATAATTCATAGCGCAAGAAAAATTCGTGAGAGCCTGAATTGTAGTTGTTCAGTTTGGTAGAATCCATATCATAAGAATATCCGATAAACCAAGAATCGCTGGCTTGAAACCCAACCAAAGCACTAAAGGCTGCATCCCACCTGTAGGCTAAACCGAGGGTGAATTTTTGGTTAATCAAAAAGTTGCCTGATAAATCAACTTGTAGTGGTGCTCCTTGTACTAATTTGGTCAAAACCGAAGGCTTGAACTGAAGACTTGGTGACAAATCAAACACATAACCTGCAATTGCATAGTAATGGATTCTTTCGGTAGCCATAAAAGTAGTAGCGGTGTTGTTGGCACTTTTGTCATAATGATTGCTCTCTAAAATATAAGGAGCTGAGAAACCTAAATAGGCTTTGTCTGAATATAAATAAAGACCAACTCCCAGATTAGGTGAAAATTTGTTGTCGATGTTATTTTGATATCTAGGGTCGCCTGGGTTGTAGATGTTTAATTTCGTAAAATCAACATTCAACAAATTAGCACTTCCTTTTACTCCAAAAGACAACTTATAGTTTTCGGAAACATTAATAATATATGAGAAATCAACTGCTAAGTTATTCTCCTCTGATGGCCCTATTTTATCGCTTACAACCGAAACACCCAAACCAAGATTCTTTGCAATTGGTGAAGTAACCGAAAAATTAGCTGTTTGTGGTGCTCCATCGAGGCCTACCCACTGTGTACGGTATAAAGCAAAAACATTCAACGTTTCTCTCGTGCCTGCATAAGCGGGATTTACAACAGTTGTATTGTACATGTATTGTGTGTACTGAGCGTCTTGCTGGGCATATCCAAGACTTGATAGTAACACCAAAAGTAATCCTATAAATTTTGTTTTCATATGTTTTTTTTAAAATGGGGAACAAAAAAACTCCCCTAAATTAGTTTTATCGATTGATATACAAATAACCTGAACGCTCTTTTGTTACACCTGCTGAATTGACGTATTTAAGCGCATAGAAGTAAGTGCCTTCAGGTAATTCTGCAGATGGAGAAATGGTAGATCTTCCTTCGGACACTCCTTTGAAAAACTTGTTACCAACCCCATAACCTTCTGCTTCATACACTAATCCACCAAATCTGTTGAAGATATGTAAACTATTGTTTGGATATTTTTCGATATTTCTAATAGTAAACACATTGTTTTTTGGATCATCACTTGTAGGCGAAACTCCGTTGAAAATCTCTAAATCATCATCTGAATTTGACAAGTTATGATTATTTGCTTCGAGATAATCCGGCGTTCCATTTCCATTACTGTCAAAAGGATGTCCATAATTTGTTCCATATTCGTCCTTATTTGAAATTCCGTCTCCATCGCAATCGGCAGCCAAGAATGCGGCAGAATGTTCTAGCGTGGCGTTCTCTTGTTTGGAATCACAATAGTCATTTGGATTTGTTCCGTCAGCAATTTCTATCTTGTCCAATACACCATCTCCATCAGAATCTGAAATTACAATTATCGTTATTGTTGCTGAATTTGACACACCAGCTTGATTGTCTTGAATTATATAATTTATTGGGGTTGTCGTTCCTGCAAAAGATACCAAAGGATCGAATGTAACAGTTCCGTTTGCGTTTGCTGTATAAGTCCCTTGTCCAGCGACTGTTAATGTAGTTTGGATTCCGGTTGTAGCTAGATCTAAATCTATCGTAGCTGAATTGATTGTACCGTCAATATCAGTATCATTACTGGCTACTGATACAATTACGTTAGTATCCTTTTCTGTATTGGCTGTATCATTATTTGCCACTGGCGCATCATTAACTGATACAACAGTTATGGTCAAAGTGGCAATGTTAGATACCAATCCCAAATTGTCATATACTGTATAGTTGATTGGAGAGGCAATTCCATTGTAATTTAATACCGGAACAAATGTTACCAATCCTGCATTATTAAAGGTGTAAGTTCCTTGTCCTGTTACAGTAAATGTAGTTTGGATTCCTGTTGTAGCTGGGTCTAAATCTACCTTGGTTGCGTCAACCGTTCCGTCAATATCTGTATCCATTCCCGGTACATTCGTAACTACGTTAATGGTTGCTGAGATATCTTCATTTGTAGTTGCAACATCATTTTTGGCTACGGGTGCATCATTTACAGGTGTAATTGTGACTGTTAAAGTCGTAACATTGGAAACAAGACCTAAATTATCATTTACCGTGTAGTTAATTGTGCTGGAACCGTTGTAGTTCAATACAGGAACAAAAGTTACTAATCCAGTATTATCTATGGTATAAGTTCCTTGTCCTGTTATAGTAAATGTTTTTTGAATTCCCGCCGTGGCAAGATCTAAATCTACCGTGGCGGCATCAACTGTGCCGTCAACGTCTGTATCAAGTCCTAACGCATTGGTCACCACATTGATTGTTATGGAGGTATCTTCATTGGTAGTTACCACATCGTTTTTGGCCACTGGTGCATCATTAACCGCAACAACTGTTATGGTCAAAGTGGATATGTTTGATACCAATCCTAAATTGTCATATACGGTATAGTTGATTGGAGAGGCAATTCCATTGTAATTTAATACTGGAACAAATGTTACTAATCCTGCATTATTAACGGTGTAAGTTCCTTGTCCTGTTACAGTAAATGTAGTTTGGATTCCTGTTGTAGCTGGATCTAAATCTACCTTGGTTGCGTCAACCGTTCCGTCAATATCTGTATCCATTCCGGGTACATTCGTAACTACGTTAATGGTTGCTGAGATATCTTCATTTGTGGTGGCAACATCATTTTTGGCTACGGGGGCATCATTAACAGATGTAATTGTGACTGCTAAAGTCGCAACATTGGAAACAAGACCTAAATTATCATTTACCGTATAGGAAATCGAACTAGAACCATTGAAATTAAGTACCGGAACGAAAGTGACTACTCCCAAATTATTTACAGTATAAGTTCCTTGTCCAGCTACTGTGAATGTATTTTGAATTAATGCGGTTGCAGGATCTAAATCGACAGTAGTTGCATCGAGTGTTCCGTCTGCATCAGTATCATTGGTTACTACATTAACGGTTCCTGAGGTATCTTCATTTACTGTCAGTACATCATTATTTGCCACTGGTGAAATATTGGCTAACTTTAATTTGGCCGAAGCTGAAGTTTTATTTCCACATACAAAATAACCTGTAGCACCCGAATCACTCAGAACAGCATGATATTCAGAATTGCCTAATGCTGCGGTAATACCAGTTATGGTTAAAGAATTATCAAAACTACTAATGGCATAAGTTACACCTCCAACAGTACCAGAAACAATATCTGTCCAAGTAGAAGAGCCATTTAATTTTTGTTGCCATTTAAGTGTTGCTGATGCAGAAGCTCCATTGGGGGTTGCTGAAAAAGTGGCGGTTCCACCTATAAGTACGTTTGTAACATCGACTGGAGCACTTACTGCTGTAATTGTCACTACTGGAGCATAATTTACAATAACATAACTTGCCGCTACCACCTTACCATCTGATGTTACATTAAAAGTATCTACAGGAGTTATAGGAGCCACAGTGCCTACAGGATAAGCATTCATTCCATATTGTTTATTTGTATCAGCTAATGTACTGTTGCCATAAGCTTCATTGGAATCAGAACAGCCATCTCCATCAGAATCTAAATCAAATTGATTCGAAAATCCATTTCCATTAGCATCAGTAATATCAATAGTAGCAAATTTCATTGTAGGGCTTCCAGCACTTCGAATGCTTGAAGAGCTTCCAGTAAATCCCCAAACTAAATCTGCTTGAGTAAATGTATCATAAAATATAGTCATTCTATAGGGTGGAAGCTCAGCATTATTTGCAGGATTAACACCATCATTATTTCTATAATAAACATAACCACTGGCTGCTGCTGGGCCACCACCTTGTGTAAAACCACCAGGAGATAAACTAGTTCCGATTTCAACAGGTTTAGTGATATTAGGTGACGGCAAATAACCAGTTACTTCTTTATAATTACTACTACCATCAACATCAGCCGATACCACTGTAACTTTAGTAAGAGTAGCTCCTATGATTGGAGTTGTATTTTGATAATTGGCTAAAACAAAGCCAGCTGCTGGTACAAATTTAACAGAATAGGTAACATAAGGATCTTTATTAGGAACCCCTCCAGTTATTGTTAAAGGACCGTTGTTTTGTATGTTAACAATTCCTGGTGGCAAACCTCCTTTTCCCGTTATTTCCATTATACAATGATAGGACACCCCCCCAGAACTAACGGCATTATAAGCGATGGCTCTTCCTCCAAGTGGCAAATCTGTAGTTGAAGTTGACCCTACTGGATATATAGGATCAAATCCTGATACAACCGGAATATCACTTTTAGTCTCATCAGTATCTAGGATTCCATCATTATCATCATCTAAATCGACCGAATTAATAACCCCATCACCGTCAAAATCATCCGAAGGACCTGTGCCGCCTATTACAGCAACAACAGTTTCTTTCTTTATTGCAGATAAAGTAGTAAGTGATGATGAGCTAAGCTCAACTTTATTCCTTTTATTTTGTGCTTCCCCTTTTGTATAAAAAAGAATAAAAAACAAAAATAAAAACGCCATTTTATAAAGGAAAAAATTAAAAAAATGTGCGTTTCCATTTTTTTTGAGTAACATTTTTTTCATAAAAAAATAAAATTTAGATTATTAACCCCTTAATTACTGTTGTATTTTTTTTGAATACAACTTTTTAAACCGCTTTATGTAATCGATTGCTCAAAAATATATTTTTTTTTGAATTAAATAAAAAATTGTTTAAAAAATTTAATATAACCTAAAAATTTATACATAAAATTGCTTTATGATAAAAATAACTGCAAATAATATACAATCAAAACAAAGGCTAGAGTTGGTTTTACATAAAAATAAACGAATTTGATTACTGTTAATGAATTGGCACAACATCAAACTCTTGAAATCTATATTTACCATACGCAGAAATTGACTTATAATTTAATTAGACAAGTAAGAAATTTGCCTAATATCATATGCAGATAAATCATTTAAAAACAAATAAATATATACATATATTATTTTTTTGCCATTTATTTTTAAAATATCAAAAAAAATCATAGGTTTGAATTCTAATTTAAGAAAAACATTAAAGCAAGTTCTTGCTTTTAAAAAACATTCAAAATACATTTTTTTAGAACTCAGCTTAATAATTACATTAATACTATTTAAAATAGCGCAATCGATTACCTTTTGATAAATTACAATTAAATCTGTTGGCTATAAAACTAAAACCATTAAAATGAAAAAAATAGTTGTATTCCTTTTTATAATTATAACTTCAATAAATAGTTATGCACAATTTAGTAAAGTACATTACATCCCACCTATAACAGCAACTTACTCCACTTCGATTGGTGGAAAAAGTACTTGTGATCCTGACGTAGATCAATACATCTATATATCAACCCCAAGTACTACTCCAGTAACTGTAACCTTGACTCCTCTAGGAGGAACCCCTGTTATAAACACAGTAAGCAACAGTACACCTTGGATTTACACAATAAAAACACTTCCAAGTGCCATAAACGGATCTCAAACCTCTGGTGGTGTTACAACAGCAAAATTTGGATTTGACAATCAATTATTTGTTCCAAACACATTAACAGGGACAGTTCAAAAAAACAGAGGGTTTTTAATAGAATCGACCGATTTGGTCTATGCCAATCTTAGAGTATCGTCTGATGTAAGCGGTACTGGTAGTGCCGCTAAATCTTCTCAAGCTGGTGGTTTGGTAGCCAAAGGAACTAGTGCTTATGGAAAAGAGTTTCGAATTGGAGGGATGGAAAACAAATCAGCACTGACATCAGGCAACGAATTTTGTTTATTAAATTTTGCGTCATTCGTTGCAACCGAAGATAATACAACTGTTACAATCAACCTTAGCAATCCTGCTGCAATTGGCGCAATAATGGCTAATGGAGTAGCTTATAGCGGCCCTATTACTAAAACGTTAAATAAAAATGAGACTTATGTTATAGCGATGCAAAATTCATCCTCAACAACATTTGAAAGTAATTATATGCTTGGTGGTCTTATTACTTCAGACCGTAATATCGTTGTAAACTGTGGTTCTATTGGGGGAAACAGTCAAATTAAAAACGAAATTCCAGCAGTGCCTAACTCCATTAGTTTTAATACAGGAGGGAAAGATTATGGATTTGACCAAATTGTACCTTCTGATAAAACGGGAAAAGAATACATATTTATTGGAGGAGCTGGAATGTTAGCATCGGCCAAAGCCTATGATTTAGAACGTGTTATTATCATTGCTAACGTAAACGGCACACAAGTTTTTAAAGATGGCACTATCCTTGTCGCTACATTAGCTGCGGGGCAATATTATGTATTTAATGGAAATCATTACACCAATGGCAACTTGTATGTTAAAACATCCGAAAATGTTTTTGCCTACCAATGCATAGCAGGAAGTAATGATGCCGGAAATCAAAATATGTTTTTTGTACCACCATTAACTTGTGGTACACCAAGTTCTGTTAACAACATCCCTCTAATTGAGCAAGTGGGAATTGTGACCTATACTAATGCTGTTGTAAATATCACTACCGAAGCAACAGCAGCAGAAGCTACTCCTATAATAACAATCGGCAATACACCAATTTCATTGACTAGTCTTAATAGTTCAAGATTTTCAGTAACAGGAAAAACTGGTTTTTATACCTACACCTATCCTAAACCTGGAGTCACTCCAGCCCCTCCTGCTCTAGTAGGAAATATTTCTGTATCAGCTCCGCATCAAGTATATGTTTCTTATTATGGATCTAACTCTAACGCTACTTATGGCAGCTATTTCTCTGGATTTGATACCAAACCAATTGTTTCGTCACAAAGTGCAGTGACAGGTACTGCTTGCATAGGCAATACAACTTTAAACATTACTGGAGCATTAGCTACTGATACATTTAACTGGTATTATAGTACTACTCCAATTATTGACCCTGCAACTTCGACTCTAATTACGGGTGAAACAACAAGTTCTTATACCCCAAAATCTATCACAAGCGGAGGATTTGGTCCCGGTTATTATGCAGTAAGCAAACTCACAGGATGTGCTGCTATTGTATCTGATCCAATTGCTGTAAGCCAATGTCCTGTTGATGATGATAATGATGGTGTTTTTAACAATATCGATATTGATTCCGACAATGATGGTATAACCAACATATCTGAGTCTTATGGAAACAAAACAATCGATGTTTCTGTACCTTCAGGAACTTTAGCCGTAGGCACTTATAGCAATACATACACCAATACCACAACAACTTCTGGTATAGGAAACAGTTTCACAGGAAACTCAAACGGCAGTTTTACCACCAACCTTTCAGCAGGAAAGACCAATTCTGTTACACAAAACTTAATTTTTGCAGCCCCAATAAGTCTTGGAATTGTTTACAATCCTACAGCAGGCTCTACAGTTAGTTCTTTATCTAATGGCACTTTTATAATCAAATCAGATATCGCAAATACTATAACGGTTTCCAACCCATCCAATCAGCTTTTAATTGACACCAATTATGATGGAATTTATGAAAATGGAGTAACTCAATTTTCTTCTTTAGAGATTCGATTCATCTTAAATCCTGCAGTATTATTGGCTACACCTGCCCCTGCAATTGATTTTATATTTCAAACCTATTTGGCTAATTCAATTAGTTTTACACACCAAAATCTTTCCGATAGCCAACCTAATTCCTCCAGTTTTAGTTTCTATGCTGTTAATGTTCCTAAAGATTCTGACAGTGATGGAATTAACGACCAAGTAGATAAAGATAGTGATGGTGATGGAATTTTAGATATTGTAGAAGGTCAAATAGGGAACAAAACCATAGCAACCCCTTTTGCTGATATCAACAAAAATGGTCTAGCTGATAATTTCGAACCAATTATTGCTCCGGTTGATACTGATTTAGACGGAGTGCCTGACTTTATCGATTTAGATAGTGATAATGATGGAATTTTAGATACTGTAGAAAACGGAGCTACTAATTTAGATCCTGATGCCGACGGAATAAAAAATTACCGTGATTTAGACAGTGATGGAGATACTTGTAATGATGTTGTCGAAGCTGGTTTCACAGACCCAAATGCTGATGGCAAACTAGGAATTTCACCTATTACAGTGGATATAAATGGAAAAGTGACTAGCGGAACTGATGGATATACTGCTCCTGCGGGCTCACCTACTGCCTATTACTTAATCGCTGCTACACCAGTTATAACGGTACAACCAACCGCCAATCCAAATTGTACGGCAGGCACTGCCGTAATTTCAATGGTAGAAAATGGTGGAAACAACATCAAATGGCAAGTTTCGCCAATTATTGCTCCTATCGTCTGGACTGATATTACTAACAATGCTATTTATTCTGGAGCTAACACTAACACTTTAACTATTTCTAGTGCAGCAAACGGTTTCCAATACCGTGCTGTTTTAAACAAAAACGAAAGTGCTTGCACTCTTGTTATTTCTGATATTGTACCTGTAATTTTTAGCAATTCGCCTGTTGTAGTCGATGTTACTATGGAAGAATGTGATCCCGATTTGGATGGAAAAACTCTTTTCGATTTAACTGCAAAAAACACTCAAATTTCAGTTAATTCTGCCAATGAAACTTTCACTTATTACACTTCTTTAGCTGGAGCTAATGCCAACAATCCTTTAGAATTAATCAGTAATCCAACAACTTATACCAATACGACAGCACACACTATGGAAATTGGAGTAAGAGTAGCCAATCCAGCTGGATGTTCTAGTGTATCAAAAATAACACTAAATGTTGGCATTCAAATCCCTGCAAGTTATGTATTTCCATCGCCACCACAACCAGTTTGTGATGATGCAGTGCAAGATGGATTTACCACTTTTGACATAAGTGCTACAAAAACAACAATAGAAGCCCTTTTCCCAAGTACAGGATATACTGTTGCTTATTATCCAACGCAAACAGATGCCACGAATCAAACAAACGCTATAACGAATCTTTCAAGTTATAGAAATACCATTGCTAACACTCAACCTATTTGGATTCGTGTAAATAACAACAATGCTAATTTTAATACTTGCTATACTTTAGCAACCTACTTCTCATTAAACGTAGAAGCATTACCTATTGCAAATTTTGTTACAATTCCAAATCAATGCGATGATAATCATGATGGTAAACTATCTTTTAATACTTCAACTTTAGAATCTATACTTCTAGGCGGACAAACCAATAAAACAGTTACTTATTTTGATGCAGCAAACAACCCTTTGAAAGATGCTAATGGAAATTTGATAACAAGTCCTTTTCCAAATAATTTTGTAACCACTTCACAAACAATAAAAGCAGTAGTAACAAATAATACTGCTCAAAAATGTTCTGCTTCAACTACCATTTCATTTGTTGTAGAAACATTGCCTATTGCTAATCCTGTAATAATACCAAACCAATGTGATGATAATAATGATGGAAAATTATCCTTCGATACTTCTACTTTAGAATCTACTGTATTAGGTGGACAAACAGGTGTAACGGTTACTTATTTTGATGCTGCAAACAATCCTCTGAAAGATGCTAACGGAAACTTAATAACAAGTCCTTTTCCAAATAATTTTGTAACCACTTCACAAACAATAAAAGCAGTAGTAACAAATAGCAGTGGGTTAAACTGCTCTGAAAGTACCAATATTCAATTTACAGTAGAGCCATTACCCATTGCAAATTCTGTTACAATTCCAACCCAATGTGATGACAATCATGATGGAAAATTATCTTTCAATACCGCCTCTTTAGAATCTACTGTATTAGGTGGACAAACCAATGTGTCAGTTACTTATTTTGATGCAACAAACAACCCTCTGAAAGATGCCAACGGAAATTTGATAACAAGTCCTTTTCCAAATAATTTTGTAACTATTTCGCAAACAATAAAAGCAGTAGTAACTAATATCTCTGGATTAAAATGTTCAGCAAGCGCCAACATTCAATTTGTTGTAGAACCATTACCGACTGCAAATCCAGTACTCATTCCTAAACAATGTGATGATAATCGAGATGGAAAATTATCTTTCGATACCTCCACTTTAGAATCTACTTTATTGGGAGGACAAACGGGTGCAACTGTCACTTATTTGGATGCTGCAAACAATCCTTTGAAAGATGCTAACGGAAATTTAATAACAAGTCCTTTTCCAAATAATTTTCTAACTATTTCACAAACAATAAAAGCAGTAGTAACAAATAGCACTGGATTAAACTGCTCTGAAAGTACCAATATTCAATTTACGGTAGAGCCATTGCCTATTGCAAATCCTGTACTCATTCCTATACAATGTGATGATAATCGAGATGGAAAATTATCTTTCAATACCTCCTCTTTAGAATCTACTGTATTAGGTGGACAAACGGGTGTAACCGTTACTTATTTGGATGCTGCAAACAATCCATTGAAAGACGCTAATGGAAATTTAATAACAAGTCCTTTTCCAAATAATTTTGTAACCACTTCCCAAACAATAAAAGCGGTAGTAACCAATAACACTCCACAAAAATGTGCGGATCAAACCTCTATTACATTTACAATTGAACCATTGCCTGTTGCTAATCCAGTAATTATTTCAAGACAATGTGATGACGATCAAGACGGAATATTATCCTTTAATACCACCAATTTAGAATCGACTTTATTAGGTGGACAAACAGGTGTAACTGTCACATACTTTGATTCTGCAAACAATCCTTTGAAAGATGCTAACGGAAATTTAATTACAAGCCCTTTTCCAGCAAATTTCATTACATCCTCACAAATCATAACGGCTGTTGTAAAAAACAATTCAACACAAGGTTGCACCGATAAAACAACTATTACATTTACAGTTGATATTAAACCAATTGCTAATCCTGTTGCCCCTTTCATTGAATGTGATAACGAATCAGACCCTTTATTACAAGATGGAAAATATACTTTTGATACAAGCACTATTCAGTCCACAATTTTAGGAACACAAACAGGAATGACTATCAAATATTTTGACGGAAATGGAAATCCATTAAACCCATTACCGAACCCATTTACAACAGCAACACAAACCATTAAAGCCGTTGTCGAAAACCCATTAAACACAAATTGTCCGGCAACACAATTCATATCATTTACAGTAAATCCATCTCCAAAAATTAATACAAACATCGATGGAAATGACGATAAGCTAATTTGCTCTAACTCATCCGTATTTACGTATGACTTAGACGCTAGCCTTCAAGATGGATCTTCTACAACAAATTATAAGTACCAATGGTCTAAAGACGGAGTAGATTTACCTGGAGAAACTGCATACACTTTAAACGGTGTAAACACAGAAGGAAAATATGCTGTAGAAGTAACTAATATAGCAACAACTTGTCGAGCAATGAGAATCATTAATGTCTCTGCTTCAGAACAAGCTAAAATTAAATCTATCGAAATTTCAGATTTAACCGATAATAATACTGTAACAATAAATTTAGAATCTGGATTAAAAGGCAATTATGAATTTAGCTTAGATGATGAAATGGGCAATTATCAAAGTTCAAATGTATTTACAAATGTTTCGCCTGGAATGCATCAAATTTTTGTAAGAGATATTAATGGTTGTGAAACTACACCTGATATAGCTGCAGTAATTGGAGTACCAAAATTCTTCACACCAAACGCTGATGGATTCAACGACTTTTGGAATATTAGAGGAATCAGCGGAAACACAAAATACTCTATCTACATCTATGATCGATATGGCAAGCTTATTAAAGAGTTAATCCCAACAAATCTTGAAGGTTGGGACGGAACCTATAACGGTTCACCACTACCAGGATCCGATTATTGGTACTCTCTAAAACTAGATAATGGTAGAGAAGCCAAAGGACATTTTTCTTTGAAAAGATAAACAAAAAAACAAAGCAATAAAAAATGGGTTTAGAAATTTTCTAAACCCATTTTTTATTGCCAAACCCAAATTTCGGAATAGAAATTTGGATTAAAATAAGATTATTTATTAACTCTTTGGGATGTATTATTTAATAGACTAGGTAGGATTTCCAACTATTTCAACGTCTTCCTTATCTCCTTTTTTTCGCCAATAATTAGCCAATAAAGAACCAGAAACATTCATCCAAGGGCTAAACACTGCCGATGCTAATCCTAGTGTTGCCAGTTTCCCCATAGAACCTGCGAGTCCTGATGCCATTCCGCCATTTTGCAAACCGACTTCGAAAGCAATGGTCTGACTGCTTTTTTTGTCTAAACCACTTAATCGGCTCAACCAATAGCCAAAAAAGTAACCCGCTCCATTATGCAAAACAGAAGCCAAGAACAATAAAAATCCTATCTGGATTAAATTATCTCTTCCAGCAGCAGTGGTAACCAAAGTAAAATAAATAATCCCGAACATCGAAAAATAAGGCATAATCGCATCGATTTTTGGATAGGCTTTGTACAACCAATGGTACAAAACGCCAATGATAAAAGCGCCACAACTAAAGTTTAGTATTTCTAATAAATGTGCAGCAGTACTGACTTCGACTAATTCAAAAGCATTACCAAAGAAAACAAAAACAGCCAACCAAAGTGCGGACAAAACGGTCAAAAAGTAGATTCTTTTTTTAGCGACATTTCCATAATTTTTCAAAATATCGTGAATCATCGCAGCCGCCAAAGGCACAAGAACAATCTTGATAATTTCCATCATCATATTGAAAAAATGAACCTCAACCATCGTTCCCGCAAATATTTTCATCAAAAACGGAGTCATAATGGGTGCTGCCAAAGTGGACATAGCCGTTACAGTAACCGATAAAACCAAATTTCCTTTGGCAATATAAGTCATTACATTCGAAGCCAAGCCGCTGCTACAAGATCCAATCAGGATAATTCCTGCTGCAATTTCGGGTTGAAAACCAAAGGTTTTGGCAATGAGAAAACCCATAATCGGCATAATGGTAAAATGTCCCAATAAGCCAATAAGCACACCTTTACCTGATTTTCGAATACCTGTAAAATCTTCGATACTCATCTGCGTCCCCATTCCGAACATCACCATTTGAATGATAATCAGAATAAGCCATTTGTTGCGCATATCGAAACTACCCACGTGAAGGAAAAATTCCGGATACAGCAATCCAGCACAAACGGCTGTGATAATCCAAAACGTATATTGATAACCGCTTAAAATTTTAACATAACCAATCCCAACAGACAAACTTGCAAAAGCTAAAATGAACGTTGTTTTCCAAAGGGAATCCATTTGTTGAAAAAGTCCAAAACTGGTTATCAAGAAAAAGGCTAAAGCAAGCCAAAGAAAATATTTACGCATAAAAAGGGTTGGTTAATTGGGCTGGTTAGTAATAGTAGAAAATCAATTTAAAAATAAAGCTCCGCCAGTTTTTTCATAGCAATAGCAGGACTTGCCAAAATCGGCACCAGTTTTTCATCGGCACTCAAGCCATCGACTACCCTTGCCATTGAAGCCTGCGCCAAAACAATGACATCTACTTCTTTCATTAATTCTTTCAGGGCTTTGGCTACCATTTCGTCGTGCTTGGCTGCGTCTCCACTCATCAAAGCTTCAAAAGCACCTTCGCATAATTTGGACGTAATCGTTACATTTTTGCCTGCCAATTCCGCTCTTCTTCTCACCAAATCACTGGTGGGTTCCAAAGTCGTTGGCAAGGTTGCAATTACGCCAATTTTGTTGCTGATTTGCACAGCTTCATCCGCCATCGCCTGATCAACGCGAATTACGGGAACTGTCGCCAATGTTGCAGCCGTTTCGATGGCCCTGCCAATGGACGAACAGGTTACCAAAATCACGTCGGCACCTGCGGCTTCGGCAGCTTGAACGTGGCTCACCACCCTCGCAGCCGTGTTGGGCATTAATTTACCTTTTTTGATGACGTCTTTTATCAAACTGTCATCAACTATGTTGAAGGTTTCTACTCCACTTAAAAACTCGTTTGTCAACTGTTGAAACAACGGAACCAAAGTTGCCGATGTATGTACGAAACCTAAAACTTTTGTGCTCATAATTTTTCTCCTTTTAATACTTTTATAAAATAATCGGCGGTACCTACTTGCCCACCTTTAAAATTCATTTCTATTCCGTTGACCCATTCATTATCCGAAACTGCCTTGCAAAGCGGCGCTCCTGGAGCCAATGGCGCAATCATTTCCAATGCCAGAATATCCAATTCGGAGGCGGCATAACTCGAAGTATCGCCACCGGCAAAAAGGATTCTTTTTAGCGGAACAGCCTTTAAAACTTCTTTGGCAATCTGCCCTAACACTTTACCATAAATGCTGCTACACTGTTTTTGAATCTCATTTTCGGCAATTCCTTTTGATTTAAAAAATAATTCTGTTTCTGCAATACGAGGATCGTTTGAACCTGTACTGGTATGCAAAATCGTGCTTTTTCCATCATTGAAATTTTCAATAATTTGGGCAACGGTTTTATTAATAATTGCTTCCTGATTTTGAATAGCAACTGCTTTACTTTCTAATGGAATTTCTAAAAATCCGTTTTCCAAAGCGTATTCAATTTGTTGGGATGTTACTGGCGAACAACTTCCCGATAAAACGAGTATAGGCGAAACTTCACCAACTGATTCAAATGCTGTTGGATTTCCAATGATTTTTTCGTCCTTCCACGCCAATCCCAAAGCCATTTCGATTCCCGATGAGCCTACTGAAAACAATGTTTTTTCAGATGTCAATTGATTGAAAACACTTCCAATCGTTTTGAGATGTTCCAAATTAAAACCATCAAAAAACAGAATTTCCGCTTGATTATTTTCAACCGCTTCTAGAACTTCCGAAGCTCCTTTTTCGATTGTTGTTAAATTAATTAAACTTATGGATTTGTCAGTTTGCTTTGCCAAATGAATGGTCAAATCTCCTTCCAAAGCTGGCGTTACAGGGTGTTTGCTCATTGATGGATGGCGGTCAATGCGGTAAATTTCTCCGTTTCCGATAGTCCCCATTCGGGCAAAAAGGTTTCCGAACACACAAAAACGTCCCAAATGTGGCGCTGATGGCGAAACCAAAACTGCTTTTTGATTGAAAACTACACTTCCTATTTCGATAGCTTTTCCAATGTTCCCAACGTGTGGCGCCGAATCAAAAGTGGAACAAACTTTATAATGAAAATGATTTGGTTCAAAACTTTTCAAATTTTCGAAAGCAGGAAACAATTCTGCTTCCATATCCAAAGGCGATAATGACCTACTTTTTCCAGCCAAGCCAATGGCCTGAATTCCCGGAAAACGATCCAAATCTTTTGGGGTCGGTTTTTGAAGAAAGAGAACGGTTTTCACTCCGGCCAATGTCAAAAATTCCAGGGCATCCGTAGAACCCGTGAAATCGTCGCCATAATAAGCTAAAAGCAATTTGTTTTTCCGACTCATTATTTACCAAATTTTTTAACCGATTCGGCAAATTCTGGATATTTCAAAGCGGTTTCTGCGACAGACAAACCATCCACAGCTCCCGTCCAAGCTTGTTGCAAAGCGTTTACACCTGCTTTCGGTCCCATTGGGTGTGCCAAAATTCCGCCTCCCGCCATATATAATAAATCTGTGGTTTGGGTTCTTCGATAGGTTTCTACCGCTTGTCCGCCCCATTGTCCTGAAGAAACTACTGGCAGAATTTCGTTTCCGCCCAAAAAGGGTTTCAAACACGATTTTATCGAAGTCACAACCGAATCATCGGATTCCCAAAATTTATTCTGGATTCCGTTAACGTGCAGTTGATCCACTCCTGCCAAACGCTGAATTTTTTGATAAGCAGGAAATTCAATTCCCAATAAAGGATGTCTGTTCAACATTCCCCAACCGTTTCTATGTCCGTGAATGACAAGTTCACCTCGGTCGCAGATTTTCTTTGTCCCTGCCAACCCAACGCTGTTAATGCTAACCATCGCACAGCTTCCTTTTTCTTGTAAAATCAAATCGTATTTGCGTTGCATTTCGTCTATTTCATCACTGATATTGAAGGCATACATTACTTTTTTACCAGTTTGTTGTTCGTTGTCACGAATGACTTTCATAATCGCTTTTACTCGATCATCAAAAAAAGAATTCGCTGCCGAGCCCATCAGTTCGTCATCTTTGATAAAATCGATTCCGGCATCAATCAGGGATTTCACCAAAGCTGCGGTTTCCTCCACGCTCATCCCGATGCTTGGTTTAATGATGGTTCCAATCATTGGCCTGTCGCTAACGTCACAGGATAATTTAGAACCTTTGATTCCGAATTTTGGTCCCGTAAAATGAGTTCCACAAGAATCTGGCACTTCAAAATCCATTAACTTCAAGCCTGTAAACTGTGTGATTTCGTATAAATTCCCCTGTAAAGTACTGATTAAAACGGGCAAGTTATATCCAAAGTTCTCTATCGACCAACTCACTTTCACTCTTGCCTGTTGGTATTTTTTTCCAGGAATATTACCTCCCGGAATGGATGGTTCTTCTGCCAAATCCAACAATTGAATATCCTCCACACGAGCCGCAAAACGCTTTTTCAATTCTTCGGTTTCGCCTGGAACAGATACAAATGTCCCCGATGACTGCTCACCCGCTAAAACCGCCGCAGCCTGTTCTACCTTATAAGGCGTTTCTATGAGATATTCTGCAAAAACTCTTTCCATTGTATTTTTATTCTTTATGATTTTAAAAATCTAAATTAAATAAATTAAAATAGTATAACTATCCTGCTTTGTCTTGTATAATTCAGTTAACCTTTAATTTGAAGTTTAATAAAAAACAACTTTTTGTAACCCGAATTTCCGATTGGTATCTATGTTTTCTGTTCTGTTTTTAACACATTGGGTAATTCAAAAAAAATGTCCTTTTCACCAAATAATTCAAAATCACATATTAATTTTCGACTACCTAATATTTCCCAGAAATAAAGCCAGTCTTTGACCAAACAATTGTTGTATTTCTTCTAAATTGTTGCAGATTTAAGAATCAAAACATTTTTTTTCAAAATATGCTAACTTTTAACACTCTGTTTCTGAATGCTAATTTTCAGAACAAACTTCAACTTAAAACTAAAAACCAGTTCTTCTTTCAATTACTCTTTAACTGTTACAATTACTCTTTGATACCTTGTTAAACGTGGTGTTCCGTGATCCGAAACTGCTAAAATAATATGGATAGTTCCTAGACCTGGTTCCATAATACGTTTTGTAGGTACTACAAAAAAAGCTTCTTGTTGATCTGAATTTTGAATTTCTATTGGCTGACCACTTCGTGCACTTGAAACCGCAAAAGTACCTGCTTCTTCATAAACAAACCAATTGTATGAAAGTGCATCGCCATCCGGATCAATGGAGCCTTTTGCGCTTAACATTATCTTGTCTCCTTTTTTTGCAACAATAATAGTTTCGCCTTCTATTTTTGCAACAGGAGGGTGATTTGCGTTTTTATACTCTTTTATTGTCCAATCAATTCTTGCCGCAAAATCGTTTTGAAACGCCTCTCTCCATCGCCAAATAGTTTCGTGATTACCTGTATGCCAACGACCATCAACACCCAAAACCTCATCTTGAGCATCTGTCCAAATCGATCTGGTTTCAGGATACAAATGCCATTTTTGCATCCTTGGGGTATAAAATTCATAACGACCACCCCAACCTCCATATTCTGGATGTTCAGGACTATTCAAACCATTATTAATAAGACCTAAAAATGAAGGAGTGTCACCTTCCATCAAATATTCCCAGAAAGGATATTCGGCTCCCAAAGCTCCTTTTTTGCGAATATTTTTATCGAGCCATTCATTAGAAACTAAACTGAAATCCGCTCCATCACATCTTGCGTGAAAAAAATCACCACTAATTCCACTCCAAGTGGCGTGATGATAAGCGCCTCCTGAACTGAATCCTGGACTTACTATATAAAACAACTCGGGAAATTCTTTTCGAATCCAAGGGCCACTATCATCCTGATCAGAAATGGCATATACCCGAATTTTAGAAACAAATTTCGCAAGCTCTTTTTTAGAACGTGTTTGTTTTACCTTCCATAATGCTTGTCCTAAAACATTTGGTCCGCCCCAAACAGGAACCCATAATGGTCTTTCATCATTTTTATCAATAGCTTTTATCAATAATTCTGATGCTGGGGAATCGTATTCTTTTCCAATGGCGTGCATACCATAATCAGGAAGCCCTTGGGTAATTATTGTTTTTAAATAGTCGGCTGTGGGAAAACCCGTTTCGTGTTTTTCTAAATTATCTCTAACTTTTCCATAAGCCTCGACAATTTGTTTTATTCGCTCTGGCGCTATCCTTTTTTGTTGGTGGATAGAAGTGGTTGCTGCCAAACCTTCAATATCAAAATTATTCGAATAGACCAAAAAACGAACTAATGACATTGCATCATCTGGTTCGTTTTCAATATCTGTTAGTACAAATACCCTTGATTTTTCTTGGGCAGCAACAACATTGGCTCCCAAAATAAATAAAACCAAAACTATAGTAAATATTCTTTTTGAAAATTTAGGCAAGGTCATTTTTTTCAGTCTAATCATCATTTTTTTATTTAAACCTATTAATATCCAACACTTTAAAACTTGGTATTCTTAACCAGCATTTTTGATAAACTTATTCCTCTTTAAGCCAACTCCAGCGTTTTGCCCAATCTAATAATATGTCGTTTTTCCATTTCAAGATGGTTTTTCCGCCTTGGATCTTTCCATCATAATAATCAGGGCTGGACTTATCGGTGTACCAATTGGAGCCTAATTTATAATCGGTGGTATAACGATTTTTACCAGGCCATAAATTGTCGATGACCAATTTCCCTTCTTTTCCATTCAGTTCACTAATAGAAGAGGTAAACTTGTAGTTCAAAATTTCAGCTTTTTTGGGAATGTATTTAATGGAATAATTGCCTTTGCCAAGATAATAGCCAGGCCATTTTTGAACATTATCTTTATTATAGGGAACTTCCATCCAAAAACAGGCCGAATCTTTCGGGATGTTTTTTTCAGGCCCTTTCAAATGGAATTCAAGAATCGAACAAAAAGCTACCGAATCCTTTAAACTAGTAACATTATCATAAACAATGCGGGGACTGTGGGTAAATTTCTCAAAACTGCCGCCCCAACTTTCCCGTGTAGGGTTATTTGGATTTCCATCCATCATATAAAGAAGCGAAGGAGTATCGCCCATTTTAACTTCACCATTGTAGTAGCTTTTAAAATCCTTTCCAAAATTTCCAGCGCCTTCAATGTATTTACCGTAATAATCGGAATTCTTTATGTTATCGGGAGCATCATTGGTTGAAAACAAACTATAATAGGAAGAATTCACTTCAATAAACCACAGATTTGGAAAATTTGCTGCGATATAGGCATAACTGTTGGCGCTCCATTTTTTGTTCGGTCCGCCAATCCAATACACTCGGATGTTTTTCTGAATTTCCGGAGCGTCGTGCAAGGCTTGGGCAATATCTTCCAATCCGCCCCATCCCAATATCCAAAGGGGCTCTAAACTTTTCTTTTTGGCACATTTTATAATCCAGTCCGAACCTTCGGTAGCTTTGGTGTAACCAATGTAAGGTGCGTTTCCTTGACGTCCTTGTTTTGCAATGGAACGCAGATAATCAGGTGTCAGAAAACCATTTTTATGTTTTTGCAGTTTAGGTAAATCCTTTTCATACAAATCAATCATACGAAGAATTTCCTTTTTGTTTCCATTGCCATAAGAAGGAGAGGAAACCAGCCCCTCTATATTGAACAAATCACTATACATTAGCAAATGAGCCATCGACTGATTATCGTCAGGATCTGTTCCGCCAATATCGGTACTAATCAGAATTCGGGGTTTGACAAGTACCGGATTTTGTGCCGTCAGGCTAATGGAACAAATACAGAAAAATAATATTGCTATTTTATTCATAGTTTTAATTAACCAGCTTGTTCCAAACCTGAAAGTGTTTTTCTGCTTCCAAATATTTACCCGAATGCAAGACTTGCCTTTCTCCAAACAATTGTTGCACTTCCTCCAGATTTTTGAAAATTCCTGCACCCAAGCCAGCCAAATAAGCCGCCCCCAAAGCCGAAACATCGGGCATCGTGCTTTTTATTACTTTACTGTCGAGCAAATCCGTCAAGAAATCCATAACAAAATTATTGGCCGTTATGCCGCCATTGACCATCAATTCCTGGATGGGAACGCCAGTATCTTTTTGCATCGCATCCAAAACAGCCTTGATTTGGTAAGGAATGGTTTCCAAAGCCGCTCTCACGATGTGATTTTTTTTGCAGTCGAAAGTCAAACCTTCGATGGATGCTTTTCGGCTCATATTCCAATAAGGTGCACCCAATCCGCTGAAAGCTGGCACAATGTAAACGCCGTTATTATCTTGAACTGATGTTGCCATCGCTTCAGTTTCTCGGCTTTCACCAAAGAGTTGCAGTTCATTTTTCAGCCATTCGATGGTGGAACCACAAGAAACAATTACTCCTTCGAGGGCATAATCAACCCGTTCTTCGGTGCTCCAACAAATGGTCGTTATCATTCCGCTGGCAGACGATTTCGGCTTGTCACCAATGTTCATCAAGACCGAACAACCTGTTCCCAAAGTGGCTTTGGCTGTTCCGGGATTTAGGCACCCTTCACCAAAAGCCGCCGCGTGCGAATCGCCAATCATTGCCGTAATAGGCAATGGTTTTTCGAACAAACCTTCAAAAAGAGATTCTCCAAAATGAAAAGCCGATGGTTTGGGTTCGGGTAAATTGATTCCTTTTAATCCAAAGGTTTCGATTAATTCTTTGTCCCATTCCAACTTTTCAAGATTAAAAAGTAATGTTCTGGAAGCGTTTGAATAATCTGTTAAATATTGAGTTCCGCCCGTTAATTTATACAACAACCAAGTATCAACAGTTCCGAAAAAAGCTTCTCCTGATTGTATCTTGTTTTTTACTGTTTCGTTATTTTGGTTCAACCAAATCAACTTCGTTCCCGAAAAATAAGGATCGATGATTAATCCGGTTTTGTTTTTTACTTCGTCGGCAATTCCGATTTTGAAATTTAATTCTTCGCAAATCGCTATCGAACGTTTGCATTGCCAAACCACAGCCGGAGCAATCGCTTTTCCGGATTTATCCCATACCACAAAAGTTTCCCTTTGATTCGAAATTCCCGCTGATTTGATGTCTTCCAATTTTCCGCCATTCGAAGTAAAAACAGCCAAACAAGCCTTAACCGAAAGCAGGACATTTTGGTATATTCCTTCGGGATTTTGTTCGACAAAACCGCCTTCCAAATAATTGGTTTCCAAAATTTCAGTGGCTTTCGCCAAAACTTCGCCTTTGGTATTGAAAATAATAGTTTTGGTACTGCTCGTTCCTTGATCAATAGCCAGAATTAGAGAATTTTCCATAGTCGTTATTCTGCTTTTGAATTTGCTTTGTCAATCATCACCGCCAATAGAATCACCATTCCTTTTACGACCTGCTGCCAAAAAGGGGAAACGTCCAATAACACCAATCCGTTATTTAAAACGCCAATAATTATCGCTCCCAAAACAGTTCCAATAATAGTTCCTCTTCCGCCCGAAAGCGAAGTTCCACCAATTACAACCGCTGCAATAGCATCCAATTCATAACTCATTCCCGCATTAGGCTGTGCCGAATCCAGTCTGGAAGTGACCATAATTCCACCAATGGCAGCCAAAGCTCCCGCAAGCGTATAAACGATAATTTTTACTTTGTCAATGTTGATTCCAGATAATTTGGCTGCATTTTCGTTGCCTCCAATGGCATAAATGTAGCGTCCCAAAGCGGTTTTATTCGAGATAATCATCGCTGCAATGACAACGACAACCGCAATCCAAACCAAAATGGGAATGCCCAAAAACCAACCCGTTCCGATGTAAGCGAAGTTGGTTCCCAAACTTGAAATCGGATAGCCTTTCGTCCAAAGCATCGTGAATCCTCTTGCCACGGTAAGCATTGCAAGGGTTGCCACGAAAGGCGGCACCTTGAATTTGGTGATAACCCAGCCGTTAAAAAATCCCAGAAAAGAGCCTGTTGCAATTCCCGCTAAAACAGTTCCCAACAAGGTAAATCCAATAAATAAATCATTCCCGGGAAAAGAGATTCCCGATTTTAAAAGTCCTGCAGCAACTGCACCGCTAAAAGCTAAAATAGAACCTACCGATAAATCAATTCCTGCGGTCAAAACCACTAATGTCATCCCAACGGAAATGCAAATATTAACAGAGATTTGTCTCAATACATTCCAGCCGTTATCGACAGTCAGGAATTTATCTGAAAGTATCGTTAATCCAATGCACAAAATTAATAAGGCAATTGTGGATTGAAATTTTGCAAGTTTTGAACGATCTAAAGCTATGTTCATATCTATTTAAATTAAATTGTTTGTGGAATTGCCGCTTTCAAAATGGCATCTTCATTGGCATCAGCCGAATTAAACTCGGCGGTTATTTTGCCTTCTGCCATTACCAAAACGCGGTCTGAAACGGTTAGAATTTCGGGCAGTTCAGAAGAAACCACTATAATGCCAAGTCCCGCTTCGGAAAGTTCCATAATAAGTTTGTAAATCTCGTTTTTTGCTCCGGCATCGACTCCTCTTGTGGGTTCGTCGAGCATCAAAACTTTGGGTTGGGTTGCCAAGCATCTTGCCAAAACGACTTTTTGCTGGTTTCCTCCGCTTAAATTTTTCACTGCCAAATGAGGTGACGAAGTTTTTATTTTTAGTGAATCTATGTATTTCTGGGTGAGTTCGAGTTCTTTTTTGGCAGATAAAAATCCTGTTTGCTGAATGTCTTTCAAAGTACTCAAAGTAATGTTGGTCTTTACATCCAAACCTAAAACCAATCCGTCTCTTTTGCGGTCTTCGGGAACCAAAACGATTCCGGATTGTATGGCTTCACGAGGCGACTTCAGTTTTACTTTCTGGTTTTCGATGCTAATAGAATCCGAAGTATCGGAAGGGTGAATTCCTAGAATACATTCCAATAATTCAGTCCGACCGGCTCCCATCAATCCAAAAATTCCGAGAATTTCTCCACTTTTTAAATTGAAATTCAAATTGTCGAGCAGTATTCGTTTCGAACTATCTTTTTTTAATAAAGTCAGGTTTTCTACTTTAAGAAGGTCTTCATTTTTAGTGATGCGATGTCCTTTTTCGATGATTTTAATATCACGACCCACCATTTTTTTGATGATTGAATCGTGGTTCACGCCATCCATTGTGCCCGTTTCGGTCACTTTTCCGTCACGCAAAACGATGTAACTGTCGGCAATTTTGAATAATTCGTCCAGTTTATGCGAAATGTAAACAATGGCTTTGTTCTCTTTTCGCAAGTTTTCGATGATGCCAAAAAGAATCTCCACTTCGTGATCGCTAATCGCCGAAGTGGGTTCGTCCATAATAATCACTTCGGAATCAGTCAACAACGCTTTGGCGATTTCTACCACTTGTTGTTGTCCTAATTTCAAGTCTCGAATAAGCGTTTTTGGATTGACGTCCAACTTTAGTCGTGCCAAAAGTTCCTGCGTTTTTTGGTGCATTCCGTTTTTGTCCAAAAAGCCCCAAGCATTGACCAATTCTCTTCCTAAAAAGATGTTTTCAGCGATGCTTAAATCGGGAATCAAGTTCAGTTCCTGATGAATAATGGCGATGCCGCAAGCTTGTGCTTCTCTTGGATTTTCGAAACGGACTTCTTCGCCTTTGTAGATGATTTTCCCTTCGTATTCCGGATAAACGCCGGACAAAATTTTCATCAAAGTGGATTTTCCAGCTCCATTTTCGCCAATGATGGCCGTGACTTTTCCCGGCAATAATTCCATCGAAACATCGCACAATGCCGTGATACCCGAAAATTTCTTTCCTATTTTTTCTGCTGTTAACATTCGCTATTTGGAATTAATTTCGAGTTGCAACGGAACGATTTCCATCTTGTCCGTCTTTGGATTAGACTGGCTCAATTCTATTCCACCCAAAAAAGTAATGCTGTCTCCTTTTTGAACTTTCGCAGTAAATGGAGCCACGATTTCGGCTTTTATCAGTTTGTTGATTTCCTCAGAAACGTTGTTCAAATCCATCGTGTTGCTGAAATCATCAATGGAAATCAAGCCCGAACAATCTCTCGACGTGTTGCCAAAAATGTATTGGATAGCCAGTTTTATTTCTTCTCCCGAAGCTGTTTTAAGAGTAACAAATTCCTCGTCGATGGCCGTTACTTTGCCTTCTCCTTTGACGAAGAAATATTTCATATCTCCCTCATTTTGAAAATGGCTGAAAGCTGTAAATGCCTTTTTGGAGTCTTTTTTCATCGCCGAAAGCAAATCCGAAACAGCAACCGCTTCTTTTTTGGCAGCCGGGATTTTCTCCAAAAGATAGGTTTTGGCGTAGGCTTTCGCATCAAAAACAGTTGCTATTTTTGACACCTGCATTTCGCTTATCTTTTTGAAGTAAACCGCATTGTACAACAGCAACCCAAAAAAGAGCAGTATTAAAAAATACTTTATGATTTTTTGTAACATACCTCGTTATTTTTTACCGTAAGCAATGTACTTGTCAATGTTTTCTTTGGTCACCACCTCAACGGCAATAGGCAATTTTTTAGGAAAATCTTTTTGGCCCTTGAAATAGTCGTCGGCATAAGTGGCGGCAGTTTCGGCGATAATTTTAGGAAATTGCATCGCTGTGGCCGTCAATTTTCCTTCCTTGATGGAGTTAATGGCATCTTCGGCACCGTCAAAACCAAAAACTTTTACTTTGTCGGCTTTGTTGGCGGCAACCAAGGCTTGGTAAGCACCCATCGCCATAGCATCGTTTCCGCAAAAAACACCGTCAATATCGGGATGCGCCTGCAAAATAGACTCCATTACTTCCATTGCTTTGTTGCGGTCGAAATCGGCACTTTGTTGGGCCACCATTTTTAAACCTGGGTAATTGTCCACTGAACTATGAAAACCTTTCGAGCGATTCCAAGTGTTGTTGTCGGAAACAATTCCCAATAATTCCACATAATTCCCTTTTTTCCCTAGTTTGTCCACGAACAATTTTCCCAATTGCACGCAAGCGGAATAGCTGTCGGAAAGGATTTGCGAAGTCGCCGCATCGGTGGAATTGATTTCCCTGTCCATACAAAAAACAGGGATTCCGGCTTCTTTGGCTTTCGTCGCATTGGCAACAGAACCCGCTGCATCTGTCGGATTGAATAAAATAGCGTCATAGCCCGAAGAAATGGCGTTTTCGAAATGATCGCTTTCCAATGCCGTGTTGTTTTGGGAATCAAAAATCTTGGATTCGTATCCGAGTTCTTTTGCTTTTTTGGCCGCAGTTTCGGCTAAAAATACAAACCAAGGATTGTTTAAAGTAGAAACCACAATGGCTATTTTCTTTGGTTCTTCGGCCTTCTCGGATTTTTTACAGCTGGTCAAACTGGCAAAAAGCACTAAGGCTAAAATTAATTTTTTCATAAAAATGGGTTGTTTTTTGGTTTATTAATAGCTGTTTTTTATTTCAAATAATGATTATAATTTTTTGATTAATTGAAGTGCAGTTTCGGTCAAACCGTCTTCGGAAATTCCGTAATGATTTAATATTTCGGTTTGCGAACCCGTAACGGTATATTCGTCGGGAATGCCCACAATTTTGAAAGGTTTATGAAATTGGTTTTCCAATAAAAAAGAGGCACAAGCTTCGCCTAAACCGCCGTAAACGCTGTGTTCTTCGACCGTTATAATAGCACCAACTTCATTCGAAAGTGACTTCAACAAATTATAATCCAATGGTTTTATGGTGTGCATACTAACCACCGTGGCTTCAATATTATGCTCTTCTTTTAACTTTTTGGCGGCTTGCAAAGCAGGATATACCGTTTCGCCAGTCGCAATTATGGCCAAATCTTTTCCTTTGGCAATGACCCTGCCTTTTCCAAATTCGAAGGTGTTTTCTTTGTCTTCGGTCAAAAGCGGCATTGGTTTTTTTCCAAAACGAAGGTAAAAAGGCTTGTTGATTTGGCTCGCTTGTCGAATGGCTTGTTCGGTTTCGAAATTGTCCGCAGGTGCCACAATTATCAAATTGTTGATGGCTCGCAAAGCGGCATAATCGTGCAAACTGTGATGCGTTGAACCCAAGGCACCATAACTTACTCCAGCACTAATACCAATCAATTTCACGGGATTATCGGAATAGGCCACGTCATTCTTGATTTGCTCGAACGATCGGGCAGCCAAAAAACAGGCTGGCGAAACGGCAAAAGTTTTTTTGCCTGTCGAAGCCAATCCTGCGGCAACTCCAACCAATACTTGCTCTGCGATTCCTACTTCAATGATTTGTTTTGGATATTTTTTTGCAAAAGGAACCAATTTTCCCGATCCTCTGGAATCGCTGGTAACGGCCAAAATATCTCGGTCATTTTCCGCCAATTCTTGCAAGGTCGAAGAAAAAACTTCGAGATTCGCTTTGGCATTATCTGCCGTAATTTCTATATGATTTCCCATTATTCTACTTGTTTGCTGCTGCCGTTAATTCTTCAATAGCTTGTGCATATTGTTCCTTGTTGGGAACGCCGTGATGCCAGTTCAATTGATTTTCCATAAAACTCACGCCTTTGCCTTTGACCGTGTGGGCAATAATCAAATTGGGTTTCCCTTTTTCGAATGGAAGACTGGCGAAGGCTTCTTGCAGTGCTTTTACATCATTCCCGTTTACGTGTTTCACTGCCCAACCAAAACTTTCGAACTTGGTATCAACAGGATCCGTATTGCACACATCAGCCGTTGGACCTGAAATTTGCAAGGTGTTTTTGTCGATGATGGCGCATAAATTGTCGAGTTTGTAATGCGCTCCCGTCAAAGCGGCTTCCCAATTCGAACCTTCGGGCAATTCGCCATCACCCAACAAGGTAAAAACGCGATAGTCTTTGTCGTCCAATTTTGCGGCAATCGCTGTTCCCACGGCAAGTGGCAAACCGTGTCCCAAAGCTCCCGTGTTTTGTTCGACACCTTTTATTTTGCGGGTTGGATGCCCGATATAATGGGATTTGTATTTACATAAAGAATTCAAATCGTCCTCCGGAAAAAATCCAACATCTGCCAAAACCACAAAAAGGGCTTCCACGCAATGACCTTTACTTTGAATGTAACGGTCTCTGTCTGGAGAAGCAAAAGTTTCCGGACTCACATTGAGAACTTCATTGTACAAAACATTGATGATGTCAATACTGGAAAGGCTTCCGCCGGTATGTCCGGCATTTGCCCCGACAATATATTTCAATATTTTTTGGCGGTATTGGTTCGATTTTTCTATCAATAAATTTTGATTCATAATCGTTTATTTTGATTTTGAATGGTTGTAAACTTCCCAACCCATATAATTTCCAAGCGCTTCCTCAAGGATGGCTGCCGTTTTGGAAGCATTCATCACCACGTGATGCTCGAAACCGTTTTTGCACACATATTGCATCAAGTCTTGCAAGCCATCGATTTGAGCAACGGCCCTGTTTCCAAAAGTATTCAATGGATCATCGGTCAATTCGCCTTCACCCAAATATACTTTGATGACCCCTTTCGGATCGTCGGTGCTGATTCTTCCATAAGTCAATGGCGAAGCTGGCGTGCGACCGTCCAATGCGCCATACGTATTTTCCACTCCAACCGTTGTTCCTAAAATAGGTGCGTTGCTGATTTGAATGTCCGGCAAGAATGATTTTGCCCAGTTACCGCAGTGGAAAAGCACGCATTTTTCATCATCATCGGCGTAGTTGTTGTTCCAATCCACCAAAGCACTCGGCGAACCCGAAGCTAATTGCATTGCATACATTGTCAAAGTTCCCGTAACGTCAACCTCACAAGCACTTGGCAGCATATTTTCGCTCATCATACTCATACTGGTACACACGTTGCAACCGTAATTTTGTTGCAAGGAAGTCCAACATTGAATGGCCGTGGCATCCAAGAAATTGTCGTCCATAAAGTGTTTCAAGACCACGTCCAATTTGGCAATTTGAATCATTGCTTCGTCTGGCGTTTTTCCTTTTGGAGCATACGCCAAAATTTTGTCTAAATGTTCTTTTACTTCGGGATGGTCTTTGGTTAATTTGTTGGCGTTGCCCAAGATTTCGGATAAATCCACGGTGGTTACCGAAATCCCGTTGCGTTGCAATATTTTCTCGCTATATCTTACGGTATTGAATCCGCCCGGTCTGGCGCCAACGGCTCCGATTCTTACTTTTCGCAAACCTCTCACCACGCGACAAACCGCCACGAAATCGGTTAGTTCTTTGGCAAAAGCCGGGTCTTTTGGATGCAAAACGTGATTATCGGTAAGCGTATATTTTATTCCAAATTGGTACAAATTGTTGCAAACCGAAATTTTGCCACACCAAGAATCTCTTCTTCGGGCAACGTCCAATTTGGTCAATTCATCTGGATAAGCTTGAATCAAAACCGGTACATTCAAATCGGCTAGTTTCAAGGTTTCGGCTACACCGCGTTCGTCACCGAAATTCGGAAGAATTACCAATACTCCGTTAATTTCGTCGGCGTGTTTCTTGAATAAATTGGCACATTTTTGGGCATCTTTGAAGGTTTCCACTCCGCCTAATTTGGTATCTTCTTCTCCAAGAATTACGTAGTTCAGTTTCAGTTTTTCGAATTGTTCGATAACGTCCAACCGGGCTTCTGCCACTAATTTATCCGGAAAAAAATCCCTGTTCCCTATAATGATTCCTATGCTTGCTTTCTGTTTCATTTTTGTAAATTTTTATTTGTAGGTAATTGTGTGTTGTCGTTTTATTTTGCTACTATTATTTCTATTTCGTTGTCTTTGAACACTTGTTTGTCTCGTTCTTTGATTCCAGAATCGGTAATCACGTAATCAATGAGTGACAAGGCACCAAGACTGGCCAAGGAACTTTTGCCAATTTTGGTAGAATCGGCGACTAAAAAAGTGGTTTCTGCCGCATCAATCATCGCTTTTTTCACCACGATGTCGCTGATGCTTGGATAAGTCAAACCAGCTTTAAGGGACAATCCTGCCGTGGCCAAAAAAAGTTTGTTGACATTCAATCCCTTGAAAAAATCGGCTGCTTTTTGACCTGTCAAGGATAAAGTGGGTGGTTTGAATTCACCGCCTGTTACAATCAATTCAATGCCGGGTTCAGTACCTAGCATCAAGGCGATGTTCAACGCATTGGTAATTACCGTCAGGTTTTTGAATCCTTTTAGTTTCTTGGCAATTTCCGTCGTGGTCGAACCGGAATCCAGTATAATACTGTCGCCACTTTCGATATATTCGAGACATTTATCGGCGATAGTTTCTTTTTTATCCAAATTCTCTTGATTCGAAAGCGAAAAACTGCGCACTTGATCTTCGATATTTTTCAGATAAGCGCCACCGTGTTCTCGCAAGAGCAAACCTTCTTTTTCCAATTTTTCCAAATCCTGCCTGATGGTCACTTCGGTCACCTTGAACAGCTTGGCCAGGTTGATTACTTTGGCAGAACCATCTTCGGCCAAAAGTTCCAGTATTTTGTCTTTTCTCTGTTGAGGAAGCATATTAATTTTCTATAAAGAGTTTGTTTAAACCAAAAACAACCTTTCGTTTGTTTTCGATTTTCAAATATAACAACAAAAATGTAAAGCAAACGAAAATTATAGTTAATTTTTTTATTAAAAAAGAAAAAAAAACTGATTGTAACTAAAACATCTATTGTGATAAAGCAAAAAAGAGCTGCAACAAAATACTACAACTGAAATAGTATCCTTATCATTTCCTTCTTTAGGAAGAAAAGATATAATTGACAACCTCAGGATAACCATCGGGACAAACATAACTCCACAAAAAAACTCCACTATCACTAGCAGAGTTCTCAATACAATTATTTTCTAAAACACTTATTCCACTTTTACATCAATCGTTGATGGCGCAATTCTATTCCCAGTACTTGCTTTTAACTGAATGTTTTGTTTCTTTCCGTTCGACTGGATGATGGCGATGCATTTTCCGTTATAGACTTTGCAGGAATTCGCTTTAAACGAATCCAAACCTGCCTGATAACCGTTGTCAACACCCACTAATTTTCCACCTCCTGTGACTTCAAATTGGATTAGGTCATTGGCGTTTGGAGAAAGGTTCCCGTCTTTATCTACAACAGAAACTGTTACGTAAACTAAATCGTAAGTATCATTTTTGATGGTATTTTTATCGGCTTTCAAATCGATTTTAGAAGCAGTTCCAGCAGTGTGAATTTCTTTTTCCAAAACCACTTTTCCATCTTTTCTAGAAATGGCTTTCAGTGTTCCTGGTTCGAATTTCACTCTCCAAGAAATATGCAAATCGTCGTTTTGTTTGGCTTTTTTGCCCAACGATTCTCCGTTGAGAAACAATTCTACCTCATCGGCATTGTTGTAATACGCCCAAACATCAACTTCTTGTCCTGCGGTCCAGTTCCAATGCGGGAAAATATGCAAAACCGGTTTGGTCGTCCATTCGCTTTGGTACATATAATAGACATCTTTTGGAAGTCCCGCCAAATCGATAATCCCGAAATAAGAACTTCTTGCCGGATACGGATATGGATCGGGTTCGCCAATGTAATCAAAGCCTGTCCAGATAAAAGTCCCCGCCATAAAATCCTGCTTTTTGATGGTTTTCCAGTTTTCTTCGTGCGTTGCACCCCAATAAGACTTCACCTGATCGTAAGCCGAAACTGTCCAATCTTTGTTTCCGTCAAATGAAGCGCCATACTTGGTCGGCCACGCTTTAATGCCATCCGGAAAATCATAGTGTCCACGTGTTTCCAAAGCCGAAACACTTTCGGATGCCAGTATTTTTTGTCCTTTGAAACGTTCCGGAAAATCTTTGTAGTCTTCGTGTTTGTAATTGAATCCCAACAAATCCAAAGCACCCGACTGGTAAATGAAATTTTTCTCGATTACATTCTCTGTCAAAGCCGAAGTTACCGGGCGGGTCGTGTCCAGCGATTTTACGATTTTGGCCAATTCTCTCGTAATCGCGATTCCGGTACTGTCGAATTGCTCACGGATTTCGTTACCGATACTCCACATTATTACCGATGGATGGTTGCGGTCACGTTTAATAAAATCTTCCAAATCCTGTTTGTGCCACGCATCCCAATCTTTGTGGTAATCGTTGGTTACTTTTTTCTTTTTCCAAACATCAAAAGCTTCGTCCTGAACAATAAAACCCATTTCGTCGCACAGTTGCATCATTTCCAGCGAATGCGGATTATGCGACATTCGAATGGCGTTGCAACCCATTTCTTTCAGCAACTTCAGTTTTCTTCGAACGGCGTGAATATTTTCTACCGCTCCCAAAGCACCGTTGTCGTGATGCAGGCAAACCCCTAATATTTTGGTTGGTTTTCCGTTTAATGAAAATCCTTTTTCGCTATCAAAATTAAAATATCTAAAACCAAGCGGAGTTTCGTAATTGTCGATTAATTTCGAGTTTTCATAAATTTTGGTCACCACTTTGTACAGATTCGGGTTTTCGGTATCCCACAATTTTGGTTGGTTTACCGTTAAGTTGTGAATCTTTTTTGCTGAAGTTTTGGCTCCTATTTTTTCTGTTGAAGTGGTATTCGCAACCTCAACATTGTCTGCATTGAGGATAGAAGTCACGAGTTTGAATTCTTTTGCGGAAGCGTTTTCATTGTCAATGCTAACCTCTAAACGAACAGTTGCTTTTGCTGCCGAAACTTCGGGCGCGGTTACATAAGTTCCCCATTTTGCCACGTGCAATTTCTCCGAAGCAACCAATCGCACGTTTCTGTAAATTCCCGAACCGGTGTACCATCTAGAATTGGGTTGCGCATCGTTATCGACTTTTACCGCGATGATATTCTGTTTTCCAAAATGCAAATATTGTGACAATTCGTAACTAAATGAAATATATCCGTTCGGGCGGATTCCCAACGAATGTCCATTAATAAAAACTTCGCTGTTCTTGAAAACACCGTCAAATTCAACCGAAACGGCTTTGTTTTTCCAATTCGCGGGAACGGTAAAAATTTTGCGATACCAGCCTTTTCCTGCCGGCAAAAATCCCTGAGCCTGTTTGGTTGGATTGTCTTTATTGAATGCCCCTTCGATACTCCAATCGTGAGGCAATTGCAATGCTCTCCAATCGGCAGTGCTGAAATTCGCATTGATAGCCTTTGGATAATCTCCTAGTTTGAAGTTCCAGTTTTTATTGAAATCTTCAACAATTCTGGCTTTTTTGGCTTGGGCGAAACAGGCCGTCGAAAGCAGTAATACCAATACAATTCCTATTTTTTGTAAAATGTTTTTATATGACTTCATAATTTTTGAATCTAATAAGACAATCTTTGCTGATTTTTTATTTCCCATTAACTAAAACAGTAGGTTTTTTTATAAATTTTTCATTCCCTCCATTTACATATTTTAAGAGTTCAATTAATTTAAAATTATCATTTTTAGAATAAACTTCATCATTTGCAAATAAATATTGATAGCAATTATACTCATTCTTTGATTTACTATTTATTATATTAAATTTATTATCCTGAAAAATTTTGTCTTCAAAATGCTTCTTATCCCAAAGAGTTAATAAAACGGAGCTACTTATTGGAAAAATTATCTCAACACCCTCATCGTAAAAAGAAGATTGTTCTCCTATATGCGGTTTTAAGATAATAGGATTATCAGAAGTATAAAAATCATCTTCATTACTTACATAAAAAATCCAAATTTTATCTAGAATACAATCTTGTAATTTGTATATTAAATTTTCGTTCGCAAAAGTTTTAGCGTGAAGAACTAATTTATATTCTTCATCAATTTCTAAATTAATAGTTTCCATAAAACTTTTATTCTCAGGGAATTCAGCACTCAAAATTGACTTTACTATATCCAATCGCTCATTATTACTTTTTGTATAAAAAGACCAGTTCAGATCTCTAATATTCGGAAGTCTTAAATATTGAACAGCAATCAATCCTGCAAACACTTCTTTATCAGACTTTTGAAGCACTTCGTTTTCTATCTTATTAGTTTTCCAATTTTCTACGGCACAATCTATAGTTTTTAATATTGGCCCAAGTAATTTCTCAATGTTATCGTCAAAAAATTCTTTTTCAAAGAAATTTGGATGAAAAATTTGGTTATCTAGGTTTGCTATAAACTTTTCAGGTATTCTGTAAAAATAGTCTTCACAAGCTGTTTTTGAAATTGCTTGAATGGGACTACTTCTATTCCTTTTCTTGCTATAAATATTGATAGATTTACGATTATTAGAAAAATATCTCAAGTAACATTGAGGTATAAAATGATGTTTTTTATTTTTTTCTCCTTTCATTTTGACTTAATTTTTAAATTAATCTAACCAATCCTTTTTTGTAGTATTTTATATTTTTAACATTTCATTTTTGAAAAATTGAATACAACTAACATATATACAAATCTATTTTCAAATCATTAAATTGCCTCCAGCTTTAGCTGGGGGATTACTAGCATAATCGGAAATGGGGCTTTAGCCAAAACAAAATTCTTTTTGGCTAAAGCCTATTTGAAACTCATTCATTTCCCCTCCAGCTAAAGCTGGAGGCAATTTAAAACAATCTATGCTTTTCGGCTTCATACCCTGTTGCAACTGGAATGAAAACTTCTACTGAAACTCAAAAGAATCCAACAACAATCCTTTTATATCGTCTGATTCTATCGTGATTTTGTACGTTCCTGCGTTGATGTAACCGCCGGAAGTCGTATTCAACACTTTCCATTTTTCTGTTGCCGAAGGAAATTCGATGTTGTCATTTCGCATCAGGATTCCGTAGGCATCTTCCATTTTGAATTTGACTTTTACAGGCGTTTCGTTTTTGTTCATAAAACGGAAGCGCATCAGATAGATTCCTGCAACGCCCGGTTTCACCTCAAACTGGATGCTGTTTTTTGTTTTTTCCTTGAATTCGATGTAATCGGCTTTTTTGAAATTGCCTTTTTCGATTCCGGTTCCGGTGGTTTTGGCAGTTTCTGCTTCCAAAAGCACAACCGGTCGTGAATCGTCTTTTTCGCCCATATCGTAGGTTGGAACAACAGCGATGGTATTGTTTTCAAAAGGCACTTTTTCTCCTTTTTTTACTTTTTTATGGAAAACCGAAAATTCTACTCTATCTGAGTTTTTCGCTGTTTCATCCATTTTTTTGTAACCCGAAATAGAATCTTTGGATGTGCTAAATTGATAAATTTCAGAATCCTCTTTGGTTGTGAATGAACCAGAAACTTTAGAACGATTGGATAATTTCAAATAATCAGCTCCAAAAACTTCAGAAGGCAATTGGGTAAAAACAACCTCCGAATCTGAATATTGTTTAGAATTGATATCCAGCCAAGAGCTTACTCCATTAGCTGTTTTATCATAAGAATCTCTGACAAAATTTTGAATATTTCTCGCCGATTCTTTTGCTGGTTGAACGTTTTTATTTTTAGTCGCAATGGCAATTGCCGAAATTATGGCTTCGCCTGCTTTTACATTTGGAAATGAAATAACGATTTTTCCGTTTACGCTTTTAACTATGAAGGTTTTCTTTAAAGCAGCATCGTGTCCGACTTCACTCCAAATATCCAAATCTTTCAACACCACATTGCCATTGATGGCTACGTCAAACAAACGCCAGCCTTTGCAATCCAGTCCTCCACCGGTTCCGTACCAAGGTTCCGTGAAATACAATTCGACCAAATATTCGCCGTCCGGTGCAGAGAATTCGTAACGCAATTTATCAACTCCGTATCTAAAACTTTGAAATAATTCTTGTTCGTTTGTGCCAGCAATTAGGTCGAATGTTCTTCTTTGACTCGCATAAAAATCAGGCAATTGTTTGAAATTATCCGTCCACGACAAAGAACCCCAAGTATTTTTTCCACTTTTATGAACATCTGCATCCCAAGTATTCCATAACGAATCTGTAATAGCTGCACCACCACAATTTACTCTATAAATATAATTATAGCCTTTTTGAGGTTGCAGCAACGTTTCTTTTTGGGTTTCCAATGCTTTAAAATTAGGTGCTTTTGGCAAACTGTTCAATACGATATAATCTTTGGCAACCGCTTTACCGTTAACATAACCCACCGCATACAAAACATTGTATTGGATATTGACATTATTCCATTGAAAATGTTGTCCCAAACCCGGATTTTTTAATTTCCCGAGCGATGATTTATTCACGTCATTGAACAGTTCCACTTCATCACAATTGGAATACACATCGATGCCGTTTTTGATTCCCGGTGCATCCCAGCGATTCGGCCAAGTGTGCGAAACGATATACACCATCGGGTTGGTTTTGTTCGAAACATAATTGGCGCGGTACATATAATAGGCGTCCAAAGGTTCGCCCCAAATGCTGAAAAGTCCTTTGTAATTCACGGGTCCAACCTTGTCGATATCTCGGAAACCTTCACCGTTTTGGGTACGTCCCGGATTTTCGTGAGAGGCAAAAATCCAATTGAATTGCCCTGCGATTTTATCTTTTACCGATTCAGCTTCGCGGACTTTGATTTCCATTAATTGCGAAAAACGATTCTCGCTCAAAGCTCCTTTTTGGTCAAATTCCCCTTCTGTGTGAAGGTCGTGTGAACGCCAGGCGCCGTATTCCCCGTTTAGCAATTGCTTGCTCATTTCGACATCGTAATTGAACGGATCACCACCGTAGGTTCCCGACCAGTTTTGCACGACATTCCAGTCGGTTCCTTCTCCTCCGTTGCAGGTCGTAACGATGCGTTGCGAAGCGGACATTGGATCCATTTCGCGAATGATTTGGGTACATTCTTCTGCAAATTCCTTCGGAATGGTGCTTTCGTTTTGCAATCCCCACATCACGACTGAGGCATTGTTTCGGCGTTCCTTAATCCATTCTCTCAACAAGGTTTTGAAGTTCTCCTTGAATTCGGGTGTGTCGTACCAAATGTGCGCCGAAAACTGACTCCAAAACAGGATTCCGTTTTCATCCAATTCTTTTTGGTATTCCAAATTATGGGGTTGGTGCGCTTCGCGAAAAGCATTGAAACCGCCTGCTTTTATTTGCTCGATTCTCGAATGAATTTGTTCTTTTGAAAACGAATGGCTGTTCCCAATTAAATGTTCGTATTCGCAGGTTCCGTTGATGAACAAAGGCTCGTCATTGATAAAAAAACGATTGTCTTTTCCGTCACGACTAACTGGCCAAGAAACCCAACGAATCCCGTAAGGCGTTTTTAATTCGTCAATTTTTTTCCCGTTTTCAGAAATCGTGGTGACCAATTGATACAAATACGGATGGGCAGGCGACCATAATTTTGGATTTGCAATTTCGGGAAGTGTCTGTGCAATTTCTTTAGTTTCTCCTGAAGTGTTTTTGACATCCTTTTTTACGCTAACAACTTTTTTTCCGTTTTCATCTAAAAGGGTATTTTCGATTGTTAGGTTTCTGATAGCATTTCCGTAATTTTTGATTTCGGTGGTAACATTCAGAATCGCTTTCTCTATGGAAGTGGTTTTGTCATTCCAAATGTGAACGCCGAAAGGTTGTATTCTAACTTCATCGGTAACGACTAAAGTCACGGGTCTGAAAATCCCCATTGGCTGAGAGCCTTCGGAAAATCCCCATTCGCCGGAACAACCGCCACAAACCCAAGGCAAGTCAGCAATGAATGCTGGATGCGATGCTTTAACGATTATATCATTTGCTTTTTCGAAAGAAACGGCATTTGTAATATCGGCTGTAAAAGTTGTTCTTCCGCCTTTGTGTTCGCCTACTTTTTTGCCGTTAACCCAAACCGTGGCATAGGAACTAACACCCTCAAAATAAAGGAAAAGCCTTTTCCCCGAATCTGATTTATCCAGTTGCAAAGTTTTGTGATACCAAGCAGTACCGTGTAAATTGCCGTGTTTGGTTCTTCGGAAACCATAATATTGATCCCAATTGTGCGGTACGTTAACTTTTTGCCATTGAGCATCCACTTTTGGATTTTGCACAAAGACTTCTTCTTGTTGCGAATTATTCTCCAAAACAATGGTTTCCCAAGAGGAGTTCAACGAGACTTCTTTACGAAAGGATGCTGCTTTTCCTTGGGTTTGTGACCAAGAAAAAGCAGTTATAAAAAATAATATGTAAATTAATTTCTTCATTTTAATAAAATAACCAATCGATAGCCCCTTTTTCGCCAGCATCAATATAACCGACATCGCGAGTTGTAATGGTTTGGTTCGCATCAATAAATCCTAAAATCAATACTTTCCCTTTGCCTAAATCCAGTTTATTTTCGCCGGGTTGAAAGGTGTACGTGTGAATATTTACCCTTGGTAATTCTTTCAAATTCATCGCGCTTGCCAAAATCACTTCGGCTTGACCGTAGGCATTTCCGGCCGCGTCTGTCTCCAAACTTGGTGGCAACAAGAATCTTTTTTGGTCGGAATTGAAATAACCCACAACCAATTTTACGGCTTTGGTATTTTTGAATTTCAGGTGAGTTCCATTTTCATTTTGAGCGGTTTCATCGAAAGTAATTCCTTTTAGATTTTGCAATTCAGGAGCTATTTTTACCAGTTCCGAGATTGGAGTTCCATAAACTTGAGTTCCGTTTTTTACAGCATAAGTTCCTTTACTCTCGCTCAATAAAGTGACTTCGGCGGTTTGCCAAGGTTTGCCTTCCTTGGTTGCAATTTTCCCATCTTTCGACAATTTCAATAAAGCCAAATTTCGTTTGAAATTGGCCATTTCTCTTTCGTAATGCGGTAACAATTCTGCCCAGGTCTTGTTGTTTCCATCGTCTCCGCCAATCGGGATTCTACGTTGTGCAGTTTGCATACTGTTGGCATACCAATAACTATCTTTGGTCAAATTGACCAATAATTGGTAATGCTCCAGACTTTTTTCAAGATGTGGCAAGGCTTGATCCAAATCGGAAATGTCGTTGGAATAGCTGTAACGCAAGACCAACATCGCGGCTTTTACTTTCTCCGAAAAGAAATCGGCGAAGGCTTTGTAAGCGTGCATATCGTTTTTAAGGCGCAAAAATTCTTCTTTGTCCTTGGTTACGCTTGCTTCGGCTTTGTCAATGGCTTCAACGGCTAATTTTCCGTGTTGGGTAATTTCGCTTATGATTTGAGGCGGTGTTTCTCCAGCGTGTGCTTTGTGATTCCATTCTTTTTTGGCATAATCCAAAAGCAATTCAGTAATTGGTCCACAAGATTCGTGGAATCCAGGATAGACACGCCATTTTGCCGGGTTTACCAATTGACTTTCGAACATTCCCAACAGTAATGTTTGGCGATTTCCTTCGGTAATTCCAAATTGTCTTAATGTTTTTGGGGCTATTTCTCCGGCTTCTTCATAAGCTTTCAAAATATTGTTTCCGGCTTCATCATCGGTTCCGTATTTTGCAGCCAAATCTTTGTCCCAGAATTTAACCTCTTCCTTTCGGTCTCTTTTACTGTCCCAAGCATATCTCGACCAGGCTTTGTACCAAATCCAATCGCGATCCATTTCTAACAATCGCTCACCCGTTTTCGTTTTATCAGCCGAATAGGGCCAATCCCAATACGATGCCTGCGGATACAAATGCAGCGCATTGGCACCGTGAATATTGTGCATTGCCTGAACGGTTTTTTGGATAAAATCTGGCGAACCATATCGGAAAGGCTCCAAGTTTGCCAAAATATGCACGTTTTCGATGTGAATGGATTTTAAAGCACTTAGTTGTCTGTGCGTTTCTCCCCAAGGGCCACCAGGTGCATAAGTTGTCAAAGATTCTCCCGTGTATTTGCTCTCCGTGTACAAGTTTTTATACAACGGAAGCGATTTTTCCATTACCAAAGGCGCATCGGTATCGTGGGAACGCAAAATAATTGGCGGTTCGTCTGTTCTTCCCAATGCTTTCAATCCGTCCTGCACTCCCGGAATAATGGTTTTTGTAAACCATTCCACGTCATCATCAACTGTGTTGATGGCTTCTCCCAAACAAACCAACAATCCCACATTGGGGTATTTTTCGATAAAAGCCGCGATTGATTTTCGAGTATAATCGGAAAGCAAAGGCGTAATTGGACGCGAACGATCTTGGGTTTTGATGTTGTAATGCTCCGCAAAAGGCTTGGAAACGATGATATTGTAAAACATTTGAATTACCCAAATTCCTCGTTTGTTGGCTTCTACGGTAAGGTATTTATAGATTTCTTCATTTTTCTTGAAATCCTCTTCGCTGACTTCCATTGCAAACGGATAGTCTTTTAATTTCACCAAGGAGGCAAAAGGATGTCCGTTCCACAAATACAAGGAATTCATTCTATTATCCACCATCATATCCAAGTACTTTGTCCACAATTTTTTGTCGTAAAACCAAGGAAAAGTTTCGGGAGTGTATGGATATTCGTAAACGTCTCTTCCGGGAAGATAAACCGGTTTTTGCATTCCGATACAGGCACCTCTCAACACCATTTCCGGACTGTCGTCGATATTGATTTCTGAGGGAATTTCGCCAGAGGTCTTGATGCGATCAACTAATTCCATTGTGCCATACAAAGCTCCCGTTGCATCGGTTCCTTCAATGTAAATGATGTTTTTCTGCGTACAAATTTGAAAACCTTCCTTTTTGGTTAATTGGCTGTCATCGATTTTAGCGTTTTTTGAATTTTGTTTCCAAAAGTCGGTTCCTTTTTCACCAATGACGATTACTTTGTCTTTTGATTTTTTAGGAACTTTATCCGTAAAAACTACCTTGAATCCTTTGGTAGTTGCTATTTCTGATAATTTTTCAGCTCCGAAGGTTGCTCTAGGTGCATTGGCATCACGAACAATGGTGATGTTTTGCGCTGATGAAACAGACACGTAAAAACATAAAAAAAGTAAACTTAAATATTTCATTTGTATTGTTATTTTTTGACCACAAATTGCACAAATTAGCACAAATTATAATCTTGATTTTTTCGCCACAGATTACACAGATTTCCACAGATTTCCACAGATTTCCACAGATTTAAAAAATGCTTTTAACCTTTAAATCTGTGGTTAAATATTTTTAATTCTTGAAAATGCTTTTTAAATATTCCACATTGGCACCATAATTCGCTTTCACATCGTGAACTTGATTTACATCTCTGGAACGTTCGATAATCAACCAGCCACCCCATTGCATTTTGTCTAAAGTTTTTTTGATTTCCGGCAAATTCACTGCTTTGTTGTTTTGCAACCAAACACCATCTGTAGTCGAAGCGTGAATTTGGGCAATATTGTCCCTTCCCAATGTTTTTAACTCTTTTGAAATATCTCTTCCGTTATCAACAGCATTGGCAAAATTGAATGAAATTTTGATGTTTCTATTGCCAATTTCTTCCAATAATTTTTTGTCTCCTGCAGCATCCAATGACGTTTCTACAGCAATAACACCTCCTATTTTGTTGACTTGTTCGCCAGCCCATCTTAATCTTTCGATAACCTTGGGACGCAATTCAGGATGTTTGGCTAAATCGCATTGTGTTCCTAATGGCAAATAAGCAATTTGAACATTCGTATTTTTCATCGTTTCGATACAATCGTTCACCATTTTCTCTACCGTTTCTCGCTCTGCGAAAGATTGGGCATAAAAACCAGACATTGCAATAGAACTAATTTCAACTCCAGTTTCTTTCGATTTGTCCAAAAACTTTTGCCTTTCAACAGGATCGCCTAATTTACTATCGAAAGTTTCTCTATTTCCCAACCCGCCCATATCCAATTCGATTCCGTCAGAATTAATGGTTTTGGCCAATTCGAAAGCACCTAATTTTTGTCTTTTTAGAATCATCCAATCACAAACTGCAACTTGGTATATTTTTTTTGTTGGCCCCGGCCAAACTCCATTCACTATAGGAAATGAAACTAATTTTGACGGATCGATTTTCACATATTTAATGCGTTGTCTTCTCCAAGTATAAACACAATGCAACATCCCGTCAGAGCCTTGAATTATGGCTGGATAAGAATACTGACCAATTCTTGAATCTTCCAAAACCAAGGAAGCATTCCAATTAATACCGTCTTTTGAAACGGCAATATTTAGTGGCGTTCTAACCCCTTTTGGGTCATCTCCATAAGGCAAAACGTGGTTGTAAATCAAAGCGTGTTCCCCGTTTTTCATTGTTACCGCATCGGTTCCTGAATTGTTGTTTGGCAGATTCAAAAGTTCTAAAGCCGACCAAGTTTTCCCATTATCATTCGAAAAAGTGCTAAACAAATGTCGGTTTCGTGTTCGTCCAATGGCTTGTATTTTGCCTTTTTTATGAAAAAGAATACTCGGTTGGATGGCACTAATAGCGTTAATTGTATCTTGTTTTTTACCGATAGTATCGCCCATAATCCAAGTTTTTCCAAAATCGGGAGTCGATTCCATACGCAAATGCCAACCTCCTTTTCCTTCGATGCTTGAAGGACTCAACAAAGTACCATTGGCCAACAAAACAGGCTTGTTTTTGATAGGACCCAAAAAGTCATTCGGCAATTTTTCGGGTTTCGACCAAGTTTCACCTCCATCAGAAGAGCGCAATAACATTCCCCACCAAGTTGATGGACTTGGACCAATTTTATAAAAAAGCAACAAATCTCCTTTTGGAATTTGGTACAAAACAGGATTCCAAGTAGGTAATCTTGGTCCTTCTTTCATAATTCCATTGGCAACTTCAATTCCTTCTGTCCATTTTCCGTTTTTGCGTTTGCTTACCCAAATCCCAACATCAGGATCTCTTTCGTTGGTACCACCAAACCAAGAAGCTATTAAATCGCCATTGGTCGTTTCGGCAATAGTTGCTGCGTGACAAGATGGATAAGGAGCGGTCTCAAATATAAATTCTTCGGACACAATTCCTTCTTTCCAAGTTTTGTCTTTTAAAGCTATTTTGTTTTCAACTGCCGATTTGCAACTTCCTAAAAGTAGTATGGTTAAAAGGACAACCGAGATTTGTAACGTTTTCATTATTTTATATTATTTGCATTAATTTCATAAGTCCCCGAAGGCAATTCAAGAACCACTTTGTTGTTTTCGATTTGATACGATTTGGATACTTTTACATTATTCACTTTCACGTCCGAAGCATTTGTTGTTGGCAAATAAACGAGTGCTGTGGTGTTTGCTGGAATGGTAATTTTCCAAACTAAATTACTTTTACCTTTCTTCCAATCGCTTTTTATCAAACCGTGAATGGACTCGTAGGAAGCATTTACAAAAGTCAATCCGGCATTGAAATCTGGTTTCATAATGATTTGTTCAAAGCCCGGTTTTTCTGGATTGCTCTTGATTCCCGCCATATTTTCGTAGTACCAAATCATCAAATCACCCAAAAGCATTACGTGATTTTGCGAATTCATCGTAGGATCGGCGGTATTTCCATTCCACAATTCCCAAATAGTGGTAGCCCCATTTTCGACCATATAACCCCAACTTGGATAGGTTTTGTTGGAAGCCAATTTAAAAGCCAAATCACCTCTACCAAAATTGGTCAAAGTACGCATCAAAAATTGCGTTCCAATAACTCCCGTGCTGATATGCCCTTGTTTGGTCACTTCAATTTCGTGAACCATATTTTGGAATACTTTCTCTTTTACATTTTCAGGAACCATCCCGAAAGCCAAAGGCAAGACGTTTGCGGTTACCGTATTATTGGCGTAGCTATTGGTCGAAGTATTCAAATATTTGGCATTGAATGCTTTTTTAATTCTTACCGCCAAATCATCATAATGCGCAATATCATTTTCCTCATTTGCAATAGTTGCAAACTTTTTCATTATCCCCAACAATTGATAATAAAAAGCACTTGACAAAACTTCACCATCTGTCATTCGAGCAGGATCTTTGGAACGAATCAATTCCAGCGATTCTGGCGGAACACACCAATCACCGTATTTGTCCTTGTCCATCAAATCATTTCGCAGGTAATTTTCTTCCATATACACCATCCATTTTTTCATAGTTGGATACTGCTTTTTAATTACTTCTTTGTCGGAAAATTGCGTGTACAACATATCGGCAACGGTAATATACGTTCCCGGCCAAGTCACATTATCGCCATAATAACGCCAAAAAGCCGGTGCTACATCGGGTAATCCTCCATCTTGTGTTTGGGAATATTTAATATCATCGAGCCATTTGGCATACAAGGTTTGGTTATCGAATAAAAAACTTTCGCCATAAGCACCCGTTGTTCTATCGCCTAACCAAGGCTGACGCTCGTTACGTTGCGGACAATCAATTGGCATTCCTTTGTAATTTCCGCTGATTCCCCACCACGCATTTTTAAAAATCTGGTTCATCGTGGCATCCGAAGATTCGAAAGTTCCGGTGGTTTTGATATCGTCATACACCACTTTTCCAACGAAATTGTCCAAGGTTGGCTTGGTCAGAAAACCTGAAATTTCTACAAATCGGAAACCGTGAAATATAAAACGGGGTTCCCAGATTTCTTCGCCTTCGCCTTTCAATGTATAAACATCAGTCGTTTTGGCATCACGCAAATTGGCAATGTATAACGAACCATCTTTTTGCAAAGACTCGGCAAATTTCATCGTTATTTGGTCGCCGCTTTTCCCTTTAACTTTCAATTGCAACCAGCCCACCATATTCTGGCCCATATCCAAAATGTAAGTTTCTTTGGCAGTTGCTTTAATCGAAATTGGTTTTACTTCGCCCATAATTTTCATATTCGGCGACATTTGGGCTTCAAAAAAACCGCCCGGTTCTTGCACATAACGAGCATTTACCCAAGATTTATCATCAAAATTGGTGGTGTTCCAACCTTTCATTTCCTTGCGGGCATCGTATTCTTCACCGTCGTATTCGTTGTTGGACAAAATCGGTCCATCGGTGGTTAGTTTCCAACTATCATCGGTTCGAATAACTTCATTGCTTCCATCGGTATATTCCACGAATAACTGCAAAGCCATTTTTGGCATTCCAAACGACTTAATTTTATACGGTTTATAATCCTGACGCATTGCAAAAAATCGTCCGTTTCCTAAAATCGTTCCCAACATATTTTTGCCTTCTTTCAATTGGGCAGTCACATCAAAAACATTGTATTTTACGTTTTTGGTATAATCTGTTGGAACAGGTGCCAAAACCTGGTCTCCAATTTTATTTCCGTTGATGTACAACTCATACAAGCCCATACCCATAATATAGACCTTGGCACTTTTAACTTGTTTTTTCAAATCAATTTCTTTTCGCAAATAACGGGCTGACAATCTCGAATACTGGGAAACGCTATCATCTTTCGACAATTTTTCATAGCCAATCCAGCGTGTCGATTTCCAGTCGGCATAAGTTAAAATTCCTATGCTAAAATGGGCAGTTGTAGCCGATTTTATTTCGCCTTTATTGGTAAAAACGGTTACTTTCCAAAACGCATTTTGTCGGTCTCCCAATTTTTTTCCATTGTAAATAATATTGACCGATTCGTTACTAGTTACTTTTCCACTATCCCATAAATCCGCTTTGTTGGCATTCAGGTTTTCCAATGTTGAAGCCACCATAATTTGATAGGCTGTTTGTTTTACATCGTTTCCTTCTGCATTAATTTGCCAACTTAATCTTGGTTGCAAAACATCAATTCCTTCTGGATTGTCCAGCATTTCGGTTTGCAAATTGCTTACACCATTTTTTTGGGCTTGCGCCAAAGAAAAACTTAGCGATGCAATGAGGATGAAGGTGTATAAAAATGTTTTTTTCATAAGTTTTATTATTTGACAATCAATTTTTTAACAATTTCAGTATCTTTCAATTGTATTTTTAAAAAATAAATTCCTTTATTTATTTTAGAGACATCATATGTATTGTCTTTTATTGAAAAAGAGACTAATTTTCCATCCGTCGAAAATAATTCTACCTTTTTTATTTCAAAATTTGTCTCAATAGTAAAAGTATTTTCAGTTGGATTTGGATAAACAACCAAATTGACTTCCTTTTCAAATTTTTTAGTATTCAAAGTAATATTTTGACTGTTTGAAGGATTTGACACATTATAAGATCTGTCGTCAGCAACCACATAATAAGAATAGTTATTCCCTGTTGTGGTCGTTGCATCTAAATAATTACTAACATTAACATTTGTTGCAATTACAGAATAAGCCCCTCCGTTTGTTGCTCTAAAAATTTTATACGAATTAAAATCGGAATCTAGATTATCATTCCAATCTAAACTAACTTGATTTGATAACGTTGTGACTACTAAATTTGCTGGACTAGCAGGCGGATTTGAGTCTAAAACGGTATAAAAATAATCATTGGCAATGGTAAAAGTTCCTGTATAAACCTCGTATCCTGCATTGATGTTTTTGATATACAAATTTGAATTACCTACTTTTTCTTGAGCCAAAGCACGTTCAGAATTGGTTAAATTTACATTTTGCAAATAGTCAACTGAAGTATCAATAAATTTCTTTAATGAATGATCTAAAAATGGTGCAACATTTGAATTGAACAAAGGTGTAAACTTTACGTGAACCTTATTATTGTCGGCATAATTGGAATGTCCAACAGGATAGTTGACAAATTTATATCGAACTACCCAGCTATAAATTATTCCGTTGTAATTGAAATCCAAAGTCTTCAAAGTTTTATCTGTATTTCTAGCATAATACCAATAAACTTGATTTGTAGCACTAGGAACATCTACAAAATCTTCTTGCTCGTATCTATTGAGTTCAATAACTAAATCATAATCTCTATCGTCGCCAATGGGTTCCAAATTTGGGGCAGTCGAATCGAATATTACATTGATACTCGCCCACCACTTATCGTCTGGATCAGTTGCATTGAGTTGCGAAACCTTCCACTTCATTCTTAAATCATAATTCAAATCTTTAATTTGAATTGGCAATCCGCAAGCAGCTTTAATTCCTTGACTATAATTACCTCCTCCTTTGAAAGCACCAATCGAACCGTTTGGATATCCTTTATAACCTGGTGCTCCACTTTGATTGATAAAATTTAGCGAAAAAGCTCCTCCATTAGCATTTACCTGACCAGCATCATAAGTCATTAAACACCCTTCATTCCATACCGGATTGATTAAAGATATGTTATGATTTGATTTTATCAAGGTGCTAAATTGATTGATATTAACAGTCTGTGCGTAACAAAACACACAACTGAAAATAAAAAATACTGATATAATTTTATAGCTAATCTTCATCTTTTTTAGTTTTATTCCCCCACTAATTTCTCCAATTTTTCTGAAACTGCAATTTGTTTTCCATTTTTAAAGATTCTGAAACCTTTTCCTTTATGGTATTTCTCTCCTGTTTTATCCCAAAGAATCGTGATGATATTGCCGTGATACAAAACATTATCCAGACAAAACCAATCCCATTTTTCCTGTGGAATCAACGGATTCACCTCAATCTTTTCATCTGCTCTCGGGCGTAAACCAACCAATCCCGTAATTATTAAATCGTTAAAAGTCGAGTGATTGTAATAACGGCTTCTTTCCTTGTCGCCCATCAGCCAATACCCTGTTGTTTCATCCAGATATTCTCCAATGTATGGCTTTCCTCGGTAATATTGTGATTGCACATACAAATCCATTTGCTTGAAATAATCGGTTTTGGCAACGAAAGTCTGATTGTAATTATTCAGAACATTGGCCAAAGCCGTCAATGTCTGTGAACTCGCAAAAGGCCAAATCGCTCCGTCCCATTCGCAGGTTCCGGTTCCGTGGGTTCTAAAACGCGGACTTCTGCGCTCGGCTGTTGTCAAACCAAAAGGTGCCGAAAACCCTTTATCATCCTTAATCTGTTCCCAGGCTTTTTCAAAACCTTTGCCTTTTTGTGGCAGATTAAAATACCACGGAATAAATCCAATTGCTTCTCTAACCTGTGCCAAAGTATCTTTTTCAGTGAACGTTTCAAAGAATTCACTTTTAGGATTCCATAATTTGGTTTCCACCAATTGTTGCAAAACTTCGGCTTTGGCTTTAAATTTAGCCTCCACTTCTTTGTCGCCTTTCATCGATGCCATTTTCGAAATCGCCACAGCATTTCCATACATATAACTGTTAATCGTCGGTCTTGCATTTTGTACTTTTCGCCCGCCACTCAACGATTCTTCCATTCCGTCTTTTACATCGTGTTGCCAAAACAAACCATCTTTGCGCTGGCGGTCTTTTTCCCAAACCGCATAATCCGTCACCATATCCGGGTACATATCCAACAAGAATTTTTCATCCTTATTCACCAAATACCGATTGTACAACGCATCAGCCGTCCAACTGCTGAATTTATACAACTTGTTCATCGGTTTTCCTTCATTGCCACGGTACCAAATTTTGACATCCTGCTCAATATACTGCGGATCGTGCACCCAACGAAATTCATTGATATGATGTCCCACCGCACAAGCAATCAAATTGTATTTATCGGCATACGAACGATCCACTAAAAACTCTGTAATTCCGAAACCAAGAGGCGTTTTCTTGATGTGTTTTCGAGCCGTCCACCAACGATAATAATAAATCTCCTCAAAATTCTGCTGTGGACATTCAAACAACGGAACATTCTTTTCCATCCACCTCCACGCACTGTCATTCGGAATCGCAAATTTCAGATTCTCGTCTTCCATCGTGTTGAAATAATCCACATAATGTTTGAAATTATTGGCTTTCAAAATAACGGCCGTTCCTTTTTTGGATGACGACGATGTTGACTTGCAATTAATGCTCAAAGCAGAAACGACAATTGCCAATGCTATAATCTTGTATTTGATGTATGGAAACATACTACTAAGTTAAGTTTTATTTTTCGTTAATTTACTGAAAAAGAATAGGTTTGCCCTGCTTTCATTTCCACATCGTATTCGTTGTATTTTGGTAATTTTACTGTTTTGATAACCGCTTTTTCCGAAATGATTGGTTTCTTGATAGTCACGTCATAAAACAATGGATTTGGGTTTTTGCCTTTTGCTTTTTTAAGTTGGATTCCTTTCTCGGCTGTCAAAGTATTCTCCAATCGCAATCGGCAGTTTCCTCCAATTTTTGAATAAATTTTTAAAGTTGAAACTTTATTGTTTTTCCAAGTCATATCAATTACAAAACCACCTCTTGTTACTAACCCTTTGATGCTTCCAGCTGCCCAAACGCTTGGCAAAGCTGGCAATAATTGAATCGCATCGTCATAACTTTGCATCAACATTTCGGCGATTCCGGCGGTGCAACCAAAGTTCCCGTCAATCTGAAACGGTTGGTGTGCATCGAGCATATTTGGATAGGTTCCACCACCCTTTTTTTGTTCGGCAGTAACCAAATGCATTTGGTCTTGCAACAATTTGTAAGCGTGATTTCCGTCCAACAATCTTGCCCAATAATTCACTTTCCAACCCATCGACCATCCCGTCGATTCATCGCCTCTTTGCTTCAAAGTGGTTTTGGCGGCTTCTATCAATTCCGGAGTTTTGAAAGGCGAAATTTGGTTGCTTGGAAACAATCCGTACAAATGCGAAATGTGTCGGTGAATATCTTCAGGGTTGTCCCAATCTTCTTGCCATTCCTGCAATTGGCTGTGTTTTCCGATTTTCATTGGAGCCATTTTGGCCAAAGCTGCATTTACTTTTTTGGCATAATCTGCATCAGGAGCAACCAATTTTGAGGCTTCGATAACGTGGGTAAACAAATCAAAAACCAATTGATTATCCATCGTGGTTCCCGAAGCAATGGTTGATTTTCCTTTGCTGCCAGCGTGTACATTTTCAGGAGAAACGGATGGAACCACCACCAAATAACCTGTGTTTGGATCCATAATCATAAAATCCAGAAAGAAATCGGCAGCGCCTTTCATAATTGGATAAATTTCTTTTAGGTAATTTTTATCTCCAGTGTACAAATATCTTTCCCATAAATCCTGGCTAATCCAAGCGCCACCCGTAGGCCACATTCCCGAAGCAGCAGAATCGACTGGGGCAGTTGTACGCCAAATATCGGTGTTGTGGTGCAAGACCCAACCATTGGCATTGTACATCATCTTGGCAGTTGCTGCTCCCGTAACGCTCAATTCTTTTGCCATTTGGATAAAAGGCTCGTGCATTTCCGAAAGATTGGTCACCTCAGCCGGCCAATAATTCATCTCGGCATTGATGTTTGTCGTGTATTTACTGTCCCAAGGAGGCGTTATCATATCATTCCAAATTCCTTGCAGATTGGCTGGTTGACCTCCAGGCTGTGAACACGAAATCAGCAAATAACGTCCAAATTGGAAGTACAAACTCGCCAGTTGCGGATCAAATTGTTTGGAGAAATCCCGAATTCTTTCGTTCGTTGGTTTTGAAACCAAATCATTTTTTCCTAAATCGAATGAAACCCTGTTGAAGAATTTTTGGTAATAAGCTACGTGCGCTTTTTTTATGGTTTCGAAATCCTTTGTAATGGCTTGTTCCAAATACAATTTGCTTTTCGCTACTTCGTCTTCGGTAATATCTTGATAATTTTTAAAATTAGTGGCTATCGAAATGTAAAGCGTTACCTCATCGGCTTTGTTGATGCTAAGAATTCCGTTGCTTGCCGAAACTTCGCCTCCTTTATTTTTGGCTTCAATTCTTCCCTGAAATTCCACTTTCCCTTTTACGCCTTCGAAATTAGTCCCAATTCCCGAAAGAATAATTTGATTGCCTTCAGTCGAAGGAACCGTTTTGTCAATCGGACTGTTCATAAAAACATTGCAGGTAATTTGCCCTGGCTGACTCGCAGAAAGTTTTACCACAATCACCTGATCTGAAAACGAGCTCAATATTTCTCTGGTAAATTCTACTCCATTTACGGTGTATTTTACTTTTGCCGTAGCATTGCCAATATTCAAATCACGGTAATAATTGGTATATTTTTGATGTCCCGGAAACGAAATATAGGCACTCCCAAAAGTTTGGTACGGCATTCCGTCATTGGTTTGCGACATAATATCCTGTGTTGCCAAAGCCTGTGCTTCGTCAAATTTACCTTCGAAAACCAGCTGTCGTACTTTTGGCAAAGCTTCGATTGACTTTGTGTGAGCATTCGTGTTTGGCGAACCCGCCCAAATCGTTTCCTCGTTTAATTGCAAACGTTCCACGGATGGATCTCCAAAAACCATAACACCCAAACGGCCATTTCCCAAAGGCAAAGCTTCGTTCCAAATGGCAGCCGGTTTGTCATACCAAAGTTTTAACTCAGTTGTGGTTTGCGCAGTTGTGGCGAATGAAACAAGTCCGAAACAGATTGCCGTAATTTTACTTTTTAACTTCATATTTTATTTTTTTTTGGTAAAGACCCGAGTTATTTTTTTAACCACAAATTGCACAAATTAGCACAAATTCATTTTTTACCTCAATAATCTACTAAATCTGCGAGAGTATTTTTTTTTCACGCAGATTTTTAAGATTTTTTAATCTGTGAGAATCATTTTAATCTGTGGCAGAAAAAAATAATTCGTGAATTCGTGGCTATTTTTTAACCTCGTAAACTTTCAGATTTTTTTCTCCAAACATTTCATATAATTTATTGATATCTTTCAATGCATTTTTCGGCAGATTTTCAACTTTATTGCCAAAAACGTATAACTTATCGTAAGGTTCAATCACACAAGTTGATTCGTCAATTTCGCCTTTATCATTTTGCACTTTCTTCAAATCCAAACCTAAATATTTCGCCATAAACGGATACAACGCCATACGTTTTGAAACCCCGAAATCGTGTCCTTCATTCGCAAAATGGGCATTTTCGACCAAATCCTTTTTGCCGTACATTTCATAAGTGCGTTGGATAAAAGGGAATTCCAATTCGGGAACCGCCAGTGTCCAGTCTTTTCCGTCAGAAACTATTAGTTGTGGTTTTGGTGCCATCATTGCCGAGATTTCAGCATTATTGGTTCCGTTTCCGCAAAGGTGAATTCCGCGACCACTCTCGCACGGACATCCTCCCGAAAAATGCGAAGACACCATAACAACAGGAGCAGAAACCTTAATCCTGTCGTCCAAAGCTGCCAAAAACATCGTGTGCGAACCGCCACCAGAACCTCCGGTAACGCCAACTCTTGTAACATCGGCATTTTTGATGGTGGCCAGATAATCCAACAATCGGATTCCGCTCAACACCTGAACGGTTGATGCGATGCTGTTTCTATGTGTTTCTTCCGGGAATTGCAATAAGGATTCTCCCCAGGCAAATAAATCGTAACTCACTACGATTGCTCCCATTTTGGCCATTATGGCACAACGGTATTGCTCATCTTTTCTATATCTTCCGTCGCCAAAATGTCCGTCTGGCGTCAAGATAATTGGGGCTTTTTTATTTAAAGGATACGGTTTATAAATCGAACCCGTTGCATAAACTCCGGGAAGAATTTCCAATCCAATATTTTCAACGCTGTAATCTTTATAAATTCTTTTCGGAGTTAAAATTGGTTTTGATTTGGGCATTAGCGGAGCTTTGTCCAAACCAAAAGACGTGATCATACAGGCTTTGATTTCCTTTTTTCTGGCTTCCCATTCTGTTGTATTGGAATACAAAGTGGTTAAATAATTTAAACGTTCTTTGCCTTTATCGACCGAAACTTTATGGTTTTCATATTTTCTGATGATGTAGGTTCCGTCGGGCTGTTTAAAATACATCAATTCGAACGGCGCCAGAATATTGGTCAATGAAACAGCGAGATTTCCGGGTTCGATTCTCCAATCGGCATAATCGAGTTCTTTTCCTTTCAGTAAACCACGGTCGTCATTTATGGCAACATTAAAAATGGTTCCTATTTTTTGAATCGTTTCCGAAACGGGTTTTCTGAAATTCGTATCCGATGTGCATTGTGCGTTTGCAAGTGTCAATGTGAAGATTGAGACTAGTAAAGTAAATGTTATGTTTTTTAAATTTTTCATTTTAGTTTTATTGAGATTGGTTCGCGGATGACACGGATTTACTTCGTAAAAACGCGGATAAAAACGGATTTTTTTTAATTTTAAATATTAAAAATCCGTGACAACCTGCGTCTTCGCTTTAGCGAATCTGTTTCATCCGCGTTCCATTTTTATCGTTCTATATTTTGCATTCAATTGTATATTTCCCTGATCCTAATTTCAAATTTTTAGTCAATTTTCCATTCACTTTTATTTCAGAATTTTTCGTCGAAACCGGCAATTTTACTGTTGCTGATGTATTCGCAGGAATCTCCACTTTCAGGATTAACTTTCCATCTTTCTTTTCCCAAGCCGAAGCAATAGTTCCGTAAATGGATTGGTACGTGGCTTTTACAAAAGTCATATCGCCCACGATTTCAGGCTGAATAAAGAAATGCTTGAATCCCGGATTTTCTGCATCAGGCACAATTCCGGCTAAACTTTGATAGAACCATTCTTCGATTTGTCCCATCATAAAGTGATTCCACGAATTTCCTTTACGCGGATCCCATTGCTCGGTTAAGGTGGTCAAACCAAATTTAATCTGGAAACCATATCCCGGTGCATCATAATGATTGTTCATTTTGTACATCGTTTCGTTTTCGCCGTTTCGTGCCAATGCCTGAAACAAATAACGGTTTCCAACATCGCCAGTCGTCAATCGATCGCCTTTTGCTTTGATGTCGTTTAACAGATTTTGCATCACCGCCGCTTTGTACTGCGGTTCCACGATGTCCATAAAAATCGGAACGGCGTTGCTAAACTGGCTGCTGGTTCCGTATTGTTTGGTTTCGGTATTGAAAAATTCCTTGTTGAAAGCCGTTTTTATATCCGAAGTCAAGGTTTCGTATTTCGCAATGTCTTCGGTTTTGTTCAATAATTTAGCGGCTTTTGCCACCAAACTGGCTCCATAAAAATAATGGGAAGTTGCCGAAAGTGCAATCGGACTGTTTTTCGAATATCCCGCTGCGTGTGTTCCGTAATCGTACCAATCGCCCAATCCGTGCGAAACGATATGATTGGTGGCTTTTGTACCTAAATAATCCACATACCTTTTCATTACGGGGTAATACTTTTCGATTAACGAAGCGTCGCCGTAATATTCGTAATACATCCAAGGCAGAATTACGCCTGTCACGCCCCATTCCGGAGAGTCGGTAAAGTCTCCTCCGAAAACTACATATTCGGGAACAATCGTTGGAATCAAACCATTGTCACGTTGCGAATCCGAAATGTTTTGCATTGTGGCAGGAATGTAACTCTCCAGATTGTAATTGAACATCAAGCCTGGGCCGTTCAGATGGATTTCTTCTATCCAACCCAATTTTTCGCGCTGCGGACAATCGGTAAAAACACTCTGAAAATTACTTTTGATGGCGTTGTTTATCAACCAATGCGTTTTGTTGAAAATATCATTCGAACATTCAAAAGTTCCTGCTTCTCCAGCCGAATTGTAAATAAAATTCGATTTCAAATCAACCAATGTCGGGAGATTTTTATTCTTGACCTCTTTATAATTGATGTTCTCTATCTGAACATATTGAAAACCATAATAACTGAATTTCGGTTGCCATTCTTCAACTCCGTCACCTTTCAAAGTATAGTCGTAATAATAGGGTTTCCCTGTTTTTCCTTGCCCAACCGTTCCGTCTTCATTCAGGCTTTCACCCACCCAAACGCGAACGGTTTGTCCTTTTTTTCCTTTGACTTTTATGGTGGTAAATCCCGAAAGATTCTGTCCCATATTGAAAATATAGAAATTAGGTTTCAGTTTTTTTGCTTCCTTAACTTCAAATTGTTTTTGCACGATAATTGGCGTTGTAGTCTGTGCTCTCAAAACACCTTTTGGCGCTTCCTGAACGACTACTTTTTTCCAATTGGCATCGTTGAATCCTTTTTCGTTCCAGCCTTTTTGTTCCAAATTGGCATTGTAATCTTCGCCACCAAAGATACTGTTGTAGGTAATTGGGCTTTTGCTGTATTTCCAACTTTCGTCTGATTTGATGATTTCCTCCGAACCGTCTTTATAAATCACTTTCATTTTGAAAAATAAAGTCGGCGGACCAAAACTCACATAGAATTTCGAATAGCGTTCGGCAAGCGTGTTGTACATTCCGTTGCCCAACAAAACTCCGATTACATTTTCACCTTTTTCAAGTTCATTAGCGGTTAATTCGTACGTATTGTAATTGACGGTTTTGTCGTAATCTGTCCATAAAGGCGCAAACTCGCTGTTGCCGATTTTCTCGCCGTTAATAACCAACTCATAATGCCCCAAACCAGAAATATAGACTACGGCTTCCTTAATTTCTTTGTTAACCGAAAATGGTTTGCGAAGCATGATACTTCTGCGGGACAACGAATCGGAAGCGTTGATTAATGAGGCTTTTTTCTCTTTGTTGAAAGTGGCCGTGTGGTAATTTCGGCCTTCCGGCAAATGACTGTCGGCTTTGGTAATGGCACCAATCCATATTGGATTCAAGTCGGATTCTGAAGGTGCTGTCCTGAAAAAGGCTGGCTTGCTCCAATGGGAAGCTTTGCTGTTTTGATTCCAAACTTTAACTTTCCAGAAGTATTTAGTTTCACTTTTTAAAGATTTTCCGTCATAAGATAGTTGCAGATTTTTATTGGAAACCACTTTTCCGCTATCCCAAACATCAGCTTCGTCATTGTGTAATTTTTTCTCGGAAGAAGCTACCATTATTTGATAAGCTGTTTGCAAGACATTAGACGTTCCCGAAACCAATTGCCAACTTAATCTTGGCTGGTTTTGACTAACGGCTAATGGATTTTCAGCCATTTCACATCTTAAATGGGCAACGGAAATCTGTCCATTAGAAATGAACGATATCAGAAGACAAAAAAGGATTACTATGTTTTTTAAAAACTTCACGCTTTCTTTTTTTTTACCACAAATTGCACAAATTTTCACAAATTATTCTTTTTATTTCAGCTAAAAGATTTGCGGGAATTTGTGCAATTTGTGGCGATATATATTTTTATAACTTTTCCGTAATCAATGATTTAACATTAAATACTGCCTCCGGAATCAATTTTCCTGTATCTGGTAAATCAACAAAATCCGGTGTATCTGGTTCTGTATCGGCATTTGGTGTATAACGCTGATTGCCTGTACGGAACATTATTCTTGAAATACCATCAACGGGAGAATAGAATATTTTGTTCGTTTCCTTTCCATCATTCACTTTTACGGTGTAGGAACGGGAAGTAACGTCTAATTTTACGGTAACAGTGTACTCCTTTCCTGCCTCATATTTCGTGATTCCACCAAAACGGGCACCATTTTTAGCTTTTAATTCTCCATCCGAATCGAACACCAATCGAATGGCGGGAAGTCCTTGTTTATTTTGAAATTCGATTTGTAACAAGCCGTGATTATTTTGCTCTGGCGTTACGATAAAAGTCGCTTCCATTTTTTGTGCAAACGGAATCACGCGTTCGGCACGGGAATAATCAAAAGCATCTTGGTCTCTCAAAGTTAGGCTTTTTTTGCCATCGGTTTTCTTTTCGATTTTGGCGGAAGCCCAAGCCAAATCGTAGGTATTCCATAATTTTAATTCTTCACCGTTTGGCAAATCATTAAACACATCGTTGGCATTTTCTTTCACTTCACTTGTCACCGGAACCGGAATCGAAGCCACCCAAATATCTTCCTTGTTCATACTGTAACTCACCCAAAGTTTTCCGTCTGGCGGTGTTCCATCGGTTTCGGGAATCCCGCGAACGTATTGTGGGCCGGCTGATTTGTAATTTCCTCCGTAACGCATCGGAGAAATTTCACCGTGAACCAACAATAAATCTTTATAATTCAGTCCGTCGTCACTGGTTGAAATTGCCAATGGCCAACGGTATTCTGACGGATTATAAACCGTTGCATAACGATTATCGGAGGTTTTTTGACCCCAAATTTTGGCATTGCTGTTTACGAATCCTGGCGCCCTTGTCGGAATGTATTGCCAAGTTTTCCCTTCGTCTTTACTGATAGAGGTCAGGGCAAATTTCCATAAACCTACTACGTTTCCGTTTGGTAAATGGTAATAATTGAAGGCTTTGTATTGTTTTTTTAACGGAATCAATTTATCATCACGATCGGCTTCTTCTACCCATTGTTGCATTAACAATGGTTTGGAAAGTAGCTCATCGCAGGCTTTGATAAACTTTTTGTCTTTGCTTTTGGTATAAAATGAAAAGGTTGTTGGCAACGGATTCCCATTTTTATTGTATCTGATAAAATAAATAGGGCCAAACGTTCCGTCTTTGTAAATTTCACGAACCACGCGACCAATTCCTTTTCCGTCATTTGGGTCGTCTTTTTTGTCCATTGCGACTCCATAATAACCCAAAGCAAGCAATCTTTTATCGGACGTAACATAAAAACCCATTCGTTGGTGCATCACGGCATCGAGATTTTTGGCAACGCCTTCCACTCCCTCTTTTTTGAATCCGTCAGGAATGCGATAAATTGGGAAAAGCACCGTCGGTTTTGTCCAAGTTACCCCATCTTTGGAAGTCATCAAAAAAGTTTGTCCCGGCGGAATGTGTTCGCCTGTTGGGTCACTCAAATAATGCAAATAAAAGGTATTATTCCAATAGGCCATCATCGACTGGTGGTTGTAGGTCCAACCAAAACCATCGGCTTTTTCAGGATGTTCACGACTGGCTCGCATAATTTGCGTAGCGTGAACTCCAACTGCCGGACTCAATTGCCCGTGATGGTAATCGACATTGGAAAGTGTTTTACCTGTATATCGTATCGTGTCTTGTTGGGCTTGCGCCGAATTAACCGCGACACAGCTCAACAAAATGGTTGTTGCCGTTACGATATTGTTTTTTATGTTTTGAAATGCAATCATTGTTTTTATTTTTTTGCCACAGATTTCACAGATTTTGCTTCGCCTGTTCGTCTTACAGACTCGAGTCACAGATTTTTTCTTGAATTTGCTTGTTTAATTTTTCACGCAGATTCAGCAGATTTTCGCAGATTATCTTTTTTATTTTAATCCGTGTTAATCTTTAAAATCTGTGGCATTATATTTTTACTTCTTTTCAATTAATCCTTTTAAAACGGCTGACGAAATTGTTGTTATGGTTCCGTGTTTGTGTCCTTCAGGAAGACTTATTTTGGATGAAACATCTTCGAAATGAACAAAATCGGAAGTGCTTAAGGCTTTATAATTTTTTGACCCGTAATTGTCATAATACAATAACCAATTTTTACCGACTTTCACGACAGTTGGCCCTTCCGATAAATAAGCAGTCAAGGGTTCTGAAATTTTTTCGAATGGTCCCAAAGGCGATTTTCCGAAAGCGACTTCTATGTTTCGCATCGGTCTGGTATTGTCTTTTAAAACCAAGACATAATCCTTTTTGCCTTTTTTGACAATCACGCAATCAATGACACTGAAACCGGGTTCATAATACAATTTCGTATCCGAGAAGGTTTTGAAATCCTTGGTCGTTACGTAATACATTCGATGATTGTTTTTCTCCTCTTCAACTCCTTTTGCAAATCGGAACGGAATTGTCGATGCCCAAATAACTATGTATTCTTTTTTGACATCGTCATAAAAAATCTCGGGTGCCCAAACGTTTACCACATCCGGCTCGTTTTTCATCACGGGAATATATTGTTGTTCTGACCAATGAATCAAATCTTTGGAACTGGCATATCCAAAACCATTTCCGCCTTTCCAATCGGTTGTCCAAACCATATGATAGGTGCCGTCAGCGCCTTTGGTTATGGACGGATCACGCATAATTTTAGTTTCACCTGCGCCTATTTCTGGTTTTAGAAATGAACCCTCCAAACCTTTCCAATGATAGCCGTCTTCGCTGTATGCTAGATATAAACCTTCCGTAGCCGGTTCCCTGAAAGAAGTGAAAAGAAAAATTTCTTTCTTTTTCTGGGAATAGCTTAGAGCGCAAATGGCTATGCAAATGATTAAGAATATTTTTTTCATATGTGTGAATTGTTATTCTACAATTGCTTTTTTATCCAAGTCTTTTCCTTTTTTCACAACGGTACTTACGTTATTAAACACATTGTTTTTAAGGAAAATATTTTTCGTTTCTTTTCCGTCTGCTTCAAGAAATACATCTGTTGCATTGAATGGGAAATTATTGTTAATCATAATATTCGATGCGTTATCGATTTTGATAACCGGAATTCCTTTTATCGGTGTTGAAGAACCTGCGTTGTCCAAAATAAGGTTTTTGGCATCCGATATTTTAAACGAAGAACCTATGCTAGCATTTACTTTTACATCGTGAAATTCAACGTCTGTTGCGGTAATTACCGTGAAGCCTTCTTTGGCATCCATATTAATGTTCGAAAAAGAAATGTTTTGAATTGGCATTTCAGAAATTCCGCGAACGAATCCCGCTTTGTTTACATTTCCTCCCGTAACATTGCTAACGTGAATGTTTCTGAAAATTGGCGTGCGCTCTGTAACCGGCTCCACCGCATTGTCTTTGTCGTAGAACAAATCCAGGATAATGGCTTCTTCCTTGATGTTTTTCATCACGATATTATCCACGCGAATGTCTTCGACAACACCACCTCTACCACGTGCCGATTTGATGCGGATTCCTCTGTCTGTTCCATCAAAAACACAGTTCGAAATCGTGACTTTTTTGATTCCGCCCGACATTTCGCTTCCGATAACGACACCACCGTGACCGCTTAACATCGTGCAATTGGTGATGGTAACATTTTCGGTTGCTTTCCCGTATTTGCGACCGTCTGCATCCCTGCCCGATTTAATGGTGATACAATCGTCGCCCACGCTGATGTGACAATTCGAAATGTGAACGTTGGTACAAGATGAAGGGTTGATTCCGTCCGTGTTTGGAGAATGCGGATTATTAATCGTGATACCCGTTACGGTTAGATTGTCGCAAAATTCAGGATTTATTGTCCAGAAAGGGGAGTTTTTGAACGTAACGCCTTCGATTAAAATATTTTTGCAATTGTAAGCCTGAAAAAAAGAAGGTCTGAAAAAATGTTTGTCAATCGTTCTTTTATAGTAAGGTTCATAGACAATTGCTTTGTTTTGCTCGGTCCACATTTTTTGGTATTTGGTTTCGGGAATTGGCCCTTTGGCAGTTTCGATTCGGTACACTTCATTCCACCACGCTTTTCCTTGTCCGTCGATGACACCTCTTCCTTTGATGGTGATGTTTTCGACATCTTTGGCATAAAATAATGGGGAGAAAGATTGCATCACGATTCCTTCATAACGCATTTCGACATACGGAAGGTAATCATCAAAATTGTCCGAAAATTTCAAAAGCGCACCTGAATCCAAATAAATGGTGATGTTGCTTTTTAGTTTTAAAGCACCCGTTAAATATTCTCCGGCAGGGAAAAAAATCGTTCCGCCACCGTTTACAGCCACTTTGTCAATGGCTTTTTGAATGGCTTCGGTGCATTTTATGCCTTTGTTGTTTCCACCTTCGTTCAGGATATTCAACCAACCATCATTTGCGAAAGCGGTGTTCAATCCAGTTATGAAGAAAAGTATGATTATGATATTTTTGATTTTCATAGTGTGTTTTTTGGCACGCAGATTACTTCGCCTGTTCGCTTTTGCTCGGGTCCGCGGATTTTTGCAGATTTATTTGTTTGACGTTAGAATAAGCACCCAGTCGTTTCCGTCTTCTTTTTTGCCAGTAGGCTGAAATTCCTGAACTCCTTTATTAGCAACAATTCCGATTTTAGTTTTTTGTCCATTGCTTGGATTGTACCAAGTTGCCGTTACTTTATCTCCAGCGATTTTACCCATATTTATGGCAATTTTTCGACCTGTATAAGTGTAAATCAAGGCATAATTCTTTCCTTTGGTGGCAACCAAATAGTCGTATTTTTCTCCTTGATTCGCAATCAATGATTGATCTGGAACTCTTTCGAAATATGGAAATTCTAACATTAATTTTTTAAGATAAACCATTTGTCCGGCTCCCGGCGCCTTGATGGCATCGTACCAAAATACTTTGTTTCCGTAGGCTGGTTTGTCTCCTTTTCTGAACATCTGCATCACGGCATTATGACCGTACGTATAACCTGCAGCTCCAGCAAAAACAGACCAATAGCCATATCTTCTCACATCGCTTGCTTTCCATAATGGTTGCAAGGTATCGTGCAAACCGTGAGGAATTCCTTCGTAAGAGGGTTCTCCGTCAAGTGTTGGTTTGATAGGTTTTAAAGTCAAATCTCTTTGAACGAATTTGTAATTGTCTTCTTTAAAAGAACCCGGCAAGGTATCTTGATCATATCTTCTGTGTCCTGATTGAAACATATTGAAATCCAACCAAGTCGCAGTATGATAATCATCCGAAGAATCTGTTCTCCCGAAAGGGTGGAAAGTCACCAATTGATTTGGATTATTGGTTTTTAACGTACTTCCGATGCCATTCCAAATGTCTTTGAATTCGTTACCGTGCGTATCGCCACCATTCATCCAAATAACATTCGTTCTGTTTTTATAGCGATTCGCCAAAAACTGGGCATATTTTATAACTTGTTCTTTGCTGACTTTACTGTTTTTACTACTAATATTGGTCCCCCAAACCGGAACCATCCCAACGTAAATTCCGTTTTTCTGCGCCACGTCCAAAACATAATCTACGTGATCCCAATAATCGTATTCTGCTGCGTTATTGAAATTATTACCCGGAGTGGTTATCGGTTTCGAAATGTCTTCATTTACCAAAGCTGCGTCACCATACACATTCACCGCATTGATGTTATGCAAAACCATAATTTGAACCACGTTGAATCCTTTTGCTTTTCGATCTTGAAAATATTTATTTACACCTTCCCTGTCCAATTTTCCAAAAGTCAGCCAACCGGTATCACCCAACCAGAAAAAAGGTTTGCCGTCTTCGGTAACAAAATAATATTGGTTCTTGGAAACTTTGAGTTTTGGTAAATTTTTGGATTGCGAAAATCCGCTTTGTGCAGTAAACATAAAGCTTATGCAAAGAGCGTATAAATATTTAATTTTCAGATTCATTTTTTATCTTTTTTGGCCACGGATGGCACGGATTAAACGGATTTTACACCGAGATATTTATTGTTTTTTACATTGATTCATTTATTACCCACGGTTGAAACCGTGGGCTATAAAGATAACACAACCATAACCAACGGTTTCAACCGTTGGAAACACGGCTATAATGACTAATTTTTCTTCACTACAAAAAGTACTTTTTCCTTAACATCAGAAGAAGCAATTGTAACTTTTTTTCCTCCTCCAATGCTAGCTACTTTGGTTACACTTCCTTTTTCAGCATTTATCGCATAGACTTCGAAATTCCCTTTAGAATTAGTCAAGTCTATCGAAATATCTTGTGCTTTTTTTGCATAAAAAAGATAGGCTTTCCCTTTATTTTCTAATATCCAAAGATTGTCTGAAAAAGTATTTCCACTAACCAATTTCATTTCGCCAACTTCTGAATAAAATGCAGGGAGTTCAATTTTTGGAATTGCAGTTAAGGAAGCTCCTCCCATTAATGCTGCCCAACCAAATCGTGGTGCTCCCATCGTAGAATACAACACTGCTTTATTGGGGTATTTTTCACGGTATTCACGAACAGCCCTATAGACTTGGTCATCGGTTTCTTTACCCACTTTCAACTGACGAGCGTGTTGACGTGGGGCCAAATTTACGCCTCCCAGTGGTGCATAAAGCGTTCCATCTTCTTTATAATACCAATATCGAATGTCAATAACATCTACTGTTTTTGCTCTTGCTTCGTCATTCAAAATAGCATCCTGAACATCTTTTGTAGCGCTCAAAGCTATTTTGGATTCATTTGGATGCGACTTTTCATAGTTGGCTACAACATCAATCCAGAATTGCATAAAAGATAAAGGTCCAGTATATTCGGCACTTGTCATTTGCAATACGTTGGCGTTATCTTTGAAATTCTCTAAATTTTTCTCGACAAATGCGGTATGCAATTTACGGATGTTTGTATTTTTTACATCATAAAATTGTTCAGCGAGAAAAATCCTTTTATCACCAGCGTAAGGCGGTGGTTCGGGCAAACCAGTCGTATTGATATTATTTTCTGGACGCCAAGCAGAACTTGCCCAATGTGCTCCAGCTTCTATAATATTATGCTGAAAATAGTTTTCGTTTATTAAAATTTTATTCTCTGCCGCCGCTAATTCTGCAAAGGTTTTCAATCGATTCCAATACCAAGCATTGTATCTTGTCAAATCGTATTTACTTAAATGATCCCAAGCAATTCCCTGGCCACTTCTGTCAAATGGCTGTTCATAGAACGGTGCCCAAACATCGGCATCGATTCTTCGGATGCGTTCGTGATCCGCCATTCTTTGTTCATACCAAAGTCCGTAATTATGATCTATTGCCCCTTTATTGTTTTCAACTAAAAAGCTTACCGTTTCGTCCAAATTATCGGTGTAACCCACACCATAATGACCTGGAACAAATCGAGTAATATGAGGTCTTGATTTTGAAATATCAGACTCACGCAAACTTCCTCTCCACCAAGGCACATCTATAATTTCTCCGGTAAGGACTCCTTTTGATGATGTTAAAAATCCATTCGTAATTTTAATTTCAACAGGTTTTGCGTTAATAACTACTTCAGTATTTATTCCGTCAATTCGTTTTGCTTTGGCAAAATCAATTGCAATTGGATTTCTTGTTGCCGCTTTGGTGATGTACTCTTTTAAAGTTTCATTTAAAGTATAGGCTGCTGCGGTCAAAACTTTAGCTTGTTCTATCGTGGGACTCGAGGAAGGCTCATTGCCCAAGTCCATAATTTGCGGTTTCATCGGTAATTTACCCAAACGTTGTTCGAGCAAAGCATAAAATAAACTTCTTGGATTGATGTGATTGTTCACGTCTTTCCAATGTCCGTTTCCTGCCCATTGCGCCCAAACTCCAAACGCCCAGTTATTAGCCGTTGGCGGACTGTAATTTTCTATTTTGGATGCCGAGGTTTCCCAAATGACGCTATTGGCCACATTCCAGCCCAAACCTCTACCATCTTGTTCTTTGTTTTTGAAACTGATTGCGTTTCCGTCAATTAGCGACACATCGAAAAGAATTCCGGTTGCCCAGCTTCCAACAGATCCGCTAAAACTAAACGGCTGATGCGATTCGCATTGCAAGAAAACATTTGGTCCCGCAGTTGCATATCCTCCAACCACAAAATCATTATAACCCAATTCTGAATTACAACGTTGAAACAAAGTTTGTGTTCCTTCTGTATAAAAGGTATTTCTTCTAAAAGCTGCGATTTCCGAAATAGGATTCAATGCCAAACAATCTTCAACAGTAATCCTTTTGGCCGTTTTTAAAATAGAAACTGCTCCGCCGGCAAACTGTTCAAAATTGACTTGTCGCACCCAACTATCTTCCGCATTTGTGATAGAAATTCCATACCAACGGTGTTGTTCGTCTTTTAGATTTGTCGAATCATAATCCGATTTCAAACTTAGATTTTCGACCCCAACATTATTGATTCTGCCTGACCAGATATAACTTACCACAGTTGATTTTGACAATTCTTCATCCAAAGCATTAGTCAAAGGTGCGTCGATTGTAATTTTATTGCCTTGAACTGCAGTAATTTCTCTATCAGCACGAATGACAAAATCATCAGATTTCCAACCAATCCAGCCACTTTCTCCGCCAAAATCATTCATTGATAAAAGATCAATCCAATTTTTGGTGATGGGTGTATTGATTAGGATGTGATCTCCTTTTTTTAGGGAAGTTCCATTTTTTACCGCTAAAACTGTCGCTCCTAATGGCGTGTAATTGGCCTCTAATTCAAACTTATCTTTAAAAACGAGATTGTTGATTCCGCTGATGTTGACAATCGCTTCTCTATTGATTGATGTCCCTAAAAGTGTTGTTTTATCAATGCCACTTCCTCTTAGAACAATTCCGCTTTCCTTGATATTGATAACTCCCGAAACTTTGAAGATTCCTTTGTCTAAAAGGACTGTTCCTTTAAAACCAGCTGCATCGGGTTTGATTTTAGCCACATAATCTATTGCCGATTGAATAGTTTGGGTTGCGTCTCCATCGATATGAGGAACAAAAACTTTGATTTCTACAGATGGAATTGCTACCGAAGAAGCTTTATATCCTGCAAATGAAAAATCAGGAATTTGGTTTCCTTTTGCATCAACAGTACGTTCCAGTTTTCCTTCTTTGGTTTTAACAATATCGGGAAATGTGTTTTGTGCCAAACTAATATTGGCACTAAAGAAAATAGCAAGACAGGATAAAACTAGTAAATCCTTTTTTGCTACTCTATTTTTAAGTTGGATAAAATTCACTTCAATTTTATTTTTGATTTTTTAGAATATGGAAAATAGAATAAAGATTATAGATTTCTAATGAACTCTCTCTTTCTATTTTCAACAATCTATTTTCTCTGCTCTTTACTGTACTAATGCTTTTAACTGTGCCAGCGTATCGGTGTTATTTTCAATTTTCGTCCAATCCGTTTTTTTGGTTGGGTCGATTCCGTTAATATATTTCTCGATATTGGTATAACCGTCGCCATTCAAATCTTTGTTGGCATCGGAGGCATCTTTTGGATTCAACCCATATTTAGTTTCCCAAGCATCAGGAATTCCGTCATTATCCGAATCTTTATAAGCTTTCCCTTTGTATTCTGGATAACCGCCCACTTGATTTGGATTGGTTATAATTCCTCTTTTATACGAATCGGCAGGCAATCTTCTTTTGATGAATTCTTTGCCAATTGAATTTTCCAATCCGTCTTTAACTTCAATTTTTCCAGTACGAACCTGTTTAACGATTCTTTCATCTACTGCATCACGTTTTGGTAAAGTCGCTCCTGCATTTTCTAATACAAAATCGTAAGCTTGTTCCGCTTTCATAATAGCAATTGGCGGCATTCTAAAAGCTTTATTTTGTTTAATTTGTGCCAAAAAGTCTTTGGTAATTTCAGGCGACAAATCTTCTAATTGCACTCCACCATTCCAGTTATCGGCTGTTACTTCTGGCGAACCCACAATAAAGTTTCCGTCAACAAAGGCTTTTCCGTACTGTTTTGGACTAATATAACCTGATTCGGGTTTGATGATTCGATAACGAATCGGCTGATCGGTTGGCGTGATTGGTCCCGGTTTGAAATAATTATTGATAATGTTGTATTGCGAACGATAGTCTCCACCATCAAGGGTACGATTCCACCAATTGAAAACGACATTATTTACAAAGTTAAAGCTTCCATACATTCCAACCGAGGCATTTCTCGAAATATTATCGGCCCATAAATTGCGGATAAACATACTATTCAAACCACCGATAGTACTTCCGAAAGCGTGATTGTAAGTATCCAGACCTTCTGACGAAATGGTATTCTGAATGGTCACATTAACAGCCGGGAGTTTTTCTAACTTTGATTTTTCGTTAGCCTGAAACTGGTGGCGGTATAACGAAATATTTTCGTCTAATCCCCAACTCATCGAGCAGTGATCAATAATTACGTTTCCAATCACGTTTCCTCCCAAAGCATCGTCACGACGGGTCACTTCGGTTTCTCCACGGCGAAAACGCATATAACGGATGATAATATCGTGAGTGTCTAATAAAACCGATTCTCCTGCAACGCAAATTCCGTCGCCCGGTGCTGTTTGTCCCGCGATTGTGATGTAAGGCGCACGAACAGTAATTGGTTTTTTAAGACGAATAATTCCCGAAACATTAAACACTACGGCACGAGCTCCAACGGCTTCAAGCGCTTCACGGAAAGTTCCTTTTCCGCTGTCTTCCAAACTTGTGACAACAAATATTTTACCTCCACGACCACCTGGAGTCTGAGCTCCGCCTCCCATTGCGCCGGGAAAAGCTGGGATATCAGCATGAACCAAATCGGTTGGCAATGACGCCCAAGGCACATAAGGGCGGCCCTGTAAGGCTTCGGCTTTAATGATATGTTCATTTTCTTTCCAAACCTGATCCAGACGATCACTTTCAGCTTTCATCATAGCATCGGTTTTTTCTTGAAGCGGTTTTGGAATATCTGGATATTGGGCAAATACAGACGAAAAAGACAAGCAGCAAACAACTGCCGTAAAAACTTTATTCATGCTTTTATTTTGAAAAGTGCTACGCATTGGAATCTTTGTTAAAATTAAATTTATAAATGATTACTTGGTTGCTTCCGCTTTTTTGCGTTCTGCAATGCGTTTGTTCCAACCTTCACGTTCTTTGGTCAAATCATATCCTCGTTTGGACAGGTAATTGTTGATTCTCCCTTTGTATTTTCCAAACCAAGCATGTTTTTCATCAGCAGAGCCACCATCCATTGCATGTTCTCTGGCTTCCACCAATGTATTGTAAATATACTCTTTTTCCTCCTTGGTCAAAGTAGGTATCATATCGTTGTAGGCTGTTACCGTAACTGGAAGCACTCCATAAGTCATTCCATCCTTCACCTCGGTGATTTTGGCTTCGTTCAAGTGTTTGCCCAATTTTTTCAAATAATTTGCGTGCAATTTGTCGATTGTCTTGTCTACATCGGCTTTCAATTTATCGATTTTCTCGTTTTGCTTTTCTTTAGGCAAGGTTGCGTCTTCCTTTACTTTTTTGATTTCGGCATCTCTTTCTCCTTGAATTTTGCTTAAATCACGAAACTGCTGTGCAATTACATTGGCTACGACTGCTTCTTTTTCTTTGTTACCCAAGGCTAATTTATCTACAATTTTGGCCGCTCTTTCATTGGTAACCTTGATGTATTCTGGGTCTGCATATTGTTGTGCGCTTAATTTGCAAAAAGCAAATAGCAAGAACAACACAGTTAATTTCTTCATTGAGGTCATCTTTACATTATTTTAGTAATTGAAAACACTCTCATCCCATAAAGGTATTTATAGAACAAGAATGTTTCAAAATATTTCTTAATTCAAATCCAATAAAGGTCTAACCAAAGTTTCTTTGTTATTGGCTAAATCTGTCCAATCTACTTTTATAGCTGGATTTACACCATTGATGTAATCTTCGATGTTTGAATAACCATCACCGTTTAAATCGCCTTTGGCATCGGATGAGTCTTTTGGATTTAGACCGTATTTTTTCTCCCAAGCGTCCGGCATTCCATCTTTATCTGTATCTACATAAGGTTTTCCTTTGTATTCTGGATAACCACCCACTTGCGAAATATCGGTGATGATACCTTGTTTATAAGAATCCATAGGCAAACGACGGTGCTCAAATTGGTAGAATGTTTTTCCTTCAACTTTTTTATCATATTCAGGAACTCCTGTTTTTACGGTTCTTACGATTCTTTCGTCAACTTTGTCCCTGATTGGCAATGTTGCACCCACATTTTTCAAAACAAATTCATAAGCCTCTTCCGCTTTCATCAAAGGACGGAACCAAGGCATCGGGAAAGGTTTGTCACTTTTCATTTTATCGAAATAGGTTTTAGCTTCATCATAACCCATCAACTCTCCTTTTTTGTTTTCGATTTGAACGCCACCATCCCAGTTGTTTTTGGTTACTTTTTCGTTATTGTTAATAACGTTTCCGTTAACATAAGCTCTACCATAAACCATATAAGGCAATTTGCTTCTTCCTGATTCTGGTTTCAAGATTCTGTAGCTGATTGGTTCTGCTAAATTCGTAACAGGTCCTGGCTTGTAAAAGTTATTGATGATGTTGTAATTGGCAGTATAATCACCTCCATCTGTAGACCGGTTGTACCAATTGTAAACTACGTTATTTACAAAATTGAAAATTCCATTCCACCCGATTGATGGATTTCTACCTGCATTGCTCGCCCACATATTACGCATAAAAGAGCAATTTTCTCCTCCTAAAGTACTACCGAAAGCGTGGTTGTAAGTATCCAATGCTTCTCCGAATAAACTGTTTTGAATCGTAATATTTACAGTCGGTTTCTTTTCGTCTGGATAACCCGCACCTGGACTGTACATATGGCGGTACATTGACATATTTTCGTCTAATCCCCAAGTGGCCGATACGTGATCGATCATAATGTTTCCAACTGGATTTCCTCCAATAGAATCATCTCTTCGGCCTACGAAAGTTTCACCTCTGCGAAAACGCATATGACGAATAATTACATCGTGAGTATTGATCCAAATGGATTCTCCTGCCACACAAATACCATCGCCTGGAGCAGTTTGACCTGCAATTGTGATATAAGGCGCACGAATAATTAATGGACTTTTGATTTTGATAATTCCAGAAATATTGAAAACGACAATTCTAGCTCCACCTTGCTCACAAGCTTCGCGCAAAGTTCCTGGTCCTCTGTCTTCTAGACTTGTAACGGTATAAACATTTCCACCACGACCTCCATATGTGTACATCCCTCCTCCTTCAGCTCCTGGAAAAGCAGGAATAGTTGCTTGTGGCAAATCGTTTGGTCTTGATGCCCAAGGAATAAATGGTTTGCCTTGTTTTGCTTCTTGCTCGATAATTACTAGTGCTTTTTGCCAAGCTTCGTCAGAACGTTTATCTGCTTCATCTATAAAAGCTTTGGATTCTGCTGCAACTTCCGGGCTAATTTTTGGGTATTGCGCAAATGATTTTGCATTCCCCAAAAACAGAAGTGGTAAAATAAATAAAATGTTTTTTTTCATCTTAATTTTAGTGTTTGTATTGTGTCATAACTAAAATCACCTGTATCTTTTTACGAATACAGGTGATTTATTATAACTAATTATTAATTATTAATCGGATTAATGAACCCTTGTCTTCGATAGGTTAAATTCAAAAATGATGCCATAATGATTAATAATTGTAAAATTAACATTTATTATTTTTATCAAGATTAATCTTGATAATTAAAGGTTCCTTCAGCACCTGAAGTGTCTTTCCATCCTATGGTTTGTTTCAACCAAGAGTTTTGAGATAAAACAGTAGTACTAAGTCCATTAATATAATAATTAGATCTCCAAAGTATATTCTTTCCTGCTCCTGCACCAGAACTACCATTATTATCCATAGGAGTATCCAAAGGTTCCTCTACAAAATTAGCTGTATAAAAAGCCGCTAAATTTGTTATCTGAGTATCAAAAGTTGCTTTGGCTGCATCTGGATCTACTAAAGCAGCAAATGTAGCAGCATTACGAAGAGCAAGTAACGGATCTGCGGTAGCTATTGTTTTGCATTTTAAGTAATATCCTGTACGTTGTGTACCATTTAGCGGTGCTACTCCTAATTTTGCACAAGTGTTGTTGTTAGCAAATGTATCATCGTTGTAAAGCATCCAACGTTGCATATCCCAAAAACGTTTTCCTTCATAAGCTAATTCTATTCTGCGTTCTGTAAGACAAGCTCTTAATGCAGCATATTTATCAGCTAAAGTACCTAATCCATAATTATTTGCCGAAGGAATACCTACACGGTTTCTAACTTTACCAATATATGCAATTGCATTAGTTACATCTCCTTTAGCTGCATAACATTCAGCAATATTTAACAATAGCTCTGCATAACGGTATTCAAAAATATCAGTAGGTGGAACATAACCACCTGCACTACTGGCTTGAGGATTTGACATTTTACGAACATATACTGGACTTCCTTCTTGATTATTGTCACTGTAGCCACCAACAGCTCCTGCGGCATCTTTTTTCCAACGGTAACCCCAAATAGCATTAGTTGCAGTAGTACCTTCTTTATAAGTCCATTTACTTCCTGTAAAAGCAAATGTTCTATAAAAACGAGGATCGCGGTTTTTAAAGAATAGAAATGAATCATAACCGTTTGCAACTGTTGGGCTAGAACCATCAGCCATAGGAAACAAATCAATCATTTGTCTTGGAGCTTCAATCGCACTTGAACCAGTTTGACTTTTTGGACGTATTCCTTTTTCCCAAGCATTACTAACTGTTAAAGTAGTTACTGCTGAAGAATTACCTAAAAGTTGTACCGTAATGGCTTCTTTACAAAAAACATTATCAATTAAAAACATATTTTCCCAATCTTTAGCCGTTGTACCATACAAGCCATAACCATCGGCGGTAAGTTGTGTTTCTGCAGCTAAACCAGCTTTCAATGCTGCATCCCAATGATCATCATTTGCATTATCCCAATTTTTATTAAATAATGGACTTGCAGCTGTTAATAATACTCTAGCTTTTTGTGCTAAAGCAGCACCTTTAGTAAATCGACCATAGTTAGCCGCATTCCATTTCCCTGGCAACAAACTAGCTGCCATGTCTAAATCCTTTACTATCTGAGCAACAACTTCTGTAACAGACGCTCTAGGCAATTGTATGGATGGATCCGTAGATGTTGCATTTTGAACAGTAGTAACAATCGGTACACCACCATACATACGCATTAAATCAAAATATTGAATGGCACGCAAATAATACATTTGTCCTTTTGCCTGATCACGGTAGGTTTTGTCTAAACTAGCTCCTTTTACATCTATATTTTCTAAAAATGAATTTATATCTCGAATACGAGTATAAGGTACATTAGTAACCTTGTCGTTTAATGTTGTTCCATAATATGTTGATCCATTAGCCGATTCGGTATAATTAATCGCAGGATCAATAAGAGGCTGTATTCCTCCCGTTTCCTCTGTTAATTTAGAATAGTCTGTAGTAAACAAACCTACCACTGTTGCAGAAGGAGAAGTGTATCCGAAGAAAAAATTATAAGATAGTTTAGCTATATACCAATCTACAGCAGAAGGAGACTGATAAAATGAATCATCAATTTGAGCGTAGTTTTTCTTTTCTTGCAAGAACTCATCACTACAAGAAACACCCAAAACTACTAAAAGTGCTAAGGTTAAATATTTAAAAATCTTTGTTTTCATAATTAACTTTTTAATTGAATTAGAATGTAATATTTATATTAAGCGACCAAGTTCTAAGTGTAGGATATCCAGCAGTAGAACTATCATACATATTACGATAATGATCTGGAAACGGATTATTAAAATACCAAAGATTATACCCTGTTACTCCAAATGTTGCTCGTGATATTCCCAATTGAGAGGTAAATAATTCTGGAAACTCATAGCCTAATGTTAGGTTTCTAACTGAACAACTAAATGTGCTAATTTGCCAAAAATCAGATGGATTAGACACATTATCTCTAAAAGCAACATTAGGATATTTTCCGTTCACATTGTCATACCCATACATGTCTTTCCAAAAAGTCTCACGAGCCCAATAGGCATCATTCGTACTAGTCCTTTGCTCTACGTTATCTATATTACGGATACCACCCCATGAGGTACCTATTTGTGTATTTAAGTAAACTGAGCTGTATTTAAAACCTAAATTAGTTGTAAAACCATAAGTTCTATTGCTATTTACTAATTTTCCATAATCATCATTCCTAGCAATTTTACCATCAACCCCTGGTTTAAGTCCTGTAGCAGGTACAAAAGTTCCAGCTAAATCTTGGTAGGCAAGCATTCCTTTTTTAACATTTATAACATCTATTATCCCTAAAAAGTTAGGTTTTGCTCCAGCAACTCCTGATGCCGTAGCGTTTGCTGTTAAATAATTCCAGTAATTCGTAATATCCTCATCGGTACGTAAAATACCATCACCAGTAGAGGTTCCTTTCCAAACTTTGAAACCCCAAATTGGATTATAACTTGAAGCTCCTGTTCTTTGCTGATTATTTGAAGGATCTGTCAAAGCTCCATCAGGATAAGCTGTTGTTTCATTCCCTGCAAACAAACCAAAGTTTACTCCTATGTTATAACTAAAGTTATCTTTAATATGATCGCTCCATTTAAGAGAAAATTCTGTTCCCCATGAATTTACTCCTGCTATATTTGCTTCTGCAAAAGCTCCTCCAACAGAAATAGGCACATCAAGAATTCCAGCACCAGAAACCAACATATCTGTTCCTTTATCATAATAGTAATCTGCCGAAACTTGTAATCTGTTATTGAATACATTAAAATCGATTCCCAAATCATGTTTAATGTGTGTATCCCAAGTTGCATTCCTATTTGGATTAGGTCTTGGTGCAATAGCATTTCCTAATGTCCCTCCATTAGGCCCAAACTGCAATCCTTTGTCAGAAATAATGTCATAAAAGGTTGCCCATCTCCAAGCTCCAATGTTGTCATTTCCTGTTTTCCCTAGAGAGTAGCGAAATTTCAAGTAGTCAATAGCTGGCAAGGCTTTTTCAAACCAATCTTCTTTAGAGACAACCCAACCTGCTTGAAGTCCTGGAAAGGTTCCCCAATAATTTTCGGGAGCAAATTTTGTAGAAGCATCTCTTCTAACAATAAATTGTAGCAAATACTTTGATTTATAACTATAATTAACACGTCCTAAATAAGACATAGTCCCCGATTCTGATAAGAAATTATTTGAAAATCCTGGTGTTAAATCACCCGCTGTTAGTGATGTTCCTAAATAAAGATCTTTTGAAGTTTTTGTACCACGGTCAAAATACAAAATAGCAGAATCATAGTTTGTTTCCGAACGTTCGACAGAAAACATAGCGTCAATATCATGATTACCAAAAGTTCTTGCATATGTTGCAAAAAAGTTAGCTTGTGTACTTTTGCTATTTGTATTGTCGTACGTAACTCTGGCTTGTCTCACATTGTCAGCAATACTATAATCAGCATCTGTAGCTGCACTAGCAAGGTGATGACCTGCAGCTGTAAAGTTTGTAATTCTTGCCAAAGGAAACGCCAAAGCTACCTGTGATGTTGAAGAAGAAGTTTGGGTTCTAGCAAAAGACCCTCTCAATGCCAAGCCTTTTATAAAAGGCACTTTGTAGTTTATAGCAGCATTTACATTGTATGAAAAATCAGAACTAACTGATTTAGAACCATTATTTAATAAGGCAAAATAATTCCATCCTGCAATAGAACTATTTGAATTTTGAGTTCCACCTAAATTTCCATCCGCCCTATTAAAAGGAGACATATAATATTCCCGACCATTAACTATAGTCGTAATTGGAACAAATTTTGGCATGTGTAACAAATGTCCATAATCCGCTTGTTCTGCATTGGTAGCTCCATAAGGATTCGCAACCGAACTATTTGATTTTGTAAATGATTTTTCGATATCTCCTGAATTTCCAGAAACCGAAGCAGTAAAATCTAAATCTTTTGTTATTTTAGCATTCATTCCTGTTCTAAAATTCCATTTTTGATAGTCTTGCTCTCCAAGATTAGCTCCTTGAGTAAAATAAGTAAGCCCTGCAAAATAGGTAGCTTTTTCGTCTCCACCACTTATAGTAAGCGAGTGTTTTTGTTGCTCTGCAGGCTTCCAAGCTTTATCTAACCAATTGTAATTCAATGATTTCATCTCCTCCAATTCTGCTGGCGAATAAAATTTACTGCTGGTAGCTGGATCATTACCAAGAGCCTGCATTACCCTATTAGAATAAATACCTGACTCATAAGCATTCATTGTTTTTACGTGACTTACCGCATCATTGATACCAAATTGATTGATATAAGAAAACCTCATTTTTCCTGCTTTACCTCTTTTTGTTTTTACAACAATAGCACCTTGAGAAGCACGAGATCCATAAATGGCAGCAGAACCGTCTTTCAAAACTGTAATACTTTCTATTTCAGAAGGATCTAATCTATTAAAAGCATCTAAAGTTGATAAACCTGTTTGAGGATCTACTTGAATTTGGTCATCAATAACGATTAACGGAATAGTATTAGTAGCACCTGTAAAACCAAAAGTTTGACGAATCTGTAAAGTTGATGTTTCTCCAGGACGTCGTGTACCATTACCTCCAACATTTAAACCAACTATTTGACCTCTTAAAGATTCGGCCAAGTTAGAAACTGGTAGATCTTGAAGTTTTTCAGCATTAATTGTTTCAATTGCACCTGTTAAATTACCTTTCTTCTGTGTACCATATCCCACAACAACAACTTGCTCTAATTGTGTTGCATCATCTTTCATAGTTACATTGATAACAGTAGCAGTATTCCCTACTGTTTTTTCTACCTTATTCATTCCAATAAATGCGAATGAAAGTACAGCACCTTTATTTACCGATATTTTATAATTTCCGTCAATATCAGTAACTGTGCTACTTTTCGCTCCCTTTTCGACGATATTAACCCCTGGCATCCCCAGATTAGTGTTATCGATTACCTTCCCAGTGATAATTATCCTTTCTCCATTAGTTTGCTGAGCATAACTCGATAAACTTAACAGAGTGAATAACAGTAAACCACACACCTGTTTAATTGTTTGTTTCATAAGTGTTTTTAGTTAAATTAATTGTTAGTTTAGTTATTATTAAAATTTTTAAGTACAGCTATAAAATCATTTCAAATAGCTGTGAAATTTGTTCAAAAAAATAAGTGTCGATAAAACATTTAATATTTGGTTCAAATTTAAAATGTAATACCTTTTCAACTATCCTGTACTATCCTGAAATAATAGCAATATTAAATAAAAAAAAGATAAAAAAACCATATTCTCAAAAAAAACAGTAAAAAATTAAATAATTAGCAATAAAAAAAGAAGGTATTAACTTACAAATATAACTTAATTCCTTATTATATAATCGTTCACAGGGTTTTTTTGTAAAAATTTGTGTATTTATATAAAAAACACCTCATTTTTTCCAATTTTAACTCTCCCAAAAGGGCTGTAATCGACTCAAAATTTCATTTTTTTAATATAATTTAATTAGATAAAAGACGAACTTAATTTTTAGGATTCCAACCATTTAAAACTATATTCAAATCGTATTTTTTCAGCTCGGCTTTTTTCAATTGATATGACCAAGAAACTCTTTTGGAAACATCATTTCCTCCTGGACCTTTACTTCCAAATTCTGCATAATAAACTGTTTTTTCTTTGTCTGGAAAATTCTTGTCGCCTTTCCACGGATTCCAGCCATCTGGAACAATATGTGAACCCATTTCGGTATTGATAAAAACCGTTTGGGCATAAGGTCGCCAAGGTCTTCCTAGGAAAACTTTGTTTACAGTTTCGTCTTTTGCGGTAAGTTTGCAATCCACAAATACAAATCCATAGGTATCTTGCTGATAGGTTGAGGCTGCCGTAACATACGAATTGGTCAAACTTTCGATGGTACAGTTATAAAAATAAGCTGTTGCCGCTCCGAAAATAAAATCGGTAGTTCCGTTGATAAAACAGTTTTCGAAATAATTTCTGGTTCCGCCTTTGGCTAAATACAAGGTATCTTGATTGCCTAAAATGGAACAATTTTTAATAGCCACTCTATCGCCTTCGGTATGCAAAGCCACCGCTTGACCTACTTTGCCAGCGGTATTTTCGATAGTCAAGTTTTCTACAGTACAATCATTTCCTTGAACCAATAGCGTATAAGATGTATAAGTACTGTACTTTTCATTACCCGTTACATCAATGCCTCGGAACGGTTTTCCGGAATAATCGTCATAAGAAATAATCGTTTTTTCTCTGTCAGTTCCTCTTAAAGTAATGTTTCTCTTGAAGGATGGAATGACCACTTTTTCGTTGTAAGTTCCCGCCTTAATGGTAATAACCACTCTCATTTCGGCGTGGTCTCTCACTTTATTGATGGCTTCCTGAATCGTTTTGAAATCGCCGGAACCATCTTGGGCAACAGTTAATGCAAATAGATTATCGGTGGTTTGTGCCGTTAAAAAAAACGTGGTCAAAAATAGCAATGTGGTTAAAAAATGTTTCATAAATGATTTGTAGTTAGTTTTAAATTTTAGTTTTTCAGAATATTTATTTCCATCAGCCATTGTTCGCAAATAGCTGTCCAAATATTAGTCGAGCCGGGATTATTTCGCAAAGCAATGGCGTGAGCGCCTTGATTGAAAATATGCAAACTCGAAGGGATTTTGTTTTCTAACAATGCATTATAAAATAGCAAACTGTTTTTTGGAGAAACGGTTTTGTCGTCAAAAGCGTGTGCCATAAAAGTAGGCGGCGTATAACTGCTTACTTGAAACTGTAGGGAATATTTTTTGAGTAATTCCGCAGATGGATTGGGTCCAAGCAAATTTTCCGTGCTTGCCTTATGTCCCAAAACCCCCATATCGATTACCGGAGATATCAAAATCATAAAATTGGGTTGAAAAGAATAGGCATCGAATTCATCACCTACTACAGCAAAATCATCTTTGATTGTTCCCAAACTTGCCGCCAAATGTCCTCCTGCAGAACAACCCATCACGCCAATTTTATTGGTGTCAATTTTCCAAGCAACCGCGTTTTTACGAATAATTCGCATTGCTCTTTCGGCATCTTGCAACGGTGCTTTTTCTCTTTCCTTAAGGTCTGGCGAAATCGGCAATCGATGTGTCAAAACAAATGCATTGATTCCAATGGTGTTGAACCATTTTGCCAATTGAAAGCCACTGATGTTATAAGACAAATGATGGTAACCCCCACCCGGAATTATCAAAACCGCCGCTCCTTTGTTTTCTTGATTGGAAGTAAAAAAAGCGTGAATACCCGGCATTCCCACCTGCATTACACGCTCATTATTGATGCTGTCTTTTATAACCAGTCCTTTTGAATTGGGCATCTTGCCTTTTGTCCAAAGGGGTATAAATTCCTGTGCTTGAATTTGAACTATTGCCAATAGCAACAGAAATGTTATTGTTTTTTTCATTTTTGGTTGGTGGTTAGTTTTAAAATACTTTTTAATAACCTGAATTCGGTTAATAATCCTATTTTTTACCAAAAGTATTTTATTAAAGCAATAACTCCTTTCAAATTTTAGTCATTTACTTCCATTTTTTTACTGCCAAATCTATTTTATCGCTATTCCTGTTTGAAAATATTGCAAACAGAACTAAATACATTTCAACTTTGTACTTACGTGACAAAACATTAATGCGACAACCAAACCGACATTTCGCCTTTGCCTTGATTTCCCCACGCAAAATACGGAATTAATTTTATGGAATAGGTTTTACCTTCTTCTTTAGGAATCGGTTGGTACAACTTTTGGTTCCAGGAATTATCTGGAGTTACGGATGAACTGGCGGTAATGCTGAGTAAATTTCTATTGTCGATTTTAATGAAATCGGTGGTGAATTTAGAATTTAGATTCAAAATCACATCATTCACTTTGGTATTTGCTGGAAGCTCGTTTGATTCCAAACAATACACAATAGGCCCTCTTTTTACGGCAACCTGATTCTTGATTTCTTCCACCAATGGATTGGCTTGCATCAATTCAACCGGCATTGGAATATTCAATTCGATAACATCTCCTTTTTTCCATTTTTGGGTAATTTTGAAATAAGAACCCGAAACCATTTTATCATTGATTGTATTTCCGTTTACGGCAATTGTAGTACCTTGACTCCAGCCCGGAATTCTCAAGAAAAAAGCTTGGTCCCCTTTTGGGGCTTTCACAATTTTCAAGGTTATTTTTTCATCCCAAGGATAATTGGTTTGTTGTTCCACTTCCAGTTTTTCGCCGTTTAACAGAACCGTATTCAAATGATTGCTGCCGTATAAATTGACATAAACTCCTTCTTTCGAAAGATTATAGGCGTAATTGCTGACCTCGGCTATGGTTCTGGTCACGTTTGGCGCACAACAATTGGATAAAGCGATATAACCTTCACGCTCTTTGCTCCATCTTTGTTTAAAAGGCAAATCCTTGGAAACATTCAACGGATTGTTATAGAAAAATTCTTTTCCTTCCAAACTGATTCCCGACAACACGCTATTATACAATGCCAACTCCACAATATCGGCGTATTTTGCATCGGCGGTAATTTGAAGCATTCTCCAATTCCACAACACATTCCCGATATTGGCGCAAGTTTCCGTGTGAGCAGTCGCATTTGGCAATTGAAAAGGTCTTCCATACGCCTGATGAATTTTTTGCACATCGGCAGGATTATACGAAGTTCCGTCTGGCGAAACACCGTCATACAATGAACCACAAGCTCCCGTAATGTACATTTTTCGATAAGCAACGTCATCCCAAATGGATTCCAGATTATCCAGTAATTTTTTCTCTCCCGTTTCCGCATATAAATCGGCTACTCCGGCGTACAAGTAATTCGCTCTTACGGCGTGCCCCATTGCGGTGGTTTGTTGCCTGAACGGAATTCGGTCTTGATTGTCGTCTGTTCCATCATTAGTGGTTCCTCGAATGTCAATTAAATTATTTGCCAATTCCAAATATTTTGGATTTTTGGTTGTGCGATACATTTCGACAATTCCCATATAATGCGAAGGACAAATGGCATTTCTGGCCAATTCCGGCGAGGCTTTTTTGTAGAAATCATACAGGAAATCGGCAACACCTTTGGCTATATCCAAAAAATTGGTTTTTCCGGTCGCACGATAATGAATACAGGCGGCAGTCATCAAATGTCCCATATTGTATTTCTCGAAACCCAATTGTTTTTTCACTTCTTCCGGCCCCAAAGTTCCCCAGCGTTCATCGATTAAAACCGGAGTGTGCAAATAGCCGTCTTTGCGTTGTGTTTTGGCAAATAATGCAATGGCTTTGTCCATTTCTACATCTAATTTCTTGTCTTTGGTTACGGCATAAGTGGCCGCCATTCCTTCAAAAATCTTGTAAAAATCACCGTCGTGAAAAGAAGGTCCTTTGAAAGTTCCTTTGCTTTCACCCGCAGCAATTTCGAAGTTTTTGTAAGCGTGTGATACTTCATCGTTATGATACAAATCCCACATATACGGCAAAGTATTTTTGGTTTCCACATCAAATTGTTCTTTCCAAAAACCGTTAGTCCATTTTACATCTTGCAAACCTACGCTCTGTAATTTAGAATACGGACTTTCAGAATTGGCTACCAAGCCTTTATTCTGCGCCATAAAAGCTGTCGAAAAAAGTACCGCCGATAATAGAATGATTTTCTTTCTCATATTAATATTTTTTATATTTTTTGAATCTGCGAAAATCTGCTAAATCTGCGTAAAAAATAATGGCACGCAGATTTAGCAGATTTTCGCAGATGAAAACTTCTTTATTTTACGAAGAAATTAATTGTACGGCTCATTGAATCTCCATCAGCGTCTTTAACGGCAATAACAAAAGAACCGAAGCCTTTACTGCCTGCCGTAAATTGAATTTCTTTTCCTTTTAAAACGACTTTTCCATTTTTCACTTCCGAAAAAGTATATACTGGTTTTTTCTCGTATCCTTTGAAAAAATCTACCACAATTAAACTTGTTTTTTCACTGGCATTTACAAAATAATGAGGCTGTGCAAGCCAGTCTAAATAATTATCCAACTGTGTAAATCCGTCTTTATCGGTATCTTTATTGGCATCTGAAAAATCTCCTGCTTTTGAATTTTCGTTCAAGCCAAAAGCTCTTTCCCACCAATTTGGCAATCCATCGTGGTCGGTATCCCAATCTGTTGGGCGTGTTTCATTGGCAAAATTCGGAAATCCTCCAGCATCGGCTTCGTTGTCTATCAATCCTCCCAAACCGCTTTTGCTTCCTTTATAAGTAAATGTTCCTTTTAAAGTTTCATCCACAATTCTCTTATCGTGTTTGTCGAAAAATGGCTGATTCGCTCCCACGTCAGAAAGTACGTCTTTATAAGCAGCCTCGGCAGTTTGATTGGTTACAAAAGATTCGAAAAATGGTTTTGGTAAAAAGACATCATAATCTGCAGTTGCCTTATTGGATAAGGTAAACTTTCTGCCTTTATCTTGATTTTTTTCATTGAAATAACCCGGCATTACATTTCCATCAAAATAATATTGTTGTTTCCCTTTTCCAACACCTTCAATTTGGGCATTCAAAGCCACAAAAATTTTAGTTGAAACTCCCGGTTTATAAAAATTGTTGACAAAATTCACTTCGCTGGCACCGCCATCCGTGGCTCGATGTCCCCAATTGTACACCACGTTGTTGCGGATATCCACTCTTCCTCCATAAAAACCATCACCATTCAAACCACCACCGATACTCCAGTTCCTGCCTTCATTGTGTGCCAATAAATTATGGTGAAAACTTCCCACATCACCACCAATTGTAGCCGCATAACCGTGCATTTTTCCTGCTGGATATTTGTCGTGACCCGCAATATTTAAGGCTTCAGAAATCAAAGTGCGTTGCAAGGTAATGTTGTGTGATCCTCTAGAACTAAAAGATTCATCAATCGTCCAACTGATGGAACAATGGTCAATAATACTGTGATTCGCTCCTGTCAATCCCATTCCGTCAAAAGTTGTTCCACCACCGATTCTAACTTTCAAAAATCGGATTACTCCATCATTTCCTGTTAATCCAACAGGCGCTCTACTGATAGTGATTCCTTCGCCCGGAGCGGTTTGACCCGCAATGGTAATATAGGGTTGATTGACCACCAATCTTGAAGCTAATTTTATATTTCCAGAAACATTAAAAACAATCGTTCTTGGTCCGATAGGTTGGTCTACGGCATCACGCAAACTGCCCTGTCCACTATCATTCAAGTTGGTCACTTCGACCACTTTTCCACCTCTTCCTCCAACGGCAAAACGACCGTAACCTTCCGCTCCTGGGAAAGCCAATTGAGCTGGTTTGAATGACCAAACCGTTCCCAATGTCACTATTCCTTTGGCATCCAATTCGTCCACACGCCAGTAATATTTTGTTCCGCTGTATAATTTTCCAAGCTCGAATTGGTTCGAGGTCAATTTTCCTTTAAATTCAGAAGATTTTTCGGTGGCATTGGCAACTGCATTTTTATCGGTTCCAAAATAGATTTGGTGCGACATAGCATCTTTAGCCGATTGCCAAGTCAATAGCATTTTATTGTCCATCACCACGTGTTCATCCGCATTTTCAGGCTTTGGCGTATGCGATTGCTTTTTCAAATTTGGAGTGTCAATTTCGAATCCGTTGATGATCATTTGTTGAATCATATCGGTTGCTTTTGCATCCAATTCGAAACGAATCACCACGTCTTTGTTTGCCTCGGCATTAAACAAAATATAAGCCGTAGCCGTTTCAATTTTAGAATTGGAACGATTGCTTGGTGTAACGGTTTCCGCCAATTTATCATTCACGTAAATTTTTACCGGCGCAAATGTTTTGCCTTCAATTTTATCGAAAGTGTTGTGAAAAGTCAGCAACGAGTGTTGTCCCGCTTTTAGTCCACTGATGGTTAATTCCAAATTTTCGGCTGTAGCCAAACCATCACTCGCCAATTTGCTGTAAAATGGCGCATTCATCCCCACCTTGTACCATTTCGAATTGAAATTTCCTTTCAATTTAAAAGTCAGGTTATTAATAGCTTTCTCCGCAGCTTTTTGTTCGCTGATTGGCCAAGAACTATAATTTGTATCGTTTACTTCCTCGATTCTCCGTTGCGAAAAATCGAAATCGACTTTCACGATTTGTTTATTCTGTGCATTACCATTTGCTGCCAAAAGCATTATCAAAGCAGCAGCCCCCACTAATTTCTTTATCATTTTCTTCTAATTTAATTTGATTTTTTCTACTTCTGATTTGCCAATCAGATTGATTATATCTTTTTTCCGTTCTTCAGGAACAACTTTTAAAACTTTCAATTTGCCATTTACAAGCTGCGCCTCAACAGTTGTATTTTGAGTAGCGTACAACTTGAAATGCACATTCCAGTCTTTTGGCCAAGCGGAGAAAAGGTAAATTTTCCCATTGGCTTCCTGCAAAAGCATTTCCTGCATTCCAATCATTCCTGAACCTCCCCAATTATGGTCTGGAACCCAATCGTATCCTGGTCCCCAAAACGCTGGAAATCTTCGGTCGGAATTCGCCATTTTCAACAAATTGTATTTCGCTGCTTCATTTGTCAAACCCAAACGTGCCGCAAAAATATTGTCCTGTTTCCAACCAATGTGACTTCGGAATTTTATCGCATCGGTATCGTATTTCCAAGTATTCAAAGCGGTTTCCAAATCAGGTTTTCCGATTCCGTAAATTCCATAAGGAAACACGGGATACAATTGTGCCGCTTCGGAATTATTAATACGTTCCCAAGTTTTGGCTGGAGCTAATGTTTTATGCCCATCAAAATCTCTGAAATTCAAAGGTGGAATTCGAGTTTGAAACCCTTGTAAATAAGCTAAATCCTCTTTTAACAATTCTTTTTCCGACAGTAACAATAACTGTTCCGTAATTACGGTCAAAGCTGAAATGGTGCTGTTGGCGTTATTTGCCATCTTATAGGTTTCGGCTCCCGAACCTGGAAAAAGAATCAAATGTCCATCGCCATCCAAGGCTTTTCGACCTCTTTGTTTCGCCAAATATTGGTAATGTTCATCGAAAAAACGAAGGCAACTGATGATAAACGAATGGTATTTTTGGATGTCTTCGCCATTATATTCTTTCTGTTGCAGCATCATTTTGCAAAACTCAAAAACCGTGTCCCATTCGTATTCCAGCCAGGCGTTGTATTCCATTCCCGGGTCGTAATCGGCCGGGCGTTTCCATTCGTATTCGGCAGGATTGGGCAAGCCAAAGTTTTCCAACTGTTCCGTAAAAGCTGCTCCGCCGTGTTTCCAATAGACTTGTGAACGCAATTCTGCCGTTTTTTGGAGGCTCAAATAATAATCCAACTGCGATTTCATCATATCAAAATCACCGCTTTTCAGCATCGGAAAATAAACCAACCGTTGGTTCTGTGCAGTCATCGTTCCGCCTCCCCAATTTCTGAAATCAGGCGTAAAATTCAAATCTTTGTTGGTAAAAACGGGATCGACCGTAAACAGTCCACCATTAAATTTGGTTGGATATTTTCCGTAGGCATTGCACCCAAGCATATAGCGGAACAATTGATAATTTTGCCCTATTTGATAAACCGAATCCCTTTCTGTTTTCGATTTTTGGGTATAAATAAAACTACGATTCCAGAAATTATTCCACCATTTTATTGTGTTTTTTTTAGCTTGATTTGCTCTATTCTTATTCAAAGAAATCAAACTTTTCAAACCGTTACTCCAAGTATTCAAATCAAATTGGCTGGTATTTAAATAAATTTCCAATGACTGTTTTTTCGAAGGGTTTATACTCGAAAGACTGAATCCTTTACAATCGGTTTCCTGATATTTTCCAAGGTAAGTTCCGTCCGGTTTTAGATTGTCCCCTTTCATAAATCCGCCGAAAGTCAAATTCGCAATCGGGTTCATCATTTGATCCTTAACCGATTCTAATTTTTGTTGTTTTACCGCAACGTCAAAAACGGTTTGTTCTCTGTTTCGGTGGTAAAATTTAATTCCGTTATTTTCAAAAGAAATAGAATCCTTAAAAGTTACAATATCTCCCTGTGGAGCCCATTTATAGGAATTCGCATTATTGGCTTTTCCTTTGGAATCGCGGTTTTTGTAACGCCAACTTTCGTAAGAAGCCGTCATTTTCAGCGGATTTTCACTTTCTAAATCCAAATGGATTATCGGCTTGAAAACATCGACCCAAAGTTTGATTTTAACATCATTTTGTCCAATCAAAATACAACCATCTTTGAGTTTCAGTTCTTGACGAAAACCTTCTTCTCCGGTAAATGGATTAGGCGACAAGCTAACTTTTACGCGACCTAATTTCAGCAACGTATTATGTTCGTCAAAAGTTCCGCTTCGCGAAAAATAGAAGTATAAATCCCCTTTTTCTACCCAAACATTCAAGCCAATATCGCCACCTCCCAAAGGCATCGACTCGGAGGAATTGGCGCTTTGGGTTGTCCATATTTGGTTGTAATTATCAAGCACGGGAATTTGCGCTTTGACTAAAAGCGTAGTGAAGAGAAGTATGTATTTTATGTATTTCAATTTCCTTTGTTTTTTTGTGTTTTTGTGTTTTTGTCATTCCGAGGAACGAGGAATGACAAACTAAACGAAAACTCCTAACTCATAACCCTTAACTCATAACTGCAAACTACCACTCATCTGTCCTAAACGAGGACATCGGCAATCCGCCATTACTGAATAATTCCGCTTTTGCAAAATCTTTGAACAAATAGCGAACGGCAACGGGTTTCTCCACTTTATCCGAAGTCAAAACCACCGATTTTCTACGAACTTCAGCTTTGGCAGGATAAAAAACCTTGTCTTCTCCCGCGATTTCAAAACCGTTCACCTCTTTTCCGTAAGACGTAATCCCATTTGGGACATCGTCAAAAGAAACCGTAACCGAATTGTCTTTTATTTCCATTGCCTTATATTTCGGGCTTTCAAACTCGAAGCCTTCGATTCCGTAGGTTTTTGCCAAAGCCTGAAAAGCCAAACGGTTTCCGCCTTTTTCCTTGTCGGTTGGGTGAATGTTGTTTTCTTCTCCAACATCCATCAAAACCGCCATTCCTGAATTCGGAATTACTTCCGAAGCCTTCAATTGTGCTTCTCTCAAATAAGCCGAATTGTATTTCTCTAAATTGTCTTTTGGATGAAATTGGGCATAATTAAATGGAGCGATTTGCGCATAGTAAAACGGGAAATCGCCTTGTTTCCACAAGCCTCTCCAACTGCTGACCATCTTTTTCATCAAAGGGGTATATTCCGAAGCTCGTTCGTAATTCGATTCGCCTTGATACCAAATACAACCTTTGATTCCGTAACCAATCACTGGCGAAAGCATTCCGTTGAACAAAGTCGTCGGAACTCGATTGGGGTCTTTTGCCAAATCTTCTTTTTTGGTCGGAATCTTGGCGCTTGCAAAATCTTTCAGCATTTCCTGATTCATCCAGGCTTCCATACTCGAACCGCCGTACGAAACGTGAATCAGTCCCACCGGAACTTGTAAAACTTCCTGCAAAAGCGAACCAAAATACCAAGCCGTGGCACTGAAATTAGCCGTAGACTTAGGTGAAGCTGTTTCCCATTTGCCTTCAAAATTATCCAAAGGTTCCAAAACTGTAGCTCTTGGAATCGTGATAAAATGAATGTTTTTATTGGTTGACCTGACAATTATTTCGTTGCCATTTCTAACGGATTGTCCCGGAAAACCTTTCAATGGCATTTCCATATTCGACTGACCCGAACACAACCAAACTTCACCAATCAAAACGTTTTTAACGACTACTTTTTCGCTTCCTTCCGAAACTTCAATCGTAAATGGCCCACCAAAAGAGGGTGTCTGCAATTCTGTTTTCCATTTTCCAGAATTATCTGCTTTTACTTTGTAGATTTTTGCGTTCCAAGATGTTTTTATCGTAACATTTGCATTGGTTGAAGCCCAACCCCAGATTGGTGCATTCGACTTTTGCTGCAACATCATATTGTCCGAAAACAAAGCCGGCAATTTGATTTTTGCGTTGATTTGAAAGCTTGTTAAAAGCAATACAATGGCAATAATATGATTTCTAAATTTATTCATTTCTTTTACTTTTTTCTTTTACAATCGTTACTGGCCCCAACAAACCTGCTTTCAGCAATGAATTTCCTTCCAATCTAAAAGGAGCCGTTGTCCAGGTTAATCTTTCTTCTTTGGGCAATTTTTGATCGCCAATTAATCGGTTTGCCCAAGTATTGGTAATCTTTATAATAATGGTGTTTTTACCTTTTTTCAATGCATTTGAAACATCCACTTTATAAGGAAAAGTCCAAAGTGTTCCGCAATCTTTTCCGTTGATGCTTACCTCGGCAATATTAGCAATAGTGCCCAAATCCAACCAAATTTTGTCTGTGGATTTTTCTTTCCAAACCACTTCTTTTTGATAAGTTGCCGTTCCCGAATAATATTTGATTTTATCATTTTCAGAAGTGCTCCAATCGAAAAGCTGGTTAATTTTTATTGGTTTTTCAGGTCCGTGAAAAGCGGAATCAAATTGCAATTCCCAGTTTTCATCCAAGGTTTGAACGGTTTCGAAAGTTGTAGTTTTAATTTCGCTAGTTGTCGCTTTATCTTTAAAAATCACAAAACCGGATTCATTTGCTTCTAAATTTATCGAAACAATTGTTCTTCCATTTTCGATTTTCCAATTGGCCAATGTTGTCGTTTTATCAGTTACAGGATTGTACCAAACCGGAATTTTTCCAATTACACGAAACGAAGCTTCAAAAAATCGTTTCCCCTCTTTTTGGTTGGAAAGAAAGTAAACATCTTCTGTTTCCGATTTACGGTGTGTCCAAGCGATAGTTTCGGATTCGGTTCTGTTTAATTTTGGAAAATAAACATCTTGTTGAATCCCGATTTCATTAAAATCATTTCCCAAATAAGGCAACTTAATAATCGTTCCTTTTCCGATTTTCCAAGATGTTGCATTCGATTTGTTGTTCCAAATTTCATCAATGGTATTTTGCCATTTTTTTTGATCAACTTCTGATTGAATTCCCGGTTGCAGATTCGGTTTTTCGTCAATAAAAACAGTTGCTCCGTCTTTTACCAACTCCAATATTTTTTGGGCTACAGCCAAAGAAATCATTTTGTTCGGCGCCATTTTATGACTCCCCGGAAACAGTAAAGCTCCATATTGAATACTCTCGCTGAAAACTACTTTTCCGTTTACGACTTTCGCATTATTCAATAAAACATCGGCATTGAACGAATCATATTGGTAACCGTTCATCGCGTTTACCCATTGCGACAAATCTGTTGAATTTTTAGTCGAAGTCACTTCTTTGGGCATTTTAATGCTTGGCTGACCTTCGTTTTTCAATCGAATGGCTTCACTTTCCAATCTTTCCTTTCCAAAAACATTCGGAATAAACGGCACCAATCGATCCGGAAGCACCGAACGCGACGGAAAATCTTCGCCAATAAAAACCGCCAAATCAATTACCGGTTTCCCTTTTTGCAACTGAAATTGCACTCTTTGACAATAATCCACCCAGGCTTTTCCGGGTTTCCACCAAGTTTGGTCTCTTTGAAAATAACAACCCACGCCATCCAATGTCATTCCCGGTTTTCTGTCCGTCCACGGATTGTGCACAAAAACGTGGTAAAAAAATCGGTTGATTCCGATGGCATAATTTCGGTCTGCCAAAGTTTTTAAATTTCCCGGATGTTCATCCCAATCCATTTTCAATTCGGTAAAAGCTTCAGTTTGAATAATGTCTTTTCCATAAATATGCCCGCCCGAAATCGCATCAAGCATATCGTTTGGTTTGTCGTGGGTTGGACTTTTTAACCAAAATTCACCACTTGGATAATCGATGTGTTTAAAATGCAACAATCCGTCGCTCATCATTGTTGGTGCCACATTTTCGGAACTGAATTTTACGTTGGCTTTTTGGGCGATATCGGCCAATGTTCCAAAAAAATTGTCGGCTACTAATTCGGCAATGGTTTTTCGAACATCGTACAAAACCTTTTCAGAAGTTTCGGCGCTTTCGATTGGAATCCCCGCCATAACTGGCAAATAATCTACCAAATCATAACCTCTTCTTTTTTTGAATTCGGCTTGAAAAACAGGCGACCAGTTTTGGCTGCCGCATTCCCAACTGTCGATATGCAATATTTTGACCACTTTGGATGCCAATTCTGGTCCCGCAATTCGGAGCATTTCGCCAAACCAATGATCCAGTTGAAAACGAACCGCTTCGGGATTAAACTTGTCCACTTCCAATCCTCTTGCCGCTCCAGCGGTGGCATTTTCGTGCCCTGTGGAAGTGTATCCCATTCGAACAATCTTCCATTTTCCTTTTGGCGAAAGCCAAGAAAGAGTTCCGTTTGCATCGACAAATTTCGAAATATTGATGATTCCCGATTTGGGAACGCAGTCGGAATTCGGAATTTGGGCTTCCGTGGTTTGTGGACTCAAACGCCAAACAGCACCTGATTTTCCTTGGTAATTGTCAACCAGCGGTTCATTCGACAAATAAATTTTGGCAACTTTCAATCCTTGGTTCCATTTGGCTGGATCTAAATCTTCCGCGCCCGGTTCGGTACCTTCGGGATTGTAAACAAACCGGAAATATTTGGCTTTTGTCGGAACGATGCTGTGGGTATAAAATGCATCATCATCTTGCCAGCCGTGGCGCGGCGTTGTCAATCGACCCAAGCTTTTAAAATTAACGCCATCATCACTAACCTCAACTATTAAACGATGTGCTTGAAAGTTGTTTCCCTTGGTTTCTATTTGAATGGATTTACATAAAAATGGTTGGTCAAATTCATATTGAATCCATCCTTTTTCCTTTAACCTAAATTGATCGTCCTTATTGGAATCGCTTAAAAAGGAAGCGTCAAAATCTGCCAATGTAGAAGTAATTTTGGGACGATTTTGATTTGACGTGATATAACTTTCCTTTACCGGAATAGCAAACACAGCGATATCTTGATAATAGTCTTTATAATAATTTGGAACCGCTAATTTCGTTTGAATCTTGGCTCCACCATTCACGAAAGTGTCTGCCCAAACGACTTTTTGCATCGACTTTTCGGGTGTTATCCAAGGACCTCCAGCAACTGCAAAACCGTCGGCGGGATGGAACGCAATTTTTACGCCCAATCGGTCTGCTTCGGTCAATGCCCAGTATACCAAATTCCAGAATTCCGGGCTTAATTGCAATACTGGTGGATCCATCAACGGTGGATTTGCCGGGCCTTTAATCGTCATCAAATAAGCACCTCCAATTCCGGCCTGTTGCATCGCTTCCAAATCAGCCGTTATTCCTTCTTTTGAATAAGCACTTTGCATCCAATACCAATACACCCAAGGTCTTGAGGATTCTAGTGTCGGTTGAAACAAGCTGTTTTCTTTTTTAGGATTTTCCTGTGCTGAAACCAATCCCGCAAGAAGTAAAATAAAAAAGAAGTGTTTTTTATTGAACATTGGAACTAATATTTAAACTTTTTCAGGCTGCTTTCCAATTCATTTTTTGAACCCATAAAAGGAACCAAATAAAAACTGTATTGATAATTTCCAGACTTAATTTGATATTGTTCCAAAGGTTGTGCTACCAAAGTCCAGCTGTCGTTTCCTCCAACACCCATTTGAACCAAATCAATATTTACAGTTAAAAACCCCGGATCTTTTAAGTCATACGTATGTCCCGCAGCACTCAGATTTTCCTGCGTGTAAGGCCACGCGCTCATACTCAACACTTTTGTGTCATTTGCAATTACAAATCCTTTGTTTTTCTGTGGAGTGGTTAATGCCATCCATCTCACATCGCATCGATTTCCGTTTTCTTGAGGTTTTGGGTAATGCTCGATAAAGTCATTGATTGGGAGTGAATATTTTCCAACGAATGAACCAAAACTTCTGTCGCTGTAATTCTCCAATTCTCCTTTTCCATACCACGAAATCTGATCAAACTTTCTTTGAACGCCCATTTGCATTCCAATTTTCGGAATGTTTGGCAATTTATTCGAGGCTTTCAAGCTGTAATCCACTTTTATGGTCCCGTCAGGTTTGATGTTGTACACCACGCTCACATTGGCACTGTCTTTTATAATTTCGTAATCGCTTGTGATTTTAATTTCAGAATTGGACTTGTCCATTTTGATATTCGTCAATTTTGGCTTGGCTTTGTACCATTGTTTCAAAAGCTTTTGTGATTTCCAACCTCTTTTGTCATTGTCCGTAAGCGGTCGAACGAAATTTGGCAACAAAGGCGCAAAAACCTGTTCTTCTCCATTGAAAACATACGAACTCAACGCTCCGTTTGCTTTACTTATATTGATGTCAAACGTCTTTCCTTTGATTTTAAAATCAGAATCCGTTTCGGAAACATTTGTGTTTTCTTTTTTGGAAACCAATGAAACCGCTTCTTTCTTTTTCAACAAAAATTGGTCTTCGGCCACAACATACCCTTTTGAAGCCCAAAGTTCTTCTTTCGAAAGTTGGAATTCGATATTCAAAAGGTATTCTGCACCAGATTTCATTTTTGGCAAATACGGACTGACATTGAAAGTTGTCGATTGCCCCGCTTCTACATTGAAAGGTTTCAAAATCTGCGTTTTGATTACATTTCCGTTTTCCAAAATTTTCAAAACAGGAATATATCCTGCCAAAGATTTTACCGCTTGACGATTTTTTATTTCCAATTGATTTCCGTTTAAAGTCGAAATCACTGGCTGATAAATCCACTTGTTTTCAAACATCGAACCTTTTGGCTTTCCATTGGAATCGACCAAGCCTTTGGTATTGAAATTGCCATCGTGGTATTTTTCGCCAAAATCTCCACCGTGGGCAAAATAGTTCTGACCCGTTCTCGAATCGAATTTCACCAATCCCTGATCTTTGAATTCCCAGATACAACCGCCAATAACTCTTGGCAATGAACGGAATTCGTCCCATAATTCTTTTAAATTTCCAACGGAATTCCCCATCGCGTGGGAGTATTCTACGAAAATAATCGGTCTTGTATCCTTCTTTTGATCTACCAAAAATTTCGGGGTAAAAACGCCCGGATAAAAACGGCTCACCATATCCACATACGAATCGTCTTGTGGGTTTTCGAATCGATAAGCGTGATCGATTGTTTTAGGATATCTCGGATCGAGTGGATCGATGTAACCATCCAATTTTGCATTTCCCTGTGCCGGTTCGTAATGCACGGGACGCGTGATGTCAAAATCGTGCACCCAACCCGCCATTGCGGAATGGTTTGGGCCTTTTCCTCCTTCGTTTCCTAAACTCCAGAAAACAACCGAAGGATGATTTTTGTCTCGATAAACCATTCGGGTCATACGCTCCAAATAAGCGTTTGTCCATTTGGGGTCGTTACTCAATTTTCCTCCAATTCCGTGGGTTTCCTGATTGGCCTCGTCCATTACCATAATACCGTATTGATCGCATAATTCATAAAAATAAGGATCGTTTGGGTAATGGCTGGTGCGAATAAAGTTGAAATTAAACTTCTTGATTGTGGTAATATCTTGTTTAATATCTTCTCTGGTCAAGGCTTTTCCACGAACAGGATTATGGTCGTGGCGATTGATTCCGTAAACGTAAGTTTCTTTTCCGTTGATGAGCATTTTGCCATTTTCTTTCGAAAATTCTATGGAACGGAAACCCACTTTACAGGATTTTGATTCGGTTATATTGCCGTTTGGATCTTTGATGGACATCACCAAAGTATAGAGATTGGGCTCTTCAGAACTCCATTTCTTCGGGTTTTTGATGGTTTCCTGAAACATTCCAAAACGCACATTATCCAGACGAGGATAACTTTCGTTTATCATATCGATAACTGGTTTTTGGAGAGGTTCCTTAAATAACGGCTTGTTATCTGCATCGTATAATTGTGCTTGAAACGTGTAATCCTTGATTTTCGCACCTGTCAAGTTTTCTACTTTTGGACGCAATTTAAAAACGGCGTCTTTATATTCCTTATCCAATTTGGTTTGGTAAAAGAAATCCTGAATGCGTAGTTTTGGCTCGGCCATAATGAAAACTTCACGTTGAATTCCGCTCACGCGCCAGTGATCTTGATCTTCCAGATACGAACCGTCAGCCCAGCGAATCACCTGAACCGAAACCACATTTTCGCCTTCTTTCAAATAAGGCGTGATATCGAATTCTGATGGCAAACAACTGTCTTCTCCATAACCCAGAAACTCCCCGTTTAACCAAACTTGAAAGCCGGAACTTACGCCACCAAAATGCAAAGTCACGGTCATATCCTTCCAATTTGCCGGCACGGTAAAACTGCGTTGATACGAACCAACACCGTTATAATCTTTAGGAATGTAAGGCGGATTTATGGGTCTAAACGGATAAACCGCACTTTTGTAAATAGGATTGTCGTAACCTTTCATTTCCCAGTTCGAAGGCACTTCGATTTTATCCCAGCCTGATACCGTAGTTTTATAAAAATCTTTCGACGCTTCTTTGAGATTCACCGCATATTTGAAATTCCAATCGCCGTTCAGCATTTGGATTCGGCTTTTGGTTCTGTCGCCTTTTAAGGCGTCTTCCACATTGGCATAAGAATAGCCAGTCGCCCTTGAAGGCTGCCTGTTGATGCTCGTAACCGTTGGGTCTTCCCAAGGGGCAAACTCATACTTCTTGTGCAATTCAGGAATTCCCGCAGGTTCTCCGGTTACGGATTGGGCATTCCCTAAAAAGGGAAGTATTAAGACAAAAGTATTAAGTATTAAGACCGATATACCCAGACGAGCTGAATTTGAAAACATTAATGGTTTCGAACATTTTTCCTCAAAAAAATGCTGAACAAAATGGATTATATTTCTTTTATTTAATTTCAAAACTTACTATTTAAATCTTAATACTTAATTCTTCGTACTTAATACTTTTATTTCTTCTCTTTTTTCTCCGGCGGTGCCACAAAATTCAATTGGCTTTTACCTAAATCGTTGGAAGTTGCCACGGCTATTCCGCGTTGATCTGCTTTGTTCACGGCGCAATAAAAATGATACACCACACCGTTATGTTTTACCACAAATGATTTGTGTGCAAACTTATCATCATAAGGCTCCGATGATTTGATTAAATCATCACCTTTCCATTCTTTCCAGTTTACTAAATCATTCGAAACGGCAAAACGGTTAAACGCACCTTGATTCCAATCTCTCCAAAAAGCACCAAAATAAAACATCACCCAAGTATCATTAACACGTTGAATAAAAGCATCCCCCGTAATTCCTCTATGATGATTAAGTAAAGGCTTTTTGCCGTAACGTTTCCAAGTTTTCATATCATTAGAAACTGCCATTCCAATACGTTCAGCACCTTTTGCAGGATTCAAACTATCGCCACGGGCATTGTAATACATAATAAATTTACTGCCTGTCAATTTTTCCTTATCTTCAATCACCGAATTTTTATACATAGTACTGTTGTCCCAAAAACTCACATCAGTATCTTTTGGCGTTAAAACCGGATTTGGTAAACGTTCAAATTCGTGTGGTTTGGTTGGCACTTCTTTCGTATATGCCATCCCAATAGACAAAACGCCCGCTTCATAACCCGTGGTATTTCCTCCGAAATAACTCATCCAATATTTATCGTCATACTTTTTCCACTCGTACGAACCGCCCCAAGTATAATCCTGTAATGCGATATAGCCTGCTTTTTGGTTCGCGTCCCAATGGGTTTCATCCTTCGAAAACGACATTACTTTTCCCAAATGTTTCCAATTTAGCAAATCGTTGCTTTCGGCTAACCAGGTTTCGTAGCCTCTTCCGTCGTAAATCAAATACGTCATAAACCATTTTCCGTCTTTTCTGAATACGCTTGGGCAATCCATTTTATAGGAGTTGTCCGTTGGCACCATTACCAATCCGTATTTGTAAGGCGTTTTGATTTCGTTGTAAATCTCCTGCATTACGTTTTCGGTAATTTCTCTTTTTTTGAATTTGGTAGTCGCACAACTTGCGATTAACAAAGTTGCGATTCCAATTCCAAGATATTTAATTGTATTCTTCATTTTATATTTTAATTGCTTCAATGGGACGCGGATGACAAGGATTTAAAAGGATTTACGCAGATTTTTATTATTTTAATTTTAAAAAATCCGTTTTAATCCGTGTCTTTACGAAGTAAATCCGTTTTATCCGCGTTCCACTTTTTTATTTCAATTCCTTTAATCGGGATTCCATAACTTCCTTGTTCAATTTCAATTTAACCATTCCTGTCGGATGAAATCTTTTTTTCAAATCAATGGCGTTGTACACAATCGTGTAAACATCATTTCCTTCGGGAATCAAACACAATGGCGTTCTCATAATATCCCACCATTTATTGACCTTGGTTTCTATTGGTAAATAATGTGCTTCCGACCAATTTTTTCCATCTGCAGAAAGCGAATACGCCATCATATTGGGTAAATGATGTCCCCAACCGTCTGGGCCACCATCAAAAACGGCTATATACAGACCGTTTGGCAATTGGCTCACAATTGGATTTTCCACAAAAAAGGGATGCATCGACTTGATTGGATTGCTGCCGTCTTTTATTCGTGACCACGGGCCTTCCAAACTATTCGATTCAGCCAAACCAACAAACCAGCCTTTACCGGATTTCTTGGGATAATCTGCCCAAGATTGAAACGGAAATGCTCCGCTATAAAATCCAAGATATTTATCGCCCACTTTATAAGGGAAAAATGAAGCCACGCCTTGACGCCCTTCCCAAGGTTCGGAGTCCAATCCCGGCTCAATAATTATACCAGTATCTTTATATGGGCCAGCAATTCCGTTAATTCCTTCAATAGTTGACTCACAACGCCAAATTCTTCCAAAAGAATGATTGGGTTGAATCTCTTTGTGAACGGTATAAGCCAAATAATAGCCATACCATTTGTTTGCTTTTTCGTTAAAAACGGGCATATACGACCAAATTGCCGCACGACGATCGTTCATTGGATTGTCGTCTTCGGTAATGGCATAAGTTCCGCTGGCTTGTAAAATGGTGGATTCTCTTTTCCAATGAATCGCATCCTTGCTTGTCCAATGTCCGATTTTAGTTTTTACACGGTCGTAATACATTTCTACACCAACTTCTCCGGCTCTTTCCGTTGGAAACATATGATACGTATCGCCAACTTTCACCACACGACCACCTTCAAAACCTCCCTGAATCCCTTCGGTTCCGGAAAATCCTTCATCAATTACTGGCTTATTTTCTCCACCAATAACTTCGAAAAGCGGTTTCTCGTCCGAGAATCCTTCCACTATAAATGTTGGATTCCAAAGTTTTCCATCAGGAAATTCGGCATTTCTGGACACTAATTTTTCAGAAGCTTTCACTACTCCCAAAATTACAAACAATCCTTTTCCCTCTGGATTGATGATGTGCGTTCCTTTCGAATAGGAAATCGCATACACATTTACTGGAGGCAATCCTGTTATGGTCAGTCCATTTTCAAGAACTAATTTAGCATTGTTTAATTGGCGATAATCGGCATTATCTTTCTCTTGAAAAACGCCAATAAGTACTTGAACCGGTTCCCTGAATTTTAATTTTAATGGCGTATTCGTTCCGTTTTTATAACTTTCCAACGGAAGTTCAACTCCTGTTAATCCTTGCAATTCAGGAGCAATTCGAACAATATTATGTTTGCTTCCCGAAAACACGTGTGCATATTGAGTCGTTTTGAAAGTTTTGCAATTTGAATTCACCACTTCAAAAGGAGCGGCCTGCCAACTGGTATTTTGAGCCAAAACTGAAAAGCCCACAAAAACCAGGAATAGGCAATAAATATGTTTACTTTTTTGAATCATTATTTTACTGCTTTATAACTTATTTGGTACTCCACATTCGGTTGTACCGTTAATTGGTATTTGTTTTTGGACAATTCCGTAATCGTTCCCGAGTTGGTTTTTGGTTTTGATTGACTTTCGAAAATCAATTTTCCTTCGCCTTCGGCCGCTTTTACTTTGATTTCTGATTTGCTTACATACAAGGCCACTTCACCTTTTGGCGTAGGCACTTTTCCTTCCATCCATTGCAATCCACCTAGATTTGGTTTGATTTCATATTCAGCATAACCCGGAGCTGTTGGTTTTACACCCAAATAGTATTTCCCCAACAAATAAATCGGGCTGGAACCCCAGGCGTGGCAAAGACTTTTTCCATAAGGGCGTCCATACATCGCTAAATGTTCTGTTCCTTTTTTCGTTGGATTGTATTCTTCCCAGAAAGAAGTTGCGCCTTCTTTTAGCATTCCTCCCCAATAATCCTTCATTTCTTTCAACACATAATTCTGCTCGCCCATAGCGCACAAAGCTTCCAACTCGTAAAAACGCATATAGGGTGTCGTGATTTTAAGAATTTTATCATTGAGCAACACTTTATTTTTTATACTTTGTTTTTGTTCTTCATTAAAATAATTGAAAAAAATACCGAACATATTAGCATATCTGGTTACAATATCCTGCATTTTACCGTCTATGCGCTGGTGCTTCATCACGTTTTCTTTTTTATCCCAAAACACGTCAAATAATTTTGTTTTTAAATCAGCAGCCAATTTTTGATACTGTTTTTGGTCTTCACTTTCTCCTGCAATTTTAGCACTAACTGCCATCGCTTCTAAACTTCTCGCCAAAAGCATTTGCTCAAAACTAACTTCGCCCGTTTTTGGCAATCCGTCCGCCCAATCAATAAAAACCCAGTCGCCTTCCAATGGTTCGAGGAATCCGTTTTTGTTTCTTCTTTCCAAGCAGAATTCCATCAATGATTTCATTCGTGGATAAAAAGTTTTGATAAACTTCGTGTCGCCCGTATGTAAATAGTAATCGTAAACACCCACAAACCAATAGAGCGAATAATCCATTATGATATTTACGTGAGCCGTCACGGGTTCTTTGCCACGCAGCGCCAACAGCGTTCGTTCTACCGAAGCCGAATCAAAGAATAAATAATAATTCATTAAATAACTTTGATAAGCGTCACCAGACCAAACCCAACGGTCGCGTTTAATCCCGTCTATAAAAAATTCGCGGGACGTTAAATGCATCGTGTAAGCCGACACATCCCAAATTTTATTCAATTCTTGGTCCGAAGATTTGAAAGCCCCACGATAGTCCAATGGCAAATATTCATAAAGCATCGAAATCGAATCATACTTTACCCCTGCATCTGCTTGTACCCGAACATAACGGAAGGCTTTGGATCCATTATGGGTATAGGTTTCAGGTTGCTTTCCGTCAAAAGATAAATGGTCCAATGTTTCGCATTTGGCAGTATCCAAAGCTTCCTCACGAGATTCACCATAATACAATGCTACTTTGCCTTTTTCTTTTAAACCGTGAATTTTAATGTAACCAAAAGTTTCCTTGCCAAAATCTACCAACTCACCAGTTCCTATTTTTTCTGTTTTTTTGGCGTTCCAAGGCGTGGTTGTCAGTTTAAATCCGGAAGGTTTACTCTCTGGTGAATTAAAATTCCAAGAACCAACTGGTACCCAAGGTGTGCCGGATTGCTGTGCTTTCCCATTTTCATCAATCCAAAGTTTATCTTCATTGGTCACCTTCCAAGAGGCATCAGATTTAACATATTTACCAGCAATATAAATAGCGGGCAATACTTCTTGATTATATACTTTAAAGGAAATTTTGTGTTTCCCAGCAGAAATTTTTATTGATTTTGGTTGCCCGTAAACTTGAACACCATCTAAAATTAATTGAAAAGATCCTTCCGAGTAGATTTTTACCTCGTCTGCTTCTGGAATATCTACTTCTGTTTGAAAAGTTACCAAGGCATAAGGACTGTAATATTGCCAAAGCGGTGGAAATACTGCTTCGCGATCTGTACGTCTTACCTGCATTTTATTGCTTAACCAAACTTCGAAATCACCCGGATAATAAATCCAGGTTTGAGCCGAAACTGCTTCAGACAAAAAGAATACCGCAACAACGCAAATAATCGTTTTAAAACTCTGGCGTAAAGAAGAAAATAGGTTCATATTAATTGAAATTAAAAATGAGGTATAAACTTAAAATGGTTAGTCCCAACAAGGCGAACAATATTTTTACTTTTTTGCTGGTTTTTGGAACATCGGTTTCGCTTACAAAATTGGTTTCCGGACTTTTATCTACCAATGAAATGATAATGGCGGCAACCATTAACACTGCAAAAATGTAAAAGGAAATCAACAAGAAATGTGGCCAAGCCGGGTAAACATCGGCCGGGAAAATCCATAAATACAATACTCCAATAAATAAACTAAAGGCTGAACCCCAGGATAAAGTGGCATTCACGGCTTTCTTGGTAGTTCGTTTCCAAAAAATGCTCAACAAAAATACTACCGACAAAGAAGGTGCCAAAAAGCCCAAAACTGCCTGAAATATGTTGAATAAATTTTGTCCTTTGATATTGTCAATCGCAATCGCAATCAGAATGGCAAAGACACATCCAGCCGCAACTGTGATACGACCAATTTTAATTTGTTCCTTGATAGTCGCCGCAGGATTGATTTTCTTTACGTAAATATCATTGGTAAAAACCGTGCTCAAAGCATTTAAGGAAGAACCAATTGTTCCCACCAAAACGGCTATCATCACACAAATGACCAAACCGTTCATTCCGCTTGGAAATAAATTCGTAACCATCGTCATATAAGCCAAATCGGAATTTTTTCCCAATTCTGGAAACAAAACGGAACACAAAATTCCCGGTAAAATAAACAACGGCAACGCCATCACTTTCAACCAGCCGATGAAGTTTACTCCCAATTGTCCTTGTTCCAAATTCTTGGCTCCCAAAACACTCTGCACCATCGATTGATCGGTACAAAAGAAAGCCACGGCAGCTACTGGATATCCCAGTAAAATGGCAGGCCAAGGATAATGTGCATCGCTGGCAGGTTGCACCAAATTCCAGAAATTAGAAGGAGTTTTTGCAATCAATGCGTGTATGCCTCCCACTTTTTCCAAACCTAAATAAGAAAGTGTAAGCGACACGACAATCAATAAAATCATTTGGAAAACGTTCACTTTGGCAATGGCTTTCAATCCTCCGGCAAACGTGAAAATTCCAGAAAAAATCACCAATACCGTCACGCTTTGCCACATCGGGATTCCTAAAATTTGGCGAACCAAAATTCCTCCGCTAAACAATCCCAAGGATAACCAGCTTACCAAAATTTTGACCATTGCATACCAAGCCAAAATGGTTTGGGTACTATCGCCATAGCGTTTTCCCATATATTCGGGCATCGTGCTGACTTTGCTAGCGATATATCTTGGCGCAAAAACTATTGCTAATAATAATAAAAATACAAAGGCATACCATTCGAAATTTCCAGCCACAATTCCCGTGGCGTAACCAATGCTGGCAAAAGCCAACAATGACGAAGGCCCCACATTTGTCCCCCACATATTAAATCCGATGTTGTACCAATTCAGAGAATTTCCCGCCATAAAAAGCGTTTCGTTCTTCTTGCTTTGCTTCACGCTCACCACATAACCAATGACCAATAATATCACCAAATAAATGGCAACAATTATAAAATCTAAGGCGGTTAACTTATCGTAGATGCTGTTCATAGTCCGTATTCGTTAAGAACATCAGCAATTTTTACTGGCATTCCGGTTTGTAATGTTTTATCCATTGCCTGCAATAATGCCACGGTTCCGATACCTTCTTCCATATCGGGATAAGCCGTGAAACCTTGTTCGATGCTGTCCACAAAATAGTCCAAATAATTTTGATATTCCCCAGCATGGTGACTTTGTCCTTCAAAACGGAAATAATGTTTCAGGGTTGCATCACCCCAATGTATGATTCTTTCTTCGCCTTCTTTATCCGTAACGGAATAACGCAATTCGTGATAATCGGCTTGACTAGCACCTTCTGTTCCTCTTAAAATAACCGACATTCCGCTATCTCTTTTTGTTGGTTGGGTTGGCGAAGTATAAACACCGCTCACGCGAGCAATTCTTCCGTCAGTAGCTTTGAAAATAAAATGCATCGTGTCTTCGTTTTTCAAACCTGCGGTTGCTCCGTTGCTGCTGATCATTCCGTAGCCCATCACTTCTTCGATATTGGGCAAATACCAACGAATGAAATCCACAGGATGACTCAAACCGCCATACAACCATTTGAACGATTGCAAGAGCGACCATTCTTTTTCTAAAAACCAACGATGATCGGCGTGATAATGCGATTCTATGGTAATCAAATCTCCAATTACTCCTGCTTCAAAATCTTTTCTTTGTCTTTTAGCTGGTTCAAAAAAACGAGAACTTTGACCAATAAAAACTTTCTTTCCACTTCTTTTGCTCAACGCTAATAATTCTTTCGCATCTGATAAATCATCAATAAATGGCTTGGTACAAACTACGTGTTTTCCAGCCAATAAAGCCTGTTTTACGTGCTGGGCGTGCAAATGGTCTGGCGTGTAAATGGCGATGATATCGATTGCGCTATCCTTTAATAAATCATCGTAATTGGTTGTGTAGGAATGAAAATCGAATTCCTTGGCTCTTTGTTTGCATAATTCCTCATTGCAATCACAAATTTTTACTAACTCTAATTTGCTACTTTTTAAAGCGGCAGACATTGTACTTCGACCTTCTCCTAGACCTAAAATGGCTATTTTTAACATTTCTTTTTGTTATTCGCTGTTATTATTATTTTTTTTTTGCCACAGATTAAGGATTTTTTAATCCATTTAATCTGTGGCTAAATATTTTAATCTATTTTTTTTCTTCAAGTTTCTTCAAAAATATCCAGGTTTCTCCGGGTTTTGCCCCTTCGATTCCGGTTTGGTATTTTTTCATCAAGTTGTTCCAGTCGTTGACACGTGGATTGTTTTCGGTTGTTTTTGGATTTAACTTATCCAAACTTTCCCCTTTCGGAATACTGATGACCAAGATTAATTGTCTTCCATTTTTAAAAACCTGCAATTGCTGAAAATCGGCATTGCAGAAGCCTTTGGCGATTTCCGGCCATTTTTCGAATTGGGTTTTGTGATAATCCACATATTCTTTTTGCATTTTTTCGTCAGCCACCAAATTCGCGGTCAAAACAATGTTTTCCCATTCGGATGCCACTTTTACATCTTTGCATCTTTCGAAATTCTGGAAATCATAAACCGGATTTTCGTAGATTTTAATTTCCAAAGCCGGAAAGGCCAAAGCCAGTTTTCTTTTGGTTCTTTCCGGCTGGTTCATCAAACCGTAAATGACCAAATGGTTTTCCCATTGATACAATTCCTCGCCCACGATTCGGAAACCTTTTATGGTCGATTTGATCGTTTCCACATCAAAATTTTTCCCTATTAATTCTATGGCAACCGCTTTGGGCATTTCCTGCAAACCCCAAGCTTCGTCCACTACAACCTCTTTGTCAAGACTACCTTGAGATGCACTATTACTTGCATTTTTCTTTGTTTTGGGATTCCCTATAGGATATTCGGAGGCAAGCGCTTTTGGCACTACTTGCAAACTCAATTTGTCTTCTTCTTTGTTCGGATTGCCGTAAGGCGCACGAATTCCGGCATTTTTCCTGATTTCAGGATTCACGAAAGGATAATTGTCCTGCCAAATATTCCCAGCAGGCCCATTGTGGTTTTTCAGATTTTTTTGAATTGGAATCCAGTTGTTTTTGATGGTAAAACCTTGTGTTCCTTCGTCGGTGTACAAATACAACCACAAAAACGGGTCGTGTGCATACGGACTATTGTAAACTTTGTCAATGTAATTTTCTTCGATTCGGCTGTCCGGTTGCGATGAAAGCGTGTAAATTCCGGCTACATCGTGTAAATGTTTGGCATAATGATGAATCTTATTGCCAATAATTTTGTTGTTTCGCATCACGTTTTCGGTGTGTGTCCAACCCCAACCCATCGAAATGCCGCTGTAGGCCACGTCCGAAATTTCGTTGTGTTCGATGGTTAGATTTTTTACGAAACCAGCCGCGATTCCTAAACATCCCCAATCTTCGTTGGCCACGTTGGTAATCAAATTGTCGGAAACCATTTCATCCGAACAAATTTCTCTATCATCTTTTACTTGTAATGGCAAATGCGCTTCGATAGCTTCGTCGGAGAAAACACCCAGATTAATTCCGTTGCCGCCAATGTCCTTGAATAAATTTCCTTTGACAACATTATGATTCGTTCCTCTGTGAAAATCCAGTCCGGTGGAGGACAAATGCTCAAAAGTGCAAGATTCGAACAAAGTATTGTTGGCATAATTCACCTCAACGGCTCCTCTTGGGCGACCTACCCAAGCCTGATTTTCTAAATTCTCTTGATTTGGTGTTCCCGGTGTTTTCAATTTGTAGGCATCCAACAAATACATTCCGGCTTGCAACGGAACGTGGCCTTGCTGCGAAGGACGAAGCCAATTGCTGTATTGAAACGAAATTCCCTTGAAATTAAAATGATGCACGGGCGAATCCAAAGTTCCTTTCATTTCGACCAAATTTTCCAAAACCGGAATAGTTACTTTTGCCGAAGCCATATTTTCTCCCGCTCTTGGAATGTAATAAATTTTGGCTTTTTTCCTGTCCAAATACCATTCACCGGCTTCGTCCAACATCGAAATTCCGTTGTTCAAGAAAAATGCCGAGTTTCCGTTGTTTTTGGAAATCCAAGGCGCTGGCCAAGGATGCTCGCTTTGGATACGGCTTTCCGGTTGTTCAAAAGATAGTCGGGCACTGTCTTTTTTAATTTCGATATTTTTAATACGCAAATTGGCAATCGCCCACCATTGCACGATAAACATTTCCATTCCGGGTTCAAACTTAATCGATTTGTCTTTGAAAGGAATCCAACAGGTTTCCGTTACAGCATCCCAAGACAGGATTCTGTCCATTTTGTTTCCTGAAGTACTTTTGGCTCTCACGGCTTTTTTTCCGTTGACCCATAATTGTCGGTAATTGATGATTTCGCCCGCTTTTTCAGGAGCATCGGCTTCCCAAATCGTTCCTGCTTTTAATCCATTTATGGAAATGGTGGATTTTTTCCAGTTTTTGATTTGTAAACCGCCGCTTAGAATTGGTTTTGCATTTGTGTCGGCTTCTATAGTTGTCGGACTTTCGGCCGTTCCAGAATCTTCGGGTCTAATGAATAAAGGTTCGCTTAAATTATACGTTCCGTCCATAACAATAATATGGATACCGTCTTTAATCGACGCATCTTTCAATCGGCGTAGCTCCCTGGCTTTTCTTACCGCCATTTGAATAGTTGCCAAAGGACTTGATTTTGTTCCAAGGTTGGTGTCTTTTCCTTGAGTAGAAACCCAGATTTCGGCAGCATTGGCAGTAAGCATCATTCCTATGAGGAAGAAAGCCAAAAAGAGTTTAGACTGTTGCTTCAAATTCATTGTTTTTATTAATTGTTAATTTGACAAATATATATTTTTGAATCGTCATATATTGCATAACATTTGCCCTTTTATTTATTAATCCTATTTATAGTAATCTATTTCTGTGAATATTATATTTTATCCTGAGATTAATTATTTAAATGTTAAAAGTAATCTTTATATAATAATTCTATGTTATTTTTATACAACGAACAATTATATAATTATTTTGTACCTTAGCCCTCAGAAATCAACTTAGTAATTTGATAAAAAATTATGGATAATTTAAATTCAAATAGCATACCCAAAAATAGCACCGGAAATTCAGGCGTTTGGTGGCACGAAAACAATCCTGGACCTTTGGCCAACATTCCTTTTATCAAACAATTTGGAAGTATGCGTTTTACCAAAGTGCAAATGGACGAAAATATGCGACCGCACTTGAATGACGGAATTGAAATTCATTTTGTAACTAGTGGCAAATATGACTGGGTTGTCGAGGGCAATCAAATTGAATTATTACCTGGCAATTTATCGGTTACAGCACCTTGGCATTGGAACGGAAGTCCTAATGGCAAAATGGATATTGGATATATCAATTGGATCATTATAAAACCACAAGAATTTAGTCAAAAAAAGAATTTGAATCTTGGAAATTGGACTAAATTATCCAAAAGCATTCAAGAAAACCTTGGCAATTTGATTGCTGACAAGAGTAATGCCGTATTAGAAAAGGCTAAAAATTTCGAAAAATATTTTAATGATATTCGCAAAGAACTAGCCGATCAAGAGGTAGGATTTGAAATTATGGTGGGTAATATTTTAGAAAATCTACTAATCGATTTGTACCGACAACTTTCTAGCATTGGACAAAAATCCGAAGAGGAAACTAATTTTATAGACAAATTCACCAAAATCGTTTCAGAAGACATCAGCAAAAAATGGAATATAGATGATTTGGCCAATCAATTTGGAATGGGGAAAACCAAATTTACTTATGAAGTAAAAAGGCTTACTGGATACCCGCCCAATAGTTATATCATCAATCTAAAAATTGAAAAAGCCATTGAAATGATTCTAAACCCTAAAAACAAATCGATGCCAGATATTGCTTATTCGTGCGGTTTTTCATCATTACAACATTTTACTTCTTCCTTTTTGCAAAGAACAGGAACAACTCCGGGAAAATACAGAAATAAGGAAACGAAAGAGAATTAGAGGGAATTTGCTTTCGAACATGAGATTATTCTATCCATTATTAACCTGAAAAAGGAAGTTTAATTATTGAACCATACTGCCCCAATAAGTACGAAAAGTATTCTACAAATAAAAAATTATTTTGATGATTTGTAAGAAAAAATTATTATATTTGAATACTAATAAAGTATGATTCACGTCATACATATCTACCCAAAAGTGGAGTGATAGGTCTGATTTTGTCATACATATAAACGAGTTATGCGCTATACCACAAAAAAACCGCAAAAAAAGGAAACTCAATTTTTGAATTTAATATGATTAAAGAAGTTTTATTCCAAATTCAACACCTGAAATTTGTCAATTTAGATAGTGGCAAATATTGTTTAATTGTTGAAGATACAGAAGTGAATGATTACGTTGAAGAATATATGTTGGATAAAGGAATTGAAATAGAGGATGTTGATGTTAATGATAATGATAAAATATCCATTTATTATAATTATTTTTCTGAAAACTCTAACTTGGAAAAAATAATTGAGACGTTGAAAAAGATTGACTCAAAAGAAGTAGTGACAATTTTTAGTTTAAATAATTAAGTACAGCGCATAACAGCCGTAGCTGTTGCGCAACCTCACTCAAAAACTAAACTTTCAAAATCAGTATAAAAAACAACCTCGTTTAAGCACATTTAAGCGAGGTTTATTTTTGGTTTTATGTTGTAGTTTTTAAAAAATAAGGTACTTAAAAACAAGTATTTCAAGTCATTGAAAGCTGTTTTTTGAGAAGTTGGTACTTTTGCTTGCATTTCACTTACAACTCCAGCTTTTGTTTTTGTTTTTTTGGTAATAAACTTCAAGTATTTCTTGAGATTATAGGTTAACGCTGCCATCAAAACGTGTTTGTTGGCTTGCTTGATTCGTCTTGTATTTACTCGTTTCATATTGGTAAAATTGACCAATGTTCCGATTGCTGGTTCTACGGTTTTGCTTCGTACCCGAACCATTTGCTTGGCCGATGCTGTCTTCTAAGCTGACTACTTGAAGCTGATGTCGAGAAATTCCTTGGATATGTTGCATTCTTAAAAATACGAAAAATCCTGTTTCGACACAACTTTTTTGTTATATTTGATGCAAATCAAACGGAGGTTTTTTCACAGACTGACGTTATAAGCCATTTTAGAACAAAACACATGAAAACATTTCTTATTTCACTTTTGTCTTTGATAATTTTCTCTTGTAAAGATAGCCATACCGAATTACATAAAGAAATGGATAAGGTTTCTGCAGAATTTAGAAAGTTCGATGAACAATTAGTAACACTATATGCAGAATCTGAAAAAAATCCTGAAAAAGTAATTTTGAAAATTGACAGTTTATTACAAGTAAATAAAAATGAAACTGATAAATATAAATCTCAAATAAAATCTAATATAGAAAGTAGTCTGCATTATTTTAGAGCAGAGTTACTATATAAAATAGGAAAATATAAAGAATCAATTAAAGAATTAGATTTTGAAGACTATAGAAATGGTGATGCAGCAATAGCTTATGCAGCAAATTACGTGAAATTAAAGAATTTTGAAACAGCGAAGTCATTTATTGACAGTATTGGCAACTGGAATGGAAATGATTTTGCTCTTGGAAATTATTATGAAAGTGTTGGAGAAAAAGCTTCTGCTCTTAAGACTTATAAATATAATCTTGAAGATGATAAATCAAGAAAGCATTTTATTTATTACATATGGACTGAAAAAAGAGTAAAAGCGCTTGAAAAAAATGAGCCGTTACTTAATGAGATTTTCTTTCCTACGGGAAATCCTAGTTTTGAAATTTGCGAAATTTGTAATATTGACAATGCAAAAAGAGTAAAGATAACTGACCTATTAGTGGAACTGCCTGAAAGTCGAGGATGGACGGCAACGACCATCATAGAATCTCCATATGATACCGGGAAAGATTATTATTGGATTAGAGTAGACATAAAGAACAGAGAGTTAAATTATTTTGTTGACCAAAAAACTTTTGAAATAAAATACTTCAATCCAAAAACTAAAACTGTAATGACATTGGAAAACTGGCGGAAAGGTAAATAAAAACGGCTTATAACAGCTACTACAATGGATTTGGGCAATAGGCTTAATGGAAAGATGGTTTTGTATTTGGATGATTTGGCAAATCCGAAGAATGGGCTTAATTTAGTTCCAAACCCGCTGTAGTACCGGAACGTTAGCAGTAACCTTTACAAAAAAACGCACTAAAAGAATTTAACAACTTTAGAAAAAATATTTTGAATTATGAGTATGATTGGAAATTTACTTCGAGTATCAAAAACAGAACTTGAAGATTATTTAAAAGACAGTTCGTTATTAGAAGACAAAATCTATGACGATGAAACTGAAAACGAAAATTTAGTAGATATTGACAAATCTTGGGACGGTATAATATTTTTACTTACTGGACAAAGTTTAGCAACAGCTGAACACAATCTTGTAAGAGTTTTATTCAGCGGACAACTAATTGACGAAGAACAAGATTTAGGTTATGGACCAGCTCACTATTTGACACCAGAACAAGTTGCCGAGTTAAATAATGAAATTTCCACAATTACAATTGCAGACTTAAAACAAAAATTTAATCCCGAAAAAATGACTGAACAGGAAGTTTATCCTACAATTTGGGACGAAGGAGATGATGCGTTTGATTATATTGCTGACGGATTTTCAACATTACAAAATGTTTTTGCAGACGCAACAAAAAACGGAGAAGCAATAATAACATTTTTGAACTAACCGACAAAAAAGGCTACAGCTAACAGCTAGAGTTTCGTTGCGTGCGCAGCACGAACAATGAAACTCGTGTTGAACGGAACCGAGTACCTGCCGTCAACACTATGGAGTTATCGTAAAGTTTTGAGAGAGAATAGTAAGAGGATTTAGTGTCCTCTTTTTTTTGGTGTAGATTGTCCTGACTGATGCTGTCTTCCAGACTGCTGATTTGTATTTTTTGGCGGGAAATTCCTGTAATATGTTCTATCTTTTAAAGATACAACTTTTCTTTCTTTTATTAAAATATTTTAATTACTTTTGATTGAAATAATACTGAAGTTTTTTCACAGACTGACGTTGTGTGCTATAATTCCGCTGAATGTAAACTACAAGAAAAAAATCAAAATTTATTTGCCAATTGTTAACTTTTAAGATAACTTTGCCAAATGAGCAGAGAAATCATATTTTACGAAAATCATTTTATTGAGTTTTACCAAAGTCAAGATGAAAAGGTAAAAGAAAAAATGAAATACGTTCTTGAATTAATAAAACAAGTTGAGAAAGTTCCAGAAAAATTTTTAAAACATTTGACAGGAACAAACGGACTTTATGAAATAAGAATTGAATATCAGTCAAATATTTATAGAATATTTTGTTGCTTTGATAAAGGGAAATTGGTTGTGCTTTTTAATGGTTTTCAGAAAAAATCTCAAAAGACACCAAAAAATGAATTGGAAAAAGCATTAAATTTAATGAACGAGTATTTTCAACAAAAAAACATTTAAAATGGAAAATTATAAAAACATAAAAAATTTCGACCAACTTATTGAAGTTGAACACGGAAAAATCGGAACAGAAAGCAGAAATAACTACGAAGAAAAATCACAGATGTTCATCATAAGTGAAATGCTTAAAGACGCTCGAAAAGAAGCTAAAATAACTCAAGAGCAATTGGCGGAAAAAACTGGAACAAAAAAAAGCTACATTTCGAGAATTGAAAACGGAAGAGGAAATATTCAACTTTCAACATTAATAAGAATCTTTGAAATAGGATTAAATAAAAAAATTGGGTTAACCTTTTTGTAAGTAAATATTATTACAGCACACAACAGCTAAGAGTTTCGTTGCATGCGCAGCACCAACAATGAAACCAGTGTTGAACGGAACCGATTACATTCCATTAACACTATGGGGTTTTCGTAAAGTTTTGAGAGAGAATTTCAAGAGGATTTATAGTCCTCTTTTTTTTGGTGTAGATTGTCCTGACTGATGCTGTCTTCCAGACTGCTGATTTGTATTTTTTGGCGGGAAATTCCTGTAATATGTTGCATTGTTAAATATACAACTTTTCTTCCTTTTATTAAAATATTTTAGTTACTTTTGAAAGAAACTAAACGGAAGTTTTTTCACAGACTGACGTTAGCGGTAATTATCAGAAAAAAACCTAAAAACAACAACTTAATAAAATATATGAATTCTTTTACTCAAAAAACATTTGGACTTAAAAAGAAATATACTTTCAAAGAAAAAGGTATAGAAATTGAGTTTACAGACAAAGATGGAGATTTTTCCTTTTTTATAAACTTTGATAATATTTCACCAAGAGAAAATGTTCGAATACACACAAAACGAAAAGCAAATGTCTTAAAATATGGGCTTATTATTGCGTTATTAACTTTGATAAGAGGCTTTTTGACTGCAAAAACAGATTTACAAACAACTTTCATCGTTATATCACTTTCGTTGCTTATTGGAATTGGAACTTATGTTTATTATCATTTAACTAAAATGAAATATTATTCTGTTGGACTTGAAGACGGAAAAATAACTAGAATACTTTATAATAAACCAACAGTTGAAGGAGCAGAAGAGTTTATTGATGAAATATTTAAACGCAGAAAACAATATTACAGGGATAACTATTTTAAAATTGATTATGAAAATGAAAAACAATCAGAATTGGATAAAATCAAATGGTTAAAATCTGAAAATATTATTACAGAAAACGAATTCAATGTTGTAGTAGACGAAATTAACGAAAAATTCATAAAATAACTACCACTAACAGCCGTAGCTGTTGCGCAACCTCACTCAAAAACTAAACTTTCAAAATCAGTATAAAAAACAACCTCGTTTAAGCACATTTAAGCGAGGTTTATTTTCGTTTTATATTAGAATTCTAAATAATAAGTTGTCCATGTAAATCCATTTTATTTGCGAAAATTTGCAGTTCAAAATTTCAAATTACTTTTTTTCTATATTTGATTACTATTTAAAGAAAAAATGTTTACCATTCGAAGAAATAAATAAATGCAAGACATTATCAAAAAGTTTAAATTTAAAAGAAAAGCAATTGTAATCAATGCTCCAACCTATTTGGAATCTCAATTTAGAGCGCTTGGTTTTACAATAGCATTTGATAAAAAAATAAAAAGTACAAACACCTTAGTTTTCATAAACGATAACGAGCAATATCTTGATTTTTTGAACAAACAATTAAGCAAAATTGAGCATGACAGCGTTTTGTGGTTTGCTTATCCAAAAGGAACTTCAAAAATAAAAACGGATATTAACCGTGATACCATTCGCAAAACAGGAGAAGAGTATAACATTACAACAGTAACCGCCGTTTCTATTGATGAAACTTGGAGTGCCTTGCGATTTAGACCTATTGACAGAGTTGGAAAATAACAATTAAACAGCCCATAAAAATGATGCGAATTCTTCCAGATGACCAAATTAGTGAGTTGATCAATATTTTAAAATTGCGGTTTGAAAAAAACCAACATAGACACAAAGATATTAATTGGATTAATGTAGAAACTAAGCTAGCAACAAAACCTGAAAGACTTTGGTCGTTACACCAAATGGAAATAACTGATGGAGAGCCAGATATAATTGGTTATGATAAAAATGAAGATGTATATCTATTTTGTGACTGCTCAGCAGAAAGCCCAAAAGGTCGCCGAAGTTTATGTTATGACGATGAAGCTTTGAATTCAAGAAAAGAAAACAAACCCATAAACAGTGTGTTAACTTTAGCTGAAAATATGGGAATAGAATTGCTCAACGAAGAACAATACAAAAAACTACAAGAATTAGAAAATTTTGACCAAAAAACATCAAGTTGGATTAGAACACCAAACGATTTAAGAAAACTAGGAGGAGCCTTATTTGGAGACTTTCGATTTGGACGCGTATTTGTCTATCACAATGGAGCCGAAAGCTATTATGCAGCAAGAGGCTTTAGAGGAATAGTAAAAGTATAATTTTGTTATTGCGATAGTTACTCCTAAAATTAGCGTTAAACAACCCGAAAACTGTAAAATTTTATCATCTGAAAAAAGCAAAGAAAATGGGAACTGAAATTTTAACAACAACAGCAGACTGTGAAATAGTTAATTCAAGGATTTTTAACACTCCAAGAGAACTAGTATTTCGTGCTTGGTCTGACCCAAATCATCTAAAACAATGGTGGGGACCATCAGGTTTTACAAACACTTTCAATGAATTTGACTTTAGAGTGGGCGGAAAATGGAGTTTTATAATGCACGGACCTGACAAAGGAAATTATGCTAATGAATGTGAGTTTATAAAAATAGAAGAACCATCACTAATTGCTTGGAAACGTTTTTCAAAACCACTTTTTCAAGTACTAGCTACATTCGAAGAAGTTACAAAAGACAAAACTAAACTCGTTTTCAAAATGGTATTTACTACCGCAGAAGAATGCAGTAAATTAAGACCATTTGTAGTTGATAAAAACGAAGAGAATTTTGATCGTCTTGAAGTTGAATTAGCAAAAATGATAGACCAAAAAATTTAGACAATCTACAAATAGTGCTACCATCTCCCCTTTTAGTGATTCATAGCCCTGAAAAAAAATCACAGAAACTTCGTGATAAAAATTAATCATAAACAAACCTCGTTTAAAAACTCTATAACAGTTTTAATCGAGGTTAATTTTATACACTACTCCATCAAAAACACCGTCAAGCCTCTAGCTCCGTGGGCTCCCAAAACCAAAGATTGTTCAATATCGGCAGTTTTAGATGGGCCAGCGATGAAAGTTCCAAAACCATATTCTTGATTGCCAATGCGCTCATAAGCCTGATGCATTGTGGCCACTATATCTTTTTTGTTTAGAATTATCGCCAAATATTGAGGGATAAAAGTGGCAACACGTTGTCCCAATATATCGTCAGTAACCCAAAGAGCGGAGTTTTCGGCAACACCAAAATGGGCTTTAACTATGGTTAATTCAACATCTTCTAAAGAATGTGGATCAGAATTGAACCAATCGATTGTAGCAATTTCAGCCAATTCTGGAACGGTGGTAATCATTCGTTTATCGGTGGCGAAATTTTGCTTCACAAAGTCAATTATGGCATCATAAGAAGGAACTTCTACAAAATCGCCTCCAATGCTTTTTAAAATTGTTTTGTACTTTTCGAGTATATCAAAAGCTTCCAAACCCAAAACACTCAAATCAGGCAACGCACTCAGCTGTTCGGGTTGATTTTGTTTTATTTTTTCTAAAATTTGGGCTCTGCTACTCATTGTTTTTGTCTTTAAATTCTTTTCCGTTTTTTTTGTACCATTCTCTAAAGGATTCTTCTGGTGGCGCTGGCATTTCTCTTTGCTTGTACCAAGCATTCAAACCGTTATTCACCATAAAAGGAGCGTTTTTAATCACAAATCTTCCCGCTTTTCCTGCCATTTCAAATACTTTTGGACTGGACAAAACGCTTGCCATTCCTTGCATTGCAATGGTTTTTACAGTTGGCGTATGTCCTGCTTTGACCAATACTTGTCGCCATTTGTACAATTGGTCGTGAATGTCAATTTTTACTGGACAAACATTCGTGCAAGAACCGCAAAGCGTACTGGCAAAAGGTAAATCGGCATTTTTAGCCATATCGAGATTTGGTGCTAAAATAGATCCAATTGGTCCCGCTACTGCTGTGTGATAACTGTGTCCGCCACTTCGTCTGTAAACTGGACAAGTATTCATACAAGCACCACAACGGATGCATTTCAAAGAATTCCTAAAATCGGGTCTTCCTAATTGGGTGCTCCTGCCATTGTCAACAATAACGATGTGCATTTCGGCTCCTGCTCTTGGTTTTTTGAAATGGCTAGAAAAAGTGGTTATTGGTTGTCCTGTTGCGCTTCTAGCCAGTAAACGAAGAAAAACTCCTAAATGTTTGCGCTGTGGAATTATTTTTTCGAAACCCATACAGGCAATATGTACGTCAGCAAGGTGAACGCCCATATCGGCATTTCCTTCATTGGTGCAAACCACAATTTCACCTGTTTCGGCTATGGCAAAATTGACTCCCGTCAAAGCTACTTTTCGAGTGAGAAATTTATCTCTGAGGTGCAAACGTGCGGCTTCGGTTAAATACTGTGGATCGTTGTTTCCTTTTTCAGTTCCAAGATGTTCGTTAAAAGTTTCGCTTACATCTTGTTTTTTAAGGTGAATGGCAGGCAAAACGATATGACTTGGTGGTTCATTTCGAAGTTGGACGATGCGTTCCCCTAAATCGGTGTCAATCACATCAATTCCGTTTTGGGCCAAATATTCATTGAGATGGCATTCTTCGGTGAGCATCGATTTGGATTTTACCATTTGCTTCACGCCGTGCTTTTGCATAATGGAATGCACGATTTTATTGTGTTCTTCTCCATCGGCAGCCCAATGTACAATGATGCCATTTTTCAAAGCATTGGCTTCAAATTCAATCAAATAATTATTGATATTCGACAGCACGTTGTTCTTGATTTTCGAGGCAGTTTCTCGCAGCAATTCCCATTCTGGCATTTGATGTGCCGCTTTATCTCGCTTCTCGCGAACAAACCAAAGGGTTTCATCATGCCAATTGACGCGTTCTACATCTTTGTTAAAAATAGTAGCCGCTTCACTGTGTTGAATTATTTTATTCGAAGACATCTGTTTATTGGTTTAAAAATTGAAAACTTAGAAACGCTTAGCTAATCAATTTTAGATTATGTTTTTTTTGCATTTTTTAATGCTGTTATTTATCAATTTTGGCTCTCAAAATTCAAGAGATTTTCGTGAATGCTAAGATTTCCTTTAATCAAATCGGCGTGAACATTCTTGAGAAATACATTTTCTACAGGCAATTCTTTTTGACCCAAAACTCTCGAAATAAATTTTGCCTCGGTAGCTTTCACGTTCTCGAGATATACATTTTTAATTGGAGTCAACCTTCTTTCGATAGTTGGAACCAAATCCCTCCATTGGTACAACACGTCGGTTTCAATACCTAGAATTCCCTGATCGATTTTGCCCGCAACAATATTGCTCATATAAATGTTTTTCACATATCCTCCCCTGCGTTCATTGGTTTTAATGAACAGCAAATGATTCAATTTGGTGCCATCCACAACAGTGCATTTATCTACAAATACATTTTCGACTCCACCCGACAATTCGCTTCCAATGGCTACCAATTGATGTCCGTTTTTGACTGTACAGTTTCGGATAACAATGTTTTTTGACGGTGTATTTAACAACCAAGCAGCTTTACCGCAACCCGATTTAATGGCAATGGCATCGTCCCCTTGGTCAAAAACGCAATTTTCAATCAATACATTTTCGCTCATTTCTGGATCGACCCCGTCATTGTTGTGACCGTGGGCATAAACTTTCAGATTTCGAAGCACTACATTTTTAGATAGAAAAGGATGAATCGTCCAAAAAGGGCTGTTCGTAATGGTAGGGCCGTCCATCAAAATGTTTTCGCAACGGTTAAATTGTATAAATTGAGGGCGAAAATTCGCGCTGTCATTGACCATTAATCGCTCACTCATTGGTTTGTTGTACGAAGCCAAATAGTACAAACGCTTCAAGCTTTCCATATGTCCTTTGGGTCTTTTAAACCATCCTTTCCAAACTTCCATTTTGGCTTTTAGTTCGCCTTCACCCGTAATGGCGATATTTTTACATTGGTAAGCATAAATTAATGGCGAATAATTCAAACATTCATAGCCTTCCCAAGTACTGTTTACAGCTGGCAAATAATCTTTTGGATTTTCCGAAAAAAGTAGAACAGCTCCTTTATTCAGATGTAAATTTACATTGCTTTTGAAGTGAATTTTACCTGTAATCCATTCGCCTTCAGGAACAACAACTATTCCACCACCTAGTTTATTGGCTTTATCGATAGCTTTATTGATTGCCCTAGAAATCTTGACTTTATCCCCTTTTACAGCACCAAAATCAACAATTGATAGTTTCTTGCAATTGCTAAAATCAGGTGTTTTGATGGCAGGCATATCAAAAGGTGCTTTGACCACAATATCTTTTATAATAACCGTAGTTTTCACTGTTTTAAATGACAAGAAAACTAGCGAAAGAAATAGTGCCAGACCAATGATACTTTTTTTCATTATCAATTTGAATTTTAAATTAGTTTTTATGAATTGATTTCAACTTATAATACTCTTGAATTCAATATTTCGGCAATGTGAATGGTTTTGATTGGGCTATTTTCTTTTCTCAAAATTCCTTCCATATGCATCAAACAAGACATATCGAAACCTGTAATATATTCAACACCTTGAGATTCGTGGTCTTTGATTCGGTCTTTTCCCATTTTTACGGAAATAGCTTCTTCGGTCACGCAAAAAGTACCTCCAAAACCACAACATTCATCTTTTCGATTCAAAGAAACTAAATTGATTCCGCTGATTTTGGCCAACAATTGCTCGGGTTTTGAGAAAAATGGAGCATTCAATTCACTCATTTGCGAAAGCTTCAATCCACGTTGTCCGTGGCAACTTTGGTGCAAACCTACTTTGTGAGGAAAATGGCCTTCAATAGTTTCTACTTTTAAAATATCAGTAATAAATTCAGTTAATTCGTAAACTGATTTTCTAATTTTTGTTGCCAGAGCTTCGTTTTTCTCGTCGTGCAAATGCTCTTTGACATGCAAAACACAACTTCCAGAAGGACAAACGATATAATCAAACTCGGCAAAATTAGCCACAAAATTAGCATCGCACCCTTTTGTTAAATGCTCATAACCGCTATTAGCCATTGGTTGTCCGCAACAAGTTTGTCGCATTGGAAAACGAACGTCGCATCCCAATTTTTGCAATAATTCATAAGTAGCAATACCCACTTTTGGATAGAATTGATCTACATAACAGGGTATAAAAAGACCGATTTTCATTTTCTAATGTTTATAAAATTTTAAATCAATTAAATCATTTTGGATTGGTTTTGGATTCCAGCTCGAATGAACGGACAAAGCAGCACCCAAAGCACTAGCTTGCGCCATAGAAGCTGCATAGACTTCCATTTCAGGAAAAGCTTGCGCCAATAAATTCATGAAAATGGAATTTTTACTAAAACCACCATCCACAAAAACTTTTTTGACAGGACTGTTGTGAATCACTAATTTTGTCGAAAGAACTTGCTGGGCAATAATATCCATAATTAACTGATGATAAGCAATTTCGTAATTTTTAAAATTATCGAGATTTCTATTCTCAAAAGGACATTTTTCAATATACCTATCTTTGTTTAAAGAGATTTCTTTGAAGTTGGTAATCCTTAAATCAGCAATTATATCTTTGTTATACGTAATTTCTTTGTAGAAATCCTTTGGCAAATTAAAATGATCCGAGATGCGTTTGGATTGGACTTCGTGGGTATTTCCAGCAAACAATCGAGCCGCTTTTACAGGAATTCTTTTGTTTTGCAAGAAACACAAACAGTCTTTTTTCAATTCTTCAGATGTCAACGGAGTATCGTTGAAAGGATTCAAGGAAATGCTCCAAGTTCCGGTGGACAAGAGTACAAAAGGCTCGGTAAAATTGATGGTATAAGGAATTAGAGCCGAAGAACTGTCGTGCAAACCAATGCCTACCGAAATTTCATTCTCGATTTTAATGGTTTCTTCGACATTTTGAATGGGTGGCAATTTGTCTATTATTCCTTCATTGGTAACCCATTTATGATATTTCATTTTCTTGAAATTCCAAAGACCGGTGTGACAACCAATACTCGTAATATCAGTAAAATAGTGATGCGTCAAAACAGAACTTAAATATTGTGGCAAATGCAGGCAATATTTTACTTTGGCAAACAATTCAGGTTTTTCTTCTTTGAGTCTATAAATTTGCATTCCAGAATTCAAACTTCCTAAAATAGGCGAAGCAGTTTTAACGGCAAACTTCTTTTTTCCTTTGTATTTAGGATAAAAGTTCTCTAATAAAGTTTCTGGATACGGTTTCAAATAATTGTAGAGCGGTGTCAAACTCTTGCCTTGCTCATCTAGATAAACAAAACTAGCACCGTAGGTACTGAAATTGATAGCTTTCAAGACATACTCCTTCAGCTCTTTTAGTTCAGTCAATCGATCGGCTACCCATTGGCTAAGTTCTACAATATTTTCGCAGGGAAAACCATCTTCATCTACCGTTTCGGCAAGAATTACTGATTTTTCCCAAACTATTTGATAATTTTCGTTGAACAAAAAAACCTTTTTGTTTGTTTTCCCAATATCAAAAATCGCAACTACATTCATTTTTTAGTATTTTATAAACTGTCCGAAAAACGGATTTTATTCCTATTATTATTCAAGAATTGCACAAACTCAACACTTTTTTTCATAAAAAAACGTGTTCAATTTGTGCAATTTCTATTTATTCACAAAGAACTTAATTACAAGCCAGTAGCTACTGTTTTTAATCCTCTTTCGCCAATAAGATTATTTCTTACTGCAAGATCACGGTACAAACCAACTGGATTCAATGCTGCTCCAGAACGCAAACGCGCTTCGGCAACTAAAGCTCTAACATCTGTACGGAAAGCGTTTTGCAAAATCTCTTGCGCTTTTACCACATCGTTTTCTTCTTGTGCAATTTCCAATGCTTTTCTGTCAACAGAAAGTGCTTGAGCATAAGCAATCATAATAGCTTCAACAGATTGTAATAAATCTTCCATCGGATCTTTCACGTTGTGCGAAGCATCGATCATCCAGCCCAAATCTTTGGCGTGATTCATTCCTCTAGCATCCATTCCTTCTACCAATTCGTTGAAAATCAAGAATAGTTGGTAAGGCTTTAAAGCACCAGCTGTTAAATCGTCATCACCATATTTAGAATCATTGAAGTGGAAACCTCCTAATTTGTCTTCCATTAATAACAATGAAACGATTTGTTCAATATTAGCATTTGGCAAATGGTGCCCCAAATCGACTAATGTTTTTGCTTTATCCCCTAATTTTTTTACATAAGAATACGATTGTCCCCAATCGGCTACTGTTGTTGAGTAGAAATTTGGTTCGGCACATTTGTACTCCAAAAATAATTTCCAATTAGAAGGTAAAGCAGCATATATTTCTTCTAAACTTTCTAAAGTGTTTTGGTAGGCTTTACGGAAATTCAATTGACCTGGAAAACAAGAACCATCGGCAAGCCAAACAGTCAATGACTCCGAACCCAATTCAATACCTTGTTGAATTACTTCGATATTGTGGGCAATGGCTTGTTTGCGCACCGCTTTGTTTACGTTTTGCAAAGAACCAAATTTATAAGAATGCTCTTGATCGGCTTGGTTTTGAAACGTGTTTGAATTTACTGCATCAAATTTCAATCCGTGTTGTGCTGCCAAAGCTTTAATGGCATTACGATCGGTTGGAATATCCCAAGGAATGTGCAATGAGATAGCTCCAGAAGCCTTGTTCAAAGCGTGAAGCAAACCTACATCTTCGATTTTTTCTTCTAAAGAACGAGGTTCACCACCACCCGGAAAACGTCCAAAACGAGTTCCTCCTGTTCCTAAAGCCCAAGATGGAATGGCGATTTGAAAATCGATTAATTTTTGAATAATATTTTCAGTTTCAGCAATTTCAGAAGCCGTGAAAACCAATTTATTTTGATGAGACTTTAGTAAACCCTCATTATGTGAAGCTATTTTGTTTGAATCAATTAGCATAATATTTTTTTTAAGATAGTTAAATAGAAAAGGTATTGTAATGTGCAGTAAAACTTTAGATCATAATTATCTGAAAAATATAAATCTAACGCCCGAAGAACTCGAACGTTAGATAAACAAATTACTAATCTAAAATTTAATATTATCTATAAAAGCCCATAGATACACCACCGTCAACATTCAAAGCGTTTCCTGTTGATTTACCCAACAAGCCACCTACGAATGCAAAACAAGCATTGGCAATATCATCTGGCAATATAATTTCATTTAATAAAGTACGTTTTGCGTAGTATGCAGGCAATTCAGCCACAGTAATACCATACGCTTTTGCACGACCTTCTGCCCATCCACCTGACCATATATTAGAATCAGAGATTACAGCATCAGGATTTACTGTATTCACACGGATTTTATCCGCTCCAACTTCAGCAGCCATCAAACGAGTCAAATGCGCTTGAGCCGCTTTGGCAGATCCGTAACCAGGATTATTTGGTCCTGCAACCACTGCATTTTTAGATACAATGTTTACGATATCGCCACCAAAACCTTGTTTGCGCATTACTTCGATTCCAGCTTTAGAAACAATAAATTGTCCTTTCACCAAAATATCGTATAATCTATCCCACTCTTCTAATGAATGTTCAGCGATAGATTTTGAAATACTGATTCCAGCATTGTTCACAATAATATCAGCTCCACCAAATGCTAAACAAGCAGCATCTAAAGCCAATTCAGTGCTTTTTTCATCAGTTACATTCAATAAAGTACTAGAAACTGCATCTTTACCAAAAGCTTTAACGAAATCAGCAGTTGCGCCTTGCAAACGCTCTTCGTTAATATCATTGATAACTACACAAGCACCTTCTTCGGCGAATTTTTTAGCGATAGCTTTTCCAATTCCACCCGCAGAACCAGTAATCAAAGCGATTCTTCCAGATAGTGCTTTTGGTTTTGGCATACGTTGCAATTTAGCTTCTTCTAACAACCAATATTCGATGTCAAAAGCTTCTTGACGTGGCAATGATGTATATTCTGAAACTGCTTCAGCACCTTTCATTACGTTTACCGCATTGGTATAATATTCAGCTGCTAAACGAGCCATTGTTTTGTCTTTTGCAAAAGTAAACATACCAACTCCAGGATATAAAATTACAACTGGATTCGGGTCACGCATCGCTGGTGAGTTTGATTTTTTGCAAGTATTGTGATACTCTTTGTACATTTCACGGTAAGCCTCAAAAGCAGGAGTTAATTTTGCTTTGATAGCAGCTACATCTGATAAATCTTCGTTTGGAGCCAATTCAATTACTAAAGGACTGATTTTAGTTCTCAAGAAGTGATCTGGACAAGAAGTTCCAAGAGGAGCTAATTTATCCAAATCATTGGAGTTGATGAATTCCAATACTCTAGCATCATCTGTATAGTGACCAATCATTTTACGTTCTGAAGAACAGAAACCTCTCAAGATTGGAGCTAATTTTGCAGCTTGCAATTGGCGAGCATCTTCTGGAAGACTTTCTATTTTTTGACCTCCAAAAACTGGACGAGTCTTTCCGTAGTTACTTTCTAAAAATTCAGCACATTTTTCGATAACTTCCAATGTATTGATGTAGCTTTCGTAAGCCGTGTCTCCCCAAGTAAACAAACCGTGAGAACCTAACATTACTCCTTTTAGTTTTTTTCCCTTTGCTTCAGCTTCTTGCAAGCAAGCACGCATTTGAAGACCTAAATCAAAACCTGGACGTTGCCATCCCACCCAACCGATTTCTCCGTTGAATAATTCTTCTGTGATTTTCTTACCATCTTTTGCAGCAGCGATTGCAATTGCAGCATCTGGGTGCAAGTGATCGATGTGTTTGAAAGGCAAGAAACCGTGCAATGGCGTATCGATAGAAGGTGCTTTTGACGCTAAATCAAAAATACAGTGGTTGAACAATTCCACCATTTCGTCTTCGAATTCGATTCCTCTGTACACATTTTCAAGGTTAAGCAATCTCTCTAAATAAAGTGCCGCACAACCTGATTTGGTTAATGTCCCAATATCTCCTCCAGAACCTTTAATCCACATTACTTCTGAAGCGGCTCCTGTCAATGGATCTTTATCAGTTATTTTTACAGAAGTATTTCCACCTCCGTAGTTTGTTAATCTTAAATCCGCTCCTAATAAATTAGAACGGTAAATAAATAATGCTACTTCATCTCCAGCCATTGATGCGGCTTTAGCTTCATCCCATAGGTAGCTTACGTGCTTAAAAGTCATGTTGTTTGAATTTATATTTGACATTGTTTTTGATTTAATATTGTTACTAATTATAAGTTTAAAGCGAATTTCCGATTCCTACGATTACAATCGAAGCAAGGATAAGACCAATACCTATAAGAAATGTATTGAAGGTTTTTTTAGAAACACCCGTCCATTCTTTTAAGTAAAAACCCCAAAAGTTGGCCGTTAAAATAATTGTTGCCATGTGTAAAATCCATGAACTAGCACCATTTCCTAATTTGCTTTCGCCCATTCCATAAAAAAAGAATTGCAAAAACCACATGGTTCCTGCCAAAGCCGAAAACATAATATTTTTAGTTATTGGAGTTTGGCTATTGGTATAATCTCCAAAAGTTTTGTTTTTAAAATTAAGATACATACACCATAAAAAATTGATGGTCAATCCCCCCCAAAGGATTACGATATAAGTTACATTGTTTTGAAACAATGGATTAAAACCCTGTGCAACGGCTTCTTCTGCCATTGGTTTTCCTGCTTCAATTCCGAAATTGAAAAAAGAACTCAAAATACCCGATATTATGGCAATAATCAAACCTTTTACAAGGCTAAAATCTTTGTCTTTGTCTTCATGACCTGTAGCAAAATCTTTTTCTTTAAGCATTCCTGCTTTTCCTGAAAAGGCAATACCTACTAAACAAACCACAACCCCCAACAAAACCATTTGTCCGCCTGTGCTATGCAACATATCGGTAAAAGAGGTTTTGCCTGCTACTGGATAAAAGTTATAATATATGGAAGGAACCAATGCTCCAAAAGCAGAACAAAAACCTAATGTTATCGAATTACCCAATGACATCCCCAAGTAGCGAACTCCAAGACCATAAGTAAGTCCCCCAATTCCCCAAATCAATCCCATAGTATAAGTAACCGCTTTTACAGTTGGCGCAGCATTACTGATAATATCAACAAATCCAGGAACGGTCAAATAAGCGGCAAGTGGCGGAACAATCAACCAAGAGAAAAATCCTCCAATTATCCAATAGCTTTCCCAAGCCCATCCCCTAACTTTTTTGTAGGGCATATAAAAACTTCCTGATGAAAAACCTCCTATGGAGTGAAAAATAATTCCGAGTAATACTTGCATTTGATAATTAATTAATAGGTTATTTTATACTTTAGTTTCTAAGTCAATCGTTATAGTGACGTAAAATAAATGAATATGAAAAACAAAACTATCCTGTACTATCCTTTAAAGCACCATATTTTTTTTGATGAGTAATTTTAATCTTTCAAAACCACATAATATTAAATTTATATCTTAATTTTTAATGAATTATGCTCTGATAAATTTCCATTTTTAATGCAAACAATGTGTAAAATGTTAAAAATAAACACTTTAAAGTTTCTAAATTTACCGTTAAAGTATTCGGCTTTTTGATTAAAAAGACATACTTTTGAATAATCTATTTTTAACTAATATTGATTCTTTATAAAATATCGAAAACAAAAACTGAAACTAATTATTCTATTTAGAATTTTCAGCCAAAACATGACAGAATAAAATAAATAGTAATAAACATTAAACAGTTAGTTTTACCTATATTCTTTACTTTTGCAAAAAAAATAATCAAATTATAAAATATTTTTTAATATGAATATGATTCAATTTATTAAAATAGATGAACATTCGCGAGTACCAAAATACAAGCAAATTGTTGACTCGATTATTTTTAATATCTCTATAGGAAATCTAAAAATTGACCAAAAAATACCTTCGATCAATAGATTTAGTGAAGATTTTTATATTTCTAGAGATACTGTTGAAAAAGCATACAACATCCTAAAAGAACGTGAAATAATTTCTTCCATCAAAGGAAAAGGGTATTATATTACTGGAACAAAATTAGTTTCAAAGCTTAATATTCTATTTTTAATAAATAAATTAAGCACTTACAAAATGACTATTTACAATTCTTTTGTAAATAGCATTGGCACAAATTCGAATACCGATTTACAAATATACCACTGTGACGAATCCTTGTTTTTGAATTTATTGGACAAAAACAAAAACAACTATGATTACTATGTAATAATGCCACATTTTAAAACTAATGATTCAAGACATGTTAGTTTTACCACTGAAATTATCGATGCTATAAAACAAATTCCGAAAGAAAAACTAATAGTTTTAGACAATATAAAGCTAGCTTTAGATAACGATATAATAGAAATATATCAGGATTTTGAAAACGATATTTATAACGCACTTATCGAAGGTCTTCCTAAAATAAACAACTACGATAAACTTATATTAGTATATCCTGAAAAAGCTGTTTATCCCTATCCTAGAAGGATTTTAAGTGGTTTTAAGAAATTTTGCGGAGAACATTCAATCAGTTTTGAAATTCTCAATGAAGTATATGACGATATGGTTATCAAAAAAGGTGATTTATTTATCACCATCGAAGAATCTGACTTGGTTAATTTGGTCAAAATCATTCGAGATTCCAAACTTACTTTAGGCAAAGACATTGGCATCATCTCATACAACGACACTCCTCTAAAAGAATTACTAGGCATTACCGTTATTTCTACTGACTTCAAAGTTATGGGTGAAACCGCTTCGTTTATGATTCTCAACAAAGAAAAAGGAAAAGTAAAAGTTCCTTTTAATTTTATAGACCGAAATTCAATTTAAACCAAAAAATACAAAAAAAAAGCCTTGTAATTATATGGTTACGAGGCTATTTTTTATAAAAATACAGACTTAAATTCACGTCATTCCTGATATAAAATAAAAAGACACTCGCTTGAGTGGTTTTTCGTGAACTCTATAGACTTATTCTCGAATCAAATAGTAGTGTTTCTAAAAAATCCGTGAAAAAGAAGTATGCTCATCCCTCCTATACTATAAATTAATTTCTGACTATAGCTTGAAAAAACGATTAAAATTAAACCCTACAATTCTAATTGCTAGAAATCCTTAACTTTGCCCAACCATAATCAATACTATAAGCAAGTTTTCTTTTATAGAAAATCAAAATCAAGTGAAAAAAATAAAAGATAAAAAAGAAGACAACAAAACATCAAGTTGGACTGTTTGTCCTGAATGCAAGGGATACAGCAAAAAAAGTCGCGGAATAACCAAAAAAGCGTTACTCAAATACCAAAAAGCCTTCGATCAATTTGAAAAAACAAACAACGAAGGAACACCTCCTGTTTTACCTAAAGGCCATTTGCATTTATGCCCAAAATGCGATGGTTCTGGATTGATTTCTTCCGCTAATTTCCCTATACCTGACACAGAGAATTATCCTCACGTTGCTATTATTGGAGGCGGTATCGGAGGCGTGGCTCTTGCGGTTGCCTGCTTACACCGCAGAATTCCTTTCACTCTTTTTGAACGTGACACTAACTTCGAGGCTCGATCTCAAGGCTACGGACTCACTTTGCAACAAGCCAGTAAAGTAATCGAAGGATTCGGTATTGTTGCATTAGACGAAGGAGTGATTTCAACAAGACATTTGGTGCATGCCACTGATGGAAAAGTAATCGGTGAATGGGGAACCCGAAAATGGATTCAATCGGAGGTAAAAACTTCTTCGAAACGTTCCAACATACATATCGCACGGCAATCCTTACGATTGGCACTATTGGAGCAACTCGGCGGAAATGATGCAGTAAAATGGGGACACCAGTTAATTGATTTTAAGAAAAGTGATGGCGAAGGTGTTGAACTCCACTTTCAAGTTGATGGCAATATCAAAACGGCCAAGTCAGATCTTGTCGTAGGAGCCGATGGCATTCGCAGCTTGGTACGAAAACTAATAATTGGTGAAGACAGTACCCCTTTACGGTACTTGGGTTGTATCGTGATTTTGGGCATTTGTCCTTTGAGTGAGCTCGAAGACCACGACAATCCTTTACTGGATTCGGCCACCGTATTTCAAACTGCCAATGGTAATGAGCGAATCTACATTATGCCTTACACCTCCGATTCGGTTATGTGGCAACTTAGTTTTCCAATGTCTGAAAAAGATGCCAAGGCACTAAGCACCAAAGGACCGCAAGCACTCAAGGAAGAAGCCTGCCGCAGAACGCAGTGGCACGATCCTATTCCTCAGATTTTATCGGCAACCCTGGAAGCTCAGATTTCTGGCTATCCTGTGTATGACCGTGAATTACTTAAACAAGAATTACTAGAAAAATCAGGTCAAGTAACTTTGATTGGAGATGCGGCTCACCCAATGAGTCCATTCAAAGGACAGGGAGCCAATCAAGCCTTGCTAGATGCACTCGCACTCGCACGAGGAATCACGAGAGGATGCAGGCCTTCATCACAATGGCGAAAAATCGGAATCAGAAAAAGTGTGCTATCCGAGTTTGAATCCGAAATGTTGGCGCGTAGTGCTGTCAAAGTGAAAGATTCAGCCGAAGCCGCAGACTTCCTGCACTCCGAAATTGTGCTTTATGAAAGTGATGCGCCTAGAAGAAGGTTTGTGAAAAGAAAAGACAATTAATAATACCTTTCCTTTTAATGCTAAATTTTAAAACTTTTGAATTTTAAATAAAACAAAAAAACCACTCGATTGAGTGGTTTTTTGTGAACGCAGAAGGATTCGAACCTTCGACCGCCTGCTTAGAAGGCAGGTGCTCTATCCAGCTGAGCTATGCGTCCATTTGTTTTAAAACTTATGGAAAAGTTTTGGTCGGGGTGGCAGGATTCGAACCTGCGGCCTCCTGCTCCCAAAGCAGGCGCGATAACCGAGCTACGCTACACCCCGAAGTGCAAAAAAAGCGGAGAGTAAGGGATTCGAACCCTTGGTACAGTTCCCCATACGCTTGTTTAGCAAACAAGTCCTTTCGGCCACTCAGGCAACTCTCCAATATAAGAACTTATATTTCTTTTAAGCGGTTGCAAATGTAAGTTTCTATTCTATATTTCACAAATAATTACCCTCTTTTTTTAAATGTTTTTTCAATAGCTATTTAAAATCATTAACAATCAAACGCATAGCCAAATAAAAAATATACATTTTGAATACATTTTAATTATTCTTACCAAATAACAACCTAAAAAATTAATAATAAATATTTAATAGGCAAGAGAATATATTATTATCAAATTGTAATTTAGATTTTACTCAAATTGATTAAATTCGCATCTCAAACAATGCTTATTCACAACTCATGAACAAAAAAGTCGTTATTGTTGCTGCTGTCAGAACTCCAATAGGAAGTTTTATGGGAGGATTATCTACAGTTTCCGCTCCAAAACTAGGGGCTATTGCCATAAAAGGTGCTTTAGATCGCATACAATTGGATGCTAGTTTAGTTGATGAAGTATTTATGGGCAATGTCATTCAAGCTGGAGTAGGTCAAGCACCAGCCAGACAAGCTGCAATTTTTGCTGGCTTACCCAATTCTGTTGTTTGCACTACTGTCAATAAAGTGTGCGCCTCTGGAATGAAATCAGTAATGCTGGCTGCACAAGCCATTCTTTGTGGTGATGCCGAAATTGTGGTTGCTGGCGGAATGGAAAACATGAGTTTGATTCCACATTATTTGCATTTAAGAAATGGCTATAAATTTGGCCCTGCTTCAATGATTGACGGAATGCAGAAAGACGGACTTACAGATGCCTACGACAACAATGCCATGGGGGTTTGTGCTGATTTATGTGCTGACGAATACAAAATAACTCGCGAAGAACAAGACGCCTTCGCCATTCAATCCTATGAGCGTTCTGCGAAAGCGTGGGAAGACGGAAAATTTGAAAATGAAATAATTCCAGTTGCCGTTGCGCAAAGAAAAGGAGAACCTATAATCGTTTCTAAAGACGAAGAATTTACTGATGTAAAATTAGACAAAATACCTTCTTTGAATGCCGTTTTTACAAAAGATGGAACTGTAACCGCTGCAAATGCTTCGACTATAAATGATGGAGCTGCTGCAATGATATTAATGAGTGAAGAAAAAGCAATTGCATTAGGTTTAAAACCATTAGCTTACATAAAAAGTTATGCTGATGCTGCTCAGGAACCCAAATGGTTCACTACAACTCCTGCTATCGCGATTAACAAAGCTTTAAAAAAAGTAGATTTACCTATTGATGCTGTAGATTATTTCGAATTTAACGAAGCCTTTGCTGTCGTTGGTTTAGCCAATGCAAAAATCCTTGGTTTAGAAGATTCAAAAGTGAATGTAAATGGTGGAGCTGTTTCTTTAGGTCATCCGCTGGGATGCTCTGGTGCTCGAATTATCGTTACACTATTGAATGTTTTGGAGCAAAATAATGGTAAAATTGGGGCTGCCACAATTTGTAATGGCGGTGGCGGTGCTTCAGCAATAGTTATTGAAAGAATCTAAAAAAAACAAGTACAAAATATATGTTTGGAATTTGCAATCTAGCCATAATCCCTCTTAGAATCGAACCTAGTGATCGTAGTGAAATTGTTTCACAAGTTTTGTTTGGTGAACATTTTGAAATTTTAGAACAGTTTAAACAATGGTCGAAAATAAAATTACAATTCGATAATTATGAAGGTTGGGTCGATTCTAAACAATACCAAATTATTTCAGAATCAGAATTTCATCAATTATCAAACGATGTCATTGTTCTAAATGCTGATTTATTGGAATATATTACAGGGCCAAACAATTTGTTACTTCCTATTCCTTTAGGAGCTTCCCTTTCTTTCTTGACTCATTCAGATATAAATACTGCAAATTTTAACTTTGAAGGAACGAAAATTAGTGGACTAAAATCTAAAAAAAGTTTACTAAATACGGCCTTTATGTACCTCAACGCTCCTTATCTTTGGGGTGGTAAAACTCCTTTTGGTGTTGATTGTTCAGGATTTACCCAAATGGTTTACAAACTCAATGGCTATAAATTATTGCGAGATGCTTCTCAGCAAGCCTTGCAAGGAGAAGCGCTGAGTTTTATAGAAGAAAGCGAGCCAGGTGATTTAGCTTTTTTTGACAATGAAGAAGGAAATATTATTCACGTGGGCATTATTATGCAAGACAATTATATCATTCACGCCAGCGGGAAAGTTAGAATTGACCGTTTAGACCATCTAGGAATTTACAACGCCGAAACCAACAGACATACTCACAAACTTCGTGTTATCAAAAAAATTATATAAGGTTTAATAGTCAAAAATGGTTATTAAAAATTGTTATTATTTTTCTTGAAATTGATAATCTGCTACTTCAAAACCTGTGGGTCTAATGATTGAAAAATGATTTTCATTGATCTTTATTTTAAAGGTTTTTTCCTGACCTGGTTCTAATTTATCTATAATTACTTTTTCGTTTCCAGATACAATTGAATAATTTTTTAAATTATAACTTGGGATGGCAGTTTTACCTAATAGCGTAATAGTTGCAGTACCATTTTTTACCCCAACCGATTTAATAATAAGAGGGGAACTTTCTTTTTTTAACGTGTAATAAGAAGGCTTTGGATTTAAAAAAATATCACAAACGCCATGAACTCTTTGCGGGTAAGCATAAGTAAAATCTTCTCCCATATGAGTACGATAATCATTAAGGCAGAAATAAATAGCACCAGCCACATAGTCTTTTGAGCCATAAATCTTTAATTGCTCTGTCATTTCTTTTATTCGACGCAGATCTCCTCCTTTATGAGCAGGTTCACACAATCCCCATTCTGAAATAGTCATCGCTTTATTAGGATATTCAGCCGAAATACGATCTAATTCTCCGCCTATTACATCCAGACTTTTTCTAAACCAGGTGCTGTAATATTCATTGAACATCATATTGAATATTTAAACAAACTAAAAATCCAAAAGTCTTGTTCATTATTGCAATTTAGTACTATGAAAATAAATGAGATTGCCTATCATTTAGGGTATTTTGATCCATTTCATTTTTCAAAATCTTTTAAAAAGGAAATGGAAATATCGCCCCGTGAGTATCGAAAAAAACATAAAAATTAAGACAAAAAAAATCCCGATTTCACCAATCGGGATTTTCATTTAAGAATTAACCTTTACCTATATTCTTATTTTTTATTAGCTTCTAATTCTTTTACTTTTACTTTTAGAGCTTTATATTCAGGCATCATTTCTAATGCGCTATAAACATTTAAAAGTGTTTTAGACACATCAACATTTGTTGGTTCTAACTCAACTGCTTTTTGAAGATACGGAATGATTCCTTTAAACAAATCTTCTCTTTTAACTTTCAACACATCATAACGCTTCATGTCTTTGGCAGAAGTTCCTAATTTGTTCATTTCATCAATAATTACCTTCTCATCTTCTAATTTCAAAGCAGCATAATTGATATAAGCATTGGCATATTTAGGATCAATTTCCATTACTCTTTTATAATACTTTTCAGCGTCTGCAATATTTTTCGCATTTGCACTTAACACACCTAAATTAAATACTAAATCGGCATCATTTGGATTTTTTTCTAAAGCCTCAGCAACTAATTTTTTATAAGTCTCATAATCTTTTGTTTCTAAATACAAATTAGCTTCAGTCAAAAGCAATGAACCGTCTTCTGGATTTGCTTTTCTAGCGTCTGAAATTGCTTTTTTAGCCTCTTCAATTTTTCCTGCATCTACTAATATTAAAGCAATATTTTTATAGATTTCGCCTCTTTTTGAAGGAATAGCTTCTGTTTTTGGTTTTTCGTGAGTACCTAGTTTAACTGCCAGATCTCTCTCTTTAACAGAATTGAACACATCCTCACTACCAGAAGCTTTATTAACAGCCAAATAGCTAGTCCCTTTACCTGAATAATTTAAAGTTTTCAACTCTGAATACATTTTTAGAGCTGTAGGATAATCTTTTGCATTTACATAAGTTGAGGCTGCATAGTACAAATTGATGGTGTCTTTTTTATCTAATAAATAAGCATCGTATAATTTTTGAGCACCTTCAATATCTCTATCTGCTTTTGTATCAGCAATGGCACTATTCAATAATTTACCTTTAATATCAATAATAGAAGTGGTTGCTTGAGAAGAATATTTAGATTTTCCAGAAGCTTTTTCTACTGCTAACAATTCTTGGAATGATTTGGCTGCGGAAGTTAAATTTTTCCCTTCTTCCACTTTTTTATTGGCCAACTCTAAATGAGCATTCCCATTTACAAAATAATACTGTGCTTTTTCAGTATCAACAGCATTGGATATTAAAGACTGAGCACCATCTAAAATTGTTATAGCCTCTTGTGGATTACCTCCTTTTAACGCTTTTTCAGCAGCTTTAATTTGATCTTTTTGAGCAAAAGCAACAACTGATATCAATAATGCTGACGCTAGTATTACATTTTTACTTTTCATAATTTTTGATTTAATTTAATTTACTTGCAAAAGTAGTTAGAAAAACATTTATCAATTATGATAAAAATCATATCTGATAAATGTTTTAGTTTATTTATGATTCACCTCTATTCATCTGAATCGTCTTCCTCTTCATCTTCTGTATCTTCGGCTTCATCATCAATTTCTTCTTCATCTGAATCGTCGTCGTCCTCTACGCCTTCATCTTCAAGAACTTCAAGAACAGGTTTCACTCTTTCGATAGCTTCAGTTTCAATAACATTTCCATCTTCGTCAACTACCACTTCAGCTACATCATCTTTCATTACTTTAGTTACAGCAGCGATAGAATCAGATCCTTTTAGATTAATTAACTTAACCCCTTGCGTAGCTCGACCCATAACTCTTAAATCCTCAACAGCCATTCTGATAGTCAATCCCGATTTGTTGATAATCATCAAATCATCAGCATCGGTTACATTATTTATCGAAATTAGTTTTCCAGTTTTTTCAGTAATGTTCAAAGTTTTCACTCCTTTTCCACCACGATTGGTAATTCTATAAACATCTTCGCCATCTTCGTCAACTAATTTAGTACGTTTTCCGTATCCATTTTCAGTTACAACTAAAATTTGAGTATCAGTTATATCCTCTTTATCAACAGTAACCATACCAATTACTTCGTCGGATTCATCTTTTAAGGAAATTCCACGAACCCCAGAAGCTGTTCTTCCCATCGGACGTGTTTTGGTCTCTTCAAAACGAACTAATTTACCCGATTTGACAGCCAAAATAATCTGACTTTCTCCGTTGGTTAATTTAGCTTCTAATAATTCATCTCCTTCTTTGATTGTAATTGCCGCAACTCCGTTTACCCTTGGTTTTGAATATTTCTCTAAAGAAGTTTTCTTCACTTGACCTTGTTTAGTAACCATAACCAAATTATGACTATTGATATAGTCTTTGTCTTTCAAATCTTGTGTACAAATGAATGCTTTTACTTTATCATCACTTTCGATGTTTATTAAGTTTTGAATCGCTCTTCCTTTGGCCGTTTTACTACCTTCGGGAATTTCATAAACACGCATCCAGTAACATTTTCCTTTTTGGGTAAAGAACATCATATATTGATGGTTGGTAGCTACAAACATATTTTCAAGGAAATCCTGATCTCTGGTTCCTGCACTTTTTTGTCCAACTCCACCTCTATTTTGAGTTTTGTATTCCGATAAATTAGTACGTTTGATATAACCTGCATGCGAAATGGTGATTACCACATTCTCATCGGCAATTAAATCCTCGATACTAACATCTCCACCTGAATACTCAATAGTAGAACGACGCTCATCGCCATATTTTTCACGAATTTCTTCAAGTTCTTCTTTGATTAAAGCCGTTCTTAAGTCAACATCTGCTAATAATGCTTTCAAATGCTCAATTAATTTCATCAATTCTTCAAACTCTGCTCTTAACTTGTCTTGTTCTAGACCTGTTAACTGACGCAAACGCATTTCAACAATAGCACGTGCTTGAATATCCGACAATTGGAATCTTTCGATTAATTTTTCACGAGCTTCTTCAGTATTTTTCGAACCTCTTATCAAAGCAATTACCTCATCAATATTATCAGAAGCGATAATCAAACCTTCTAAAATATGCGCTCTTTCCTCGGCTTTACGCAATTCAAATTGGGTTCTACGAACTACTACATCGTGACGGTGCTCAATAAAATAGTGAATCATATCTTTTAGATTCAACATTTGTGGGCGACCTTTTACTAATGCAATGTTATTTACACTGAAAGAAGATTGTAATTGAGTGAATTTATAAAGTGTATTTAAAACCACGTTTGGCGTAGCATCCCGTTTTAAAATATAAACGATTCGCATACCATTTCTATCCGATTCATCTCGAATATTAGAAATACCTTCTATCTTTTTCTCGTTAACCAAATCAGCGGTACGTTTAATCATATCGGCTTTATTGACTTGGTATGGAATTTCAGTTACAATGATACACTCTCTACCATCTACTTCTTCAAAACCAACTTTAGCACGCATAACGATACGTCCACGACCTGTTTTAAAAGCTTCGCGAACACCTTCATAACCATATATCACACCTCCAGTTGGAAAATCTGGAGCTTTGATATGATTCATCAATTCGTCTATTTCAATATCGTTATTATCAAGGTACGCAAGCGTTCCGTTGATCACTTCAGTTAAATTGTGAGGAGGCATATTAGTCGCCATACCAACGGCAATTCCTGTTGCTCCGTTTATTAATAAGGTAGGAACTCTTGTAGGCATTACTTTTGGTTCATACAAAGTATCGTCAAAATTCAGTTGAAAATCAACTGTTTCTTTTTCGATATCGGCCATAATTTCTTCCGAAATCTTTTTCATTCTAGCCTCAGTATAACGCATTGCAGCTGGACTATCACCATCTACTGAACCAAAGTTACCTTGACCGTCCACCAATAAATAACGCATGCTCCATTCCTGTGCCATACGAACCATGGCATCATAAACCGAGGTATCTCCGTGAGGGTGATACTTTCCTAAAACTTCTCCGACTATTCTCGCCGATTTTTTGTGGGCAGATCTTGAATTAACTCCCAAATCATACATTCCATAAAGTACTCTACGGTGTACTGGTTTCAAGCCATCTCTAACATCCGGAAGCGCTCTTGACACAATTACCGACATCGAATAATCGATGTAAGCTGATTTCATTTCATCTTCAATGTTAATAGGAATTAACTTTTCTCCTTCAGACATAAGTTGTAATATTTAATAAATTTAGTTTAATTTCAAAACGTGCTAATATACATCATTCCAATGTTTTTATACAAACTATTCTGTACTTATTTCAATGATTTATTAACAAAATAAACTTGTTTTTTAGTTAATAAATTATGTAAGTTTTAACGATTATTTGTTGATTTTTTTGTCAATTAGCTGACACAACCTCATAATAGGAATGATTTTTGTTTTTCAAACACCAATTCACTAATTTTACAATTAGAAATACAAGACAATATGGATGATAATTTTTCACCTAGAGTAAAAGACGTTATTACTTACAGCAAAGAAGAAGCCTTGCGTTTAGGTCACGATTTCATTGGTACCGAACATCTTATGCTTGGGATTTTGAGAGACGGAAACGGCAAAGCTATTAATATATTGAATAATTTATCAATAGATTTAAACCTCTTGCGAAGAAAAGTGGAAGTTCTAAGTCCAGCGAGTCCCACGATGGATAGCAACAACGAAAAAAAGAATCTTCACCTAACTAGACAAGCAGAGCGTGCATTGAAAACTACTTTTTTAGAAGCAAAAGTCTTTCACAGCACCTCAATTAGTACAGCACATTTATTATTGTGCATCTTAAGAAATGAAAATGATCCCACAACCAAGCTACTGAATAAACTCAATATTGATTATGATGTAGCCAAAGAACAATATCTAAATATGACACCATCTGAAGAAAATTTTATCGAGAATTTACCCAAAAATGACGCCTATAACGAAGATTCAGGACAAGATGACAGTCTAAAAGAAGGGAATTTCAACAATCCAGCCAACAAATCGAACAAAAAATCAAAAACTCCTGTTTTAGATAACTTTGGGAGAGATTTAACCGAAATGGCCGAAGAAGGAAAATTAGACCCAGTTGTAGGACGTGAGAAAGAAATAGAACGTGTTTCTCAAATTTTGAGCCGTCGTAAAAAGAATAATCCACTACTAATTGGAGAACCTGGAGTAGGAAAATCTGCCATTGCCGAAGGATTGGCTTTACGTATTATTCAAAAGAAAGTATCACGTATCTTATTCAACAAACGAGTAGTAACATTGGATTTGGCCAGCCTTGTTGCAGGCACAAAATACCGTGGACAATTCGAAGAGCGTATGAAAGCCGTGATGAACGAATTGGAGAAAAATGATGACATCATCCTTTTTATTGACGAAATACACACTATTGTTGGAGCTGGTGGAGCAACAGGCTCGCTTGATGCTTCCAATATGTTTAAACCCGCTTTAGCAAGAGGAGAAATTCAATGTATTGGCGCAACAACATTAGACGAATACCGTCAATATATCGAAAAAGATGGCGCTTTAGAAAGACGTTTTCAGAAAGTAATTATTGAACCAACTTCGGTTGAAGAAACCATTACAATTCTAAACAATATCAAAGACAAATATGAAGACCATCACAATGTAACTTATAGCCCAGAAGCTATCGAAGCTTGTGTAAAATTAACCGATCGCTATATGTCGGAACGTTTCTTACCAGACAAAGCCATTGATGCTATGGACGAAGTAGGATCTAGAGTTCACATCATAAATATTGAAGTTCCTGCACAGGTTTTGGATTTAGAAAAACAATTAGAAGATGTTCGTGAATTGAAAAATGCTGTTGTCAAAAAACAAAAATATGAAGAAGCAGCTAAACTTCGTGATGATGAAAAACGCCTTGAAAAAGATTTGGCAATCGCCCAAGAACAATGGGAAGAAGATTCTAAAAACAATCGAATTCAAGTTACTGAAGACAATGTTGCCGACGTAGTTTCAATGATGACGGGTATTCCTGTAAATCGAATTGCTCAAACCGAAAGTAATAAACTAGCTATTTTGCCAGAACTTATAGGAAACAAAGTCATTGGACAAAACGAAGCTGTAAAGAAAATTGCTCGTGCCATTCAAAGAAATCGTGCTGGATTGAAAGACCCAAATCGACCTATTGGTTCCTTCATTTTCTTGGGACAAACTGGGGTTGGAAAAACACAATTAGCCAAAGTTTTAGCCAGAGAATTATTCGATTCTGAAGATGCTTTAATCCGAATTGATATGAGTGAATATATGGAAAAATTCGCCATTTCAAGATTAATAGGAGCGCCTCCAGGATATGTGGGTTATGAAGAAGGTGGACAATTAACTGAAAAAGTACGTCGCAAACCGTATTGCGTAGTGCTTTTGGACGAAATTGAAAAAGCACATCCTGATGTTTTCAATATGATGCTTCAAGTTCTTGACGATGGCTATTTAACAGATAGTTTGGGACGAAAAATTGACTTTAAAAACACTATAATTATCATGACTTCGAATGTTGGAGCAAGACAATTGAAGGATTTTGGTCAAGGTGTTGGTTTCGGAACTGCTGCCAAAGTAGCCCAAGCCGATGATAACTCGAAAAGTATTATCGAAAATGCTTTGAAAAAAACTTTTGCTCCTGAATTCTTGAACAGAATTGACGATGTAATTGTGTTTAACGCTCTAGAAAAAGAAGACATCAATTTGATTATAGATATTGAATTGAAAAAATTATACGCTCGTATCAAAGATTTGGGCTACAATTTAATTCTTTCTGACAAAGCAAAAGCTTTTATTGCCGACAAAGGTTTTGACAGACAATTTGGTGCTAGACCACTGAAAAGAGCCATCCAAAAATATGTTGAAGATGCTCTCGCCGAAGAAATCATTACGTCAAAAATAGGAGCTGGAGACGAAATTTTTATGGATTTAGAAGACGAAACTTCACAAGAGTTATCTGTTAAAATTCAAAAAGCAGAAGAACCAACTAATTAATTCCATTTTTTAGAACTTTTTTAGCCACGAATTCACTAATTTCACTAATTAATGTGTGAAATTAATGAATTCGTGGCTCTTTTTTTTACTACATTTAGGTCTGTTCGATTGCACTGATTTAACCGTAATTTAACATCCAAAGTTGTTTTATCCCTATATATTTACAACCTAATACCACCAAACTCATTTATGTTACAAAGCAAAATTATATTGGGCAGCGAAGAATGGTGCTCCTTACCTGAATTAGGAATTCCTACCATCAAAGCACGCGTCGATTCTGGCGCAAAAACTTCGGCTTTGCACGCCATTAATATTGCTCCCTTCAAAAAAGAAAGCCAAAACTGGGTCAAATTTGATATTAATCCCATCCAAAACAATGTAAAAACGGTGATTCATTGCGAAGCTCCTTTGGTAGATAAAAGAATTGTAAAAAGCTCTAGTGGTTTTCGAGAAGAACGCTACGTCATTCAAACCAATTTAGAAATTGGTAATTCCAAATGGGTTATCGAAATGACTTTGACCAATCGAGATTCGATGGGTTTTCGTATGCTTCTGGGTCGTGAAGCGATGAGCGGCAGAGTGATGGTAGATCCCGAACAACAATATCTTTTAGGCGAACCTACAAGCGAAAGTTTGAAAGAAGTCTATAAAAATGCTAAAAAAGCCAGTACTGGCATTCGAATCGCACTTTTAGCCAGCAATCCCGAATTGTATAGCAACAAACGCATTATGGAAGCGGGCGAAATGAGAGGTCACGAAATGCACTTTCTGAACATCAAGGAATGCTATATGAAACTGGATGCCAAAACTCCCGAAATCCATTATCGAGGCGGATTAATTTTGAATCAATTTGATGCTGTAATTCCAAGAATTCGACCAAGTATTACTTTTTATGGTTGTGCTTTGACTCGACAATTCGAAGCGATGAATGTTTTTTGTTTGAATTCATCGACTGCGATCACACAATCTCGAGATAAATTATTTTCACTGCAATTGCTCTTGCAAAGCGGTATCGAAATACCCACAACGGGTTTTGCCCATTCGCCTTTAGACACCGACGATTTGATAAAAATGGTGGGAGGAACTCCTTTAATCGTCAAATTATTGGAAGGAACTCAAGGAAAAGGCGTCGTTCTTGCCGAAACCAAAAAAGCAGCAGAAAGCGTTATTAATGCGTTCAAGAGTTTAAATGCCAATATTTTGGTGCAAGAATTCATCAAAGAAGCCAACGGAAAAGACCTTCGATTATTCGTAATTGATGGCAAAGTTGTAGCCGCCATTCAACGAGAAGCTTTAGCAGGCGAATTCCGAGCTAATATTCATCTTGGCGGAACGGCATCAGTCATCAAACCCACTGCCGAAGAGAAAAAAATAGCCATTCGTGCTGCCAAAGCTATGGATTTGAAAGTCGCTGGCGTCGATATCATTCGTTCCTCTAAAGGGCCTTTGTTGCTGGAAGTGAATTCCTCTCCGGGACTCGAAGGCATCGAAAGTGCTACCAACAAAGACATTGCAGGCGAGATGATTCTGGCAATTGAAAAGAATTTTAAACTAAATTAGTGGTCAGTTGCAGTAGTCAGTTAGCCGAATTCAAGAAACTTGAAACCTTTTAAAGAAAAAAAACAATGAATCCCTATTTAGACATCATCCTCCGTAGCGCTTCCGTATATTTATTTATGCTCATCGCTTTGCGGATTTTCGGCAAAAAGGAATTATCACAACTCAACACTGCCGATGTTATTTTGATATTGTTAATTAGTAACTCGGTTCAAAATGCGATGGTAGGAAGCGACACCAGTCTTCTGGGAGGTTTAGCTGCGGCAGCAGTACTTTTTATCATCAATTTTACTTTTAAAAGACTAATGTTTAAGTTTCCCAAATTCAGTGATTTTATGCAAGACAAACCAGAAATCTTAATCCACGAAGGCAAATTAGATTTCAAGACTTTGAGCAAATTAAACATCACTTCCGAAGAACTACAAGAAGCTATTCGCGAACACGGAGTCGAACATTTTTCGGATGTTAAGTTGGCAATGCTAGAAATTGATGGCAATATTAGCATCATTTCTGGTCAAAAGAATCTACGTCAAACGCATTACAAAAGACTCAAACGAAGTAAAAAGACGATGGGTTGATTTTTGAAAACAAATAGTGTCACTTTTTTTTTACCATATAAGTCGTTTGCTTTCAAAGCCTTAAGACTTATATGCCTTATATGGTAAATCAAATCTTAAAACTCCTCAATCTTAAAGAATTCAAGATTACCGAAACCGAGCTAAAACTCATCGCAGCCGCAGCAATCATTGGAGAAAGCAACAACCCAAAAATAGGATACAACATTCCAGAAGCCACCGAAATCCCCAATACATTGTAGATAAACGCAAAAAACAAATTCTGTTTGATGTTTTTCATTACTGCCTGACTTAGTTTTTTGGCTTTTACAATGCCTTGCAAATCGCCTTTTACCAACGTGATTTTGGCACTTTCTATCGCCACATCGGTTCCTGTTCCCATTGCAATTCCGATGTTGGCTTGCGCCAATGCTGGAGCATCGTTGATTCCGTCGCCTGCCATTGCTACTATTTTTCCTTCGGCTTGCAGACGTTTGATTTCGTTGAGTTTGTCTTCGGGCAAACAATTGGCAATAAAACGAGTCAAATGCAATTGTTCGGCAACTGATTTTGCCGTGTTTTCATTATCGCCCGTCAGCATAATGACTTCCACACCTTGACGAATCAATTCCTTAATGGCATCGGCGCTCGTAGTTTTTATTTTATCGGAAATGGACACAAAACCAACAGCAATTCCATCAAAGGAAACATAGGAAACGGTTTTGCCTAACTTTTGCTCGGCAATAATTTTGCTTTCTAAATCGTCAGAAACACTAGCGTTTACTTGTTCCATCAACTTTTTATTTCCTAAAACGATTTTTTTATTAGCAACCGTACCGATAACGCCTTTGCCAGAAATGGCTTCGAAATCTTTGACTTCCATCAACGAAATGTTTTTTGTTTTGGCATAATTCACAACGGCTTGCGCCAAAGGATGTTCGCTGTATTGGTTCAAGGAAGCGATGTTTTGCAACACATTATCTTCTTCATTATTCGAAGAAAATACTCTTTCTACCGATGGTTTTCCTTCTGTAATCGTTCCCGTTTTGTCGGTAATTAGGACGTTTACTTGGTTCATATTCTCCAAAGCTTCTGCATTTTTTATTAAAACTCCCGATTGAGCTCCTTTGCCTACTCCAACCATAACCGACATAGGCGTTGCCAATCCCAAAGCACACGGACATGCGATAATCAAAACCGCAACTGCATTAATAAAACCGTAAACCATTGCAGGTTCAGGACCAAAATTTGTCCAAATAATGAACGTTAGTATGGCAATTCCCACCACAGTTGGCACAAAATATTTGGCAATACTATCTGCCAATTTTTGAATGGGTGCTCGCGAACGACTGGCATCATTGACCATTTGTACAATTTGCGAAAGTAAAGTTTCCGAACCTACTTTTTCGGCTAGCATCACGAAAGATTTGTTGCCGTTGATGGTTCCAGCCATAACCGCATCTTCAATGGTTTTATCAACAGGAATGGGTTCTCCTGAAATCATTGATTCGTCAATAGTACTTTCGCCCTCAGTTATTTTTCCGTCAACGGGAATTTTCTCTCCGGGTTTTACTCGCAATACATCTCCTTTTTTGATATCGTGAATGGAAATGACTTTGTCCTCTCCATTTTTAACCAAAGTAGCTTGGGTTGGAGCGAGTTTCAACAATTCTTTGATGGCTTTATTCGTTTGTCCGTGGGCTTTGGCTTCCATTAATTGTCCTAATAAAACCAAGGTTAATATCACGACTGTGGCTTCAAAATACAGCGAAACCGTGCCGTGATGTTTGAATTCTTCGGGGAAAAATTGGGGGAATAGCAATCCAGCTACGCTAAACAAAAAAGCAACTCCAGTTCCAATTCCGATGAGTGTAAACATATTGAGATTCCAAGTCAGGATGGATTTCCACGCTCGAACGAAGAACATCCAACCGGCATAAAAAACTACGGGAAGTGCCAAAATAAATTGTACCCAATTCCATTTTTGGGTTTCCATCAATTCCAATAACGGATTGTTGTGTAGCATTTCCAGCATCGAAATAATGAAAACGGGAATGGTGAAGATTAATGAGATTTTCATTTTGCGCCACAAATCAAGATAAGCCGAGTCTTCCTCCTCGGCTACTTGAATTGCGACCAAATCCATTCCGCAAATAGAACAATTTCCGGGTTGATCTTGAACCATTTCGGGATGCATCGGGCAAGTATATTGTGTTTTGGCGGCCATTAATTCGGGAGCTTTGACCAAATCCATTCCGCAAACAGGGCAACCTACTTGTTCGTCATAGACTTTGTCACCTTCGCAAAACATGGGGCAATAATATTTTCCAGAAGCACTTTGAGGCAAGTCAACAGGCTTCATTTCGCTTGGAATGGGCGTGCTGTAAAGCGAATTTTCCTGAGAAGCATCGCTTTCGCTAATGATATAATTTCCTGCTGCGTAAATTGCTTTTTGAAGTTTGAAAATGGCAATTGATTTCTCCGAAACAATCGTTGCTACTGGCGGATCTAAAGTAACTGTGGCTTCCATTCCGTCTATTTCGTTCAAGGCTTTTTCGACTTTGGTACGGCATCCGTTGCAGGACATTCCAGTAATAGTATAGGTAGTTGTCATTTTTGACATTGAATTTTAGGTCATAAATTTAAGGAATTTTGTTGAAGGAAAACGGTAGGATTCTATTAACTTTTAAAAGTTTATGGGAGTTGAAGTTTTTGAATAAAATATAAGAAATTACAACGAATAAAAAAGGTAATCATTGATTTGTAAGATAATAATAATAATAATAATAATTTATTTGAGATAAATTGTAAAGAGAATCAACTTAGATTATATGGAGCACTGTGAAAATTTGTTTCGCATATTTATGAGTTGGAGCGAAATGCGCATTTCGCCCAACTAGCGTAGCTGTTGCACAACCTCATTCAAAAACTATCCCGACGCTTCGGGATCAAAATAAGTATAAAAATCAATAAATTATACTTTTACAAACCCGCTTCTTTGCCAAACCACAAACCGCTTGTCAGTAAAAATTCCTGTCATCAAACTGGAACAACACCCCTTATCTTAAACCAAAAAATCAGACAACAATCGTTGTTTGAATCGGTCAATGGGTTTTAAATCGACATTGGTATCGCCATTGAAAACATCAAAAGGATCGTCCAGACCACTAATCAATAAATACAAATAGCAAAACAAAAACGTAATGGCCGAAGTGACCAAATAATCGGCTGAAGGCGACTTGAATTTGGTAATCAACAAAAGCGACATTACAATAAACAAGATGCTTTGCAGCAAAGTGTAAGCAGGCTTGATGAAGTTGTTTCTTGAAATAGAATAGGCTCTGGTAAGCTGTTTTCGCATGGCGTTTGTGTTTTCTTGAATGCCTTTTATGGCTTCTTTGTCAACGCCTCTTTCGGCAAAATAATAGGCGATTTCGTTGGATTTTCGAATTAATGGAAAAATAACATTTGACTCTTTTTCACTAGAATAAATCCAGGCAATGATTCCTTCTGTAATATCAACCATTTCTTGACGCAAAAAGGCGGTATTCAATTCTTCCTTACACAGTTCAGTTGTTCCTGTCCTTGGTGCCTTAAAAGCTAAATAAATCCAGTCTTTGATAGCTTCTAGATTTGAAGCAACTTCGCCTGGAATTTTTTCACTCTCTTTAAAATCGGTCATGGTTGCCGCTAAAAGCAATCCAAAAACGAAAAAAGCTCCGGTGAAAATAATAGTTATATCAGACAGTTCGATCAAATCGTGAAAATCCTGTCCGTATAAAGAAAGGTTTTTGAAAACAAAATTTTTGATTCCCAAAATAGCAATGGCAGCTATAAGCGACTTTATAATTATCGTTCGATTGGAGATAAAATTCATAAGGTGATTTTTTTCAGCAAAGTAAGAAAAAAAAGATATTAAGTTTTATAAATATTCAACGATACATTTAATCGAATTAAATCTTTGTTTTTTAGTCTTTTATCTATTTTCTTTTATCTTTTCTCTATCTACTATTCTATTTTTCCAAACTCAAGTAGGCTTTTCCAATATTCGCAATACAATCAGAAGCGATAAAAGACTGATACCCCGTTTCGGGCAAAGCAATATCGGCAGTCAATCCGTGGAGGTAAACGCCTAGAATTGCAGCATCAATTGGGTCATAGGATTGTGCTAACAAACTCGTAATCATTCCGGTTAGCACATCGCCAGTTCCTGCGGTAGCCAATGCGGCGTTTCCGGTAGTGTTTTCGTAAATGGTATCTCCATCGATAATAAAAGTTGGAGCACCTTTCATTACCATAATAAGGTTATTCTGTTTTGAAAATGCAATGGTTTTCTCTATTTTATCAGCAATAGAATCCCATTGACCGATGAGACGTTCAAGTTCTTTTTGATGGGGAGTAAAAATCGTTTTCTCTGGCAAAAAAGTAAGCCATTGTTTGTTTTGAGACAAAATATTCAAGCCATCGGCATCAATAACTAAAGGGACTTTATTGGTTTTGACAAATCGATGCAAGGCGGTATGCGTTTCGATATCCTGCCCCATTCCAGGTCCAATTCCGATAGCATTGGGCACAAAATCGAAAACAATTCGAGTAATATATTTTACGGAGACATCGTTCAAAACCATTACTTCGGGAACTGCAGTTTGGATAATTTTGTAACCACATCTAGGCACAAAAACCGAAACCAAGCCACAACCTGTTTTCAAACAAGCTTTAGAAGCAAGACTTATGGCTCCAATCTTTCCATAGCTTCCGCCAATTAGCAATGCGTGACCTTGAATTCCTTTGTGAGTATTAGGATTTATAGGTTTGTATCTTTTTAGAATTTCGGATTTGTTAATTGGTAATATTGGTCTCATTTAATCGATTTTGTTGGATAAAAATACAAAAATAAATAGATATGACTGCTAGCTAAACAAAGTAGTTTTAAAAAAGAACATTGACTCCCAATTAATTAAAAAATTCCTAACAAACTGAAGTTTTCGTTCAATTAAAAGAAGTAAAATCTATGAATTGGTATTAATTATACTTTAAAATTCTATTTTTAAACTTCGGAATTGAACCATTAAAAACCAATTTTAAAACATAAAACCACTATAAATAAAGGAATTCCTTTGAATTTTGAACAACCTTTACTATCTTTCGCATTCGAAAAAATAATGAACCCTTATACATTGAAAAAATGTTAGAAGAAAAGAATGATAACCTGCTTGAAGCAGATGGAAATTTAGAAAACCATTCGATTGAAACTCCTTTGGTAGAAGAAAATGCGGAAATCGTTTCTGAAACTATTGCAGAAGTGGAAAAGGAAACCGTTTTAACTCCAGAAGTTTCGGTTGAAGATACAATTGAAATGGCAAAGCCTATCGAAGAGGAATCGACTGAAGTAGCTGAAGCAAAAGCATCAGAAACAGAAACCATTATCGATGCTATTGCCGAAAATAATGCTGAAGAAAGCGAAGACGAAACCTTGAAAGAACGTCACGATATTCCAATGCTGGATTATGACGCTCTATCACTAGAATCACTTGTTGACGAATTGAAAAAATTGGTTACCAACGAAAAAGTGATGTCGGTAAAGGATCATGTCGAAGAAATAAAAAAATCATTCTTAGCCAAATACAACCATCTTTTAGAAGAGAAAAAAGAGGAATTTCTGGCTGAAAACCCAGATACTACTGAGGAGTTTGCCTATCATTCGCCTTTAAAATCACATTTTGACCAATATTATTCGTTGTTTAGAGACAATAAAAATGCCCATTTCAAAAGTTTGCAAACGAACTTGAAAACCAATTTAGAAAACAGATTGGCCATTGTCGAAGAATTGAAAGAACTCATCAATCCGCAGGAAAACATCAAAGATACCTTGAAACATTTTAATGATTTGAGAGAACGATGGAAGAATGCAGGATCCATTCCGAAAGATAAATACAACCACGTTTGGAACAATTATCATTTTCATGTTGAAAATTTCTATGACTATTTGCATTTAGACAGAGAAGCGCGAGACCTTGATTTTAAACACAATTTAGAGCAAAAACAAAAAATTGTAGCACGTGTTGAAGAATTGGTTAATGAAGCAGACGTTAACAAAGCGTTCAGAGAATTACAGGATTTGCACAAAATTTGGAAAGAAGACATTGGTCCCGTTTCAAGAGAATTTCGTGATGAAATTTGGAATAAATTTAGCGACTTAACCAAGCAAATGCACGATAAACGTGAAGTTTTGTTTGAAAAAATGAGAGGAACTGAACTCGAAAACTTAGAAAAGAAAAAAGAAATTATTGCCAAAATTGAAGTTTTGGCTACCGAAAAAGTAAATGCTCACTCGCAATGGTTGCAGCAAATAGAAAAAGTAGAAGCTTTGAGAACTGCTTTTTTCTCGGCTGGAAAAGTTCCTGCAGAATTGAATGAGGAAACTTGGGCAACTTTTAAAACAGCTGTAAGAAATTTTAATTCTTTCAAAAATTCTTTTTACAAAGACATCAAAAAAGATCAAAACAACAATTTAAACCGAAAAACAGCTCTTGTTGCTAAAGCTAAAGAACTTCAAGAAAGTACTGATTTTGCTACAACTACACCAATAATGAAACAAATTCAAGAAGAGTGGAAACAAATAGGTCACGTGCCTAGAAAATACTCTGATAAAATTTGGATTGAGTTTAAAGACGCTTGCAATCATTATTTTGACAAACTAAAAGAGCAAAAAAACGAAGAAAACAGCGAAGAAATAGAAGCTTTTGACAAAAAGAAAGCCTATCTAGAAACCTTGAGAGAATTTCAGTTGACTGGTGTTCATAAAACCGATTTAGACGCCATAAAATTACATATCGAAACCTGGAAAGGATTCGGAAAAGTGCCTTTCACAAGAAGACACATTGAAGGGAAGTTCAATAAAGTTCTAGATGCTCTTTTTGAAAAATTGAGTTTGAGTAAAAAAGATTCTGAAATGATGCGTTTCTCTAATAGAATGGATCAATTATCGGAAAGCAATGATACCCGAAAACTCGAAGGAGAGAAAATTTTCTTAATGCGCAAAATTGATGAAATCAAGAATGAAATTTTTCAATTGGAGAATAACATTCAGTTTTTTACCAACACTCGAAATGCTAAAAAAGAAAATTCTATCGTATTAGAAGTTCGAAAAAACATCGAAAAACACAAAGAAGAAATGGAGATTTTGAAGGATAAACTGAGACAAGTTAGAAGTTTAAATCAATCTTAACACCTATTAATCGCATCCGAAAAACCTCATTCTTTATCTTCTGAATGAGGTTTTTTTTGTACCCAAAATGAAATATGATAATTATCATTTTAATTTTAACAATTTCACATTAATTTTGGTTACTGAATAATACTATTTTCTATGAAAAACTCAATCCTTCAAAAATACAATGTACCTGGACCAAGATACACAAGCTATCCAACAGTTCCATATTGGGATGAGTCTGATTTCACTTATCAAAATTGGATTGACACTTTAAAAAGGTCGTTTGCAGAAAGTAATACGGAAGAAGGTCTTAGTTTGTACATTCATTTACCCTTCTGCGAGAGTATGTGTACTTTTTGCGGTTGTAATAAACGAATTACAAAAAATCACGATGTCGAACATCCATACATTGAAGCCATTCTAAAGGAATGGGCTATTTATTGCAACATTCTAGAAGAAAAACCCATCATAAAAGAAATTCATTTGGGTGGAGGAACGCCAACTTTTTTCTCTACAAAAAACTTAGAAGATTTAATAAATGGTATTTTTTGCTATGCCGAAAAAGCCAAAGATCATGAATTCAGCTTTGAAGGACATCCCAATAATACGACTCGTGCCCATTTGCAAAAATTATATGATTTAGGTTTCAGAAGAGTGAGTTTTGGAGTTCAAGATTATTCCGAAAAAGTTCAAAAAGCCATTAATCGCTACCAACCTTTTCATAATGTGGCAAAAGTAACTTTTTGGGCAAAGGAAATAGGTTATACTTCTATTGGTCACGATATTATTTTTGGACTTCCTTTTCAGGAAATTGACGATGTAATAGATACGATTGAAAAAACCAATTCTTTGCAACCCGATCGATTGGCGTTTTATAGTTATGCTCACGTTCCGTGGATAAAAGGAAACGGGCAACGCGGTTTTAACGACGAAGATATTCCAAAAGATGAAGTGAAACGAATGCTTTACGAAGTGGGTAAAGATTTGCTTTTCGAGAATGAATACTACGAAATAGGGATGGATCATTTTGCTTTGAAAACCGATACGTTATATGAATCTTTCGAACAAAAAAAATTGCATCGTAATTTTATGGGCTATAGCTCCTCTAAAACCCAACTAATGATTGGACTTGGTGTTTCTTCTATTAGCGATAGTTGGTACAGTTTTGCTCAAAACGTAAAAGAATTAGAAGAGTATTATAAACTTTTGAAAGCCGATAAATTGCCTATTTTTAGAGGTCATTTATTAACCCCAGAAGATTTAATCATCAGGAGACACATTTTAAATTTAATGTGCCATTTTGAAACTTCTTGGAAAGATAAAACCCAATATTTTGACGAAGTTCCTGAAATTCTAATTCAATTAAAAGAAATGGAAAAGGATGGATTAGTCCTAATCGAAAAGAATGGTATTAAAGTTACCAATGCTGGAAAACCTTTTGTGCGCAACATTTGTATGGCTTTTGACTTGCGTTTAAAACGAAAAGCACCTGATACTAAATTATTCTCGATGACGATTTAATAAAAGATATATATCATAAAAAATCACGCCCTAGAGCGTGATTTTTTTTGCTTTTATCTTCTTAAGATTGAATATATTTCGTCTTTTAAATGAAGGATTTTAACTTTTAATTCTTTCAAATGCTCATCAGTGGTTACAACTACTTCCGATTTGATTGAGGCTACTTCTTGCTTTACTTTACGGTACTCTTCGAATAAGGCTGCAAAATGATCATTCTCGGTAATTAATTTCTCTATTTTCTCCTGAACATCAGGAGAGACATGTAGCAGATCTTGGTTTTCCATAATTATATAAGAATTAATTAATAATTAATGACAATTTGGACTTGCTTGCACAAACAAACTCATATCTGATGGAGAAATATACGGAATACCAAGTCCTAACCCCCTAAAGATAAACAATATTCCGATAATAACCGCAACAAATGGGATGATTTTTTGAATTTTATTTCGAACAGAAACCGTTAAAAAAGACTGAAGAAACACTACACTACTCATCAATGGAACCGTCCCCAAACCAAACAAAATCATGTATAAAACACCATACAATTCGTTTTGCATGGCTATGGCACCAAATAAAGCTACATAGACCATTCCGCAGGGCAAAAATCCGTTCAATAAACCAATAGTGAACAACGATTTATAACTCTTGTTTTTGAACTGGCTCCCCAAGCTGGTCTTGATTTTGGAAATCAAATTGAAAACCGGTTTCGAAAAATTATATTGGGCAAAAACTTTCTCGGGTATCAAAACAATAACAATCATTGCTACACCAATAAAAATAGATAATTTTTGCTGAAATCCAGCCAGATACAAACCTCGCCCCACCAATCCAAAAACCAAACCAATGGTAGCATAAGCGGTTAATCTTCCTAAATGATACGTCAGGATTTGAGTAATTTTTTGGGCTTGATTATCTCTATCTACAGGCAACATCATAGCAATTGGTCCGCACATTCCGATGCAGTGAAAACTACTGATTAAACCAAAGATGAAAGCGGTGAAGAGCATTGTGATTTTAGATTACAGATTTTAGATTGCAGACTGAAATCTGTAATCTGATGAATTTACTTAACATAAATTGTTTCTTTTGTCAGATACTGTTTTCCTTCATATTGCCATTCCATATTAATTTCCCAACGACCACCTAAAAGTTTTTCTTTGGGTACTTTTAGAGCAGAATTCGAAAGCGAAATAGGAACAACAAAATCAAATTTCTTATTGGATGATCGGTAAAAAGAAACAATTCCCTTAATATCCTTTGGGGTAAATTCAGCTGGAAAAACAATTGCAACCCCTTCAGAATCATTTGTTATTACAGGCTTTTGCTTTAAATCTTGGGCATTTTGAATTCGAATCATTTCGTCTCCATATTTTGCATCTTTCTTATAATATTCTTCTACTACCAGTTCGTTATCGTATTTAACATTAGTTTGCACTTTAATAATAAAATATAAAATAAACGAAATGAATAATGCAAATGCAATTACAATTCCTGTTCCCCAATTAATTTTCATAAGTTGTTTTTTGTTATACTAATTCAAAGTTAATCAAAACTTCTTGGACTCAAAAAGCTTGTTTTACTTGTTTCAATTTTTTTATTCCCTTCATACACTTCAATCTCTAAATTTGTTTTATCAGATTCTAATAAAAATCTATTGATTTCAATAAACACTGTTCCGCCTTTCATACCTTGTTTGGGCACTTTCAGGTCTTGTTCTCCAACTACTTTTAGTGTACCTTTAATTCCAACTAATTTAAAATGAATATCATTAAAATCTTTATTGGTTTTATTGATTATCTTAAAGGTGTAAATATTACTAATATTATCTCCTTTGTGCTGAAACAATTGGCCTGGCAATCTTAAAAAGACCGCTTCTACCTCGGTTCTCAAAAACATTAAACCTACTAAAATCCCAATAAGTATGAACAATACGGCTGAATAGCCTTTCATTCTTGGGGTGAATTTAAACTTAGCATTTTTCTCAATTTCATCTTCAGAGGCATACCGAATAAGCCCTTTGGGTAAACCAACAGTTTCCATAATGGTATCACATTCATCAATACAAGCGGTGCAATTGATACATTCGAGTTGAGTTCCGTTTCGAATATCGATTCCAGTTGGGCAAACGTTAACGCATTGTTTACAATCAATACAATCTCCTTTTCCTGTAGTTGAGCGATCTTCTTGTTTGTTGAATTTAGCTCTTCCTACTTCTTTTTCTCCTCGAACAAAATCATAGGCTACATTGATGGATTTGTTGTCTAATAAAACGCCTTGCAATCTTCCGTAAGGACAGGCTATGATACAAACTTGCTCTCTAAACCAAACAAAAACAAAATAGAAAACGCCTGTGAAAATAAAGAGTGAAATTAAAGTACTAAGATGAGTTCCTGGGCCATCTTCAATCATTTTAAACAATTCGTCGCTACCAATAAGATAAGCCAGAAAAACATTGGCAATTAAGAAAGATATGATCAAAAAGATAGTCCATTTTATTGTTTTTTTTCTGATTTTTTCGGCATTCCATTCTTGTTTTTCTAAACGAATTTGAGCACCACGATCTCCTTCTATCCAATATTCAATTCTTCGGAAAACCATTTCGAGAAATATGGTTTGAGGACAAATCCATCCACAAAAAATCCTCCCGAAAATTACAGTAAAAAGAATGACGAAAACAACGCCAACAATCATCGAAATTACGAAGAGATAAAAATCTTGTGGCCAAAAAGGAAATCCAAAAATATTGAATCTTCTTTCCAAAACATTGAACATCATAAATTGATTGCCATCAATCTTTATAAATGGATTGGCAACCAAAATTAGCAACAAAAAATAACTCACCCACTTTCTATAATCATAGAATTTACCCGATGGTTTTTTAGGAAAAAGAAACTTTCTATTTCCTTTTTCATCGATTGTTCCTATGGTATCTCTAAAAGCTTCGTTTGGTAATTTTGACATGACTAAAAATTTAAAAGTATAAAATTATAGTTTTGATTGAACTTGTTTTGAAACTTATGTTACATTTCTCTAAAATATTCAACAGATAATATAAAAAACAAATCCTGAAATAATTCAGGATTTGGATTTACTATAAATGAATTTTATTTATTTTTTTACAGCTGCACTATCAACCGCTGCTGGAGCTGCTGCCGTTTTTGGAGCACTTGGATCAATCCATATTTCTCCTTCTGGAGCTTTTGGATCTTTTGGATTGGTGCCTTTCAACGAAAGTACATAACTAGCTACAAGCTGAATTTCTGTTGGTTTTAATCCGCTTTTAGACCAAGCAATCATTCCTTTTCCGTCACGACCACCGTTTGTAATGGTATGGAAAACATTTTTAATTCCTCCACCCAAAATCCATTGATCATCAGTTAAATTTGGTCCGATTTGACCACCACCATCAGCTCTATGACAAGCCACACAATTGGTAGTAAATATAGCTTTACCAGCTGCTAAATCCTCAGGTTTTGTAAGAAGCGTAACCGAATTTTCGTCCATCAAATCTGGAGCAGTTTTTTTGTACTCGGCAATTTCTTTTTGAGCTTGAGCCATTTCGTTTTTCAATTCTGTTTCTTGATTATCTCCATCCATTACCTCAAAACGAACTAAATAAATAACCGCAAAAGCGATACAAACATAGAACAAATACACCCACCAAGGCGGCAAATTGTTGTCTAATTCTTTGATACCATCATAATCGTGGTCTAATAATAATTCTCCTTCGTCTTGAGTTTGATCTGTTGACACAAAGATATTGGTCAATTTTTTCACAATTGGACTTTCTGTAATTCCCAATTCGTTTGCTGCTGCCAATTGTGCTTTTTGTTCTTCTGTCATTAATTGATAAGTGATGGAGTCAACTGCATTTACGGTAACTTCGATGGCAATCAACAAGAAAAGAAATACTAACAAAAAGAGAGAAACCATTGGAAATTTTATAAATGCGGGTTTATCTCCAGAGTCGATGAAATATTCCATTGCAGCAAATACGGCAAAGAAAATAACAAGAACTCTTATATATGAGGGGATTATTTTTTTCATTTTATATTTATTTTGAAAATTATATTTTTATTGTTTTTAATCGTTCAAAGGGATTTGACTCATTTCCTCAATTTTTTCTTTCCTGTATGAAAACACCCAAATAGCAAGTCCTACAAAAAAGGAAAAGAAAATTAACAATGATAGTACTGGAAATATCTCAACTCCTGCGATAGTTTCCATATTGTGTTTAATTTGCTCGAACATAACTATCTATTTTTTTACTTTAATATCAGTTCCTAATCTTTGAATATATGCGATTAGCGCCACAATTTCTCTTTCATTCATTGGAACAAATTTTTCGCCTCTGGCTTCAGCTTTTTTCTTGCTTTCATCATAACTTTTCACAAAGTCAGGATCCGATTTCAAACTTTCTTCAATTTTCAAAGCCTGTGTTCTTAAATCTTTTTGACCATTTGCAATTTCTTCCTCTGTATAAGGAACACCAAGAGTTTGCATGGCTTTCATTTTATTTTCAGTCATTGAAACATCCATAGCCTTATTATCAAACAACCATTTGTATCCTGGCATAATTGAACCAGCCGAAATACTTTGTGGACTCCAAAAGTGATTGAAATGCCAGTTGTCATTGTACTTACCACCAACTCTCAACAAATCTGGACCTGTTCTTTTTGACCCCCAAAGAAATGGGTGATCGTAAACAAATTCTCCTGCTTTTCCTTGTGGTCCATAACGTTCTACTTCGCTTCTGAAAGGACGAACCATTTGAGAGTGACAACTTACACAACCTTCACGGATGTATAAATCACGACCTTGCAATTCTAATGGAGTATAAGGTTTTACGCTAGTGATCGTTGGAATGTTAGATTTTACCATAATGGTTGGTACAATTTGAATAATTCCTCCAATCAAGATGGCAACTGTTGCCAAAATGGTTAATTGAATTGGTTTTCTTTCTAACCAAGGGTGGAATTTTTCTCCTTTAACTCTACCAGCACTTATTGTTTGTAATTCAGGCGCTTCAGCTAATTCATCTTCGATACTTTCACCAGCTCGCACGGTTTGTATGATATTGTAAACCAAAACTAACATACCTGTAAGATATAATGTTCCTCCAATAGCTCTCATCCAATACATTGGCATAATTTGAGTTACCGTTTCAAGGAAGTTACCATAAGTTAAGGTTCCATCAGGATTGAATTGTTTCCACATCGATGCTTGAGTAAATCCTGCAACATACATTGGGAGTGTATAAAGTATAATTCCCAAAGTTCCAATCCAAAAGTGGAAGTTGGCTAATTTAGTAGAAAATAAAGTTGTTTTGGCCATTCTTGGAATCAACCAATAGATAATACCAAAAGACATAAATCCGTTCCAAGCTAAAGCTCCAACGTGAACGTGAGCAATAATCCAATCGGTAAAATGCGCAATAGCATTTACATTTTTAAGCGATAACATTGGTCCTTCAAAAGTAGCCATACCATAACCAGTAATAGCAACAACGAAGAATTTCAATACTGGTTCTTCACGAACTTTGTCCCAAACTCCTCTCAAAGTCAATAATCCGTTAATCATACCTCCCCAAGACGGAGCAATCAACATAACCGAAAACACAACTCCTAAATTTTGTGCCCAAGTAGGCAAAGCGGTATATAATAAATGGTGAGGACCAGCCCAAATGTATAAGAAAATCAACGACCAGAAGTGAACAATTGATAATCTATAAGAATAAACAGGACGATTGGCTACTTTTGGAACAAAATAATACATCAATCCTAAAAATGGAGTCGTCAAGAAGAAAGCTACTGCGTTGTGACCATACCACCATTGTACCAAAGCATCTTGAACCCCTGCATAAACAGAGTAACTTTTCATTGCAGAAATAGGCAATTCTAAACTGTTGAAAATATGCAAAACAGCAACTGTAACAAATGTTGCGATATAAAACCAAATAGCTACATAAAGATGACGCTCTCTTCTTTTTAAAATTGTACCAATCATATTAATACCAAAAGCAACCCAAATTAAGGCAATGGCAATATCTATTGGCCATTCTAACTCAGCATATTCTTTTGAAGTACTGTATCCTAAAGGCAAGGAAACTGCGGCTGCAACAATAATTAATTGCCATCCCCAAAAGTTTAAATTACTCAAAAAGTCACTAAACATTCTGGCTTTTAATAATCGCTGAAGCGAATAATAGGTCCCTGCAAACATTGCATTTCCTACAAAGGCAAAAATTACAGCATTGGTATGTAAAGGTCTCAATCTTCCAAAACTCAACCACGAAATACCGTCGGTGATGTTTGGAAAAAGAAACATAATGGCTAGAATAAGTCCTACCAACATTCCCACAACACCAAAAACGATGGTTGCGTAAATGAATTTCTTTACAATTTTGTTGTCATAATAAAACTGTTGCATTTCCATAAATAATAATTGTTAATTGATTTAAAAATTCAAAGGTTCAAGGTTGTTTTTCAGACATCTGAATGGGTTCGTCACTAGCTTTTTTAACCAATTCATCGTCAAAAAGCATGCGAACAGAAGGAGTGTAATCATCATCATATTGTCCAGTTTTTACTGCTCTGACAAAGGCAACAAAGAAAAAAATTGCGACAACTATGCTGATAGAAATAAGTAAATAGATAACACTCATAAAACTAATTTAGTTAGCAAATGTACTATATCGATTTTTCTCAAATTATGATATTTATCATATTTTTGATATTTATCAAAGTTAGATAAAAAAAAGGTTGTAAATGAATCTATTTTAACCTTTTCGCATAAAAATTACTAACTATTGTTACAAAACTAACAATCGTAACCGTACTCAAAGGCATAATTATCGCCGCCACTAAGGGCAGCAAATTTCCTGTTATAGCAAATGATAATCCCACAATATTATACAGAATGGATAATGCGAAACTCATTTTTATTGTTGTAATTGATTTTTGTGATAGTTTCAAAAAATAATTCAATTTCTTGAATTCATTTGCATCCAAAATAGCATCGCAAGCTGGCGAAAAAACATTCACGTTTTCAGAAATCGAAATTCCAACATTACTTTGAGCCAATGCTCCAGCATCGTTGAGTCCGTCTCCAACCATCATCACATTTGAGCCTTCTTCTTGTATTTTTTTTATAAATTCCAACTTTTGTTCTGGTTTTTGATTGAATATTAATTCGGTGTCTTTGGGCAAAATGTTTTCTAATAATTCTCTTTCACCTTCGTTATCCCCTGACAAAACCTTGATTTTATAATGCACACTCAATTGTTCGAAAAGTTCTGCTAATCCTTCCCTATATTGATTGTTAAAAATATATTTACCTAAATATACTTCATTCATCTTGACATGAACAGATGTTTGTTGAATGCTATTATCTTCAATCTTACCCACAAAATCTGCCGAACCAAACTTAATTTGTTTTCCATCGACAATAGCTTGAATCCCCTTACCTGTTATTTCTTCAAAATCATTAATTAGAATTCTTTTACATTCTGGCAAAAAATCATACAACATTCGACTCAATGGATGATTGGATGCTCTAAGGACATTTTTTAAAACCAGTAAATCATCCTCTGAAAGCGTGATTCCCTCATAAGAAATATTCGATTTTTTATTGGTTGTAATGGTTCCTGTTTTGTCAAAAACGATGGTGTCAACTTGAGCTAATTGCTCTATTACTAAAGCGTTTTTGAGATAAAATTTCTTCTTGCCCAAAATTCGCAAAACATTTCCCATTGTAAAGGGAGCTGTTAATGCCAATGCACAAGGGCAAGCTACAATCAAAACCGCTGTAAAAACATTGAAAGCAATATTGGCATCTATAAATATCCAATATCCAAAACCTGCAAAAGCAATGAGCAATAATATGGGGGTAAAATAATGGCTCACTTTATCTGTAATGGATTTGTGTTTTTGTTCGACATTTTTCTGAAAAACATCATTACTCCAAAGTTGTGTCAAATAGCTTTGCGAAACCGAGTGCAACACTTCCATTTCTATGACTTTACCTATTTGTTTGCCGCCAGCAAAAAGCTTATCGCCCGACTTTTTAGCAATTGGAATGGCTTCTCCAGTCACAAAACTATAATCGATTTCGGCTTTGTCAGAAATTAGAATTCCATCAACAGGAATTAATTCTTGATTTCGAATCAAAAGGCGATTTCCTTTTTCGACATCATAAATAGGAACGCTTTCTTCAGAAAAATCAGTGTTGATTCGAGTAATTGCAATTGGAAAATAAGATTTAAAATCTCTTTCGAAACTCAAAAAACTATAGGTTTTTATTTGAAACATCTTGCCCAAAAGCATAAAGAAAATCAAACCAGTCAAACTGTCAAAAAAACCAGAGCCATAATCCATTATGATGTCAAAAGTACTTCTGATAAAAAATATAATGATTCCCAAAGCAATTGGAATATCAATATTCAACAAACCCGATTTGATACTTTTGTAAGCCGAAACATAATATCCACTAGCCGAATATAAAAAAGATGGCAATGATAACGCAAAAATTAACCATCTAAAAAACGGCTTATAAGTGTCTAACCAAAACTCTTTGACCTCAAAATATTCGGGAAAAGAAAGCAACATTATATTGCCAAAGCAAAAGAAAGCCAAACCCAGTTTATAAGTCAAACTCCTATCGACATTGTTTTTGCCAGTTTCATAATTTTCTAAACTGATGTAAGGTTCATATCCAATAGAACTCAATAAATGAACAATCTTTTTGAGCGAAACAACTTCTGGATTATAGGTAATTCGGACTTTCTTTTGAGGAAAGTTGACTTGAGAAGTACTTATCCCCTCTTGTAGTTTTTGAAGATTTTCTAGAATCCAAATACAAGAACTACAGTGAATATGGGGTATATTCAAAGAAACAATTGCAGCAGAATCTTCTTGAAATTCTAAAAGTTTTGCAACAATACTTTCATTGTCTAAAAAATCATATTTACCACTGATGTCAAGCGGAGTCGCTCCAGGAGATTTCTCAAAATCATAATAGCAAATCATATCATTTTGACTAAAAATTTCGTACACGGTTTTGCAACCATTGCAACAAAAAACTTTTTCATCAAAGACAATTTGGTCCTCTTTTTGAAGATCCAGCCCACAGTGGAAACAGTTTTTAACCTCCATAAATTTTTCTGTTTTTACAGCCCACAAATATAATAGCTGAAAAAATTAAAAATATGATAATTATCATATAATTTCGTAGATTTGCAAGTCAATTTTATATTTTTCTTATATGGGTAAATGTGAACAATGCATCGTTAGAGAGATCAGCTCATTAAAAGCGCTAAATAAAGACGAACTATTAAAACTCGCTGAATGCAAAACATCTTATACAATAAAAAAAGGGAGTCCCATCTTTGAAGAGGGTGAAATTGTAAATGGGATATATTGCGTTACAACTGGAGCTTGCAAATTATCTAAACTAAGCCCAAATGGCAAAGACCAAATTATAAAATTAGTAAAAGCTGGGGAATTGTTAGGACAACGTTCTATGATTAGTGATGAACCTGCCAATTTAAGTGCTGTAGCGCTAGAAGATATGGAGGTTTGTTTTATTCCAAAAAGCGAAGTTTTGAGCATGTTTGATTCTAACAATCAGTTTTCAATGAATATGATGAAAACGATTTGTGGTGATTTGAAAGACGCCAGCGAACATATGATTTCTATTTCTCAAAAAACAGTCAAAGAACGATTAGCAGAAACTCTTATTTATCTCGATGAAACTTTTGGTAAAAACCCAGACGGATCACTACGCATTCAATTGTCTCGTGAAGAAATGGCCGGAATGATTGGAACCGCAACCGAAAGTTGCATTCGATTGTTATCTGATTTTAATAAAATTGGATTAATTAGTTTGATTGGCAAAAAAATAGTGGTTAAGGATACTGCTAAACTGAAGCGAATTGCCGATATCGTTTAAACTTTAGACTCTTTTCTAAAATGATATTTGAAAATCAATGGTTTTCAAATATCATTTTTTTTGCTTTGTTCCCAAATTCTAATAAAACTCATTTAATTCCAAAAACTTTAACTTTCATTTATAAAAAAAATTTAAGGTTAACTTGTGCACAAATTCTAAATTTGCAAAATGAATTGGATTCGGAAAACTGTCATTTTTGTTGGACTTACAATCGTTTTTTTATTTGCCTTTAGCGCAAACGAAGTTTCTATTTCAAACGTTCCACTAGAAAAACAAGAATCTTCACTTTCTGTCGAAAAAATCCATTCTTCGGCTTTTATTGAACCGCAAGCGAGTAATCTCTTAACTTTTTCTCAAAAAAATCCCGATCTTTCCTTTTCGAAATATCTAGAAAATTATCTGGTAAGTATTCCTGATTTAAAAATTGGAATCTCTTTCCCCTTTTTTGCAAACCAAGACATCAACCGATGCGAAATGGTTTCGCTCCTACTCTTCCCTTTCCATATTTTTTGGTAATTTAAAGCATTCTCTTAAAATTTTGAAGAAATAAATCTTCTTCTTTTGAGCTAATATCTCTTGGATATTCAGTTCCTTTTATGCTTATACCTGAACTTGATTAATAGTAAAAAGTTTAAACCACATAGAAAAATTATTTTCTTTTAATAAAAAGGCGCTTTGCTTATCATAGATTTGATAGCTATGTGTAAATAAAATGCCTATGGAATCCTTTGTAAATTATATTTTCAATATTCTATGTGGTTAAAATTATGAATCAAACTCAGGTCAATATTAATTTCAAAAAACAAAAACACATGGATACATCTGTAACAATAATAGGCCTTATCATAACAATTTTAATCGGAATTCCGCTTTTCTATGCAATGCGTTCCAACTCAATTAACAAGGCAAAAACCAAAGAAATAATGACTAAATTCAGCCAAAACAATCGTTTCAACTTTGAAAAAACAGAAACGCAAAACAAAAAAGTTTTGGCCATAGACGAAAAGAACAAAGGCTTTTTATTAATTGACTTCAACTCCAAAGAAAAAGAAGTCGTAAATTTTATAGATTTAAACACTGTTGAATCCTGCAAACTTGCCATTACAGCCGAAGGCAATTCGAATACTATTGAAAAAATTGATTTTGAATTTCAACATAAAAAAGATAAAAAAACAGAATCCATTCCGTTTTACAAAATCGAAAACGACCAAATGGGTCAAGTATGTTTGCACGAAGACCATCAATTGGCAAAAAAATGGAGGGAAATTATTCAGAATTGCATTTCAAGCTAGCATTTTATGATTATTAATTCACTAAAAAGAGGCCTTAAAAAAGCCTCTTTTTCTTTGTAAAATATTTTTATGAAAACTACTAGCCCAGAGCTGCCAAATGCTTGGACTATCGAGGTGGCATTAGCCTAGTTCGGTAAGTTTGGATTATTTAACAAATAAAAGGTTTGCCATTTAGTGTCATTATCATATGACTTTTTTATTCTTATTTTTTGAAAATCAGGACTTATTTCGATTACATAACAGTAACGATCTGTTTTTATATAATTTCCCGAAGAAGAATTACCAATTTTTGAATTATCAAATATACTAGAAGGGTCATTACAAGATATATTTGTAAAGTAATAATTGCCACTACCCAATTTTTTTTGATTAATATATGTGGACATTTGATTTTGTCCAAAATAAAACACAGCTTTTCCTGTAGTACCTTCTTCATTACTCCAATATTTATTTACAATATGTTGTTGAACATTAGTTGTAAAATAGCTAGTTGTAGTTTGTGAACTCATAGTGTTAATATATAGAAATAGTATTCCTATAAAAATATTTTTTGTAAAATTCATTGATTTGTTTTTTAAAGTTTAAATAAAAGAATAACTATAATGATTGTTAAAACTAATATAATCCTACTTTTGTTTTTCTGTCTTTTTGTTAATTCAATTTTTTTTATCCATTCAAAATTTAATATTGATGCGAAGATTGCTCCAAATATTAAAAAGTAAGCAAATGAAATTAGTAAAATTTTATTCGTGCTAATAGAAATTGACCAAGATATGTGATTTTGAATAAATCTAGTCAAGACAAATGCGATTATATAAATGCATAAACTTAATTGATAACCCAAAGGACCTTTTACTCTTTCATCAGGATAGTCTGTTCTTTTAAGAATCCGTTTGTAATTTAGTTGATAAATTGTTGATAGGATATATTTAATGAATAACATAATTTTCGTTTTTAAAAAATACCATTTCGGATACCAAGACCTAAATTACAATCTGTAGATCAATCTATAGCGTCCGAAAATTACAATTTCTTAGCTTCATTCCAAAAAACATCCATTTCTGCCAAAGTCATATCCATTAAGGGTTTGCCTAATTCTCCTGCTTTGCTTTCCAGATATTGAAATCTTTTGATGAATTTTTTGTTGGTTCGCTCTAAAGCGTCTTCGGGATTGATGTTTAAAAATCGAGCGTAGTTTATCATCGAAAACAAAACGTCTCCAAATTCGGATTCCATTTTATCCTGATTTCCGGCTTCGACCTCAACTTGAAGTTCAGCTAATTCCTCTTGCACTTTATCCCAAACCTGATGCGGTTCTTCCCAATCAAAACCGACACCTTTTACCTTGTCCTGAATTCGACTGGCTTTTACCAATGCTGGCAAACTTCTTGGCACACCTTCTAGAACGGATTTCTTACCTTCTTTTAGTTTGAGTTTCTCCCAGTTTTGCTTGACTTCTTCCTCGTCTTTTACCACAACATCACTGTAAATATGTGGATGGCGGTGAATGAGCTTTTCGCAAATTTCGTTACACACATCGGCAATGTCGAAATCGTTGGTTTCACTTCCTATTTTGGCATAAAAAACAATGTGCAACAACAAATCGCCTAACTCTTTTTTGACTTCGTTCAAATCATTGTCCAAAATAGCGTCGCCCAATTCATAGGTTTCTTCTATGGTTAAATGCCTTAACGTTTGGAGTGTTTGCTTTTTATCCCAAGGACATTTTTCGCGCAAATCGTCCATAATGTTCAATAATCGTTCGAAGGCTAGAAGTTGACTTTGTTTGGAATTCATGGTGTTTTAGTTTTTGTAAAAATAAGAAATCCTGTCAGGAATAACATCTTGACAGGATTAAAATATAAAATTAAAGTTTACAACTTTTGCTTTTTAGCTTACTCCTTTTCAGAAGTAACTTCTTCCACAACTTTCTCTAAAACTTCTTCGGCATTTTCAATTTTTGGTTCTTCTTTAGAAACTAAACCTTTTGATTGAAGCAAATTATACCAATTTAATACTTTTTTAATATCTGAAGGATACACTCTTTCTGAATCGTATTCTGGAAGAATTTCTGAAAAATAAGCCATCAAAGTGGCGTTGTCTTCTTTGTGTGAAATGGCTGGACCTTCATTTTCTTTGATGGCAATATTGCGCATCACTTCAGTTAAAGGTTTTTCTTCATTGACAGTGTAAATTGAAATTTCAGACAATAAACTCACGTTTACTTTCAAGCTTACTGATATTTTTTTTCCATCAACTAATGATTCTGCCAAAAATCCTGTTCGAGTTTGAACTTTTAATGCATATAAACCTGGTTTTCCAGAAATTGATAATATTTTTTCTAAATTCATTTTTTATAAATTATATGTTTTTATTTATTTTTTGAGAAACTGAATACTTTCCTATCTTCCCTTTTTATTGCAAAATTTCATTCTATAATCAGGTCTAGCTTTGCCATCCATAATATTTTGCAATTTCTTTTTATTTAATTGCCTTTTTAGTGTCGAAATCAAATCGGTAAACAAAATCCCTTCGATATGATCGTACTCATGTTGAATTACACGAGCAATAAGTCCATCAAAAACTTCAGTTTTTACATTGAAATTTTCATCGCAATACTCAATTGTGATTCTTTCGTTTCTATAAACCTCTTCGCGAACATCTGGAATACTGAGGCAACCTTCGTTAAAACTCCATAATTCGCCTTCTTCTTTCAACATTTTGGCATTAATAAAAGTTCTTTTAAAGCCTATTAATTGGCTTTGTACTTCTAATGGCAAATCTTCATCTTCTCCAAAAGGTGTTGTATCAATTACAAAAAGACGAATGTTCAAACCTACTTGTTGAGCTGCAAGTCCAACGCCATAAGCATTATACATCGTTTCATACATGTTTGCAATAGTTTCTTTTAGGTTTGGATATTCTGGAGTAATCTCCTCTCCTACCTTTCTTAAAACGGGATCGCCATATCCTACAATTGGTAAAATCATTAATTTTGTATTAAAGTATTATCTACTGCAAATTCTAAATCGATTATTTAAAATTCAGTCCGCAAAAGTAGTAAAAAAATATGCATTCAATATATCCTATATTAATAATTAAATTTACTTTAGAAATCTAAACCCTACATACCGATATAATATACCACAATTCTTACCTTTGCAATCAATCTAAACTATTTATGATACCAAAAATAAAGGACTTTACTATTGGCACTAATTTGCATAATGCGATCAAAGTAGTTCTTTCTGCCATTATACCTGCATTCTTATTTTCCTATCTAGGTAATTTAGAAGTGGGTTTGACAATGGCAATTGGTGCTTTATTTACATTTCCGACAGACACCCCAAGTAACTTAAAACATAAAATAAATGGCTTGCTTGTAACGGTATTTATACTTGCTGGAGTCAATTTATTAATCAACGCCACTTATCCTTATCCTTTTCTTTTTTACCCCATATTTGCCATTCTAGTTTTCATATTATCCATGCTTGCTGTTTACGGACAACGCGCTACGATGGTTTCTTTTGCGGCATTAATGATAATCAGCATTTCATTTGCACACATACACAAAGGTTTGGATATGCTAGAACACTCTGGTTTTTTATTAGCTGGAGGTTTATTTTATCTTCTAATATCTATCCTTTTTTATTATATCAATCCGCATCGCTATACCGAATTACAAATTGTTGAATGTATAAAATTGACATCGAAGTATTTGAAATTAAGAGGCGATTTATGGCAATTGGATTCGGATAGAAAAGAAATTACCCGAAAACAATTGGTCCTACAGGTCGAATTGAATGATATTCACGAAAATATTAGAGAAGTTCTAGTTCGAAACCGAACCGATTATGGCTCTTCGCATCAAAACAGAAAATTGCTTTTGGCCTTTATTTCCTTGGTAGAAATAATGGAATTGGCGGTATCAACCTCTTTTGATCATAATAAATTGCACCAAAAATTTGATGCTCATCCAAAGGTCTTAATGACTTACCAAAGTCTGGCTTATAATTTGGCTAAAAATTTAAAATCTTTATCCAAAAAAATAAAGAAGAGAAAGCAATACATTCAAAAAAATAATTTGGTCGAAAATTTATTTGCTTTTGAATTTGCCATAGCTGATTATGAAAAAACACTTGGAGAAGCAGAGGCTTCAGAAGGAGTGCATATGCTTTCGAATATGCTGCATTATGCTGAAAAACAAGTTGAAAAAATAAAGACTTTGGAGCGTGCTTATACCACAACTGTAAAGCTAAAAGACCTTAAAGGAAGAGATAAAGATTTAGAAAAATTAAGCATCTCTCAATATTATCCGCTAAATACTTTGGTTGAAAATTTCAGTTTTTCTTCGCTTGAATTTAGACATTCATTACGAATCACCACCACCTTATTAATAGGTTTAATAATCGGCAAAGTCCTTCCGTTTGAAAATGTCTATTGGATATTATTGACCATAGTAGTAATTATGCGCCCTGGTTATGGATTGACAAAAGAAAGAACCTTAAACCGTTTTATAGGAACGCTCATCGGAGGTGTTTTGGGTTTTGCAGTTTTAACTTTTGAACCAAGCACACCAATTCTTGCCACACTAACCATTCTTTTTTTAATCTTAGGACTTACCTTCAATCCTTCCAATTATAAAATTGGGACTTCCTTCATTACTTTACATGTCATCTTTATTTTTGCAATTTTAAATCCAAGTGATGGCAATATTATTCTGTATCGTGTTTTAGACACTTTTGTTGGAGCCATTTTAGCAATTTTAGCCAATCATTTTTTATGGCCGTATTGGGAATCCTTAAATACCAATGAAAATATCAAAAACTCTATTGAAGCCAATAAAAACTATTTGAAACAAATTTCAATTCTCTACAATAATAAACAAGGCATTAATCAAGAATACAGACTAGCTAGAAATCAATCTTTTATAGAAATTGGTAATATGATGGCGTCTTTTCAACGAATGTTGCAAGAACCCAAATCAAGACAGGACAAATTGCAGCAAGTATATAAATTCACCGTAATAAATAATGCTTTACTTTCCTCGGCTGCTTCGCTAGGAACCTATACGCAATCTCATAAAACGACCAAAGCTTCTGAGGCTTTTAACGTCGTATTCGATAAAATAATCAAAAATCTGGATGCTGCTATTTCCCTTTTGAAAGAAGAGAATCAACCAAACGAAATTGATGCGCCAATTGACGACACCTTTAATAACAGCTTTATCGAATTGAAAAATATTAGGGAAAAAGAATTAAGACAAGGAGATGTTATTAATAGTCAAGAATTTAAACTCAAGATGCAGGAAGCTCAACTAGTGATTGAGCAATTGGTTTGGCTAACTAATTTATCAGAAAACATTCTTAAAACCACAAAAAACTTATTAAAAGCTGAAAAACAACCCGAAAACAATACGCTTAAAACATTTTTCGGGTCAAATAGTCCTGAAGCATAATGGTTGCCGAAATTTCGTCAATTAGGGCTTTGTTTTGACGTTGTTTTTTTTTCATTCCGTTATCAATCATTGATTGGAACGCCATTTTTGAAGTAAAACGTTCATCCACCCTGATAACTTTCATATCCGGAAAATGATTGGTAAAATGTGTCACAAATCCTTTAATGATGGAAGCACTTTGAGAAGGTTCGCCGTTCATTTGTTTGGGTTCGCCAATAAGCACAGCTTCCACTTTTTCTTTCGAAAAATAGTCTTTCAAAAATGGGATAGCTTCACTTGAAGGAATGGTGGTCAAACCCGAAGCAATGATTTGCAATTCATCGGTAACGGCTATTCCTGTTCGTTTTTGTCCGTAATCTATGGCGAGTATTCTAGGCATTTTAAAATGATTTTTTGTGTTTCAAAATTGCCACAACTAAAACAGTTTCAAGATCATTCTCAACTTTAAAAACAACTGTGTAACCTTTAAAAACATAATCTCTTATATTCTCGTCTTCAAAATAAATTGATTTTTTGAATAAAAAAGGTTGTTTCAAATCTTTTTGTATCTTTTTTATTAATTCAATTTTAAATTTCCTTGCAGCAACAGGTTTATCTTTTGAAATAAAATCAACTATATCTTTCAAATCATAATTAAATTCAATAGTTAATTTAATCCTCATATTTTGATATTGTTTCTTCTAATAGAATATCTAGCTCCTCAAAAGTAGAATACACCGCAGTTCCATCATTAATTTTATCAATTCTAGACTGAAGCATTCTTTTTTCATCTTCAAAAGTTGGTCTTTCCTGAACAATTTTCAATTCATCCGAAGAAAACGAACTCAATAATTCCAAAATTTTGGCTTTGATGTTGGGTTGAAATTCTAATCTGATAGTTTCCATAATTCGAAATTTAATATTACAAATATATAACATTTTCCATTCGATTTAACTTTTTGCTTTTGGCTAAAAATGGTATATTTGCCAAAAATTTAACAAAAATGAACGAATTACAATCCATTATAGAACAAGCTTGGGAAAACCGTGCTTTGTTGCAAGAAACCAAAACTACTGACGCTATTAGAGCCGTTATCGAATTATTAGACAAAGGAAATTTACGTGTTGCAGAGCCAGTTGGCGAAGGTTGGCAAGTAAACGAATGGGTAAAGAAAGCTGTTGTAATGTATTTCCCAATTCAAAAAATGGAAACTTGGGAAGCTGGAATCTTCGAATACAACGACAAAATGTTGCTAAAAAGAGATTATGCTGAAAAAGGAGTTCGCGTGGTTCCTGGAGCTTCTGCCCGTTATGGTTCATTTATTTCTAGTGGTGTAATTATGATGCCAAGTTACGTAAACATTGGTGCTTATGTTGATGCTGGAACAATGGTGGACACTTGGGCAACTGTTGGTAGCTGTGCGCAAATTGGTAAAGACGTTCACCTTTCTGGCGGAGTTGGAATTGGTGGTGTTTTAGAACCATTGCAAGCTGCACCAGTAATTATTGAAGATGGCGCTTTCATTGGTTCACGTTGTATCATTGTTGAAGGTGTTCACGTAGGTAAAGAAGCCGTTCTTGGAGCAAATGTTTGTTTGACTGCTTCTACAAAAATTATAGATGTTACTGGAGAAACTCCTGTGGAGAGAAAAGGATTTGTTCCTGCTCGTTCGGTGGTAATTCCTGGAAGTTATACTAAAAAATTCGCAGCTGGAGATTACCAAGTGCCTTGTGCCTTGATTATCGGAACTCGTAAACCTTCAACCGATTTGAAAACATCATTAAATAATGCGTTGAGAGAATATGATGTAGCGGTATAATATTTAAATTCTAAATATTTTAAAATCCAAATCCCAATTGTTGAATCAATTGGGATTTTTTTTATTCAGTTGATAGTAAAAAACTATTTTAGATTTGAATCAATGCCAATAGCCGTTTTAACGACTTTGTTTTTCCTTGTATTTTCTCGAATAGCAAAATTTTTACGCCAAGTTTCTTCATTAACATACCCTCGAGCGTGGTCCAAATGAATTACAATGGCACTGTAGCGAATTTGTTTTGATTTCAAACCTTTATTGACAAGTCTTTCCCCTAACTCTCTATCTTGACCACCGTACTGCATTTCTTGATTAAACCCATTTATAAACAACAAATCCTCTTTCCAACCCGAAGCATTATGCCCATTCCAAGTGGCTTTTGTTGGAGTAATGAAGTTAAAAAAACGACTCCAAAAACCTGAGGAATTTAATTTTGCTGTTTTAAAAGACTTTTTCAACCCTTTTTCAATAAGCCATTTTGTATTAAAACAATTTTGCTCCACTATGTCATGCTTAGTAATAGCCATAGATACATTCATAGGCAACATAAAATAGCCTCCAGATAAAAAATAACCTTTTTCTCTATAATTCAAATGAACCGATATAAAATCTTTTCTAGGGATACAATCACCATCTGTAAAAATCAAATAATCAGAATTAGAAGCTAGAATTGCTTTATTTAAAATTTGAGATTTTTGAAATCCAGCATCTTCTTGCCACACATGAATAATTGGAATATCGATTTCTTTTCTCAACTTTTCTAATAACTCTTTAGTTTTAGGACCAGAACCATCATCTGCAATGATAATTTCAAAATCGGTATCAGTTTGTACACTAAAACCCCAAATAACTTTTTCGAGCCATTCCTCAGCATTATAGGTACTCATTATTACTGATGCTTTCATAAATATTGTTTTTTTTTGATGTGAAATAGATTTTTTAATTAAAACAAATCTTTCACATATTTTTTTCTTTTTTGAATTTTTAAGGAATTAATCTTAAATTTAACACTCAAAATAGGCGAAACAAAAATACCAATAAAATTTTGAGAGTTTGTATATTTTAGTACTTTTGACTTAAATAAATTTTAAATGTTTGCACATTATTTAATAACTAGATTCAATCTTCGAAATTCCGAATGGAACTTAACAAAAAACAATGAAACGTTATTAAATGACGAATGGATGGAAGATCGTATGTATCTTTTTGAAAATTTTTGTTTACCATCAGTTGCAGCTCAAACAAATAAGAACTTCACTTGGTTACTCTATTTTGACACAACAACTCCTGAAAAATTCAAAAAAAGAATCGAATTTATTCTATCTAAATATGCAAATTTCAAAGCTTTATTTATAGATGGTATGCCCGAATTTTATCCAAAAATTCAAGAATTTATAGCCAACTCTTCTGTTAATTTTCCCCATATAATTACGTCTCGAATCGATAATGACGATTGTCTGCATAAAAATTTCATAAACGAAATTCAAAATCAATTTAGTTCACAAAACTTTCAGGCTATTGATGTCATCAAAGGTTATACTTTACAGATTGCACCAAACTATATTTTAGGAAAAAAAGAACATCTTTTCAATCCTTTTATTAGCCTAATTGAGCTCAACAAGAATCCGAAAACGGTATGGTTTTCTAATCATGCTCAATGGAAAAAAGAAAATCGAATTACACAAATTACCCATGAACGATTGTGGTTGTCTATAATTCACGCAAAAAACAAAGTCAATCAATTTGATGGTTATGGAGATGTAAAATGGGAAGACATTAAAATAAATTTTGTGGTATCTGAAAACCTTGATACACTAATATCAAAAGAGCAAATTCCTTATTCGCAATGGAAATTTTTAAGTTTTTTAAATAAAATTAAAGTTGATTTTAATTTTTTAAGTAAGAAATTTAAAAAAAATATTGGAATTTACAAGTACAAATAATTTGAAAATATCTTGTTTTATTAGTCAACTAGCTAAAATTTAAATGCTTTTTTCAAACGTTTCTTTTTATCGAAACTCGTTTTAAATTTTTGTGTTTCAAACCACATTTTTTCAAAGATTTCTTTTGGTGTTTTATTTGAATAATGTTTTGAATATTCATCACTCATAACCCTAATCATCTCTTTTTTTGCAGTTAAATGACTCAAATTTTTCATTCTCTTTTCAAAATCCAAAGATTTATCAAAATTCATTCTATTCAAATCAACTAAATAAAAACTGTAATTGCCATTAATTCCATTTTTTATTAAAGTATTTCCTGGCGAATGGTCTAAAAATTCTATGCCTTTTTCGTGTAAATCGAAAGAAAAACGAGTAAACTGTCGTAATATATTTTCGTGATCTGGATAATCCGGTTGTATATCTAACTCTCTAAATGTCAAATCCACCTCAAGATGTTCACTTACATAATAACTATCTTTTAAACCCAACCAACTTGAATTTTCAAAATAAGCAATAGGTTGTGGTGTACCAATTCCTTTTTTCAACAAAGCATTGGCATATTCATAAGATCTTCTGGCCTTTGACTTTCGAAAATATTGATAAACAACTCGATTAAAAAGATGAGGAATTTTAAACGATTTTATGTTAACCGTCAAGTCTTCAAACTCAAAAAGTTTTATGGTATTCCGCTTTCCATCGCCAAAAAGAAGCCCCGAAGTTTTAAAATTTTCAACTATTTGCAACAAACTTGATGCATATTTTTCAAAATGCGAGTCAATTTTTAAAATCATTTCTAATTCAATTTTAGAGAAACAAAGATAAGTCATTCCTATTGTAAAAAATCAAGAATATTTTACTTGTTTTTTTAGAGTTCAAAAACACTGTTTACAGTCAAATGATATGGTAAATACAAAATTATTATTCGTTTCTTTGTACTCCTGATTACGACTATCCAATTCTAAATAAAAAAAATGGAAAATCTTAACGAAGAAATACACAAAGCTTTCGAAATAATACAACAAGGCGGAATTATCCTCTATCCAACCGACACCGTTTGGGGAATTGGTTGCGATGCTACCAATGCTGAAGCCGTGGCAAAAATCTACAAACTCAAACAACGTGATGATTCTAAAAGTATGATTTGCTTGATGAATGGCGAGAAAATGATGTACAACGTCTTCAAAGACATTCCAGAAGTAGCTTGGCAAATTATCGATTTATCCGAAAAACCAACCACACTAATTCTTGACAATCCTAGAAATGTAGCAGCCAATTTAATTCCCACCGATAAAACGCTGGGAATCCGAATTGTGAAAGAACCATTCTGTTTTAAACTAATGGAACGAATGAAAAAACCATTGGTTTCCACCTCGGCCAACATCTCGGGGCTGCCCACTCCTATTGCCTTCAAAGATATTAGCCCCGAAATTATAAAAGGCGTGGACTATGTTGTAAATTTGCACCAAGATAAAATTAACGGAAAGCCATCAACAATCATCAAATTGACAAGCGATTCGCAGGTAAAAGTGATTAGGAAATAGTTTTTTTTTGCCGCAGATTATTTTTTTATTATTTTCGGGAGAATACACTAATTAATAGGGTAGCCACATTTTTTTAACCGCAAATTCGCAAATTATTTTTAGTTTATATGGAAGACGAATATTTATATAAGGATGAAAGTTATAAAATTGTTGGAATACTATTAGAAGTCCATAAACATCTTGGCAAAGGATTTTCTGAAATAGTATATAAAGATGCTATTGAATATGAATTTCAAGAACAAAATATTCCATACCAAAGAGAAAAAGAGTTTTCTGTTAATTACAAAGACACCATTCTAAAGCATAAATTTTACGCAGACTTTGTAGTTTACGATAAAATCATTCTCGAAATAAAAACCGTTGATTGTTTTAACAACAGTCATTATAACCAAAGTATAAATTACTTAAAAGTATCTAAAAACAAATTGGCAATACTTGCTAATTTCAATTTAGTATCTTTAGAATACAATCGAATAATAGATTCTAAAAAATAATTTGCGAATTTGCGGTAAAAACCTTCGTTCACAAAAACGCTAAATTCGTGGCAAATAAAATATGAATTACAAACAAGCCCTAAATAATAAAATATTCGAAGTTATTTCTCAAGCTTCACAAGAACTTAACGTTGATAGTTATGTGATTGGTGGTTTCGTGAGAGATTTACTTCTTGGTCGAGATTTCAAAAAAGACATCGATGTGGTTGCTGTGGGCAGCGGCATTGAACTCGCCTTGAAAGTTTCGGAATTATTGCCCAACAAACCAAAAGTCCAGGTTTTTAAAACTTATGGAACGGCAATGTTGCGTTTTGAAGACACCGAAATCGAATTTGTTGGTGCCAGAAAAGAATCGTACACTCACGACAGTCGAAATCCTGTCGTGGAAAACGGAACTTTGGAAGACGACCAAAATCGTCGGGATTTTACCATCAATGCATTGGCTTTATCGCTAAACGAAAACAATTTTGGTAATTTGTTAGACCCTTTCAACGGATTGGAAGATATGAAAAACAAAAACATCAAAACACCACTCGATCCAGACATAACATTCTCCGACGATCCTTTGCGAATGCTCAGAGGAATTCGTTTTGCGACCCAATTGGGTTTTGAAATTGAAGCAAATTCTTTGAATTCGATTACCAAAAACGCAGAACGAATCAAGATTATTTCTGGTGAAAGAATTGTGGATGAATTGAATAAAATTCTTTCGACCGACAAACCTTCTGTTGGATTTTTACTGTTGTACAAAACTGGCCTTTTAGATATTATTCTTCCCGAATTAACAGCTTTGAATCAAGTAGAAGAAATTGAAGGACAAACGCATAAAAACAACTTTTACCATACGCTGGAAGTAGTTGATAATATTTGTCCCAATACGGACGATGTTTGGTTGCGCTGGGCAGCATTGTTGCACGACATTGGCAAAGCACCCACCAAACGCTTCAACAAAAAACAAGGTTGGACGTTTCACGGGCACGAATTCCTTGGCGGAAAAATGGCCAAGAAAATCTTCGAAAGATTACGAATGCCGTTGAACCATAAAATGAAATTTGTGCAAAAAATGGTGATGATGAGTTCGAGACCTATTGTACTTTCGCAAGATTTGGTAACGGATTCGGCCGTTCGTCGCCTAGTTTTTGATGCCGGCGAAGATGTAGAAAGCTTGATGACTTTGTGCGAAGCCGACATCACTACCAAAAATCCGAACAAATTCAAAAAATACCACCAGAATTTCGAGATTGTCCGCAAGAAAATCGTGGAAGTGGAAGAACGTGACAGCATTCGAAATTTTCAACCGCCCATTTCTGGCGAAGAAATTATGGCTATTTTCAATTTGCAACCTTCTCGTGAAATTGGAATTTTGAAAGAAGCCGTGAAAGAAGCTATTTTAGAAGGCGAAATCCCGAATGAATATCAAGCTGCTTTTGATTTTGTTTTGAAAAGAGGAGCTAAATTAGGATTAAAAAAAATAGATTAAACTTGGCTTTAGATTAACTTTTATTGAAGTTGGAATTCATAAGCTTATCAATAATTTTGCAAAATATTTTTAGAAAGAAATGAAAAATAAAAATAAATCCGTAATAATCTGGCTACTTTCAGGTTGTTTCTTAGTGTTTGTAATGGTTGTGGTTGGCGGGATTACCCGTTTGACTAATTCGGGACTTTCAATGACCGACTGGCATTTGGTAACCGATACTTTCCCTCCTTTGACAGAAGCCAAATGGCAAGAAACATTCGAGCGCTACAAGCAATTTCCGGAATACAAAAAAATAAATATTCACAATAATTTTACACTTGAGGATTATAAATTCATCTATTTCTGGGAATGGTTTCACCGTTTTATCGGAAGAATTATTGGAATGGTATTCCTAATTCCTTTCATCTATTTTCTAATCAAAAAACGGCTTTCATCTGAAACCATCAAAAAATGTGTGGTCCTTCTCGGAATGGGTGCATTGCAAGGTTTTTTAGGTTGGTTTATGGTTCGCAGCGGACTAATTGACAATCCAGATGTGAGCCATTTTAGACTTTCCTTACACCTGACTTTTGCATTTATCACTTTTGCTTACACGCTTTGGGTGGCCTTGGATTTGATTTATCCAGAAAGAAACACTCCTGTTTTACCACTAAGAAATATTGCTCGATATGCTTTGGTTTTTCTGTTAATTCAAATTATTTATGGTGGTTTCGTAGCGGGTTTAAATGCTGGCTTGATTCACAACCATTGGCCATTGATGAGTGATGGGCAGTTTCTTCACGAAAGTGTTCTATTAGAAAAAGATTCTTGGTTATTAAGATTGACCGAAGGCAAAAGTGGCGTTCAGTTTGTTCACCGAACAATGGCATACATTGTAGTGGGAATGATACTCTTTTTAGCTTTTAAAAGTCATAAATTCGACTTAACAAAAGACCAAAAATCAGGAATCACCGCTCTGGTAGTTATGGTGTTTTTACAATTCGGTTTAGGTGTTTTTACTTTGCTATACAGCGTTCCGCTTTGGTTGGGATTGACACATCAAATAATGGCTTTCTTCTTGTTGACGGCTATGACTTATACTTTACATCGCTTGGCGAAATAACGGTTTAAAATAAAATTATGAAAAAACTATTGTTCTTATTCTCCATATTATTCGTATCAAGTCTTTTTGCACAATCAAAAATGAATCCATTGATTGTTGTTGATGCCCAAAAAATAGGTTTTATGGAAGATCATAAAGACCTTATGGAGAAGATGAATCCAAATGACATTTCCTCTTTAACCGTTTATAAAGATTCGCTAGTATGCAAAAAATATGGCTCGAATTCAGGAGTGATTGTCATAACGAACAAAAAATTCATATTGGATACTTTTTATAAAAATAACATCGAAAATTCTCCTTTAAAAGGAAAAATAAAAACACCAGAAGATTTGCTGAGAATTGGAGTTATCAATGACAATCCAAAGAGCAAAAACCAACCTTATGATGAATTGTACAAATACATTTATACTTATAACATTAACGAAAAAATAAAAAAAGTCGCCAAAATCACTTTTATAAATCCAGAAGAATCTATCAAAATAAACTCAGAATGGATTAATGGAGCTATTGAAATTGATGCTGCAATCGAATAATTTTCACTATTTTTACTACTGACTATATTGTCGCATCCTTTTGTTTAACATCTATAAATGTCTAAACTTGCTGCCAAAGATAAATTCTTGGATTTATCCGATTACGGAAGACCTCTTGCAAAACTGTTTGCCAATGGGTTAAAAAATACCCGATTCACACCAATTCACGTCACATTGGCTTTTGGAGTTTGTGGCTTGATTGCCATTTACTGCATTTTACAAAATCACTATTTTTTAGCCAGCTTTTTTATCATCTTGAAATCTATTATTGATGCTGTCGATGGCGAATTAGCCAGAATTAAAAACACGCCTTCTTATGTTGGAAGATACTTGGACAGTGTTTTTGACATTATTCTGAATTTTTTGTTTTTTGGAACAATTTGTTTCGCTTCAAAAACATCATTAGGAATGACACTAATTGCCTTTTTTTGCATTCAATTGCAAGGCACTTTATACAATTATTACTATCTGATTTTAAGACACAATTCAGCAGGAGGCGACAAAACGAGTAAAATTTTTGAAGACCAATCACCTCAAGCATTGCCTGGAGAAACCCAAAAAGCAGTTGATATATTGTTTAAAATTTACACCCTCGTTTACGGTCTTTTTGACAAAATAATTCACGTTTTAGATAGCGATGCTTATAAAGTAAAAACGATCCCAAACTGGTTTATGACCTTCATTTCTTTTTTTGGATTAGGGTTTCAATTGTTAATTATTGCTATTATGCTTTCTTTGGGATGGATAGAAATGATAGTTCCATTTTTCATTTCCTACTCCATTCTAATCTTTGTTTTTATAGGAATAAGAAAGGTATTTATAAAATAAAAAAGAGTAAAAACGAACTTGTTTTTACTCTTTTTATAAATTTAATTGAGATAAATTATTTCTTGGCTTTAATCGAACAACCTATAGCTTTTGTAGTTTCTGGCGAAGGTGTTCTACCGCTTTCTAAAGCTGCAATGGCATTTTCAAGGTATTTTTCCTTTACATCAGCAGCACTATCCACGTTGTCATCAATAGCTCCAATGTATTTTACAATCTGATTTTTATCTAATAAAAACACGTGTGGCGTCTTGGTAGCGCCATATTGTGGATATATTTTTTGACCGTCATCGAATAAATACGGGAAAGCAAACCCTTTTTCTTTGGCTCTAACTTTCATCAATTCATAACTATCAGTAGGCTCTAAAGCGGGATCATTTGGATTAATCGCTAACAAAATATATCCTTTTGACTTGTATTTTTTGGACAAATCATTAATTCGATCTTCATACTTAACGGCAAAAGGACAATGATTGCAAGTAAAAACAACTATAAAGCCTTTTGCGTCTTTGTAATCAGCCATACTATACATCTTTCCGTCAACGGATTTTAATCTAAAATCGGTGGCTTTATCGCCAATTTTGTAGGGTGTTGGTACATCAGTTGCAAAACCTGACACAACAAAAACTGCAGTTAATACTAAAAGTGAAGCTAATTTTTTCATACTAAAAAGTGATTTAATTCGTAAATTTATTTACATATTGATTGAGTTCGGTATAACTAGAAAAGATTTTTTCGGCAAAAAATTGCTGTCCGTTTTTTATAATTAATGTTGCAGGAATAGATCCAGACCACTCTTTATCAACCTGTGGAAGCCAAGAATTATAGTCGGTATCTGTGAGCAAAACAACCTCAGATTTGATGTTTTTTTTCTTCAAAAAAGGCTTCAATTTTGACTCTAATGTATTCTTAAAATCCAAACTTACAAGCACCACTTTTATGTTTTTATTTTCGGAATTTAATTGCTCAAAACGGGGTAATTCTTTCACGCAAGGTCCACACCAAGTGGCCCAAAAATTGACTACATAAATGGTATTTTTATCGCTCAAAATTTCCTTTTTCAAGCTCGAATAATTATCAAAAACGGCTACGTTTTGAGCTTGAATTGTATTCGAAAGTAAAAACAAAAAACTAAAACAAAGTATATATTTCATCCAAAAAAAATTAAGAATTACCAATCAAACGAAGGTACAATCTTAATCTAATTTCACGGGAACGATTAACAAAAAATTATCAGTTGTTGCATTAAAAAAATCAATCTTTACGATTCCGTTTTTCAATTTGAGATTGGCCAATACTTTTCAAAATCCCTACACATGATTTAAATTTTGCAAGAACAAAAGAAGCAATTCCTGTAAAAATAAAAGTAATCAATACAGTCGTTTATAGAAGCTGAATATCTTTCGATTCTTTCAGAAATAAAATTTAGTTTTCGCCCCATCAAAACAACAATTAACACTTAAAAACACCAATAGATTAAATCTATATCAATCATTTAAAACATTAAACACCAGTATTTTTACATACGATTACATCATTTTAAAATTTAAATAAAAAATCACCCAATCCATGCCTTGAAATCTGCCACTTTTTCGCGACTTACAACCACTTCATCTTCTTTATAAGTAGGCAAAATTACTTTTAAACGAGAGTTGCTATAGACCACAATTTCCTTAATTGACTTTAATGGAACGATAAATTTCCGGCTGATTCTATAAAATTGTTTAGGATCTAATTCCTGTTCTAAAACTTCCAAAGTAGATTCAATCAAATAATTTCTGTTGTCGAAAGTGTGAAGATAAGTTCCTTTATTTTCGCTAAAAAAACATTCGATTTCATCAGTAGAAATCACTTTGAGATGCTGCCCTATTTTGACCGTGAACCGCGTTTTGAAATTTTTGTCAAATGGATTTTGGAACATTTTTTTGATTTGTTCGAAATCCAATTGAAGAGTATTTTCCGGCTTGGGCAAACGTATTTTAAATTTAGAAATTGCCACTTCCAAATCGTCTTCGTCGATGGGTTTTAAGAGGTAATCAATCGAGTTTAATTTGAATGCTTTTAACGCATATTCATCATAAGCTGTAGTAAAAATTATGGCACTTTTTATGTCCACTTTTTCAAAAATTTCAAATGACAAACCATCCGATAATTGGATATCCAAAAAGATCAAATCGGGATGTTCATTTTTAGAAAACCATTCGATAGATTCTTCTACTGAATGCAACATCACTCCTACTTCAATTTGGAGCTTTTCGAGTTTGCGTTGCAATAATCTTGCTGCTGGTTTTTCGTCTTCGATAATAATTACATTCATAAATTTGGTTTAAGATTTTTAAAACTGAATACTGTGACGAACACTGGTCACTCCTCTTTATTCCCATTTTTGATTTTTATCTTTATCCATAAACTCTTGGATTTTCTTTTCTTCCCAATTTTGTCCAAAAAAGATAGTGCTACCAAAAACAGATAATCCATGAGCTAGTAAACCAATTCCCCAAAAAAGTGCTGTATTAAAGTTGACCCAAGTCCAAAAATTTTCATTGTCATGAGTACCACCGTAATAGTTTCTGAAAATTATGAATGTGTTTATCAAAACATACACCAATGCGTGAATGTAAAAACTCTTGATTCTTTTCACTCTTTTATAAGCCAAAGCATAACGTTCGTCTGGATTAAAATTTTCTGATTGGTACTCATTAAACATTCTTCTTGATCGTCTCATTTCTATTTTTATTAAATTATTCCCAAGTCTTTTTGGACTGTTCTTCTTTATCCATAAACTCTTTAATCTTTTGTTCTTCCCATTCTTTTCCAAAAAAAGGCATGTAATTAAAGACTTTCATTCCGTGAAAAAGTACTCCTATTCCCCAACCCAGCATTGGCCAAAAAAACCATAAATAAGCTGGCGAAGTGAGCAGATTAATAACCATCAGGCCAATATTAACAATGACATAAGCGATTAAGTTTCCGTAAAATCCCTTGATTTCTTCTACCCTTTTTCTTGCTTTATAATAACGCTCTTCTTCTAGATATTTATTTTCCATTATTTCTAATAATTAAAATTATTTCCAATTTTGTTTGTTTTCCTCTTTTTTCAAGATTTCTTGAATTTTACGTTCTTCCCAATTAGAACTGTATCCAAAAACCTTGAAAGCGTGCATCAAAAGTCCGAATCCCCAACCTGCAGCTGAAAACCAAAACCATTGGAAATGCGGAGAAAACTTTAAATTGATAAAAATTAAAAAAGGAATCACACAGCAGTATGAAATTAAATTCCCATAAAATCCTTTGAGTTCTTCCACTCTTTTTTTAGCTCTATAATAAGCTGTATTTTCGCTGTAACTTGTTGCTATTTCCATAATGGCTATTTGTTTGGTTAAAACTGGTATTTTGACCGTAAACGTCTGCTCGTTCTGTTCAATTAATACCTTTCGATTGGTAATAATTCCGTATCGATTGATGATGTTTTGCAAGCCTACACCTTGTCTGTCTTGCAAGACTTCCTTCTTTTGATAATCATTTTGAATGGCTAGATAATCTCCCTCCAAAAAAATGCGAATGTGCAAGGGTCGTTGTTCGCTAACCACATTGTGTTTTACAGTATTTTCTAATAAAAGCTGTAATGAAAGTGGAACTACCTTGGCTTCCAGATTTGGAATAGTTGCTGGCAATTCATAAAACAAGCTATTCTCGAAGCGCATTTTCAACAAGTTCATATAGGTTTTGGCGAAAGCTAACTCCTCTCCTATAGAAACCAATTCCTTATCTTTTTGCTCCAAAACATAACGGTAAATCTTGGACAAAGAAGTCGTAAATCGCTGCGCATTCTCGGGATTTTCTTCAATCAAGGAACTCAAAACATTCAAACTATTAAATAGAAAATGCGGATCTATTTGGTTTTTCAGACTTTCAAATTTAGCATTTGCCGTTCCTGCAATGATTTTTTGTTCTTTGACTTTGTTCTCTTGATACCCTTTGTAGAGATAAACAAAATGGACTATCAGCAACACCACAAAAGTAAAAATCGAAGCCACGATATAATCGGAAGCACTCTCGTTGGCAATAAAAGCAAGAAAAGATTGTTTTTCTATTAGGATGTTAATGAAAAGTCTCAACAAAAAAATCACGAAAAGCGACAGAAAAAAAGAAGAAACAAAACCGATGATTATTCTTCTTTTCGAAAAACGTTCGTTGCTAAAAATTTTATCCAAAAACAAAAACAAATAAGTATTAGCCAAATGCAATACAAAACTATAAAGCATTGTATATAAAAACATTACAACCCATTTATCGTCAAGAGCAATGCTATTTCCATTAAAAAATCGAATAAGATTTAGTACTCCAAAAATAGTCAAGCCAATAAAAAATGCTTTTGGTAATTCTTTAACGTAATCGTTTTTCATTATCAGAATTCTTTAATTTCAATCACTAAATTATTTACAATTTTTCAGAGCTGCTTCCGCTCTTTCCAATCCCCATTTTGGAGAGAATGCTGTTTCTGGCTTAAAAGTAGCAAAAAGTCCAATAGCTTTTTCAATTTGAACACACATAGGTTTGGTATCTTTTCCCCAAAATTTAGCTCCTCCAATTTCAAATTCGGCTTTTCCGAAAACAACTCTTGGGTTTTCTGGAGCAATAGCTTCTGCTTTGGCATACAATCCCATTACAGTTCCAGACAATTTTTGTCCGTTGGTCATTGGGTCATAAGCAATCCAAGCCGTGTGAATCATGGCTTGCATCACCAAAAGTTCTGGATTGTTGGGTGCTTTTATTAATTCAACGTCTAAAGCGTTTTGTGCTTTGGTCAATAACAAATTGATTTGTTCCTTGTCTTTTGTGCCAAAAGCAGTTGTTGTATTTACCAAAGCCACATAATAATTAGGCAACCAAGATGTTTTTTCGGCAGCCGCAATTCTTTCGAATAGAGCCGATGCTTCGGTGTTTTTTCCTTCGCCCCAAAGTTGGAACGCTTTTCCCATTCCTTGCTCAAACTGTCCTTGAGCCGACACTAAACTGGTAATAAAAAATACGATGGCGATAATAATTTTTGTCATAATTTCTAAATTTTAATTGATTATTTATTTCTTGAACAAATTTATGTTGGTTATAAGGGTTTTGAAATTTACTTTGACTGAACTGTTGAAATTTGGGGATGAATTGTATTTAAATTGAATGGATTATAAATTCTCCAACTGATTTGTCTTTTTGTCCTTGCTTATCGTCCAGAAGAAACCCACAAAAAAGAATCGGTCGGCAGTGGGAACAATAGCTTGGCTTTCATAAATCCCTGCTGAATTGGGTGTATTGGCATAATTGTATCCATACACATTTTTGATTCCAGCCACATTAGTTACCGAGAAGAAAAGTATTTTTTGAGGCGAAATTAAATAAGCCCAATTCACGCTCAAATTGTTGTAGGTTTTTGTTTTTCCGTCCATAAAAACCGTTTCGTTGGGATTGTTGTACGGCCTTCCGGAACTGAAAGTATAAGTAGCTCCGATTTGCGAACGCCAATCTTGAATCCAATATTTGGTTACCAAAGAAGCGGTGTGATCGGCAACAAAACTTGGGGTAGCTTGATTTGGAAAATTGGCGTAATTCCGTTCCGTATCAATATAAGAATACGAAATCCAATATTCCAGATTTTTGATGTTCTTGTTGTCTCTCCAATACAGCTCTAAACCTTTGGCATAACCGGTTCCGTTGTTGCTGAAATTGCTGCTATATACAGGCGATTTAGTGTCATATTTCACCAAATTATCATAGCTTTTATAATAGATTTCGGCTTTAAAAACCTGTTTGTCTTTATTGAATTCATAGTTCAAAATATAATGTTGGGCTTTTTCGGCCTTCAAATTAGTGCTGTATTTAAGGTAATCGTTTTTGGGTGCTTGTTCAAAAGTTCCGTAAGCCATAGAGAATTGCTGATTTTTGGCCACTTTATACGCCAAAGCTAATCTTGGCGCTATCGAATTTTCGTTCAACAGATAGTTTTTCGAAAATCGGAAACCTACTTTTGCCACTAAATTGCTGGCAATAAAAAAATCGGTTTCTGAATATGCGGCAAGAATATTCGAATTGTATCCACTTTTGAAATTGGTTACCAATTCTGAAAAATTGGTGTAAAAATAATCGACACCAAAACTGGTTTTTATTTTATCCGAAATGGGTTTGATCAATTTCAGCTTCAAATGACTGGCATTTTCAGAAGCATCGTAATTATAAACATCGAAAATCCCGCTATTGCGACTTTTGGCAAAACTAATTCCTGCAAAAATGTTCCAATTGTCGCCAAAACCGCCTTTATAAGAAAGGTTTGAATACAAATTATTATTCTTGTTTTGGGTACGCAATTTATCGGGATAATTAACATCGTCTTGCTTCAAATCGAAATTGGCTGCGGTATAGGAAGCATAAAACTTTAGCAATCCTCTGTCTAATTTCTGTCTAAAAACGGTTTCTCCACCAAAAGATTCATAAGGTTTAATCCATTCGATATTGTCGGGCAACAAAGTTTGATACGGCTGTAAATTGATGTAACTGGTGTTCACACTCAAGGAATTATTCTTCCATTTTTGGGTATTTCCGAGACTTGCACCAACAGACATTACACCAACATCTGTTTTCTCTAAATCGGGTTCGTCGATGGTATTCATCAACAAAACACTCGAAAGCGCCTCACCATATTCAGCCGAATAACCTCCTGTTGAGAAAGTAGTTCCTTTGAAAAGCATTGCCGAAAAAGTACTTCTTGTAGGCACATTATTTGCCGTTTGAAGATAAGGTTGCGCCACCCGAATTCCATCGACAAAGGTTTGGGTTTCGTTTGCTTCACCTCCACGTACAAAAAGTTTACCACTTTCGCCAACCACTTGTGTACCTGGCAAAGTTTTGAAAGCAGAAACAATATCGCCCGGATTTCCTGCAGTAGTCAAAATATCCAAAGGTTTCAATACCGAAACTCTCGATTTCCCTCCCGATTCCATCGTTCCAGCCGTGATTAAAACTTCGTTTAGTTGGGTAGAACTCGGTTTTAATTGTAGGGTTTGGTTTTTAAAATTTTCTACAACAATTGGTAGGCTTTTCGTCTCAAATGACAAAGCACTAATGACCAAATTTTGATTTCCAACGGCAGTCGTTATAAAACTAAAATCTCCTTTATCATCGGATGTTGCACCATCATAAGTTCCATCGATATAAATGTTGGCATTGGGAACGGGTTTGTTCTTTTCGTCCACAATTTTTCCTGAGATCGTGGTTTGCGAAAAAGAAATAATCGAACAAAAGAAAAGGGCTATGGATAAAAATGTCTTCATCGGTTTAGTTTTTTTGATGAAGCAAATGTATTTCAACCATTAGAATATTGGAATTTAAGTTAACTGAACTGTAGAATTTTGGGGATGAGTTGTAAAGACGTTTAAAAATGACTATAGATTCGAAGATTTAGTCCTTTAAAAACTTAAATTTGTTTATTCTTAAAATTTCAAAAAAATGAAAAAATCAATCTTTTTATTGGTATTGTTGTCTTTTGGCTTGGCGTCATTTGCCCAAGAAACTGCATCAAATTATGACGAAAAACTAGCCAAATCGCTTAATGCAGACGAACGTGGAATGAAAAAATACGTGTTTTGCTTGTTGAAAACAGGAAGCAATACCACGGCTACAAAAGAAGAATCCCAAAAATTATTTGAAGGTCATATGACCAACATCGGTCGGTTGGCCAAAGAAGGAAAGTTGGTTGTGGCTGGACCATTTATGAAAAACGATAGGAATTATAGAGGGCTATACATTTTCAACGTGGAAACAATTGACGATGCTAACCTTTTAGTAGCATCTGACCCCGCCGTAAAAGCCAATCTTCTTGAAGCCGAATTGACGCTTTGGTACAGCAGTGCGGCATTGCAGGAAACATTGAAAATTCACGATAAGATTACCAAACCTAAAATGTAATTTTGAACCAAATGATTTCTCTGTTTCCAAAAAATCAACTATGAAAACCGAAAAAGAAAAAATGATTGCAGGAGAATATTATCTTGCAGGTGATTCAGTTTTAATAAAAGAACGCAGAAAAGCCAAAAATTTGCTCCATCGACTAAACGTCATTGAATACAGAATAACTAAAAAGGCTAGAGAAATAATTCAAGAATTAATTCCAAATGCTGGAACCAATCTTTATATAGAACCTCCGTTTCATTGTGATTATGGTTACAATATTGTTTGTGGCGACAATGTATATTTCAACGTGAATTGTGTGGTTTTGGATTGTGCACCCATAAAAATAGGTTCGAATGTGTTTTTTGCACCCAATGTTCAGATTTACACGGCCAATCATCCATTGGAAGCCGAGTTAAGAAAAACACTCGAAAATGCATTGTCTGTTACTATCGGAGACGATTGCTGGATTGGCGGAAACACAGTTATTTGTCCAGGAGTCAATATCGGAAAAGGTTGTGTGATTGGAGCCGGTTCGGTGGTTACAAAAGATATTCCTGACAATTCTTTGGCAGTGGGAAATCCGGCAAAAGTGATTAAAAAACTCAATAGCACCCTAGAAAAACACAACTGATTAACAGGAAATCAACTCAATAACCTGCGTTTTCGCATATAAAAATATGCTAAAAAACATAAAAACAAATCTTTTTCGACTTTCATTTTATAACTTTGTAGTTCTTCTATAAAACTACAATGAACAATATAGCTCAAATCAAAAGAAATTACCAATTAATCAAATTTCGAAAATTAGTAATTGTTTCTATACTGATTGGTTTTCTATCCGCTTTTTTAGGAGTAGTTTTAAAAAAAATAACGGAACATTACGAAGAAATATTTTTTAGCAAAGCCAACATAAATCCAATATTCTTTATTGTTTTTCCAGTTTTCGGATTATCTATCATCTATTTTCTTCGGGAATATTTGTTCAAGAAAAAAGAGAATAAGGGTATCAAGGAAATCTTTGAAAGTACCAATACCAAGTCAAAGAATTTACCGAGTTACAAAATCCCTTCCCATTTCATCAACGGATTATTGACGGTGGTTTTTGGTGGCTCTACAGGAATTGAAGTTTCGACAGTAGTCGCTTCGGCAACTATTGGCTCTGTCGCACAACGAAAAGAAAATGTTTTTAAACAATACAAAACCGAATTGATTTGCGCAGGAGTTGCAGCAGGAGTTACGGCTTTATTTGGCAGTCCTATTGCCGGAATTCTTTTTGCTTTTGAAGTCATTTCGAAAAAATTAACTCGTGCATTCTTGATTACTAACTTGATTGCTGTTGCCATAGCTTTTGGGCTTATATTTCTCTTGGAGGAAAAACCATTATTCGCAGTAAACATCACGACTTGGCATATAAAAGCCATCCCATATTTTATACTTTTAGGAATTTTGGCAGGATTGAATTCGGTGTATTTAACCCGATGCGTCTTGTTTTTCAAATCCCAGTTTTCAAAAATTAACACACCTTATTACAAAATTCTTTTGGGTTCGGCAGTTTTGAGTATTTCATTATTCATTTTCCCACAATTGTATGGCGAAGGCTATCACTCCATCAAAACCATTTTTGGTAGCTCGACAGAAATTCCGTTGACGATAACTTTGGCTTTCACTTTCTTTGGATTATTAGTTTTAAAACCAATAGTAACCTCAATAACCTTAGCTTCTGGAGGTGATGGAGGCGTTTTTGCGCCAAGCCTATTTATTGGTGCTTTTTTGGGATTGTTGATAGCTTCAATTTTAAATACCTTTTTTAATGCCGGACTGATTCCTGTAAATTTTATGATTATAGGAATGGCGGCCGTTTTGAGTGCTAGCATTCACGCTCCTTTTACCGCAATCTTCTTGGTTTGTGGTTTAACCAATGATTATACTCTGTTCCTCCCTCTTTTGGTCGTTTCCTTGATTTCGAAATATACAGCCAAAATAATTTATCCTTTTACGGTTTATTCTTTTTCGCCCAGTATCGCAAATTAACTATTATGCCAATTGAAAAAATAAAACGGAATTACCGCAAAACTAAATACATACTCTACAGAGAAACTTTAGTAGATTGGAAAGAACATTTTTGGGCCTTTTTGGGTTCTTTTGTCGCTATTGGAATTTTGGCTTATATACAATCCATTCATTTTTCCGGAAATGATGCCGTTTATTTAATTGGTTCTTTTGGAGCATCAAGCGTTTTGGTGTATGGTATTATTCAAAGCCCGTTTTCGCAACCTCGCAACTTGGTTGGTGGTCATTTAATTTCGGCATTCATAGGCGTTACAGTACACAAATTAGTTCCAGATATTATTTGGATTGCCGCGCCATTGGCTGTTTCACTTTCCATCGTTTTGATGCAAATCACCAAAACATTGCATCCACCAGGAGGAGCGACGGCTCTTATCGCCGTTATAGGTTCGGATAAAATAAAAGCTCTCGGCTATATCTACGTATTTTCTCCTGTGTTAATCGGCGTTTTGATTTTGCTTCTTACCGCTTTAGTTTTCAACAATATGACTTCCAACAGAAGTTATCCAAGTCATCCCAAATACCATCTGATTAGGAAAAAACTAATTCATAAGTTCAAGAAAAAGTAGGTTTAGTTGCAACAAAAGATATTCCTTACAATTCTTTTATACTTGGAAAAGTAGTCATTAACCGCAATCAAACCTTAAAAAACATATTATGGATGAAATTCAAAAAAACAGTCTTGAAATAGTCACAGATATTCTAGAAACAGGATTAGATACTCTTTCAGAAAATGAATTTGTTAAAAATTTTCCAATCATTGGTAATATAATTAAAGTTGGTTTAACTGTTAAATCAATTAATGATAGAATTTTTTTAGCAAAATTGTCTACTTTTTTATTTAACCTAGAGAAAATTAATAAAGAAGAGAAAAAATCAATGATATATACATTGGAATTTGATGAAAAGAAAAAAAATAAAATTGGAGAAACACTTATTCTAATAATTGATAAATTAAATAGCTTTGAAAAACCTTTACTTGTTTCTTTTTGCTTTGCTTCATATCTAAAAAATAAAATTTCATTTGAAGATTTTAATAGATTATGTAATTCTATAGAAATTGGAAATATTTATGACTTAAAAGAGTTTTCAAAAGAATCTGTAAGTCAAAACATTCTAGATAAACTATTTAACACTGGATTAACAGAAATTTCAAAATCTGCATTTGGACAAACCCAATCTGGAGGAACACTTGTTGAATTATCAATAAATAAGAGTGAACTTGGAGAAAAATATTTAAGAATTATAAAAAAATAAATAACTAGTTTACAATACATTTCATAAAAACAATATAATTCTATACTTATTAAAGTAATCGTAGGAGTATTTAATATCGAAAACATCTATTATTCTGCTCTGAATTATTAAAACTAGAAACCACTAGAAAACCAAGTGTTTAAAATATTTTCAACAAATCCGAAATCTCAAATCTAAAATCTAAAATTAAATTTTACCTTTGACCTCTCAATAAAAACAAAGATTATGGTTTACAAATTCAGGGTAATTCTCGATGCCGAAGAGGACATTTTTAGAGACATTGCCATACTTGCCGAAGACACTTTAGAGGATTTACACAATGCTATCTTCAATTCATTTGGATTTGACGGTATGGAAGTCGCTTCCTTTTATACTTGTGACGACACTTGGAACCAAGAAGACGAAATTCCGATGTTTGACACAGGCGATATTCCCGGCGAACAAAAAACGATGAGCGATTATCAGCTTTCGGATATTTTGGATCAAGAAAACACCAAAATAATCTATGTTTACGATTTCATTAGTATGTGGACTTTCTTGGTAGAACTAGCTGCCATCGAAGAAGTTTCTGCCGGAATTACTTATCCTGAAACCATCTTTTCTGTTGGAGAAATGCCTACCGAAGCCATGGAAAAACATTTCATTGCCGACGATGATGAAAGCGAAAGCTACAACGAATTTGAAGATGACCTCGATGAAGAGGACTTAGATATGTTCGAAGGAGACGATAGTTATGAAGACTACGGATTTGAAGAAAACTGGAATTAAAAAGAGAAGAAATTAAGAATCAAGAACCAAGATGAAAGACTTCTACTCTGTCTTACATCTTGGTTCTTTTGTCTAAAAAAACAAAAAAACAATGATAAATTTATTCAACACTCACATCGAAACACTTTCCATTCACCGAGTGGGAAATAAAAGCCGCAACGAAGCCATTTTCTTATCTGAGCAACCTTTTAATTTAAACGATGAAATTGTTCCTTTAATCAAAGAATATTTCTTTAAACCTTTTCGGGAAAAAGAGGAAAACTACTTTCAGTTTGCACACGAAGTCGATTTGGAATACAATGATATGTTTAAATATGCTACTCAAATTTTTGAAAATCCGAGTTCAATTCACGAAGTATCCAAGCAAATAACCACTCATTTATTTGAACAATCGAATCATCCACACATTAAAAATGGGGAAGTTTATGTAACCCATTTGACGAATCTAAACATCGACAATAATGTGGTTGATGCTATTGGAATTTTCAAAAGCGAATTACAATCTGATTTTTTGCAGTTTGAAGAAAAAGAATCCAATTTGGAAATGGTTTTGCAACACGGTATTAACCTGAGCAAACTGGACAAAGGCTGTATCATTTTCAATTATAAAAAAGAAGAAGGATATAAAATCCTAACTGTTGACAGCAATCGTTATGATGCCCGTTATTGGTTGGAACATTTCCTTTCGGTTGATGCTTTTGAAGACGAAAATTTCATCACCAAAAAATACTTGAAATTCTGTCAAGGTTTTGCCAAAGACGTAGTTTTTCCTGCCGAAGACAAAAAAGAAGAAGTGATGTTTATGAATCGTTCGGTAAATTATTTTGCCAAAAACGACCAATTCGAAGAAAGCAATTTCTTAAATGAAGTTTTGGACAATCCGGATTTGATTCCAGAATTCAAAAACTACAAAGTAGATAAAGGCGAAAAATACAGTATTGAAGACGTGACTACTTTTCCTATTGCCAATGCAGCCGTTTCAGATGCTAGAAAATCAATTAAAAACGTAATCAACTTGGATACTCAAATCCAAATCAAAATGGATTTCATAAATCCAGAAAGTGCTGAAAAATTTGTCGAAAAAGGTTGGGACGAAGAAAAACAAATGTATTACTACTTGGTTTATTTCAATAAAGAAGTAAAAAGCTAGTACTAAATTCTTAAAATAACACCTGTTTAAATCCTCAATTAGTAAAATAATTGAGGATTTTTTTTAATATGTTCTGTTCTAGAACAAGTTAAAACAACATCAATATATATTATTTTGTAAGTTTTAAATTATTTTTTATGTAAAAATATGTAGTTTATCGATTTTATTTTGTTTTTAATCGCTTATACAGTAGCTTTACTGTATTATATTTAAACAAATATTCTTGTTGTGGTTTAGACCCGACTTCTGATTTAAAAGAAATAAAACTTTTTTTACCACCAGAGTTAAAAGATATAAATTAAATTACATCAAAAAAGACATTTTTAAACTTATTATTCATTCAAAAATTGCTAAAAATGACACTACTTATCCTCATACTAAAAAGCATAATGTTGTTAATGCCAAAACCTAATAAAAAGTATAAAGTTCGAGTAGCTGTTATAGACATGAAGAGCTAAAAAATTCATTAATTTATTTTAAATTATTGATTAGCTGATAGTTTACATCATATCTGCAACTTTACAGATTTGATTCCTTAATCAACCACTACATTGGAAACAAAAGGAAAAAATATACTATTCAAAACTTGGCAAAATAGTAATAGCCGATACTTTGATTTCAAATATTCAAAAATAGATTATTCAATATGATCCCGAATTTTTCGGGATTTTTTTTTGCCTTTTTTCCTAAAAATTACATCAATACAAACTTCTCGTTATTTTCCAATTTGTAAAAAATTAATTATATATTGTAACCTACAAATAAGACTGATGTGTTAAACATATATACAATTTAGAAAAATCATGAAAAAAATAATAGTCTTACTTCTAATAGGCAACTTTGGGGTATTGAATGCTCAAAATAGTATAGAAATTCCACCTGGTACAATTCAATTAAATGATAGTTTATTCATTGACGTATCACCCGTTACAAACTCGACATTTACAGAATATTTGACTGCAAAAAAAGTTTTGAAAAATAAAGGATACGATTCATTTAGTGAATTTACCAAAGCAACAAATGAAAAAGGCTTCCCCATTGAAATGAAAGTTATATTCCCTCCCTTATTGATTGACTTTTATTCAAATAACAACTATTTAACAGAATTAGGGTATTGGTCGGGATACCAATTCCAATATCATCCAGTATTGAATGTTTCAAAAGAACAAGCCATTAACTTTTGTAAATGGAGAACTGAAATGGTAAGTCATTTATGGAAATACGATGAAAAACATGCGTTAAATAAAAATCAATCTGACAAAATTAATTACAGGTTAGCAACTGAAAATGAACTTATTCTTGCAAAAACATTTTTTTCAAATTCAAATACAATCATTGAATTTAAAGAAAAACTCTTGGACATAAAACTGGAAAAAAATGCCACTCAGTTTACTATTTTCCCTGTAAAGGAGTTGACAACTTCCGAAAAATTATTCAACTTTAATTCAAATTATGGATTTACTGGATTTAGATGTATTTGCGAAATAGAAAAATAATACGCCAATATAATTCAGTCCAACATTCTTCTTTTTTTGTATCAAACAAAAAATCCCGATTGCTCGGGATTTTTTGTTTGATTATTTCTTAGCTTTCTTAGCCTTTTCAGCTTCGGCTTGTTCCATTACTTCTTGCAGTTTTCGTTGGAACTTACTTTGTTTTTTAGGCTCTTTCAATTTGTTTTCTTGAATTTGAGCGTGAATTTTATCACTATCAATAAAATATCTTTTAATAACAAGCATAATTCCAATAGTAATCAAATTCGAAACAAAGTTATACAAACTCAAACCAGCACCGTAACTATTAAAGAAGAACAACATCATTATTGGCGAGATGTAAATCATCATTTTCATCATTTTGGCCATATCTGGCATTCCTTCTTGTTGCGGAGCAGCCATTTGCTGATCTCCAGAAGTCATTTTCATATAAAAGAAAATCGCAATCGAAGCCAAAACGGGGAACAAACTAATATGATCTCCGTATAACGGAATATGAAACGGAAGTTTAACAACCGCATCAAAAGAAGACAAATCGTCTGCCCAAAGAAAGCCTTTTTGTCTCAATTCATAAGCCGATGGAAAAAACTGAAACGAAGCATACATAAAGGGCAACTGTATCAAAGCTGGAATACAACCTGCCATTGGGTTTACTCCCGCCTTGTTGTATAACTTCATAGTTTCCTGCTGCTTTTTCATTGGGTCTTTTTTGAATTTTTCTCCCAATTCAGTGATTTCAGGACGCAATACTTTCATTTTGGCTTGTGACAAGAACGATTTGAAGGTAATTGGCGACATAGCCACCTTGATTAAAATAGTAAAAATAATGATGGCAATTCCCAAAGAAAGTCCTAATGTTGAGCTCAAAAATCCAAATAGGGGAATAAAAATAAATTTATTAATCCACCCGAAAATTCCCCAACCCAAAGGAATTATTTTCTCTAAATTTTTATCATACTGCTTTAATGTTTTATAATCAGATGGGCCAAAATACCAACTCATTTTATAATCTAGTTCGCCATTGCTGAAAGCCAAAGGAACATTTGCTTTTAATTGTTTGGTAAAAACAGTATCGATTGTTTCATCATTCACCAATTTAGTTGAATGCAGTTTTGAAGTCTCAAAAGGCTTATCTGTCAATAAAATAGTAGAGAAAAAATGCTGTTTGAAAGCGATATAACTCACTTTAATTGGCGTATCCTCAGTATCTTTTCCTAATCCAGTACTATTGTCTTTTCCATCTTCATATTCATAACGAATGTCAGTATATCGATCTTCATACGAAATACTTTTCTCGTTTCGATAGGTTTTTAAATTCCATTCTAAATCTAACGGTTTGCTAGTATTCAAAACTTTATTTAAACCTTGTGAACGCAAATCAAAACCAACCATATAATCGTTTGGTTTCAAAATGTATTTGTATTCTAAAAATTCATTGGCACTAGCCTTCAATTTCATTGAAAGGATTTGGTCTGCTCCTACTTTGGAAATTGTAGGTTCAAAATAAAGGTCTTTGGTGTTTAAAGTACGATTATCATTGGTTTGCAATTGAATATTCAAATTGGCATTATTGTTTTTAATCAATTCTACCAATTGTCCTGATCCTTTCTTGAATTTCTCCAAATTTTTTAAAGTCGCTTCAACAATATAACCTCCTTTATTGGCAATTTTCAGAATTACTTTTTCGTTTTCGATAGTGGTAACCTCTTCTTTTGCCGATGGAAGAGTTGCAGAATAAGCAAAACCGCCTAAAGTTTTTTGTAATTGAACTAATTGAGTTGAATCGCCTGCCACTACTGCTACTGGCGCAACTGCCGCTTGAATTGCCTTTTTTGCTTTTTGTGTTGCAACAAGTTCTTTTTTAGCTTTTTCGGCTGCTATTTGTGCTTCAGAAGGCTTGTTTTGATACATAATCCAAATCAAGATTCCAAAAATCAATACGAAACCAATAATCGAATTGAGGTCTAATTTTTTTTCTTCCATTTTTAATTTTTTATCCTCTCCCCAACCCTCTCCAAAGGAGAGGAAGCCGAGTCTTGAATGTGCTTATTATTATTTAATTATCTGTTAGTCCAGTTTTGCTTCAAATTGTTACTGAATACTACTTTTTCTTTGCTTTAACCACTGCAGCTACAAAATTCACAAAAAGTGGATGTGGGTTTTCAACCGTACTTTTATATTCTGGATGGTATTGTACTCCAATGTAAAAAGGGTGATCTTCTAATTCTACAATTTCTACTAAACCTGTTTCTGGATTGACTCCCGAAGCTTTTAATCCCGCTTTTTCTAATTCGGCCAAATAATGACTATTGAATTCATAACGATGGCGATGACGCTCAGAAATAGTTGTTTTCCCGTAAATTCTATATGCTAATGTGTCTGGTTTGATTTCGCATTTCCAAGCTCCAAGACGCATAGTTCCTCCTTTGTCGGTAACTGTTTTTTGATCTTCCATCAAGTTCACAACTGGATTTGTCGTATCAGGATTCATTTCGGTCGAATTGGCATCGGCATACCCCAAAACATTTCTTGAATATTCGATGGTTGCCATTTGCATACCCAAACAAATTCCTAAAAAGGGCACTTTATTTTCACGAGCATAATGAATAGCTTCTATTTTTCCCTCAATACCTCTTTCGCCAAAACCTGGAGCAACAAGAATTCCGTCTAAATCTTTTAGTTTTTCTTTAATATTTTCTAAATCAATATATTCAGAATGTATCGAGATTACATTTACTTTGGTTTCATTGGCAGCACCTGCGTGTATAAAAGCCTCTAAAATTGACTTGTAGCAATCTTGCATTTCTACATATTTTCCAATCAAACCGATATTTATCGTATGTTTTGGATTTTTCAATCTGCGTAAGAAAGTATTCCAATTTTTCAAATCTGGAGCTGCTTTTTTGGGTAAGTCCAATTTTTTTAATGCTACAACATCAAGTCCTTCTTCCAACATCAAATTAGGCACTTCATAAATGGTTGAAGCATCGATAGATTGGATTACGGCTTCTTTTTTGACATTGCAAAACAAGGCTAATTTATTGCGGATTTCTTGCGAAATTTGATGCTCTGTTCTACAAACTAAAATATCGGCTTTGATACCGCTTTCCATCAAGGTTTTAACAGAGTGTTGCGTTGGTTTTGTTTTTAATTCTCCGGCTGCGGCCAAATATGGAATTAAGGTCAAGTGAATCACAATGGCATTGTTTTCGCCCAAATCCCAAACCAATTGACGAACGGATTCGATATATGGTAACGATTCGATATCACCCACAGTTCCACCGATTTCAGTAATTACAATGTCAAAATCGCCGGATTTCCCCAACAATTGCATTCTTTCCTTGATTTCGTTGGTAATATGAGGTACAACTTGAACCGTTTTCCCCAGGAATTCGCCTCTTCGTTCTTTTTCGATAACTGAAAGGTAAATTCTTCCCGTGGTCACATTATTTGCCTGAGAAGTTGGAACGTTCAAGAAACGCTCGTAATGTCCCAAGTCCAAATCAGTTTCTGCACCATCATCGGTTACATAACATTCTCCGTGTTCGTAAGGATTTAATGTTCCCGGATCAACGTTTAGATACGGGTCAAACTTTTGAATTGTTGTTCTATATCCTCTTCCCTGTAATAATTTTGCCAATGAAGCCGCAATTATCCCCTTCCCTAAAGAAGACGTAACTCCGCCTGTAACAAAAATATATTTTGTTTGATTCATTTTATTAATAGTGTTGTAGTTGTTGTTGTTTGGTAAAAATGCAAGCGAATAGTTTGCAAAAACGCTGCAAAAATACGATTATAAATTGAGAAAAAACTAATTTGGAATTGAGATAATTTTGATTTTATTGACAAGTATGAATTGGTTATCGTTTTTTAGTTAAAAATCATAAATAAAAAAACCTACCCAAGATTTTAAATCCCGAGTAGGTTTTTCGCATTCACTATTTATACTGCTTTTAAAAGCTTTTTTATGATTTCAGGATTTCTTCTATCATCGATAACAAGGTGAACGATTAAAATATTCTCTTGGATCTCAAAACCTATAAAAATATGGTTGTGAGTAAAATAAAATAATTTTTTATCGGATGTTTTCTGAGGAAGTGTAATAGAAAAATCTAATGTTTGTAGTGTCAACTGGATTTCTTTATACAATTTTGAACTATACTTTTTGCTTTTGTTTCTATTGGTATAATACTGCATAATATCTATCATATCCAAAGAAGAATCTGTAGACCAAATTACTTTTCGTTTAGCCATTCTTCCACTTTTTTGTCCATTTCATCTTGGGTCAAAAAATCGCCTTCTTCAATCTGTTGTCTTGATTTGGCTAGTTTCTCTAAATGATAATTAGAAAGTACATAAACAGTTTCTTTCTTATCAACAATTTCCTTGATTTCATCTAATATGGAATCATCATCAATTAGATTTATTTTTGAAACCAAATATTTTTTTAATGCAATTGCTTTCATAACAGTACAATTTTACACAAACTTACTATTTTATTTGTACTGATTTTATTTTTTGGTAATTTTTTACATTAACACGGGATTGTTGTAATAAAAAAACCTACCCAAGATTATACATCCCGAGTAGGTTTTTCTACTAACTAATTCAATTTTTTATTCAACTGCTATTCGATGGCTTTCTACTTGGTCATTTATGAGAATTTTTAGAACATAAATACCTTTTTTTAATCCTTTTACAGAAAAAGTAGCCTTGTTATCCGAAATTTTAATTTTTGATTTTGATTGTCCTAACATATCAAAAAGCTCTCCCGAAATTGTTACGTCTTTTTCGAATTGCTTTTCTGAATCTTTTAATTCGATTGTCACGATATCATCTGCTGGATTTGGAAATACTGTAAATTGTTCTGCAGTACTGCTTAATCGAAGACCTAAACCACTGCAATTACTAATTGGTTCTTCTTCAACAAAAAAGGGAGTTGTACCACAACTATTTGTTGTAGTAACATAAATATCAATTGTTCCCGAATAGGTTTTTGGAAAAACTAAAACATCTTGTATTACACCATTATAAGTTTGGCTGGTTTGTGTCACTTTTACCCAAGGAATTGGGGTAACATTGTATGTATAGGTGATTAGAGGGTTTCTGTTTGGAATTTCATAAGGCACATAATGATATTTTATATCATCGCAATATTCGTTGCTGGCTCGAACTAAACTAAATGCCTGCGGTAATCCAGCAAATAAAGATAGTGATTTGGTATAATGTTCTCCACAACTATTAGTTACTGTAGCTATTATATCCGTTGCACCACCAGCTGTTGTTGTAAATGTTGTTGATGTACCGCTTGTTGGACTTAAAGTGCCTGCTGTTGCATTTGACAAACTCCAATTTACCGATTGATTTGCTAATAATCCAGAAAAGGTATAGGTTCCAGTCGTACATACTGTTGTATTTCCGGATATTGAACCACTCGATGCAATTGGCGAACGAGAAACTGCACATGCCATTATGGGGTAGCCTGAATTATCAACATAAGGTTTAACCGAAACAGTTGAAGGTAAAGAAATTACAGAATTTGGTGTCAAAGTTACCGAATTCATAGAAGAATTCACTGTACCTGACCAGCTACCACTATAACTCCATTGATAAGTTACAGTTGCACCACTAGGAATATTAGCTGGTGTAACCGTGAACGTTTGCGAACTCGTGTCTCCACAAGCTAGACCTAAACTTGTTGGGGAGAAAGTAAAACTGGGCACTAATGCCTTTGTTATTGTGAAAACACACGTTGATGTATATTCGATATTTCCGCTTGACTTAAAAACCACATATAGCGTGCCACCAGAAGCATTAAAGTCAGAGGAATTTATCGAGAAACTAGCTGATGTTGAACGGGTATTAGGATTAACTTGCGTATTCCAAGATGATTCTAAAATCTGTGACCAACTTCTTTCTATTCTCGAATCTGACGAAGATTTTTTTGTATAAACACGCAAATCACTTAAACCAACAACTTGACCGTTTGGTTTACTTAAGTTTATTCCTAAATTTATTGATGTAGTGGTACTTGATGCCAAATCTATATTTCCGCAATTTGCTAATGTAATAGTAGATTGACCATTATTTGTATATTGCAAATTTGATGCACTTACTGTTACTTGTGCATAAGAGCCAAAAGAAAAGATTAAAATTGCAACAAATTGTAAAAGCTGTATTTTATTTTTCATTTTACTTGTTTTTTAAAGATTATTTTCATTTTTCTAAATGTATTTGAAAACCAATTCCAATTGTGAAATCATTATATGTTGTATCAGAATTATATTTGGATGAATTATAATTTAGCGAAAGTTCGAGAGCAACACTACTATTGAAAAAAATAGCTGAACCTCCTTTTATAGTATATCCACTGCTTTTATTTGAACCCCCGTCATCACTTTCACCTTTACCATAACCATAACTTGTTTGTAAAAAAGGGTTAATTATTTTTTCGGATTTTCTAAAATAATATCGTACAAAAGGTGAAATACCATAACTGTGACTATTATTGTTAGCACCCGATGGGTTTGAGAAACTAAAGCCTACCGCAGTTCCAACTGCAAAATTATCTGCAACAAAATAACCTAAATTTGGTGAAATATTAATACCACTACCAGTTTGAGTAAATTCTGTATTATTGCTTTTAAATGTACTTTTATAGTTTGTAAAGTTTCCACTACCTCCAACCATCCAATTCCCTTTTGTAATTTGAGAATGGGCCGAAAGAGTAAATAAAATTGTTGTAATAAAAAATATTTTAATTGTTTTCATAATTGTATATTAGGTTAAAAATTGTAAAATTATAATTATTCTGTTCTCGTTTTGGCGGGCTGTGATCTTGCAAGAGCCTCTTTTTTTGTATTTTCATATGACGAACGTTAGTGTTTTTTAGTGTTTTGTTAATTAACTATTTGCAATAATAACACTGAATATTTACTTACAAATTCCTTGCCAAAACATCAGTTTTTTCTTTTTTTTATAGAAATTAAAATATTATATTTTTGTACGTTTTTAATTATAGTTTAAAATTACAAAGTCCACAACATTCTATTTTACGGTTTTCCACATTTGGCACAACTTTTTTCATTTTTTTTCATTTTTGCACTCAAAATCCATAAAAAAAAACCTACCCAAGATTATACATCCCGAGTAGGTTTTTCAACTAACTAATTCAATTTTTTATTCAACTGCTATTCGATGGTTTTCTACTTGATCATTTATGAGAATTTTTAAAACATAAATACCTTTTTTTAATCCTTTTACAGAAAAAGTCGCCTTGTTATCAGAAATTTTAATTTTTGATTTTGATTGTCCTGACATATCAAAAAGCTCTCCCGAAATTGTTACGTCTTTTTCGAATTGTTTTTCTGAATCTTTTAATTCGATTGTCACGATGTCATCTGCTGGATTTGGAAATACTGTAAATTGTTCTGCAGTACTGCTTAATCGAAGACCTAAACCACTGCAATTACTAATTGGTTCTTCTTCAACAAAAAATGGAGTAGTGCCACAACTATTTGATGTTGTAACATAAATATCAATTGTCCCTGAATACGTTTTTGGAAAAACCAAAACATCTTGTATTACACCATTATAAGTTTGGATGGATTGTGTCACTTTAACCCAAGGATATGTAGTAACATTATAGGTATAGGTGAATGCTGGGGTTCTGTTAGTTATTTCATATGGCACATAATGGTATTTAATATCATCGCAAAATTCGTTGCTTGCCCGAACTAAACTAAAAGCTGGTGGCAAACCTGCAAATAAATCTAGTTCTTTAACATAAGATTGTCCACAACTGTTAGTCACTGTAGCTATTAATTTTACTGCACCACCAGCTGTTGCTGTAAATGTTGTTGATGTACCATTTGCTGTACTTAAAGTTCCAGCTGTTGCATTTGACAAATTCTAAGTTACCGATTGACCAACTAATAATCCTTCAAAAGTAAATGTTCTAGTCGTGCATACTGTTGCACTTCCAGAAATATATCCAGTAGGATCAATAGATGAGCGAGTTACAGTACAAGTTTTTACTTCTGTAGGAACACCATTAATATTTTGAGTAACAGTAATTGTTGATGGCAATACTAGACCTGAACTTGGCTGCAAATTTTTGGAAGTAGCAGTTGATCCAACCTCCGTCCAACCAGGAAAACTCCAACTGTATGATGGTGTTACGCCAGCAGGAATATTGGCTGGTGTAATTGTAAATATTCTTCCTGTAACTTCTCCACAACCTAAACTGAGACTGTCGGGAGATAGGGAAAAACTCGGTGGAGGTGTTTTAGTTATTGTAAAAGTACAAGGTGAAGTGTATTGTGTGCCTGAGGGTGACTCAAATACCAAAAGTAAAGTTCCGCCTGTCGCATTAAAATCAGCGGCATTTATGGAAAAACTAACAGTAGGGGCGTATGATAAAGTAGTAGGCGCAGCTCCTGGTGTCCAATTCGTTGAAGGAATTTTTTTAAGGTACCTTTGTGTTTTTACATCAGAGAAGGACTTTTTAGTGTAAATATACAATTTACTTTCGCTATTATTAATTACAGATGTATATGTATCGATATTGACTATCATACTTATCAAGGTGCTAGTACTTGAGGCTAAATCTATATTTCCACAGCCACTCACAAAAGATTTAGGCTGTCCATTATTAGTGTATTCTACGTTTTGTGGCGTCACTGATACTTGCTGAGCAGATAGACTCAAAGAGAATAACAATACTGCTACATATTTTATAAAATGTATTTTGTTTATCATTTTGTTTGTTTTTTAATTTTTTTATTCTTTTTCTAAATGTATTTGTAGTCCGATTCCAGTTGTGAACCTATCATATTGATTATTATTAACATTGTTTTTTGAAGAGCTATATTCAATTGTTATTTCAAGTGCAACACTACTGTTTAAAAAAAAGGCCGAACCTCCTTTAAGTCTATATTCAGACGATTTATTATGACCACCTTCCAATTGAATCTTACTTCTATTAAAACTATAGCTTGCTTGAAGAAAAGGGTTAATAATCTTATCAGATTTTCTAAAATAGTATCTAACAAAAGGCGCTAATCCGAAACTCTGGCTATTATTATCAGACCCAGAGGGGTTTATAAAAGAAAGACCGACAATACTTCCTATTGAAAAATTGTCAACCACAAAATACCCTACATTTGGCGATAATTCAAAGGCAAAACCAGTTTGAGTTGTTTCAGTATTATTGTCTGAATATGTGTTTTTGTAGTTTATAAAACTTCCACTTCCTCCGACCATCCAATTTCCTTTTGTGATTTGGGAACTAGCAGAAATTGTAAATAAAATTGTTGTAATAAAAAATATTTTAATTGTTTTCATATGTATATTTAAGATTTATAAAAGTTAATAATGATTAATCTGTTTTTTGAGGGGTGGGCTGTGGTCTTGCAACAGTCTCTTTTTTTGTATTTTCATATAGCGAACGTTAGTGTTTTTTAGCGTTTTGTTAATTAACTATTTGCAATAATATCACTGAATATTTACTTACAAATTTCTTGCCAAAATATAAGTTTTTTCTTTTTTTATATAAGCAAAAACATTCTTTTTTTGTACGTTTTTAATTATAGTTTAAAATTACAAAGTCCACAACATTCTATTTTACGGTTTTCCACATTTGGCACAACTTTTTTCATTTTTTTTCATTTTTGCACTCAAAATCCATAAAAAAAAACCTACCCAAGATTTTAAATCCCGAGTAGGTTTTTCAATTTACAATCTTTGCTGCTTTGTTAGGGCAGTTTTAAATTAATAAATCCTATTACAAATCTCTGTACAGTTCTAATCTTTCCCATTTAGAATCTACTTCTTCTTGGGCTTGAGTCAATAACGCGGCACCTAATTCGGCATTTTCTTTTACCACTCTATTAAAACGAGCTTCGTTGTACATAAAGTCGCTCAAAGGAATTGTTGGTGCTTTAGAATCTAATTTGAATTTTTTACCTTTTGCTTCCATAGGATTGAATCTAAACAATGGCCAGTATCCTGAATCGATTGCTTTTTCTTGTTGCGAAATTGCGTTTTTCAATTCGTAACCGTGTTCACCACAATGAGAATAAGCAATAATCAAGGATGGTCCAGGATAAGCTGCGGCTTCTTCAATAGCTTTAAGCGATTGTAGGTCTTTGGCTCCCATTGCAATTTGAGCTACATACACATTTCCATAAGAAATAGCTTGAAGCGCAAGGGATTTTTTACCTGTTTTTTTACCACCAATAGTAAACTTAGCACTTGCTCCAAGAGGAGTCGATTTAGAAGCTTGTCCACCAGTGTTAGAATACACCTCAGTATCCATTACTAAAATATTGATATCTTCTCCTGTAGATAAAACGTGATCTACTCCACCGTATCCGATGTCATAAGCCCAACCGTCTCCACCAAAAATCCAAACGGCTTTTTTACGAAGGTATTCGGTCAATTGGCTTAATTTTTTAGCATCGGCATTGGTATCACTAATTCGTGCTAAAATTTTATTAAGTGCTTCAATTTGAGCAAATTTTTCGTTTTTCAAGGCTTCGGTTTCTTCAGAGTTGTTTAGAATAGCATCCACTAATTCTTCGCCAACTACTAATTTCAATGAAACTAATAAATCAACTGCGATTTCTTGTTTTTTAGACAATCCTAATTTTAAACCTAAACCAAACTCGGCATTGTCTTCAAAAAGTGAGTTTGCCCAAGCTGGACCTCTACCAAATTCATTGGTTTTATATGGTGTAGTTGGTAAATTTCCTCCATAAATAGAAGAACAACCTGTTGCATTGGCAATCATAATACTATCGCCATACAATTGCGTAATCATCTTGATATAAGGTGTTTCTCCACAACCAGAACAAGCTCCTGAGAATTCGAATAATGGTTCTAAGAATTGAGAGCCTTTTACATTAGTGATTTGCAAAGCCGTTCTGTCATAGTAAGGCAAGCTTACAAAGTGATCCCAGTTTACATTTTCTTCGACATCCACTTCAATTTTCTTGTGCATGTTGATGGCTCTGAAGTTTTCTTTTTCTTTTGAAATTGCTGGACAAACCATTACACAAAGGTCGCAACCAGTACAATCTTCTGGTGAAACCTGTAAAATATAAGATTCGTTTTCTTTAGCAAAAGGTCTTCCAATGGCTGGAACACTTTTTAATGATCCTGGGAATTTTGCTAATTCATCATTCGTTACTACTTTAGAACGAATGGCAGCGTGAGGACAAATAGCCACACATTTGTTACATTGTGTACAAAGGTTTTCGTCGTCCCAAACTGGAATAAAGTCGGCAATACCGCTTTTTTCGAATTGTGAAGTTCCTGTTGGGAAAGTTCCATCTACCGTGAAAGCACTCACTGGAAGATCATCGCCAAAACCACCTAATATTTTTTCTAACACTTCGGTAACAAAACCATCAGGAGCATTTTTCATAGCCGAAGCTAAATGTCTTTCGCTAGTAGCTACTTTTGGATAATCAACTTGGAATAAATTTTCTAAAGCTTTATCCACCGCGTTAAAGTTCATTTTCACTACTTTTTCACCTTTGTGAGAGTAGGATTTTACGATAGCGTTTTTAATTTTTTCAATCGCTTCTTCTTTAGGTAAAATTCCCGAAATAGCGAAGAAACATGTTTGTAAAATGGTATTGGCTCTTTTTCCAAGACTGGCTTCGAAAGCTACTTTTGTAGCATCGATTACGTAGAATTTAGCTTCTTTGTCAATGATTCCTTGTTGAATTTGGATAGGCAATCTCGCCCAAATCTCATCTTTAGAATAGGGTGAGTTCAACAAGAAAGTACCACCGTGTTTCAACTCAGCAATCATATTGAATTTTTCAATAAAATTGAATTTATGACTGGCGATAAAATCGGCTTTATCCACTAAATAGTTGGAATTGATTGGGTCTGGGCCAAAACGCAAGTGCGAAATAGTTTGTGCTCCCGCTTTTTTAGAGTCATAAACGAAGTATCCTTGAACGTAATTATCTGTAGTTTCACCAATGATTTTGATGGAGTTTTTATTGGCCCCAACCGTTCCATCAGAACCTAAACCATAGAACATACAGCTAATGGCTTTTGTATGAATATCGAACTTAGGATCAAAATACAAACTGTGGAAAGTTACATCATCATTGATTCCAATAGTGAAGTGATTTTTAGGTTTTTTATTCGATAATTCGTCATAAATTCCTTTTACCATCGCTGGTGTAAATTCTTTGGATGACAATCCGTAACGACCACCAACTACAATAGGCATTTCTCTACCGCTTTCAACAAGTGCAGTAACAACATCTAAATACATTGGATCACCAATACTTCCAGGCTCTTTTGTTCTATCCATAACAGCTATTTTTTGAACTGTTTTTGGCAATACATTCACAAAAGCACTAATATCGAAAGGTCTGAACAAGCGAACTAAAATAACACCCACTTTTTCGCCTTCTTCAAGCATTACGCTGAGAGCTTCTTTTACAGGACCTTCGGCAGAACCCATAATAATAATTACTCTATCGGCTTCTGGATGTCCTATATAATCGAACAAATTATAGTGACGACCTGTAAGTTCGCCAAACTCGTTCATTACTTCTTGAACGGCTGCAGGAACAGCATCATAATATTTGTTGGCCGCTTCACGAGCTTGGAAGAAAACATCTGGATTTTGAGTGGTACCTCTAAGCACTGGACGATCAGGATCTAATCCTCTATGTCTGTGTTCGGCCACTTTATCTTCGGGCATCATCGCTTGAATGATTTCGTCAGGAATAGAATCAATTTTTGAAATTTCGTGAGAGGTTCTAAAACCATCAAAAATATTCATAAATGGCACTCTAGTTTTAAGTGTTGCCACCTGAGAAATTAAGGCAAAATCGTGTGCTTCTTGAACAGAACCACCAAATAACATAGAAAATCCTGTTTGTCGGCAAGCCATAACATCGGAATGATCTCCAAAGATAGAGAGTGCGTGTGTAGCCACCGTTCTGGCTGCCACGTGAATGACGCAAGGCAATAATTCACCAGCAATTTTATACATATTAGGAATCATCAACAACAAGCCTTGAGAAGCGGTAAATGTTGTAGTCAAAGCACCGGCTTGCAACGAACCGTGAACAGTTCCTGCAGCACCCGCTTCACTTTGCATTTCGACAATTCTTGGAATATTGTTCCAAATGTTCTTTTTGCCTTTTGAGCTGTAAAGTTCGGCGTGTTCCCCCATTGGCGAAGATGGCGTAATAGGATAAATGGCACAGACTTCATTGGTTTTGTGAGCAATTAAAGCCACTGCTTCATTACCGTCACAAATTACTTTTTTAAAAGTTTTATTCTTCATTTTTATAAAGTTTTTTAAACCATCTCGAATTTGTGACGAACCATTCAATCTACAAATTACTTGACGGTATTTAATTTTAAGAGCCAAAAAAAGCTAAAATTCCAAATGGCTTTTTAGCTTTTTCCAACTCCATGATTTACTCATTATGCAACCAAGCTTTTTTGTCTAATAATTGAGCTTCTGTTTCTACATGATTCCCATCAGGAATACAACAGTCAACAGGACAAACAGAAGCACATTGTGGTTTATCGTGAAACCCCTTACATTCTGTACATTTGTCAGCTACAATGTAGAAAAACTCATCAGAAATTGCGTCATGCTCTTCACTAGCATCGACTTCTATTCCTGAAGGAGATTTTACCATTCCTTTCAAAGCCGATCCATCTGCAAAAGACCACTTAGTGTCTGGTTCATAAATTGCGTTGTTTGGACATTCTGAAATACATGCATCACAGTTGATACACTCGTCCGTAATAATTATTGCCATAAGAGATATATTTTTTAATTCCCCGTAAAATTAAATGGCTTTTTATTACTTTTATATGATAATCGTCATATTTTATTAAATAATCTAAAATTAAATTTGACACATCATTTATTAACATTTTTTATTAATAATGAAAAAATATCATACTTATGGGTGCAACTACAATTAAACCTCAGCCTGAAAAATTAGAAGCCGTAGTAATCCGTTTCGTTGGTGACTCTGGAGATGGAATGCAGTTAACAGGAACTCAATTTACGGATACCTCAGCGATGTTTGGCAATGATATTGCCACTTTTCCCAACTATCCAGCCGAAATCAGAGCACCTCAAGGCAGTTTGTATGGAGTATCTGGCTATCAAGTTCACATTGGTAGTGTTGAAGTTAGCACTCCTGGAGATGCTGTAGATTTATTAGTAGCTATGAATCCTGCTGCATTAAAAACCAATCTGTATGCTTTAAAACCAGGTCATACTTTAATAGTAGATATTGATTCTTTTAATAAGAAAAATTTAGAAAAAGCAGAATACACCTCAAACCCATTAGAAGATGGAAGCCTCGATAATTACAGAGTTATCGAAGTAGATATGACTTCCTTGACCAAAGAAGCATTGAAAGATGTGGCAGGTTTAGACACTAAATCGATTTCGAGAAGTAAAAACATGTTTTCTTTAGGGATGATTTATTGGATGTACAACCGTTCGACCGAATATACTATTGATTTCTTTAATAAAAAATTCAAGTCAAAACCACATATCGTCGAAGCGAATACTAAAGTTTTAATGGCTGGCTATTATTTTGCCGAAACCTTAGAACTTATTCCTAACTCCTACACTATTTCGCCAGCAAAAATGCCCTCTGGAACCTATAGAATTATTATGGGAAATACAGCAACTGCTTGGGGGTTCTTGGCAGCGGCCGAAAAATCAGGATTGGAATTATTCTTAGGTTCGTATCCAATCACTCCTGCAACCGACATTTTGCACGAATTGGTAAAACACAAACATTTTGGTGTAAAAGCATTTCAAGCCGAAGACGAAATTGCGGGAATTACTTCGGCAATTGGCGCAGCATTTGCGGGAGATTTAGCCATAACAACTACTTCAGGTCCTGGATTAGCCTTAAAAGGAGAAGCCATTGGTTTAGCCATAATGACCGAATTGCCATTAGTGATTGTAGATGTGCAACGTGGAGGCCCTTCAACAGGATTACCAACCAAAACAGAACAATCGGATTTATTGCAAGCCATGTATGGTCGAAATGGTGAAAGTCCATTAATTGTTATAGCTGCCAGCACACCTGCCAACTGTTTTAACTTTGCTTACGAAGCGGCTAGACTGGCTTTAGAACATATGACTCCCGTTATTTTATTGACTGACGGTTACATCGCAAACGGATCGGCTCCTTGGAAAATACAAACCGTTGCCGAAATGCCAGAAATAAAAAGCAATAGAATTACTGAAGTAAAAGAAGACTGGCATCCTTATGATAGAGACGAAAAAACATTGGCTCGAAATTGGGCTGTTCCAGGAACTCCGGGATTAGAACATCGAATTGGTGGATTAGAAAAAGACGCCGTTACCGGAAATATTTCTTATGACCCGAAAAATCATGAGCAAATGACTCAAATTAGAGCCGAGAAAATCGAGCGAGTAAAATTTAATATACCAGACTTAGAAACTGAATTTGCCAATGAAGGCGATTTATTAGTCATTGGTTGGGGCGGAACCTATGGTTCTTTGCATTCGGCGGTGAAACAAATGAATGAACTGGGACATAAAAACATTGGTTATGCCCATTTCAATTACATTAATCCAATGCCAAAAAACACCGAAGAAGTTTTATCCAAATTCAAAAAAATTCTGGTTTGCGAATTAAACAGCGGTCAATTTGCCAGCCTACTCAAAATTAAATACAGTAAATTTGACTTTTACCAATTTAATAAAGTGCAAGGATTGCCTTTTGCCAACGAAGACCTAATTGAGAAATTTAAATCACTAGTGTAATTATGGAAACGACTGTAGAAAAAAAATATACTGCTAAAGATTTTACTAGCGATCAAGAAGTAAGATGGTGTCCGGGTTGCGATGATTATGTAATCTTGCGCACGATGCAAAAAATACTTCCAGAAATGGGAGTGGCTAGAGAAGACGTTGTTTTTGTCTCTGGAATTGGCTGTTCTTCCCGTTTTCCCTATTATTTAGATACTTACGGAATTCACAGTATTCATGGTAGAGCACCGGGAATTGCCTCAGGAATAAAATTGGCAAATCCTAATTTAAGTGTTTGGATTGCAACAGGTGATGGCGATGCAATGGCTATTGGTGGCAATCATTTTATACACGTTTTACGTAGAAATATCGATTTGAATATCATTCTTTTCAACAATGAAATTTATGGTTTAACCAAAGGGCAGTTCTCTCCTACTTCGTTAATTGGTCAAAAAACGAAATCTTCCCCTTACGGAAATACACAACCTCCTTTTTCTCCCGGCGAATTAGCATTGGGAGCTCAAGCACGATTTTTTGCAAGAGTTGGCGGTGGAAGTCCAAAAGAAATGGGACAGATTTTTATCGAAGCACAACAATTTAAAGGAACTTCATTAATCGAAATATTACAAAATTGTGTAATTTTTAATGATGGATGTTTCAATCATCTTACTGATAAAGACGTAAAAGAAGACAAACAAATCTATTTGGAACACGGAAAACCAATGATTTTTGGTAAAAATCGTGACAAAGGATTAGTTTTAAAAGGACTAAAATTAGAAGTAGTAACTATTGGTGAAAACGGAGTTACACAAGAAGATTTATTAGTTCACAATGCTAAAGAACAAGATCCAACACTACATTATATGCTGGTTCGAATGGAATATCCATTGGCAACAGGAGTGATTAGAAGTTTTAGTGATGTTACTTTAGAAGAAAGAGAAGATGATTTGACAGCGCAGGTTAAAGCTAATTCGAGTTTTACAAAAACGGACGATTTGTTCTTCTCAGGAGAGACTTATGAAGTAAAATAGTGAATTTTAAGAATAAGCAAACTTGAAATAAACTAAAATCTTAATAGACAATTATTAAAAACTAAATTTATTATTCTTTATGAATAATCATTAGTAATGTAATTTACAAAAAAAAATGAAACACAACAGAAATACTCAAAGATTTGTCAAAAATATTTTTAGATATTTTTTATTTATGCTATTTATATTACTAAGTGGTTGTAGCAAAGACGAAAAAACTCCTGAATGTGGTCGTGACGGAAAAATTATTTTTACTATAAATGATAATGACAATCAACAGGGATATTTATACAAGAGAACAGATTATTCAGAAAACAATAATATACCTAATTATAATTATGGCATATGGTATGCGAGCAAAAATTGCTCAAATTGTATTCACACATTTTTTATATTGAATGATACTTTTTTAAATAGTTTTGGAGATATTCCCCCTTACCCAGGGACATTAATCCAGTTTTCTGGCACTGCTAAAAATCTCTGCGTAAACCCTGTCGCACCTACTGATTATACCTATAACTATTTAACATTAACAAAAATTATAAGACAATGAAAAAAAATTATTTACCTATGATTATTATATTGCTAACATTTTCTTTGAATGCACAGCATACATTAAAATACAACAATCATAATGAAACTATTGAATTTCAGATTTCTAAAGAAAAATATTTCGTGAAATTTGATAAAAAAGATTTAACTCTGATTCAGTCCCCCTGCTAGCGCGAGCTTCTAGCTCGTGCCAACAAACAAATGCAAAATTAATTTAGTTTTTCGATGAGTAGAAAATATAAATTTCACGAAAAGTATGGAGCCTATTTTATAAGTTTTGCTACTGTTTATTGGATAGATGTTTTTACTAGAGATGATTATTTTGGTTGTATGATTGAGTCGTTAGATTATTGTAGAAAAAACAAAGGGATGGAAATTTATGGATATTGTATTATGCCGAGTCATATTCATTTAATTTTTAGATCATCATTAGGTGATCCATCAGGTTTAATAAGAGATTTAAAAGGATTTACATCAAGAAAAATTTTAAAAGTAATTGAAGAAAATCCACAAGAAAGCAGAAAAGAATGGTTACTGTGGATGTTTGAAAGAGCTGGAAAGAAAAACAGTAATGTGAAATTTAGACAATTTTGGCAACAAAACAATAACCCAATTGAAATTTGGTCACTAAAAGTTTTTGAGCAAAAACTTGATTATATTCATAACAATCCAGTTGAAACAGGTTTTGTGACCGACCCAATAGATTGGAAATATAGTAGTGCAAGAAATTATGGGAATAATGACCATACAATTTTAGAAATAGATTTAAATTAATTTTGTTGCGGGTACGAGCGTGACGCTCGCACTAGCGAAAGGAGACCTAGCGAAAGGAGACTTATGAAGTGAAATAAAATAAAATTAACAGTAAAGTTTATTACCCTATGGGAATAGTAGATTAAATAATGTAAATTTGCGAAGTAATACAATAAATAAATTTAATATATATGGGTTCAGAAGCAATTATAGTTTTCTTATTAGCCGGAATAGTCTTGGTCGCCGGCGCCAACTTTCTCTCTAATTTAATTTCACCAAAATCAGACAACACCCAAAAACGGGAGCCGTATGAAAGCGGTATGACCACCATTGGCCCTACTTGGGTTCAGTTTAAAGTGGGCTACTATTTATATGCCATTTTATTCTTGGTTTTTGATGTCGAGGTAGCCTTTTTAATTCCTTGGGCAGTCGTTTTCAAAGAAATTGGAATGGTCGCTTTTGTCGAAATCATCATCTTTTTAGTAATATTAGGTTTAGGTTTAGCCTACGCTTGGAAAAAAGGAGCATTAAAATGGGAGTAAATAACACATCTGAAATACCAGCAGATTTCCCGGGAAAGGTAATTCCCGGAGGTAATGGAGCCAATATTTTGGTCACCTCTTTAGACGATATCATCAATTGGGGTCGAGCCAACTCGCTTTGGTCCCTTTATTTTGGAACAAGCTGTTGCGCCATCGAAATGATGCAAACTGGAGCTGCTCGTCACGATTATTCAAGATTTGGATTCGAAGTAGCAAGACCTTCGCCACGTCAAGCCGATTTAATTATCATTGCAGGAACTATTGTCAACAAAATGGCACCGGTTTTACGTCGTTTGTACGATCAAATGGCGGAACCAAAATATGTAATTGCAATGGGAGCTTGTGCCATATCTGGTGGACCATTTTTTTACAATTCCTATTCGGTAGTAAAAGGAGCAGATCACGTAATTCCTGTAGATGTTTACGTTCCGGGTTGTCCGCCTCGTCCAGAAGCTTTGCTAGAAGGAATGTTGATGCTTCAAGCGAAAATCAAAACAGAAAACATGAAAAATAAAGTTTTCCCTGTAGATGGGTTTGACGAAGGACTATAATACCAAAATTATGACAAACGAAGCCTTACAAAATTTAATAAGCCTTTGGATTCCAGAATTGGAATTCACAGAAGAAAAATCACAGTTTCTAAATATCACCGTTCCACCCGAACAACTTATCCCACTAATGACGCAATTAAAAAGTAATTCCGAAACGAATTTCGATTATTTGTTTTGTCTTAGCGGTGTGGATTGGGGCAAAGAATTAGGTGTTGTTTACCATTTAGAATCTACAACTCACCGCCATCAATTGGTCGTAAAAGTAAAAACCGAAGACCGAGAAAACCCAACATTTGATACGGTTTGCAAAATTTGGTACACGGCAGAATTTCACGAAAGAGAAGTTTTTGATTTCTTCGGAATTCAATTCACCAATCATCCCAATCTAAAAAGACTTTTTATGACCGAAGAATGGGACGGATTTCCGTTGAGAAAAGATTATGTAGATGAAATTAATATGATTATCAAATAAGGAACTATGGACACAACACCCATAATAAACAACTTTAAATCCGAAGAATACCAAATCAATATGGGGCCGCAACACCCAGCAACTCACGGTGTTTTGCGACTTTTATTGACTATTGATGGTGAAATAATCAAAAAAGTAGAACCCGATTTAGGATACATCCACCGTTCTATCGAAAAAATGTGTGAACGCGACAGCTATCAGCAAATCGTGCATTTGACCGACCGAATGGATTATCTTTCTTCACATATCAACAACGAAGCCGTTTGCCTAACGGTTGAAAATGCCCTAGAATTAGAAATTCCTGAACGTGTAAAAGTCATTCGAACCATCATTGCCGAATTGACCCGAATCGCATCTCACACTTTGTGGTGGGGCGTTATGGGAATGGATGTTGGCGCTTTGACCACCTACTTCTACGGTTTTAGAGACAGAGAAATGATCAACGACATTTTCGAAGAAACCTGTGGCGCACGTTTGACAATGAACTACAACATTCCAGGAGGATTGATGTTTGACATTCACCCAAACTTTGTAAAAAGAACCAAAGAATTCATTGCGCATTTCAAAACCAAATTACCAGAATACGATTTGCTTTTATCCAATAATATCATCTTCCGAAAAAGGATGGAAGGCATTGGTATTTTAACCAAAGAGGATGCGATTTCGTTTGGAGCTTCTGGCCCTGTGGGTCGTGCTTCTGGCTATTCTTGCGATGTAAGAAAACACCATTCGTATAGTGCTTACGACAAAGTAAAATTCAACGAAGTTTTAAAAACCGAAGGCGATACTTATTCCCGTTACCAAGTTAGAGTTTTAGAAATGTGGGAATCCTTGTCGATCATCGAACAATTAATTGACAACATTCCCGAAGGTGATTTTTTTGCCAAAACCAATGCAGTAATCAAATTGCCAGAAGGCGAATATTACCAAAAAGTAGAAACTGCAAGAGGAGAATTAGGGGTTTACATCGTGAGTACTGGAACAAAAAATCCGTACCGAATGAAATTCCGTTCGCCAGGATTCTCTAATTTATCCTTATTAAACCATATCGCCGTTGGTGGAAAAATTGGAGATTTAGTAGCAACTATGGCAACATTAGACCTTGTAATCCCAGATATCGACCGATAAAATTAATTTTATGAACATTACAAAAAATATTCACGAATGGCTTTTTAGCCTGATGCCAGAAACTACTGCAAGCATTGTAGAAATGGTACTGATAGCCGTAGTTTACCTAGCTATTTTTGCAGTTGCTGGTTTATACTTGGTTTTACTCGAAAGAAGAGTCGCCGCTTGGTTTCAATTGCGTTTGGGTCCAAACAGAGTAGGTTACCAAGGTTTATTACAAACTATGGCCGATGCCTTGAAATTGGTTTCCAAAGAGTTAACAGGAACCCTCAAAGCCGACAAATTTTTATACAATTTAGCTCCTTATTTTGTTATCGTAACTGCCTTGATGGCGATGTCGCTTTTCCCTTTTACGAAAGAGTTACACGCCTTTGACATCAATATTGGTATTTTCTTTTTAATAGCTATTTCCTCGATTGGTGTAATCGGAATTTTATTGGCGGGTTGGAGTAGCAATAATAAATTTGCCTTGATTGGTGCAATGCGAAGCGGTGTTCAAACCATTAGCTACGAATTGTCCGTTGGATTATCACTGCTCACAATGGTTTTAATGACCGGTTCTTTGCAACTTTCGCAAATCGTAGAAGTTCAAGAAAAAGGAGGTTGGCTTATCGTTCAAGGACATATTCCTGCCCTAATCGCTTTTTGCATTTATATGATTGCTGGAACTGCTGAAACGAACAGGGCACCTTTCGACTTAGTAGAAGCCGAATCCGAATTGGGTGCTGGTTTTCACACTGAATACTCGGGAATGAAGTTTGCCTATTTCTTCTTGGCAGAATTTATCAATATGTTCATCATCGCCTCGATTGCAACCACTGTCTTTTTTGGAGCTTACCTTTCTCCTTTTGGCATAACCGAAAATATTCCTTTGCTTGGTGTATTCTGGTTTTTAGGAAAAACATTGCTATTAATATTCCTAATGATGTGGTTTAGATGGACATTTCCAAGGTTAAGAATTGACCAACTTTTGGTATTAGAATGGAAATATTTGCTTCCGTTAAATTTAATGAACTTACTTTTAATGGCATTGATGGTATTGCTTGGATTAACAATTCAATTTTAAAAATTATGAGTTATTTTTCAGATATATATAATGGTGTAAAAACACTTCTCACAGGAATGAGTGTCACCGGAAAGTATTTTTTACATTCCAGAAAAGGGGCGATAACCCAACAATATCCTGACAATAGAGACACTTTAAAAATGTTCGACCGTTTTCGTGGCGAGGTAGTGATGCCGCACGATGAGAACAACGAACACCGTTGCACAGGTTGCCAAAAATGTGAATTGGCTTGCCCGAACGGAAGTATCGAAATTATTTGGGACCGACAAGTCGATCCTGAAACTGGCAAAAAGAAAAAAATGATAGACCAACATATTTATCATTTAGGAATGTGCACGATGTGTGGTTTATGTATTGAAGCTTGCCCCACCGATGCGATTAAATGGGCTCAAAATTTTGAAAATTCCGTTTACGATAGAGCATACCTCACTAGAGTTTTAAACAAACCAGGATCGAAATTAATGCCTGGTGTAGAAGATTAATCTTATGGAAAAAATACTATTTTACATTTTAGCCTTGATAATGATTGTCGCAGCCATTGCATCGGTTACGAGTCGCAAAATGCTTCGGTCTGTTATTTACTTACTGTTTGTATTGATTGGCGTAGCGGGAATTTACTTTTTGATTGATTATAATTTCTTGGCCGCCGTTCAATTGACGGTTTATGCTGGAGGGATTATCGTCTTGGTTATTTTCTCGGTTTTATTGGTTCACCATATCGAAATGGAATTGGAAATGGCCAAACTGTCCAAAAAAATAATAACTGCAATAGCTTGCTTAGTAGGACTTGGTGTTTTCTTAGCTACTATTTATTCTACTAATTTCAATGTTGTAGAAAATTCGAAAACTACAACTGTAGAAGATATTGGACGAGGACTTCTAAGCTATGATGCTGGTGGATTTATCTTGCCTTTCGAAGTTATCAGTGTGCTACTATTGGCCGCTATGATTGGAGCCATCATCATCGGAAAAGGAGACAAACTAACTAAAAACGACGACACATTATGATAGCTGGAATTAGCATATACGAAATTTTTACCCTCACCTCTATTCTATTTTTTATAGGGATTTATGGGTTCATTACCAGAAAAAACTTGATTTCGATTTTAATATCGCTTGAGTTGATTTTAAATGCTTCGGCAGTAAACTTTGTTGTCATCAACAAATATTTATATCCCGATGTGTTGCAGGGCGTTTTCTTTTCGATTTTTATTATTGCGGTGGCTGCGGCCGAAACTGCTTTGGCTGTGGCAATAATCATTAATCTGTACCGACAAATTAGCTCTGTTGAAGTGAAGGACACTGAAATTATGAAGTATTAATATTCATCAACTATGGACATCTCTTATATAGTATTTATTCCGTTGATTCCGCTAGCCGTTTTCTTGCTATTGGGAATCTTTAACCAACAAATCAAACCAGCCGTTTCGGGTTATATTGGCGTTTTAGGATTAGCAACTTCGGCTGCATTGTCTTATTATGCGGCTTATCAATACTTTTTCGTGAGTGGAAAAGTAGATGGAGTTTACCCAACTTTTGTCGAAAAAACAGTTTGGATGAACTTCACCGACACCTTACACATTGATATGGGAATTTTGATTGATCCCATTTCGGTAATGATGCTCATCGTGGTGACCACCATTTCCTTGATGGTACACATTTACAGCCGAGGTTATATGCACGGCGATGCTGGTTATACCAAATTCTTTGCTTATTTATCGCTGTTTTCCTTTTCGATGTTGGGATTAGTTTTAGCAACCAACCTTTTCCAAATCTATATTTTCTGGGAATTGGTGGGAGTTTCCTCCTTCTTGTTGATTGGTTATTATTACACCAAAACTTCGGCTGTGGCAGCAGCAAAAAAGGCTTTTATCGTAACTCGTTTTGCTGATTTTGGCTTCTTGATCGGAATTTTGATAGTGGGTTATTACGCTGGTACTTTTGATTTCCAAACCTTAAATGCTGTGAATCCCGAAGGCGAAGGATTACTTTTTCAGTGGGGAGCTTCTTCCTTTATGGGATTATCGGTAATTACTTGGGCTTTGATTTTAATATTTATGGGAGGCGCTGGAAAATCGGCGATGTTCCCGTTACACATTTGGTTACCCGATGCAATGGAAGGTCCAACACCGGTTTCGGCCTTGATTCACGCAGCAACAATGGTTGTGGCTGGAGTGTATTTGGTAGCAAGATTATTCCCGATGTATTACTTTGTGGAAGATGGTTTTGCACTTAATATCGTGGCTTATGTAGGTGCTTTTTCTTCGTTGTTTGCCGCAATAATTGCCCTCACACAAACCGATATCAAACGAGTTTTGGCTTTTTCGACTATGTCGCAAATAGGTTATATGATGTTGGCTTTAGGTGTTTCAAGTTACAAAGGTCACGAGGGAGTTGGTTATATGGCGTCTATGTTTCATTTGTTCACTCATGCTATGTTTAAAGCTTTATTATTCTTGGGAGCTGGTTCCGTAATTCACGCTGTTCACAGCAATTATTTGAAAGATATGGGAAGTTTGCGCAAGTATATGCCAATCACCAATATTACTTTCTTAATCGCAGCTTTAGCGATTGCTGGAGTGCCACCATTCGCAGGGTTTTGGAGTAAAGATGAAATCTTGGTTGCTGCTTTCGAAAAAAATCAATTGCTTTATTTTGTTGGACTTTTCGTTGCAGGATTAACTGCTTTTTATATGTTCCGACTTTATTTTGGCATCTTTTGGGGCAAGGAAACCAAATACCATCACGAACCGCACGAATCGCCAATGTCTATGGCATTTCCTTTGTTGTTCTTGGCAATTATGAGTATTGTGGCAGGATTTATTCCGTTCAGCGAATTTATAACTGCAGACAAAGCGGGATTTGAAGGACATTTGGATTTACCATTAGCAGCCGTTGCTGTTGGAACGGGATTAGTCGGAATTATTCTGGCTTGGATTTTCTATAAAAAAGAAAATGATTTGGCCGAACGATTTTCCAATGCTTTTGGGATGTTTTACAAATGGACTTTCCACAAATTCTATTTCGACGAACTCTACCTTTTCATTACTAGAAAAATCATTTTCAATCTAATTTCAGCACCAATAGCCAAGTTCGACAAGAAATATGTGGATGGAACGATGGAAGGCATTGGAAACAAAACGGTCATCATTTCTGAAAAAATAAAAGGATTGCAATCCGGTCGATTACAAGATTATGCTATGTTTTTTGTTTCGGGAGTTGTAGTTGTCGCTTTGGTTTTCATTTATTTATGGACATAACAAATCAATTAATATGGATATTTTATCACTTTTTGTAATTGTACCTGTTCTCACGGTTTTAGCTTTGGTTTTCTCCAAAGGCTTGAAACAGGCTCGATTGATTTCAATGATTGGAAGTTTCATTCAACTCGGAATGGCTATCAATTTACTTTTTGCTTATTTTAGAGAAAGAGCGGTCGATAAAAGCGTGATGCTTTTCACTCAAGATTATGTTTGGTTTAAAAATTTCAATGTGCATTATGCCATTGGAGTTGATGGAATTTCGGTTGCCTTGCTATTGTTGACTGCAATAGTAGTATTAGCCGGTGTTTTCATTTCTTGGAAAACCGACGATTTGCCCAAAGAATTCTTTGTTTCTCTTTTGGTTTTGGCCACGGGAGTTTACGGCTTCTTCATTTCCATCGATTTGTTTACAATGTTTGTATTCTACGAAATTGCTGTAATCCCAATGTATTTGTTGATTGGAATTTGGGGCTCAGGACCCAAAGAATATTCGGCAATGAAGTTGACTTTGATGCTGATGGGAGCTTCAGCCGTTTTGATGGTGGGCGTTCTAGGAATTTATTTCAATTCGAATGCCGATGGTGGCGCTTTAACGTTTAATATTTTGGAAATAGCTAAAGTGCACATTCCATTCGAAGCACAGAAATTATTTTTCCCTTTGACTTTTGTTGGCTTTGCTGTATTGGGTGCTTTATTTCCTTTTCATACTTGGTCACCTGATGGTCACGCTTCGGCACCAACAGCGGTATCAATGCTGCATGCAGGCGTTTTGATGAAATTGGGAGGTTATGGTGTTTTCAGGATTGCTATGTTTTTATTGCCTTTGGGAGCCATTGAATGGTCTTGGTTTTTCATCATTTTATCGGCAACAGGAGTCATTTATGGTGCTTTTGGAGCGTTAAAACAAACCGATTTGAAATACATTAATGCTTATTCCTCTGTGAGTCACTTGGGAATGGTGTTGTTCGCCTTGTTGATGTTGAATAAAACTGCTTGGAACGGAGCTATTTTACAATCGCTTTCCCACGGATTTATGACTGCCTTATTCTTCGCCTTAATCGGGATGATTTACGGAAGAACCCACACTAGAGACATCACCAAACTAGGAGGTTTATTGAAAGTAATGCCTTTTATATCCGTAATTTATGTAATTGCTGGAATGGCTTCATTAGGATTGCCTGGATTTAGCGGTTTCATTGCTGAAATGAACATCTTTGTCGGAGCTTTTCAACACGAAGGAATGTTTTACAGAGTAGCGACCATAATTTCAGTTTCGGCCATTGTGGTAACGGCGGTTTACATTCTTCGAGTATTAGGAATTATGCTAATGGGAGAAGTCAAAAACGACGAATATTTAAATTTACCAAAAGCAACTTGGTTCGAAATTACAGGTATTTTGCTACTATTAATTCCAATGCTTGGTATGGGTGTTGCTCCACTTTGGTTGAGCGATATGACAATGGATAGTATCCAACCTTTTATTCAAGGAGTATTAAATCATTTATAAAATAACGAAAATGAATTTGAACAGTTTTATCGCAATGAGACAAGAAATTTTCCTCTTGACAATTTTATTATTGTTGGTTGTAGGCGAAATTTTCATCCATAAAAACAAAAAAGGTACACTTACGCATCTTGCTTTATTTTTATTTGGGATTCACACTATTATCGGCTTTTTTGCCATTGAAGAAGCGAGTTTATTTGGCGGAATGTTTCGCACGAATTCACTCATTCACTTTTTCAAAAATGCACTTAATGTAGGTGTTTTGATTGTCCTACTTCAATCAGCCGATTGGATTCAAGAAAAAATGGTGCCGTTAAACAAAGGAAATGAATTCTTTATGTTGCTATTTTCTTCTCTTTTGGGAATGTATTTTATGATTTCGGCAGGTGATTTTCTAATGTTTTACATCGGATTGGAATTATCTACTTTGCCTGTAGCCGCTTTGGTAGCTTGGGAAACTTCCAAAAGAATTTCGAGTGAAGCGGGTGTAAAATTCATTCTTTCAGCAGGATTGGCATCGGGAACATCCTTATTCGGAATCTCTCTTTTGTATGCTGCCACAGGATCGATTTATTTCGCTGACATTACAAGCGTTTTAACTTCAACGAACTTTACAATATTAGGTTTTGTATTGTTTTTCTCTGGATTGGCATTCAAAATTTCTTTAGTTCCCTTTCACTTTTGGACAGCCGATGTGTATGAAGGTGCCCCCATTGGTGTGGCTTCCTATTTATCCGTAATTTCAAAAGGAGCTGCGGCTTTCATCTTGATGATTTTATTATTTACCGTTCTAAAACCATTGATGCACGTTTGGGAAAACATTATTTATGTGGTAGCATTAGCAACAATGTTTATCGGTAATTTATTTGCTTTGCGCCAACAAAACATGAAACGATTCTTGGCCTTTTCATCCATTGCACAAGCTGGATTTATTTTGTTGGGTTTAATCACAGGAACACAATTAGGAACAGCCACAATCGTTTATTTTGTACTAGTTTATGTATTCACTAATTTGGCCGCTTTTGGTGTGGTTCAAGCCATTTCCTTGCAAACAGGCAAAGAAAACAGAGACGATTACAACGGTTTGTACAGAACCAATCCTAACTTGAGTTTGGTAATGATGTTGGCCTTGTTCTCTTTGGCTGGAATTCCACCAGTGGCAGGATTTTTTGGGAAGTTTTTCCTTTTCACAGCAGCCGCAAGCAAAGGCTATTACCTATTGGTTTTCTTGGCGGTAGTTAATGTAACCATCTCGCTTTATTACTATTTATTAGTAGTAAGAGCCATGTTCATCAGAAGAAGTGACAATCCGATTCCATTTTTCAAGAACAAAATTTATATGAGATTGGGATTAATACTCACCGTTTTGGGTATTCTTATTCTAGGATTATACAGCCCATTGTACGATTACATTTTTGAATTAAGTACCATTTTTAATAAATAAGTTATGGCATCATTAGACGGAAAACATTCATTTGGAAGCATTGGAGAAACAAGAGTCACTTTTGTTGAAAAAGGCGTTGACGAAATTCGAAAAGATTTCTTGAAACAACTCTTAGAGCACAATGGCTTTGAAGTGGTTTTAGAAGAAGAAAAGAAAAAAGCGGAAGAAGATCCTCAATTATATACAGTTGCAGTTACCGATATGGTTTTCAATCCCACCATCTGGATTTTCGAAAGAAAAATGAAAACTCCAGACGGACACAGAGTAACCCAGGATTATTGGTTTCAAAGAACTACCGAAACCAACCCAATGTATTGGAAGAATTCATAAATTTTATATTAACCAACCAAAATTAAATTAACCAAAACCCAGAAAGCCAATCTAGTAATAGATTGGTTTTTTTATTGAAAAGTGATTCTGAATATCTAACACAAAAAAGGAGGCCTTTTTACAGACCTCCCATTTGTAAATTCTGATTTATCATTATCTAACTTACACTTAAACCTTAAATATAGCTGACTATTGAGATACTTTTTCTAATATTAAATATTTATGATATTATATGCTCAAGTAATTAATCAGAATCACACCTAAATTTACGATTAATTTCGATTAATAACACTGTTTTTCAATATTTTAACACCAAATTAAGTTTGTATTCATCTTTTGTATAAAAAATAATACAGCCACAAGTTATTTCGCAAAATAGAGATTTAATGTTCCCGATTTCCCACCATAGGTTCCATCAATTTTTAATATTAACTCGTTTGCAGAAAGACTTGCTACATCAAAAGTGCCATTAAAATTAGAACCTACAACATTTATTATAATACTATTTCCATTTTGAGACCAAGTCCCAATTTTTTCTTCAAAAACACAATTGGGTTTATAATCACCAAATCTAACTATACCTCCAGTAATAAATTCGACATAATCTTTATTACATCCATCTTCATTTTTTAAATAATCTGTTGAGTAAGGAATAGTAAAACCGCTTGAAGAAGCAGTTGATTTATTGAAATTCCATTTTCCTTCTAGATAATTCATATCTACAGGACCACTAATATCTTTAGTGCAAGAAGTAAAAACTGTTCCTATAATTAATGTCAAAAGGAATAAAATACTTTGTTTTTTCATTGTTTTTCAAATTGGGTTAGCGCTACAATAATAATTAAAAAATATCCAACCAAAAAACAAATCAGTTCATTAACTACAATAACGATAAATATTAAGTTAAAACTTAGGTTTTTATAAATATTGATATAATAAATTACAATTGAGTTTCACAAAACCATTTTAAAAATAAGATACCTTTGTTCTTTATCCAATTAAAACTGAATTATGAAAATCGTTTTTGCAACCAATAACAAAAATAAAATCCTTGAAGTTCAACAAATGCTTCCTCAAACTATCGAAATTATTAGCCTCGAAAGTATTGGATGTTTCGAAGAAATTCCAGAAACTGCTACAACTATCGAAGAAAATGCAATTATGAAAGCCAATTATGTGACTGAAAAATACGGCTACGATTGCTTTGCAGACGATACTGGACTAGAAGTAGAAGCGCTAAACGGTGAACCTGGCGTTTTCTCGGCTCGATATGCCGGAGAACAACGCAATTCGGACGATAATATGAATAAATTATTAAAGACTTTGACAGGAGAACCGAATAGAAATGCTCAGTTTAAAACCGTAATTGCCTTAAACCTAAAAGGCAAACAGCAGTGTTTCACAGGAATCGCAAAAGGGGAAATTACAATAGAAAAAACAGGAAATCAAGGTTTTGGCTATGATCCTATCTTTAAACCAGAAGGTTTTGATGTCACTTTTGCACAACTTTCGCTCGTAGAAAAAGGTGCCATCAGCCATCGTGGCAAGGCAACAGAGCAACTTATCGCCTTCTTAAAAAACTAACTAATTGATTTTCAAATGACAATAAAATGGTAAATCTAAATTTTACATTAGATTATCTCATTTATTAGCAGTACTTTTGCACCAAATTTTAAAAACATATATGAATAAATTTGAACAATTAGGATTGAGTGAGTCGCTACAACGTGCGATTATCGATCTAGGATTTGAGAATCCGACCGAAGTACAGGAGAAAGCGATTCCCCTATTATTGGAACAAGACACAGATTTAGTTGCGTTGGCTCAGACAGGGACAGGGAAAACGGCAGCTTTTGGTTTTCCAGTCATTCAAAAAATTGATGCCGACAACAGAAATACACAGGCGTTAATCTTATCACCTACCCGCGAACTATGTTTGCAAATTACAAACGAATTGAAGAACTACTCAAAATACGAAAAAGGTATTAATGTAGTGGCTGTTTATGGTGGTGCGAGTATTACAGAACAGGCTAGAGACATCAAAAGAGGTGCGCAAATTATTGTGGCTACTCCAGGTAGAATGCAAGACATGATTAACAGAGGATTGGTCAACATTACTCAAATTAATTACTGCATTCTTGACGAAGCAGACGAAATGTTGAATATGGGTTTCTATGAAGATATCGTAAACATCCTATCAACTACACCAGACGAAAAAAGCACTTGGTTATTCTCGGCTACAATGCCACAAGAAGTAGCCCGTATTGCTAAACAATTTATGCACAATCCGTTAGAAATAACAGTTGGTGCAAAAAATTCAGGTTCAGCTACCGTTTCACACGAATTTTACTTAGTAAATGCTCGTGATCGTTACGAAGCTTTGAAAAGATTGGCCGATGCTAATCCAGACATTTTCTCAGTAGTTTTTTGTAGAACAAAACGGGATACACAAGCGGTTGCCGAAAAATTAATTGAAGATGGTTACAGCGCTGCTGCTTTGCACGGAGATTTATCGCAAGCACAACGTGATGGCGTAATGAAATCTTTTAGAGGACGTCAAATTCAAATGCTTGTAGCTACTGACGTTGCTGCTCGTGGAATTGATGTTGACAATGTAACTCACGTAGTAAACTATCAATTGCCAGACGAAATAGAAACTTACAATCACCGTTCAGGTCGTACAGGTCGTGCTGGAAAATTGGGAACTTCTATCGTTATTGTAACCAAAAGTGAGATACGAAAAATTTCGGCTATAGAAAGAATCATCAAACAGAAATTTGAAGAAAAAGCCATTCCATCTGGAATCGAAATCTGCGAAATTCAATTATTGCACTTGGCTACTAAGATTAAAGACACCGAAGTAGATCACGAAATTGACAACTACTTACCAGCTATCAATAATGTATTAGAAGATTTATCTAAAGAAGAATTGATCAAGAAAATGGTTTCTGTAGAATTCAACCGTTTTATCAATTACTACAAGAAAAACAGAGATATTTCATCTCAATCTGCTGGTTCAGACAGACGTGAACGCGATGATAGAGAACCTAGAGAAAACAATAATGGCGGTGCTACAAGATACTTTGTAAACATTGGCTCTAGAGACAATTTCGATTGGATGTCATTGAAAGATTATTTGAAAGAAACATTAGACTTAGGTCGCGATGACGTTTTCAAAGTAGATGTAAAAGAAGGGTTTTCTTTCTTTAACACCGAACCAGAACACACCGAAAGAGTTATGGAAATATTGAACAACGTACAACTTGAAGGGCGTAGAATCAATGTGGAGATTTCTAAAAATGATGGTGGCGGAAGACGTGATCACAACGGAAGAAACTCTGGAGGTTTTGGTGGTGGAAGAAGTTCTGCTCCAAGACGTGAAGGAAACTTTGCTCCAAGACGTGAAGGCGGATTCAGAAGTGAAAGAGGTTCAAGAGAAGGTGGATTTAGAAGCGAAAGAAGTGCGTCAGCTCCAAGAACCGGCGGTTTTTCAGACAGATCTCCAAGATCATCAGATGCTCCAAGACGTGAAGGTGGTTCTTCTGAAAGACCAGCGAGACGTTCTCAAAGTTTTGGTGACGCTCCAAGAGAAAGAAGACCAAGAAGAAGCTAAGAAAAAGTACTGATTATAGATTTGTAATTATAGCTACTGTTAATTTTCTTATAATTATATTGAAACTACAAAATATTTAATCCCGTTTTATTACTTTTAAAGTTTTAAATCAGTTTATGAAATATTTTGTAGTTTTCTTTTTTTTAATACTCACCTCAATCACTTTTGCTCAAGTTATTGAACCGACACAAACTGTTAGTGGAACTATTATCAACGATAATACAAAATTCCCTATTCCCAATGTAAACATTATCAATATCAACAAAGTAAGAGGAACAACTACCGACGAAAAAGGAAATTTTGAATTGGCTGTTTCTGTAAATGACACTTTACACATTACTAGCATTGGATATCAATCTTTGAGAATTAGAGTCACAAACGATTGGCTAAAAAATAAAATAACTAAAATCCAACTCACTGAAAAAGCTTATGCTCTCGAAGAAGTAATAGTAGGACGTTATAATTTAACGGGGTATATCGAAGTGGATTCTAAATTAATTCCTGTAAAAGAAAACTATCGCTATAGCATTTCAGGCTTGACAGAGGGTTATGAAGCTGGAGAATATTCGCCAAATGCTTTCGGAAAAGTGATGGGTTCAATATTTAATCCTGCCGATGCGTTGTATAACTTTTTTGGTAAAAAACCAACCGAACTCAAAAGGTTGAAAGAAATGAAAAAAGATGATACGGTTAGAAATCTTTTGGAAACTAAATACGACCGTGAAACAGTTGCGGCACTTCTTGGTGTAGATAAAAAGGAACTTGCAGAAATTCTAGAACGATGCAATTACTCAGAATCTTTTGTAAAAACTGCTAATGATCTGCAAATTTTGGATGCTATTAGCTCCTGTTATGAAGAATATAAAATCTTGAAAAGAAAATAAATAATAATTTAGGCTAAATTATTTTTTATTAATTCTTAACCCAAAAATTAAACAATTTGAATCCCTCTGCTTTCTAAGATTTCAAAAAGATAATTACTTTGTTCTGGGTCATATTTCTCCACACCACTCTGATACCATTTTCCAATGACATTTAATTGATAGGACGTAAAATCATCTGTTTCTTCTATCCCTAATCCAAGAAGACCTGCAAGAAGAAATTCCTCTAAAATTTTGATGGTAACAATTCTCTTGGGAATGCCTTTTGCAATTTGCCCATTCATTTCCTCATAATCCATTCTTCCTGAATTAAATCCAGAAATATAACCAAAACTATTATTGTTAGGATCTATTTGCAATAAAGGATTTTGCCCAATTGAATACCCCTTAAAATAATCTTGTCGGTATGTTGTACTAAAAACATTTTTAGAATTCATGATTAGATGAGTTTAAAATTCTGATACAAACTTATCAACATTCCTTCTAATAAAACAGTAAAATCGTTTAACGGACAAAAAACTCTTTAATTAACAAGTAGCGTGCATTTTATCGATAAAAAATTAGAAAAATCAGTGCTTTCATGAGAATTCCGAATAATACCTTTGTTCTATTCTTTTAATATCTTTAATCGAACTTTTAGCCCAAGACAATCGCTTTTCTAAAATTTCAGTTTCTGATAAATGCCAATTAATATCAGATTGTCGCAATCTATTGGTCAAATTTTGAATAATTATCGCCGCCGAAACCGAAATATTCAAACTTTCGGTAAAACCCACCATCGGAATTTTGAGAAAACCATCGGCTTTTTGTAAAACTTCTTCCGATAATCCATCTCGTTCAGTTCCAAAAAACAATGCACTAGGTTTCGAAATATCAAAATCTTCTAAAAGACAATCATTCTCGTGAGGAGTTGTGGCAATAATTTGGTAACCTTGACTTTTTAAAGAATCAATACAATTCGTCACGTTGTCAAATTTATTGATATCGACCCATTTTTGTGCTCCCATAGCAATTTCTTTGTCGATGCTTTTGCCAAAACGCTGCTCAATCACGTTCAATTCCTGAATACCAAAAACCTCGCAACTGCGCATCACCGCACTCGCATTGTGCATCTGAAAAACATCTTCTACCACCACCGTAAAATGTTTGGTGCGATTCTGCAAGACATTCAAAAACCGTTCTTTTCGGTTATCTGTTAATATATTTTCAAGAAAAGTGAGGTAGTCTAAATCAATCATAGCCATAAAATTATTTGTCAAAAATAACAACAATTTTCAGCCTGAATTGATTAATTTTAAATTCTATTAAATAATTTGCGAATTTGCGGTAGATAGATATGAAAAAGAAACTAGTTGCTCTAACCGGAGCCGGAATCAGTGCCGAGAGCGGTATCCAAACTTTCAGAGATGCCGATGGACTTTGGGAAGGTCATAACGTTATGGATGTGGCTACTCCTGAAGGTTTTCATAAAAACCCCGAGTTAGTTTTGGATTTTTACAATCAAAGACGCCAACAATTACAGCAAGTAAATCCAAATCGTGGACACCTTATTCTAGCCGAATTAGAGGACGATTTCGATGTGCATATCATAACCCAAAACGTAGATAATTTGCACGAAAAAGCAGGAAGTTCGAAAGTGTTGCATCTTCACGGCGAATTATTGAAAGTTCGAAGTACTAAAAATTATAATTATATTTTAGACTGGCATACCGATTTGAATTTTGGCGATGTTGATAATAAAGGCAATCAATTGCGACCACACATTGTTTGGTTTGGTGAGGAAGTTCCCGCTTTGGAATACGCCGTTGCAATTGTCGAAAAAGCCGACATTCTCATCATTATTGGAACTTCGTTACAAGTATATCCAGCCGCAAGTTTGATGAATTTTGCCAATCCAGATATTCCTATTTATTATATTGACCCAAAACCAGCGCAAATTTATGATTTGCCAAATGACCTCAAAATCATAGCTGCAACTGGTTCAGAAGGAATGAAAAAGGTTCAAAAAGACCTTGAAAAATTGAAAGAATAACTTAAAAAGCCAATACAAATAGTTCTATTTGTCATTCCGATGAAGGAGGAATCCCTACAAACGTAAGCAACTAGTTGAGATTCCTCCTTCATCGGAATGACAAAAAACATCTAAAAAACTGAACACTAAATACTGAATACTGAACACTATTCCTTATTTTTGCACCTTTCTAAAAACCGCTAACAATGACAACTTTAAACGAATTAAACGCCGTATCGCCAATTGATGGTAGATATAGAAGCAAAACCAGTTCACTTTCTAAATATTTCTCTGAAGAAGCCTTAATCAAATACCGTGTATTGGTTGAAATTGAATACTTTATTACGCTTTGCGAAATTCCTTTACCTCAACTAAAAGACGTAAACCCGAATGTTTTCGAAAGTTTGCGTGACATTTATAGAAATTTCTCTACTGAAGATGCGCTTTGGATTAAAGAAACCGAAAAAGTGACCAACCACGATGTGAAAGCCGTGGAATATTTCATCAAAGATGTTTTTGAGAAATTAGGTTTGTCACAATTTAAAGAATTCATCCATTTTGGATTGACTTCACAAGACATCAACAATACAGCAATTCCTCTTTCGACCAAAGAGGCTTTTGAAAAAGTTTATATGCCGTCTTTAATCGCTTTGACTTCAAAGTTGAAAGAATTAAGCGTAGAATGGAAAGCGATTCCAATGTTAGCAAAAACCCACGGGCAACCTGCTTCGCCAACTCGTTTGGGCAAAGAAATTGGCGTTTTTGTAGAACGTTTAGAAGAGCAAATGCGTTTGTTATTCAACATTCCGTTTGCTGCAAAATTTGGTGGCGCTACTGGAAATTACAACGCACACCACGTAGCTTATCCACAAATTGATTGGAAAAATTTTGGAACTCAATTTGTACAAGAAAATTTAGGTTTACACCATTCTTTTCCAACCACTCAAATCGAACATTACGATCATTTTGCTGCTTTTTTTGATGCGTTGAAAAGAATCAACACTATTATTATTGATTTAGACAGAGATATTTGGACGTATGTTTCTATGGAATATTTCAAACAAAAAATCAAAGCAGGCGAAATTGGTTCATCGGCAATGCCACACAAAGTAAACCCAATTGATTTTGAAAATTCTGAAGGAAATCTAGGGATTGCCAATGCTATTTTCGAACACCTTTCGGCTAAATTACCTGTTTCAAGATTGCAACGAGATTTGACTGATAGTACCGTTTTAAGAAACATTGGAGTTCCTGTTGGACATACTTTAATCGCATTCGAAGCTACCTTGAAAGGGTTGAACAAATTGCTTTTGAACGAATCAAAATTTGCCGAAGATTTAGAAAAAAACTGGGCTGTTGTTGCCGAAGCGATACAAACTATTTTGCGTCGTGAAGCCTATCCAAATCCTTATGAAGCCTTGAAAGGATTGACAAGAACTAATGAAGCGATTACCAAAGATTCGATTCACGCTTTCATCCAAACTTTAGAAGTTTCAGCAGAAATAAAAGCAGAATTAATGCAAATTACACCAAGTAATTTCTTGGGGATTTAATAAAAAACACATTTAAAGCACAAAATAATAATGAAGAAGTCTTTTCTAAAAACCCTTTTATTTTGTGCTTTTTATCTTTTATTTTCGTGCAATAATGAAACCTCTAAACCTACAAAAAAACCATATAAAGCTGGGGTCATTTTGTCATTTGATGATGCTTATGTTAATGAATGGTATGCAACCGATCAAAAATTAAAAAAGTATGGTTGGAAAGGCACTTTTTTTGTTTGTAAAATAAACACTTTAAGGCATTACCAAATCCAAAAACTGCTCAAATTGCAAAAGGAAGGGCACGAAATTGCTGGTCATACACTGAATCATATTAATGCTGTTGATTTTCTCAAAATCCACAGCATAAACAAATATATGAATCAGGAAATTGACCCAATGTTGAAATTAATGAAATTTTATGGACTAAATGTATCCTCTTTTGCCTATCCTTATGGTGGACGAACTCAAGCATTGGATGCAGCTTTACTCAAAAAATTTAAAATCATAAGAGGAAGAGCTTTTTGCGAAAAAAACGCATCTAAACAAGGATGTTATTTCAATAACTCTAATTTAGTTTTTAGCTTCAGTATTGACGACACACACAATCACTTCAACATCCCTCATCTGCTGAAATTATTGGAATATGCCAAGAAAAACCATAAAATTTTGATTTTGAATAGTCACAAAACAGCAGATATAATTACAGGTGATTATCAAACTAAAAATGCTACATTAGAATTCATTTGCCAATATATAAAACGTAACAATATGAATTTTTACACCATATCAGATTTAAATAAATTCGAATAAAAGCATTTTATAAAATTTAATTCCCTTTGAAAAAATATTAAAAACATATTTTCAAAGGGATTTTTTTATTTAAAATAGAAACTAAAATGCTTTTTTAAAAAGATTAACTTTTGAAAAAAGTTTTTTTGTATCTTACCAAAAATCAACAGAGAAATAAGTACAATCCTATGACTCCAACAGAAAAAGTAACCGAAGTTGCACAACATTTAGAACCTCTAATCAGCGATTTAGGACTGATTCTTATGACTGCTGGAATAGCCGTTTTGATATTTAAAAAATTAAAACAACCATTAGTTTTAGGCTATTTGATTGCTGGTTTTTTGGCAGGAAACCATTTTGATTTTTTTCCATCGGTAAAAGAAATCAAAAGTGTAGAAGTTTGGGCGGAAATTGGAGTTATCTTCCTATTGTTCAGTTTGGGATTAGAATTTAGTTTCAAAAAATTAATGAAAGTGGGCGGAACTGCCTCTATCACTGCGGGCACACAAATTATTGCCATGTGTGTTTTGGGTTATTCTGTTGGACAATGGATGGATTGGTCCAAAATGGATAGTATTTTTTTGGGTGTAATCATTTCCATTTCTTCTACCACAATTATTTTAAAATCCTTTGATGAATTAGGCGTAAAAACTCAAAAATTTGCTGGAATCGTTATTGGTTCGCTAATCGTTCAAGACATTCTTGCCATTTTGATGATGGTTCTATTATCAACAATTGCGGTGAGTAATCAATTTTCTGGAGTTGACTTATTAATGTCGGTTTTGAAACTTATGTTTTTTCTTGTCATTTGGTTTTTGGGAGGTATTTTTATCATTCCAACTGTCCTCAAAAAAACCAAAAATTTATTGACAGATGAAATGCTACTTATTCTATCGATAGCCTTATGTCTAACGATGGTTGGATTGGCTGCTAATGTCGGTTTTTCACCAGCTTTAGGCGCTTTTATAATGGGTTCCATCATTGCCGAAACCACTCAAGCCGAACACATTGAACATTTAGTAAAGCCCGTAAAAGATTTATTTGGAGCTGTATTCTTTGTATCTGTTGGAATGTTAATTGCACCTGAGGTTTTGTACGAACACGCCATTCCAGTAATTATCCTTTCGTTTGTTACTATTTTTGGGCAAGCCATTAGTTCAACTTTTGGCGCTTTATTATCAGGACAACCCTTGAAAGATTCTATCAGAACAGGGATGAGTTTATCACAAATTGGGGAGTTTTCTTTTATCATCGCCACTTTAGGAGTAACATTGAAAGTTACGAATTCTTTTTTATATCCAATTGTAGTGGCGGTTTCGGCCGTTACAGTATTTACGACGCCGTTTATGATTAAGTACTCTCTTCCTTTTTCGGAAAATTTGGAGCATAAATTACCTCGAAAATGGACGAAACGAATTGAACGTTATTCGGCGAGTACTCAAGCCATAAAAACCGTTAGTTTATGGCAAACGGTAATCAATGCGTTCCTAATTCAGGTTATTGTACTTGTAGTAATCATTCTTGGAATTATTCTGATTTCTTCTCGATTTATATTGCCTTTGGTTGAGGATTATCATATAGGAAATGCACTTGGAGCCTTGATAACATTGGGAATGGTATCTCCGTTCTTATGGGCACTAGCTTTCCGAAGAGTTGCCACCGCAGAAGTCGAGCAATTAATGCTAGACCGCAAATCTCGCGGTCCACTAACGATGCTGTTTTTCATTCGGATTTTATTATCTATTTTCTTTATTGGACTTTTATTAAATACCTTTTTCTCCCAAAGAATTACTTGGATTGCCTTGGTGTTTGCCATTGTAATTTATTTGATTTTTCAAAAAAAGCTCCACATCCAATATCACAAAATTGAGAATCACTTTCTAGCCAATTTAAATGGAAGAGAAATCGATAAAGCCAAAAGAAGTCGAAGCGATTTAACTCCTTGGGATGGGCACATGGCTGTATTTGATATTGTTACGGAATCGAATATTGCTGGTGAAACTTTAAAAAATTTACAAATTCGAGAACAATTGGGCGTGAATATTGTTTCTATCAAAAGAGGCGAAATCACGATTCATATTCCCCAAGCAAACGAACGTATTTTTCCTGGAGACGAAGTTTGCGTTATTGGAACAGACAAACAGGTGCAGGAATTTAAAAAATATTTAGACCAACACGAAACCGATGTTTCTCCTGAAATCAAGGAACCAGATATTGTTTTACGCCAAATTGAATTGAAAAATCACACTTTCTTGGGGAAAAGCATTAAAGATTCTAAATTAAGAGAAAAAACAAAAGGATTGATTGTGGGCATCGAAAAACGAGGAAATAGAACCTTAAACCCTGAATCGGATGTGATTTTGGAAAGAGACGATATCTTATGGATTGTAGGTGATAAAAAACTATTAGCAGATTTGGCTCACGATTAAGAATAAAACAAACTTTATGCAATCAACCATTTTTGACCAGATTATTAAAAATTTTATGTAAAGTTTCATACGCTTCAAAAGTATCTATATCGGCTATATTGTCCTGACTGACAATCTCTTTGACACAATTCTTATTCCTATTGACAATCTGTTTCGCACCTTCATCATTGGATAACGACATAAGTTCCCCGAAGAATTTTTTTGGGAATAAAACTGGTACGCCTTTGTAATTTTCTTTTTTAGTAATAATAATCGATTCTTTCTCTTTTAAATGAAGTTTAATCATTGCATTCAAATGAACACTACTGATAAAAGGTTGATCTGCTAATACCAACAATACAGCACTTAGTTCTGAATATTTGTTGTCTATTTCTGTAATTGCAGATGCTATAGAGCTTCCCAATCCCTGCTGCCATTTGCTGTTAATCAGTAGGGTTGCTTCTGATAAATTTGTTTTTTCTATAATTTCATTGCTGTAGGCTCCCAAAACAACAAAGAATTTATAGGCATCAATTGTCAAAACATTTTTTACAATATGTTCTAATAAAGTTGAATTACCCCAAGGCAATAACTGTTTTGATCTTCCTAATCTTTTGGCATTGCCAGCTGCTAAAACAACTACAGCAATTTTATTCATGATCTTTGAATTTAAGTTTTAGGAATGGATAGCACTATTCTTGTATTTTAAAGACATTAGTTCCTTTTTTCGTATAACTGAAAGTATTTCGGCAATAATACTAATGGCTATTTCCTGAGGAGTTTCTGCTCCTATACTAATGCCTGAAGGGCCATAAGTTACTTCCAACAATCCTTCGTTAAAAGATTCCGTGTATTCAAAAAATTCGTTTAACAATAGATTTCTTCTCTTGACAGGACCAAGTAATCCAAGGTAAGCAGGCTGCTTATTTTTTAATCCAACAAGAAACTTCAAATCGTTTACATAACTATGTGTCATTAAAACTACTGCAGTATCCATATCTATGGAAAGAGTATTTATTTCTTCAGCTGATAAATGGACAAGCCTTGTTGCACTAGGAAAATTAGCTTTGGTTTTGTAATCTTTTGCAGATGCCACAACGGTCACTTCCCAACCCGTTAAAGAGGCAAAATGACATAATTGAACTGCATCATGCTCTGATCCAATAATAATTAAATGAAAACGAGGTTTGAGCAATTGTATAAAATTAGGCAAGGATTTATCCAATTGAGTATTTGAAAACGTAAACTGATTTCCTTCAAAATGAAACACGGAACCTAAACCAGAATGACTCCCTGCCGTCTTTGTATAGAAAGATTCAATTTTTAATGATTGTCTCTGCTGCAAAGTATTTTCAAAGGCGTCCCAAACTGCTGCATCAGGAAAAAAAGGTTCCAAAAGAATATACAAAACACCCTCACAGCCCAGACGATATCTGCCGTCATAAACCATAATTTTTGCCTTATTATCCAATAATACCGACTGGGATTGTTTAAGGATTTCATTTTCAACACAGCCTCCGCTAACCGCTCCCACCATTGTATCATTTTCAAATATTAGCATTCGAACTCCCGGCCTTCTATATGATGAACCTTCAATGTCAACAACAGTTGCCATAACGCTTTTTAATCCCATAGCTTGGGCTAAAATGTACGATTCTTTTAATTTCAATAATTCGTGCATCATATTTTAATCACTTTTCAAAATAATTTCACCTTCAATATTTATGGATTAAATTGGCTGCTTCTTTTCAAAAACATTTGTTTAAACTAAAATGCAAAGTGCTGTACCTGCTAATCCCGTATGTTTTATAAAATTTCATTTCGATAATTATCATCCGTATTACTTTTTGTTATCGGATAATCGTTAAAACAATTTTATTGAGCAGGCGCATAAGCACCTGTTTGCAACCAAGTGATCCAGGCTTTTTTAAATTGAGCATAAGTCAAAGGTGGAACAGTTCTTCCTTCGCCCGGATTCCATCCAGCTTTTACTAAACCATCATCTGCATGGGCAATAAGCATTTTTATGTCTTTATGTCCGTTAAGTTCTGGGTTAAGCAATTGCTTGGCCAACTCGTGAGCCGTTTTCCCTTCAAACACCATTTTCATGTCGGCGGATGGTAAATGCCAATTTGGATTTCCCGGAGGTGCATTCAATCCCGGACTATTTGATTGCTGATGACAATTTGCACATTTCATTGCATACAAACCCTTTCCATCTTTTCCTCTTTTAGGCTGCATACTATGAATAACACTATTGTCTCCCTGAAGCGGAATATCGCCTTTTGGATGACAATTAACACAGCGCGGACTCATAAGTACTTTATAAACCTGTTTGAAAGCCTCCACAGAGGCTATACTGTCATTTTTTAACGGACTAATGCTTATGTAATCCTTTTCTGTTGGCCGATGTAGCGAAACAGAGAATGCTAATCCAAAGGCAGAAATGAATGTTAGACCCACCAATATAAATTTAGTTTTTGTCGACATGGTCGTGTGTGTGTTTTGAGAATTTAAATTTTATTATTTTCTTCCATTAATGGCTATAACCACATAGTGGTATATCAATTCCCTGCCTGATTTTGTGCTGGGTAATCGTTGTTTTCAGATAATCCTTCAATAATTTGAATAAAAATATGAAAAGGATAATTAGGCAATAAAATGTGCTTTTCTTTTGAGTAAACTAATCAATTCTCAAAGCTGACCTGCAAATGGCAACCTGCGAAGTCGCTTACCAGTAGCAGCAAAAATAGCATTACCCAAGGCAGCAGCTATAGGTGGCAAAGCTGGCTCACCCAAGCCTGTTGGGGCTTCATCAGATTCTACAAATTTCACTTCAATGTCCAAAGGAGCATCATACATGCGGAGAAAGTTGTAAGTATTGAAATTGGTTTCTTGTACAGCTCCATCGACAAAAGTAACTTTTGGAAACATGGCGTGGTTGATACCATCTACAATAGCACCCTGAATTTGATTTTCGGCACCACTTAGGTTGATAACCCTACCGCAATAAACTGCACAATATACTTTTGTGACTCTTGGTTTTCCATCTTCCAATTTTACTTCAACCACTTGGGCGGCATACGATCCAAAAGAAAACCATGTGGCAAAGCCTCTATAAACCCCATCAGGCGTTGTACCCCAATTGCTCATTTTAGCCACCAGTTCTACCACAGCCTTATACTTGGTTGGGTCATAACCTACTCGTCCTACTGGTGCGTCTTTTGCTTTTTTGAAGAAATCCAAACGAAATGCCACAGGGTCTTTTTTTAATTCCAGGCATATTTCGTCAAAAAAACTTTCAGCTACATAAGCCATTGTACAAGCACCTGGAGCACGCCACCAACCCGTAGGAGTGTTGCTATTAAATCCTTGACTATCTGAACGATAATTTACCATAGCGCCTGCCACATAACTATCACCCCTAATACCACGGCCAATCCCTACGGCCGACTGATGCCATGCCAAAAGTTCGTTTGCCGTAAGTGCTGCTCGATAACGGTACATTTCGGCTGGTCGATAGAAATCATTTTGCATATCATCTTCACGAGTCCACTGAACCTGAACAGGGCTTTGGGCGGCTGCTGAAACCAAAGCGGCTTCTACACCATTATCTGTCATAAGCTTGCGACCAAAACCGCCACCTTGCCTTGGCACTCCTACTGTGATATTATCTTTGTTGATACCTAATTTTTCAGCTACATCATTCCTTAATTGGTCTGGAACTTGGGTCGGCCCATACAATTCTACTTTTCCATCTCTCACATCAGCAAAAAAATTGAGTGGTTCCATTTGGCAATGTGAAAGGGTAGGTATTTCATAATATACATCAAGTACTTTTGTTGCTTTTTGTTTTGCAATTTCTACATCTCCATCATTTCTGCCTACGGTGGTTGGTCCCTTTTCTAAAATTTCTTTAAAACCAGCAAAATGGTCTGATGAATTCTCCAGTTTTCCGGTAGTGTTCCATTGAATAACCAAAGCATCACGTCCTTTTTTTGCTGCCCAAGTAGATGTAGCTAAAACAGCTACCGAATTTTTGAGTTTAATGACATTTTTAACGCCATTTACTTTCCGAGCCTTAGTATCATCTACATTGCCCAATGTTTTTCCATAAGCTGGGGAGCGAGCTATCATGGCAAACAACATTCCTTTTCTACGGGTATCTATCCCAAAGAGGGGCTTGCCAGTAACTATACTGTGAACATCAACATCGGTAATTCGTGTGCCTATGTATTTAAAATCTTTTGGGTCTTTTAAAGTGGGATTGGCTGGTATTTGCATTGTGACTGCTTTTGAAGCTAATTCTCCATAGCTCAATTTTTTTTCAGAACTTTTATGAATAACCATTCCATCATCGGCGATACAATCTGCTGCTGACACACTCCATATTTGGGCAGCAGCATTTACAAACATTTCACGAGCAGCTGCACCCATTTTACGTAAATCTGCATATCGCCCTCTAATAGCGCCGCTACCACCTGCTGTCTGCCTTCCATACCTATTGTCCAAAGGCGCCAACTCTACTTCTATTTTCTTCCAATCTACACCCAATTCTTCGGCAATTATAATTGGAAGTGAAGTTTTTACTCCTTGTCCGATTTCTGGGTTAGGAGCCATCAACACAATCTTGCCGTCAGGTTTTATCTTGATATAAATATTGGGCATATAATCAGCTAAAGCGGTAGAAGCATCATTTGTCTCAAAGCTGGGAAATACCAAACCGAAAAGTATTCCACCACCTGTTAGGGCGGAAACTTTTAAAAAATTTCTACGAGAATTCATAAAATCCATAACTATTTAGTATTTAATTTTTTAGCTGCTAAATGAATAGCTTTGCGAATCCTTACTTGTGTACCACAACGGCAGATATTTGTCATTGCCTCGTCTATTTGCTGATCAGTAGGGTCTGGAGTGCTTTTAAGCAAAGTAGAAGCAGCCATTAATTGTCCCGATTGACAATAGCCACATTGCGAAACATCTAGTTCTTCCCAAGCCTTTTGAAGTGGGTGATCGCCATCTTCACTAAGTCCTTCTATGGTAACAACTTTTCTTTTACCTACTGCAGAAACGGGTAAAACACAAGAACGTAAAGCCTCACCATCGAGATCTACGGTACATGCGCCACATTGTGCCACACCACATCCGAATTTAGTGCCTACCAAATTTAGATTATCTCGGAGAACCCATAATAAAGGGGTATCGTCATCAGCTTCCACCGACATTATTTTACCGTTGATAGAAAGAGAGTATTTTGCCATATTGTACTATTTTAAAAATTTATTTTTTATTGATAATAAAAAAAACATTGCTAAAATTAACCAATTATTATCATTTTACCTCATTATTCGCAAATTAATAAATTTGCAGAAATAACATTACATTACAATAATCAAAAAAGGTGCAAGAACTAAATCTTGCACCTTTTTTATTTTAAGGATATACTATTTTTATCTCGAATAATTCGGGGCTTCTTTGGTAATCGTAACATTATGTGGATGACTTTCGGTAATTCCGCTAGAAGTAATACGAACAAAGCGTCCAGTATCTTGTAAAGTAGCAATATCTTTAGAGCCGCAATATCCCATTCCAGCACGAAGACCGCCAATGAATTGTTGCATACTTTCGTTCAATTCACCTTTATAAGGCACTCGGCCTACGATTCCTTCTGGAACTAATTTCTTAACATCATCCTCAACGTCCTGAAAATAACGGTCTTTAGATCCTTCTTGCATCGCCTCAACAGAACCCATTCCTCGGTAAGACTTGAATTTTCTTCCTTCGAAAATGATGGTTTCTCCTGGAGATTCCATTGTTCCTGCTAAAAGTGAACCCAACATTACGCAATCAGCACCGGCAGCAATCGCTTTAGGAATATCTCCAGTGTAACGAATTCCACCATCAGCAATAACTGGAACTCCTGTTCCTTTTATAGCAGCAGCTACTTCAAGAACAGCAGAAAATTGTGGAAAACCAACACCAGCAACGATTCTTGTAGTACAAATAGAACCAGGTCCAATTCCTACTTTCACACCATCGGCACCATTTTCTACTAAATATTTAGCAGCTTCGGCAGTAGCGATATTTCCAACAATTACATCTAATTCTGGGAATTTGGCTTTCACGGCCTTCAATACATCTACCACACCTTTTGTATGTCCGTGAGCAGTATCGATAATTACGGCATCCACTCCTGCGTTTACTAAAGCTGTAGCTCTTTCGACAGCATCGGCAGTAACACCCAAAGCGGCTGCTACTCTCAAACGACCAAATTTATCTTTATTGGCGTTAGGTTTTTGAGTTAATTTAGTAATATCTCTAAACGTGATTAAACCAACCAACTCATTTTTAGCATTTATTACAGGAAGTTTTTCAATTTTATACCCTTGCAAAACTACTTCAGCTTCTTGAAGTGAAGTTCCTTCGGCAACAGTTACCAAGTTTTCACTGGTCATTATTTCGATGATAGGTCTTGCGTTATTTTTTTCGAAACGCAAATCTCTATTGGTTACAATTCCTTTTAGGATTCTATTCTCATCAACAATTGGAATACCACCAATACCATATTCTTTCATAGCTGCTTTAGCATCAGCAACATTAGATGTCAAAGGCAAAGTAACAGGATCGATAATCATTCCCGATTCGGCACGTTTTACTTTACGAACTTTAGTAGCTTGTTGTTCGATAGTCATATTCTTGTGCAAAACTCCAATTCCTCCTTCTTGTGCCATAGCAATTGCCATATCACTTTCCGTAACGGTATCCATAGCTGCAGATACAATTGGAACATTAAGCGTAATATTTCTAGAAAATTTTGATTTAATACTTACTTCGCGAGGAAGTACATTAGAGTAATTTGGAACCAGCAATACATCATCGTAAGTTAAACCTTCACCGACAATTTTTGAATTATGTGCTATCATTGCAATTTGAAGTTGTAGTTAAATTGCGTGCAAATATAGACAATCTTAAGGAAACAAACATCATTCATTTGCTATAAATGTTGTAAATTGCAGTACAATACTATTTTTAAGCCTATTTTGAATATTTTCTTTTATAAATCTTAAAAAGATTTTTGAAAAACACACCATGGCACCATCAAACTATTCATTAAGAGGACTTTCTGACGCAGAAGTTACTCAATCCCGAGAAAAAAACGGTTTCAATTCATTAGACCATCAGGTTAAAAACCATTTTATCACTTCTCTAATCGAAATGATTAAAGAACCTATGTTTTTGCTGCTTTTGGTCGCCACGAGTATTTATTTTATAATGGGTGATTTTGCCGATGGAATTTTTATGACCGTTGCTATTATTTTGGTTTCAACCATTTCACTGTATCAAGAATCGAAAAGCAGAAATGCCATTGAAGAACTAAAAAAATTAACCCAACCCAAAAGTAAAGTCATCAGAAACGGAGAAATCATCGAAATTCCAAGTGAAGAAATTGTCTTGGGCGATTGCATTCAAACCGAAGAAGGTACTTTTATTCCTGCTGATGGTTTTATCATTTATTCGAATGATTTTTCGGTAAATGAATCCATTCTTACAGGTGAATCTTTGGCTGTTTTTAAAAATGAAAAAGCCGAAATGAATACCGTTTTTCAAGGAACGATTGTATCCAGTGGTTTGGCAATTTGCAAAGTTACTGCCATTGGCAATCAAACTCAACTGGGAAAAATCGGCAAAAGCCTTGAATCAATCTCTGAAGAAAAAACGCCATTGCAACTACAAATCGCAAATTTTGTAAAGAAAATGTCAATTATTGGCTTAGTAATTTTCGGCATTGTTTGGGCAATAAATTTCTATAATTCTAGAGTTCTTTTAGACAGTTTACTAAAAGCTCTTACTCTAGCGATGAGCATAATTCCAGAGGAAATTCCAGTTGCATTTTCGACTTTTATGGCTTTGGGAGCTTGGAGATTAATGAAAATGGGAATCATAGTAAAACACACCAAAACAGTTGAAACCCTTGGAAGTGCCACAGTAATTTGCACCGATAAAACAGGAACTATAACTGAAAACAAAATGAGTTTGGCTCAATTATACCTCTTTTCAACCAATCAATTAATAACAACAAAAGAACACTATAACGAAGCCGAACAAGAACTAATAAGTCTGTCGATGTGGGCTAGCGAACCAATTCCGTTTGATGGGATGGAAATAGCGCTACACGAAAGTTATTCAAAATCGACACTAAATGACGAAAGACCTCATTATAAATTAATACACGAATATCCTTTGAGTGGCAAGCCGCCAATGATGACTCATATTTTTGAAAATAAAACGGGAAATAGAATTATTGCAGCCAAAGGAGCTACAGAAGCATTGATAGCCTGCTCTAACCTTTCGAAAGACCAAATACAAAGAATCAATGAAGCAAATGAAGCGATGTCGAAGGAAGGTTTTAGAGTGTTAGCAGTTGGTGTTTCTCTCTATTCAGGCAAAGAATTTCCAAAAACGCAACAGGAATTTGCATTCGAATTTAAAGGATTGGTTGCTTTTTACGATCCTCCAAAAGCCAACATCAAAAAAGTTTTCGACACTTTTTATAAAGCTGGAATTCAGGTGAAAATTGTCACCGGTGACAATGCTACAACTACTTCAACTATTGCCAAACAAATTGGATTTAAAAATCCCGAAAACACACTAAATGGCGATGAATTAATGACAATTAACGAAGCTTCTTTGAAGGAAAAAGTTATGGAAACTACGATTTTTACCAGGATGTTTCCCGAAGCCAAACTAAAAATCATTCAAGCATTAAAAGAAAATAATCAAATTGTAGCCATGACCGGCGATGGTGTAAACGACGGTCCAGCCTTAAAATCAGCTCATATTGGGATTGCTATGGGTAAAAAAGGTACTGAAATTGCCAAACAAGCCGCCAATCTCATCTTGATTGATGATGATTTGTCAAAAATGACTGACGCTATTGCAATGGGTCGAAAAATCTACATTAACCTTAAAAAAGCCATACAATACATCATTTCTATTCACATTCCTATTGTACTGATTGTGTTCATCCCATTGGTTTTAGGATGGATTTATCCCAATATTTTCTCGCCAGTACACATTATTTTTCTGGAAATAATTATGGGGCCAACTTGTTCTATAATTTATGAAAATGAACCAATGGAATCTAATTTGATGCTTGAAAAACCACGTCCGCTAACCAATACATTTTTTAATCTAAAGGAAATAACGATTAGTATTATTCAAGGACTTGCAATCACTTTGGGACTTTTATTTGTCTATCAACACTGTGTTCAAGAAAATGCTTCAGAAAGCGTGACTAGAACTTTTGTTTTTCTGACTTTAATTGCTTCGAATGTATTCTTAACATTAGCCAATCGCTCCTTTTATTATTCGATATTTACAACCATTCGATACAAAAACAACTTGGTTTTAGTAATCATTGGAGCTACAATTAGTATTACAAGTTTATTGTTGGTAGTCCCATTTTTTTCTGAATTCTTTATGTTTGAAGCGCTATCAATTGGGCAAATAGGCTTGAGTATTTTGGTTGGATTTGTATCGGTAATGTGGTTAGAAATCTATAAAATATTCAAGCGTAGCATTCGAGAATAATCAAGATTTAATCGAATGTATTTTTATCAGGAAAAATAATATTCAATCCCATTTGAAATCCCAAACTACGTGCTTTGCTAATGTCTTTGTATTCTAAAAGATTGTCGGCAAGGATATAAAAATTGACTTTCCCGATGGTTGTTGACAATCCTAAGCCAATATTTTTGGCTGAAAATGAATCAACCGTATAAGTAGCTTTCATTTCTAATGACTCGAAAATTTGTCTTCTATAATAAGCAGTCAAAGCCATAAGAGGCGTTCTAGGCGTTGTCATAGCAAACAATTGGGCTCCAACAGAATTGGCATACTTAATTTTATTTCCACCTGAACAATTGCAATCCGAACTTCTACCATCTCCAAAAGAATATTGAATCGAAGAATTGAATTTCAGCGGTCGCCAAGTAGTATACTTAGTATGCAAAGTATCTAATGGAATGGCGTCATTAAATTCATCTAAGATATCATTTGAATTGCCAAGCACAAAATCTGGAGTTAAACCTACGTAATTATAATATCCTTTATAGCGATAACTTTCGATTTCTTTAGTGTGTTTTATAAAACCAATATCTATTAAACTTGCCGTAAATTGAAGATTTTCTTTGGGATAATAAGTAAATCCTAAATCTAAACCCAAACCTAGATTTCCTCCCAGCAGCGTTTTTTTCATAATATCACTTTGAGCATTTCCTGAATAATTTTCGAGATAATTGGTCAAACCTGAAGTGTTTACTAATCCATTAGCTGAGATAACCTGGTCGTAAACATTATTTGTTCCTTGAATGGTATAAAAATAGCCTGAATTTTTAGTAGAAGATACATTAAAAATACTGGAATATATCTTTCCGCGAACGCCTAAAATTAAATTCTCGTTTACTTTTTTATGATAACCCAGATGAAAAACCGAAAGTAATTCGCCTCTTGCATTCAAATCGCCCATGTCAAAAACTTTACCCAAATAATCTTTGTTTCCGTCTAAGGCTAGAATAGCATAATCTTTGGGCATATAAGTCAAAACGTCCATTTCTTGATACATTCCGAAGGAGAAATAAGAGCTCTCCTGCCAATCACCCAATTTAAAACCACCACTAAAAACTTCTAGTTGCTCATTCAAAGTAACCTTATCATTCCTTGAAGTTGAAAACACAACATTTCTTAACTTGGTATTAAAATCAACTCCATTATTAGCAAACAAATCATAAACTGAAAAACTGCTTGAACCCACATTTGCAGAAAATCCAGACAACAAAGGAATACCAACAAACCAATTGTAATTCACATCCGAACCCGGATTTGTCAACATAGATTGAGGCACAGAAGTAAAATTATATAAAAGTTGCTTGTTTTGCGAAAAACAACTCATAGAAATTAATATAATAAATAAGCTGATTTTTCTCATTGCCCCAAAAAGTAAATTGTAGCACTTGAACGCATTTTCAAATTCCCCACACTAGCATCAGTAAGCGGCGTTCCAGGTAACATCGTAATAACAAATGCCACTTTTTTAGTCTTTATTAATATGTCTAGTTTGGTGTTCTCAAATATTTCTGTCTTTGATATTACAATTGGCGAACCACTATTAGCAGGTACAAAAAACGGGATAGTATAAAGCTTACTATTATTATCATCAAGCAAATAAAAGTTAACATTATAAGCTCTATTTATAGTGTTATTAAATTCAAAAAACAGATCAACTCTACTTAAATTTTTAGAAAAATCAACATCGCTAAAAACATCAAAATCCATCACATCTCCAACCAGAGATTGCTCTACTCCACCAACAACAAATTGATTAGCCTTAATATCAAAAGCAGCCAAATTTGCTACTGCAATGGGTTCTAATTTCAAATCATTAACTTGCTCAAAATCTAAATCGCTTGAACAGGATAAGAAAAAAACAGATAAGAAAGTTATTCTTAAAAATTTATTCATAATAGTAATGTATTTGTAAATTACATTTTCAACAAAAATATTCATTTTTTATTATTTTCAATGATAGGTCTTGAATATTTTTGTAGCTTCATTATAAGCACTTTCAAAGCTCATAGCGCTTAAATTGGTGTTGGCTTTTTTGGAATTACAATAAGACAACAATTTCTCAGTAGGCATATTACCCGTTAAAACATCTCTTGCCATCGGGCAACCTCCAAAACCTTGGATAGCACCGTCAAAACGACGGCAACCCGAATTATAAGCAGCATCCATTTTTTCAAACCATTTGTCGGGCGTGGTGTGCAAATGAGCTCCAAATTCAATAGTCGTATATTTCGGGATTAAATGTGAAAATAAATATTGGATGGCTTCTGGTGTTGAGCTGCCAACAGTATCGGAAAGCGAAAGAATTTTTACCCCCATAGTAGCTAACTTTTCAGTCCATTCACTTACGATTTCCAAATTCCATGGATCGCCATAAGGATTACCAAATCCCATCGAAAGATAGGCAACAACTTCTTTATTGGTCTTATCCGCAATATCTAAAATTTCTTCTAAGGTTACTAATGATTCAGCAATGGTTTTGTGTGTATTCCGCATTTGAAAATTCTCTGAAATCGAGAATGGAAACCCCAAATATTGAATTGGTTGGTGCTGAGAAGCGGTAATTGCTCCTTGAGTATTGGCAATGATGGCCAATAATTTACTTTCTGTTTGGGATAAATCTAATCGTGCCAAAACCTCGGCAGTATCTTGCATTTGCGGAATGGCTTTGGGCGAAACAAAACTTCCAAAATCTATGGTATCAAAACCCACTCGGAGCAACGATTGAATGTAAGCCACTTTTCGATCCGTAGGAATAAATGCTTTTATGCCTTGCATAGCATCTCTTGGACATTCGATGATTTTTATTGTTTCCATAGAAATCCAAAGATAAGGCAAAATCAGATTTCAGGAAATCGTTTTTCATTAATTTTTTGAATGCTACAATAATCTCAATTTTCAGAATAGAAGCATTATATTTTCATAAAAAAAGCCCCGAACTAATCGGGGCTTTCTATATATTAACTAATTGCAAATATTACAATTTAGCTACATGTTTCGTTAATTTTGATTTCAAATTAGAAGCTTTGTTATCGTGAATGATATTCTTTTTAGCTAATTTATCGATCATAGAAATAACACTAGACAATTTAGATGCAGCATCTGCTTTGTCAGTAGATAATCTTAATGCTTTGATTGCATTACGAGTAGTCTTGTGTTGATATCTGTTTAATACTCTTTTTTTCTCGTTGCTTCTAATTCTTTTTAAAGCTGACTTGTGATTTGCCATTTTTTCTTAATTTTTAATTGTTATAAACTATCAGTTAAAAAAGAAAAACCTCCCACAATTGATTTCTCAATCACTTCAGTTTTAACTAATAAAATTAAAATAAGAGACACTTATCTTTATTTTATAAAACTTATTTACAACTAATTGTAGTCCGTGGGGGAATCGAACCCCCCTTACCAGGATGAAAACCTGGCGTCCTAACCGATAGACGAACGGACCATTGCCTTCCCAGGCGGTATTAATTTATACTCCAAAAGAGTTTTGTAGTCCGTGGGGGAATCGAACCCCCCTTACCAGGATGAAAACCTGGCGTCCTAACCGATAGACGAACGGACCTACTTTGTTATTGCGGATGCAAAAATACAACTATTTTCTGTTCGCACAATAGTTGATGTATATTTTTTTATATTTTTTTAATAAGCCTTAGCAAACAAGACTCTTCCAGATGACGCATTACCAGTAAACACGCATCTTCCCGACTCTTCTACTCTATCCAAAGGGATACATCTTATGGTTGCTTTTGTCAATTCTTTAATCTTTTCTTCGGTCTCTGCCGTACCATCCCAATGTGCTGATACAAAGCCTCCTTCTCCATTCAAAACTGTTTTAAACTCTTCAAAGCAATTTACTTCTGTAATATGAGTATTTCTATAATCTAATGCTTTTTGGAATAAATCTTTTTGAATTTGAGCTAACAAATCGCTAATATAAGTCACGACTCCCTCTTTTGAAACTACTTCTTTAGTCAAAATATCCCTTCTAGCTACTTCAAAAGTTCCGTTTTCGAGATCTTTTGGCCCTACTGCAATTCGAACTGGCACCCCTTTTAATTCCCATTCGGCAAATTTGAATCCAGGTTTTTGGGTTGTTCTATTGTCATATTTAACAGATATATTCAATTTTTTGAATGCTTTCACTAAAACATCCACTTCATTTGAAATCGCTTCTAATTGTTCGTCATTTTTATAAATAGGAACAATCACCACTTGTATTGGCGCTAAACTAGGAGGCAAAATCAATCCTTTGTCATCAGAATGCGTCATTACTAAGGCTCCCATCAATCGGGTTGAAACTCCCCAAGAAGTTCCCCAAACATGTTCTTGTTTTCCTTCGGCGTTAGCAAACTTCACATCAAAGGCTTTGGCAAAATTTTGCCCTAAAAAGTGCGAAGTTCCAGCTTGCAATGCTTTACCGTCTTGCATTAAAGCTTCTATGCAATACGTTTCTTCGGCACCTGCAAAACGTTCTGTTTCGGTTTTCAAGCCTTTTATTACAGGAATTGCCATGAAATTCTCGGCAAAATCTGCATATACATTCATCATTTTTTCAGATTCTTCAAGAGCTTCGGCTTTTGTAGCGTGAGCTGTATGACCTTCTTGCCACAAAAACTCTGCTGTTCTAAGAAACAATCTTGTTCTCATTTCCCATCGTACCACATTTGCCCATTGGTTTATTAATAAAGGCAAGTCTCTATAAGACTGAATCCATCCTTTATAGGTTGACCAAATTATAGCTTCACTTGTAGGACGAACGATTAATTCCTCTTCTAATTTTGCATTAGGATCAACAATCAACTTGCCTGAATTCTCAGGATCATTTTTTAATCTATAATGAGTCACGATGGCACATTCTTTTGCAAAACCTTCGGCATTTTTCTCTTCTGCTTCAAACATACTTTTAGGAACAAACAAAGGAAAATAGGCATTTTGATGGCCCGTTTCTTTGAACATTCGATCCAATTCTGCTTGCATTTTTTCCCAAATGGCATAGCCGTAAGGCTTGATAACCATACATCCTCTAACTCCTGAATTTTCGGCTAAATCGGCTTTTACAACTAGCTCGTTATACCATTTTGAATAATCTTCTTCTCGTGTTGTAAGGTTCTTGCTCATATTGAATAGTTTGGCACAAATTTTGTTTTAATAATTTTAACTAAATAGTTCGACAAAACTAAGTATTTTTGTAATGTGCAACAATAAAAATCCTATTGATATGAAAACAAATATTTTTTCCTTTAAAAATGCAACACTTTATCCATTATTTGGATTTTTAAGTGTTTTAATATCATCTTGTGGATCTTATCAAAATAGTTCCTATTATAACACCGATGGAATATACGGAAATTCACCAAGAGAGACTCAAACGGTTTCAAGTGTACAGTATAAAAACTATTTCAAAACCTTGCAAGACGAAAGTAGTGTTTCTACAGATACCATTAAAATTCCAAAACAGGGTTACACAGAAACAAACATTGTAAATGTATATAATGTAAATGACGACCCATGGAATTGGTCTATAGGTTTTGGCTTTGGATATCCTTATTACGGATACGGATATGGTTACCCATATTATGGTTGGGGTTATCCTTATTATGGTTGGGGCTATCCTTATTATGACTGGGGTTATCCCGGATATGGTTGGGGCTACCCAGGATATGGTTGGGGTTATCCAAGTTATGGCTATGGATATAACAACAATTATTCTTATAATTCAAGCCGAAGAGGTTCATCATATGCTTATGATGTAAATCCTAATAACAATAGATATTCTCAAAACCAAAGCAACACAAACGGATATTCTAATACAAGAAGAAGTGCTACCAATAGTGCTACTAGAAACAGTTCCTCATTTATGACTGCCGACTATTCACAAAGCAACTCATCTAATTCAAGAACTAGCACCAACACAACATCTAGCAATACTAGAGGTCAAAACTATTCTAACACAAGAACTTATAACAACACAAGCACCAATAGCACAAACAATAGTAACTACAGCAATAGCAACTACAACAATAGTAGTAGTAATTCAAGATCATCATCAAATAGTAACTACAGCGGCGGCGGAAGTAGTAGCAGCGGAAGATCATCTGGTGGTGGCGGTGGAGGATACAGCGGTGGTGGCGGTGGCGGAAGAAGATAACCTACTTCGCTCAGCAATTAAACATAACTTTTAATTATACAAAAGATGAAAAAAATCTTATTCCTTATATTTTTTGGCTTCAGTTTCAACCTAGCTCAATCGCAAGAAATTCAAGATGCGCTTCGTTTTTCGCAGGATAATCTAAGTGGAACAGCTCGTTTTAGAGCAATGGGAGGTGCATTTGGAGCGCTTGGTGGAGACTTATCTTCGCTAAATGTCAATCCAGCAGGTTCAGCCATTTTTTCGAATAATCAGCTTTCGATTTCATTAAGCTCTTTTAACAAAAAGAATGATTCTGATTATTTTGGAACAAAAACTTCAGCTTCTGATAGTTCTTTTGATATGAATCAAACAGGAGGGGTGTTTGTTTTTAAAAATCAAAACTCATCTAGCCATTGGAAAAAATTTGCATTTGCCATAAACTATGAAAACACAAATAATTTTGACAACTCAGTCTTTTCGGCTGGAGTAAATCCAACACGTAGCGTAGCAAATTATTTTCTTAGTTATGCAAATGGTGTACCATTAAACGTATTACAAGATTCCTATTATGGAGAATTAGACAATGGTGGTCAACAAGCATTTTTAGGTTATCAAGCCTATGTAATCAACCCTTTAATCGATGTTCCGAATAATACTAACTATACATCAAATGTGACTCCTGGAGGAAATTATTATCAAGAAAACAGCATTTATTCTAGCGGATATAATGGAAAATTATCCTTCAATATATCCACTTCCAATGAAAACAAGTTTTATATAGGAGCAAATTTAAATTCACATTTTACCGATTATGTTCGCACAAGCAGTTTTTATGAATCCAACAACAATCCATTAAACACAGACTATACCGTAACCAATTTGCGTTTTGACAATAATTTGCACACCTTCGGAACTGGATTTTCATTTCAAATTGGAGCCATAGCAAAAGTGACCGATGAGATTCGTTTAGGATTAGCCTATGATTCCCCTATTTGGTATAAATTAAGTGATGAGTTTTCACAAAAGCTAGTCGCTATAAGTGCCAATACCGTAAATCAGTTACCTCCTGATGTTGTTGATCCGAATATAATTAATTATTATGATCCTTATAAATTGACCACTCCAAGTAAATTTACGGGAAGTTTTGCCTATGTCTTTGGAAAAAAAGGTTTAATAAGCCTTGATTATTCTTTAAAAAATTATGGAAATACTAAATTCGAACCTGAATATGATTATTATTATAGCGGTTTGAATAATGAAATGAAAAATACTCTAAAATCTTCAGGCGAATTAAGACTTGGAGCCGAGTACAAAATCAATCAATGGAGTCTTAGAGGTGGATATCGTTTTGAAGAAAGTCCTTATAAAAACGGCGCAACTATTGGCGATTTAAACTCCTTTTCTGGTGGATTAGGTTATGACTTTGGAATGTTTAAATTAGACCTTTCATACACAAATGCACAAAGAAATACGCAACAACCTTTCTTTAATCAAGGATTTACGGATTCAGCTAAAATCAATACTACAAACAATAATTTCACAATGACTTTATTATTTGAAATGTAACCCTTTTTATAAAAATTTTCGAATAGAAAACCATTTCATTTTTGAAGTGGTTTTTTGTTTTTATAAAACCATTACTATACAAAGAGTTATGCTCCTAAAAATAAAAATCGTAATTTTGCCAACTTCTAAATTATCGGAAATATAAATCTATGAGAACCAAGTCGTTAAAAAAAAATAAAATCAACGTGATCACTCTTGGGTGTTCAAAAAATGTATATGATAGCGAAGTCTTAATGGGACAATTAAAAGCTAGCGGAAAAGATGTCGTTCACGAAGAAGAAGGCAACATTGTAGTTATCAACACCTGCGGATTTATAGATAATGCTAAAGCCGAATCTGTAAATATGATTTTGGAATATGCTGATAAAAAAGAACGTGGAATTGTTGACAAAGTATTCGTAACAGGATGCTTATCAGAACGATACCGTCCAGATTTAGAAAAAGAAATTCCAAATGTAGATCAGTTTTTTGGCACAACAGAATTACCTGCTTTATTAAAAGCTTTAGGAGCAGACTACAAACACGAATTGCTAGGAGAACGTTTGACAACAACTCCAAAAAATTATGCATACCTAAAAATTGCCGAAGGTTGTGACCGACCATGTAGTTTTTGTGCGATTCCATTAATGAGAGGAAAACACGTTTCGCAAACCATCGAAAAATTAGTTAAAGAAGCCGAAGGTTTGGCAAAAAATGGTGTAAAAGAATTGATTCTTATTGCGCAAGATTTGACTTACTACGGGTTAGATATTTACAAAAAACGCAATCTTGGAGAATTATTAGAAGCTTTGGTAAAAGTAGAAGGCATCGAATGGATTCGTCTGCATTATGCCTTCCCAACTGGTTTCCCGATGGATGTTTTGGAAATTATGAAACGCGAACCTAAGATTTGTAATTATTTAGACATTCCGTTACAACACATTTCGGATTCTATTTTGAAATCGATGAAACGTGGAACTACGAAAGAAAAAACAACTCAATTATTGAAAGAATTTCGGGAGGCCGTTCCTGGAATGACCATCAGAACAACACTAATTGTAGGTTATCCTGGAGAAACTCAAGAAGATTTCGAAATTTTGAGAGACTGGGTACAAGAAATGAAATTTGAACGTTTGGGCTGTTTTGCTTATTCGCACGAAGAAAACACAAGCGCATTCGAATTAGTCGATGATGTTCCTGAAGATGTAAAACAAGATCGTGCAAATGAAATAATGGAATTGCAATCTCAAATTTCTTGGGATTTGAACCAAGAAAAAATCGGAAAAACCTTCCGTTGTATTATTGATAGAAAAGAAGGCGAGCACTTTGTGGGACGAACAGAATTTGACAGTCCAGATGTTGATAACGAAGTACTTATTGACGCTTCAAAGCATTATGTCAAAACAGGTGATTTTGTAATGGTAAAAATTATTGACGCCACTGAATTTGATTTATTCGCAGAACCTGTTTAAATTTACATCATTAATACTCAAGACATGAAAAGTACAAAAAAAATTATTGCAGCTATCATTATTCTCTTTTCTATAAACACGATATCAGCCCAATATGGAAATGGCTATGGTAATGGTTACGGAAATGGTTATGGCTATGGAAATGGAATGAGTCAAATGGGAGGTATGAATCAAAATAGTCAACCCGAAAAACCAAAAGAAGTTCCCGCAGAAGTAATTGTCGCCAAATACATGGAGGATATGAAACCTGCTTTAGCACTTGATGAGCTGCAAACCATCGCTATAACAAATGTTTTGATTGAAAGTGTAAATGCACAAGGCAGAATTACAAAATTAAATTTACCCCAAGAGGATTTAATAAATGAATATAAAGCTCTAACGGAAACCACCGATAGAAAAATCAACGGTTTTTTGAATAAAGATCAAAAAGAAAAATATCTCGCTTTTAAAGAAGAACAAAAACAACCCAAAAAATCAAAATCAAAAGATAAAAAGAAATAATACATTTCAAAACCAATAGACAAACAAACGGAATGAAACAAATAACACTAAATACTTTCTATCTTCTGACTCTAGCAATAATTATTACTTCTTGCTCTTCTAACCCTTATAAAGCTAGTAACAAATCATACAAAGAACAGCTTCACGATTATAAAAAAACTATTTCTAACACAGAAGCGGCCAAATTAGAAACTAGCAGCACTACAATTCTACCCAATACTGAAGCAGTTATAGACCCTTTGTCTCTTTACAAAGATACACTATCTATAAAAACTCCTGTTGCATTGAACAACGGCATTAGTACAGAATGGATAAGCACCGTAAATTTTAATCTAAGAAAACCTAATTTCATTATTATCCATCATACTGCACAAGATTCTTTGGCTCAAACATTAAAGACCTTTACAACCACAAAACCTCAAGTAAGCGCCCATTATGTTGTTGCCGATGACGGAAGAGTGGTTCAAATGGTGAACGATTATCTTCGCGCTTGGCATGGAGGAAATGCCATTTGGGGGAAAAATACCGATATCAATTCAGCATCTATCGGAATTGAATTAGACAATAATGGAACTGAGCCGTTTTCAGACAAACAAATTATTAGTCTTTTGGCATTGCTTACAAAACTCAAAAAGGATTACAATATTCCAACTCAAAACATATTAGGTCATTCTGATATTGCGCCAAGCCGAAAAGTTGATCCTAGTAAGTATTTCCCATGGAAACTTCTAGCTTCAAATGGATTTGGTATTTGGCCAGATGAAATTTTAGAACCAGCACCAGCTAATTTCAATGCTGAATTAGCATTAAGAATAATTGGTTACAATACAAAAAATTTAGCAGCAGCAATTTCAGCTTTCAAACTTCATTACATTCAAACAGAAGTTGATAGTGTTTTAGACGAAAAAACAATTAATACAATATACAATATTTACAAAAAACAATAATTAAAGCGGGCTTTGAATTACTTCAGAGCCCGCTTTTTAATTTGATCTTATTGCAGAGACAAACGACTTGCTAGCACTGACAAATTCAATCGAACTAATTAAATTATCTTATAAAAGTGATTGGAATAAACATCAAAATAGTCTGTACATCATCTACTTTGGGCAAACCCAATATCGGTTTGATAAACTAGCGATTTCACTACTATCTATTACAAAAAAAACTGCCAAGATACTATGAACAGCATCTTGGCAGTAAAAAAAATATTTTTAAAATCGTTTTTTACTTCAAAAATTAGAATCCGTAAACAACAGCTATAAGGAATTGAGAAGCAGATTTTGAAGGATCTGAATCTGAATCTTCAAAGATTACTTTGTCTGAATTACTATCCAATCTAAATTCTGGAATAATAGTCAATCCACCAACTTTGTAGTTCCCTGACAAAGTAAAAGCAGTTACATCAGTATCACCTGAACCTTCTTTGTATTGAAAATATTCAGCACGCAATCCTAAACCAAAAGAATCTGTTAAAGCTACAGATGGATACAAAGCAAATCCTGTATAACCTGCATCACCATCATTTGAATAATCAGCAGCATTGATACCTAATTTGAATTTTTCAGCAAGTTGCAAAGTTGCAGTTAAATCAAAAATTGTTCCGCTGTTTTTACCATCCATAAAGTTAAGGTAAGCACTAACTGGACCACTAGCATAAGACAATTGAGCTCCAATAGCTTTAATACCAAAATCAGATGTATATACATTCCACTGATCGTTAAACGCCCCTAACATAACTCCAAATTTATCAGATACTTTATAATTTGCTTTAACACCTGCATTTTGGAATGGTCCGTTTGTAAACAAATAAGAAGTAGAATAATGGAAATTAGCTACTGGCGAAATTACTTCATAACCAATAAAAGTCCCCATATATCCAGCAGTCAAACTCAATTTATCACTTACAGCATAAGATGCATATAAATTTTGAATGTGGAATGAATTTCCATCTGATCCATTAGGAATTGATTCGTATTGTCCTCTTGGTCCGAAAGATATTTCACCAACAAAAGATGCCTTTCCTACTGTTTTTTTCAAAGCTATATCAAGCATACCCAAAGAAACTGAATTATGATCTCCTGCAAAACTAGTTGGAATATTTCCTGATTGTTTAGCAAAATCATACTTATAATACAAATCACCAGAACCTGAAATTTCTAATGGAGTTGATTTTGGAGCTTCCGCGTCCTGTGCAAATGTTAAAGTGCTCGTTAGCATTAAAGCTAAAATTAAGGTTACTTTTTTCATGTTTGTTTTAGTTTAAAAGTTAAATTAGTTTTTTTTTAATCTTGAATTTATTAGTACCAAATGTGTTTTCAAAAAAGAAATACATCATTAAAGTAGGTCTAAATTCGGTTTGAAAAACACCATTTTTCTGTGACAAATCTATCAACTTTTGTCAAACTAAAACAGTATAAAAACTCTTTTTTGACTTATTCTTGAAAGAATTGTCAATAACCAAAAAATGAATATTAAAAAATATACAATCCCTATTTAAATCAATTTATTTTATCAGATTACTATTTTTATTTTTAATCATACCCCCTATTTTTTGCATCATTTAAGCAAAAATTGACAATAAAATTCAAAAAAAATAGCTTTTATGAATAAATAACAAAGATTACCCCCTAAAAAAAATACCCATGTCTAAATTTTATTAAAAAATCATAAATCAGCCAAAATGGAAATTAATTTTTAAAATTAAATCCATTTAAGAGAAAAATCCATCTTTTTTAACCATTGAAAAGCTAAATAAACAAACAAACTGACTACCATTTAACAACCGTAAAAAAAACCTTTTTTCACTGTTATTTATTGAATAAAAAAAGCAGCATTTTCTAAATAATTTTCCAACGACAATTAGCAGATGTTAATTTTATTTTAAATTTACACTATTAGCTTTGATATGATTTCCTAAATTCTATTTTTGCAAACTATGAAATTAATTGCGAGACTATTATTGATCTTATTTGTAGCCTTTCTAATTACTCCAACTGTAGTTTGTGTAATTAAGAAAGATGCTGATATTTCTACATTTTATAGCTTTTCTGAAGAAGAAAAAGCGCAAAAAGAAATTAAAGCAATTATCAACCTTGATTTAAATTGTACTACTGTAGATGTATCTCCGTTTAATTGTAAAATAATACTTTCAGAGAATACCTCCAAGCACGATACTATCTCCTCTAAGATATTTATCCCCCCACCCGACAAAGCTTAATTTTTCGTTGATTTTAATGAATTAAAATCAGTTGCTATACTCATTATTGAGATGGCAAATCTTTCACGTTTAATTTTAAGTAAGGTATTATGTCAAAAAAAATAAATCTTTTTGCAAACCTTAAATCTGATTTTGCCTCAGGTTTAGTGGTTTTTTTAGTAGCACTCCCATTATGTCTGGGAATAGCAATGGCCTCGGGAGCGCCTTTATTTTCAGGTATTATTTCTGGTGTTATTGGAGGAATAGTTGTGGGCTATTTGAGCACCTCTCACATTAGCGTTTCTGGTCCAGCGGCTGGTTTAACAGCAATTGTATTGACCGCAATTACTGATTTAGGAGCCTTCGATATATTTTTGACAGCCGTATTTATAGCCGGTTTAATTCAATTAGCACTCGGTTTTTTAAAAGCTGGTAGCCTATCAAATTATATTCCAACAAATGTTATTGAAGGAATGTTGGCAGGTATTGGAATCATAATTATTCTAAAGCAACTACCCCATGCTTTTGGTTACGACAGTGATTTTGAAGGAGATTTAGCCTTTTCTCAAACAGACGGTAGCAACACTTTGACCTCTCTATTAGGCATTGTCGATTATGTCCAATTAGGATCTATTGTCATAACTGCCATTTCCCTAATCATTTTAATAGCTTGGGACAAAGTTCCTTTTCTTCAAAAATTAAAATTAATTCCCGCAGCACTTATAGCTGTCACAATAGGAGTTGTACTGAATGAAGTTTTTATAGCAACAGGCAGTTCGCTAGCCATTGCAAAAGAACATTTAGTTTCGTTACCCATCCCAACATCAATAGAAGAGTTCAAACAAATTATTGTAACACCCAATTTTTCTGGAATCACAAATCCTAAAGTTTGGGTTGTAGGTTTAACTATTGCAATAGTAGCCTCAATTGAAACTTTATTATGCATCGAAGCAGCTGATAGAATGGACATTCACAAACGCTATACCGATACTAATGTAGAATTGAAAGCTCAAGGTATTGGAAACATCGTTAGCTCCCTTTTAGGTGGTCTGCCAATGACATCGGTAGTGGTTCGCTCTTCGGCAAATGCCAATGCTGGAGCCCAATCTAAAATGTCTTCCATCATTCATGGTTCTCTTTTGCTGTTAAGTGTCTTGACAATTCCTGCACTTTTGAACAAAATTCCGTTAGCAACATTGGCTGCTATCTTATTACTAGTAGGATACAAATTGGCAAAACCAGCAACATTCAAACATTTTTGGAAAAACGGAAAATACCAATTTGCACCCTTTATCGCTACCTTATTAGCTGTTGTATTTTTAGATTTATTAAAAGGAGTCGCTCTAGGATTACTCATTAGTGTTTTTGCCATTTTGAGAGGAAACATGAAAAGAGCCTACATTTTCAGAAAAGAAGAATATCACGACGGAGATGTAATTCATATCGATTTAGCCCAAGAAGTTTCGTTCTTAAACAAAGCTGCAATCAAAACAACTCTAAGTAAAATTCCCGAAAACTCTAAGGTAGTAATTAATGCTCAAGATACTGTTTATATAGCTCACGATGTATTGGATTTAATTAAAGAATTCAAAAAAATTAGAGCAAAAGAAGAAAATATTAAAGTAAAATTAACTGGATTTAAAAAAGAATATGAATTAGAGAATACAGGCGAAGAGGAAAAGCACGTATTTGTAACGCAATCTTAAAACATTAATTTAACTCTCGACAAATGAAAACACATACAAAAGAATCACAAGACCAAATAACACCAAGAAGAGCTTTAGAAATTTTACAAGAAGGTAATGATAGATTTATCAAGAACTTAAAAGCTCATAGAGATTTATTAGAACAAGCCAATGAAACCCGTGATGGTCAATGGCCATTTGCTACCATACTAAGTTGCATTGATAGTCGAACCTCAGCAGAATTAATTTTTGACCAAGGATTAGGCGACATTTTCTCAGTAAGAATAGCTGGAAATGTTATCAATACTGATATTTTAGGAAGTATGGAATTTGCCTGCAAACTAGCTGGTTCTAAACTAATTGTAGTGTTAGGCCACAGCAAATGCGGAGCCGTAAAAGGCGCTTGCGACCACGTAGAAATGGGGAATCTCACTGAATTATTATCAAAAATTCAACCTGCAGTTTATGAAGAAAAGATAACTACATCTGACCGAAATTCAAATAATAGTCTTTTTGTTCAAAATGTAGCTACAATCAATGTAAAACGTTCTGTAAAAAGTATTATTGAACGCAGTTTTATTTTAGAACAAATGGTTGAAAATGGAGAAATTGGTGTTGTAGGTGCTTGGCACGATATCGAAACTGGAAAAGTATCTTTTTATGACGACGTGATGTACATCAAAGATGATAAAAATCCGAAATTTACCGTAGCTGATTTGAGGCATTAACAACTCTTACTGATTCTAATATTGAACAATATTAGATCCTAAAATTTGCATATCAAAAAAATGGTTGTCTCAAAAGGCAACCATTTTATATTTACACTGTTTTTATATTTTCAATCAGCATTAAAACAAAACTCACAACTATCAACTATTGTGAAAAACAGAATCGATTAATTCATATATTTTTTCTTTATCCAAAGGCTTTGAAATATAGGCTTTGAATCCATGTTTCATAATTTTATCAAAATCTTCAACCGAAGCATAGGCGGTTTGTGCAATAACTGGGAGTTTTGGATTAAAAGAATTTATAATTTTAAAAGCCTCAAAACCGTTCAATACTGGCATTTTTATATCCATAAAAACCAAGTGAATATCAGGATTCTCTCGACACATATCTACAGCTTCATGGCCGTTTGCGGCTCGAATAACTTTATATTTTTTTAATTGCAATATTTTCTTCATCAACAAGAAGTTGATGTTGTCATCTTCGGCAACCAGAATAGTTTCATAATTTGATTTATTAACCTTTTTTAGGCTAGTATTTTGATTCAGAATCGGACTTGTTTCATCATAAACTAATGGTATTGTAAATGTAAAAACAGAGCCTTGTTTGATTTGTGAACTAACACTAATTTTTCCTCCAAGCATTTCAACATAAGCTTTTGAAATGGCCAAACCTAGACCTAAACCACTTAATTGAGCCGAAAATTCATCTTCAATTCTTCTAAACCTGTCAAATATTACTTTCAAGTTTTCTTCGTCTATTCCTAATCCTGTATCTTTAACTGCAAATACAATAGTCTTCTCCTTTTCATTTATTTGATAGCTAAAAATAATTTGTCCTTTTTCGGTATATTTTATTGCATTTGAAATCAAATTGACAATAACCTCTTTGAGTTTTATGACATCGGTTAAAATATTACCGGGGGGGATAGGAGACTCATTTTTAACAAAATACAATTCCAAATCTTTATCCACAGGAATAGTAACTTTTAATGTTTCGTATAATTCGGCTATACAAGCATCCAAATCAACACTACTAATGTTTGGCACAATTTGTTTGGAATCAATCTTAGACATCTCGATAAGGTCTTCAATAATTGACACCAAATTAATTCCACAATTTTTTATAATTTTCAAATATTCACTCTTAGAATCTTCACTCAAATTGGGTTCGTTCAACAAATCGCTGAATCCTACTATAGCATTCATTGGGGTTCGAATTTCATGAGATAAATTGGCCAAAAAAGAAGATTTAAGTTTGTCACTTTCTTCAGCTTTTTCTTTTGAGAGCTCTAACTGTTTTCGTTGATTACTGTTTTCTTCAAATAAATTGCCAATATATCCAAACTCGCCTGGCTCTTTTTGCAAATCTTTAATTGCCATTTCATTACCTGTTTCTAGAACATCTGTTATGGTTTTCAACGGTTTATAAATCCATTTTCTAGAAAAATACAAATAAATAAAAACGTTAATCAAAGAAACCAAAATCAAAATAATAAGAATTTCTTTTGTGTTCTGATAATGCAAATTAAAAGGTCTTTTAAAAACTATATTTGCAATCGCTGTATTCTTATAATCTAATAGTTTAACATCCGATTCAAGAACATCCTTCTGAATGTTGGTAGTGTTATTTAGGGCAACTAATCTCACATTCGAACTACTAATGTTGTCCAAATTTTTACAAAAATTCTGGTCTAAAAGTCTTACCATAAAAAAATAGCCTGAAGGCTTTGACTTGTTTTTTTTGGGATCATCTGAAGGATGTATTGTAGCTCCAAAAACTTCAACCACACCCTCAGGTATTTTTATATAAAAACGAGTCATTTTTGACTTATACAAACGAGTCAAAACCTCTTTAGGAATGAAATCAATCGTTTTAATTTTAGCATTAGACGTTTTAGTAATGAACTGATTATCTATTCCATACACCCCAAGATAGTCTGCTTCATAGGATTCAAATTGGCTTGCTATAAAAACATCGTACCATTTCTTGTCTTTTGTTTTAGTAAACTTTACTAATTCATCCCAAAATGTTATATCAACAAGTGTTGATACAAGAGTTTTTGAATTGAGCTGAATAATTGAGGAAACTTCGTTAGCATACTGCTCTTGAGTGGATTTATAAACATGATGTTCTTGTTTATTGGTATAAATATAGAGCGCAACATATAATAAAAAAAACAAAACACTAGTGCTTATAATCAATAAAAGTAGCTTGAAGTAGGTATTGAGGTCTCGAAACTTTTTCATAGAATTGAATAAAATTCACAAAAAATAAAATTATTTATAAAGATAACTTAATTTAGTAATTTGAGTGCCAAAATAATAAAAAAAACACCCTATTAAATTAGAATTCAACACATAAACCCCTCCTATTTGACTGAATATTTTTACCTTTACCAACTAATCTAGTGAAATGAAGATTGGACTAACCTTTTCTGAATCTAATTATGCTAATTATCCGAAATGGATAAAAGAAACCGATGCTACTATTGAAATTATTGAACTTTCGTATGAAGTAAATAATTGGCAAGATGTTGCTCTTTGTGATGCCATTATTTTTACAGGCGGAATTGACATGGATCCCATTGAGAAAATAGCATATGCCAATGCTCCAAAAGAATTTAATTTAGCCCGTGATCGTTTTGAAATGGCTGTTTTGGCAAAAGCTTTAGACAAAAAAAAGCCTATTCTTGGCATTTGTCGAGGTTTGCAATTAATCAACGTTTATTGGGGTGGCAGTTTGCATTTAGATAACGGCGATGCCAAAAATAAAATTCATAGAAGAGAATCTGAGGATAAAATTCATCGTATTCAAGTAGAAAAAGACTCCTTATTTTATTCGATTGTACAACAAGAATTTGGTAATGTCAATAGTGCGCATCACCAATCTATCGATGTATTAGGTTCCGGTTTAAAAGCTGTTGCTCATTCTAAAGATAGAGTTATCGAAGTTATTGAATCAACAAATCCAGACGAACAATTTCTATTGGCTGTGCAATGGCATCCCGAAAGAATGGCCGATTTAGAAAGTCCTTTTAGCAAAAATATACTAAGAGCTTTGCTAGAAAAAATAGGTTACTAATTTGAATTAAATTTTACTCTATTTCAAAAACCTTAAAATTATCAAATTGCTGATGACTTTTTGAAGTCCTAAATCCAAAAAAACCTTTCTGATAAGGCTTCTCATCTTGAAAATCCCAATATAATTTATTGTCTAAGAAATATTGAATGCGACCTTTATTGACAATTATTTTAACCGAATAGGTTTTGTTTCCTTCCAGAAGATGATCCTTGTCGCTATACTCTTTTAAAATAGGTTTATCATCAACTCCATTGTATTTACGGAATCGGGTAAAGGTGTTGTAATGCCCACCAACACCAGCATAATACAAATTCAAATCATCATAAGACGCAAATTTTCCGTCTCTTTCTATCTCAGGATTCAACGGATCAGTTGCCATCCAAAAAGCATTCATATCCGAAACTCGGTCGAAAGCTCCGCCTTCATCTATCAGTTTCACATCATAAGTTATCATTATATTTCCTGATAATTGGGTTTCAAACCAAATGGTCGCGCCAATAGAAGTTGAAACATCCAACTTTCCATCAATTATTTTTAGACTCGACGTTTCTGGTTTTTCGAATTCAATGTTCCAATTGGACCAATCTTTATCGAAATTGTCAGAATAAATTAGTTTCGATTTGGATTGCGAAAAAAGGACTGACGAAAAAACTAAAAAAACAAATAACAAATTTTTCTTTTTCATATACCCTATCTTTATAATACTAGTAATCCAAATTCTCTCAAAGTATTCACTGGTTTAGAATACCAAAACAATTCGAAATCTTCTAAACTGGTTTCGAAATCTGATTTTATTTCTTTAAAAGAAAAAGTTTTAGCATTGGAAACGGATATTTTTTCGAGCATTTGAACCAACCATTCTCCTTCAATTTTTCCAGTTTGAATGGTAAAACTTTCCTTTTTATCGTGAAAAGTAAGCGACATCATTTCCCAAATGTTCCCTTTTTTGGATTTTGTAAAATATTCTACTTGTGGCTTCCCTCCTAGCCAAACGATTTTGGCAGTTGGTTTTATATTAAAATCTTCGGCTTCTTCTAAAGCATTCGAAATAAAATCGGGATGGATTTTTGTTTTCGGAATTTTAAAATCGAACCATTCTTGCAATTCATAGTCAAAGCAAATGCCGTGCATAAAATTGAAGAGCGATTTCTTTAGTCCAAAACTGAATTTTTCGTGATCGACACCTGTTTTGTCCAAGTAATTAAGATCGTTGTTGGCGAAAGTTCCAATGGCTTCCGTTTTCTTTACCACACCATATTTCTCAGGATACATCCCAACAGGACTATGAGCCGTCATTGCAAATTGATGCCAAAATCCTGATTGCAAAATTCCCAATTCAAATAATTGACGTACCATTTCCAAACTATCCACGGTTTCCTGAACGGTCTGTGTGGGATAACCATACATCAAATAAGCGTGTACCATAATTCCGGCTTCGGTAAAATTTCGGGTAACTTTTGCCACTTGTTCTACCGTCACACCTTTGTCAATCAATTTTAATAATCGGTCTGAAGCTACTTCGAGTCCTCCAGAAACAGCGATACATCCTGAAGCTTTCAATAGCAAACATAAATCTCTGGTAAAACTTTTTTCGAAACGAATGTTTGTCCACCAAGTTACCGACAATTTCCTGCGAAGAATTTCAAGTGCCAAAGCCCGCATCAAGGCAGGTGGTGCTGCTTCATCTACAAAATGAAAACCATTTTGCCCCGTTTGCGCAATCATTTCCTCCATTCGATTGCACAATAAATTGGCGGCGATGGGTTCGTACACTTTGATATAATCCAATGAAATATCACAAAACGTACATTTTCCCCAATAGCATCCGTGCGCCATCGTGAGTTTGTTCCATCGTCCGTCGCTCCACATTCGGTGCATTGGGTTCACGATTTCAATAACCGAAATGTATTTATCTAACAACAAATCAGAGTAATCGGGCGTTCCGACTTCCGATTGTTTGTAATCGCTTCGGGTGGAATTGTTTTTATAAACTACTTTTCCATTTTCGAGAAGGAAAGTTCTCTTGAATTGTCCTTCAAAAGATTCGGGTTTACCAACTGCTTCCATTAATAATTCTACCGGTAATTCACCATCGTCCAAAGTGATGTAATCGAAAAACTCAAAAACTCGGGCATCAGAAAGCGAACGAAGTTCCGTATTTGGAAAACCACCTCCCATCGAAATTTTGATGTTCGGATAATGCTTTTTCACCCATTGTGCGGAACGAAAAGCGGAATATAAATTCCCAGGAAAAGGAACAGAAATCAAGAATAATTCGGGTTGAATGCCTTCGATTCGTTCTTTCAAAAGCGAAAATAAAACTTCGTCTATATAAGTAGGTTCTTCCTGTAAAGCAGCATATAATTCGTCGAAAGAATTGGCAGATCGTCCCAAACGTTCCGCATAACGACTGAAACCAAAATTGGCATCGACACATTCCACGATGAAATCGGAAATATCTTCGAGGTATAAAGTCGCCAAATGTTTGGCTTTGTCCTGCGTTCCCATCGTTCCAAAAGCCCAATCCAATTCTTCTAATTGTGCAAAACGCGAAGCTTCTGGCAAATAATCTTCCTGACAAATTTGCAATGCCAAAGTTGGATTTTTTCCTTGCAAAAAAGCAATGACTGAATCGATGGTTTTGATGTATTCGTCTTGGAGAGCTATAATCCGTTTACAGTTGTCGGTTGTGGGTTGCTTGTTGTACGATTGAAACAAATCTTTCAATCCTTCTTTTGAAAACAATTTCAAAATCACTTCAATCCCCAAATCTGCCTGCGTTGCCGAAATGTTTTTGGTATTCAAAAACCCTTTTATATAAGCGGTTGCTGGATACGGTGTATTCAGTTGGGTAAAGGGTGGCGTGATAAGAAATACTTGGGTTTTCAAAAGAATTGTTTTGTGCAAAAGTAAGGTATTTTAGAAAAGAATGAGATTCATTATCGAAGGTTTTCCGTTTTTTGGAATAAAATTACTACTTTTAAAATCTCAAAATTTATAGAATGACAATTCAAGAATATCTATCCAAAATAAATACACTTTATATAACTGGCAATGCTCGTGAACACTCCTATCGTGGCGATTTGCAAAACCTGATTATGGCAATTTTGCCCGATGTTTTGGTAACCAATGAACCAGCTAGAGTAAGTTGTGGCGCACCCGATTATGTGTTAACTCGTAAAGATGTACCCATTGGTTATATTGAAGCCAAAGACATTGGGGTGGATCTAGCAGACAAAAAACTAAAGGAACAATTTGACCGTTATAAATCGGGATTGTCGAATTTGGTTTTTACCGATTATATGGATTTTCATTTTTATAAAGAAGGTGAATTTGTAACCAAAATTGCGATTGCTTCGGTTGAAAACGGATTGATTATTCCACAACCCGAAAACTTTGAGACCTTTACCAACTTAATAAAAAACTTTGCCCAAACCATTTCTCAAACCATCAAATCGCCTACCAAGTTGGCACAAATGATGGCAGGAAAAGCCAAATTGATGGCAGATGTTATCGAAAAATCATTGACTAATGACGACCAAGAAGGCAAACGCTCCCAAATAAAATCGCAAATGTTGTCGTTTCAGCAAATGCTGATTCACGATATCGACAACAAAGCTTTTGCCGATATTTATGCACAAACCATTGCTTACGGAATGTTTGCCGCTAGATACCACGACCCTACTTTACCTACTTTCTCGAGAATGGAAGCCGCTGAATTAATCCCGAAATCGAATCCTTTTCTTCGGAAATTGTTTCAAGATATTGCAGGATTTGATCTCGACATTCGTTTGACTTGGATGGTGGACGAACTCGTTAACATTTTCTTGGCGAGTGATGTGGCTACGATTATGAAAAATTTTGGTCGAAGCACCAAACAAGAAGATCCCGTGGTGCATTTTTATGAAACCTTTTTGGGCGAATACAACCCTGCCTTGCGAAAAGCCCGTGGGGTTTGGTACACACCGCAACCCGTGGTTAACTTTATTGTACGTGCGGTGGATGATATTTTGAAAACCGAATTCGATTTGCCACAAGGATTGGCTGACACCAGCAAAATAAAAATCAAGAAAAAAGCCGTAACCCAAACCAAAGGGAAAGATGCTAAAATAAAAGAGGTAGAAACCGAGGTTGAAGTACACAAAGTACAAATTCTAGACCCAGCCACAGGAACAGGAACATTTTTGGCAGAAGTAGTCAAACACATTCATAAAAAATTTGAAGGACAACAAGGCATTTGGAGCAAATATGTAACCAATGATTTGATTCCTCGACTGAATGGTTTTGAACTCTTGATGGCAAGTTATGCAATGGCGCACCTCAAAATGGATATGCTCCTTACTGAAACAGGCTATAAACCTAGCGATGACCAGCGTTTTCGTATTTTCCTGACCAACAGTTTGGAAGAAGCCCATCCTGATACCCAAACCCTTTTCAGTTCGTGGCTCTCCGACGAAGCTGACCAAGCCAACGCCATAAAGCGTGATGCACCTGTTATGGTGGTGATTGGAAATCCGCCTTATAGTGTAAGTAGTTCAAATAAAAGTGAATGGATTCAAAATTTAATTAAAGATTATAAGAAAGATTTAAACGAAAGAAAAATTAACCTTGACGATGATTACATTAAATTTACTCGTTTCGGGCAACATTTTATTGATAAAAATGGTAGCGGAGTTTTAGCTTATATTTCTAACAATAGTTTTATTGACGGTATTACACACCGCCAAATGCGAAAACATTTATTGGAAAGTTTTGACAAAATTTACATTCTCGATTTGCACGGCAATGCCAAGAAAAAGGAAGTTTGTCCCGATGGTTCTCCCGACCAAAACGTTTTCGATATAATGCAAGGTGTTTCTATAAATATTTTTATAAAAACTGGTAAAAAGAAAAAAAATGAATTAGGAGAAGTTTTCAATTTTGATTTGTATGGTAAAAGAGATTTTAAATATGAGCACTTATTTAAACAGAATTTAAACAATATCAATTGGAATAAATTAGAATGTAAAGAACCTAATTATTTTTACTTTGATAAAAATTTAGCAGAAAACGATATTTATTCAACTTTTATAAAACTAGACAAACTTTTTCCTAATTATGTCTCTGGAATTCAAAGTAAAAGAGATGAATTAACTATTAAACTAAACGAAAACGAACTTAATAAAACAAAAGATATTTTATTAAGTGATGAAAACATTGAATTTTTAAGAAAAAAACTTAATTTACCATTAGACGGAAGAGATTGGACTATTAGCGGAGCAATTAATGATTTAAAAAACAATAACCCTAAAATACAAAAATACCAACATAGACCTTTTGACGAAAGAGTTACGTTTTATACAGGAAAAAGCAAAGGTTTTTTAGCTTATCCAAGAAACAACGTTTTAAAACACTTTATTGAAAAGAAAAATATTGGAATTCTTCTACCTAGACAAGCAATTACTGAAAAGTTTGGTTTTTTTCTGTGTGATAAAATTTGTGATATAAATTATACTGGAAATGCGGGACAGTTTGGTGCGGGTTTAGTTTTCCCTCTTTATCTCTATCCCGAAACCACCGCCCAACAATCATTACACGACAATACGGAAAGAACCCCCAACCTAAACCCCGAAATTGTCAAACAAATTGCGGAAGGTTTGGGTTATTTTTTCTCTCCAGAAAAACCAGATTACAATGTACAAACAGAAGAAACCAATCAATTGTATCCCATCGACATACTCGATTATATCTATGCCGTTTTGCATTCGCCCAATTATAGAGAAAAATACAAGGAGTTTCTGAAGATTGATTTCCCTAGAGTTCCTTATCCAAAAAACCCACGTCAATTTATTGATTTAGTGGAGTTAGGCAGTCAATTGCGTCAAATTCATTTGCTGGAAAGTCCCATAGTAGAAAATTACATTACACAATATCCCGAAGATGGCGATAATGTGGTTACAAAACCCAAATACGAACAACGCAATTATGTAATAGAGAACGATATTATAATGCATAATGATACCCCCGAACCTATGGGACGTGTGCACATCAACGCAACCCAATATTTTGACAACGTGCCAGAAGCAGCTTGGAATTTTTATATTGGTGGTTATCAACCGGCTCAAAAATGGCTCAAAGACCGCAAAGACCGCGAGTTGAGTTATGAGGATATTTTGCATTACCAAAAAATCATCGTGGCTTTGAGCGAAACGGACAGGATTATGAAAGAAATAGATAAAATTGAGATTTAAATAAACATACAATGATTGAATATAATTTTGACATTTCTTTTTTAAATGTTCCTAATGATAACGTCCAAAATTCCGAGCTTTCAGAAACAATGGAAGCTACATTAACTATCAATATTGATAATATAGAATTACGCATATTTACAGGTCTAGATAGATTTTCCTTAGTGAAATTACTAACACATTTGGAAAACAAATCTTTTTCAAAATTAAGCAATTTAATTTCAACACATTGCAAAGAAGACATAACAATAGATTTGTCTAATTCTATGTTACTATCATTTAGCACATCAGTATCGGACGATGTGATTTCCATTAGTTTAGATTCGGTAAAAATTCATCAACCAATAAATTCAGATAAAAATACAGCTACATTTCACTTAAATGAAGTTGGTTTTAATTTTGTAAAACATTTTTACAGTTTTCTTAGCGTAAATGAAAATGTATTTGAACTTAAAAAGCGTACAGAAGAAATTTATGAAGGCTATAATTGTAAAGTATTTCCAGGTTTTTCCTATAATTATTCTAGTAGTAGAGATATTCCAGAAATGAACATCACAAAAATCCCAACTTTAAATTTTGAATTTGAATTGGATGAAAATATGGAAAATTTACTAAAAAAAGTAAATTCAATAATCACGGTTTGTTCATTTTTCATGCACTCTAATTTAGAATATTATCGTTCTACTATTCATTTTAAAAACACAAAAATTAATGAATATAAAATACTAAAAAAAACAATTATAAAAGACACGTCTATATCCTTTAGAAATTTCAGTCTGAATTGGAAACCAAGTACTTTTTTGTCAGAAAGTTGGAAAAAGGAAGCATTTGACAACTTCGATAAATTAGAGAAAATAATCAAACTTTTCAATCAAGCACTCATAGTCGATGATAGAAGTAAGTTATTGATTAGATATAATATCATTGAGATATGTATGGGAGGAACTACTAAAAATGGAGATAAATTTAAATTCACAGAAAACAAAGACGAAATCTATGAAGAAGCTTTTAAAGTATTACAAGTAATGATTCCTCAAGACGAGCTAATAGATTTTAAAACCAAATGGAGTAATGCAATTAGAAATATGGACTATAAACCTATGAAAAGTCCATTAGTAGAATTTTTAAAATCTAATAATTTACCGTTGGATGAGCTTCCAGTAAAATTTGATGAAATCAAAAAAATGAGAGATTGTATTACTCACGGAAGTATTAAGATTAAGCCTAGTCAACTAAACAGAACTAATGTTTTATTATACAGAATATCCGGTATATTAATTCTTAATCTATTAGGAATTAAAGATTGGACATTCGATACTCATTTAAAAGAATAATTCTAATTTCAAAAAATCAATTGGCTCCAGCTTTAGCTGGAGTATTTTTGGAATGAATGTAAATTGGCTTTAGCCAAATGTATGCAAAGCGTATCAGTCAATATTTTTATAAAAAAGAAAAACTAAAACCATTTAAAGTGGTCGAATTTGACCACTTTAAAAAACAACAAAAACAGTAGTTATGGCAAAAATTAAGGTTCAAAACACAGAGATAACAATAGTGTCTATAAACAATAATGATTACATCTCCATTACTGATATCGCCAAACATAAAACCGATGACACCAGTGCTACCATTGGAAATTGGATGAGAAATAGAAATACCCTTTAATTTTTAGGTCTTTGGGAAACCTTATACAATCCCGATTTTAAACCCCTCGAATTCGAGGGGTTTAGAAATGAAGCAGGTTTAAATGCTTTTACAATGTCGCCGCAAAAATGGATAAACTCCACAAATGCAATGGGTTTTGTTTCAAAATCAGGGCGGTATGGCGGCACATTTACACACAAAGACATTGCCTTTAAATTTGCCAGTTGGATATCGGTAGAATTTGAATTGTATATTGTAAAAGAATTTCAACGCCTCAAAGAAGAAGAACAAAAACAATTGGGATGGAATGCCAAACGAGAATTGGCTAAAATAAACTACCACATTCATACCGATGCTATTAAAACACATTTGATACCAAAAACACTTACAGTACTTCAAACCAGTTTGGTATATGCCAATGAAGCCGATGTTTTGAATATGGCACTTTTTGGCATCACAGCCAAACAATGGCGAGACGAAAACCCAGATAAAAAAGGAAACCAACGCGATTATGCTTCTATAAACCAATTGATTTGTTTGTCTAATCTCGAAAACATAAACGCATTATTTATCGAGCAAAACATTATTCAACAAAAAAGATTAGAACAACTCAACCAAATTGCCATCAAACAAATGCTCCTTTTAGAAGAAATTACCCAACGCAAATATTTAAAAAATGAATGATTGATTTTTAACTAAAAAAATAAAATCATTCCATCTAAAACAAAAAAGTCCTCTGAAAATTCACAGAAGACCTTTTTTATATGATTTAATTATTTTTAAAACTTATGCTCGTCTTTGCTAATCACCAATAAAGCAAACAAAGAAATACAAGCCGCAATGGTCAAATAAAACCCTACCGAAGCAATTCCAAACTTATCGGCCAACTTAATGGCAATCATTGGTGCAAAGGCAGCTCCCAAAATTCCTGCCATATTAAAAGTCAATGAAGCTCCGGTATAGCGAACATTGGTAGGAAATAATTCTGATAAAAAAGTTCCGACAGGACCGTAGATAAACCCCATCAGCGACATTCCAAGACAAACAAAAAATGTGATTAAAAAAGTACTTCCCGAATTTAAAAAGAACGGAAAAGAAAAACCAAAAACAGCAATGGCAATAGTAGTATAAATCAACATTTTTCGACGACCTATTTTATCGGCAGCTAAGGCAGAAATTGGAATAAAAATAGCAAAAAACAATACCGAAAACAACTGGATCAAGAGTGCTTCCCGATTTGAAAATCCTAAACTCTTGGTATTCCAATTGAGCATAAAAACCGTCATCAAATAAAAAACTAAAAAAGTGGTGATTGCTGCCAATGTTCCAAAAATCAATTGGTTTTTATACGACTTAAAAACTGTCACAAAAGGAATATTTACCTCTTCGTGTGCTGTCTTCGAATTTTCGAAAGAAGGTGTTTCTGAAATTTTAGTTCGGATATAAAAACCAACAAGTACCAAAAGCGAACTGGCAATAAAAGGAATTCTCCAGCCGTAATCCATAAAATCTTCGTTACTCATAGAATCTGTTAGCAACAAGAAAGTGCCACCCGACAGCAACAAACCGATTGGCGCACCCAATTGCGGAAACATTCCGTACCAAGCACGTTTATTAGGTGGAGCATTTTCTATTGCTAACAAAACGGCTCCTCCCCATTCGCCGCCTAATCCAACACCTTGTCCAAAACGGCATAGCATTAATAACAAAGGAGCAACAATGCCAATACTAGCATAACTCGGTAAAAAACCAATGGCTACCGTCGAAATTCCCATTGTTAATAAAGCGGCAACCAAGGTAAACTTACGCCCAATTTTGTCGCCATAATGTCCAAAAAAAGCGGAACCTAAAGGGCGAGACAAAAAAGCTATTGAAAAAGTGGCCAACGATTGCAGGGTTGCCATAGTCTTGTCAGCACCTGGAAAAAACAACTGAGGAAACACCAAAACGGCTGCATTGGCATAAATATAAAAATCGAAAAACTCTATAGTGGTTCCTATTAAACTGCCAAAAAGTATGTGTTTTAATGAATTCGTTTTTTCAGGATTTACTTTTTCTTCCATAATGTATTGTTGCGCTATTTCTATAAAATGATGTTAATTTTCGAAAGTTTCAAAGATTCAATTCCAATATTTTGGTAATTTAGCAACAAATAAAATTTACTATGCCAAACGACTGTATCAGCTACCAAAACTCTGGATATTTCTCCTCTTTAATGAACGATTATTTAGACCAAAAACCTAATTTACAGTCCCTTTACAATCGTTTTCCCAATCTTGAGAACTTCGAATCGCAAATAAAAGAAAAAAAAATCAATTTCAATGGCAATGACAATTTCAATAGCAATGTAAAAAGAGCCATTTTAGTTTCAGTTATAGAAAAACAATATGCTAAAATAAATACTTCGGATAAAACCTTAAACAATATTAAACTTTTAAACAATTCCAATACATTCACAATTACGACCGGCCACCAACTCAATTTGTTTTCGGGGCCTTTGTATTTTTTGTATAAAATCATTTCGACCATCAATTTAGCCAAGGAATTAAAAGAAAAATATCCCACGGAAAACTTTGTTCCTATTTATTGGATGGCGACTGAAGATCACGATTTTGACGAAATCAATTATTTTAATTTTAAAGGTCGAAAGTTTCGCTGGAACAAAGAAAGTTCTGGTCCTGTTGGTCGTTTATCAACCGAAGGTTTAGATGATTTTTTTGAAGTCTTCTCACACGAATTGGGTATTGGCAAAAATGCCGAAACTATCAAAAAAATGTTTCAGGAATCGTATTTGAACCATTCCAATTTGGCTGATGCCACACGTTTTTTGGCAAACGAACTTTTTGGCGAATACGGATTGGTTATTTTGGATGCTGACGATAAAGATTTAAAAAGATTTTTTATTCCATATATAAAGGAAGAATTAACACAACACACTTCCCATAAAAAAGTTCTTGAAACCATTCAGAAACTAAAAGATCATACCGTTCAAGTTAACCCACGAGAGATTAATTTGTTTTATATGGAAAATGATTTGCGGGAAAGAATCATTTTCGAAAATGGAAAATACTTTGTAAACAACACTGAAATTAAATTTTCTGAAACGGAAATTTTAGAATTAGTACAAAATCACCCCGAAAAATTCAGTCCCAACGTGATTATGCGTCCGTTGTATCAAGAAGTGATTTTGCCGAATTTATGTTACATCGGTGGTGGTGGAGAAATTGCGTATTGGTTGGAATTAAAATCTTTTTTCAATGCAGTCAACGTTACTTTTCCTGTGCTTTTACTTAGAAATTCGGTTTTATTAGCAACTGAAAAACAAGTAAAAAAAGCAGATAAATTAGGATTGTCTTGGAGTGATTTATTTTCGAAACAAACCGATTTGGTCAATCAAAAAACAGCAACATTATCTGAATTCCCTATTGATTTTAGGATTCAAAAAGAGCATTTAAGAAAACAATTTGATACGCTTTTAGCAATAGCCAATCAAACCGATGCGTCTTTTTTAGGTGCAGTAAAAGCACAAGAAGCCAAACAAATAAAGGGATTAGAGAATTTAGAAAAACGTTTGTTGAAAGCTCAAAAACGAAAGCACTCTGAAACTTTAGAACGAATTACCGATTTACAAAACGAACTGTTTCCGAACCAAAGTTTACAGGAACGCCAAGCCAATTTTTCGGAATTTTATCTAGAAAACGGGAAGGATTTAATCCATAAATTAATCACAACCTTGAAAGCTTTAGATTCTAAATTTGAAATCGTAATTCTTTCCTAAAAATCCTTTGGTAAATTTTTAAAATTGTATAGCTTAGTAATCAAGATATAATTCCAACAAAAACGAAGCTGATGACTAAAGAACGGTTGACTTCATTAGATGTATTTAGAGGATTAACTGTGATAATGATGACCATTGTTAATAATCCAGGAAGCTGGGTAGCAATTTATCCCTCATTGGAACATGCTAAGTGGAATGGATGGACACCAACCGATTTAATATTCCCTTCTTTTATTTTTATAATGGGAACAGCTATCCCATTTGCAATGCCAAATAAAAAGTTCAACTCCACCGTTTTCAACAAAATAATGGTGCGTTCATTGCGTCTTTTCTGTCTAGGGCTTTTTCTGAATTTCTTTAACGATCTCGAATTCTTTGGTTGGGTAGGTATGCCATTATTAATTGGCAGACTGGCAATAACTTTTGCTGTGGCTTATGCTTTATTGGGGAAGTTTAGCCTAAAAATTAAAACCGTTTTAGCAATATCAGTACTCACAATTTTACTCTTTTTAGCCTATTTCGGTATTTCAGATTATCAAGAAGTTCGAATCCCAGGTGTTTTACAACGCATCGGTCTGGTTTATTTTTTTAGTTCGATTTTGTATTTAAAATCCAATATTAGAACTCAAATTTTAGTAGTTACAACGCTTTTAATTGGTTATTGGGCTTTAATGACACTCGTGCCAGTCCCTGGAATTGGCGCCGCAAATTTGGAAAAAGGCACTAATCTTGCGGCTTACATTGACAACCTTTTCCTAAATAATCATATGTGGAGTCGATCTAAAACTTGGGATCCCGAAGGAATATTAATTACCCTTCCCGCTATAGCTTCTGGAATAATAGGAATGTTAGTGGGGCAATTACTGAATCATCATTGGCCAAAAATTGAAATTGTCAAAAAAATGATACTAATTGGTTTTAGTTTGCTAATTCTTGGATTACTATGGGACATCCTATTTCCTATCAACAAATTACTTTGGAGTAGTTCATTTGTTTTATTCACATCAGGATTTGCCTCTTTAAGCTTAAGCTTTTTGTATTACGTCATAGATATTTTGCATTATAAAAAAGGAACGAAACTATTTCTAATTTGGGGGTTAAATCCAATAATTGTATTTTTCTTTTCAGGAATAATTCCTAGAGTCCTGACAATGACAAAAGTAGAACACCCCGTATTTCCTGGGAAACCACTAGGATTTCAAAGCTATTTTTACAATTACGGAATTGTACCATTATTCGAAAATCCAAAAGATGCTTCATTGACCTACGCCTTGATTTATACTATTTTTTGGAGTATTATTTTATGGGTGTTTTATAAAAACAAATTGTTTTTTAAAGTATGAAAGATTAGCATAAAACCTCAAAAATCGAATATTTGCTTGCGAATTTTAAGCTAAAACAACATCATTATTCCATTAATAAACGTTACTTTTGCGCCCAACCAAAAATAAAATTAAAAAAAATGGCTTCTAATAGAACTTTTACAATGATCAAACCCGATGCTGTCAAAAACGGACACATTGGAAACATTTTAGCAATGATTACTAATGCAGGTTACAAAATTGTTTCTTTGAAATTAACACAATTAACCGTAGCCGATGCTCAAGCCTTTTATGCCGTTCACGCCGAAAGACCTTTCTACGGAGAATTAGTAGAATTTATGTCGAGCGGACCAATTGTTGCAGCTATTCTTGAAAAAGAAAACGCAGTTGACGATTTCAGAACGTTGATTGGAGCAACCAATCCAGCTCAAGCTGCAGAAGGAACTATCCGTAAACTCTACGCAACCTCAATGGGAGAAAATGCAGTTCACGGTTCAGATAGTGATGAAAATGCAGCCATCGAAGGAGCATTTCATTTTGCTGGAAGAGAGCAGTTTTAATCTTAGATTTCTGATTTTAGAGTTTAGATTTAAAAAATAATACAAATAGAAAATCCCGTTTCGAATATTTGAAACGGGATTTTTTTCTTTTATCTAAAAACTGAACACTACCGTAAAACCACATCTTTAACAACATCGCGTCGCAATTCTTCGTTTATCATAGCAACAATTTTGGATTTTCCGTGGGTTAATTCTTCTCTCAAAACTGCCGAAGAAAGTTCAACATACAAAGTGCTTCCTTTCAAAACCACGTTTTTTGTATAATGATTTACGCCATTTCCCATCAAATTTTTCCAAGCTTCTCTCACATCAATTTGATCCATTCCGGGTTGCAATTTGTTGACTTGAATAATCTCGTTCAAAATAGCACCAATCGTACTTTGATTATTTAGTCTTTTTGCCATCACTTTCAATATTTATTGGGGTTGCTTTTTTATAATGATATTCTTTTTTTTCAGCATTCAAAAACACCATTTTATCGTCTGAAATTGCTGTCAACTCCTCTGACCACTTGGCATAAGAAGTAACATAGTCAAAAAACACCTTGTCTTTTTCGAATCGTACTTTTACACTTTCTTGAGTATCATTAACCAAAAAAGTACCGTCTAATTGAGGCATCACTTTTTTTCGAAAGCCACTATTATTTTTGCCAATTTGAAAATAATCATAACTATCGTTTACCGTATAATCTTTGGATTTACCATCCTCAAAAACTACTTTTTCAATTTCCCAATAACCATTTGTTTTAGCAATATCCTCTGGTTTTATCTTTTGCTGACAAGAGATAAAAAGAAACGCAACGAAAAAAAATCCAACTATATTCTTCATAATTTTTAGGAGCTAATTCCTGCTTTTCGCTTCAATCTTTTTATTTTTTTAAGAAAAAATAAAAAGGATTTCCACTTCAATCAGGGCTAGGGTTTAGTGGTAAAAAGATGTTTTAATCTATCGAACAAAGTTAATCTTATTAGATTGAAAGAAAACAAAAATAAAAAAAACTCATTAAACTATTTTCAATATTTTTGGTCAAATTCCTAAAATAGCTGAAACATGAAAAAAATTATCTATAGTTTACTAATCGCAATATGCTTTTTAGGATGCAGTTCAGAAAGCACAAAACCCGCTCCATCACCAAACGAAACACTTTATTTTCCACCATTATCAGGTGATGTTTGGGAAACCAAATCGATTGCCGATTTAGGATGGAAACAAGCTGCTGTTCAACCACTTTTAGATTATTTAGAACTCAAAAATTCCAAAGGTTTTATTATTTTGGTTAACGGTAGAATTGTTATGGAAAATTATTTCAACGGACATTCTGCAACAACCCCCTGGTATTGGGCTAGTGCTGGTAAAACACTAACCGCAACAATAACTGGAATTGCCCAACAAGAAGGTTTGCTCAACATCAACAACAAAGTTTCAGATTATATAGGAACGGGTTGGACGAGTTTGTCAATAGACAAAGAAAACTTGATTACCAACAAACATTTGCTTACCATGACTTCAGGTCTTGATGATACTACTGATGATATAACTCCTGCAAAACTAATTTATAAAGCCGATGCAGGTACACGATGGGCTTATCATAACGTTTATGTGAAATTGCAAGATGTTGTTGCACAGGCAAGTGGTCAAACTTGGTCGAACTATTTCAACTCAAAATTGAGAGATAAAATCGGTATGACTGGAACTTGGATACAAGACGGTAACAATAATGTGTATTGGAGTACCACCCGAAGTATGGCGCGTTTTGGATTGCTAATGTACAACAAGGGAAAATGGGAAAACAGCACTATTCTTAACGAAACCTATTTCAATGAAGCTACCAATACTTCTCAAAACATTAATTTAAGCTATGGCTATTTATGGTGGTTGAATGGAAAAACAAGTTATCATTTACCTCAATCCCAATTGCAATTAAACGGAAGCATAATTCCTAGTGGTCCCAATGATATGTTTATGGCTTTGGGGAAAAATGACCAAAAAATTTATGTGATTCCAAGCAAAAAAATGGTGGTGATAAGAATGGGTGACGCTGCCGACAATGTAAATTTAGCATTATCCGATTTTGACGATGTACTTTGGCAAAAAATCAATGCTTTGTACCAATAATTATTCTCTTTTATTTCTGCTTTTGAAAAAACCAAAAATAAAAAAACCTGCACCCAAAATCAGTAACAAATAATACAAAACCATATTTTGGTCTCTAACTAGATTTGACAAAACAAAGGCAATTATACTCAAAAAGTAAAGAAAAATAGGTGGTATATTTTTGAAAGAAGAAAAATTCATTATAAAACTAACATTAGAATCTTTGTCGAAATTTTAAGATGACAAGATTTTTTTATTTAAAAAAACTATCTACAAACTCATATTTATTGAAGACTTGTAAATCTTCTATACCTTCTCCAACTCCAATATATTTCACAGGAATTTGAAATTGGTCAGAAATTCCAATAACCACTCCACCTTTGGCGGTTCCGTCTAGTTTTGTAACGGCAAGCGAAGTAACTTCTGTAGCAGCAGTAAATTGTTTGGCTTGTTCAAAAGCGTTTTGTCCAGTCGAACCATCAATAACCAATAAAACATCGTGTGGCGCATCGCCAACCACTTTTTGCATTACTCGCTTTACTTTCGTTAACTCATTCATCAAGTTAATTTTGTTGTGTAAACGACCTGCAGTATCAATAATAACAACGTCAGCATTTTGAGCTACGGCAGATTGCAAGGTATCAAACGCTACAGAAGCTGGATCGCTTCCCATATTTTGTCTTACAATTGGAACACCCACTCTATCTGCCCAAATTTGCAATTGATCGATTGCTGCGGCTCGAAAAGTATCGGCTGCCCCAAGTACGACTTTGAAACCTGCTTTCTTAAATTGATAGGCTAGTTTTCCAATAGTGGTTGTTTTCCCAACACCATTCACTCCCACTACCATCAAAACATAAGGTTTTGTGGCTATTGGAATTACAAATTCAGTAGCTTCACCTGAATTGGTTTCAGAAAGTAAACCCGCAATTTCTTCACGAAGAATTTGATTGAGTTCATCAGTTCCAAGAAATTTATCTTCCGAAACTCGTTTCTCTATTCGGGTGATGATTTTAAGAGTGGTATTTACTCCTACATCCGAGGAAACAAGAATTTCCTCTAAGTTATCTAAAACCTCATCATCAACTTTCGATTTTCCAGCAACGGCCTTGGTTAACTTTGAAAAAAAAGAGGTTTTCGATTTCTCTAAACCTTTGTCTAAAGATTCCTTTTTTTCAGAAGAAAATAATTTTTTAAAAAAACTCATCGGATTATTGATTGAGGATTAACGATTTTTTATTTCAGATTTCATTGTAACTCATAGCAACTTCTGAAATTTAATTGACAAATATAAAAAATAAAAAAGCTACTTCCGAATGAAAGTAGCTTTTCTATATAGTACTATAGTTAATTATTTCTTTTTCAAGAATTCATCAACTGCTTCAGGAGCCATAATAGATTCTACGAATGTATATGCACCTGTTTTTGGAGATTTCACCATTTTGATGGCTTTTGATAATCTCTTAGAAGATGTTTGTAACGATGCTACGGTTTTCTTTGCCATGATTCAATTTTTTTAAAACTTTTACTTCAAGTAAAAATTCTTATTATTTAATTTCTTTGTGAACAGTTACACGTTTCAAGATTGGATTAAATTTTTTAATCTCTAATCTGTCTGGAGTATTTTTTTTGTTCTTAGTTGTTATGTATCTTGAAGTTCCTGCAACACCAGTTGTTTTGTGTTCAGTACATTCTAAAATTACTTGGATTCTATTTCCTTTTGCTTTCTTTGCCATCTTGATATATAGGTTTTAGGAACGGATTATTTAATAAATCCACCTGCTTGAGCTTTTTTCAAAACTGCAGCGATTCCGTTTTTATTAATTGTTTTTACCGTAGATGCAGCTACTCTTAGAGTAATCCATCTATCTTCTTCTGGAAGATAAAAACGCTTTTTAACTAAGTTAACAGAAAATTTTCTCTTAGTTTTATTCATAGCGTGAGAAACGTTATTTCCTACCATCGCTCTTTTACCTGTAAGGTCGCAAACTCTTGACATTATCTTATCTTTTATCGTTATTCAAAATCAGGGTGCAAAGAAAAGAAAAATAAACCTATTACGCAAAAAAATTATTGCACATTTTTTAAAATTTCTTTTCGCAACATTTCTAAACTCTTAACAACTGCTCTATCTATCACTTTTTCACGGGGTTGACCAAAATTAAACTCTTCAATTATTACTTCATTTGGTGTTGCCAATGCTATAAATACTGCTCCAACCTCGGCTTCAGACTCCCCTTTTGATGGTCCAGCGTTACCCGTTGTAGCAATTGCATAATCTGTTTTCATTAAATTCCGAACATTTACCGCCATTTGCTGAGCTACTTCAGCGCTTACAACTGAATGTTTTTGAATTAATTCTGCATGAATTCCTAAAAGTGATACCTTAGTTTCTGTTGCATAGGAAACTACACTACCTTTAAAATAATTTGAAGCTCCAGAAACCGAAGTCAAAACCTGTGCAATTTTCCCTCCTGTACAACTTTCGGCAGTCGAAATAGTTTTGCCTTGTTGTGTCAAAAATCGACCAACAATCTTTTCTAGAGTTTCGTCTTCTTCAAAACCTACAATGCTATCTCCAATGATTTTAGACAAAGAAATCACATTTTCGGAAATGGCTTTTTCTAATAATTCTTTATTTGTTCCACGTGCTGATAGTCGCAAACGTACACTTCCTAGACTTGGTAAATAGGCTAATTTTATAAAATCGGGTAAATTATTTTCCCAATTTTCGATGGTTTCGGCCAATAAACTTTCGCCTATTCCGTATGTCAAAACGGTTTTATGAAGAATGTAAGGTCGTTTATATTCTTCAACAACTTTGGGTATAATTTCATTCTCGACCAAATATTTCATTTCAAAGGGAACTCCTGGCAGCGAAATAAAGACGGTATTTTCTTTTTTCATCCACATTCCCGGTGCTGTTCCGACTTGATTATGAAGTACCGTACATTTTGAAGGAACTAAAGCTTGGTCTTTATTGATTTGAGTAATTGGCCGCTTAAAAAAACCTTCAATAAGTTGAGTAACGTGTTTTAAAACCTCTTGATTTACAATTAATTCATCGTCAAAATAATCACAAAAAGTTTTTTTAGTGATATCGTCTTTTGTTGGGCCAAGTCCACCGGTAATAATGACTAAATCGACTTTGTTTTGAAACTTTGAAAAGGTTTTTAGGATGTGTTCTTTACTATCACTAATAGAAATCATCTCGTGTATTTCGATACCAATTCTATCTAATGATTTGGCAATAAAAGCCGAATTTGTATCGACAATTTGTCCTATTAATATTTCGTCACCAATGGTAATTATAGATGCTTTCATTTGGAAGTGAGAAGTTAGAAGTGGGAAGCTATTTTCTAAATAAAAAAGAGCAACCAGAGGAAGCTCCTTTTTATTTTTTTTTAGAAAAAAAGTAATTTTTAAAAAACTTGAAACGTACAGCAACAAATTGCCCCTTATAGATCGAAGTCTTTCTTTAATTCTTTGATGGCATCTTTAACTTGTTGTTTGATGCTTTTGAAAGTTTCTTTAATTTCTTTGGTTTCGCCTTCAGTTTTTGTCCAAGCCTCGACTTGAAGAATTTCTTCGAAAGCAACTTTCAATCCCAATAAATCTAGAGATGGTTTGACTTTATGCGCATAAGAATAGGCATGTTTATGGTCTTTCTTTTTGATTCCTTCTTTGATTTCTGCTATATCTTCGGGAATTTCGTTAACAAATAACGTCACGATTTGTAAAACAAATTCCGGATCGTTGTCTGAAAGTGCGTACACTTTTGCTAAGTTGTAATGTAGTGCCATTATTTTATTTGTATGCTAAATAGTTTATTTCCTTCTAAAAATCCTTCTAAAACATCCTCGGGTTTTACTGCTGCAACACCTGCTGGGGTTCCAGTAAAAACAATATCGCCAATTTTCAAGGTAAAATACTGAGACACATAAGAAATGAGCTCGTCAATCTTCCACATCATTTGGTTGGCATTCCCTTTTTGAACTGTTTGATTATTATTGGTCAATTCAAATGTAATATTTTCTAATGAATTAAATTGACTTTTTGGCAAAAATTCTCCTATCACAGCCGAGCCATCAAATGCCTTTGCCTTTTCCCACGGCAATCCTTTTGCTTTTAATTCGTTTTGCAAATCGCGAGCTGTAAAGTCGATTCCTACACTAATTTCGTCATAATATTTATGAGCAAACTTGGCGTCAATATATTTTCCAACTTTGTTTATTTTAACAATCAGTTCAATTTCGTGATGAATATCATTTGAAAATTCAGGAATCACAAAAGGATGTTGTTTCAACAAAATAGCCGAGTCGGGTTTCAAAAAAATTACGGGATCCGAAGGCCTTTCGTTCTTCAACTCCGCAATGTGACTGGCATAATTACGACCTATACAGATTATTTTCATTGTTTTAAGTAATTAGCGACTAGTCACTTATATTTTAGTATTTAATTTCCTCAATTTAATTGCCGTCAAAACTTTCTTGGTGTATAAAGGAAAATCGGCATTTTGAATCCAACTGAAATAACCAGGTTCACTTTCTAAAACTACATCCACTTTAACTCCTTTGTGTTTTCCGAAAGTAAAAATTTCGTCGCCGTCTTTATCAAAAGCTATCATTCCTGCAAAATCAGCAATTTTTTTTCTAGTTGTAAATTCTGAAAGTGATTTTATATCATTCTCCAGTTCGGGATAACGATCTAATTGAGCTTTCATAATTTCATATGTCGCCATAGTGTCGGCTTCAGCAGAATGGGCATTTTCGAGGCTTTGCCCACAATAAAATTTAAGTGCTGCACTCAATGTTCGCTCTTCCATTTTATGAAAAATAGTTTGAACATCGACAGAAACTCGATTTTTCATGTCAAAATCTACTCCAGCTCGAAGTAATTCTTCTGCCAATAGTGGAATGTCAAAACGGTCGGAATTGTATCCCGCCAAATCCGAATCCTTAATCATATTGTAAATCACCGAAGATAATTCCTTAAAAGTAGGCTCGCTAGCTACTTTTTCATTACTAATACCGTGAATGGCGGTCGATTGTGGCGGAATGGGAATAGTCGGGTTGACCAACCAGGTTTTACTTTCTTTATTTCCGTTAGGAAAAACTTTGAAAATTGCTATTTCAACAATTCTATCTTTGGCAACATCAATCCCTGTAGTTTCTAGATCGAAAAAACAAATTGGTTTGTTAAGCTTAAGCTCCATTTTAAATTTTTAGAATGACAAATATATCTTTTTGAACTTACCGTTCGTCGATTATTAAAAAAAATTGGATAAAAAAATGAAAACCCGACAAATTTAAAAAACAGTCGGGTCTATAACTTTAAATTTAGATTATATTAAAAATTTCTATCTAGATCAAATGCTTCTAAATATTCGGCTACTCGTTTTACAAAGCTTCCGCCAAGAGCTCCATCAACTACACGATGGTCGTAGCTGTGTGAAAGGAACATTTTTTGTCGAATGCCAATAAAATCGCCTTCGGGAGTTTCGATTACGGCTGGTACTTTTCGAATAGCTCCTAAAGCCAGAATTCCAACTTCTGGCTGATTGATAATTGGCGTGCCAAAAACGCTACCAAAAGTCCCCACATTGGTAACTGTATAAGTTCCTCCTTGAGTATCGTCTGGTTTTAGTTTGCCTAATTTTGCACGATTGCCTAAATCATTTACCGCTTTTGCCATTCCAACTAAATTAAGTTGATCAGCATTTTTTATAACTGGAACAATCAAATTCCCATTGGGTAATGCTGCTGCCATTCCAAGGTTGATGTTTTTTCTTTTGATAATTTTATCGCCATCAACAGCGATGTTCATCATTGGAAAATCTTTCAAAGCTTTGGCAACTGCTTCCATAAAAATAGGTGTGTATGTCAACTTTTCACCTTCTCTTTTTTCGAAAGCCGTTTTTACCTTATCCCTCCATTTTACAATATTGGTCACGTCAACTTCAATAAACGATTGCACGTGTGCCGAGGTTTGAATCGAAGCCATCATATAACCCGAAATCAGCTTGCGCATTCTGTCCATTTCGATGATTTCGTCGCCTCCGTTTACTGAAACTGGTATTTTTGGTTGTTCGTTGTTCGTTGTTCGTTGTTGGGCTAATGGTTCTTGTATGTTGGTTCTTGTATCTAATTTTCTAGCGGCAACATAACCCAAAATATCTTCTTTAGTCACTCTTCCTTCTTTGCCTGAACCAGTAATATTTTCTAATTCGGCAAGAGAAATACCTTCTTCTTTAGCAATATTTTTTACTAAAGGTGAGAAGAACTTTTCAGAATCTGAGAAATTAGTTGGTACAGCTAGAGTTTCTTTGACCACTTCTATTGTTTTTTCAATTGCGGCAACCTCAACCGGAGCAACTATTTCTTGTTTGGGTTCGTTTGAAACAGAAATCCCTTCGGTTTCGATAATTGCAATGGTTTGTCCTACTTGAACTATATCGTCTTTTGCAAACAATTGTTCCACTAAGATTCCTGAAACTTCACTTGGCAATTCGCTATCAACTTTATCAGTGGCAACTTCAAGTACTGTTTCATCGGCTTCAATTTTATCTCCCACTTGTTTCAACCAATTTGTGATAGTTGCTTCTGCAACGCTTTCTCCCATTTTTGGAAGTTTTAATTCAAATCTTGCCATAGTATTATCCTAAAAGGTCATTTTGATTTCGTGACTGCAAAATTAGTGATTATTTTCAGTTTCAGCCATGAATTTCACAAATTTACACGAAACCTAAAATTCTAAATTTTCACTATTTCGCCTCTATCAAAACTACTGTTACTACCAATAACAAAATGGGAGTTTTGGGGAAGAATTTTAAAGGTAAACCCTTTATTTTTATGCACTTCAAAAAAGTTAATTATAGTTTTGAAATTGAATTGATTTTGGTCTAAAATAATTTCTCCTGTAAAATTTTCCTGAATTGGATGTGAAATATCCTGAAGTTGGATTGGTTTAGCTAAACTGTTTTCTAACTTTTCTTTCAAAATCAGATTATTTGAAATAAGAATATAATTGTTAGGCTTTAATTTTGATTTTGGATTGCCCCAAAACATTTTTGCGAATGAAAAGAATACAATTCCAATTTCCATAAAAACAGAAAACAAAAAGGAAACTTTAAAATGCTTTTTGTAGAAAAAATTCATCGCTTCACGAGATCGCTTCATATAAGTTCCGTCTCTGAAAGTGCTCTCCCCTTTGTAATGTACGACAGAAGTTTCGTGAAAATAATAATTTGATTTTCCCTTTTGCAAAACCATATAGGACAAATCGATATCGTCTGAATACATAAAACATTTTTCGTCAAAACCACCAATTTCATTGTATAAATCCCGTTTCATTAGCATAAAAGCACCCACGAGAATTTCCACTTTTCCAGTTTCATTTTCGGATAAATGTTGAGCGTAATATTTGCCAAAACTCTTTGAAAAGATTTTATACAAACCTGTAATTTTGGTAAAAGCCACAAAAGGAGTTGGAATTCCACGTTTGCTTTCGGGTAGAAAATTTCCTGTTCCATCGATGAGTTTCACCCCGACAATTCCTAAATCTTCTTGCTTTTTAGCAAAAGCCAATACTTTCGTAAAAGTATCTTCGGCAACAACCGTATCGGGGTTTAGAATACAAATATATTCTCCATTGGCAATTGCAACACCAATATTATTCCCTTTTGGAAAACCTGAATTTTCTTTGTTTTCGATGAGTTTTACGTTCGGAAATCGCTGTTTCATCATTGCACAACTATCGTCTTGAGAGTTGTTATCAACGACAATAATTTCGGCATCGATGTTTTGTATAGCGTTTTGAACACTTGAAACACAAAGTTCCAAGAAGTAACGCACATTATAGTTGAGGATTATGACTGATAGTTGCATTTTTGAGGATTATATTATAGCAACTTAATTAAGTCGTCTGGATTTTGTTTATTATTCCAAAATAAAATCAAGTCGATTTGAGATTTATCTACAATGATTTTATAATACAAAGTGGTCTGTTTTGAAATCACCAATGAGTAACAATTATTTTTGGGTTTATAAATTCCTATTTTTGGGTTTTTAGATACTATTTAAAGAAAATCGTAAACTAAATCTTCAAATTTCTGAACTTCTGCTTCATTCCATTTTGATAATATGAAATTTATTTCTCCAAAATAGGTGCGAGTTGCAATTGATTTCCATTCAATTCTATAAATCATTTCAAGAAAGGATATTTTAATTTGGTAATCCTTTTCATTTCTTCATTAGAAATACCTATTCCCATTTCACTCTCCTCCAAACCTTTTGCTAATAATTTTTGCAACAAAATTTCTTGCTCATCTGTATTACTTGGATCTAGCTTTTCTTTGAAAGTTGCTTTATAATCGGTTGTAGGCTCCTGAACAGAATCCTGTTTTTTATCAATCGAATGTTTCTTTGAATTTACCATTTTCGAAATCATTTTAAACCTCAAATATATACAAAATAAACCAAAACAAAAAAGCTGCTTCAAATCTGAAACAGCTTTCTGGGTATTTAATAATTGAGTCTTTATTATTGACCTGCTTCTTTTTTGGCGTCTTGCACCATTTTGTCATTGGCCATAATAGCAAATTCAACACGACGGTTTTGAGTTCTCCCTTCGGCAGTGTCATTGGTTGCAATTGGATCTGCAATTCCTAAACCTGTTGTTTTAAAACGAGAAACTAGCAAGCCTTTTGAAACTAAATAATCTTTCACCGATTCTGCTCTTTTTTGCGAAAGTGTCAAATTGAATTCTGGACTTCCTGTACTGTCAGTATAACCATAAATTTCGATATTGGTGTCGGCATAATCTTTAAACACTGGAACCAATTTGTCTAAATTGGCTTTGGCTTGTGTGGTCAATGTAGCTTTACCCGTATCAAAACGAACAGCATCTTCTTTCAACACCAAGCGAATTCCTTCGCCTACTCTCTCTACATCAGCTCCTGGTAATGCTTGGTCAATTTCTCTAGCTTGTTTGTCCATTTTATTTCCAATCAAAGCTCCAGAACCTCCACCAATAGCTGCTCCGATAAGTGCGCCTCCAGCAGTTCCAATTTTTGAATTATTCCCTATAATTCCTCCAATAAGCGCTCCTGCAGCAGCTCCAATTCCTGCTCCTTTTTGAGTGTTATTTGCATTTTTTGTTGCTTCACAACTGGCAAAAAGAGTAGCCAATAAGAACAAACTGCTCATTACTAAAATTGCTGTTTTTTTCATATATGTAAAATTTATTTGTTATTGGTCATATATGTTATCGCCTTTTACTTATTGGTGTTTGCTTAAGCAAACTTGTTTTAATGGCGATTTCATAATTATTTAGTTTTTAGTAGAAATGATTTTTTCAAATTGATAGGTAACTTCTTTTGTTTGTCCACCAACATTAATAGTGTCTATTAATTGAAATGAAGCCTCTGTTTGATTGGCCACACGCAATAAATAACCTTGGGTAATTGTTTTAGATTTCACTCCAGCTTCAACAATTTTAAGAACAAAAACGCCGTCTTTATTAATACTCCAAACAATTGGCGAACTAAAAGCAGGACAGTCCGACTTTGTTAAACTCATACTTCCTTTGTTATTGTTAGAAATAAAATTCCAAGTACTTCCAACAAAACATTTTGAATCGGCGATTTGAAAGGAATTGACTTTGATATAATCAGAACCCGGATAAGTCACGCTAGTAATTGTCCAATCTCCTTTGATAGACACTTGAGAACTTTTGTCCAATTTCGTGTTGGCAACTGGTTCGCTCTTAACAGTTGTACTCGTAGTACTGGATGTACTCTTGCACGCAAAGAAAAATAGAGTCACCATCAGTAGTGTAATTGCTTTTTTCATATTAATAAGGTATTTAAGATTAAACTCTTACAAAGTTACAATGTAGCAAGCATAAATGGTTTCGAAATAACTGTATTTTGTTTCAAAATTAACACTTCCGACATTTTGTCACTTTGTACACAATTGGTATTCTATTTGAAGAAAAGATACTCAATTGTAAAACCATTAAAAAAAACAAAAAAATATGGCAACTGGACAAATTAACGTTTCGGTAGAGAACATCTTCCCCCTAATCAAGAAATTCTTGTACAGCGATCACGAAATATTTTTGCGTGAATTGATTTCCAATGGAACAGATGCTACCCTAAAATTAAAACATTTAACCAGCATTGGCGAAGCCAAAGTGGAATACGGCAACCCAATCCTGGAAGTAAAAATCGACAAAGAAGGCAAAAAACTGCACATCATTGACCAAGGTTTGGGAATGACTGCCGACGAAGTGGAGAAATACATCAACCAAATCGCTTTTTCAGGAGCCGAGGAATTCCTGGAAAAATACAAGGATTCTGCCAAAGATTCAGGAATCATAGGTCATTTTGGTCTTGGTTTTTATTCCGCTTTTATGGTGGCTTCGAAAGTGGAAATCATCACCAAATCTTACAAAAACGAACCTGCAGCCCACTGGATTTGTGACGGAAGTCCAGAATTCACTTTGGAACCAGCCGACAAAACCACTCGTGGAACCGAAATCATTTTACACATTGCCGAAGATTCATTGGAATTTTTGGAAGAATTCAAAATCAGGGAATTGTTGAACCGTTACAACAAGTTTATGCCTGTTCCAATTAAATTTGGAACCAAAACGGAAACCTTGCCAAAACCGGAAGATGCTCCCGAGGATTACGTAAACGAAACCATCGAGCTTGACAATTTCATCAACAACCCAAATCCGGCTTGGACGAAGCAACCAACTGAATTATCGGACGAAGATTATAAAAATTTCTACCGTGAAGTCTATCCAATGCAATTTGAAGAGCCGTTGTTCCACATTCATTTGAACGTGGATTATCCGTTCAACTTGACTGGTATTTTATATTTCCCAAAATTGGGTTCTGATTTGCAAATCCAGAAAGACAAAATCCAATTGTACCAAAACCAAGTTTACGTTACCGATAATGTAGAAGGAATCGTGCCTGAATTCTTGACAATGTTGAAAGGTGTGATTGATTCTCCAGACATTCCATTGAACGTTTCTCGTTCAGGCTTGCAAGCTGATGGTGCTGTGAAGAAAATTTCGAACTACATCACACGTAAAGTTGCCGATAAATTGAAATCATTGTTCACAGAAAACCGCCAAGATTTCGAACAAAAATGGAATGACATCAAAGTGGTTTTAGAATACGGAATGCTTTCAGAAGAGAAATTTTACGAAAAAGCAGGTGCTTTCGTTTTGTATCCAACGGTTGATGACAAATACTTCACTTTAGACGAATTGAAAGAAAATCTAAAAGAAAACCAAACAGACAAAGACGGAAAATTGGTTGTTTTATACGCTGGAAACAAAGAAGCACAACATTCTTACATAGAAATCGCCAAAGAAAAAGGATACGAAGTATTGCTTTTGGATTCGCCAATTATCTCGCATTTGATTCAAAAAATTGAAGGCGACAATAAAGATTTAACTTTTGTTCGCGTGGATTCAGACCACATCGATAATTTAATCAAGAAAGAGGAAACCACTATTTCTAAATTATCGGATACCGAAAAAGAAAGCTTGAAAACTTCATTGGAAACTTACATTCCAAAAGCTTACACCGTTCAATTGGAAGCTTTAGACAGCAACGCTGCTCCGTTCATCATCACGCAACCCGAATTTATGCGTCGAATGAAAGAAATGAGCCAATCAGGCGGTGGCGGAATGTTCGGAATGGGCAATATGCCGGAAATGTACAATTTGGTGGTAAATACCAATTCTGATTTGGCTTCCAATATTTTGAACACTGAAGACAAAACAACCCAAGAAGGTTTGGTAAGACAAGCTTTGGACTTGGCCAAATTATCCCAAAACCTGTTGAAAGGCGAAGAATTGACGGCTTTCGTGAAAAGAAGTTTTGATTTGATCAAATAAGTATTAAGAAAATAGTATTAAGTATTAAGACCTGCAAGTGAAAATTTGCAGGTTTTTTTTGTTTTGGAGCAAATGGATTTGTTACCAATAAACCATAATCAAATAGAATTTTTAAAATTCAATTTCTTTTTAAGTTAAAAATTCATTGAATGATTTGTAAATAATTATTTATATATTTGATGAAATAATACTACGCATAAATACAACCAAAACATACGCATAAAACAACAATTTAGAAAATAAACTGACAATTTATGCGTATATAAAAGTTAGGTGATATTTTTAAAAATCGGAGACAAAAATTTAACTATGAAAGCAATTAGAGACCTTATTTATTTTGACTACGATAAAGCTAAATCACTACATAGCCAATTATCCGGTGGTTTATTGCAAGAAATTACTAGAGCAATTGAGAACGAAAATAATATCAATAACGAATTAGGTTTTGACATAAAAATCATCAAAGCTAAAACAGGCGAAGGTGAAAAAGAAAGAATCATAAAAACTGAGCGAGTGGAATTATATCACGAACTTTTAAACGAAATTGAAAGTAATTTAACCTCCAAAAACATACTTAAAGATTTAAATTCAGAACTAACATCATTCAATGAGTTTCTTGAAAAAGTTCCTAATTACACCTACGTAAAAGCTACAGGTTGGACAACTTTTGAAGATTACGGTAGATTTACAAATATTTTAGATAATATGAATGAAATTCAACGATTAGTTTATGCTTCTTCTTTGGAAAGTCATCCTGAAGTTATTGTTGCAAGAAAGCAAATCGATGAAATGAGAAAGTCTCTTAAAAGAGGACAAAACACAAAAGAATTAGCAAAATTGAAAGTTATGGAGAAAAACTTCGATAAACTTATTCAGGAAAATTCTGACGCCAGTCTTCTTGACGAAACCTTCGTTGAAAGAGTAAAAACATTTATAAAAACACTCAACCCAAATAGATTAAATTTTAGACTTCTCCCATTTGATGACTTTCCAGAGTTTCAAATTATATCAAATTTAAAAAATGATTTTTTAGTTGATGGTTCATTCGATAATGTAATCTATAATTATGGTAGTCGACCAAACATCAAACTAACTGTTTTTGGAATAATTACCTCTTGTCCTCAAATATTTGATGAACGTGTTCATCCAGCTGATGAATTCAAATATCAAGACGAAACAGAATTATCAGTTGAGAAAGTTTATGACAAAGTTTTTCGTGGAGTGTTTAATGCCATAGAAGGATTAGAAAAATTCTTTAATGTATATCATCCCAAAATTTCTGTAAGTCCAATTGGAATTTATAGAGAAATAATAATTGAAGAATAAAACATCCCCTGTGCTGGCGCGAGCGTCCCGCTCGTGCACCCCCTGTGCTGGCGCGAGCGTCCCGCTCGTGCACACAAACAAAATAAAGAAATCTCAAATTGAAATGGGTACGAGCGGGACGCTCGCACTAGCTGTGAGAAAATTATAAATAGAAACTAATAATAAATAAATGCACGTAATTTTAATTATACTACCTCTATTATTTCAAATTATTTTTGGCAGAAAAGCTATTGGAGGAGATATTAAATGGAGCTTTGGAACAATTTGTTTAATTAGTTTTTTGGGTCAAATCCTATTCACCATTTTGGCATTTAACCTAATTGTATATTATCTTGAAAAAAACAATAATACTTGTGGAATGCCATTAGTAGGACTTGTAATGTTTTCGTTATTATTTACTTTAATCTTATTGATAACAATAATTATACAATACCGCATTAAAAAATCATATGGAGATGAAGATGAAATTGAAGACGAAGATGAAGATGAAAATGATAAAATAGATGAAGAACAAGATGATGAAGATGAAGAATACGAAATTAATTGAAAGATGAAGAACTTACTGCTTTTGTAAATAGAAGTTTTGATTTGATAAAATAGTTTAAACGATTAACCGTTTAATCCAAAAGACCTACAAGTGAAAATTTGCAGGTCTTTTTTTTGAGAAAAAACCACATATTGATTAAAGATTCCCGAACTTTGAACGTAAATTAAATATTTAAAAAATGACTGTACACATTGAAACTCCGGCTCTACTTTTCTCGGCCACTTCCTTAATTTTATTAGCTTACACCAATAGATTTCTTACCATTGCTACCATCATTCGAGGATTAAAAAAAGCTTATAAGGAAAAAGAAAGCAGTATGGTTTTATTGGAAATCAAAAACCTGAACTTGCGTTTAACACTCATTCGTTACATGCAAATGGCGGGCGTTTTGAGTTTATTCCTGTCCGTTTTTACAATGTTATTATTATTTTTAGATGAACAAGAGTTTGGGGTTAAACTTTTTGGGTTAAGCTTACTTAGTTTGCTTATTTCATTGGGATTGTCTTTTTGGGAAATCAATATTTCTGTTGGTGCGCTTCGAGTGCATTTGAGCGATTTGATGGAGAAAAAAGAAGCGAAATAAAACAAAACTCTTTGAGGACTAAACTAAAAAATGGCACACGGATAACACGGATTGAACGGATAAAAACTGATTTTTTTTAATTTTAATTCGTGATAATCAGCTAAAATCCGTTTAATCAGCGTACCATTATTTTATTGACATAAGTAACGGATAGCCATAAAATCAAAAGATTTCATAAAGCGATTAAACCCTTTTATAAAATCTAAGTCCAACTTTTATAGCACTTTAGATTATGGACAAAAACACACTTTGGTCATTGCGCCTCGGATATTCGGCAAAACAAGCAAAAACTATCGAAAAAATAGGTTTGAAAAAGTTCTTGGAACAATCTTTTGCCACCAAATTTGATTCTAAAATTCCCGATTTTCTGGAAGACAGTCCCAAATCGATTAAAGAATTACAAAAAGCTAAAAAAGCTTTAATGGCCGAAAATCCCGAAGCCAAAAAAGAATTACTCAAAAAAGAAATTCAGACTTCTGCCGAAATGAGAGCGTGGTGGATTGACAAAATGAACCAAGATGAATTTCCGCTTCGCGAAAAAATGACGTGTTTCTGGCACAATCATTTTGTTTCCACCTTTCAGAAAGTGAAAGTCAATTATTGGGTTTTTCAACACAATCAAATCCTGAGAGAAAATGCTTTTGGCAATTATAAAACCTTGACCAAAGCAATCGTTCAAAGTAATGCAATGGTGCGTTATTTGGACAATGTTGACAACAAAAAAGGCAAACTCAACGAAAATCTGAGTCGGGAATTGCTCGAATTGTTTACCCTTGGCATCGGGAATTATACCGAAGAAGACATTAAAAACGGAGCCAAAGGTTTGGCCGGTTTGGGTCTTGGTGAAGACAACGCTATTTACAGAAAAATTTTCGAGGACAACGACAACTTCGTTTATCTTGGCAAAAAAGGAAATTTCAAAATAGACGAAATGATTGACATCATTTTCGAACAGCCCAATATTCCGTATTTAATTACTCGAAAAATATTGAAATGGTTCATTTATGATAATCCAAGAGAAGAATTGGTGCATTATTATGGTGATTATTTCAAGAAAATGAATTTTGAAATCAAACCGCTTTTGACCAAAATTTTCACCGAAGAATATGCCAAAAACAATGCTGGTTCCAAAATTAAAAATCCATTGGAATACGCTTTGCAACTGATGAACGAACTCAATATTGAAAATCCCAATGAAAAATTAATTGCACGATTCCTCAAAGATCAAGGAATGGATTTGTTCAACCAACCCAATGTAAAAGGATGGGATGGCGGAAATTCTTGGCTGACTTCACAGGTTTTCTTGCAACGAAACAATATTGCCGATTTGCTTTGCAACGGAAAAAACTTGACCCGAGCCAAAAAAATCAACAATGACAACTCGATGATGAGTGATGATTTAATGACAAGACAAAACCCAAACCAGCAACTCAAGGTAAAATTGGATTGGAACAAAGAAGGCAACAATAAAGAGATCATTGGCGAACTCAAAAATAGATTGTTGTTTCAAACGGACGAAGCCGACCAACAAGATTTTGAAAAAATACTAAAATACGATTTCGACAGCAAGACCGAAGGCTCGGATAATGCGGTAATGCGATTGTTCAATTATATGGTTAAAACTCCTGAATTTCAACTTATTTAAAAATCAAGAAAATGGACAGAAGAAAATTTTTAACACTCACTGGAACATTTACAGGTGGTTCACTCCTTTTGCCTGACTTTTTATATTCTTTTGGCTCTCAAAAAAATTTGATTGTAGGCGAACAATGCATCGTTTTTGTTCAATTGAATGGTGGAAACGATGGATTGAACACCTTTATCCCTTTTGAAGATGCACTTTATTATGATGTGCGTCCAAAAATTGCGCTATCCAAAACCGAAGTATTAAATTCAGCAAAAGGTATGGCGTTTCATCCCGCATTGAAAGGATTTGCCAGTATGCAACAAAGTGGCGATTTGTCAGTGATACAAAATGTGGGCTATCCGAATCCGGTTCGTTCTCATTTCAGGAGTCAGGAAATTTGGCAAACTGCACCAACCCATCAGGAATATTTAAGTGATGGCTGGTTGGGACGTTATCTTGATTTGCAATGCAAAGAACACCAACCTACGGCTGGAATAAATATAGACACGATTGACAATTTAGCTTTGAAAGGGGAAGAACCCAACTCGATTACGGTGAAAGATCCCGACCGATTCAAAACCAAAAGCAAGGCCGAAAATGACGGTCAATTATCCAAGAATCCACAATTGGATTTTGTTCGAAAAGTAGCCAATTCGGTAGTGGAAGGCTCGGATGACATTCAAAAAGCATTGGCAAAATCAGCACCTTCGGATGTCGTTTATCCCAAAACAGGCTTGGCCAAAAATCTCGAATGGATTTCGAAATTAATCAAAGGAAACCTGAATTCGAAAGTGTATTATACCTCTTTGGGCGGTTTTGACACGCACGACAACCAGCTTTCCATTCATAAAAATAAATTGACAGAACTCAATGATGCCGTTTTTAGTTTTTATGAAGATTTGAAAAAATCGCAACAATTACAAAACGTTACGATTGTTGTTTTCTCGGAATTTGGTCGTCGCGTGAAAGACAATGGACGAGGCACCGATCACGGAACCGCGGCACCAATGTTTGTCATTGGGGGAAACAACCGCGGCAAAATAATCGGAAACAACCCCAATCTTTCGGATTTGGACAATGGCGATTTGAAGCACGAAATTGATTTTAGAAGTGTGTATGCCTCGATTTTGAAAAACAAACTGGATTTTGATTTCACCAAAATTGGAATACAAAACAAGGCTTTAGAAGGATTGTTTTAAAAAAGTCTAAAATTTCTATCTTCAAACCATAACTATCCCTTATTTTTATACTTCAATTTAAAAATAAAAAAATGTTAGGTATTACATTAACAGAAGCGGTAGGATATTTGGCCTCATTAGTATTGATGATTTCTTTTCTAATGAAAAACATCAACACATTACGAATAGTCAACTCTACTGGATGCTTATTATTTGTGATTTATGGTTTTATGTTGGCAACCTCATGGCCGATCATCATTTCCAATGCTTTCATCTTGGGAGTCAATATTTTTTATTTGACCAAGCATTTTCGAGCCAATTAAACACCATTCTTAATGTTATAATACTGTTAAATTTTAAAAAATAGAAAATGTTAATTGCAAAAACAGTGTCGATTTACAAAAATTTAACAAAAAATTTTGATTTTAAAATGCATTTACCTTAACTTCGTATGCATTAACAATCTAAATTTTACATTATGAGAAAATTATTGGCTGAATTTTTTGGCACGTATTGGTTGGTTTTTGGAGGTTGCGGTAGCGCACTTTTTGCTGCTGGAATTCCCGATTTAGGAATTGGATTCGTGGGGGTTTCTCTTGCATTTGGTTTAACCGTTTTGACAATGGCTTATGCTGTGGGTCATATTTCTGGCGGACATTTTAATCCTGCAGTTTCTTTTGGATTATGGGCTGGAGGTCGATTTTCTGCCAAAGAATTAGTTCCTTATATCATTGCACAATGCGCTGGAGCGATTGCCGCTGCTGGAACTTTGTTTGCAATTGCATCAGGAAAAGCAGGTTTTTCAATAGATCCTTCAAAAGCAGGTGCTTTTGCCTCTAATGGTTTTGATGCTTTTTCTCCTGATGGTTATTCTATGCAATCGGCATTTATAGCTGAATTCATTTTGACTATGTTTTTCTTGTTAGTAATTCTTGGAGCAACTGATAAATTTGCCAACGGAAAATTTGCTGGAATCGCAATTGGATTAGCTTTAACCTTAATTCACTTAATCAGTATTCCAATTACCAATACATCTGTAAATCCTGCTCGTTCTTTGTCTCAAGCAATATTTGTAGGTGGCGAACCATTGTCACAAGTTTGGTTGTTTTGGGCTGCACCAATTTTAGGAGCAATTGCAGCTGGATTTATTTATAAAAATCTTTTGCAGGACACTTCAGAAGCTTAATTTTTTTTCAAAATATATTTTAAAGAGAAAAGCAAAGATGAAAATCTTTGCTTTTCTCTTTATTTTTGCATTATGAACTCACTTTTCCAATCAGAACCTATTGTTTTTAATCTCCCAGACGCAGACATTATTTATTATCCTCATTTTTTTAACAAGGAAGAAGCTGATGCGATTTTTGAACAATTAACAACTGACATTCCTTGGCAACAGGACGAAATTCGAGTTTTTGGAAAAGTACATCCGCAACCTCGTTTAACAGCTTTGTTTGGAAATGATGGAAAATCGTACTCCTATTCGAATATCAAAATGCAACCTCTACCGTGGAACCCAATTCTAGAAAAGATAAAATCACAGATTGAAACTGTCATTGAAACCGATTTTACCACAGTGCTACTCAATCTCTATCGCGACGGAAAAGACAGCAACGGTTGGCATGCCGACAACGAAAAAGAATTGGGCAACAATCCTATAATTGCTTCGGTTAGTTTTGGGAGTGAACGTGTTTTTCAACTCAAGCACAATTCGATTTCGAGGCTCAAACAAAATATTTTGCTTGAACATGGCAGCTTATTGGTGATGAAAGGAACCACCCAACATTTCTGGAAACATCAAATTCCGAAAACGTCAAAACTCATTGGATCCAGAATAAATCTAACATTTCGAATCATTAAATAATCATATTATCCAAAAATCATTAGATTTGAAATAAAATACTGATTATGAACGAGATTATTGCTTACTTTTCTACAATTCCATCCTCACACAGAAGTTTGATTCTTGTGGGTGGAATTACTTTTTTTTGGTTAATCGAAAATGCTTTTCCGCTCTTTCATTTCAAGTATAAAAAATGGCAACATGCTGGAATAAATTTTTTCCTGACCTTTACTACCATTCTTATTAATTTTACTTTAGCCTTTCTTTTACTAAAGGCTTCTGATTGGACAATTGCAACCAATTTTGGTGTTTTACAATGCTTGCCAACAATACCTTTGTGGCTTTATACAGTAATTGGGTTATTGTTACTGGATTTAATTGGAGCTTATTTGGCGCATTTAATTGAGCATAAAATCAAATTTCTATGGCGTTTTCACTTGATTCATCATACGGATACTTGGATAGATACAACATCTGGAAATAGGCATCATCCTGGCGAAAGTATCATCCGTTTTGCATTTACAATCATAGGAATAGTAGTTGTTGGAAGCCCAATGTGGTTAGTTTTTATCTACCAAACTATTTCGGTTGTTTCTACACAGTTTACTCATGCTAATTTTTCATTTCCCGAAAAAATAGATACCATAATGAGTTATTTTTTGGTTTCACCCAATATGCACAAGGTGCATCATCACTATAAATTGCCTTATACGGATAGCAATTACGGTAATATTTTTTCGATTTGGGATCGGCTTTTTGGCACATTTATGTATCTCAAAAAAGAAGAAATAGTATATGGAATAGACACACATTCAAAGCCAGACGAAAATAATCAATTGATGAATTTATTAAAAATACCATTTCAAAAACTCCGTTCGCCAGAAAACGATTAAAAATCATAAAAAAATACACCTTTAGATAAAAAGTAATTATTTTTTTTATTAATATTGGACAAAGATTTAAAAACAAATCTATTAACATTAACCCTAAATATAAAATTGAATTAATTTTCACCTAATGAAGAAGAGTAACCGCACAGAATTAAATTGGGAACAAACAGAAAAACTTGTTACGTTCGCCTTAGAGGAAAGAAACCCTTTTGAAATCATCAAAAAAGAATTTGGGTTATCTGAAAAAGAGGTTCTTGAAATCATGAAAAAAAAGATGCCTGCTGAGAAATTTGAAATGTGGAAAAAGAAAGCTTTAGCCAGTAAACCAAAACCAAAACCTGCAAAAATTGACGACTTTGACGAAGACTTAGATGGTAAATATTATATAAAAAATAAACTTGATTAACATTTGACTCCTGATATTCAGGAGTTTTTTTATTATTCAAATTATCCTTTAAAAACTGAGTTTAAGTGTAACATATCTATACTTTCAAAGTCATATATCACAAATAAAAACATAAAATGAAAAAAATAATATTTGCTTTTGCTTTTGCAACTGTTCTATGGAGTTGTAAAACTGCTAGTACTGCTAGTGCGACTTCTAATAAAGAAGAAATTCAGGTTAACATTAATCTAAATGAAATCAAGAATGACAAGGTTTTAGTTACCGTTAAATCACCTAAAATCAAAACAGATGAAGTGACTTATCACATCCCAAAAACAGTTCCAGGAACCTATTCTGAAGACAATTATGGAAAACATATTGATGATTTAAAAGCTTTCGACAAAAAAGGAAACCCTTTAACTGTTAAAAAAACGGATGAAAATTCTTGGTCAATAGCTAAAGCTAAAACTTTGGATAAAATTACCTATTTTGTAAACGATACTTATGACACCGAAAAAGGAGAGGGCTTTGGTTCTGGAGATATTTTTTCGCCTAGTGGTTCAAACATTGATGCAGGCAAAAACATAATGCTTAACACGCACTGTTTTGTTGGCTATTTTTCAGATTATTTGTCGGTTCCTTATAAAGTTTCTATTTCTCACCCAACAACTCTTTGGGGAGCAACTTCAATGACAGATCAAGATCCAGCTACTACAAATGATTTATTTATAACGCCACGTTATGCTGAATTAGTCGAAAACCCAATTATGTATTCAAAACCTAATTATACTACTTTCACAGTAGATAATATGGAAATTCAAATTGCCGTATATTCTCCAAACGGAAAAATTACAGCAGAGAGCATAACGCCCGAAATGAAAACCATGATGACGGCTCAAAAACGTTTCTTAGGGTCTATCAATTCAACCAAAAAATATAGCGTTTTATTGTATTTGTCCACTATGAACAAGGATGCTCAAGGATTTGGTGCTTTGGAACATCCAACTGCAACAACCGTGGTATTTCCAGAAATGCTTCCAAAAGATGAATTAACAAAAGAGATGAAAGATGTCGTTTCGCATGAGTTTTTTCATATTGTAACACCTTTGACCATTCATTCTCAAGAAATTCAAAATTTTGATTATAATGCTCCAAAAATGTCAGAACACTTATGGATGTACGAAGGAGTGACCGAATATTTTGCCAATCTTTTTCAAATCAATCAAGGACTGATTGATGAAGATGAGTTTTATACTAGAATGGCAGGAAAAATTGAAAATTCAAAAAAACTAGATGACACCATGCCATTTACAACTATGAGTAAAAATGTGTTTGTAGAACCTTATAAAGCTCAATATTTGAATGTGTATGAAAAAGGGGCTCTGATTGGAATGTGTTTGGACATAATTATCAGAGACAACAGCAATGGCAAAAGAGGAATTCTTGATTTAATGCAAAAATTATCGAATGAATATGGCGTTTCAAAAGCATTCAATGACGAGGAACTTTTTGCGAAAATTACTCAATTGACTTATCCTGAAGTTGGAGAATTCTTGAAAACTTATGTTTCAGGTTCAACTCCTATTCCTTATGCAAGTTATCTAGCTAGAGTTGGAGTGACAAAATCAATCAAAAAATCACCAACAAATGTTTTCTTAAAAGGTCAAATTCCATACATTTCTGTAAATCAATCTACTAAAGAAATTATCATAAATCCAAGCAATGATTTAAACGTTTTTTATACTAACTTGGGTTTAAAAGGAAGTGATATTATACTGGCAATTAATAGTAAAAATTACAATTATGACAATATCTACGATATGATTTCGGATAGCGATAAATGGAAAGAAAACGACCCAATTTCTGTAAAAATAAAACGAGAGGGTAAAGAACAAATTATCAATGGAAAAGTAAAACTTCCATATGAAGACAAAGAAAGTTTTGAAGCAACAGATGCAACAAAATCAGAGTTGAAAAATGCTTGGCTAAAAGGCTAAAAAATAATTGACTAGTCCTAAATAATCGATACAGATTATTAGACAAATTTAAATAAATTAAACAGCATCAAAAACGTTTTTGGTGCTGTTTTTAGTTTTATAGGTTTTCATTAATATTTTATTTTGTTC
>NZ_PQVG01000006.1 GCF_002920895.1 Flavobacterium alvei
ACGAACAAAATAAAATATTAATGAAAACCTATAAAACTAAAAACAGCACCAAAAACGTTTTTGATGCTGTTTAATTTATTTAAATTTGTCTAATAATCTGTATCGATTATTTAGGACTAGTCAGAAGATTATTTTAAAAAATTAGGGTTGTGTAACAGCTGCGGCTGTTGGTGGATAGAGCCTTTATTTACAACTTTATTGCAAGCTCTAATTTTCCTCCCAATCCTAATTCTACAATTTTTTGCAAGGTAGAGAATCTTACTTCTTTTACATTGTTCTCAATTCTTGAAATATAAGATTTTGTAGTTCCGCTTTTATGAGCAAGTTCTTCTTGTGTTAAACCTTTTTCAATTCTTGCTTCGTGAATTAATGCACCAAGTTTGAATTGTTCATAGCCTTTTTCTAGTTTATCACGTTTTTCAGTTCCTGTTTTGCCATAAAATTCATCTTTGAATTCGGCAAGAGTTTTTAAATTAGTTGTTTTCGCTTTCATATTCTTTTTTTATTTTTAATGCTTTTTCGATTTCTTTTTTGGGTGTTTTCTGTTCTTTCTTTTGGAATCCATTCGCAAGAATGATTAATTTTCCTTTATCAAAAAAACAGAATATTCTAAAAATATCACTTCCTTGTTTTACTCTTATTTCATATAAACCATCAGTATTTTCAAGATGTTTTAAATAAGTTTCTGGAATTTTTTCTAAATGTTCAATTAATTCCAAAGTCCAAGTAATTTTATCTTGAACCTTTTCACGTTGTTTTACAAAAAATTCTACAAAATAATCTTTGTAAAATGTTACCGTTCTTATTTTCTTTTCTTTTTCCACAATGCAAAATTAATAAAGTTGCGCTAAAGTGTAACATTATAATTTTAATTATTTTAAAATTTAATTTAGAAGTATATATTTCTGGATATTTTTTGTGGCATTTTCACCAACATCAGTCTGTGAAAAAACCTCCTTTTACTTCAAATAAATATATTCATTTATTTTCATAATACTTCTTTAGTGTAATTAATTGAATGTTTTTGGCATACAGTTTGATTCTTATTTTTTAAGATTTTATTAACAGCTTAATTTTTTCAAATGGAAAATACTAGATTACTCAAAGTCCTATCTTTAGTAGCTTTTTTATTATTGATGGCTCCTTTTTATGACCAATGTAATGGTCACGGTTGGACAAAAAATGTTGATGCTCCAGCAGTAGAGGCAATTGATACCACAGCAGTTGAAACTTCTTCGGTTAAAAATAATATTCCAATTGTAGTAGGAAAAGAGTCTATTATCAACTCTGATACTATTACTGAAATAATAAAAGAAGATATTCCTATTTATAAAAAAGCTTATGAATTTGTTGATGATGTTACTAATGAAAATGCCTTTTAATTAGCTTTTGTGTCAAGAGCATATTTTGAAGGTTCTTATGCCGAGTTTAGGAAGGAAGTAATCAAAGATTTTAAAAAGCACAAATACGATGGTTTGTCATTATTTATTAGATCCTTTTCTTTTGTTTTTATAGTGTTGATCTCGTTTTCTATTTTGATTTTATCGTTCATAAAAAGAATAAAATGGGTTTACAAATTATCTATCGTCAATATCTCTTTAATTTTAATTACACTAATTTGTATTCTGTTTTTCGATTCTCTTTTCGAAACCTATGAACAAATTAAATGGGGTTATTACGCTTTTACCTTGGTTCAAATAGGGATTTATTACACTTCAAAAGTTCAAATTGCAAAGGTGAAATATCCCTAAAAACAAACCTCCTTTAAATTACTTTAAAAGAGGTTGAATACTGTCATTATTTTTAAAATTTACTTTTTTAGACCGTTTGCTTTTTTGAAATAGAGGAAAGTTCCAATCGCAAGCACGATTATGCTTAACAACCATAAATAATATCCTTTATCCAAATGTGCAATTGCGTCATTTCTTCCACTTCCAGATTGTAGAATTTCATTCCAAAATGAAAAACAAATAGATAAAAATAGTGAAGCAGAAACAGTGGACATTGCCTTTTTATTGTTTTTCCAAAGGAATACGATAGTCAAAAATGCAAAAGGGTTAGCAAGCCAAATTATAGATTCTAGAAGTCCGCCTAAAATCCAACCAAAAGCACCAGAGAGGAATAAATTAATTGAGGAAACATTTTCATTATGAAAATCCTTACTAACTACTATTGCGTTTTGAGTAAGAGAGATAAGGAAAATTACGGTAAAGCTTGTAATTGTATATATTTTTATATTTTTTTTGGTCATTTTATATCTTGAATTAATAGATTCTGTTTTGTAATATAACCTACTGTTTTGAAGCTAGGCGTGGTGGATTATGGAGATAAACTGCGTTGCAAACGCTAAGATTTGATTATTGATTTAAGTAGGTACTCGATGCAATCGAGTACCAGTTGGGGTCAAACAAATATAGCAAAAAAAAACAATATAATACAGAAAAGTTGTATATTTAAAAATGCAATATAGCACAGTAGTTTGGAATGTAATGGTTGGTAAGACAAGATAATTTATTCAAGGCTCCGCAAAGTCTCCGACTTTGAGGTAGTGATTTTCGGTTTTCAACCGACTTTATTTTGAGTTTAATTTTATGTCAATCATAGACTGACAAACGCATCCTCAAAGTCGGAGGCTTTGCGGAGCTAGTAGATATAATTTCCTGTTACATAAACAATTATAAAAATGTTTATAAGTTATTGAAAATGATCATATTATAATTTGTTTTTATTAAAAATTGATCAAATATTTGTATCAAATAATATTTTATGAATACATCATTTGAACGTTGCAAAGAAACAAAGGTAGAATGGCTAACACCACCTGAATTGGCGATTAAACTAGGGAAATTTGATTTAGACCCGTGTAGTCCAATAAACCCTCCTTTTTTGCACGCAAAAAATAATTTTACAATTTCTGATGATGGTTTGTCAAAAGATTGGTTTGGTAGAGTTTATTTAAATCCTCCTTATGGAAGAGGAATGGAATTATGGTTAGAGAAATTAAAATTTCACGGAAACGGAATTGCATTAATTTTTGCAAGGACAGAAACGAAATGTTTCTTTGATCATATTTGGAATGATGCAGATGCTATATTATTCGTAAAAGGAAGAATACGATTTTACCATATTTCGGGTATTCAAGCAGGAACGCCCGGTGCTCCAAGTGTATTTATTGCTTACGGAAAAGAGAATGCTTTGGCTTTAAAAAATTCTGGTATTGAAGGGAGATATTTGGATTTAAAATTATAAGATTTCATAAACGATGAATTCGGATATATTGAATTCGGCATCAATAATCCAATCATTTTCAATTAAAAGTTTTTTTAATGCTTCATCTTCATTGGTAACATTTTCGACAATTCCAATTACTTGCATATTATTTACTTCGAATGAACTGTTTGGAGCTTCTGTTGTACCTTCGGGTGAAATAAATATAAATTTTTTCATAGTTCAATTTTTTTATAATTTCCTCTTCCGTTAAACTCTATTAATCCTTTATCTCGCAAAAACTGTAATTGTTGACGGATTTTATCCTTAATATGATTATTGTTTGGATATTTAATTTTCAATTTATTTTCAAATGCATATAATTCGTCTAATGTAAATGATTGCTTTTTAATTTCTTCAACACAATTTAAAATATCTAATATCCAACCTCTCGTTTCTAAACTTTTAGATTTTAAAAAATCCGTGCTTTTCAATTTTATATGCACTTTTTCTCTATCAATTATTTTTGAATTTTCAACTATAAAGATTCTTCCGCTTTCTGGAACTTTTGAAATATCAATATTACAACCAATCCAACCTGCTCGTTTTGCAGTTTCAGATAAAGGTTTACGTTTAATAATTATATCAGGTGTGAAAAATTGTTTAGGAATTACTAAAAAATTATTTACAACACTATTATCATAAGTCAAAAAGAAAAAATTTGGGTTTGTATCCGAAGTAATCCTTTTAATCATACTCTCATAAGCACCATCATTGATTATGGAACTTAATTTTCCGTTTTTACTTTTTAATTCAAATTCTTCATTACATTTTAAACAATAAAAATCTGCAACTGGCATATTGTTTTCAAAATCGTTCAATGGTAATTGACCACAGTTTGGACAATATGAATTTTCTTTAACCCAGTTTTCGGTTAAAACTCTTGCAATCTGTGAGTTGCTTTTGTACCCTTCGCTAAGTTTCAAATTGAAATTTAAGTTCATATAAAACGATTTTTTTGCAATGATTATTAAAAGGCAGAAGTTGTCAACTGCGTTTTACCACCAGCCCATTTTAAAAAAGGTTTTGCCATTTTACTTGTAATTTTCGTATTATAATTTAGAGTCTTGCAAATCTATGATTTTCCTTTTTGATATTCTTTATTTTGGTTCGTTAATTGTCTGCCTAATTTCTTTATACAATTGATTCCCCAATTGCCCTAGCCCCGATAGCAGCGGCATCCTTTATGTTCTTTCTTTAAGAACATAAAGATAGAGCGAATAGCGGGAAATAGCTCCTGAAAACCGTCAGTATTAATCCAAAAAAAAACACAGCTCGACCTTCGGTCACCCCTCAAAAGGGGGAGTAAAAATGTCATCTTGTCATATTATTTTCCGCCAATTTTGCCATAAACTGACAATTTACAGACTGCCATAGCCTTGGCACAAAGATTGACTATTGCAACTCGAACCGTTAAAATAAGTATTCAATAAAATTAAATATAACTAAAAATGGGTAAAATAATCGGAATTGATTTAGGTACGACCAACTCTTGTGTTTCTGTAATGGAAGGTAATGAAGCAGTTGTTATTCCTAACGCAGAAGGAAAAAGAACAACACCATCTATCATCGCTTTTGTTGAAGGTGGAGAAATTAAAGTAGGGGATCCTGCAAAAAGACAAGCGGTAACTAATCCAACTAAGACTATTGCTTCTATCAAACGTTTTATGGGTCATTCTTTTTCTGAGGTTTCAGCCGAAGCTAAAAGAGTTTCTTATTCAGTTGTAAAAGGAGATAACAATACGCCACGTGTGGATATTGATGGTCGTTTGTACACTGCACAAGAATTGTCAGCTATGACACTTCAAAAAATGAAAAAAACTGCTGAAGACTATTTAGGTCAAACAGTTACTGAAGCAGTTATTACTGTTCCTGCTTACTTTAACGATGCGCAACGTCAAGCTACTAAAGAAGCTGGTGAAATTGCAGGTCTTAAAGTAATGCGTATCATCAACGAACCAACTGCAGCTGCGCTTGCTTATGGTTTGGATAAAAAAGGAAAAGATCAAAAAATTGCTGTTTACGATTTAGGTGGAGGTACTTTTGATATCTCTGTTCTTGAATTAGGTGATGGAGTTTTCGAAGTGCTTTCTACAAATGGTGATACTCACCTTGGTGGAGACGATTTTGACCACGAAATTATCGATTGGTTGGCTAACGAATTCAATGCTGAAGAAGGTATTGACTTGCGTTTAGACCCAATGTCATTGCAACGTTTGAAAGAAGCAGCTGAGAAAGCAAAAATTGAATTGTCTTCATCTGCTGAAACTGAAGTTAACTTGCCATACGTTACTGCTACTGCTTCAGGACCAAAACACTTAGTTAAAAAATTAACTAGAGCTAAATTCGAACAATTGACAGACTCATTAGTAAAACGTTCTATGGCTCCAGTTGCCAAAGCGTTGAAAGATGCAGGTTTATCAGTTTCTGATATTGACGAAGTGATCTTGGTTGGAGGTTCTACTCGTATGCCAAGAATCGCTGACGAAGTTGAAAAATTCTTCGGTAAAAAAGCGTCTAAAGGAGTTAACCCTGATGAGGTTGTTGCCATTGGAGCAGCTATTCAAGGTGGAGTTCTTTCTGGAGATGTAAAAGATGTATTGTTACTTGACGTTACACCTTTGTCTTTAGGTATCGAAACTATGGGTGGAGTTATGACTACATTAATTGAGTCTAACACAACTATTCCAACTAAAAAATCGCAAGTATTCTCTACTGCTGCAGATTCTCAACCAACTGTTGAAATTCACGTATTGCAAGGAGCTAGAGCAATGGCTGCTGATAATAAAACAATTGGTCGTTTCCACTTAGATGGTATTCCACCAGCACCAAGAGGAGTTCCTCAAATTGAAGTAACTTTTGATATTGATGCTAATGGTATCATTAAAGTTTCGGCAACTGACAAAGGAACTGGAAAATCTCATGATATTCGTATCGAAGCTTCTTCTGGGTTAACTGCTGAAGAAATCGAAAAAATGAAAAAAGACGCTGAAGCTAATGCTGATGCTGACAAAGCAGCAAGAGAAAAAGCTGAAAAATTGAACGAAGCTGATGGAATGATTTTCCAAACCGAGTCTCAATTGAAAGAACTTGGAGAAAAATTGACTGATGATAACAAAGTAGCTATCGAGTATGCTTTGACTGAATTGAGAATGGCTCACCAATCTCAAGACATTCCAGCTATTCAAAAAGCGCTTGACAACATCAACGCAGCTTGGAAAAAAGCTACTGAAGAAATGTATGCTCAAGGAGAACAAGCTCAAGGTGGTGCTCAACAACCACAGGGAGAACAACCTCAAGGAGACAACGTAGAAGACGTTGAATTCGAAGAAGTAAAATAATTATTTCTCGTCGAGACGCGATATATCGTATCTCTCTTTATAAAATCAAAACCGAGTCAGCAATGGCTCGGTTTTTTTTATGTTTAAAAAGGTTTATAATTTTATTTTGAATAAACAAATGATTTATCTCATAAATATGCTTTTTATTTATAAATACATTTGTAACGTGAAGTAGTTTTGCTAAATTGTTTTTTATTTTAAAAAATCATAATCAATTAATTTTGATATTCGTATAAAAAGATTTTTGTAATATTACTTCATAAAACAATTTGAATGAGAAAGATCAAATACAAAAAAGGGAGAAAAATACAACCCTATAATCTGGAATACACAGGAATTCATAAAAAAACAGATTCAGAGATGCAATTGTTTGTTTATGATGATTTGAATTTATCAGAATATCAGGATTTTAATGTTTTTGATATTGAAAAATGTATTGATTATCAAAAAGCAAATTGGCTCAATATACACGGTCTTAATAATATTGATTTGTTAAAAAAGGTGGGGTTCTATTTTAAAATAGACGATTTTATGCTCGCCGACATTTTGAATACGAATAGAAGGACAAAAACAGAAGAGCAACATGATGTTTTATTTTTTAATATAAAATCTTTGTTGCCAGCAGGAGATTCTGATAATATTTGTGCCGAACAAATTAGTTTTTTGATAAAAGAAGGAGTTTTGATTTCGTTTCAGGAAAAAAGAAGTGATTTTTTTACCCATATTCGAGAGCGAATTAGAACACATTCCGGAATTGTTAGAGGCAAAAAAGCGGATTATTTGCTGTATATTCTTCTGGATTCAATTATGGAGAATTTCTATATTACATTAGAAAATGAAGAAGACAAAATAGAAGAATTGATTGATTTGACAAAGAAAAATGCAGGTCCCATTATTTTAGAAAAAATTGAACAGCATCGGGATAATTTTAATTTTTTAAAGAGAGCCATCACACCGCTTCGAGATTCGTTGTATGATATAAAAAGTATGAAAGACGATAATGTTTTTAATGTAATTGAAGATGAAAATTTTAGTTTTTATTCAAGGTTACATCAAAAGAGTTTAGAGCTTTTAGAACAAATTGAGTCTGATATGAGTACACTTCATAGTGCTTCTGATTTTTATTTCTCGGCACAAAGTCATAAAATGAACGAAATTATGAAGACGTTGACCGTTGTTTCGGCAATTTTTATTCCGCTTACATTTATAGTGGGTGTGTATGGAATGAATTTTAAGTATATGCCTGAGCTAGAATATGAACACGGTTATTATACAGTTGTTGGCATAATGATTTTAATTGTTTTGGGAATGTTGTTTTATTTTAAAAAGCGGAATTGGTTTTGAATTTAAAATGATTAAAAGAAAAAAGTAAATTTAACTTAAGAATATAATAAATTAAAAAATAAAGAAAATGAATAAAGCGATATACATCGCAACAAGCGAAGAAAATAGTGGTAAATCTATTGTTACTTTGGGTTTAATGAGCATGCTTATTGGCAGGACTGCCAAAGTGGGTTATTTTAGACCAATAGTCGAAGATTTTGAAGAAGGCGAATTAGATAATCATATCGATACAGTAATCAACCATTTTGGGTTGGATATTTCTTTTCACGATGCCTATGCTATCAAGAAAAGTAAATTGATTAAAAAGAAAAACAAAGGAAAACTAGGAGAGGTAATCGATTTGATTATTGAAAAATACAAACAACTAGAAGAACAATTTGATTTTGTTTTGGTCGAAGGGACTAGTTTTATAGGTGAAGGTGCAGTTATCGAAATGGATATGAATGTACTTATTGCTAAAAATCTTGGAATTCCAGCAATTATTGTAGGCTCAGGAGTAAACAAAACATTAGATGAATTGGTTGATGGAATGTGTCTAGCCTATGATTCATTTAAGCAAAAAGATGTTGAAGTTTTGGCCGTTATTGGTAATAAAGTAGAGTCACAAAACATAGAATTGGTTACCTCTGGTTTGAAGAAAAATTTACCAGACGGAGTTTTGATCAATGCTATTCCGATGATTCCGAGTTTAAAGAACACCACAATTCAAGAAATTGTAAAAGCTTTAGATGCTAAAGTATTGTTTGGAGAGTCTTATTTGAACAATCAAATTTCTAGTTTTAGCGTAGGAGCGATGCAATTAAGAAATTATTTAAATCATCTAAAAGAAGACGGATTAGTAATTACTCCGGGTGATAGAGCCGATATTATTTTGGGTGCTTTACAAGCTAATGAATCTAAAAATTATCCTTCGATTTCTGGAATCGTTTTGACGGGGAATATTATTCCAGAAGACACGATTCTTAAATTAATTGAAGGTCTTTCGCCAGTTGTACCAGTTATTGCAGTAAAAGAAGGTACTTATGTGATTTCTAATAAAATAGGGGATATCAAACCTAAAATTTATGCCAACAACAAACAAAAAATTCAAATATCGATAGATACCTTCGAAAAATATGTGGATTTAGATAGTTTGACTGAGAAATTCATCAAGTTTGAAGTAGAAGGAATGACTCCAAAGATGTTCCAATACAACTTAGTAAAAAGAGCCAAACAACATCGCAAACATATTGTTTTACCGGAAGGAAACGACGATAGAATCCTTATTGCAGCAGCCCGACTGTACTTGATGGATGTGGTCGATATTACTATCTTAGGAAACACTAAACAAATTATCAGCAAATCGGCCGAATTAGGTTTAGATATCGATTTTACTAAAGTGAACCTAATCAATCCTAGAAAAGATAACAATTATGATGATTATGTGAATACCTATTATGAGCTGAGAAAAGAAAAGAAAATGACTTTGGAAATTGCCAAAGATTTAATGGAAGACGGTTCATATTTTGGCACAATGATGGTTTATAAAGGTCATGCAGACGGAATGGTTTCGGGTGCGGCTCATACCACCCAACATACTATTTTGCCAGCTTTGCAATTCATCAAAACAAAACCTAATTCTTCAGTAGTTTCGTCCATATTCTTTATGTGTTTAGAAGATAGAGTTTCTATCTTTGGAGATTGTGCGATTAATCCAAACCCAACAGCCGAACAATTAGCAGAAATTGCAATTTCATCGGCCGATTCAAGTTTGGCATTCGGAATCGAACCAAAAGTAGCTATGCTATCGTATTCATCAGGTTCATCAGGAAAAGGTAATGAAGTTGATAAAGTTAGAGAAGCTACTGAAATCGTTAAAAGCAAACGCCCTGATTTGAAAATTGAAGGTCCAATTCAGTATGATGCAGCCGTTGATTTAGAAGTTGGACAAAGCAAAATGCCAAATTCTGAAGTAGCAGGACATGCTAGTGTATTGGTTTTCCCTGATTTAAATACAGGAAATAACACATACAAAGCCGTTCAAAGAGAAACAGGAGCTTTGGCAATTGGTCCAATGTTACAAGGATTAAACAAACCTGTAAACGATTTGAGTCGTGGTTGTACCGTTGACGATATTATCAATACAGTAGTTATTACTGCAATTCAAGCTCAAGGTTTGTAAAACAATTGAATTGGTTTATTGTGTAATCGATTAAACGGTTTAACAATTTTTGCAGTAAAGGAAAATAATTATAAAATAAATCTCCAAATCTCTTTGAGCTGAGGAAAAAATCAAAAAAAATGAAAATAGTAATTATAAATTCAGGAAGTTCATCCATTAAATACCAATTAATCGAAATGCCTTCAAAAGAAATCATTTGTTCAGGAATGATTGACAGAATAGGCTTGGAGACTTCAAATTTAAGTTATGTTACCAAAACAGATAAAATCGAAAAGACAATTCCAATTCCTAATCATAAAAAAGGATTAAAAAAAATTGCTGCTTTATTGATGGATGAAAAAGTTGGGGTGATAAAAAGCACTAATGAAATTTATGCAGTAGGGCATCGTGTGGTTCACGGAGGAAGTGATTTCTCGAATACAACCATTATTGATGCGGAAGTAAAAGATAGAATTAAACAACTTTTTGAATTGGCTCCTTTGCACAATCCAGCCAATTTTGAAGGAATAGTAGTTGCCGAAGAGATTTTTGAATCGGCTAAACAAGTTGCGGTTTTTGATACAGCATTTCATCAAACACTTCCTGTAGAAGCTTATAAATATGCTATTCCCAATTTTCTTTTAACAGAAAACAAAATTCGTGTTTACGGTTTTCACGGAACTAGCCACAAATATGTTTCTGAACAAGCAAAAGCTTATTTAGAGAAATCTTCTAAAATAATCACCATACATCTTGGAAATGGGTGTAGTATGGCTGCCATAAAAGATGGAAAAAGTATTGATACAACCTTAGGTTTTGGACCAATGAATGGTTTGATTATGGGAACTCGAAGTGGGGATGTAGATCAGTCAGCTATTTTTTATATGGTGAATTCATTGGGTTATACAGTTAATGAAGTTAGCACGATGCTCAACAAACAAAGCGGAATGTTGGGTTTAACAGGTTTTAGCGATTTGAGAGATATTGAGTCTAATGCAGCACAAGGAAACAAAGAATGTCAATTGGCATTAGATATGAATGCCTACCGAATCAGGAAATATATTGGTTCTTATGTTGCAGCCTTAGGAGGTTTAGATGCCATTATTTTTACTGCTGGAATTGGTGAGAATTCGTCTTTCATTCGAAAATTAGTTTGTACTGATATGGAGTTTTTCGGAATTGAATTAGATAACGGAAAAAATGAAATTCGTTCAAAAGAAATTAGAGAAATCAATTTACCACAATCCAAAGCTAAAATTTTAGTGATTCCAACCAATGAAGAAATAGAAATTGCCAATCAAGTATTTGAATTGCTATCGTAATCAACGAGTCAACCTGAATTTCATTAAAGGCGTTTGAAAAGGAATAAATAAGTGTAATAAATAAAATAGTATCAATTTTTATTGCTAAGAAAAAATATTAAACATACATTTGTCGCTACATTCAAAATTCCGGAAAACATGTTTGAATTTCAACAGTATTTAGGCTTTTTACTTTTCTTAACCGTTCTTACTATAGGATTTTGGTTAATGTTTTTCTTGGTTGGTTTCGTATCCTATTGGGTAGGAGGAGCAACTTGGGAAGCTTACAAAGAAAAAAAAGCAAAAAAAGAAGCAGAACAATCTGTTTAAGATTGTTGCTAAATAAAAAAAGGACTCATTTCTGAGTCCTTTTTTTTGTTAAGATGTTTTTGGATATTAATGACCTCCACTGATTTTTTTATCAAAATCTATTCCTTGAGCTCTCAGAATTCCGCTTACTTTCCAAGCATAAAACGCCAAATAAGCAAAACATAAAACGCCAACTATATAACTGTTTTGAATTCCGATACTATCAGACACAAATCCTTGGGTCCAACTTATAATTCCACCACCCATTATCATCATAATCAAGAAACTACTTCCTTGGCTGGTGTGTTTTCCTAGTCCACTAACGGCCAAAGTAAAAATACATGGCCAAAGCGTGCTACAAAATAAACCAACACTAGTAAAAGCATAAACACTAATCATTCCTGAAGTAGCCATTCCTGTAAATAATGCAATAGCACCTAATACGGAAAAAATAAGTAACATTCTAGCCGGATTCCCTTTACTAGCCATATCGGCAGCAATTAAAACTAAAATGATTAATCCATAAACATAGAAAGGTGTTAAATCGTGTTTTGCAATGGCATTTACGATTAAGAAAACTCCAAACGCCAAATAAGGTGCTACGAAACGTAATATTTTTTGAATAGACATGTCGTCAGTAAAAGCTTCAACAGCTCCTGTCCAACGACCAATCATTAAACTTGCCCAATACAATGAAACATATGGGGCAATATCACCAATGGCAAATCCTAATTTAGATTCCATATAGGCTGGTAAATTGGCTGCAGTTGCAACTTCAACACCAACATATAAAAAGATAGCTAACATTCCCATTAACAATTGTGGGTATTGCAAAGCGGTAGTTTTTGTAGAAGTAGCTTCCTCAGTAGTTTCTACAATGGTTTCAGGATGTTCAGGTAAGGATGAAAATTTCAATAAAACGGCTACAATTATAAAGGCTAAACCTAAAATCAAATAAGGGATTTTTACACTTTCAATACTCATATCTGTGTTTCCTGATGCGGCAGCTCCAAAAATGGCAAAACTTACAATAAGTGGCCCAATGGTTGTTCCAAAATTATTGATTCCTCCCGCTAATGTCAAACGTTGTGAACCCGTTTTTATTGGTCCTAAAGCAATGGCTAATGGATTGGCAACAGTCTGTTGCAATGAAAATCCTAAACCCACGGTAAATAAACCAGCCAACATTAAAGGATATGAACCCGTATTGGCCGCGGGATAAAATAATAATGTTCCTAAAGCCGAAATTACCAATCCCAATGCTAGTCCATTTTTATACCCAATTTTATTAACTAAATCTTTTCCTAATGCTAAAGAAACTCCCATGTATATTAAAGAACCTACAGTGTATGAGATGTAGAAAGCGATAGATACAAACTGGCTTTGACCTTGTGTTAAATCAAATGCTTTTTTAAATACTGGGATTAAAATATCGTTACTCGCTGCAACAAATCCCCAAAAAAAGAATACGGTTACAAGGGGAATAAATTGCCCCCATTTGGTTTGTGAATTTTCTGAATTCATAATTTAAAAATGGTTATTAGATTAGTGTAAATTACTGTAAATATAAACTGAATAGAAACAAATAAAAAACATTTTAGCTCAAATGTTATGGAAATTATACCAACAACACGATTTGTTCAACCAACTGTATTTTTGAAAAATAATAATACAAAGAGTTCACTTGATTAAGAGGTAAAAATACAGTAATTATTTATAATCTAAAATGGACGTATCATTCAAAATAATGGACATATTAGCTTTTTTGATAACATGTATATGATTCTGGAACTATTTTTTTTATACAAATGATACTATTATGAAATGGATTAGTTTTAAATCAAATGTATTAAGCAAATCAAGTGTTAAAATTAAGTGCCTACATTTTTTTAATCAGAAATTTTTATAGCCGTTTAGAGTGAGTGATGAAAAATGAAATAATTCAATTTGTTCATTATTTTGGATTTTAAATGGCACATTTTTTTGTACTTTTGCACAAAATTTTATAAAAACAACTTATGTTATCTATCAATAATTTATCGGTTCAGTTTGGCAAAAGAATCTTATTCGACGAAGTAAATACGGTTTTTACTCACGGAAATGTTTACGGAGTTATTGGCGCAAACGGAGCTGGAAAATCTACATTTCTAAAAATTATTTCAGGCGAAATGGATCCTACTTCAGGAAATGTTCACCTAGAACCTGGAAAACGGATGTCGGTTTTAAATCAAAATCACAATATGTTTGATGAACATACGGTTCTTGAAACGGTAATGATGGGGAATAAGGTTTTGCATAAAATTAAAACCGAAATGGACGCACTGTATATGGATTATACAGATGAAAATGCCGATAGAATAGGAGAGTTGCAAGTGCAATTTGAAGAAATGAATGGATGGAACGCTGATTCTGATGCCGCTTCAATGCTTTCAAACCTTGGAATCACAGAAGAAAATCATTATACTTTAATGGCTGATTTGGAAGGAAAAATAAAAGTAAGAGTGCTTTTGGCTCAAGCCTTATTTGGAAATCCAGATTTGCTTATTATGGATGAGCCTACCAATGATTTGGATTTTGAAACCATTGCTTGGCTAGAAAATTTCTTGGCCAATTATGAAAATACGGTAATCGTTGTGTCTCACGACCGTCACTTTTTGGATGCGGTTTGTACTCATATTTCGGATATAGATTTTGGAAAAATTAATCATTATTCAGGGAACTATACTTTTTGGTATGAATCCAGTCAATTAGCAGCTAAACAAAGGGCTCAACAAAACAAAAAAGCCGAAGAAAAGAAACAAGAATTAGAAGAATTTATTCGTCGTTTTTCTGCGAATGTGGCCAAATCCAAACAAGCGACTTCTCGTAAAAAAATGATTTCTAAATTGAATATTTCAGAAATTAGACCGTCAAGTCGTCGTTATCCAGCTATTATTTTTGACCAAGAACGCGAAGCGGGAGATCAAATTTTGAATGTACAAAACCTAAGCGCTTCGGTTGATGGGGAAGTTCTTTTTAAAGGTGTCGATTTGAATATGGCCAAAGGCGATAAAATTGTACTTTTTTCGAAAGATTCTCGTGCTACAACCGCTTTTTATGAAATTTTGAACGACAAACAGAAAGCCGATACAGGGATATTTGATTGGGGAGTGACTACAACTCAAGCCTATTTGCCTGCAGAAAACCATTCTTTCTTTGAAAGTGATGATTCATTGGTAGATTGGTTGCGTCAATGGGTGAAAACTGAAGAAGAACGCGATGAAGTGAATATTAGAAGCTTCTTGGGGAAAATGATTTTCTCTGGAGAAGAAGCCTTGAAAACTTGTAGAGTTTTATCTGGAGGCGAAAAAGTGCGTTGTATGTTGTCTAGAATGATGATGCAGCGTGCCAATGTTTTAATGTTGGACGAACCTACAAATCACTTAGATTTAGAGTCGATTACAGCATTCAATAACTCTTTGAAAAACTTTAAAGGCTCAGTAATTTTTACCACTCATGACCACGAGTTTTCTCAAACTGTTGGAAATAGAGTAGTTGAATTGACTCCAAAAGGAGCGATTGATCGCTATATGACTTTTGACGAATATTTGGATAACGAAGGCGTTCAGGAATTAAGAACTAAGATGTATTCTTAAAAGAGAATAGAGTATAGATAATAGAGTAAAGATTTTATCCCGTTGCATACAGCGGGATTTTTTGTGAAAATTTTTATAAATAAACCAATTTTAAAATTTCAAAAAATAGTATATCTTTACATTTCAAACAACACTTCATTATGAGTCAAAAAGTATTGCTCACTTCAAAGGAAGTCAATATCATTCTGCATCGTTTGGCCTGTCAGTTAGTCGAAAAACATCTTGATTTTTCGGATACTATTCTAGTTGGTATTCAGCCACGTGGTACTTTTTTAGCACGGCGATTAAAAGATATGTTGGAAAAGGAATACAATATTTCAAAAATTGCTTTGGGCTATTTGGACATCACTTTTTTTAGAGATGATTTCCGCAGAACCAACAAACCATTGGAAGCCAACAAAACTCAAATCGATTTTATTGTCGAAAATAAAAAAGTCGTTTTCATTGACGATGTTTTATATACAGGTCGAAGTATTAGGTCGGCATTGACTGCTATTCAGTCTTTTGGAAGGCCATCTGAAATTGAATTATTGACGCTAATCGACCGTCGTTTTAGTCGCCATTTGCCTATTCAACCCGATTATCGTGGTCGTCAGGTAGATGCTATCAATGACGAAAGAGTGTTAGTGTGTTGGAAAGAACAAGACGGCGAAGATGCTGTTTATTTAATTAATAAATAATAGAAAATGAGCGAGTTAAGTGTAAATCATTTATTGGGAATTAAATATATCAATGAAAAAGATATTAACCTCATTTTTGAAACTGCCGATCATTTTAAAGAAGTTATCAATCGTCCCATCAAAAAAGTGCCTTCACTTCGAGACATTACCATTGCCAACATCTTTTTCGAAAACAGTACCCGAACCAAACTTTCTTTTGAATTAGCACAAAAACGGTTGTCTGCTGACGTGATTAGCTTTTCGGCAGCACAATCTTCTGTCAAAAAAGGAGAAACTCTAATTGATACCGTAAACAACATCCTGTCGATGAAAGTAGATATGGTGGTAATGCGACACTCAAATCCTGGAGCAGCTCATTTCTTATCGCAAAATGTAAAAGCCAGTATTGTAAATGCTGGAGACGGAGCACATGAACATCCTACACAAGCTTTGCTAGATAGCTATTCCATCAGAGAAAAACTGGGCGATGTTGCAGGTAAAAAAGTGGTCATTGTCGGAGATATTTTGCATTCTAGAGTTGCTCTTTCTAATATCTACGCTTTGCAAATGCAAGGTGCCGAAGTTAGAGTTTGTGGACCAAATACCTTGATTCCAAGGTATATTGAATCACTTGGAGTTACGGTTGAGTCTAATTTACGTAAAGCATTGGAATGGTGTGATGTAGCTAATATGCTTCGTGTTCAAAACGAAAGAATGGATGTTAACTTTTTTCCTTCTACAAGAGAATATGCTCAACAATACGGATTAGACAAAACCTTGCTAGATTCACTGGATAAAGAAATCTTAATTATGCATCCTGGCCCCATCAACCGTGGTGTGGAAATTACCTCAGATGTTGCCGATTCTAAACAATCCATCATACTGAATCAAGTAGAAAATGGTGTTGCCATTCGAATGGCTGTAATTTATTTATTGGCTTCAAAAATTCAATAATTCTTTTTTTTTTTACTACCTTTCAAACAATAAATATCTTTTGTTAATTAGCAATACCCTAAATTTCAACATATGAAAGTAGAACAAAAAGGACACACGGTGACTATCAAAGATACTCAAGGTGATTTGGATTCATTTCGTTTGAAATTGACTAACGAATATAAAACATTCCAAAAAAGCAATATTATTGTTGATATTCGAATGCATAAAACTCTTTCGATTAAAGATATTGAAAGTTTTTTGCCTCTTTCCAAAACCCATAAAAAAAACAAAAAATCATTTGTTGTAGTATCATCAGAGTTTGATTTTAATGCGATTTCTCATAAATTGGCTGTGGTTCGATCGGTTCAAGAAGCGCACGATATTATAGAAATGGAAGAAATCGAAAGAGATTTGGGCTTTTAGATTTTTGAATGAAGATTAACGATTGCAGATTTTAGATTTTTTCAGCTAATTATCACTGAATACTGATTACTGCGACTGAACACTAAAAAATGAATCTAACCATCCTCGGCTGTTATGCCGCAACTCCAAGAACTTTTACCAATCCGACTTCACAGGTTTTAGAAATCAGAAACAGATTATTCTTAATCGATTGTGGTGAGGGAACTCAAGTACAGTTGCGCAAAAACAAAATCAAATTTTCGAAAATTAATCATGTATTTATTTCGCATTTGCACGGCGATCATTTTTTTGGATTGATTGGTTTGATTTCTACTTTTGCTTTGCTGGGTAGAACTACCGATTTGCATATTTATGGGCCAAAAGGAATCAAGGAAATCATCAATTTGCAGTTGCGATTGTCTAATTCTTGGACAAAATACGACTTGTTTTTTCACGAATTAGAATCCAAAGAAAGTGAAGTGGTTTTTGAAGACGATAAAGTAATAGTAAAGACAATTCCTTTAAAACATCGAGTTTACACCAATGGTTTTTTATTTCAAGAAAAACGTAGGGAGCGAAAATTGAACTTGGATGCCGTTCAAAACTACGAAATTGAAAAATGTTATTATCAAAATATCAAGAACGGAAAAGACATCACGCTGGATGACGGACGAGTGATCGAAAATCATAAATTGACCTTCGATCCAGTTTTGCCTTTGAGTTATGCTTTTTGTTCGGATACGGTTTATAATGAAGCTATAATTCCTATTATTAATGGTGTTGACATATTATACCACGAATCTACTTTTTTGGATTCAGAGGAAGAATTGGCAGGCAAAACGATGCATTCTACGGCAAAAGAAGCTGCGACAATAGCTTTGAAAGCCAACGTCAAACAATTGATTTTAGGGCATTATTCTACTAGATATGAAAGCATTGAGCTTTTTAAAGAGCAAGCCGAAACTATTTTTCCGAATGTGCTTTTAGCAGAAGATGGAAAATGTTTTGAGTTTTGATTTAATCATTCCAATTGTCACGCTGTAAGCGTCTCAAATTACAATCTAGCAACATAATTTAGACGCTTACAGCGTGACAAATATCAAGATAATACATTTGCGCTAAACTCTTTTATGAGTATAAGTTTGCTTATTTTTGCAACTAAAGAAATTAAACAATGGAAGATTTAAGTAATTATAGAAAATCATACGAAAAAAGTGAACTTTTGGAAACCAATATTCCAGAAGATCCTATCAATTTATTCAACAGATGGTTTCATGAAGTCGAAGATTTTGGCGGTGTAGATGAAGTCAATGCTATGACGGTTTCGACTTTTGGATTGGATGGATTTCCAAAGTCTAGAGTCGTGCTTTTGAAGCAATTTACTTATGAAGGATTTATTTTTTATACCAATTATAATTCTGAAAAGGGTAGAGCTATAGCCAATAATCCCAATCTTTGTCTTTCCTTTTTTTGGTCATCTTTAGAACGCCAAGTTATTATAAAAGGAATTGCCGAGAAGATTTCGGAGAATTTATCTGATGGTTATTTTGAATCTCGCCCAACAGGAAGTAAATTGGGTGCAATAGTTTCCAATCAAAGTGAAATTATTGCCTCTAGAAGCGTTTTAGAAGAGAGTTTGAAACAATTAGAACACGATTTTGAAGGCAAAGAAATCCCAAGACCTAATTATTGGGGAGGTTATTTAATTCGTCCTGTAGCAGTTGAATTTTGGCAAGGACGCCCCAATAGACTTCACGACAGAATTAGATATAAGTTGCAAGATGATTATTTTTGGAAAATAGATAGACTTGCACCTTAAATCCTAATTATTGAACTCCTTATTTTTATTGATATTGCAATGTAAAAAAACAATATTTTTGTAGGAAATATATATATTAATATTGCAATATTGTGTATTTTGTCGATTTTATTTGTATTTTAATCGGTAATTGTTCTATATTTACACCAAGAAATTAAAGCAACATACTCAATTAGTAAGATTTTAAAAAGTTTGCCCCACAATCTACCATTAAAAACTTAACCTAATTAGTTAAATAATTGAGATTTAGTTGAAAGTTAGTTAGAAAAACCGTCCCCTCCCCAAGAGACGGTTTTTTTATATAAAAGAATTCTCGTTTTTAATTTAAATATCTTAAATTATTCTTAGATTTACCCAATAGATTAGATGTTTTTTTAATTAAAATTAAATGGTATGAATATTAAGAATAGGCTAACACTGATGAGTTTTCTTCAGTTTTTTGTTTGGGGAGCTTGGCTGATAACTGTTGGTAATTATTGGTTTGCAACCAAGCAATGGAGTGGTGCCGAATTTGGTGCCATATTTTCAACCTTAGGGCTTTCTTCGATTTTAATGCCAGCATTGATTGGAATTATTGCCGATCGATGGGTTAGTGCTGAAAAATTATACGGAATTCTACACATATTTGGAGGTTTAGCCCTTTGTTATATTCCGCAAGTTGATAATCCGGCTACTTTTTATTGGGTAATTTTTGGGGCGATGCTTTGTTATATGCCTACGATTTCCTTGTCAAACTCAGTGGCTTACACCATTTTGAAAAATAATGATTATGATGTTGTCAAGGTTTTTCCGCCTATCAGGGTTTGGGGAACTATTGGTTTTATTGCTGCTATGTGGCTCACTAATTTGTCAGGAAACAAAGCGTCGGCCAATATGTTTTATATATCTGCTTTTGCTGCCTTTATTCTCGGAATTTATGCTTTTACCTTGCCTAAATGTCCACCTCAAAAATTGATTGAAAAAGGTTCTTCTTTGTCTCAAAAATTAGGTTTGGATGCTTTTAAATTATTTGGAACCTACAAAATGGCTGTTTTCTTTATCTTCTCGATGTTTTTGGGAGCTGCTTTGCAATTGACCAATATGTATGGAGATGTATTCTTGTCTGAATTTGGAAATATGCCTCAATACGCAGATAGTTTTGTAGTGCAAAAATCTACTTTAATAATGTCTATATCGCAATTTTCGGAAACAGCGTTTATCTTGGCGATTCCGTTTTTCTTGAAGCGATTTGGAATCAAGCAAGTGATGTTGATTTCTATGTTAGCTTGGGTGTTGCGTTTTGGCTTCTTTGCTTATGGCGACCCTTCTTTTGGAGGAACATCCTTAATTATTATGTCGTGCATTGTTTACGGAATGGCCTTTGACTTCTTTAATATTTCGGGTTCGTTATTTATCGAAACCACTACCGATTCCAAGATTCGTTCTAGCGCACAAGGATTGTTTATGATGATGTCCAATGGTTTTGGCGCTTTCTTTGGCGGAATCATTAGCGGACAAGTGATTGATGCTTTTTTTACCCACGATGGCGTGAGAGACTGGCACAATATCTGGTTGGCATTTGCAACTTATGCTTTGGTAATTGCGATTGCTTTTTCAGTTATGTTCAAACACAAACACAATCCTGAAGAAGTGGCGAATGTGAGTCATTAACAAAAATTTTATAAATATAAAACCTCCTTTAAAACTGATTTAAAGGAGGTTTTTTTGTGGTTGAAATGCTAAAATAGTAGTAAAATTAGCCAATATTGATTTCAAACAGTTTTAGATTTTCGAAATTCTCGCAGTTTGAGTTATTCCAGATTTTGTTACAATAGATAATTCCACTTTCTCGATTTTTAGGTTGGCAGACATATCCATATCAATTTGGTATTTGAGGTTGAAATTATGAATTACATCATATTCTAATTTTCCCTTTCCAGTTCCTGTTGCGGTAATTGGGAATTTGCCTGTATTAGCCTTCATTGTATATACTTGTGAAATATCAAAATTGCCAACATTGTTTTTGATGCTTACTAATTTATAAGTTGTAGTAATGGTCATATCCAATTGTGCATTGGCAATTGGAATGGATAGGGGAGAATCTACCGTAAAAACGTCGCCTACTTTGACTTTTCTTTCTGGAAAATTCAATTGAGAAAAAGTAGATTGCACCGTTTCTAATGTAGTTTTTTTTAATTCATCACTTAAATCAGCTGATACAATAGAATCTAATGTAGGCATATTTCCAATGGTTCCTTTTCCGTAGATAATAGTGCCATTTGGAATTGCTATTTTGTTGTTGCTGCTTGTAGTTTTCAGAAACTCAATTGTTAATGGGTAATAGGTTTTGTCTTTTAGTTTTCCCGTTTTGCAAACAGATTCGATTATTGAGTTATTGTCAGTAATGGTTGGGTTTTGAATTCCTTTGTCTTTCAACATTTGGATAATTTCTGGATCGCCTGAATAGGTCATTTCTAAATGACTTGTTTGATCCATTGTTTGATCGTATTTGGTTTCAGGATTGTATTGAATTTTGAAATCCAATTCGTTTTTGGTTTGGGCAATGCTTAGTTGTGATGTAATAACGAACAGGAGTAGGAAGGTTTTTTTCATTTGTGTATTTGGTTTGATTGTGTAAATATGGAAAATATTTCAGATATGTTTGAGAATGATTAGTTCGTTTCTTTTAGTAATTGTTTGATTTATTGATTTGAGCTTTATTACTGTTGCTATATTTCATTCCGTTATTTTTACTTTGTGCATTACTAGTTCGAGTTTGCTATAATCCGTAATGATATTTATTGTAATTATGGCTAATACTATTCCAATGCCATTGGAGATTAGTTGAGCAATTGTACTCGTAGTCAATTCATCAATTGTTTCAGCTTTCATAGAATATTTAAAGACAAACTGTCCAACAAATCGATCCATAATCCAAAATGTCCACCATAAACCCAAGGAAGCTATTGATAAGTGCTCCCTTGTATGCACCTCATTTCTTTTTAAAAATAAATGGGTTTCCTGAAACAATTCTTTCATGATTTGATACGGTTTAAATAGGTTTACAATGGGCACAAACCAACAACCTGCAGCCCAACCTTCGGTCTGCGATAAGTGATTCACTCTCAAATGAAGATTAAAATAAGCCCGTCGGAACCATTGAATAAAAGTAATTGCAGACAACACAAAAATAATAAGTTGAATGATACCAATGGCTTGTTCCCGATTGTCATTTGAAGTTACTGCTTCTGTCGAAATTTCGCCTCCATTGGCAGCTGTTTGCAGTAAATCATATTGAAAATAGCTGGAAACTAATGAAATACAATTCAGTGCCAAAGCAATCCAAATGAGGAGAATTGCATTTTGAGACCGCTGTTCGTTTGGTTTTAAATCTTGCATTTATTTTTCTTAATTTTTAGTATTTATTTGGGGCTAGTGCGAGCTTCAAGCTCGTACCCGTTATCACAATCAATTCAAATCTATTTCTAAAATGGTGTTGTCGTTATTGCTATAATTCCTGGCGCTGCTTTATTTCCAATCTGTGGGGTCGGTTACAAAACCCGATTCGACAGGATTATTATGTATATAATTCAGTTTTTGTTCAAACACTTTCAAACTCCAAATTTCTATAGGCTGGTTGTTTTGTTGCCAAAACTGTTTTTCTTTGACATTGCAGTTTTTCTTTCCTGCTCTTTCAAACATCCAAAGCAACCATTCTCGTCTGCTTTCTTGCGGATTGTCTTGAATCGTTTTCATTATTTTTCTGGATGTAAAACCTTTTAAATCACGCATTAATCCTGATGGGTCTCCTAAAGCCGACCTGAAAATTAAGTGTACATGACTTGGCATAATACAATAACCATAAATTTCCATACCCTTGTTTTTTCTGCAATAGTCTAATGATTCTGTCATTATCGAAAAATACAGCTCTCTTGTGAATACATCTATCCAATTGACTGTGGCAAAACTTACAAAATAAGCGCCGCCTTTTTCGTGGAATTTATATTTTCGGCTCATTTTACTTTTTTGTAAATATAAATATTCTTACAACAAAAAAGTTATAATTTTTTTGGGTTTGTAGTTGGTTTACTCAACTTTGTGGGTACGAGCTAGAAGCTCGCACTAGCGACTGTTTAGACTAATAAATCACTGTTAGCGCGAGCGTCACGCTCGTGCCAATTACAATTTTGAATGTAGTTACTTTTGTTTGCTTCACGAGCGTGACGCTCTTGCTAGCTTTGGTTTTATTTTTCAGGCTGGTTATTACCTTTTATTAAAAAGTAAATAGATAGTACAAAAACAATTAAATAAAGAATATCAAAAGCTGGCTCTTTCAACGTGAAATTTTTAAAGTCAATGTGTTTGAATAATGTCAAACCTAAAGTCAATGCGATAAATGCAAAAAACCAGTTTATTCCTTTTTTATTTTCCATATTTATTATTTTTTGATTCAAAGTTAATTTATGTTCCGTTCGTTTTCTTTGCTAGCGCGAGCGTCACGCTCGTGCCAATTACAATTTTGAATGTAGTTACTTTTGTTTGTGTTCACGAGCGGGACGCTCGCGCCATCTGGGGATGAAGTTTCTCCTAAATAATTGTAGCAACTTATTGTGGTATCAGTAGATATGAAATCTTTATCTTCATTAAACGAAATTATATAATCATCTTTTTCAAATCTTTTGTTATATGCATTTACTAAGGTTGTTATTATTGAAAAAAAAATGATAATTATCGAGGAAGCCGAAAGCATCAAATAAGTAACCTTTTCTTGTGATATTTTTTCTAAATGGTAAACCATATAAACAAGCATTGTTGGGTATAATATTAATTTATACGAAAAAAATGGAATAGTAAATATTGATAAAAAAACAATTGCAAATTTGAAAACCTTTAATGAATTACTAAAATTTTTATCGAATAACTTTTTTATTCGTTCTTTATTTTCCTTTTTAGAACTTAAATATAACATCCCTTTTTTCTTGATAATGAATATTATAAATTTTTCGTAAATACTAAAAATCATAGCATAAATCATAAAAAGTATTACCTCACTAATAAATATTAGTAATATTATTTTGAAAATATATTCTAGACTAAAAAACAATAAATCATTTATTCCAACATAATTGAATATGGATATTTCAAAACTTTTATAATATAAATAATAATTTACAAAGCTTAAAGTATATAAACCTAAAAGTAAAAGAGCAATATTCTCTTTAAAAAAGGCAATAAATTCATTTTTATCTTTTGGAATAACACTCATGATTTTTTAATATTAATCTGTTTGTATGACTTAAAAATTGTATGTATTTGTAATGAAATTACCTAATAAATGGTAGATAGTAGTTTAAAATACCACATAGTATTTAAATTCAAATGTAGGTTTTATTTCTTACAAATAATTTAAATTATAACTTTTTATTTTTAGCTAATGTTTTGATTTTATGTTGTGCTTATAGGATTATTACTTCTGAAATTTAAAACGTCAAAATGAGCCCCGCTAGAGTCAATATTCTCATGAAAAAGTGGAGACATAAAGTCGAAAGCTAGAGACATTGTAAAGCTATTTACATTACTAAATATATTCATATTTTTTATCAAAAATATAATTTGTTTGTTACATAAAAATCTATACATTTGAGAATAATAATATTAGAAGCAATATAAAAATTATAATTTAAAATGAGTACAGAATTACATTGCCCAAAATGTGGATCAAATCAAATAACTTCGGATAAAAAAGGTTTCAGTGGAAAAAAAGCTGTAGCTGGAGCATTGTTAACAGGAGGCATTGGTATTCTCGCTGGAACTATAGGAAGTAATAAAATAAAAATAACATGTTTATCTTGTGGACATGAATTTAAACCAGGAGAAGGGGAGCAAGTACATAAGCCACAACAATATCAGGAAAATAAAGAATCTGATGAAAAATATGTTGGCAATATTGAGCCTTTAAAAAAATATAAATGTGGTCATTGTCAAAAAATTTCTACAGTTGGCAGTAACAAACATTGTCCAAAATGTGGTTATAATTTGAGTAACAAAGATATTTACATTGAAAAAATTCCTAATCTAAATGGCTTATTAGTATTCACAGTTATTATAATAATTGTAATTACACTTTTCTTTATTTTTAAATAAAACTTTTGCAAAAAGTTATAAATTTAGATATAACATTTGAGTAATAGTTTTTTTTGAAGACACTAAGTCTAATTTTGTCATATTAAGGATATTTATTTTGAAATCCCCAAAGTCATAAATAGCCCCGATAGTAGTGGAAATCCTTTGTGGCCGGTGTTCGGCCACAAAGATTGTAGCGAAAAGCGGGAGCAGAGCCCATAAAAACCTCAAAAAGTCTTGCTCCTAAAAATCAATCCATTATCTCTGGAGAATTATTTTGCAGTTCAAAATAAAAGAATTACTTTTGCACACCTTTTGGTGAATAAGAGTTTCCTTTGGGTAAAAACTAATTTATACAAACAACTTCTGTTGTTTTCTAGCACGTTATGAAACTCGAGAAAATGCAGAATACAAATTTTTAATCAGCATGTCTGAACAATTAAAATCACAAGAAGAGTTTTTAGCAAATTTTAACTGGCACAACTTTGAAGAAGGTATTGATGCAGTAGATGAGAAAAACTTACAAGAATTCGAAGACCTAGTTTCAAAAACTTTTATCGCGACAGATCAAGAAGAAGTAGTAGAAGGTATCGTTGTTAGAATTACTGATAGAGACGTTATCGTTGATATCAACGCAAAATCGGAAGGTGTTATTTCATTGAACGAATTCCGTTACAATCCAGCATTAAAAGTAGGTGACAAAGTAGAAGTATTGATTGACATCCGTGAGGATAAAACAGGTCAATTAGTATTATCTCACAGAAAAGCACGTACTATCAAATCATGGGATAGAGTTATTTCGGCTAACGAAACAGGAGAAATCGTTACTGGTTTTGTGAAATGCAGAACTAAAGGTGGTATGATCGTGGACGTTTTCGGAATTGAAGCTTTCCTTCCAGGTTCTCAAATTGATGTTAAACCAATTAGAGACTACGATGTATATGTAAATAAAAACATGGAATTCAAAGTGGTAAAAATTAACCACGAATTCAAAAATGTTGTTGTATCTCATAAAGCGCTTATCGAAGCGGATATTGAAGTACAGAAAAAAGAAATCATCGGAAAATTACAAAAAGGACAAGTATTAGAAGGTGTTGTTAAAAACATTACTTCTTATGGTGTGTTTATTGACCTTGGAGGTGTTGATGGATTGATTCACATTACTGACCTTTCTTGGTCAAGAATCAACCACCCATCTGAAGTTCTTGAATTAGACCAAGTTCTTAACGTGGTTATCCTTGATTTTGATGACGAGAAAACAAGAATCCAATTAGGATTGAAACAATTGAATGCTCATCCTTGGGATGCTCTTGATGCTAACTTGACTGTTGGTGACAAAGTAAAAGGTAAAGTAGTTGTAATCGCTGATTACGGTGCATTTATCGAAGTAGCTGAAGGTGTTGAAGGTTTGATCCACGTTTCTGAAATGTCTTGGTCAACTCATTTACGTTCTGCTCAAGATTTCGTAAAAGTAGGTGATGTTGTTGAAGCTGTTATCCTTACTTTGGATAGAGATGATCGTAAAATGTCATTGGGTATCAAACAATTGACTCAAGATCCTTGGACTGATATTACTTCTAAATACCCAGTAGGTTCTAAACACACAGGTATCGTTAGAAACTTTACAAACTTTGGAATTTTCGTAGAATTAGAAGAAGGAATCGACGGATTGATTTACATCTCTGACCTTTCTTGGACTAAGAAAATCAAACACCCATCTGAATTTGTAAATGTTGGTGAAAAATTAGAAGTAGTAGTATTAGAATTAGATGTTGAAGGACGTAAATTATCTTTAGGTCACAAACAAACTACTGCTAATCCTTGGGATCAATACGAAGATTCATTCGCAGTTGGAACTATCCACTCAGGTGAAATTTCTGAAATTGTTGACAAAGGAGCTACTGTAGAATTTGGTGATGATATCGTTGCTTTCATTCCTACACGTCACCTTGAAAAAGAAGACGGTAAGAAATTGAAAAAAGGCGATACTGCTGATTTCAAAGTAATCGAATTCAACAAAGAATTCAAAAGAGTAGTTGCTTCTCACACTGCTATCTTCCGTGAAGAAGAAGAAAAAGCGGTGAAAGCTGTTGAAGCTGCTGCTGCCTCTAATACAAATGCACCAGCTGCAACTCTTGGAGACAACAATGATATCCTTGCAGGTCTTAAAGCCCAAATGGAAAAAAACGAAAAAAAGAAATAATCTTTTAATCGTTTGAATATAGAAAGTCCCGAGCAATCGGGACTTTTTTTTTACCGCAGATTTGCAGATTTTACGAATTATGCTTCGTAAGTTCGCTGCGCTCGGGTGAAATATTTTATTTCTTTAGTTTCCTATTAATGTATTTATTGTGTTGGGTAAAGTGAATAGTACTATGTTTGGAGTAATTTTAGGCAAACATTCCATAGCTACAGCAGCTCTATATTGATCTTCAATATTTAAACTAAACACTTTCCAATTTTCAGTAGTTTTTAGTAAAGTAGTATCTATAATATGTTGACCATCTAAACAAGGAATGTATTTAAAATCTTCATCAATCCCTTTTCCTAAAGCTTTTACAAAGGCTTCTTTTCGAGTCCATGAGGTGTAAAAAGCATGTTTTCTATTAGCCGCATTTTGTATGGATAAAATTTCGTTTTCGTTAAAAATATCTGGAAGGATATCATTGAAGTTAAAATCCTCAGACATAAATTCAACATCTATTCCAACTTTTTTGCGAGAAACAGCAATAATTGCATAGTCTTCAGAATGTGAAATGTTGAAATGCAACCAGGGGTGAGAGGCTAAATAGGGTTTTTTATTGGAATGATAATCAAAGCAAATATTTTTGACATCCAATTTTGTGTAAGCTGCTAAAATTAATTTTAAAATAGACCTGTAAATAATAAATCGGTTGCCATCTATTTCCTTATGAAAACGTTCTGCTCTGTTAATTTCAGTAGAATTAAGAAAATTAGCCAAATCAGATTTCAAGTTGATGAAACTGGGTAAATAAATTGTGTAAATGATTACATCATTACTATTTAATGAATATTCTTTTTTAGGTATAAATTCAATTTGTTTTAGATTTGAATTAGAAATAAAGAGTTTAGCTGTTTGCATGTCTTTTATCTAAAATTTCTTGAAATATTTTTGCTAAATTTTTGTCGTGAGGGCTTTCTCTAATATCAAAATTATCTCCTGGAATATTATGAATATTCACTCCCATTAATGCCGCTTTTTTCCATCCTAAATGAATGGGTGCTAATCCGTATTCTGGATGATCTTTTGATCGTATTAAATCTACTTTTAATTTTTGAGGTTTTAAGTGATATTTGTTTAAAATTTCCATTATTAAACCTACTGCTTTTGTAAATTGTTCATGAGCAAGAATTTCTTGTTCTGTCAATTGAATGTTCTGATCAAAATGTTTTTTTTGTAAATATTCTTTTTTTGAATTAAAACGCTTCATAAAACCTTTCCAACTTGTAAGCATTTCCATTAAATAAATCAATCTTCTCCTTGTTTTTGCATAATATTTAACTAGTTTTTTTTGCTTTTGTGTTTTGTAATAATAAGAAGAATCGGCATAAGAGTCTAGCAATGCTAGCATACTAACATCTTTTCCTTTTGCTTTTAATTGACGGCTCATTTCAAAAGCAACGATACCTCCAACACAAAAACCAGCCAAAGCATAAGGTCCATTTGGATTTATTTTTTCAATAGCTTCTATGTAATGTGCCGCCATATCTTCGACAGACTCATACCAATCATCAAACCCTTTTGGTCCAACACCTTGAAGTCCATAAAAAGGTTGATCTTCATCAAAGTGTTTACTCATATTGACCAAACATAAGACATCGAGGCCTCCTCCGTGAAGCATAAAAAGTGGTGGCTTATTTCCGTTAGGTTGTAATGGAACTAAACAATCTGAAAATAATTCTTCACTTGTTTCTACTAGTTTGGCAAACTTCTCAATAGTAGTATGTTCCAATAAAGTAGATATAGGAATCCGTTTTCCTGTATGTTTTTTTATTTCATACATAATTTTAACTGCCTTAATAGAATGCCCGCCCAATTCGAAGAAATTACTGAAAATATCAATATTTTCCATATTCAAGCATTCTTTCCATATTGTGGCAACTAACTTTTCTTCTTCTGTGCGAGGAGCAGTGTATTTTTGTTTGCTTTCAGCATTAGATTTATATTCTAATAATGCTTTACGGTCTATTTTATCATTTGCAGTTGTTGGTATTTTTTCCAAAATATAAAATACATTTGGAATCATATAAACGGGTAAATGTGAGGTCAATTCCTTTCTCCATAACTGAATAGATTCGTGTTCATTAGTTACTTGACCATCTAGTGAAATAAACGCAATGAGAATATCTTTTTCAGCTAGTACTACAGCCGTTTTAATACCGTCAATAGACATTAAACTATGTTCTATTTCACCAATTTCAATACGATAACCTCTTACTTTAACTTGATGGTCGATACGTCCAAGACATTGAACCTGACCATTAGGCAGCAATTTTCCTAAATCACCCGAAAGGTACATTTTTCCATTTGATTCACTTTCGAATGGGTTTGGAATAAAGCGATCATTAGTAAGATCAGGACGATTTAAATAGCCTAAAGACACTCCATCGCCAGCAATAACTATTTCGCCTATTTCTCCTTGATTTACAGGGTTTCTATTGGTGTCTAATAAATAAACAATGGTGTTGGCAATGGGTTTTCCAATAGTTATTGGGTCATCATTTATTGAAATTTGAGTAAGAAAAGAGCAGACAGTAGTTTCTGTTGGTCCATAAATGTTCCATAATTCATTACATCTAGATAATAATTTATGAGCCAAAGCCATTGGTACAGATTCACCACCAATTAATATTTTTATATTTAGTGGTTTTTCCCAGCCTGAATCTAGTAAAATTTGCCATATACTTGGAGTTCCCCAAATGACTGTAATTTTATCTGTAATCGCTTTTTCAAGTAAAAGTTGTCCATCTAATCGGGTGTCTTCATCAACAATTACAACGCAAGCTCCAAAAAGTAATGGAAGGTAAATTTCCATCACCATAGCATCAAATGAGATGGTTGTAAGTGCAAATATTTTATCCGTTTGATTAATTCCAGGGGCTTCAGCCATAGAATAAACAAGGTTAATTACATTGCAATGAGCTACTTGAACTCCTTTAGGCTTACCTGTAGATCCAGAGGTGTAAATTATATAGGCAGGAGATTCTGTTGGAGTTTTAAAGCTTAAAGATTCGGTAGGTTGATTTTCTATAGCACTTAAAATATCAGCAATAGAAAGAAAAATCACTTTATCTGAAGTGGCCTTTTTTGAGTTTTGACCTATATAAAAAGTAGCATCGGCATCTTCAATCATTAAATCTAATCTTGCATCAGGATACATTGTATCTATAGGAACATAAGATGCACCACATTGCAAAACAGCAAAAAGAGATGCTATTAATTCGGGAGATCTATCTAACGAAACAGCAACAATTTGTCCTGGTCTCAAACCTTGAGACCAAAGATAATTTGCCATTTGATTAATTTTTTTTTCTAATCCGCTATATGTAAGCTTCTTACCGTTAAATTCAATTGCTATTGCATTAGGAAGCATTTCAGCTTGCAATGCAAAAAGTTCATGTAATGTACTCTTCGGATACATCATTTTTGCTCCACAAATTTCGTTCTTTGAACTATTTTTGTTGTTTTTCCCCATTCTAATTAGTTTAAAGTTAAAAACTTCAAGTTTTATTCATTCTTTACAAATGTCTTTAACTACTATTATAAACATCTACTTTTTAACTCTAGCAATTTGAATCTTTTTTTCTTTATTAAATCAGCTATTTATATGTCTTTTATCTAAAATTTTCTGAAGCATTTGTGCTAATATTTTGTCATTTGGTGGGGCAACAATACTAAGATGATTACCTGATATGTTATGAGTATTTACTCCTTTTAGAGCTACTTTTTTCCATCCCAAATATTTTGGGTCTATTTTGTGGTTTTCATCCTCTTCTGCTCTAAATAATTCAACTTCCAAATCTTGAGGAATAAGATGGTATCGATTAACAATTTTATCAACCATACTATTAGCTTCAATAAATTGTTCAAGTGCTAGTGCTTCTTGTTCAGAAATAGTGTCTTTTATACCAAAATATTCTTTTAGTATATAGTCTTTTTTCAAGTTTAAATGCAATTTTAATAATTTCCAACTCGTGAGCATTTCTTTTGAAAAATCGAACCATTTTCGAGTGCGATCATAAAATCTTGCCAGTTTCTTTTTAGAACTTGAAGCATAATAATAGGATGAATCAACATGAGTGTCTAATAATCCAATAAAGCTTACCGTTTTTCCTTGTTCCTTCAATTGACGAGCCATTTCAAAAGCAACAATACCCCCAAACGAAAAACCAGCTAAAGCATAAGGACCATTCGGGTTAATTTTTAGAATTGAATCTATATAGGTTTTCGCCATAGCTTCGATAGATTCAAACCAGTTATCATAGCCATTTGGGCCAACTCCTTGAATAGCATAAACGGGTTGATCTTCATCAAAATGTTGAATGATGTGAGAAAAATTTAAAATATTGAGTCCAGCTCCATGAACTATAAAAAGAGGTGGTTTATATCCGTTTGGTTTTACGGGAACTAAATGGTCAAATGGAATTTCGTTTTCTGTTGTTAATAATTTAGCAAATTTTTCAATAGTTGAATGTTGAAATAATGCAGAAAGAGGAATTCGAATACCAGTCTTTTTTTCAATTTTAATCATAACGTTTACGGCCATGATTGAATGCCCACCCATTTCAAAAAAGTTGCTAAAAATATCAATACGTTCTTTTTTTAGAATTTCTTGCCATATTTCGGCCACTAACTTTTCTTCTGCTGTACGAGGTTCTGTGTAATCTTCTTCACTATCAGGATTGGATTCATATTCTAATAAAGCTTTACGATCTACTTTGTCGTTTAGCGTTCTCGGCATTTTGTCTAAAATATGAAAAACATGAGGAACCATAAAAGTCGGTAATTGCGAAGCTAGTTCTGTTCTCCATAATCGAATTTCATCTAGCTCTGAAGTGAACTCATAATCGACTACAATAAAAGCCACAAGAATATCATTTTTAGCTAAAACAATTGCCGATTTAACCCCTTCAATTGATGTTAAAACATGTTCTATTTCGCCAATTTCAATTCGATGACCTCTTACTTTAACTTGATGGTCGATTCGCCCAAGACACATAACCTCATTGCTTGGAAGTAGTTTTCCAATATCACCAGAAAGATACATAATAGCATCTTCTTTGTCCGAAAAGATATTAGGAATATATTTTGCTGCAGTCAATTCGGGTCTTCCCAAATAGCCTTTACCAACACCATCTCCACCAATGGCAATTTCGCCAATAGCATTTGGCGGCAATAAATTCATTTGTTCATCGACAATATAATATTGCATATTAGCAATTGGACCTCCAACAGAAATTATTGTTTCTTCATCTTTTATATGTTTACATGAAGAAAAAATAGTGACTTCGGTTGGTCCATATAAAGTCCATAGTTCTTCGCTTCTTTGAATCAATTCCTTAGCTAATTTAGCAGGTAGGGGTTCGCCACAACACCATATTTTTATCGGTAATTTTTTTGACCATCCCGAATCTAATAGCATTTGATAAGTAGTTGGTGTAGCTACAACTAAGGAGATTTTTTCTTTTTCAAGCATCTCATTAAATAGTCTGCCATCACTTGGTGTATTATGATCAGGTATTACTAAAACAGCTCCTTTAAATAGAGGGAAAAATAATTCGAAACTAGCAATATCAAAGGAAATGGTCGAAATAAAAGGGACTCTGTCTGTTTCTTTTATACCTGGTTCAATTTCTAAAGAATAAAATAAATTAACTACATTTCTATTGGTTATTTTAGCCCCTTTTGGTTTGCCTGTTGATCCTGAAGTATATAAAAGATACAATACATTTTCGGGATCTACATACCTTTCTAGTTTTGTTGATGGGTATTGATTTAATGATTGCATAGCATCATCTATCAAAATAGTATTCGAAGATTTTGGTAATGATAAAGACAAAGCTTTGCTAGTTAGCAAAAATTTAGCTTCAGAATCTTCCATCATATATTCTATTCTCTTAGTTGGATATTCGTGATCTAATGGGAGATAGGCTGCCCCACATTGGATAATGGCTAAAATGGAATATACTAATTCTGGACTTCGCGGATAAGAAACAGCAATGTAATCGCCAGATTGAACGCCTTGTGCTTCTAGATAATGCGCAAACTGATTGACTTTAGTATGTAAATCTTGATAGGATATTTTAGTATTGTTATATTCAATAGCAATATTATTAGGCGTAATTTCGGCTTGTTTGTTTAAGACTTCTGATAATGAAACATATGGATAAGGAGTTATGGTGTCATTTAGAGTGGCGTAAGCTGCTAAAAAATCTTCATTTATAATATCTGTTATTGGGCTGTTTTGTTTTGATATTAATTTATTTAGGGTTTGTTCAAATGATATCATCATTTGATTTATAGTTTCTTCTTTGAATAATCTAGTATTATAAGAACATTGAAAAGTGGGATGGTTTTTAGACATACAAATATGCAACTGAATTTCAAAAGACGCATATTTTCTAGGGTTAATTTTAAATTCATAAGTAAGACCAATAAATGAAAACTCACTTTCTATATTGCTATTTAAATCAACTGTTAGAGTAACAGGAACCATAGGAACCCTTGATGGATCACGAGCTATTGCCAATTTTTGAAGAAGTTGTCCAAAACTAACTTGATGATATGAATAAGCTTCTAATACCTCTGTATTTCTTTGTTTTAAGTATTCTAAAAAACTATTTTTTGTGTTTATATTACTTCGTAATGGAAGAAGGTTTGCACAATCTCCAATCATATGTTTCATATTGTATCTTCGATTTCCTGAAATTGGAAACCCTACCACTAAATCATTTTGACCAGTGAATTTACATAAATACAGCTCGAAAGCTGCAAGTAAAGTCGTTGCTAAACTACAACCAGCACTTTTTCCAAGTTGTTTTAGAGAATTAATAAGTTTAATGTCAATTGGAAAATCAAGGCGTTGGCTATTGTAAGTTCGTAAAGGAGGTCTTGAAAAATCTATTGGTAATTCAATTTCAGGAACAGATTCTTTGTAAATAGAAAGCCAATAGTCTTCTATTTGTTTGTATTCACTATTTTCTGTAAGCGAATTTACTTTTTTGGCATATTCACTAAAGCGTTCAGGATTTGTTAATTCAGGTACTGTATTTTCAATAAATGCTGAATATAGTTTGCTAAGGTCTTCTAAAATGATGTTAATGCTTAAACCATCTCCAATAATATGATGGTGGGTTATCACTAGTATATGCTCTGAATCATCAATTTTAATTAATTTGACTTTAAACAAAGGGCCTTTAACAAGGTCAAATAGGGCATTAACTTCTTCATCAATTATAAAGTCTAAGGCTTGTTCTTTTTCATTTACTGGAAGTTGACAAATGTCATTTCGAGATATTTCAATAGTAAGTTCCTTATATATGTTCATAAACATTCCATCAGAACAAAATGTTGCTCTCAAACATTCGTGACGATGTACTAATGTATTCAATGCATGTTCAAGCGCTTCTAGGACTAATTCACCATTGAATTTAATAGAATAAGATAGATTATAGGCTTTATTTGCATCACTGCTTCCTATTAAACAGTCTGTCCATATTTCTAATTGTGTATTTGTAATAGATATAACACTCTCTATTTCTGGAGAAAGTAAATCGAATTTAGTTTTATTGGGGGCGTTCGATTGGTCTTTCATTTTATGGGTAGATTTTTTTTTTATTTTTAATTTTGTTTGAACTATTAGTTTAGACTGAATTGCAAAATTAACAATACTATTTTAATATGTTTTTCATCCAGAATAGTTTGAAGCATTTTTGCTAAAACTTTATCATTTGGAGGATCTACAATACCAAGGTGATTACCAGGAATATTATGAATATTAACTCCTTTTATTGCTGCTTTTTTCCATCCCAAGTGTGTTGGGTCTAATTTATAATTCATATCATCTTTAGATCGAAATAAATCTACCTCAAGATTTTGAGGCTTAAGATGATAGCGATCTACTATTTTTTGAACCATATTATTGGCTATTGTAAATTGTTCAAGTGATAGAGTTTCTTCGTCTGTCATTTTATCTTTTACACCAAAATAATTTTTTAATATATGCTCTTTTTTTGCATTAATACGAAACTTAAATCCCTTCCAGCTTGTTAACATTTCTTTTAAAAAATCAAATCTTCTTTTTGTAACATCAAAGTATCTAATTATTTTTTTGTCTCTGTATATTTTATAGTAGTAGGATGAATCAACATAAGAGTCGAGCAATGCTGTCAGACTTACTTTTTTTCCTTTTTCTTTTAATTGACGGGTCATTTCAAAGGCAACAATACCACCAAAAGAAAAACCCGCTAGAGCATAGGGACCATCTGGATTTATTTTTTCAATAGCATTAATATAATGCGCTGCCATAGATTCAATTGATTCATACCAATTATCATAACCATTTGGTCCAGTACCTTGAATACCGAAAACAGGTTGGTCTTCATCAAAGTGTTTGCTCATAGAAACAAAATTTAAAACATTGAGCCCAGCTCCATGAATTATAAATAGAGGGACTTTATTTCCTTTAGGTTTTATTGGTACTATACAATTTGAATAACTTTCGTTATTTGTCTCTAATAATTTAGCAAATTTTTCAACTGTTGAATATTCAAACAGAGAAGATAGAGGAATTCGTTTATTAATATGTTTCTCGATTTCAATTATAACTTTTACTGCTTTTATTGAATGTCCACCTATTTCAAAGAAATTACTAAAAATATCTACTTGTTCTAAGTTTAAACTTTCTTGCCAAATCGAGGCTACTAATCTCTCTTCTTCTGTTCGAGGGGCAGTATAATTGATTATTTTATTTGTTTTATATTCAGATAATGCTTTGCGATCTATCTTGCCGTTAAGTGTTTTTGGCAATTTCTCTAATAAATTGAAATCTTGTGGCACTAAATGGGGCGGCAATTGCGAAGCCAAGGCCTCACGCCACCTAGGTATTTGTATTTCTGCGCTTTCAATATCAGATTCAGGTACAATATGTGCAATTAGAAAATTTTCATTAGCCAATACAACAGCATATTTTATTCCTTCAAGTACTATTAAGGCTTGTTCTACTTCTCCGGGTTCTATTCGATGCCCTCTTATTTTAACTTGTTGATCCAGACGTCCTAAACACTCTATTTCATTATTAGAAAGGATTCTTCCTAAATCGCCTGTACGATAAAGTAAATTGTCTTTATTAGTAGAAAATTTGTTTTCAATAAATTTTTCGGAGGTGAGTTCAGGTCTATTCCAATAGCCCTTTGCTACGCCATCACCACCAATGGCTATTTCGCCAATGTTTCCTGGAGCTACAAGTTGACATTGATCATCAATAATATATATTTGTGTATTTGCTATAGGTTTACCAATGGTTATTATACTTTGGTCAGTTTTTATTTGTTTTATAGATGACCATATTGTGGTTTCTGTTGGTCCATACATATTCCAAAGAGAGTCACACTTAATTAAAAGATCTTTGGCAAGATCTACAGGCATTGCCTCACCACCACATAATGCTTTAAGTGGTAATTTTTTTGACCAACCAGAATCTAACAGCATTAACCAAGTTGTGGGTGTTGCTTGTAAAAAATTAATATTTCCGTTTTCTATTAATTCTAGTAAAAGTCGCCCATCTCTAGCTGTTTCTTGGTCGGCTAGTATTAATGTTGCGCCTTTAATGAGTGGTAAATATAATTCTAAACCAGCAATGTCAAATGAGATTGTAGTAATAGATAATAGCCTGTCATTTTCATTAATACCAGGTTCTAAAGCCATACTGCAAAGAAAGTTTACCAGGTTTTTATGAGTAATAGGAACTCCTTTTGGATTACCAGTAGATCCAGATGTGTAGAGTATATATGCTAAATCCTCAGGAGTTACTTTAGTTTGTAACTTTGTGACAGGATATTGATTTAATGATGCGACAGCTTGTTCTATTAAAATTGTATTCCCTAATTTTGGTAACGAATTGGATATGGTTTTGCTGGTTAATAAAAATTTAGCTTTAGAATCTTCCAACATAAATTGTAGTCTCGATATGGGATATTCATTGTCTAAAGGTAAATATGCTGCACCACACTGCATAATAGCTAATAATGAAATAAGAAGTTCTGGACTACGGGGTAATGATACAGCAATAAAATCGCCAGCTACAAGTCCTTGATCTTTCAAATAATGAGACATTTGATTGGTCTGTCTTTGTAGGTCTTCATATGAAATAACATTGTCAAGATATTCTAATGCAATATTCTTTGGTGATTGTTGAGCTTGTAAAACAAATAAATCGTATAAAGAAACATTAGGATAGCTAGTTTTTGTAGCATTTATTTCATCGTATTTACTAGTAAAATCTTGAAATGTAATTTCTCCTAAAGTTTTTGATGGATCTTCTACAACTAGTTCTACTATTTTTTCAAAAGAAGTCATCATTTTCTGGATGGTTTCTGGTTTAAATAGAACTTCGTTATAGGACCATTCAAAAACGAGATTTTTTTCATTACCACTGGCATTAAGAAAAATATCAAAGACTTCAAAAGCTCGAGGATTACTTATTAATTGATAAGTTAAATTTGAAAAATGAACTCCATCTGTCATTCCTAAGTCGATATTGAATACTATAGGTACTAAAGGAATTCGAGAAGGATCTCTGGCTATTTTTAATTTCTGTAAAAGATGACCAAAGCTTAGATGTTGATGATCGTATGCATCAAAAAGTTCCGATTTACGTTGTTTTAAATAATCTTTAAAACTCATATTAGGATTAATTTTACTTCTTAATGGAAGTAAATTAACGCAATGTCCTATCAAATGATTCATATCTACAGCGGGTTGCCCAGCCGCAGGCATTCCAACTACAATATCATCCTGACCTGTTAATTGATATAAAAAAATCTCAAAACTAGTCAACAATGTTGTTACTAAACTTGAGCCAACGCTCAATCCAGTTTGTTTTAGTTTTAATAATAAATTGGGGTCAAAAGCGAAATCTAAACGATGACTTTTATAGGTTTTTAAGGACGGCCTAGCATTATCAGTTGGTACATTTACAATAGGAATAGATTCCTCATACATTTTTAACCAATAGGCTTCTATTTCTTTGTTTTCTTCACTATTTGAAAACAATTGTTCTTCATTTGCATAGGCTATAAATTGAATGGATTCAGGTAGGTCAGGTATTTTATTTTCTACATTAGCTGAATAAATTGCTCCTAAATCCTGTAACATAATTCCAATAGACCAACCGTCGCAAATTATATGATGGGCGGTAACTACTAATTGATGCTCAGTATTAGATAACTTAAGTAACCCAAATTTAATTAGCGGTCCGTGTACTAAGTCAAAAAGGAAATGCGCATCTTTACTAATGTATTTATTTACACCTTCTTTTTTACCAATTTCATCTAAGTTAGATAAATCTAAATGAGTTATTTTTGTAGGATATTGTTTGTAAATGGACATGTAAACACCATCTGTACTAAATGTAGCTCGAAGTGATTCATGTCTTTCAACCAATGTTTGAATAGCCCTATCCATAGCTATAGAGTCTAATGAACCGTTAAATTCCATTGAAATCGATTCATTATAGGCTCTTGCTGCATCACTTCCGCCAAAATAACAAGCAGTCCAAATTTCAGATTGTGATTTTGTAGTAAAGACAACAGATTCTATTTCTGGACCTGAAAAGGGATCAAATTTGGTGTTTTCTTTTAACATATCTCTGGACAATTCAATTTTGTTTTTTATCTACTATTAGTAGTTTTTTTATAATTATAATTTACAAATCAATTTTAACATATTCGCCGATATTAATTGGATCGGCTACAAACCAAGCAGGATTTCCTTCTTTATCCCGTCCTAATTTGGCTCCATCTACTGGCGGTTTACTAAGATTAATGAAACGATTTACGTTAGATTGTTCTGATGTTATAGATTCAGGTTTATTAGTGATAAAGAATCCTGCAGAAACCATTATTTCAAGACATTTTTTGAAAGTATCGATAATTTGTGTAAGATCTTCTTCTTTATAAGCCTCAGTCAAGAAACAAGGAAAACCATCCCAAATATGAATTCCGTTCTCGCGTAACAAAGTAAATAATAATTCTCCATATAATACATCATCATTAAACTTAACTCTCCACAAAGATCCAAAATGATTGATTATCATTGGCAAATCTTTTTTCTTGAATTCGGAGTTTAATTCAGATGCTAAACGACTAGTCATATCATTTAGCCTTTCTTGCAAAGCTGGCCCTTGTTTTTTTAGATGAATTAGAGAAGCTTTTGAAGCCGCTAATGCCAGTGGGTGTCTTACAAAAGTACCCGCAAAATAAGTAACCCCAACTTCTGGAATAGAATCATCTCCATATTGCCAATGCCCACCATCAAGAGCATCCATATATTTTCGTTTACCAACAATGGCGCCAATTGAAATTCCTCCACCAATTACCTTGCCATAAGTTGCTATATCGGCTTGAATATTAAAAAGGGCTTGAGCTCCACCAGGATGCATTCGGAAGCCAGTAATAACTTCGTCAAAAACAAGAGCAATATCTGATTGAGTAGTAAGTTCTCTTAGCTTGTGTAAAAATTCTATTGGTTGAAATTCAGGTCTTCTACTTTGTACTGGCTCTACGATTACAGCTGCTAATTCATCTGCTCGTTCGGCAATTATGCGAAGACTTTCTTCGGTTCCATATTCTAAAATTAGCATATTCTGAACGGATTCAGGCATAATTCCAGGAGCAGCAGGAAAAGTGATTAACTTTTTTGAACCCCGAACTAAGGCTTCATCAATTATTCCGTGATAAGAACCAGAAAAAGCAACAATCAACGATCGACCGGTTACGGTTCTCGCAATTCGCATAGCTCCTAATACAGCTTCAGAACCAGTGTTACAAAGTGCGGCACGATCATGATTAGTAAATTCACAAAGTAGCTCACAAACTTCACCAGCTAATGGGTGTTGTGGTCCAACTTCAAATCCAGTATCTACTTGTTTATGAAGTGCTTCTTTGATGAAATCGGGTTGATGTCCAAAAAAACAAGATCCAAATCCATTTAAAGCATCAATATAAACATTGCTATCTATATCCCAAAGGCGATTTCCACTAGATTTTTCAATAACTATCGGGTAAACAATTTCTTTTGTTAATGGTTTAAATCCAGAAACTACTCTTGGATCTGCCATAATGCTTCTGTATTTTTGAGCATAAGATTTGCTTGCACCTGTTTTTTTTGTGTAGCTTGCTATCAATCCATTAAGAAATTCCTTTTGAGAATGACTCATTTCTTTTGCTTGTTTTTCAATTTTTGGAGACGCTCCAAATGGTTTTTGATGTTCGACAATTTCTTCTGGAGTTCGTAAATCTTCGGTTGTGTTATTTTGAATTATTACAGGTTCTGATTTTTGAAATGTTTCTTGAGCATGACCATTTGGTTGTGTTATATTATTTCCTTGAAGGAGTTCCATTTGCTTTCCTAACAATTGGAGTTGTTGTGCTATTAATCCTAAAGCCAAATCATTTTGACCGTTTGATATGGGAAGGCTAGTGGTATTTGATATTGGTAATGGCGTTGCGATTGAGTTAGTAACAGTTTTAGATGCGATATTGTCATTGTATTCTTCTTTTGGAAGATTTTGATCCAAATAATCTGCTAAAAGAGAGGGTGAACCAAATTCTTCATTAAGTTGACGAAAGGTTATAGGAAGTTTGAAATCTTTCTTTAATTTAATGGCAAGCTGAGTAAGTGTCAATGAATCTAATCCGAGATCAAGAAAACTTTGCGAGCAAGCATCATTTGGGTAATCTATACCTGATGTTTGGCTTACAATTGAAGAGATTTTGCTAAGGATAGTATTTTTTCTCATGGGTTTATTTTCAATGTGATTGCTAATTGTATTTTGTGTTGTAATAATAGTAGGTATTGAGTTTTGTATTTTAAAACTTGGAGGATCTATCCAACAAATTTTGCGGTCGAAAACATAACTAGGTAATTCAATTTTTTGTCTTTTTTGCTCTTTGTAAAAAGCGTTCCAATCAGGTTCAATTCCTCTAAGCCATAACTCTCCTAAAGTATTGAGGCTGGTAGTATATTGATTTTCCTGATTTTTTGGTAATGTTAAACTTGCAAAGGCTGGAATTATTTTTCCTACTCCTTGTTGTTTTGTTAGTGTGGTTAATGTTTGACCAGGACCAACTTCTAAGAAAATTAGATCCTCTAATTTTAACAGAGTATCAGCTGCATTTGCAAATCTAACCGTATTGCGTAAATGGTTTGTCCAGTATTTTGAATTTATAGCTTCTTCATCTTTTAGCCAAGTTCCTGTAACAGTAGAAACAATGGGTAAATTAGGTTTGTTGAGTTGAATTTTATTCACTTCAGCTTCAAAAGTTTCTAAAATTGGATCCATCATTTTGGAGTGAAAAGCATGACTAGTAAACAAGAGCTTATTTACTATTTCTAGTGTATCTAAGGATTTGGCAAATTCGTTTACTTTTTCATTTTCGCCTGCAACTACACATAACACATTAGAATTTATGGCTGCAATCGAAAGTGTGTCGGGAAGGATTTCTATTAATTTTTCCTCAGAAAGTCTAACTGATAACATACTTCCTCCAGGAAGTTCATTAACTAACCGACCTCTAACAGCAATTAGATGCAAAGCTTCTTGTAAGGTAATAACTCCCGCTAAATGAGCAGCTACAAATTCACCAATACTGTGTCCGCAGAAAGCTGTTGGTTTAATTCCCCAGCTTAACCAAAGTTGAGATAAGGCATATTCTGTTACAAATAAAGCTGGTTGTGTGTAACGAGTTTCTTTTAATTTTGCTTCTGATTCTGGAGTTATTATTTCAGGATATAGAATTTCACGAATGTCTAATTTTAATTCATCTAATAAAAATTCAGCGCATTTATCTATAGCTTCTTTATAAACAATTTCGTTTTTATAAAGATTGATTCCCATTTGAGAAAATTGAGATCCTTGTCCCGGAAAAAGAAAAACTAGTTCGCTAGGGGCTATTTTTAAGACGTTGTTTTTAGTAGTTCTTTTTTCGGACGAAAGCAATTCTTGACTTGCATCAGCAGTATTGTTTGCTAAAATAAAACTTCTATGTACAAAAGTGTCGCGCGTTTTATTTAATGAAAATGCAACGTCTGCTAATGGTAAATCAGGTGTTGATTTAAGATAATTACCCAGTTCAGTTTCATATCCTTTTAAACTGTTTTCTGATTTGGCCGACCACATTAGTAATTGTAGCGATCGACTTGGACTAGAATTTTTTTGCTCTATTGGATATTCTTCAACTACAAGATGCACATTTGTTCCGCCAACACCAAACGAACTTACACCAGCTCTTAAAGGCTCATTAGTCTCCCAACGACTCAATTTAGAATTTACAAAAAACGGACTATTTTCGAAATCTATTGCTGGATTCGGTTTGTCAAAACCTAGAGAAGGAGGGATGAGCTTATTGTTCATCGCCAAGATTGTTTTGATCAAACCAGCTACACCGGCAGCAGCGGTAAGATGTCCCATATTACTTTTTATGGATCCAATGGCACAAAAACCAGTTGTAGATTGTTTGCCAAAAGCCATTTTAAGTCCTTCAATTTCAATAGGGTCACCAAGAGGTGTTGCAGTTCCGTGAGTTTCTACATAACTAATTGTATCAGGTGAGATTTGAGCATCTTGAATGGCTTTTCTAATCGCAACAGCCTGTCCTTCGGTGCTAGGAGCGGTAAAACTCCCTTTGTTGCCACCATCATTTGTGATTCCAATTCCTTTTATAATTCCATAAATTTTGTCACCATCTTTTTGGGCTGCCTCTAAACTTTTTAGAAGTACAACTCCAGCTCCATCGCTAAAAACAGTTCCCTTAGCATCTGCGTCAAAAGATCGACAATGTCCGTCAGAACTTAACATCGACCCTTCTTGATAAAGATGTCCACTAAAAATAGGAGCAGTTACGCTAGATCCTCCCGCAAGTGCAATATCGCATTGACCATTCCTAATGGATGTTACAGCTTCGGCAATGGCAAGAAGCGAAGTAGAGCACCCAGAATGAATACTTACTGCTGGCCCTTTTAGGTTTAAGTGATAGGCAGTTCTAGTGGATATGTAATCTTTTTCATTTACTGTTTCGGCTTGAAGATATCCAATTTCATCTACTATTTCTTTATTTGGTAGGATATTTTTTTTGTAATAGGTATTAGTTCCTGTCCCAGCATAAACTCCTATGCTACCATTGAAGTGTTTTGGTAAATACCCCGTTTGTTCTAAAGTTTCCCAAGCAATTTCTAAAAATAAACGTTGCTGTGGATCCATTACTTCGGCTAGTTTTGGATTTATTCCAAAAAAAGCAGCATCAAATGTATTTGCAGATGGAACAATACCACGAGCCCCAACATAAAGCGGGTCATTGCGTAATGATTCTGGAATATTGAGGTCAAGTTCTTCCGGTTTGAAAAAAGTGATGGTTTCTTTACCTTCTTTTAAAACATCCCATAATTCGTTTATAGATTTTGCTCCTGGAAACCTTCCCGTCATACCAATAATGGCAACATCTCCCGATGTCTTATTTTGTTTTGATTTTGAAAAATCGGTTAGACTAAATGGTTTATTGGCAGCTTCTAAAAATTCAGATAATGATGCTATTGTAGGATATTGATAAATATTAGTAACAGTTACATCTAAATTTAGACGCTTTCTTAATGTTGTGGCAACTCGTTGTGTTAATAGAGAAGTTCCGCCCATCTCAAAAAAGTTATCATCAATACCTATTACAGGTATCTTTAACTGCTCGCTCCAAACCTTTACTATTTCTATTTCAATTGTTGTTCGAGGTTTTCTTAAAAGAGGTGCCGAATCAGGACGAATATATTCAGGTAAGGGTAAATTACTTTTGTCAATTTTTCCATTTGTTGTTATCGGAAAATCATTAATCCACATAAAAAATGTTGGAACCATAAATTCAGGTAGAAGTTCTTCGAGTTTGTGTCGAATACTATTTGTATCTTGTGCAGTTCCTGAAGATTGTAAATAAGCAACTAAACTTGGCTCTCCACCAATGTGGTTACTTACTATTACAGTTGCTCTTTTAATTTCGTCAAGATTATTTATCACAGATTCTATTTCACCTAATTCTATACGGTGGCCTCTAACTTTAACTTGTAGATCTATTCTACCTAGACATTGAACATTTCCATTAGGCAATAGTTTTCCCAAATCTCCAGAAAGGTACATTTTTCGACCAGATTCATTTTGAAAAGTATTTGCTACAAAACGTTCGTTAGTAAGTTCTGTGCGATTTAAATATCCTAAAGAAACGCCATCTCCAGCTATAACAATTTCTCCAACTTCGCCAGGATTTACGGGTATTCCTTTTGTATCTAATAAATAAACTTGTGTATTGGCAATAGGTTTTCCTATAGTTATAGGGTTATCATTGAGTGTAATTTGAGTAAGAAAGGAACATACGGTAGTTTCCGTAGGTCCATAAATATTCCATAATTCGCTGCATAGAGAAAGTAATTCATGTGCCAAGGGTAATGGCACGGGTTCGCCCCCAATTAGTGCTTTAATATTCAAAGGAGTTTCCCAACCTGAATCTAGTAGGATTTGCCAAATACTTGGAGTTCCCCACATCATCGTAATTTTATCTTTAACTGCTTTTTTAAGTAATAGTTGTCCGTCTCTTCTTGTTTCTTCATCAACAAGTACAACGCTTGCACCAAAAAGTAGAGGGAGATAGATTTCCATCACCATGGCATCAAAAGAGATGGTTGTTACAGCAAATATTTTATCTGTTGCACAAATTCCAGGCTCTTTAGCCATTGAATAAACAAGGTTAATTACATTGCAATGTGCCACTTGCACCCCTTTTGGTTTTCCAGTAGAACCAGAGGTGTAAATTATATATGCAGCAGATTCTGAGGGAACATTAATATTTAAAGGTTCTACAGATAAATCCACCATTGCATTTAAAATTGTGGCAATAGAAAGAGAAATTACTTTATTTTGAAAAACTCTATTTGAGTTTAAACCGATGTAAAATGCCGCATTTGAATCTTCAATCATTAAATCAAGTCTAGCATCGGGATACATTGTGTCAACAGGAACATAGGCTGCACCACATTGCAAAACAGCAAAAAGAGAAGCGATTAATTCGGGAGATCTATCTAATGATATAGCAACAATTTGTCCAGGTCTCAAGCCTTGAGACCAAAGATAATTTGCCATTTGATTTACCATTATTCCTAATTCACCATAAGTTGTTTTCTGATCATTACACTCAAGAGCTATCGATCTAGGGGATATTTCAACTCTTTTGGCAAAAAGCTCTTGCAAAGTACTTTTTGGATAGTCTATTTTTGTCCCGGTTATTTCGTAATTCAAATTATTATTGTTTGATTTAGTCATGGCAACTAAGTTGATTTCAAAAGAGGATAATTAATATTTAAAGTTCACATTTAAAGTAATAAAATGTAATTAAATGAAAATCATTATACTTTTACTTGATTAAATTTTTCTGAATGCAAAAGTGTAATATTTTACTTAATTACATTAAATAATACTTATTGAATGAAAGAAAATTCAAGTTGTTTTTATTAGAATGTTTATCAAAAGAAAGAAAAAATTACTATTAAAAATCATATCTTCTATATAATGCTAGTATAATCGATGAATAACATTTTTTAGATTATTTTTAAGAAGTCTATTATTTAGTTTTTGAAAGAATTTTTATAAGGAATCAAAAATCAAAATTCATTAATAATTTTAAAAAAAACAAATTAAAAGAATCATTAAAAGATTCTTTTTTATATTAGCAAAATATTTTTAATAATTTTAATAAATTGAATATGAATAATTTATACAATTTTATAAAGACTTACGAGATATGGATATTTTTGCTATTTGCCCCTATAACAAGCGCAATTTTTGTTTATGGGGTACATTTGCATCTTATACCTGGTCGACTTTATTTACATGGACGTTTTTTTGTGCTTTTGTTTCTTTTGATTGGTATGGTGAAATTAACAAGAGGCAATGCTGGTTTAAAAGATCTTTTTAAGCCGATGCTAATATGGAAAGTTCCTTTGCGATGGTATTTGTTCGCTTTCTTTTTTGCTTCGTCTATTGCTTGTTTAACTTTGTATTTAAGATCACTTTATTTGGGGGTAGATTTTACAGATTTTACTTTGAATTTTTCTTATTTTTCAAGTTTTTATTTTACTTTTAATATAATTTTATTCGCTTTAGTTGGAGAAGTCGTATGGGTTAGCTTTGCAGTTAGGGAGCTTTCAAAAATTATGAATCCGTTCTTTGCTAGTCAGATTGTTGGTGCTGTATGGACACTATGGTGGATTCCAATTGTAATTATGAATGATGGTGTTATTGAAGATTTGCCTATTGTCGCATTAATGATTAATATGATGGGAGCGGCAGGAATGTGTGCCTTTATTTACGGAAAGACTAAAAGTGGTATATGTGTTTGGGTGCTTCAGATTATGCTAAATAGTTCTTGTCTTATTTTTCCTGTTTCGCCAAGATCTGATGTCACAACTTATTGGGCATTTAGTATTGTTTATTTCCTTGTAATGTTAGTATTTATGTTTTATTTTTATGGGTTCAAAAATAGTATAAAAATAAAAATTTACTCACAATAAAAAAGACATAAATTTTACTTTTTTATGCCTATGCAAAAAAGCATAGGCTTTTTTTTGCCTACCATCCTGCAAAATGAAATAATTGAAAGAATAAAAATAGTAAAAAGTCAAACTTGTTAGTTGTTATTAATTAGTGCTTTATAGATTTTTTGGGTCATTTTTTGATTAATAAATAAGTTGTTAATTAACTAAGATATTTGTAAATAAATGTCTTGAAAATGAGTATTTAAAAAAAAGAGATGCTTAAATATGATAATTAAATAAAAAGTGTGTATGGATGTAATTTATGAAATAAATTATCGTTATTTTGCAAAAAACATGTAGTTTGTCGATTATATGAGGTGTTTCGTCCTTTTTTTTTTGTTTATTATAAATTATATTGCATGGTTTTTTATAGTATCGACTTCTTAAGCTGTTAGATTGTCTTTTTTATTGTAAGTAAGTTATCATTAAATGTGTGTATTTTGTGTATTTCATCGGATAAAATTAAATTATGTCGATTTTATTTTTACAATTGAATATTTTTGTAGAGTTAAAATTTGCTAATTAATTAAATGCCCGATAAATGGTAACGCATATAGACCTAAAAATTATAAAATTATTTATAATTGTGATGTTGTTTTTTTCTTTTAAAGGAATTGCTCAAAATACAGAAACTAATACAAATGATTTGATGGATACTATAATTGCATCTGGTAATGATGCAACTGGAAGTTCTGGCTCAGTTACATATTCAATAGGGCAAGTATTCTATACATCTATAGAAGAATCAGAATACAATGTAGTACAGGGAATACAGCACCAAGACACTTATAGTTCCTTAGATACACAAGATGTTATAGATCCTAAAATAGAAATATCCATTTATCCAAATCCAACAACAGATTTTGTTAATATAAATATGGAGGGTTATGAGTTAGAAAATGGATTAAAATCCTATCAACTTTATGACTTTCAAGGAAGACTTTTAAAACAAAACACAATTAATCAAAATGAAACTCAGGTTAATTTAAGTGACCTTAGTTCATCTATTTATTTACTTCAAGTATATGTTGATAACAAAGCTTTAAAAACATTTAAAATTATAAAAAATTAAAAAAATGAAACTTACACTTACTATACTATTATTTGTGACCGTTGCGCTTAATGTATTTGCACAAGCACCAGAAAAAATGAGTTATCAAGCAATTATTAGAAAACAAAATAATGCTTTGGTAACCAATACGAATATAAGCCTTAAAGTTATTGTACATCAAAGTGCGGTAACAGGAACTAATGTTTATGAAGAAACTCATAATGTTAAGACAAATGCTAATGGACTAGTTTCTCTTGAAATCGGTACAGGTGTTATTGCTAACGGAACTTTTAGTGGTTTAGCATGGGAAAAAGGCCCTTATTTTATTGAAACACAAGTTGATGTAACTGGAGGAACAAATTATGGCATTATTGGGGTTACGCAGCTATTGAGCGTGCCTTATGCTTTACACGCAAAAACTGCTGAAAGATTAGTAGGTGCAAATGGAACAAATGCCAATAAAGCTGCAATTATTTCATTTACTTCTTCTAGAAATATTGCTAGTACAGATATAAATAATACGATAGAATGTACAACATCAGCTACATTGACATTGACTTCTGGATTTGGAGCAATGGTAGTGGGAGATACTATTAATTTTGAAGCCCATAATGGTGCTGTCCTTACAATACAAGCGGCTACAGGTGTAACAATAAATTATAATCCCAATGGTAGTGCACAGTTTAATAGTGTTGCTGGAAACGTAAGGTTTGGGATGCTTAGAAAAACAGGATTAAATTCTTATATAATTTCTGGACAATGAAACATATAATTTTCCTTTATTTGCTTTTTTCAACTGTAGTTTTTTCGCAAAATTACAATTATGCTATTGAAGAACCACGAAAACAAGCGCTTCCAGTATTGCCTGTAGTAAATAACCAATTAGAAGAAATTGACTATTTTAAGGCTTATTTATTGCCAATTGCACAAAAAGGAACTCTTCAAGCTGCTTTAGATAAATATGGTTCTGTTAGATTAGAAAAAGGGGACTACTCTGGAGTTAATATTGTAATGCGAAGTAATCAAAGATTATATGGACATCCTACTTTGACCCCAGTTTCTAATATAACAATTGCGGCAGGAAGTAGTAATGTGTATTTACAAGATTTATTTCCATCAGGTAAAGATGTAATTTTTCAAGCAGGAGGAGTTATTTCTAATTGTACGCTTAAAACTATTAAGTGGGCCAATATAAAAGCTACTAATGCTATGTTAGAAAATAATTTATTCATTAATGTAATGAGTACTATAAATTTTGATTGTAGTACATCTGGTTATTTTAGAAATAATAAATTTATAAAACATCAAGTACATGGGGTTTCCAATATGCTTGTTATGAAAGGGAATAATACAACTCCAAGTTTTGGAAATGTTCACTTACATTCAAACTTTTTAACGCCTGCTGGAGATGCTACAGATATTCAAAATTTACAATCAATAACGTTTGTTGGATTAGATAGTGAAGCTTGGAATTTTAGTGGTGCAGGAAAAAAGCCAATGTTGAGTATGCAAAATATGGGTAATGTAAAAATTACAGATTTTGGTGGAGGAAATGGATATTCTACTGTTCAAACGCCAACTTTTAATATTGATGCTAATAATTTATTTTTTTTTAATAAATACATAAAAGGAGAAGGAACTAGTGGTTCTCCAACTGTAGCTGCAAAAACGAATGTGCTTTATTACAAAGGGGCAGACGATGATTATATGAGAGGTTCTGGAACCGTTACCGGATTTGATTTAAAATCTCATTTTGCGGGAACAAACGACAAGAATATAACTTTAAACGGCATAATTCAAACTTCTACAATTTCAAATTCAACATTAGCCAATGCTATATTAGGAACGCAATACACTCCTTTTTCAAGGACAACTTGGGAAACTTTGCCAGACCCTTCAGGTGCGAATTGGGCAACAAATAGAGTAGGGAAAACAGATAGTACAAGTTATATTCAAAACTTAATAAATACTAAAGGTATTGCTGAACTTCCAGAAGGGGTTTTTTACATAAGTTCAACTCTATCTATGATTGTAGATGGCACAAAGGGAATTATTGGTGCGGGTACTGGAAAAACAGTTATTATTGGTTTGACAGATGACTTTCCTTTAATTACTCTAGCCGAATCTGCTTCAGGTGATAATAATTTTGTCCTTTCTAATTTAACTCTACAAGGAGGAAGTGCTGGTTTGTATGCACCAGATGAAATGGATATGATTGCATTTACGAATTTAAAATATGTTGTATTTAGAAATCAGAAATACGGGATTCATTTATATAGAATTTTTGGACTTGACAATTGCTTTTTTGATAGCGTAAGTTTTGTAAATTGTACCGTAGGTTTTTTTCAAGATCCTCATCCAACTTATACTTTTGCTGATGCAGGTTATGTTGACAAAGTTGTTTTTTATAATGGACAATATTTGAATTGTGGAACAGCAGTGTCAATGAAAGCTACAAGAGCAGATAATTTAAACGCCTGGATAAATTGTAAATTTGATGCTAACACTTTAGCTTTCGATATTTCTGGAAACAATTTTCCTATTGCTGCTAATTGTGATTTTACTAATCACAAAGGGGCTAATATTATCCGTGATTCTCCTTTAGCTTTATACAACTGTAATTTTTATAATAATGCTACTACTGATGCAATAATAAGAGCTCAAGGAAGTTTTATGGAAGGTTGTAACTTATTGGATAATATTCCTGTATTTTCATCAACTGTGCATTATCTTATGAGTAATTACATATTGAATTCAACAATCAAAGGAAATGTTACAAGAACTTATGGGATATCACAAGGTGTATTTGTAAATAGTAATTTAGTTGCAAACCCTACATTGAATAAGCTGTTGGTAAACGTTAAAGATAATGTTCCAACGGTACTTATAAATGCTACGCCTAATCCTTATCCACAACTTTTAGTAACTCAATAAAATTTGAAACAGGTTTTTTTAACTCTGTTTGACTTCATTTTTTTACAATTTTTAAATCATATGTTAGAGGTTCGGATTAAGACAATTTAATCTGAACCTCTTTTTAATGGTTATTGCCCAATTCTTTAGCAATAGACATTTACTTCTTTGATCACCATAAACATTCATTTTTTTATTTAAATAAAATTACTTTTCAAATTAAAATTATCAGAAATTAATTATTCCCCTTCAAATATGTTCTTTAACAGCAAGCTAATTTTGCATTGAAAGATCAAATCAGTAATACAAAAGAGGGGCCTTTTTTTTATTTTAAAATATTTTTTTTGTGTCACTATTGCTATATAATTGGAGTTTTTTTTGTTAATAGTGCAAGAAAATGATTGACAATATTTGTAAAAAATTGTATTTAATCGGATTTTGAAATCTTTTGAACAGATTTATTATTTAAATTTAAAAACCTTATATATTTTTGAAAATAATTAAAAGATGAATAATAGATAAACAATAGTTTATTGTATTTTATTCTTTTAATATTCTGTAAATCAATTATTTGACTAGAACGTGTTATTTAATAAGTATTAAAAAAATATGAGTAATAGAAAAATAACTATTAAATTTTAGACTATAAATTGAAAAAGAGTAATCTAAAATTTTGCTAAGTAATACAAATAATAAACAACCAAATTTTTAATTTTTAAACCTACAAAAATGAAAACAGGAATAACCTTTAGTGCCTTTGATTTATTACATGCAGGACATGTTAAAATGTTAGAAGAAGCCAAACTTAAATGTGATTATCTAATAGTTGGTTTACAGACCGATCCTACTATAGATCGTCCAACAAAAAACAAACCCACACAAACCGTTGTAGAACGCTACATACAACTAAAGGCTTGTAAGTTTGTTGATGAAGTGGTTCCTTATACTACAGAACAAGATTTAGAAGATATTTTGAAATCTTTTATTATTGATTTGCGCATTGTGGGAGATGAATATAAAGATAGAGATTTTACTGGGAGAGCATATTGTGAAGAAAAGGGAATCGAATTGTATTTTAATACCCGAGACCATCGTTTTTCGAGTTCTAGTTTGCGTCAAGAAGTGTATCAAAAAGAACTTTTAAATGCAATGTATTAACAATTTAATGCTTCAGTAATTTTTGCTGTTGAAATTAATAGCAGATGTTTTAGGATTTCTAATAAAACATAGAAAAACAATACTGAAGTCAATATGAAGGATAGTTTATCATCAAATCCTTTGTTTGTCATAATTAAATAATACAATTCACGAAAGAGATTCTTAAATAAATTAGTTCGGATTTTGATGTCAAAAGAAAAAAAAATGATTACTTCTGAAGAATTTGATTTAGCTGTGCAACTTATTGCTGATTATAAATTGCAATTGGATAATCAATTAAAAAAAGTATCAGCTAGAAATCAAAAAATCAATATTCAAGGAGATATAAGAGAAAATACTTTTAGGATACTTCAAAAATATTATCAAATGTATTATGCTATAACCCTTCAATGGGACGATTTAAAAGCTATGGACAGATATCTTTTGGAAACTATTGATTATGAAAAAATAAAATTTCTAAAAGGATCTGAACGAATGTCTTTGCAACTTCTTAAGAAACTTATGGTATCTCATTCAATTAATTGTCAATAAACGAATATAATATATACAATTTTAAAATAATTAGACTAGAACTTAAAGTGAGTGGGATATTAAATCTCGGATTCAATTTAGCTTTCTATTTAAAAATATAATAATGAAAATCAAAAATATTTGTTGCCTAGGAGCAGGCTATGTAGGAGGACCAACTATGTCAGTAATTGCATTGAAATGTCCAGAAATCAAAGTAACCGTAGTCGATTTAAATGAGGCAAGAATTGCTGCCTGGAATGATGAAAATTTAGATAATTTACCAGTTTACGAACCAAGACTTGCAGAAGTTGTTGGAGAAGCTCGTGGTCGTAATCTTTTTTTTTCGACCGATGTAGATAGTGCAATCGATAACGCAGATATGATCTTTATAGCAGTCAACACACCAACTAAAACTTATGGTGAAGGAAAGGGTATGGCGGCTGATCTTAAATTTGTTGAATTGTGTGCTAGACAAATTGCCAGAATTGCAAAAAACGATAAAATTATTGTTGAAAAATCGACCTTACCTGTTCGTACTGCTGAAACCTTGCAAACTATTCTCGACAGTACTGGAAATGGGGTGCATTTTGAAGTATTATCAAACCCAGAATTTTTGGCCGAAGGTACCGCTATCGAAGATTTATTCAATGCCGATAGAGTATTGATAGGAGGAAAACAAACACCAAAAGGGAAAGAAGCTATTCAATCCTTGGTTGATATTTATGCACATTGGTTGACACCAAAGCAAATTTTAACAACAAATGTTTGGTCATCAGAATTATCTAAATTAACTGCAAATGCCTTTTTGGCACAACGTATATCTTCAATAAATGCACTTTCGGCTTTGTGCGAAGTTACAGAAGCTAATGTTGATGAAGTGGCCAATGCCATAGGAACCGATAGTCGTATTGGACCTAAATTTCTTAAAGCTTCAGTAGGTTTTGGTGGTTCTTGTTTTCAAAAAGACATTTTAAACTTAGTATATTTGTGCCGTTATTTTAATTTGCCAGAAGTAGCTAATTATTGGGAGCAAGTGATAATTCTAAACGATTATCAAAAATATCGTTTTGCTAAAAAAATCATTAGTTCTCTTTTTAACACTGTGAGCGGAAAGAAAATTGCTTTCTTAGGTTGGGCTTTTAAAAAAGACACGAATGATACAAGAGAATCGGCAGCAATTTATGTAGCAGAACACCTAATAGAAGATGGTGCAGAAATTCATATATTTGACCCTAAAGTTTCTGAATCAAAAATTAAAGCAGATATGAGTTATTTATGGGAATTAAATGGTCTTAATGAACAAAAAATAGCTTTAAAATTGGAGCAAATTTTTGTTTATAAATCACCAGAGGAAGCTTTAAATCAAGCCCATGCTGTAGCTGTATTGACTGAATGGGATGAATTTAAATATTATGATTGGGAAGCAATATATAGTAATATGTACAAACCAGCCTTTGTATTTGATGGTCGTAATATTTTAGATGCTGAACAACTACTTACAATTGGTTTTCAGGTAAAAGGGATTGGCAAAGGTTAAGAGAATCAATTGTAAAAAAAAAAACTATTTTTTAATTATTTATCTCCATTTCTTGAAAGAAAAACTAACTAAAATTAAACAACACCCAAAGTATGATACCATACTGAATTGGGGTAAGTTGATTTCTATTACTGGAGGCGCACAAGTTATTGTGCAAGCAGTCAGTTTTTTTAGTGGAATTTTAATTATCCGCTTGTTACCTTTACATGAATATGCATTATATACTTTAGCAAATACTATGTTAGGTACAATGACCGTTTTGGCCGATGGAGGAATCTCTACGGGGGTAATTTCACAAGGCGCAAAAGTATGGGACGACAAAAAGAAGTTAGGAGTTGTCTTAGCAACTGGATTAGATTTAAGAAGAAAGTTTGCTATCGGAAGTTTATTAATTGCCTCGCCTGTTCTTATCTATTTGTTGTTGCATAATGACGCATCTTGGTTAGTTACTTTATTAATAGTGACTTCATTAATTCCTGCTTTTTTTGCAGCCTTGTCCGACACCTTATTAGAAATAGTACCCAAACTACATCAGGATATTTTACCTTTACAAAAAAACCAAATTGAAGTAGGAGTCGCTAGATTATTGTTAACAGCAATAACCATTTTTATTTTCCCTTGGACATTTATAGCCATATTAGCAAGTGGATTACCCCGATTATATGGAAATATTAAATTAAAAAAAATTGCCTTTTCTAGAATTGATTCAACACAAAAACCGAATGCTTTGGTTCGGAATGAGATTTTGTCTGTCGTCAAAAGAATGATGCCCGAAGCAATATTTTTTTGTTTATCTGGGCAAATTACAATCTGGATTGTTTCTTTATTGGGTACAGTTAGTTCTCTTGCTAGTATTGGTGCTATTGGTCGATTTGGGGTAGTATTGAATTTTTTCGTAGTTATATTTAGTACATTAATTGTACCGCGCTTCGCCAAATTAACTATAAATAAGTCTAGTTTAAATAATACAATATTGATTATATTGGCGGGTTGTATTGCGTTAATGGTATTTGTAATAGCTATGACTAGTATTTTCTCGAATGAATTATTATGGATACTTGGTAAAAAATATAAAAACTTAAATCACGAACTTGTTTTAAGTATAATTTGTTCAGGTATTTCATTTGTTCAAGTGTGTTTTTTTGGTTTAAACAATAGTAGGGGGTGGGTTATTAATCCTATCCTTTATATATCGGTAACTATTTTGTCAATAATTTCATCTGTTATGGTATTTGATGTTTCTACACTAGTAGGTATTCTGTATTTTAACATAGCAGTTACTTCGGTTCAAGCAATTTTATTGGTGTTTTATAGTTTTTATAGAGTTAATTTGAATGATTATATGTAAATAAATTAAAAACATAATATCAAAATATCCTAAAAAGTATGGTTTTGCTAAAAAAGATTCTGAAACAATTATTAAAAAATAATATGATTATTTTAACTCGAATGTATTAGTTGGTAATTCTGTTTTTTTTGTCTAAAAAGCTACACGAGGTTCATCTTATTGTCGGCTCATAGTCAGAAAAAATTGAAGATTATATATTTCGCTCCTACTTTAAAAATTATTATTCAAATTTATTAGTGTTGGTTAGATTAGTACATTGTGTTTTAATAAAAATTGGAGGAAAAATTAAATTAAAAAATGAGAATTATTTTTATATGTGGCTCAGCCCAACCTGGTAAAGATGGAGTTGGAGATTATACGCGTCGTTTGTGCGGTATGTTGACTACTATGGGTCATCAAACTAGAATATTAACACTATGTGATAACCATTCTAGTTTATATATAAATGAAATTCAGGAAATTGAAGGAAATAAAATTGTAGTTTATCGTATTCCTGTATCCAGTTCTACTAAACAACGTTTTATTTGGTCTCAAAATATTTTAAATGATTTTCAACCCGATTGGATTAGTTTACAATTTGTGCCTTACAGTTTTAATCCGAAGGGATTGCCTTTTTGGTTGCCTTCCTTTTTAAAGAAATTAAAAGGAAATCATAAATGGCAAATTATGTTTCATGAATTGTGGATAGGAATGGATTCGGGTGCCACATTTAAGAGTAAATGTATTGGCTTGTTACAAAAGAAAATAGTTTTAAATATTTTAAAAAATAATAATAGTATAATTAATACCCAAACAGATTTATATCAATCTAAAATACAAGCTTTAGGATATAATGCGCAAATATTGCCTTTGTTTAGTAATATTATTAAAAGTGTAGACTCAAATACCAGAACAGTTACAGATGAATTTGAGTTGAGATTTTGTGTTTTTGGAGGTATTCATTATGGAGCACCTGTAGCAAAATTTATTGATGAATTAAAACAGGTTTTGTCCTCATCAAAAGAAAAAAGGAAATTAAATTTTATTTTCATCGGAAACTGTGGTGTTGCTATAGAAGAATGGAAAAAAGTATTCTTGGGCAATCAAGTTAATTTTGAAATTACAGGATTTGTTACCGATTCAGAAATTAGTATGTTGTTGTCAAGTTGTCAATATGGAATTTCGACAACCCCTTATATATTGAATCAAAAAAGTGGTAGTTTGGCAGCTATGTTTGATCATCAATTGCCCGTTTTATGTGTTGCTAGAAATTGGACAGTTAAAGGATTTAATCAAGAAAGGTTTTTAAATTTAGTAAATTATCAAAACATAGAATCTATAAATGAGTTTATTAATAGAAAATTTATAGCCTCTAATGAGAATAATTTAGAATCTGTAGCAATAAAATTTATAAAGGGATTAAAATAAGGTATTAATTATGGCTAGTCTAAAATATTTATGGAATAACCGAGTTAAATTTCAACTGTTTAGCAAACCTTTTTTTATTAGTTGGGCCAAACGTTTGTTGACCTTTTCAGAATTAATTGAAAATAATAAAAGACGAAAAAAGCTTATTAATGATGGAGCAATAATATCAGAAACAGCCGAGATTGGAATTGTTAACATTAATGGGAAGAAAGATAATTTATCAATTGATGATTTTAGTACTTTAGGTAGGGTTGAGATTGCACTACACGATAAAGTGACTATTGGAAAATATGTTTGTATAAATGATGGAGTGATACTATTAAGTGCTTCTCACGATGTTTCTGATTCATTATGGCGACATAAAAAAGCACCAATTTCGATTGGAGATTATGCTTGGATAGCAACCAATGCCATCATTTTACCAGGAGTAAGTATTGGTAAGGGAGCAGTAGTAGGTGCAGGTGCAGTAGTGAGTAAAAATGTAAATGATTATTCAATAGTAACTGGAAATCCTGCAAGAGAAATTGAAAAAAAGAGAATTGACGTTTTGAATTATAATCCTTGTGAATTTCTTGCAACTAATAACGCATGGTTAAAATGATATTGTTTTCACATCCAACATTAAATGCAAACACTAAGGCATTGATTAATGGCTTATATAAAAATAAAATTTTATATAAATTATATACTTGTGTTGCTATTTTTCAAGGTCAATTATTACACAAGCTAGGGAATAATTCTAAGTTAAAAGATTTAAAAAGAAGAAGACTTGAAAAGACTTGGCAAACATTTACCCGATCCAACTCTTTTTTTGAATTTGGACGTATATTGGCTTCAAAGCTGAATATTGAATTTTTAATAAAACACGAAACAGGCTTTTTTTGTATTGATAAAGTTTATGAGAATCACGATAAATGGGTAGCTAATAATCTGGTTAAAGCTAAAAAAGAAGGGGTTACGGGGGTGTATGGATACGAAGATGGAGCATTAGCTACTTTTACAAAAGCAAAACAATTAGGCATTAATTGTATTTATGATTTACCTATTGGTTATTGGAAAAGTGCTCGTTTGTTAATGCAAAAAGAGTTTGATATCAATCCTGATTGGTCAAGTACGCTAACTGGTTTTAGTGATTCTAATGCAAAGTTGGATAAAAAAGATCAAGAATTAGCCTTGGCAGATGTCATTTTTGTTGCAAGTAGTTTTACTAAGAAAACATTGGAGGAGTATTCAGGTAAATTACCAGAAATAAAAGTCATACCCTACGGTTTTCCTGACAGTGTGATAAAAAAAGAATATCTACCATTAGTAAATCGAAAGCTTAAAGTATTATTTACAGGTGGTTTGTCTCAACGAAAAGGACTTTCATATTTATTTGAAGCAGTTGAAGGGTTACAAGATAAATTAGAATTAACAGTGGTGGGACACAAAGCGGTTCCTAATTGTAAAGTATTAAATCAAGCTTTAGAAAAACACCAATGGATTCCATCAATGTCACATGATCAAGTATTATCTTGTATGCGAGAACATGATGTTTTTGTTTTTCCTTCACTTTTTGAAGGTTTTGGTTTGGTGATTACTGAAGCAATGTCACAAGGAGTTCCTGTTATTACAACAGATCGTACGGCTGGACCTGATTTAATCAAAGATGGTGAGGATGGATGGATTGTACCAGCTGCCTCCTCAATTGCAATAAAACAAGTATTAACTAAAATACTTGAAAATCCAGAACTGGTGAAACAATTTGGGCTTGCGGCTCAAAGAAAGGCACAAACTAGGCCTTGGTCAGTTTATGGACAAGAAATGGCTGATGCACTTTCTTCAATTAAATTTTTATAATCAACCGAGTTAAATGAATATAACGGAAGAAAAAATTTTAAAACCCGCTACGGATAATTCTTTGAAAATAGCCATTTGGTTGTATCTTTTACTTTGGATTTTTGAAGGGGCTTTGCGTAAATGGATTTTACCTAGTTTGGCTACCCCATTATTAGTAGTACGTGATCCAATTGCTATTTATATAATAATTAGAGCTTTATATTTGAATTATAAATTTTTAAATACTTATACTGTTGCAGGGGTGATATTTACCTTATTTGGATTAGCAATTACTTTAACCTTTGGACATGGTAATCTTTTTGTAGGTCTTTATGGTGCTAGGATTATGTTGCTTCATTTCCCCTTGATTTTTATAATTGGGCAAGTTTTTACAAAAGAGGATGTGCTCAAAATGGGGAGATTTCTTTTAGTGATGAATATTTTGATGACCTTAGTGGTTTATTTTCAATATATAAGTCCCCAAACTGCTTTTATTAATATTGGAATTGGCGGAGAGGGGAGTGCGGGATTTTCTGGAGCAATGGGATATAGCAGACCACCTGGTACATTTTCATTTACTTCAGGTTTGGTCATTTTTTATGCAGCTGTTTCTGTTTTTGTTTTTTATTTTTGGTTGTCTAAAGATTATTGCTCTAAAATTTTATTATACACAAGTACAATAACTTTGATAATTGCTTTGCCTTTAACCATCAGCCGTGGTGCGGTAGTTGGAGTTCTTATTGTTGGTTTATTTGCAATAATTGCATCGGTTACTACTTTCAAAATGGTATTTAAGTTAGTTTTTATCGGTGTTGTTTTTTATTTTTTAATAATTATTTTACAGCAATATTCAACCATATTTAGCTTGAGTACAGAAGTGTTTATGCATCGTGTTGATGCGGCAAACAAATCTACTGCCGGAGGTGGATTTAAAGACTCTATTGGTTTAAGAATGCTAAACGATTTAATTGATCCCATTGTCAACCTATTTAAGCAACCTTTGTTCGTAGGAAATTTGGGTATGGGAACAAATGCTGGTGCTCAAATGTTATCTGGTAAAATAAAATTTCTTGTTGCAGAAGGCGAGTTTGGTCGTTTAGCAGGCGAACAAGGAATTGTTTTTGGTGGAGGACTAATCGTTTTGCGTATTTTTTTAGCCATTAGTATTGCGATTAAGTCTTTAAGATTACCAAAAGAAGAAAAAATCCTTCCTTTTATAATTTGTGGATCTGCTTGTGTGGCAATAATTCAGGGGCAATGGGCTCAGCCTAGTATTTTGGGTTACTCAATCATTATGGCAGGTTTGGTTATGGCTAGTTTAAAAAAAGATGAAATTCCACTTCAAAAAAATATTTTATGATTTCTAAAATAATTTTAATTGGTAATTATAAGCCTGATAAGCAATTTAGTATGTATATTTTTGAGGTGTTGATGGCGGAGGGATATGCGAAATCTAAATTTAAAGTAGATGTGATTCGTCCCAATGAAATATTTGGGAAGCTTGGTTTTATTAGCTCAAGTCTATTCAAATGGTTGGGGTATATTGATAAATTTCTTTTATTTCCGGTTAAACTTTTGTGCATTAGAAGTTTGAATTTTGTTTTATCTAGAAAAGTAGCCTACCATATTTGCGATCATTCCAATGCCTTTTATCTTCATTTTTTACCCAAATCAAAGACAATAATAACTTGTCATGATGTTTTAGCAATACGGGCTGGTCTTGGATTTACAGATACCTATTGCTCTGCAACAAAATCAGGTAGAGTTTTGCAAAAAATAATTTTAAATGCCTTGTCTGGAGCTAAAAAAATGGCAGCAGTTTCTAAATTTACATTAAATCAATTAAAAGGTATTGATACTAAGTCAGATAAAATCAAAAATTGGATATACATTCATAATGCTTTGTCTGAAAAATTCATTCCTTTGTTAAAAGATCAAATTCGAGCAGAGCTCAGTAAGTATCAACAGCTAATAGACAAAACAATTATATTGCATGTTGGTTCGGATTTGGAGCGCAAAAACAGAAAATTATTAATCAATATGATTTATGAGCTGCAAAACAATTGGGATGGAATTTTAGTTTTAGCTGGTGAAGCATTAAATGAGGATTTACTTGAATTAATTCAAACATTAAAAGTTTCAGATCGAGTTTTACAAATTAACAATCCTACTAATATAGAAATCATAGCATTATATTCTATGTGCGAAGCTATGATTTTTCCATCCTATTCAGAGGGATTTGGGTGGCCTATAATCGAAGCTCAAGCTTGTGGAGCACCTGTTATTACTAGTAATAAAGCTCCTATGATGAATGAAGTGGGTGGAAATGCAGCATTATATGCAGATCCAGACGATGCACACTCTTTTGCAAATCAATTTCTGAAACTGAAAGATAAAAAGTTTAGAAATGAAATCGTTAGACTAGGTTTTGAAAATGCAAAAAGGTTTGATTTTGATAATACGATTCAGCAATATATTGAATTAATAAATAAATAATTATGGTATTTTTAAAATTGATAACCGTTTTATTACCATGGCCATTAAAGCGATGGGTATTAATCCATTTTTTTAAATACGAAATTCATCCATCGGCTAGAATTGGGCTTTCTTGGATTTATCCAAAAAAATTGATTATGGATTTGAATTCGAGTATTGGACATTTTAATGTAGCTGTACATTTAGATCTTATATCAATTGGAAATCAATCTACAATAGCAAGAAGTAACTGGATTACAGGATTTCCTACTAATACTAATTCCAAGCATTTTTCTCATCAAAATGAGCGTAAATCAAGTTTAATTATCGGACAGCACTCTTCCATTACAAAAAAGCACCATATCGATTGTACCAATGTAATTCAAATTGGTAATTTTGTCACAATTGCAGGTTATTCGAGTCAATTATTGACACATTCCATTAATATCGAATTAAATATTCAAGATAGTCATCCTATAACCATTGGAGATTATTGCTTTGTTGGCACAGCATCAACTATTTTAGGAGGTGCAATTTTACCTCCTTATTGTGTACTTGGAGCCAGCTCATTATTAAATAAAGCCTTTACAATTCCTTACAGATTGTATGGTGGAAATCCAGCTCGAGAAATTAAAGAATTGTCAAAAGATTATAAATATTTTACTAGAGAAGTAGGCTTTGTTTTTTAAATATAAAACACAAAATAATAATTGATTAAAGAACTTAATAAAAAAATGAAAGTAATTCATTACATAGCCAGTATCGATAAAAGAGGTGGAGGAACAACAGAATATATGCGTTTGTTGAGTAAATCATTCAATAAGAATACCTCATTTAGTATCGCTACAGGAGTTTCTAAAGATCCAATATATATAGAAGAAATTCCTGTTAAGTTTTTTAATAATAGTTTGTTACATTGGTTTGCTTTACTTAAAGAATTTCGTGTTTTTCTTCAAAATGAAAGACCAGATATTGTTCATATTAATGGAATTTGGAGCCCTCAAAACTGGGGTTTTCAAAAAGTGGCTCAAGAATTAGCAATTAAAGTAATTGTTTCTCCTCACGGTATGTTGGAACCTTGGATTCTGGCTCATAACCCATTAAAAAAGAAAATAGCACTATTTTTATATCAAAAAAAAGCCATACAAAAATCAGTTTGTCTTCATGCAACCGCTAAAATGGAAGCAGAAAATATTAAAGCATTAGGTTTCAAAAATCCAATCTACATTATTCCAAATGGCATTGATTTAAATGATGTGAAAGGAATTAAAACTCATTATGGAACTAAGAAGATGGTGTTTCTGTCTCGAATTCATCCTAAAAAAGGAATTGAATTATTAGTCGATGCTTGGAGAAATTCTAATACCCTGGGTTGGACTCTTGAAATTGCTGGAAATGGAGATGAAGATTACATATCAAGTTTAACTCAAAGTGTTCAGGATTTAAATAATGTACATTTTGTTGGATCCAAATACGGTGAAGATAAATGGGATTTTTTAAGATCGGCGGATGTAATGGTGCTTCCCACATATAGTGAAAATTTTGGGATTGTTGTTGCCGAAGCTCTAGCAGTAGGAGTTCCTGTAATAACAACTCAAGGAACACCTTGGGAAGATTTAGAAGTACATCAATGTGGTTGGTGGATAAACTTATCGGTATTAAATTTACAAAAAATCATTGAAAAAGTAACCCATACATCGGTTGATGAATTGAAAAATATGGGAATTCAAGGAAGAAGGCTAGTTTCTGAAAAGTATGAAATGAAAGTGGTGGCAAAAGAAATAATCGATTTATATCAAAAAGTTCTTAATTAAAAATAACAACTAATATCTAATACATTGGACTTATCTACTTACAATCATTCCTTTAGTTTAAAAAATAAAATTTTAAGATTAGTATGGAATTGTATCCGTTTAATTTTATTTAGACCTTTTGCTTCTCGGCTGTTTAAAAAATGGCGTGTTTTAGTTTTAAAGTGTTTTGGAGCAAAAATAGATTGGTCTTCTCATATTTATGCCTCTGTAAAAATATGGGCTCCTTGGAATTTAGAAATAGGTAAAAATTCAAGTTTAGGACCTACAGTAGATTGTTACAATCAGGGTAGAATTAGTATTGGTGACAATACAGTAATTTCGCAAAAGACATATTTATGTGCATCGACTCATGATTATTCCCAAAAAGATTTTCCATTGATATTAAAACCAATTTCGATTGGAAATGGAGTTTGGATTGCCGCTGATGCTTTCATAGGTCCTGGAGTTAGTATTGAGAATAATGCAGTCATAGCAGCACGTGCTGTTGTCATCAAAAAGGTGGAAGAAAATACCGTAGTAGGAGGGAATCCTGCAAAAACTATTAAGCTAAATAGACAACTTGAATTATAAATTAATTTATTATAATCTAGTACTTTTTTACTTAAGAGAGTTTAATATAAATAATGGAAATTTGAATTAATCAAAATCAAAGGGTTTAATAAATAATTCTATAAGAATGAGTATTGAAAATAAATTTAGTATAATCATATTAACCTATAACGAAGAAGACACTTTACAAGGTTGTTTAGATTCTATAAAATGGTGTGATGATATAGTCGTAATAGATAGTTTTAGTAGTGATAATACTTGTGAAATTGCTAAAAAATCAGGAGCAAGGGTTTTTCAAAATAAATTTACAGACTTTGCTCAACAACGCAATTTTGCCAATGATACTATTGATTTTAAACACGAATGGGTTTTTCATTTAGATGCAGATGAACATTTTACCAATGAGTTGAGAGTAGAATGCAATAAAAGGATTGAAGCATATCAATTTGGAGCTTTTTTGGTACCTGCAAAAGAAATTCTTTGGGGTACCTGGTTAAAACATTCTGCTGGAACAGTTTATCAAATGCGTTTTCATAAACTTTCAGATGCTCGATTTGAACAATTTGGTCACGGACAAAGAGAATGTGATCTTAAAAAAGGTTTAGGAAAATTAAAAAACTCTTATGAACATTATTTTTTTAGCAAAGGATTGAATCAATGGATTGTCAAGCATTTGAAATATGCAGCTGAAGAAGCTGAAAATGAACAAAATGTATCTCTAAATAAAATACCTTTTGGTAAATTAATTACTGGTAAGTCATACGAAAAACGAAGAGTTTTAAAGGCTATTAGTTATAAAATGCCTTTACGTCCTTTATTGAAATTTTTTTATATGTATATATTTAAACTCGGTTTCTTAGATGGTAAAGTAGGATTTAGATTTTGTGTGATGAAAAGTATCTATGAGCAATTTATTATTTTAAAAAAGGTTGAAGCTAAATGGGATAAATAGTCTCATATTTGTACTAGATTTTTTAAAAACGTTTTCCAATAATAGGATTATGGCTATTTTATTAAACGGTGCTTAATTTAATTTTAGAATTAAAAAACACTGTCAAATTGAGACAGTATTAATATAAACAAAACAAAACATAATGAAAAGAGTATTAATAACCGGAGGAGCTGGATTTGTAGGTTCCCATTTGTGTAAAAGATTATTAAATGAAGGGAACGAAGTAATTTGTTTAGACAATTACTTTACAGGAGCCAAATCGAATATTGTCGAGCTATTAGACAATCCCTATTTCGAAATGGTACGACACGACATTACAGAATCTTATTATGCTGAGGTGGATGAGATTTATAATCTAGCTTGTCCCGCATCACCTGTTCATTACCAATATAATCCAATAAAAACGATAAAAACTTCTGTAATGGGGGCCATAAATGTTTTGGGATTAGCAAAACGCGTTAATGCTAAAGTATTACAAGCCAGTACGAGTGAAGTGTATGGTGATCCTTTAGTGCATCCACAACCTGAGACTTATTGGGGACATGTAAACCCAATAGGTATTCGCTCTTGTTATGATGAAGGAAAACGTTGTGCTGAGACTTTATTTATGGATTATCACAATCAAAATAATGTTGCCATCAAAATCATTCGTATTTTTAATACCTATGGCCCCAATATGAATCCAGCAGATGGAAGAGTAGTTTCTAATTTTATTGTGCAAGCTTTACAAGGAAAGGATATTACTATTTTTGGTGATGGTTTACAAACCCGCTCGTTTCAATATGTTGACGATTTAGTTGAAGGTATGATTCGAATGATGGGCTCTGAACCTTCATTTTTAGGTCCAGTAAATTTAGGAAATCCTAATGAATTTACTATGCTCGAATTGGCGCAAGCTGTTATTGAATTGACAGGTTCTAAATCAAAAATTATTCATTTAGATTTGCCTCAAGATGACCCCAAACAAAGACAACCAGATATTTCTTTAGCTAAAAATAAGCTCAATGGTTGGGAGCCTAAAATACAACTGAAAGAAGGTTTAATTACAACTATCAGCTATTTTGATGAACTATTATTAAATCAATAAAACTTTTCTTTTAACTTTTTTCATGATTTATTTTAAAAACTTCTTTCTCTTTTAATAGAGGAAGAAGTTTTTTTGTTAGAGCAAATTATATGTCAATTAAAGCACTAAATAAAAGGTAATTCTTTCAAGAAATTCTGCTTTTAAAACAGTCAAAAATGGTAATAAAAACAAGTTTTATGACTTGTAATTGATAATAAAAATACTACTCAAAATTTTCTAAAAACAGTCTTGTATTTATAAAAATATGCTATTTATCGATTATTATAGCTGTATATAGAGAATATATGTTTTAGTGATATATATTTCTTTTTTTTGTTCAGGAAATAGAATATTAACATAAATTCTAGCCAATTGAAACGAATAATTAATAATAAATATAAACTGTTTTTTAAATTTAATTAATATAAATAGTATAATTCATCTAACGGGTTTTAAATAATAATAATTATGAAAATAACTATAATTACTGTATGTTTTAATCGGAAAGCGACAATTGAAAAAGCCATTAAAAGTGTATTGAATCAAAATTATCAAGACATTGAATACATTATTGTTGATGGTAACTCTACAGATGGAACACAAGAAATTATTGAGTCCTATCGTGATAGGATTAGTCAATATATTTCGGAACCTGACAAAGGAATGTATGATGCTATAAACAAAGGACTCAAATTAGCAACGGGCGATGTTATTGGTTTGATGCATTCAGACGATGAATTTTATGATGTAAATGCTATTTCAAGAATTGCTGCTCGTTTCAATTACGATCCTAGTATAGAAGGTGTTTATGGTGATGGTGTTTATGTTACGAATGATAAGCAAGAACGCTTGGTTCGAGATAGAATAGGTGGTATTTTTAGTCTCAAAAAAGTTAAAGAAGGTTGGTTGCCATTGCATCCTACCGTTTATTTGAAAAAATCAGTAATTGATAAAAATGGTTTTTACAACCTTGATTTTAAAATAGCTTCAGATACAGAATTCTTGCTACGCTATTTGTACAAATATAAAATTAAGATGAGTTATATCAATGCTTACATTGTCAAAATGAGAATGGGTGGTATGAGTACTAATGCAAAACGTGCTTTTGAAGTTTTGCGTGAAGACTATAAAATTTATAAATTTCACGGACTAACAGCATTTATGGTAGTGTTTCTTAAAAAAACTATTGCTTTGAGACAGTATTTAGTTCAATTATAAAAGTATTTTTTTTGTCTAAATCAATTTTTATTTCAATAATAATTTATAAAAATTAAAATCCCCAATATAACCTACAATTAAAATGAAAAAAACTCTTCTTTCGATATTTTTATTGCTATTATTGTTGTTGCAATCTTGCACTACTAAGAAAAACATGTTGTATTTACAAGATATAGATAAGTATTCTAATTCTCAATTAAATTATGCAACAACTAAAATTCAACCTAACGATATCCTAAAAATAGATATTGGTGATTTAAATCCTACAGTAGCTGCTCCATTCAATCATAATGCAGCAACTTCAAATAATTCAGATGTAGAGATGATGAAATTATCTGGATATTTAGTTACGCCTCAAGGAAATATTACTATGCCAATTCTGAATGAAGTCAAAGTAGGCGGATTGACTCCAACAAGTGTGGAAGGGGTGATTAAACAGCGTTTAATTACTGAGGGGTATTTAGTTAGTCCAACAGTGCTTGTTAGAGTACTTAATAATAAATTTACCATTTTAGGAGAAGTGAATTCGCCTGGTGTAAAACCTTTTACAGAAGAGTCAATAAGTTTGCTTGATGCGCTAGGTTTGGCAGGAGATCTTACTTATTCAGCAATTAGAAAAGATATAAAATTAATTAGAGAAGTTGATGGAAAACGTTTGGTGTATCATATTGATTTGAGAACAGCTTCTTGGATGTCTAATCCAGAATATAGAATCAGACAAAATGATGTTATTGTTGTATCGCCTAATAAGTTAAAAGTAAATAGTGGAGGTCTAATCAAAGATCCTATTCAAGTATTAGGATTAACAGCTTCTATACTTGCACTCTTCTTACTTATTAAACAAAATTAACATAGATTGAATAAAATAATTTTTTTTAAGTATTTCAGGTAATTAAGCTTGAATTATACCTAGGAATAAAATTATATTTGAATAAATAAAAATAAGATGGATTTTAAAAAAGAATTTTTAAAGTATTTCCAATATTGGCCTTGGTTTTTAGCTAGTTTAATTATATCCATAGGAGCCGCATTTTATTATATAAAAACAGTACCATCAACATACCAAACTTCTGCTTTAATCTTGATTGATAAAAAACAAGAAGATAAAAACAAAATTATTACCATTAGTTCTGATCAAAAAGACAAAGAAGATAATTTAGAAGATGAAATTAGGCTTATCACATCCAACGATTTTTTATTGAAAGTTGTAAAGAGCACAAATCTAAATGTAAGATATTTTGAAAAGGTTGATAAATTAAAAGGTAAATATGTAAACGCAGTTCCTTTTATTTTGAATCCTACAGTTTCTGTTGATTCATTACCATTAATTTCTTATGATGTAAAAATAAATTCAGAAGGATTTACTTTAACTGATCCAAATACAGATATAAGTTATAGTTTTAGTGGATATGAAGGAAAACAAACTATAGATGGTTTGCCATTTACGATTCAATTATCAGATAAAGCAAAGAAGAATCCTTCTTTTTATTTCGAAAATGAATATATGGTAAGTCTTGAACCTACTGATATAGCTTTAAAAAACTTAAAATCATCACTTATAGTCTCATCTGATGAAAAGTCAAAAGGAACTATAGAATTGAATCATATTGGCACAAGCCCAGTTCGTTCAAGACAAATACTAAGCGACATTATCGTCTTGTTGGATAAAAATATTGTAATTAATAAGCAAAAATTATATATCAACACAGTAAATTATTTAAATGAAAGAATAAAGAATTTTAATAAAGAAAAAGATTCTATTCAAAGCTCTAAAGAAAAGTTTTTGCAAAAAAATGATATAGTGGCAATGGACAATTATATTGTCGAAAAAACCTCTGATAGAAGCTTGAAAAATGAGAGCTCAATGCTCAATGAAAAACAAATTTCACTAACAAATTTTGCAATTAATGATGTAAGAAATTCAAGTGCAACTTCAACTTTAGGTACAGATTACAAATTAGATGCACCTACAGTCAATCAAATGCTTATAAATTACAATTCAAGACTTTTAGAAAGTGAATTAGTGTTACAAAGAGCGGGAAAAAATAATCCGGCTTATACAGCTTTAATGACACAGTTGAAGGTTCAAAAACAAGAGATATTGAATACTTTAGAAGGGTATTTAAATTTTCTAAAACAAACCAATAGGATTAATAAAACAGAACAAAGCGTAGCAAATTCAAAAGCCAAAAGTATTCCAACAAAAGATAAAATATTGGGTAACATCAATAGTAATCTGCAATTGAAGGAAGAAACATATGTAGCATTATTGCAAAAAAGAGAGGAAGCCGTTTTAAATGGTGCAATTATAGAATCAAATTTAAAGACGCTAAATTCACCTGAAACAAACTATTCAGCAATATTTCCTCAGCCCAAATCATTTATGATAGGTGCCTTTTTGTTTGGTTTTCTAATCCCTTTTGGAATCTTTTATATTAATTTCCGATTGGATACTAAAATACACAACGAAGAAGACATTCAGAGTGTTGTTCCTAATGTGCCTATTTTGGGATTTATTCCTAAAATTAGTGATGACGAAAAATTAGACAACACAGCAAATTCACGTTCTTTGATAGCCGAGGCAACCCGCACCTTGTGTTCAAACATAACCTACCTGCTGCCTAGAAATAAAGAAAATAAAGGAAGTGTAATACTATTTACCTCCTCAATTCAAGGAGAAGGAAAATCATTTTGTGCTTTTCATAATGCAATAACAATTAGTAACCTTAATAAAAAAGTTTTGCTAATTGGGGTTGATTTAAGAAATCCACAATTGCATGAATATTTTAATATTGATAGAAATGTTTTAGGGTTAACAAATTATTTGTCTAATAAAAGTGATGATTGGAAAGAATTCTTGCAAAAAGATACTAATTTTTCAAATAATCTGGATGTTCTATTCTCAGGAGAAATTCCTCCCAATCCGACTCAATTATTGACTAATTCAAATTTTGAATCATTAATTGAAGAAGCGAGAAATCTTTATGATTATATAATTTTAGACACAGCTCCGGTGCAAATGGTTTCTGATACGCTCAATTTCAGTTATTTGGCTGATGTAACTGCATTTGTTTTGAAATATGATTATTCAGAAAAGAACACTTTAGCCAATATTAATAGTTTTATTAAAAAAGAACAATTAAAAAATATTGGTATTATTATCAACGGTGTAAATATGAAAACAGCCCACGGATATGGTTATGGACGAAATTACAGTTATCAGTATCAAGAAGCAAAAGTCAAGAAGCCTTGGTATAAAAAAATACTGAGCAAATAATTTTTCATTCATAAACTTATTTCAAGCAGTATAAAAAGTAGCATCAATTATTAAATAGTATAAAATGTCTAATAAAATTGTTTTAGTACTATTGTTCGTAGTTGTTGGTTTAGTATTTTATTTTTCTTGGTTGCCTGATTCTAGTTTTAAGAATCAAATTTTCATACCAAAATGGCTTTTAGATTGGAGTAATGAGAATTACAATTTGCGCACTGCAATCCCTTTTATAGCTGTAGGTTGGTTATTAGAAGTTTATACACAACATAGAAATGCATTTAAAATAAAACATAATAAAAATAAAAATTTCATCCAGAATATTGGTATAGCAACAATAATTGTTTGTATGGCCGAAGGAGGACAATTTTTAATTCAAAAAAGGAATCCAGATTTAATGGATGTTCTTTATGGAGTTCTAGGAAGTAGCATAGGTTCATTAGTCTATAATTTATTTAAAAGATTGAGAAATGCGTAATAGACATAAATTTGCCTTCATAATTTGCTGTGCAATTGCAGATATGATAGCAATGGTATTAGGTACTATACTATTTTTGAATTTTACAACAACTGAGGCAGTAGGGTGGAACCTAATGTTTCTTGATAAAATGATTCCTATTACAATTTTAAGTTGGTTATTTTCGGTTACCTATTTTCAATTGTATCGAGTAGATGTTCTTTTTAGTTTAGATTTTTTTTATCGAAATAGTTGGCGAGCATTCTTTACACAAAGAATTATATGGTATGGCTATATTTATGTTTTTCAGGACGATGTACTATATTTTTTTGGGACTAAAGCCAATTTGTTTCAATTGAGTTTTTTGCTGTTCTATTTTTTGATATCCAGAATTTTGTTTACAGTAGTGATAAATAAAATTAAAGGTTGGGTATTTAAACAATATACAGTAGCAATTTGGGGGTTTAATAAAACGAGTATCGAATTAGCATCACATTTAGAAGCAAATTCATTTTTTATTGACTTTATAGGAATTATTAACGAAAATTCAACTGTAAATTATACAAACAATGAAGATTTTAGTATAGCATTGACAGAAGCTATTCATAAGGCTTCAAACGAGAATGTAAATGAATTGTATATTGTATCAAAACCTGATTATATTTCTGATTTAAATTATTTTTTTGAGCTTGGCGACAAACATTGTATGCGTTTGAAATTTATTCCTGATTTCTCTTTAATTTCAAAAAAGCATTTTTGCTCTAGCCATCTAGATAATTTTCATGTAATAATGCCCCGTTTTGAGCCATTGCAAAATGCTTATAATAGGTTAATAAAGAGGATATTTGATCTTGTTTTTAGCAGTTTGGTTATTGTTTTTATCCTGTCTTGGCTTTATCCTTTATTAGCCATTATCATTAAGAAACAAAGCAAAGGACCTGTTTTATTCAAACAAATGCGGACAGGTAAAAAAAATGAGCCTTTTTGTTGTTATAAATTTCGAAGTATGTATATAAATGTTGGCGATGAAAGTCAACAAGCTAAAAAAGGAGATGCACGGGTCACACCAATTGGGAAATTCCTACGGCGAACTAGTTTGGATGAAATGCCTCAATTTTTTAATGTATTTATGGGAAATATGAGTGTTGTAGGGCCACGACCTCATATGATCAAACATACATCAGACTATAATGACCACATTCATAATTTTATGGTTCGTCATTTTGTCAAGCCTGGAATTACTGGTCTGGCTCAAGTTTCGGGATTTAGGGGAGAAACTAAAAGAGTTTCTGATATGATACGACGCGTCAATAAGGACATCGAATATGTTCAGCGTTGGAGTTTAATTACTGATGTTAAAATTTGTTTTTTAACAATTATTGTAACCTTGAAAGGAGATGAAAATGCTTTTTAATTTTAAAAATATATAATTATGGATCTTACTTATTACTTTATTGGTTTACTCACAGGAGTTTCCGTGAGCACCTTTTTTATCGGTAAAGAATTGTATAAATATTACACTAAATATACAATTCAAAAAAAACAATTGGATAGAATTTTGAAATTGAATGACAATATTAAAAGACTTAAAAATTTGCAAACTATTGATGCTTCAAATTTAAGTGCAGTTTAGAATTGTTTTCTATTTTGAAGTTGTTCTTTGACTACATTTGGATTAAAAATTCCATTAAGCCTGTTCTTTTCATGGAGTAAAACAGTTGAAATTTTGTTTTTAGTTCAGACTAAATGTTCTTTATCAAATCACCCTAAAAATAGACTGCCCCCAAAAAGTTAGACACTATTTGGGAGCAGTTTAATAAATGTCAACGGTTTTTTTGCAGAAACGACAATGTTATTAGTAACTATTTTACTTTAACAACTACTTTCCCTTTGGTACGTCCCGATTCTACATAAGTCATAGCATCGTTGGTTTTCTCAAATGGAAAAACTTTATCGATAATAGGTTTTATAACACCTGATTCTATTAATTGGGTAATTTGTTGTAATTGGCTTCCTTGGGCTCTCATAAACAAAAAGTTAAAATTCACACCTAACTTTTTGGCTTTTCGTCTTACCGATCCACTCAATAGTCCCATCAGTATTCTAAAAGGCCAGGCTAACCCAATTTCTTTTGCAAATTCTGGAGTAGGAGGTCCAGTCAAAGAAACAAGTGTACCTCCTGGTTTTAAAATTTTTAACGAATTTTCCAGGATTTTTGCTTCTCTGTTGCTATGCAATACCATATCATAATCTTTTAAGATAGTAGCGAAATCTTGTGTTTTGTAATCAATTATCAAATCGGCACCGAGGCTTTTGACCAAAGCCGTATTTGCCGAACTGGTTGTAGTGGCAACAAAAGCCCCCAAATGTTTGGCTAACTGAATGGCAAAAGTACCCACGCCTCCAGAACCCGCTTGAATGAACACTTTTTGCCCTTTTTTCAGGTTCGCAATTTCAACAAGAGCCTGCCAAGAAGTAAGCCCAACTAAAGGAATAGAAGCGGCTTCTTCCATTGAAATGTTTTTAGGTTTTAATGCCAAATCGGTTTCATTTACGGCAATCTGTTCTGCAAATGTCCCTATTCTGTGGTCGCCAACTCTGGAATAGACTTCGTCTCCAACTTTATATTTCTTTACACCTGAACCGACTTTTATAACAGTTCCAGCCATATCGTGACCGTTTATAAAAGGGGCTTTGTAGGGCAAAAATATTTTAAATTCGCCATTTCTAATAAGAGAATCCAATAAATTCAAACCAGCACTATGAATTTGAACCAAAACCTGATTTTCGTTTACTGTTGGAGTATTTACATCTGTTAAATGCAATTTTTCTTTTTTGCTGTATTTTTTTACTATGAATGCTTTCATTTTGTTGTTTTTAAATTGTTGTTGGAAATTTATTTATTTAAAAAAGCTAAGGCACTTTTTACAAACTCTTCGTGATTCTGAAATATGCCTCCGTGTCCTGAATCTTTATAAACAATCAATTCAGAATTCGAAATACGTTTTGCTAAATCATACGTGTTACTACTAGGTACCATTTTGTCATTATCACCATTGGCAATTAAAACAGGCTGTTTAATTACGGATAAATCTTGTGGCTTTTGTTGTCCCCAAGCCTTTATGGCGTCCAATTGATTGCCAAACGAACCCAATCTGATTTTTTTGTCGCGGTTTTCTTTACGTTCTTTGATGCGTTTCAAAAAAGCTTTGGCTGCTGCTTTTCCATTGGAGTTTTGATTAAAAAACAGATAAAATTTAGGGTCTCTAAAAGTTAAATATCCTTTTAGCATATCTTTATAAGTTATAGGGGTAACTTTATCAATACCAATTCCGCCTGCAGGACCTGTTCCGGTCATAATCATTTTGCGAACCAATTGAGGCTGTTGAAGCACAATTTCCTGAGCCACAAAAGCCCCCATTGAAAATCCCATCAGATCCACTTTCTCATAACCTAAAGCTTTTATGAAACTAATGGCATCTTTTGCCATTTCGGCAATAGTTTTTGGCGTTGTCCCCTTAGTTGCACCAATGCCTCTATTATCAAATGGAATTATTTGATGTCTTGTTGCCATACCATCCATAATTCTTGGATCGCAGTTATCTAAAGTAGCACCTAGGTGATTTAAGAAAATGACAGGAATTCCATCATTACTTGCTCCAAGTTTTCTATAATAAAATAGAGTTCCATCTACGTTTATAGATTCTGTTTTTACATTTTGAAAAGCCATGATTTCAGAATTTTTAATTTGTGAGAAAACATTAGTAAATACTAAAAGACACACTACTAATATAATGCTAATTTTTTTCATTCTATTTATTTAATTGTTTCAGCACATTTTTTTCTAATAAGCCATAAGCAAAATGTTGTAGATTTATTAAGGCTGTGGTACCTTTACCAACAATATTTCTAAATTTAGGTTGATCCGTTTGCACCACTTTAAGCACTTTTTCTGCAACTATAATTGGGTCTTCGGCACTTTTAACCAATTCATTTGTGAATTTTTCTATTTTACTTCTCAAAGAATTGTAATCTTGAATTTTATTTAAAGTAGAAGTTGAATTGTCTAAAATACTTGTTTTAAAAGCAGCAGGCTCAATCATTGCTACGCTGATATTAAACTCATTCAATTCATAACGTAATGATTTGAAATAACCTTCCAAGGCGTGTTTTGATGCGGCATAGTAAGCGGAATTAGGAAAAGATACTAATCCTATAATAGAACCTACGGTGATTATTTTACCGGATTTTTGTTTTCTTAAATGGGGCAATACAGCGTTGGTTACTTTGATGGTTCCCCAAAAATTAGTTTCCAATTGTTGTCTTCCCAACTCAATAGGAACTTCCTCTGCAATACCTGACACTAAAAAACCTGCATTATTAATTAGGATATCCAATTTGCCTATTTCTTTAAATAGCCTTTCTGAAAACGAGTTTATTGATTGCTCTGAATCAAGATCCAATGCTATCATTTTAAATGGTACAGTTGCTCCATACTTTTCAGGGTTTCTGCTGGTACCAATTACATTGTAACCACTTTGATGTAACTTGTTTGCGATTAACAAACCAAAACCTGATGAGGCACCTGTTACTAAAATATTTTTCTTCATTTTAATTGTTTTTAAAAATTAATCTATACTTTTGCTTGCATATCGCAAGTGCAAATATATAAATTACTTTCAATATGCAAGTGGTTTTTAAAAATAATTTTATGAAAGAGGTAAAAAAAAGATCGGATTGCCCTATTAGCTGCACCTTAGACGTGTTTGGCGACAAGTGGTCGTTTCTAATAATTAGGGATTTATTATTTGCTAAAGAATGTACTTATGGTGATTTTTTGAAATCGGCAGAAGGTATTGCTACTAACATATTAGCAAGCAGGCTGGTTACTTTGGAAGAAAATAAAGTAATCGAAAAACTAGAACACCCGACTAGCAAAGCCAAGGTGTTGTATAAATTAGCCCAAAAAGGAATTGATTTGTTGCCCATTTTAATCGAAATTCATCTGTGGTTTGATAAATACGAGACAACTCCGGAAGAAATTCGAGAAATGCTTGAACTTGTAAAAAAAGATAAAGTTGGTTTTATTGAAAATTTTACTAAAAGCTTTGAAAGCTAAACGGATTCCATTAAAATAGCACAAACAAAACACTATGAAAAAAATAGGCCTAATTTTATTTTTAATTACAAGCATCAACACTTTTGGACAATCTGCTCAAGCTGATGAAAATAAATTAGCAGCATTATACCCAACCCAAAAAATCGTAAGCCGTTATCATAACGATTGGACCCAAAAATATTATCCAAAACGGATTCAAGAGTTTAAAAAAGAACCTTTGGAGTTTGGTGAAATTGTTTTTATAGGCAATAGCATTACAGAAGGAGGAAAGGATTGGAGTGCCAGATTTGGAATAAACCATATCCGCAACCGAGGAATTTCCGGAGACGGTACCGATGGCGTATTGTACCGCTTGGACGAAATTATTTATTTCAAACCCAAAGCCGTATTTATCCTCATTGGAATCAATGACCTTTTTAACCTTCATCACAATGAAGACAATCGTTCTTTAAAGTATGATAAAATTGTCCCTTCAACAGAATATATAGCCAAAAACATATTGAAAATTGCCAAAAAAATTCATCGCAAATCACCGGCAACAAAGATTTATGTGCGTACACTTTTGCCTAGCCGAAGAGAATTCCTGAAAGAAGATATTCTTTCGGTGAATGCAATCATTAAAAAAAATGAGGCTAAAGGCTATTATAAAGTCATTGATTTATATGCCCAATTTGTGGATGCACAAGGCGAACTGCCAAAAGAATTGACCAAAGACGGCCTTCATCTAAATGATAAAGGCTATGAAAAATGGGTTGACTTCGAGAAACCAATCATTGAGCGATTATAAAGAATTGATAATAATATATAGACAAGATGAAATGTAAGATGTATAAGAATTGATATTAATTTGTTGCATCTGTGTTCAATTTACCCTTAATTTTCATAAAAATAGGTACTAATGCTTCGGATATCTCCTTGAATCGTTAGCGCAGTTTTTCAAACTGTGCCCACAAACAAGAGCCAACCAATCAACAAAAGCTACATTCTGTACAAAGGTGTAGCTTTTTTTTATATCTTTAAAAAATAAAAAATATCAACAAAATATAAACCCCGATGGCTCGGATATGAGTAAATATCCTCTTACGGATAGAGCGGATTTGTAATCCGTTCCCACAAAGTTGAGCAAACAAAACAAGTCAAAAAGCTACATCTGTAAAAAGGTGTGGCTTTTTTTAATATCTTAAAATAAAAAAAAATGCCAACAAAATATATTAGACTGCACGAATATCGTAACAGAAAAAACATCCGCATTTTCGAGACATCGGATTTTTAATTACTGCTATAACAGTAAAAAATTTAATTTAGTTCTATTTATTGTCTTATTTTTTTATAAATAAGGTCTAAATTACTGCTATAGCAGTAAAAAAATAGGTTTATTTAATATTTCACACTAGTAAGCGTTAAAATTCACTATATTTACTGCTTAAACGGTAAAAAATGAATGATTTTAATTTAGGGATCTTTATAAAAGAACATCGCAAAGAGGCAGGATTAACACAATTGCAATTAGCAAATCTAGCTGGAGTAGGGAAGACTACGGTTTTCGATATTGAAAAAAATAAAGGAACTGTCAGTTGGAATACACTATTATCAGTACTAAAAGTATTGAATATTGAAATTCAATTTAAAAGTCCAATTCATAAACAACAATGAGAAAAGCAATAATAATAGTTCACAATAAAAGGGCTGGAGTATTGATTGAAAATGATGCTAATGGTTTTCAATTTTTATATGATGAAAATTATGATGGTGAAGCAGTTTCTCTCACCATGCCATTATCTAATAAAGTGTATTTATTTGACAAGTTCCCCCCTTTTTTTGAGGGTTTATTGCCAGAAGGTGTTATGCTTGAAGGTCTTTTAAAAATAGGTAAAATTGATAAAAATGATTATTTCTCGCAGTTGATTGCTACAGGAAATGATTTAGTAGGATCAGTAACAGTAAAAGAGTGGCAAAATGAATAGATGTCCAATAACTTACGAATTATGTGGTACTGAAAAATACAGTCAAAAAGGGCTTCGTTTGATAGCTCCTAAACTTACCGTATTAAATGATTTGCCATTATCAGCAGCCGAACAAAGACAAGAAGCAGCTAATCGAGCAAAGAAGTTGTCTATTCAAGGTGTACAACCCAAACTAAGTGCTGTTATTTCGGTTGTAAATCACCAATTTGAAATTGTAGATCAATTTGGAAATTATATCATTAAACCTCAAAATGATATTTTTCCTGAGTTGCCTGAAAATGAAGATCTAACTATGAAAATGGCAAAAGTTTATGGACTTGATGTCCCTTTTCACGGATTGATTTATTCTAAAGACAGGAGTCTCTCTTATTTTATAAAAAGATTTGATAGGTACGGCAAAGGAAAAAAATTCGCTACTGAGGATTTTGCACAGCTAACGGATCATTCACGAGATACCAAGTACAATTATACAATGGAAAAGTTAGTCAAAGTAATTGATGAGTTTTGTACATTTCCAGCAATAGAAAAAGCCGATTTTTTCAAACGAGTTTTGTTCTGTTTTATTACAGGAAATGAAGATATGCACTTAAAGAATTTTTCTGTAATAACCAAAGCAGGAAAAACGACCCTAACACCCATTTATGATTTTTTGAATTCCTCAATTGCAATAAAAAACCCTGAAGATGAATTGGCACTGTCCTTAAAAGGAAAAATGAGTAATTTCAAATCGTCCGATTTTATTGATTATTATGCTAAAGAGCATTTGGGATTGACAGATAAAACTATTGATGCCGTTTTATTGGATATGAATAAAAGCACATCTAAATGGATTGAACTTATTGAAATTTCATTTTTGTCAAATGCTATGAAAGAAAAATATTTGAATTTGATGAAAAATAGAATTAGTAGATTTTAATTATTTTTTGGTTTTACGTAAATTTTTAACTTATTAAATATTTAAACTAAAAGTATAGTTAATATAAAAAAGCCTTGTAAATCAATTATTTACAAGGCTTTAAGTGGAGTCGGGGAGAGTCGAACTCCCGTCCAAACAAGCAACTAAAAAACTTTCTACACGCTTATTTCCTGATTGAATTTTCGACTTTGTGCTCGGCCAGAAACAGCCACACTTCGCTTAGCTTCTTTAGTTTCGAAATCCAGCCGAAGCTTCTGAAAATCTAGGTTTAAATTTACGATTCATCTTTATCGAACGCTATAAACCAGAGCTTTCGAGATGAATCCTGCTTTCCTACCTTGTAGGACGAGGCTAATCTTACTATGATTCAGATTATGCAGCAAGAGCGTAGTTTCCTTCGCCGTGTAAAGTGTTTGAGACCTTTTATTAACGAGAATTGTCCCAGTTCTCGACGTGCTTACTTTTCAATTCGACTTGCTGTCAAAACCAGTCGACCCCATTTTTTTAGTATTCAGTAATCCGTTTTTAGTGTTCAGTATTAAACGAAATCCAAAAGACACTTATTACAATAAGGCTGCAAAGTTACATTAATTCAGGTGTATTTACAATAGTATAAACTGAATACTAATAACTGAACACTGTTAACTCCTTACTCATCTTCTACTTTAAAAGGATAGGAACCAAATATAGGCGCTAATTTCCTAACAGCATAAGTACTTTTGGTGTACTTATTTGACAAAGCGATTATAGTAACATTTTCATCTTTTAACGTGATGTATGACGAAGTAAAACCATGCCACCAGCCATTATGAAAATAAAAGCTTTTCCCATTTTCCCAATTAATCATTCGAATTCCCAAGCCGTAATTTTTTCGTCCAGGATGTTCATTGCTGTAGCCAGTATAAACTTGTTTTAATAGAGTTGGCTCTAAAAAAGAAGGTGAATTTCGAGCACGATCAAATTTTAATAAATCTCGTGGGGTCGAATAAATATTTTTGTCACCATATACTTTATCAAGATAATCAATACCTATTTCCACTCTATTTCCTTTATAGGAAGGAGCTACATTATGCTTGTCTTTGTCAAAATCCAAAACAAAAGTATGGGTCATACTTAGTGGTTTGAAAATCATTTGACTCATAGCTTCTCTAAATGAAAGTTTGGTCACTTTTTCAATGATCAAAGCTAACATAGCATAATTGGTATTGCAATAAGCAAAACGAGTGCCTGTTTTTTGCTCTAAACCAATATTTTTGGTTCTCATTATGGTCAAGATATCTTGATTGGTTAGAGTATTATGTCGGTCCCAAACTGTTTTATCACGATCCGTAAAATAGGCATAACTGCGCATTCCGCTTCGGTGACTTAATAGCATTCTGATGGTTACGTCTGGATACGGAAACTCTTTTAAATAATTGGTAACTTTTGCATCTAAATTAATTCTTTTGGCATTGACCAATTTTAAAACGGCGGTGGCCGTTAACACTTTACTAACTGATGCAATGTGAATAGGAGTGTCGCAAGTTATAGGTGTTTTGTCTCTAAAGTTGGCAAAACCTTCATATTTTTCATATATAATTTGACCATTTTTGGCTACAAGAAATCCACCATTCATGCTGTTGTTTGGCCAGTTTTTTCTATAAAATGAATCTATTGAATTTCGGGTCGTATTGATGTATTCTGCTGTGAGTTTTGGCTTTTCATTGGTTAAGGGCTTCATTTTTGGTAATGTGCCTTTTGGAAGGTCAGCATCTTTAATTTCTGAAATCTCTATTTTTTTCTCTTTCATGCAAGAGCTTAAAACCAAAAGTAAGAAAAGAAATTGTAGTATATTTGCGCGTTTGATAAAATTCATAAGTGATTTGCTATTAAGGCAAATATATAGAATCCTATTCTTTAGTTTTACTCCTTTTTTGAAAAACTTAACAGTTTTCTAATTCCTATTTAATAGGATCTTAATAATCAATCATTAATGTTTTTATTTTCTAAAACATTATATAAAAAGGGCAATATAATTCATAATAATTGTTATTTTTGTAACAAAAAATCAATATAAAGTTATATTTAAATAGTATTCATAAGCATGAAATTCGGAATTATTAAAGAAAGAAAAAGTACGCCCGACAGAAGAGTTGTATTTACTCCAGATGAATTGGCCAGATTAAAACAACTTCATCCAAACACTTCTGTGAAAGTTGAAAGTTCCGATATTAGAGTTTTTACAGATGATGAATATCGAAATATGGGAATAGAAGTTAGTGATGATATTAGTGATTCTGATGTTTTTTTTGGTGTAAAAGAGGTTCCAATAGAAAATTTGATTCCTAATAAATCGTATTTCTTTTTTTCACATACAATTAAAAAGCAACCCCATAATCGTAAATTGCTACAAGCTTTGTTAGCAAAAAATATTGACTTTTATGACCACGAAACCATTGTCAATGAGCATAATATAAGACTTATCGGTTTTGGAAAATACGCTGGATTTGTTGGAGCCTACAATGGTTTTCGTGCTTTTGGAATAAAATTCGAATTGTTTAAACTTCCAAAAGCTGAATCTCTTTCTGGAAAGCAAGATATGATTGCTCATTTGAAACGATTGGTTTTACCGCCAATAAAAATTGTAAATACTGGAACTGGAAAAGTTGGAAGTGGTGTCAAAGAAATTCTAAATGCTATTAAAATCAAGGAAGTTACAGTTGAAAATTATTTGACCAAAAATTATACGCAACCTGTTTATACTCAAATTGATGTTTTGGATTATAACATTCGAAAAGACGGTCAAGTGTTAGATTTTAATGATTTTTTTCAGACTCCACAGGACTATGTTTCAAATTTTGAACGTTTTACCAAAGTATCAGACATTTATATCACGGGACATTTTCATGCTAATGGCGCTCCAAATATTCTCTCTCAAGAAATGCTAAATGCCAAGGATTGTAAAATAAAAGTAGTTGCCGATATCTCTTGTGATGTCAACAATTCTATAGCTTGCACTCTAAGAACTTCTACCATTGCTGAACCTTTTTATGGTTATTTGCCTATCGAAAACAAAGAAGTCGATGTTTTTCATCCTGCCGCAATTGTGGTGATGGCAGTTGACAATTTGCCTTGCGAATTGCCAAAAGAATCTAGCGAAGGTTTCGGCGAAATGTTTATGCAAAATGTGATTCCTGCTTTTTTCAATGACGATAAAGACGGAATTTTGCAACGTGCAAAAATCACCGCAAAGGGAAAACTAACACCAAGATTTAGCTATTTACAGGATTATATAGATGGAAAATAATGTTTTTTTTAAATAGTATTTCTCTGAAGTGGTTTTAACATTGATTTCAGACACTCTTAATAGCCTTTTTCTTAGGTGATAATAATTTAAAAATAGATACATTCGAATGTTTAGTAAATCATTTATTAAGATAATACTTTGTTTTTGAAATACTTATTAGTACTACAAGGTTATAGTTTTTTTACAATAAAATCGATTCAAATAAGTAATTATTTTAGTGTAATAAATTAAATAAATACTCAAATGAAAAAATTGCTTTCTCTTTCTCTAATTTTTATACTGAATATGGTTTATTCACAAAATATTCAATCGCCTTCTCAAAAGATTGCTGTTGAGTTCAAATTAACACCTTCTGGACAACCTTCTTATTCAGTAAATTACAACAATAAACCGGTAATTTTAGAAAGTACTTTAGGGATAAAACTGAAGAACAAACCAGCTTTAGATGCTGATTTTGAAATAGATAACGTCAAAAATTCCAGTTTCAATGAATCTTGGAAACCCGTTTTAGGAGAACAAGCAACTATTGTCAATCATTACAATGAACTTATAATTGCTCTCATTCAAAAGGAAACCCACATAAAAATGAATATTATTTTCAGGGTTTTTGATGAAGGTGTTGCCTTTAGATATGATTTTCCAAAGCAAAAAGACTTGAATTATTTCATCATTTCGGATGAAGTTTCTCAATTTAATTTAACGGATAATCACAAGGTTTTCTGGATTCCAGGTGATTATGATAGTCAGGAATATGTGTATAATGAATCAAAAATTTCTGAGATTGACACACAAAAACTTAATTTGAATAATGGAATTGGAGTAAAATCAATTGCAGGAAAACATATGGTTCAATCGCCATTGATGATGAAAACGGCAGAGGGTTTGTACTTAAATATATTTGAAGCTGCTGTGGTCAATTATCCAGTGATGCATTTGAATGTTGATGTAGCTAATTACAAATTTAATTCGCAATTGGTTCCTAATGCCATTGGCGATAAAGCCTATTTGCAAACTCCTTGTGTTTCGCCTTGGAGAACCATAATGATTAGTGATGATGCCAGAGATATTGTAGGATCAAAAATGATTTTGAACCTCAATGACCCCTGTAAAATTGGCGATACGTCTTATATTAAACCAATGAAATATGTTGGAATCTGGTGGGAAATGCATGTTGGAAAATCAACTTGGGATTATGCTGGTTCTCAAAACGCACAAAATGTTGATGGAAAACCAATTCCAACTGGAAAACACGGTGCAACTACCGAAAATACAAAGAAATACATAGATTTTGCTGCCAAAAACGGTTTTGATGGAGTGCTTGTAGAAGGTTGGAATGTAGGTTGGGAAGATTGGTTTGGCAACTGGAAAGAAGAGGTTTTCGATTTTACAACACCTTATCCTGATTTTGATATTGCTGCTATTTCGGCTTACGCCAAAGAAAAAAATGTGAAAATGATTATGCATCACGAAACTTCGGCATCTGTTGCTAATTATGAACGTCATTTAGATCGAGCCTTAGATCTAATGAAAAAATATGATTATCCAGCTGCCAAAACAGGTTATGTGGGCAAGATTATTCCAAGGGGAGAATTTCATGACGGTCAAACTATGGTGAACCATTTTAATTTTGTAGCAAGACGTTTTGCCGATAATAAGTTAATGGTGAATTCTCATGAAAGTTCTCGTCCAACAGGGTATAGCAGAACGTATCCCAATTACATAGCTGCCGAAGCTGCTCGTGGCAATGAATTTAACGCTTGGAGCAACGGGAATCCGCCAATGCACGAAACTATTTTGCCTTTTACTAGACTTTTAGGAGGACCAATGGATTATACTCCGGGTATTTTCGAAATTAAAATGAGTTTTTATGATAAAAGTAAAACCGAACAAGTTCATACTACTTTAGCCAAGCAATTAGCCTTGTATGTAACGATGTATTCTCCTCTTCAAATGGCAGCTGATTTACCTGAAAACTACGAAAAATACAATGATGCTTTTCAGTTTATAAAAGATGTCGCTGCAGATTGGGACGAAAGTAAATACCTTGAAGCCGAACCAGGTGATTATTTAACTGTAGTTAGAAAAGCCAAAGGAAAAGAAACTTGGTTTCTTGGAGCAATAACCGATGAAAATGCAAGAAAATCAGAAATTAAATTAGACTTTCTTGACAAAGGGCAAAAGTATAAAGCCATTATCTATGAAGATGCAAAAGATGCCCATTGGCAAAAAAATCCTATTGCTTATAAAATAAGAACATTAGAGGTGACCAATAAATCAAAAATCAATTTGAATTTGGCTCCAGGAGGAGGAACAGCAATAAGTTTTGAACCCATAAAGTAAAAATTACAAGCTGCAATTAATAAACAGAAAGAGTTAAAAACACCATTGAAATTAAGACTAATACGACCACCAATGGCCATACAAATTTGAGCCATTTGTCAAAGCCAATTTTAACGATTCCTAAGGTTGCTAATATCATTCCAGTTGGGTTGATAAATCCGAATATTCCCATTCCATATAGATAACTATTGACTATGGTTTCTCTTCCAATGCCAACAGTATCAGCCAATGGAGACATAATTGGCATAGATAAAACCGCCATTCCAGATGAAGAAGGGATGAAAAAAGACAAACCATTATAGATAAAAAACAGGGTGTTTACAAAAACTCCTTTGTTCATTCCTTCGGTTATGGCGCTGGTATTGTAAAGTACGGTGTCACTAATACAACCATCTTTCATCAGGATCGAAACTCCTCTGGCAATGCCAATGATAAAAGCAACACTCAACAATTCGCCAGCTCCATTAGAAAATGCATTTACAAAATCATTTTCCTTTATTTTGGCAACAAAACCAATGCCAATAGCTCCAACAAAAAACACGGATGCCATTTCTGTAAACCACCAATCCAACATCGAAACTCCAATAACCATAATGATAAAACTTGCCGTGAATATGAAAAGTATGATTCTTAATCTGAGGGTTAATTTTGATTGAATATTTTCTTTGTTGCTCCCAAATAATTTTTCTATTTCTTCTTTTTGGTCAAAAATGATTGATTTTGTGGGGTCATTCTTGATTCGTTTCGCATAACGAAGAATATAAATAATAGAAATGGTTGTACAAATACAGAACATAATAATCCTTCCATAAATTCCAGTAGTCCAATTTATTCCAGCAGAATCAGAAGCTATAATGGTTGCAAATGGGTTAGTAGTAGAACACATCGAACCTACAGAACTTCCTAAAAAAATGCAAGCTATTCCCACCATAGCATCATATTTAGCAGCAATGAAAACTGGAATTAAAATAGGTATAAAAGCTAAGGTTTCTTCGGCTAAGCCAAAAGTGGTACCGCCAATAGCAATTAGAGTGGTGGTAAATATTATTAGCAGGTATTCTCTCCCTTTCAGCACATCTGATAACCAAAAAATTCCAGCATCAAATGCTCCTGTAAGATTCATAATTCCGATTAATCCACCAATAAAAAGTACCAAAAAAATAACATCCGAAGCCTCAATTATTCCCTTAACAGGCGATTGCACAAACTCAAAAAAACCTTGCGGATTGGCTTCCACTTTTTCGAATGTATTCGGAATACTAATGGGTTTGTAAATGGCTCCATTAGTAAAGTTTTTGAGAGGTATTTTTATCGAAAGTTCGTCAAGCGATTTTTGATTGGCGGGAATCTGACTTATTTTTCCTTTGCTGTCAAGGCTAAAGGTATTGTCTGATTTGTTGTAAATTAAACTATCATATTTTCCAGAAGGAATAATCCAAGTGAGTAGGGCTACAAATGCTGCAATAACTAGTAAAATAGTTTGTGCAGAAGGAAATTTTCTTTTTTTCATATTGATTTTTTATGATTCATAATTTTCTATCTCATTTTCAGCATAAAATTCGTATTAGTAACATAATCCGCAATTCTTAATTCGTAATTGTTGTGAGTTAAAAGATAAGAAAACTTACAAGTATCAAATGTAATCAAAAGTGCTTAAAAAAACATTCAGAAAATTAAAACGATTCTGTAATTTAATGAATTTGGGAAACCTCAAATTTTTAATTCACCAAATAAAATCATACTTTAGCATCTTGAAATTTTAGATAAAAATGATTAGCGAAAAACAATTTAACAACGAACTACAACTCATAATTCATAATGCCATTCGTGAAGATATTGGTGATGGCGATCACAGTTCATTGGCCTGTATTCCAACATCGGCAACAGGAAAAGCAAAACTTATAGTCAAAGAAGATGGTATTATTGCAGGAGTGGCTTTTGCCAAAATGATTTTCGAATATGTGGATAGCAATCTAATAATGGAAACATTTATAACTGATGGAACAGCTGTAAAAAAAGGCGATGTAGTCTTTCATGTTTCAGGAAGTTCTCAATCTATTTTAAAATCCGAAAGGTTAGTATTAAATTCTATGCAAAGAATGAGTGCTATTGCTACCAAAACCAAAAGCTATGTAGATTTATTGCAAGGAACCAAAACACAAATTCTAGATACGCGCAAAACTACACCTGGTTTCCGTGCTTGCGAAAAATGGGCAGTGAAGATTGGCGGAGGCGAAAACCACCGTTTTGCACTCTATGATATGATAATGCTAAAGGACAATCATATTGATTTTGCAGGTGGAATTACATTGGCTATAGCCAAAACCAAAGCCTATCTCAAAGAAAATAATCTCGATTTAAAAATCATTGTCGAAGCCAGAGATTTGGATGAAATCAAGGAAATTCTCGAAAGTGATGGTATTTATAGAATCTTGATTGATAATCTTGATTTTGAAGACACCAAAAAAGCAGTTGCCTTGATTGGAGATAAATGTCAAACAGAATCTTCTGGAAACATCAACGAAAACACTATTCGCAGTTATGCCGAATGTGGTGTTGATTTTATTTCATCAGGAGCATTGACACATTCAATTTATAATATGGATTTGAGTTTGAAGGCTTTTTAAATCTGAAAAATGAGTAAAGAAATAGAAGCAAAAATTGAAAAAATACCAGTACTGCGCAATGTGGTTCGTCCATTAAAAAAGATAAAACTACCCAAATTAGGAGGTTTGTCTTTTTACGACTTATTGGAATTGTACGGTCTCGGAATTGCCGAAAGTGCCTTTTCTTATCATGCCAGCGCAATTGCATTTAGCTTTTTCATGGCTTTGTTTCCCTTTGCTTTGTTTATTTTAAACCTCATTCCGTATATTCCTATCGAAGGATTTCAGGCCGATTTCCTTGAGTTTGTCAAGGATGGAGTTCCACCCAATACCTACGATGCTATTTATAAAATCATTAGCGATATTCTCAATAATAGTCATTCAGGCTTACTTTCTTCTGGTTTTATTTTGTCTATTTTCTTGATGGCAAATGGTTTAAATGGAATTTTAGGTGGTTTTGAATCTTCGAAGCATGTGCTTATCAAAAGAGGTTTTTTGCATCAATATTTGGTTGCTTTGGGAATGTCTTTAGTTTTGTCGTTATTGTTATTGCTAACAGTTACCATAATTATTGTTTTTGAAGTTATTATTCAAATGACCATCATTCAAGATGTGTTGAGCGATAGGATTCCCCTAATTATTTTAGGACGATATGTCTTTGTAATTCTAATGATTTTGATAACCATATCCATACTTTTTAAGTTTGGAACAACACACACAAAAAACAGTGCATTTATTTCAATAGGCTCAGTTTTTACTACTGTTTTAGTTATTTTAGATTCGTATGTTTTTGGTATTTGGGTGTTGCGATTTTCCAAATACAATGAATTGTACGGTTCCATCGGGACTTTGTTGATTATGATGTTTTACATTTGGATAAACTGTGCGATTCTACTTCTCGGTTTCGAATTGAATGCTTCTATAACCAAATTAAAGCAGAAAAAACTAATAAAAACTGATGCTGAAGAAAAGAATTAATTTTTTTTCAAAATTAAAATTCCATATAAATAATGCATTTTGTAGAAGTAATTTTACCGCTTTCCCTTGACAAAACGTTTACTTACAGCGTTTCTGAAACCGAGTACAATTACATTAAAATAGGAATGCGTTTGGCTGTGCCTTTTGGCAAAAGTAGGATCTACACGGCTTTGGTTATAGCTATTCACCAAAACAAACCTACTTTGTATGACGCCAAGGAAATTCATCAAATTCTGGACGAAAAACCCATTGTAACCGAAATTCAGATTACTCATTGGCAATGGATAGCTTCTTATTATATGTGTGCCATTGGCGATGTGTATCGTGGTGCAATGCCCTCGGCACTTTTGCTGGAAAGCGAAACCATTATTTCTCAAAAAAACGATGGTTTTGTAGATGAAAGTTTGCTCACAGATGATGAATTTTTAATTTATGAAGCCTTGCAGCAACAAAGTTCTTTGAAAGTTCAAGATATAATCAATATTTTAAATAAGAAGAATATTTTTCCAGTGATTCAAAAGTTGATTGACAAAAACATTCTAGTCCTTCAAGAAGAAATGTTGGAAACTTATACACCAAAACTAGTTCGATACGTAAAATTACATTCCAAGTACGAAACAAATGAAGGCTTGAGCGAATTATTGGAAGTGCTTAAAAATGCCAATAAGCAAAAGGAAATCGTCTTGAGTTATTTTCAATTGAGTGCTTCCGAGAAAAAACCAATCACAGTCAAAAAGTTAATTGAAGTTGCAAATTCGACATCAACAATTGTAAAAACATTAATCGATAAAGAAATTTTCGAAGAATATTACATTCAAGTGGATCGTGTTAATTTCATTGGAAAAACTAAAGACGAACAACTTCAATTAAGTGAAGTTCAACAAATTGCTTTCGAAGAAATAAAAGAAAATTTTACCCAAAAAGAAGTCTGTCTTTTACACGGAGTAACATCTAGTGGAAAAACAGAAATCTACATAAAACTTATCGAACAATATATAAAGGAAGAAAAACAAATCCTGTATTTATTACCCGAAATTGCCTTAACGACCCAATTGGTGGGAAGACTGCGTGATTATTTTGGTAATAAAGTGGCCGTTTTTCATTCGAAATACAGCAATAACGAAAGGGTAGAAGTGTGGCAGCAAGTTTTGGAACAATCGCCAAAAGCTCAGATTGTTATCGGAGCTAGGTCGGCACTTTTTCTGCCTTTTTCTAATTTGGGATTGGTTATTGTTGATGAAGAACATGAGCAAACATTCAAACAAGTTGATCCTTCGCCACGCTATCACGCCCGCGATGCTTCAATTGTTTTGGCAAATAGTCATAAGGCGAAAGTGCTTTTGGGTTCGGCAACGCCAAGTATTGGAACCTATTTTAATTCCCAATCGGGAAAATATGGTTTGGTCGAAATTTCTAAAAGATACGGCAATGTCAAGATGCCGGAAATTGAATTGGTCAATTTGAAAGACAAATATTTTCGCAAGCAAATGTCAGGACATTTCAGCGATATTTTGATTGAGGAAATTACGAAAACTTTGTCTTTGGGCGAACAAGTTATTTTGTTTCAAAATCGCAGAGGATTTTCTCCAGTTATCGAATGTATGACTTGTGGACACGTGCCACAATGTCCACAATGCGATGTGAGTTTGACTTATCATAAATTTAAAAATCAGTTGCGTTGTCATTATTGTGGCTATTCGATGGCAAAACCAACTAATTGTCATTCTTGTACCAGTGTTCATCTCACTACAAAAGGGTTTGGAACAGAACAAATTCAACAAGAATTGGTCGAGTTATTTCCAAATACAAAAGTGGGAAGAATGGATCAAGATACGACTCGGGGAAAATTTGGTTTCGAAAAAATAATTGATAGTTTCAAAAATAGAGAAATTGATATTTTGGTCGGAACTCAAATGCTCGCCAAAGGTTTGGATTTTGATAACGTGAGTTTAGTAGGTATTATGAATGCCGATAATATGTTGTATCATCCCGATTTTAGGGCTTTCGAACGAAGTTACCAAATGATGACACAAGTTTCAGGGCGTTCAGGTCGTTCTGAAAAACAAGGAAAAGTAATTATTCAGACTTATAATCCAGATCATAACATCATTCAACAGGTTGTTCATAATAATTATATAGGTATGTATAAAGAGCAGTTGTATGACAGGCAAATTTATCATTACCCACCTTATTATAAACTTATAAAGTTAACGTTGAAACATAGAGATTTTGATAAACTCAAAGAAGGATCTATGTGGTTGTATCAAGTAATGAAGCAAAATTTTACTATTCCAATTCTTGGTCCAGAAGAACCGCCTATTTCTAGAATTCGAAATGAATACATTAGAACTATAATGGTCAAAATTCCAACCAATCAGTCTTTGCAAGGTACAAAAAAAACTATCCAGAAAATACTGAATAGTTTTGATGTTGTTCCACAGTACAGAGCTATAAAAGTATCTGTAAATGTCGATTTTTATTAGTTAATAGCTAAAGCTTTCACTAAATCTTCTTTTTTATGTCTGCTTAAAGGAATTTTTGTAACTCCAATTTCGGCAAACCTGCTGTTGAAGCGTTCCACTTTATCAATATTGATAATGTAAGATTTGTGCACTCTAACAAATTTGTCTTTTGGTAAATCTTTTTCGAAAGATTTCATGGTAGAAAGTACCAAATTACTGTCTTCTTCGGTTACAACTTTAACATAATCACCAAAAGCTTCAATCCATTTAATCTTTGCAGTAAAGATTTTTAATTTTTTTAGATTACTTTTAATAAAGATGTGTTCACCATCTTCATCATGGGTTTCTGATTTTAGCAAATGCATATCAATCGCTCTTTTGACAGACGCATTAAAACGATCGACTGCAATAGGTTTTTGCAGATAGTCAGTTGCATCATAATCAAAAGCCTTCATAGCATATTCTGCCTTTGAGGTGATAAAAATAATTTGGGGTTTAGTTTTTAAACCATCCAAAAAATCAAAACCACTAATTACGGGCATTTCAATGTCTAAAAAGATCAGATCCACATTATGTATGGTCATACAGCCTTTTGCTTCAATAGCGTTAGAAAAATCACCAATTAAATGTAAATTGGGGTGATTATTTACTAACTTTGTGATAATCATTCTCTGAATGGAACTATCATCTACTACAACACAATTTAGTTTCATAATTCTTATTATTTTAGATTCGGGATAGTAAAAGTAATACATGGAATTCAATTAACCTAATCTTTATCGGTTTTTTTTTGTATTATGACGATTAAAGTTTAATTTTGTTTGGATATTAGAAATAAAAGATTACTTTTGCAGCCAATTTAACAAATACATACATATTTATGAATCATTATGAAACTGTTTTCATTTTAAATCCCGTTTTATCTGAAGTTCAGGTAAAGGAAACAGTAAGCAAATTTGAAGATTTTCTTACTAGTAGAGGAGCTGAAATGGTATCTAAAGAAGACTGGGGTCTTAAAAAGATGGCTTACGAAATCCAAAACAAAAAAAGTGGTTTTTACCATTTATTCGAATTCAAAGTTGCTGGTGAGGTTCTTATCGCTTTTGAAACTGAATTTAGACGTGACGAAAGAGTTATGCGTTTCTTAACTGTAAGTCTTGACAAACATGCTATCTCTTGGGCTGAAAGAAGAAGAGCAAAACTTAAATCTCAAAAAGCTTAATTATCATGGCAACATTACAACAATCTGCTTCAGGAAAAAAAGACGGAGATATCAGATATCTTACTCCTTTAAACATAGAAACTAACAAAACTAAAAAGTATTGTCGTTTCAAAAAATCAGGTATCAAATATATTGATTATAAAGATGCTGATTTCTTATTGAAATTTGTTAACGAACAAGGAAAAATTCTTCCTCGTCGTTTGACAGGAACTTCATTGAAATACCAAAGAAAAGTGTCTGTAGCTGTAAAAAGAGCGCGTCACTTAGCTTTAATGCCATACGTGGCCGATTTATTAAAATAATTAAAAAATTAACAGTTGTTGGTTTTCTGAAATATGAAACCTAACTTCTTAATAAGGACAACAACATGGAACTTATATTAAAAAAAGACGTTCAAAATTTAGGTTTTAAAGACGATGTAGTAAACGTAAAAAACGGATACGGTCGTAATTTTTTAATCCCACAAGGATTTGCTCAATTAGCTACTCCTTCTGCAAAGAAAGTATTGGCTGAGAACCTAAAACAAAGAGCACACAAAGAAGCTAAAGTAGTTGCAGATGCAAAAGCATTGGCTGAAACTTTGAAAGCATTAGAGATTAAAATTTTCGCAAAAGCGGGTGGAGAAAAACTTTTTGGATCTATCACAAACATCGATATTGCTGAAGCTTTGGAAAAAGCTGGTCAATCAATCGAAAGAAAATTTATTACTTCTGGTATCGTAAAACGTACAGGTAAATATGCTGCAAGCATCAGATTACACAGAGATGTAGTAGTTGAGTTAGCTTATGAAATCATTGCTGAAAAAGCATAATTTCTAAATTCATAAAATTAAATCCCGATGAAAGTCGGGATTTTTTTTGTTTAATCTGAATTTATTTCAGATTTTCATTTTTTTAATTACCGTATCTTATAGAAGATACTGAAACAAGTTCAGTATAAATGAAGTATAGCAGATTAACCAAAGAACAATTCGAAGAATTACATCAAGAATTTAGTACTTTTCTTGCCACTCAAACTATCGATAAAGTCGAATGGGATCAATTAAAAATTGAAAAACCAGAAGTTGCTGAACAAGAATTAGATGTTTTTTCAGATTTGGTTTGGGAAGGTGTTTTAGGTAGAACTGAATATTTAGAACATTTTTCTAAAAATCATATTTTCCTTTTTCAATGTTTTGATAATTATATTCAATCAATTGTCTTGAAATCGTTGGTTCCTGAAACCGATTTTTTGACCAAAGAGGGATTGCAATGGTTAAGCGACAATATGTTTACCGAAACCATCGAAATCAAAACAGGTAAAAAAGTATTTACCGATGAACGCAATAGTTCTATTTTTCAATTGATACAACAAGGAGCGATTTTGAGTGAAGGACAATTATTCAAACAAATAATTTCGATTATTGAATCGTAATTGTATCGTTTTTCTATTTAATTGGTTATTTTAGTGTTTTATTTTAAGAACTAAAATAGCCAATTTTTTTATGGATATTCAAAATACAATTCAAAAGTTAAGAGAAGAATTAAACCAGCACAACCATAATTATTATGTGTTGGATACACCTACTATTTCTGATTTTGAATTTGACCAAAAATTCAAACAACTTCAAGGGTTAGAGCAGCTACATCCCGAATATTTTGATGAAAATTCTCCAACTCAACGTGTGGGCGGAGCAGTCACCAAAAACTTTGAAACCGTAAAACACGACCATAGAATGTATTCTTTGGATAATTCTTATTCTAAAGAAGAATTAGTAGATTGGGAAAAGCGTGTTCAAAAAGTGTTGGGAGATGTTCCGTTAGAATATACTTGTGAATTGAAATACGACGGTGCATCAATCAGCATCACTTATGAAAATGGAAAACTAAAACGCGCCGTCACTCGTGGAGATGGAGTTCAAGGCGATGATGTTACAAATAATATCAAAACTATAAAATCTATTCCCTTAAAATTAAAAGGTAATTTTCCAGATAAATTTGACGTTCGTGGCGAAATCATTTTGCCTTTTGCTGGATTCGAAAAAATGAATCAAGAATTGATTGAAATAGGAGAAACACCTTATTCTAACCCAAGAAATACGGCTTCGGGAAGTTTGAAATTGCAAGATAGCGCTGAAGTAGCTAAACGACCATTAGATTGTTTGTTGTATTTTCTAATTGGAAATAAATTGCCTTTCAATTCTCAATTCGAAGGTTTAGAAACTGCCCGAAATTGGGGGTTCAAAGTGCCAAAAGAATCCAAATTAGCCAATAGTTTAGAGGAGGTTTTTCAATTTATAGACTATTGGGATGTACACCGACATGATCTTGCTTATGAAACAGACGGGGTTGTCATAAAAGTAAATGATTTTCAACAACAGGAAGAATTGGGTTTTACAGCCAAATCGCCTCGTTGGGCAATTGCTTACAAATTCAAATCGGAACAGGTTTCTACTCGATTAAATTCCATTTCTTATCAAGTAGGAAGAACTGGGGCTATAACTCCGGTGGCTAATCTAGAGCCGGTACAATTGGCCGGAACCATTGTCAAACGGGCTTCTTTGCATAATGCTGACCAAATCGAAAAACTGGACATTCGTATTGGTGACACCGTTTTTGTGGAAAAAGGGGGCGAGATTATTCCAAAAATTATTGCAGTTGATTTAAGCAAAAGACCTGAACTTTCAGAACCTACAAAATACATCACCCATTGTCCAGAATGCCAAACCGAATTGATTCGTGGCGAAACAGAAGCTAACCATTATTGTCCTAATTTTTATGGTTGTCCACCACAGATTATTGGAAGAATACAGCATTTTATTTCACGTAAAGCGATGGATATTGAAGGTTTGGGTGGCGAAACGGTGGCTTTACTTTATAATAATGGTTTAGTGCAAAATTATGCCGATTTGTATCAATTGACTGTAGCAGATATTTTACCATTGGAAAGAATGGCTCAAAAATCGGCAGAAAATTTAGTTAACGGTGTCGAAAATTCGAAAAATATTCCTTTTGAACGTGTTTTGTATGCACTCGGCATTCGATTTGTTGGCGAAACTGTAGCTAAAAAATTAGCAAAACATTACAAAAGCATTGATTCTTTGAGTCAAGCCAGTTTGATGGATTTGGTATTGGTTGATGAAATTGGTGAGCGAATAGCACAAAGTGTGATAGATTTCTTTGAAAATCAAGAAAATAGCCTTATTATTGAACGATTAAAAAATTACGGAGTTCAATTTGAAACTGTCGAAATTATAAATCCAAACGCCACAAATAAACTCTCTGGAAAAACTTTTGTAGTATCGGGTGTTTTTGAACAATTTTCGAGAGATGATTTAAAGAAAGCTATCGAAGACAATGGCGGAAAAGTAGGAAGTTCCATTTCGGCAAAGACCGATTATGTTGTGGCAGGTGCGAATATGGGACCAGCTAAATTGGAAAAAGCAGTCAAGTTGAATATCCCGATTATTTCGGAAGATGATTTTAAAACAATGTTGAATGAAGCCGAATAGTCCTTCTTTATTTTTATATTTCGCAGCTAGTACTTTGGTTGTGTTATTTAAGATGTTAGAATGGGATTCCTATGTTCTTTATACAAAATCGATAATCATACCATTACTATTTATTTATTACTTTATTACAAATAATTATAAAATAGGAAGGATAAAGGCATTGATTTTTTTGTTTTGTTTTATTGGAGATTTATTCAATTTGTTGAATTTTACTTTTTCGGCTTTAGGAGCTTTACTGTCCTTTTTAGTAGTTTATTTATTGCTACTAAAACTTACTTATGATGATTTTAGAAGTTTAAAATTTAAAAACAAGGATCGTTTTCCAGTTTTAATCACCTTCTTGTTCGTTGCAACTATCAGTACTTCGGTTTTAAGTCTGCAATTTGAAAATTTGGCTTTAGACTTTTCGTTATATGTAATTTATGCCATTATTTTAAGTCTTTTAGTTTTTGTTTCGATTTCAAATTATATTAGAAAACCAAATTATACTTTTTTTAATTTGGCTATAATGTGTTTGTGTTTTTTGATTTCGGATGCTTTTTTTGTAATTAATAAATTTTATTTGAGTTTATATGCCTTAAGTTTTATTGGTGTTTCAGTTCAAGTTTTCTCCTATTTTTTTATGGTCAATTATTTTATAGAAAATGATAAATACCTTTTAAAACAAATAAAAAATGAAAAATTCTAGTCCAAAAAGTGTAGCTGAAAAAATATTGTTGGTTTTGTATTGCGTTGTTGCAGCAATTGAAATTATTGCAGAATCGTTTGCATACAAGCCATTAGTTTATGTTTTTAAGCCACTAATACCTTTTGTTTTGATGTCTCTTTATTGGGTAGCGTCAAATAAAAAAAATCTGCTATTTTTTGTAGTAGTAACATTGGCTATGATTACTGACTTTTTTTTTATATCTAATAAAGAGCCAATGCTTTTTTTGGGATTACTTTTTCTTTTTATAAATCGAATGCTATTGATTTATTATATTAATGAGTTGGCAAAAATTAAAGATTATATTCCTTTGCTTATAGCAACGATTCCTTTTTTGTTTATTTTCTTCTATTTGTTGTCAATTTCTAGTGTATTTACACTTAGAACGTATTATATTGTAATAATTCAAAATATATTAATGTCAATTTTGGCAGGAATTATTTTAGCACATTATATGGTGTTATACAATAAAAATTCAACTTGGCTGTATATATTCGGGCTGATTTCAGTTGTGCAATATCTTATTGTTTTTCTAGAGAGATATTATCTAGCTGGAATATCTCCTTTAGCTTTTAGGCCATTAGCCATGACATTAAACACAGGAGTTTATTTTTCATTTTATAAATATATTAGAGCAAATGAAAAAGTTAAACAATAATTGATTTTCCGATGCCAATTTTTGATTTGTCGTTATCAAAATAGAAATCAATTCTTCCTAGATTGATGCCATAACAACCTACTTGATTTACTAAAACTTCTTTTCCATCTAAGTTTTTTACAATTGTGGGCTTGTCCAGGAAAGTATGGGTGTGACCGCCAATGATAAGGTCAATGTCTTTGGTTTTTTCGGCCAATTTCAAATCAGAAATTTTGTTTGCATCCTCTTTGGAATATTTATAACCAAGGTGTGATAAGCAAATAATCAAATCGCATTTGTTTTCTTTTTTAAGAATCCGAACCATATCCTGAGTGATTTCTAATGGATCATTATATACGGTTTCCTTTGACATTCTTTTATCTACTAATCCTTGAAGTTCAATTCCGAGTCCAAAAACACCAATTTTAATTCCATTTTTATTGAAAATCTTAAACGGTTTTACAAAACCATCCATAGAAGTATTTTTGAAATCATAGTTTGCTGAAACAAATTCAAAAGTAGCGTGAGGCATTTGAGCAGCTAAACCATCGACACCATTATCAAAATCGTGATTACCAATAGCTGATAAATCATATTTCATCATACTCATCAATTTGAATTCTAATTCACCTCCATAATAATTAAAATAGGGAGTTCCTTGAAAAATGTCACCGGCATCCAATAGCAAAACATTTGGATTTTCTTTACGAATAGATTCAATTAATGAAGCTCTTCTGGCAACACCTCCCATATTTGGATTTCGAGGATCGTCTATAGGGAATGGGTCAATATGACTATGAACATCATTAGTATGGAGTATCGTTATATGTTTACTATCCGATTTGAAACTACTTAACGACAATCCTAAACTTAATAATGCTGTACTAGCGGCTGTTTTTTCTATAAAATCTCTTCTTTTCATCTTCTAATTTTTTAATTCTGTAATCTAAAATCTGCAATCTAAAAATCATTCAACAGTAACTCTTACATCATTAATTACGGGAATTGTATCTACTTCTTTGAAATAATCAATAAGGATATTTCTTAGCTTATAATCTAAATCATATTTTTGGACTGCTTTTTTAAAGAAAAGCATATTGTCGCCTCCGTTCGATAAATAATCATTGGTAGCTACATAGTAAATGGTGTTTTTATCTAAAGGTTTTCCTTGTATTGCTATGTTTTTTGCTACTTTGTCTTTACCAATGGTGAATGTAATACCTGATAAAGGATGTGGTTTTTCAGTTGCAATAAAATAATCAACCATTTCTAAAACCTGTTCTCCTTTTAGAGCCATAACTACAAGACCATTTTCAAAAGGCATTATCTCATAGGCAGTTCTTGTAGTGACATTTCCTTTTGGAAGCATAGCACGAATACCACCATTATTGAGAATACAAAAATCGATATCTTTTTTTTCACGAGCTTTAAAAATGATATTTCCTCTTTGCATTGTGACATCAGCCATTAGATTTCCAATGGTAGTTTGCCATTTTCCGTCGCTTTTGTCTAATGTTGTTGGACAATAAGCTAAAACGCTGTCTAAATCTTTGTTAATATGCTCCCTATATGGTTTTACATAATTTTCAATTTCTTGATTTTTAGCTTCTTTGTCGGTAATTGTTATGCGTTTTCCTTCAATCTTTGAAACATAATAATTTTGTTTTCCGCAAGAAACAATAAAAATAAATGTTAAGAATATAACAAAAAGTTTTAAAACACCATTATACTTTTTTAGATTTACCATCTGAAATGAGACTTAATTAATTAATTTTGCAATAAGGTAAAAGTACTATGTTTTTAAATTATATAAAGAATTATTTTTTATTAAAAATATTAAAAAATAATTTAGATAATGTAAAGAGCAGTAAGGATTTAACGTTAATTCAAACGGTTGGTTTGTTAATTGATGAGAGTTATTTTTTAGAAAAAGAGGATTTAATATCGGAATTAATTGCTAATGGTATTCAAGAATCTAATATTAAAATAATTGTTTACCGAGATAAGTTGAAGAAAAATGAGGTCTATACTCAGCCAACATTTGGTACAAAACATCTGAATTGGAATGCACAAATTACGGATGCAACCTTAAGAGAATTTATCAAAGATAAATTTGATTTATTGATCAGTTACTATGATGTAGAAAAAGCTTTTTTAATAAAAGTAACCAATAATTCAAGAGCGCAGTTTAAAGTCGGTTTTTCGTCAGTCGATAAAAGACTAAATCATTTGATGATTAATACAAATGCTGAAAATCATACTGTTTTTGTTCATGAATTATTTAGATATTTAAAAATATTAAACAAAATATAAAACAAATTATGCAATCATTAATTGGAACAGGCGTTGCTCTTGCAACTCCATTTAAAAACGATTTATCAATAGATACAGAAGCATTAATAAATATAGTGAATTATTCTATTAATGGAGGTGTTGAATATCTTGTAATACTTGGCACAACTGCTGAAAATGCTACATTGACAAAGGATGAAAAGGAACACGTAATCAAGACTATTGTCGAAGCCAACAAAGGAAGATTGCCAATGGTGCTTGGAGTAGGAGGAAACAATACTTCCGAAGTGGTTGAAGAATTAAAAACAAGAGATTTGTCGCAATTTGTTGCTATTCTTTCGATATCACCTTATTATAACAAGCCATCTCAAGAAGGGATTTATCAGCATTTCAAAGCCATTTCTGAAGCTTCTCCAATCCCAGTTATTTTATATAATGTTCCTAGCCGAACAGGAAGTAATGTGTTGCCATCAACAGTAATACGTTTGGCTAACGATTTCGAAAATATTGTAGCTGTAAAAGAAGCTGCTGGCGATATGATTCAAGCCTTGCAATTATTAAAAGATAAACCAAAAGATTTTCTAGTACTTTCTGGCGATGATATGATTGCGCTTCCTATGGTTCTAGCGGGTGGTTCTGGTGTTATTTCGGTAATTGCTCAAGGTTTTCCAAAAGAATTTTCAGAAATGATTCGTTTAGGATTGAATAGAAAAGTAGATGATGCCTTTAAATTGCAATACCTTTTTTCAGATTGTATCGATATGATTTTCGAACAAGGAAATCCTGTTGGAATCAAACAAGTGTTTCAATCACTTGGTTTGTCGGAGAATAAAGTGAGATTGCCACTCGTGCATTCTAATGAATCGTTGGCAAAAAGAATCGATCTTTTTGTTGAAAAAATTAATAAATCTATCTAAAACTCTATCTCTTTTATTATAAAAAATATATTTTGAAGTGGCTAAATTAATACCTAAATTTGCCACCGAAAACTTCTATAATTTTATTTAAGAGTTTTGGTTTTCAATTAGGTTGCAAAAAGTAAATAAAAAAATGAAAAAATTAGTTTCAGTATTCCTTCTTGTTGTTCTTTTTGCTTCATGTAGCGAATATCAAAAAGCACTTAAAACAGAAGATGTTGCCGTAAAGTTTGAAATGGCTACTAAATTGTATGATGCAGGTAAATATAATGACGCCATAAGACTTATAGAGCAAATTGCTCCAGCATACAGAGGAAAACCACAGGCAGAGAAATTATTTTATATGTTTTCAATGTCTTATTACAATACAAAACAATATTATCTTGCTTCGTATCAATTTGAAAGTTTTGTATCGGGTTATCCAAAAAGTGAAAAAAAAGAAGAAGCATCGTTTATTGGAGCTAAATGTTTTTCAAAACTTTCACCTGTATATAGTTTAGATCAAGTAGATACATTCAAGGCAATAGACAAGCTACAAGGATTTATAGATATGTATCCAAATTCTACTTATTTGCCAGAGGCTAATGCAGTTTTAAAAGAGTTGAATGATAAAATCGAGAAGAAGGTTTTTGAAAACGCTAAACAATACAATACGATTACGCAACACAAAGCAGCAATGGTAGCGCTTGATAATTTTATTTCAGATTATCCTGGAACTCCTTACAAAGAAGACGCTTTGTTTTATAAATTTGATTCGGCTTATCAAATAGGGATAAATAGTGTGCCTGAAAAAATGGAAGAACGATTGAATATAGCCAAAACAGCATATACTAGTTTAATTAAATTTAAACCAGATACCAAATATAAAAAACAAGCTGACGATATGTTAGCTCGAATTGAAACCGATTTAAAAAATTTCACTAAATAATAAACAAAGTCATGGATTTAAGAAAGACAAATGCTCCAGTAAACACAATAACATACAATAAAAATGTTATTGAAGAACCTACAGGAAATGTGTATGAAGCTATAACAATTATGGCTAAGAGAGCAAATCAAATCAATTCTGAAATCAAAAAAGAATTGACCGAAAAATTAGACGAGTTTGCTACATACAATGACAGTCTAGAAGAAGTTTTTGAAAACAAAGAACAAATTGAAGTTTCAAAATTTTACGAAAAATTACCTAAACCTCATGCTTTAGCTGTTCAAGAATGGTTAGAAGGAAAAATCTACCATAGAGACGGAAATAAATAATTTATCGTCAATGTCAGTTTTAAACGGAAAGAAGATTTTGCTGGGAGTTTCCGGTGGAATTGCAGCCTATAAAACAGCTACATTAGTCAGACTTTTTATAAAAGCAGGTGCACATGTCCAAGTGATAATGACACCTGCTTCTAAGGATTTTATAACCCCACTTACGTTATCTACCTTATCTAAAAACCCTGTTTATTCTAGTTTTTATAACCAAGATGAAGCAGACGAAAAATGGAATAGTCACGTCGAGTTAGGTCTTTGGGCCGATTTAATGATTATTGCACCAGCCACCGCCAATACCTTGTCTAAAATGGCAAACGGCGCTTGTGACAATCTTTTAATTGCTGTTTATTTATCGGCAAAATGTCCCGTTTATTTTGCACCTGCAATGGATTTAGATATGTATATTCATTCTTCAACTTTAGAGAGTTTTAAAACCTTGAAGTTGTATGGAAATACAATGATTCCAGCCGAAACAGGTGAACTAGCCAGTGGCTTGTCTGGCGAAGGACGAATGGCTGAACCCGAACATATTGTGGCCTTTTTGGAAGCCGATTTAGAAAAAAAACTACCTCTCAAAGGAAAAAAAATACTAATTACTGCTGGCCCAACATACGAAGCAATAGATCCTGTGCGTTTTATTGGAAATCATTCCTCAGGAAAAATGGGTTTTGATATTGCGCAAAGTGCTGCCAATTTAGGAGCTTCGGTAATTTTGGTTGCAGGGCCAACGCATTTCAAAATCGATAATCAATTGGTAAAAGTAATTCCGGTTGTTTCTGCTCAGGAAATGTTTGATGTATGTCATTCCTATTTTTCTGATGTAGATGTAGCCATCGCAGCAGCAGCAGTTGCTGATTACAGACCAAAGAATGTATCGCTTCAAAAAATAAAGAAAGAAGCTAATGAGTTTTCGATTGAACTCGAAAAAACAAAAGATATTTTAGCTTCATTGGGCAAAATCAAGAAAAATCAGTTCTTAATTGGTTTTGCTTTGGAAACCGAAAATGAAATTGAAAATGCAAAGTCGAAAATTCAGAAAAAAAACCTAGATTTGATAGTTCTTAATTCGATGCAAGACGAAGGAGCAGGTTTTGGAAAATTGACCAATAAAATTACTTTTATTGATAAAAATTTCAAGATTGAACCTATGGAATTGAAATCGAAGGAAGCCGTTGCCGATGATATTTTAAACAAAGTAATAGCACATTTTTATGACTAGAATAATTGCTTTTTTCTTATTGCTTACAGTTAGTTTTGCTCATTCTCAGGAGTTAAACTGCACGGTTACAGTAAACACCGAAAAGTTATCTAATGCCAATCAACAGGTTTTCAAAACACTTCAAACCTCTTTGAGCGAATTTGTGAATCAAACCCAATGGACAGGTCAATTGTACAAACAAAACGAAAAAATTAATTGTTCGATGTACATCACGGTTTCATCTAATAGTTCAGATCAATTTACAGCAACCATTCAAGTACAATCATCAAGATTGGTATATAATTCTACTTATTTAACTCCGGTTTTTAATTATAATGACAAAGATTTTAGCTTTAGTTATACCGAGTTTCAACCTTTAATTTTTAATCCATCTGAATTTGAATCTAATTTGGTTTCGGTGATTTCCTTTTATAGTTATATGATTTTAGGAATGGATGCCGACACTTTTGTGCCATTAGGAGGAAATTCGTTTTATGAAACTGCTCAAAACATTTCAAATGTTGCTCAGCAAAGTGGTTATAAAGGTTGGAGTCAAGCAGATGGAAACAACAGTCGTTTTTATTTAGTGAATGATTTGTTAGCGCCAGCTTACAATGATATTCGTCAATCGTCATTAACCTATCATGCAGGTTTGGATATCATGAGTCAGGACTTGAAAGCAGCAAAAGAAAAAATCAAATTGGCTTTGCTAAACGTTGGAAAATTGAATGCAATAAAACCCAATGCCTTTTTGACTCGTGTATTTTTTGATGCCAAAGCTGATGAAATTACTTCTATTTTTTCAGGCGGCCCAAGTATTACCATAGCAGATTTGGTAGAAAGTTTAAATAAAACATCCCCTTTAAACTCTAGTAATTGGGCGAAAATTAAATATTAATAGAAAGTTTAATTTTTAACTTTTAATCTTCTTTTTTTTTCAAAAATATACAAATGATAACTTCTCTGTCGATAAAAAACTATGCACTAATCGAAAAATTGTCTATCGATTTTTCTAAAGGATTTTCGATAATCACAGGAGAAACAGGTGCTGGGAAATCCATAATTTTAGGAGCTTTAGGATTGGTTTTAGGAAAAAGAGCCGATTTAACTTCGCTTAAAAATAAAGAAGAAAAATGTGTTATCGAAGCTCATTTCGAAATCTTGAAGTACAATTTGCGCCCTTTTTTTGAAGCAAACGATTTAGATTATGAAGACGAAACCATCATTCGTCGAGAAATTCTTCCTTCTGGAAAATCTAGAGCTTTTATCAATGATAGTCCTGTGAATCTTCAGGAATTACAGGAATTGAGTTTGTTTTTGATAGATATACATTCGCAACATCAAACACAAGAACTTTCAGAAGAAAAAGTTCAGTTTGAAATAATTGATGCAATTGCTAATAACCAAGAATTAATTTTGGACTATCAAACACTTTTGAAAACCTATAAATCAGATAAATCAAAATTGAATTTGCTTCTTAAAAAACAAGGAGATGCTATCAAAGAACAAGAATACAATACTTTTTTATTGAATGAATTAGTTACATCTCATTTAAAATCTGGTGAACAAGAAACGCTCGAAGCCGATTATGAAAAACTTAATAATGTCGAAATTATTAAAGAATCTATCGATAAATCTTTGGCTATAGCCAATGAAGAACAAATTGGAGTGATGCATAATTTGAAAGAAATCAAGATTTCTTTGCAAAAAATAGCTTCTTTTTCGCCTGAATATTTTTCACTTTTAGAAAGAATTTCCAGCCTTTTGATTGAATTTGATGATATTTCAACCGAATTGAGTCGTTGTTCAGAAAAGTTGATTAATGATCCTGAACAACTAGAAGCAATTAATCAAAAATTGCAATTGATTTATAATTTGCAAAAGAAACACCAAGTTGCAACAGTTGATGAGTTATTAGAAATTCAAACCCAACTCGAAAATTCAGTTTTAGAATTAGGAAATTTAGAACAAGAAATTGCTTTTCTTACTAAATCTATTCAACAAAAAACAGAATCATTAGATGCTTTATCAAAAGCGATTCATAAGAAAAGAGTAGATGCAGTTCCAGTTTTATCACAACAATTAATTTCAATTTTAGAGACTTTGGGAATGCCAAATGTTCGTTTTAAAATGGATTTAAATGAATCTTCTACTTATTTTGAAAACGGAAAAGACGAACTTGAGTTTTTGTTTTCTGCCAACAAAGGAACGGATTTTGGCTTGTTAAAAAAAGTAGCTTCAGGTGGTGAAATGTCTAGAATTATGCTGGCCGTAAAAGCAATTTTGGCACAATATTCAAAACTTCCAACCTTGATTTTTGATGAAATCGATACAGGAGTTTCGGGCGAAATAGCCAATAGAATGGGGGAGATTATGAAAGAAATGAGTCAGACGATGCAAATATTTGCCATCACACATTTACCTCAAATTGCCGCAAAAGGAACTGCACATTTCAAAGTTTCAAAAGCAACAGTTGGCGAGGATACGCAGTCTGAATTAAAATTATTATCGAGTCAGGAGCGTGTGGTCGAGATTGCACAAATGTTATCTGGAACTGTAGTTTCGGATTCAGCATTAAACCACGCAAAAGCCTTGTTAAACTAAAGAAATAATATATATTTGTCGTCACAAAAACCGAATAACAGAATAATTTTGCCATTATGATTATAGAACCAAGAATGAGAGGATTTATTTGCGTAACCTCGCACCCAGATGGATGTGCGCAAAGTGTAAAAAATCAAATTGAATACATCAAATCCAAAGGAACAATTGATGGAGCGAAGAAAGTTTTAGTAATTGGAGCTTCAACAGGATTTGGATTGTCTTCAAGAATTACAGCTGCTTTTGGTTCAGATGCTGCAACAATTGGTGTGTTTTTTGAAAAACCTCCATTAGAAGGAAAACCAGGTTCTCCAGGTTGGTACAATTCAGCCGCTTTTGAAACAGAAGCTAATAAGGCAGGTTTGTATGCCAAAAGTGTGAACGGAGATGCTTTTTCGAATGAAATAAAAAGACAAACATTAGATTTAATCAAAGCCGATTTAGGTCAGGTTGATTTAGTAATTTATAGTTTGGCTTCTCCCGTTCGTTTGCACCCAGTTACTGGAGTTTTGCATCGTTCGGTTTTAAAACCAATTGGAGCCACTTACACCAATAAAACCGTCGATTTTCATACAGGAGTTGTGACTGATATTAGCATTGCACCTTGCCAAGATGACGATATTGCCAATACTGTTGCCGTAATGGGTGGCGAGGATTGGGCTATGTGGATGGATGCTTTGAAAGCCGAAAATTTACTTGCTCCAGGCGTTAAAACGGTTGCTTATTCTTATATCGGGCCATCATTGACTGAAGCGGTTTATAGAAAAGGAACAATTGGTCGTGCCAAAGATCATCTTGAAGCCACAGCTTTTTCGATTTCGGATAGCTTGAAGTCTGTTGATGGAGAGGCATTTGTTTCGGTAAATAAAGCTTTGGTAACTCAAGCTAGTTCTGCCATTCCTGTTATTCCTTTGTATATTTCCTTGTTGTATAAAATAATGAAAGAAGAAGGAATTCACGAAGGTTGTATCGAACAAATCCAACGTTTATACCAAGACAGATTGTACACTGGAAATCCAATTCCTACAGATGAAAAAGGTAGAATTAGAGTGGACGATTGGGAAATGCGTGACGATGTTCAAGAAAAAGTAGCCACTTTATGGAAACAAGCTACCACCGAAAGTTTGCCAGAAATAGGAGATTTAGAAGGCTATAGAAAAGATTTCTTGAACCTTTTTGGTTTCGATTTCGCAGGTGTAGATTATAAAGCAGATACTGACGAAATGGTAGGGATTCCTAGTATTGTTTAAGAAGTAAAGTATTGTTTTAAATAAGTAAAACCATCAATTAATAGTTGATGGTTTTTATTTATAAAAAAACCTTTCAAAGTTTAAAATTCTGAAAGGGTTTTTGGTTTATTCTTGTTTGTAATCAAAGAAGTAATTCTGCTTGACAAACTCAAAAAAATAAGGCCACATATTTTTGGGAATTAAGCTGAATGTTTTTTGCTATTGGGCTACTTTTTCAAACTTATATGCACAACCTTCATCACACATTAAATAACTGGGCGTTAATATTACATTCTCATTTTCATAAGTAATTTTTTCTGAAAATGTACCTGCTGGAGTTTCAATTTTTGTATCAAATCCATTACACCCATAATCAAGTATTAAAGAGGTTGGATTTAATGTGTATGTTCCTTGTGTACACTCCGAAAATCTGGTTGAAGTAAATGTTCCATCGCTATTAAATGTGTAAGTGTACCCTTTATCTACGGAAGACCATTTTGCAATACTTCCACCATCGCTTCCGTAAGTTGCAATTAGTTTCCAAGTTCCTACAATACTTTTGTTGTTTTCATTTGTTTTATCATCATTGCAACTAGCAAGTGATAGCAACATGACTAAAGTTAACATTAGTGCTTTCATAATTTTTTTTATTAGTGTTTAATAATTTCTTATACTAAAAATTGTTTTTTTTTATTTGAAACAGCAAGTATTTTCTATATACGAACTTTTTTTTGTTGTTATTGTTCAGAATTATACTTTCTACTATTCTTACTTTCAATCTGCTCAGTCGAGTGATTAAATAGTAAGTAAATATAGTAAAATTTAGATTGTCTTTTGTTATTATTTATTATTTTTATAATAAAAAAAGCTACATAAAATTATTGATAATTAATGATTTTCTATCCTTAAACAAAGGCAAAAAAGCCAAATCAATTATCTAAAATTTGCGTTTAAGTATTGAATCCGCCATTGATAAAGTATATCTTTGCAAAAAATAAATACTATTTCATAAATTTTAATTCAAGAGTATGTTGTTTTCTTTAATCATACCGGTTTACAATCGCCCAGACGAAGTGGATGAACTTTTAGAGAGTTTGTCACAACAGGATTATACAGATAATTTTGAAGTGGTAATAGTAGAAGATGGATCTGAGTTGCGATGCGATGATGTGGTGCGTAAATATGCTGGAAAATTGCATTTGTCCTATTCTTTTAAAGGAAATTCAGGTCCTGGAGATTCTAGAAATTATGGAATGAAAAAGGCAAATGGCGATTATTTTATCATTTTTGATTCAGATTGTATTATTCCAAAAAGCTATTTGACTGAAGTTGCCAAGGCGTTAAAAGAAAATTATGTCGATTGTTTTGGTGGACCAGACGCGGCATTAGACAGTTTTTCGGATATTCAAAAAGCCATTAATTTTGCCATGACTTCTTTTCTTACCACAGGAGGGATTCGTGGTGGTTCGGAGAAAATCGATAAATTTCAACCTCGAAGTTTCAATATGGGATTGTCTCGAAAAGCTTTTGAAGCATCTAATGGTTATGGAAATATACACCCAGGCGAAGACCCAGATTTATCTATAAGATTGTGGAATTTAGGTTTTGAAACCCAGCTTTTTCCTAAAGCATTCGTGTATCACAAACGAAGAATCGATTGGGAAAAATTTACTATTCAAGTCAATAAATTTGGCAAAGCCAGGCCAATTCTCAATAGTTGGTATCCTCAATACAACAAACTTACTTTTTTCTTTCCCTCATTTTTTATAATTGGACTACTTTTTGCTGTGGTTTTGTTGATTTTTACTTATGATGTATTGCTTCAATTGTATTTTGTTTACTTTTTAATGATTTTTTTGGTTTCTACTTATAAAAATAAAAGTTTCAAAGTGGGTTTGTTATCTATCAAAGCGGTTTGGAAACAATTTTTTGGCTATGGAACAGGGTTCATCGAATCCTTCATTAAAGTTATTATATTGAATCAAAAACCGCAAGAGGCTTTTCCTGAGTTGTTTTTTAAAAAATAAAATGACAAAAATAATTGGATTAACTGGAGGTATTGGAAGTGGGAAAACCACTATCGCTAATCTTTTTAGGGAGGCTAATATTCCAGTTTATATTGCTGATGACGAGGCAAGAAAAATTATGCAATCGCCTGAAATTATTGAAGAAATCAAAAATACTTTTGGTTCTGAAATTTTTGATGATACTATTCTAAACAGAGAAAAACTATCACAAATTGTATTTAATGAGCCCGAAAAATTAAAACTTCTGAACGCAATTATACACCCAGCGGTTAGAAAACATTTCCAGAATTGGGTTTTAAATCACGAGAAATATCCGTTTGTTATTTATGAAGCCGCCATTTTGTTTGAGAGTGGCAGTTATAAAAATTGTGATTTAATAATAACAGTAACTGCACCAATCGAAACCAGAATTGAGCGTGTCATTCAGCGCGACAAAACTACTCGGGAGCAAGTTTTAAAGCGGATTAATGCACAATGGGATGATACTCAACGTATTTCTAAAAGTGATTTTGTTATAGTAAACATTGATCCAAAGACCACAAAATTAGAAATAGGTAAAATTCTTAAAATTTTGAATATTTGACAATCAGAATCTTTGTTGTTAATCTTTGGTTAATTTATTATTAGTTATACTGTTAAAATACTAAATTTGTATCGATGAATAAATTATTTTTTAGAATACTGGTTTTATTGATGAGTTTATCCTTGATCGGGATAATTTTAGTTCAAGTATATTGGTTTAATACCTCGTTAGAAAATAATGACGAGCAATTTAAATTTCATGTAAAATCAGTAATAGGAAATGTTGCCGAAAAGCTTCAAAAACAAGAAGAATATACCTATTACGAGAAATTTAATCGGTATAAAGACAGCACGGGAAAAATTCCTCAAAAGGATGATTTATTAGAGTTTTATTACGTTCAAAAAAATCATAAAAATAATACCACTATTGTTTTTACAAACAGTATTTCATCTGAAGATTATACAATTTCTTCATCGTTCTTTGATAAAAAATCAGATAGTTTAAAGTTGAAAAGCTTTAATTCTAAGAGGGTTACGGAAATATATAACAATAATAAATTTGATAATTCAAAATTGCAAAATACGGTAATACCAGATGTAAAGAATGAAAAATCGGGAAGTTTGGACGTATTGGATGATATAGCTTATGAAATTAATTACAAAGAAATTGCTTCTGCAATGCCGCTTCAAGAAAGGGTTTCAAAAGAAACAATTCAGAAGTTATTGAAAAAAGAATTAGAGGAATATGGTGTAAATACAAAATTTGAATTTGGTGTTTTTAGCAGTAGTTTAGCGACTAAAGTAAAATCGGATGGATTTATTTATGATTCAAAAAACACCTATTCTATACCTATTTTTTCAGATAATGAGGGAAGTAACAAATATGAATTAATGGTATCTTTTCCCAATAAAAAGAAATTTTTGCTTACTGATTTGATTGGAATCACATTATTATCAATCATTTTTACGCTCATAATTATTATTGCTTATACAAGTGCACTGAACCAATTGATTCGTCAGCGTCAAATATCGGAGATAAAATCAGATTTCATCAACAATATGACACACGAATTCAAAACACCAATTGCAACTATAAATTTGGCTTTAGATGCAATTAAAAATCCAAAAATAATTGGTAATGAGCAGATGGTTTTGAAGTACCTTCAAATGATTAAAGACGAAAACAAGAGAATGCATGCTCAAGTTGAAAATGTGTTGAGAATTTCAAAATTAGAAAAGAAAGAGTTGGATATTAGTAAGGAATCTGTTAATATTCAAGAGGTTATTGAAGATGCTATGGAGCATGTCAATTTGATTTTAGAAGACAGACAAGGTACAATTGATACACATTTTAACGCTGAGAGAACTTCAGTTTTATTGAATGAAGTTCATTTTATAAACGTAATTGTGAATATTTTGGAAAACGCTATCAAGTATTCTCCGGATATTCCTAAAATTGACATTTATACCGAAAATGTAAAAGATTATTTGATTATTAAAGTCAAAGACAATGGCATAGGAATGAGTAAAGTGGCTCAGAAAAGAGTTTTTGAGAAATTTTATCGAGAACATACTGGAGATTTGCACGATGTTAAAGGTCATGGTTTAGGATTGGCTTATGTTAAAAAGATTATAGACGACCACAACGGTCAAATTTATGTAGAAAGTGAAAAGGGAAAAGGAAGTACCTTCATAATAAAAATACCATTAATAAATTAAGATATGGAAAATGTAAATAAAAGAATTCTTTTGGTTGAGGACGACCTTAATTTTGGAGCTGTGTTGAAAGATTATTTAATGCTAAATGATTTTGATGTCACTTTGGCCAAAAACGGAATGGAAGGCTTTGAGAAATTCAAAAAAGATAATTACGATTTATGTATTTTGGATGTAATGATGCCTTACAAGGACGGCTATACTTTAGCAAAAGAAATTAGAGAAAAAAACCAAGAAGTGCCAATAATATTCTTAACCGCAAAATCTATGAAAGAAGATGTGTTGAAAGGATACAAAGCTGGAGCCGATGATTATTTGAACAAACCCTTTGATTCAGAGGTTTTGTTGATGAAAATCAGAGCTATCATTCAAAGAAAATCATCTACAGTTCAAGCTGAACCTGTTCAGTTTGAATTCAATGTGGGTAAATTTCATTTGAATTCCAAACTTCGATTTTTGTCTATTGGCGATGAAGAACCAGTGAAATTGTCTCCAAAAGAAAACGAATTATTGAAAATGTTGATTCTGCATGAGAACGATTTGATGCCAAGAGAATTAGCATTGACTAAAATTTGGAGAGATGATAACTATTTCACTTCCAGAAGTATGGATGTTTATATCGCTAAATTAAGAAAGTATCTTAAATTAGATTCAAATGTAGAAATCTTGAACATTCACGGAGAAGGTTTTAGATTAGTAGTTAAGAAATAAAACATTTTGTTTGAAATATAAAAAGGCTTCGAGAAATTCGAAGCCTTTTTGGTTGTTGATAGTTTAGAAAATTTTATGGTTTCCATTCTATTTGTAAATCTTTTATCAAAGTGGCTCCGCTTCCAATGGTTCCTGTGTGTTGAAAACTAATTCCTCCAAAAGTATTTGGAATGATTTCGGCTTCGAGATTTACAGTTTTCATAACTTCAGCTGGATAATTTTCAGCAAAATAATCGAGAGTATTTTTAGCCTGAATACTAATTTTTTTGTTTTTTACTTCAATGGTAATGACACAATTAGGACGATAACAAGATGTGGTCACAGATTTGCTAATAGGAATTACAACCCCGTTTTCGTATTTCATTAGAATAAAATCGACAGCATCGCTGAATTTTGTGGTGCGGATGATTCGGAGCGCATAGCCGTTTATTTTTTTAGTATCCATCTTGATTCCAATGTCCATATATTGACTTCTGGCACTGCTAAATCCTTGTCCAGCCGTTTTGGCAGGTACAGCCGTGAAGCTAATTTTCATATCTCCAAAAGAATTTCCAACTGGAGTATAACGCATTCTAGCCCCTTTGGAAGCCTGAATAAATCCCACATCATTAGCGGCTCCATTTTCCCCTTTGCCATAAAACCAAGGCGAAATACTGTTGTCTGCAACCCAATTTTGGTCATTTGTGTCGGCTGGAGCGAAACTGTCAAGAGTCCAAAATCCGGGTAGAATTTCGGGTTGGAATTTAGCCGACATATTTTCAAAATTTGGAACAAGAATAGTAGATTCTTTGATGTCTTTTTTTGAAATCCTATCTTTGAACACTACTGTTTTTGGCGTTCCTGCTTGGCATCGCAAATGTTTTGGAGAAATGCTTGCCATAATATAATAACCAATATCTCCAGATGAAAGATCGTAGGTTTTCAAGGGTTTATTATTTCTAGAAACGGCAATTTCTATGGGATGACTACCTTTTACATCACGACATCGGTACCAATTAACCAACGATTCATCTTCAAAAGTCATATCTAAGGCGTAGTTCAGCAATAATTTTCCGTCAGTGGTTTTATTAATTCTTGGAAGTGTTGTGAATGTTGGTGGAGCCATAAAAGCAGGCGCAATTTGGAATACGCTGGCTGCTTCCAATCCTGATTCGGTTGAAGCTGTGATAATCACTTCCTTTGTTTCATTGCCCTTGTTTATAGGAATGACGACACATTTCCCGTCTTCATTCACTTCTAATTTGACCAAGGATTGGTATTCAGGAGCTATTTTCCAAACTACTTTTTGGTCTTTTAATTCATAATTTCCAAAACGATTCACCGTGGCTTCCAATGTTACGCTGTCCTTTCCAGTTTCCAAAGTTTCCCTGGAAGGCTTTATTTTCAGTAGCGTTGGAATAGAGGAGTAGTTCTTACCAGATTCTTTTTCAGCTTTTTCTACAATACTTTTAATTCCCATTGGATCCCAATTGTCGTTGCCTCGCATTAAATTGTAGGTATTATAGACAGTGGCATTGTTGAATTCAAAGCGGTAAGCATTGAGTAATTCTTTTCCTGTCAAGTCAACGGTTATATTGGGGAAATCTTTGCCAAGGCCAATCGGTTTGGCATTTAAGGAAATGTTGTACTGATAGTAACGCGCTTCGGTATCGGGAATTTCTCGCCAGCCAATATAATCTAGATTTTGGGCTGTAAATCGGGTGTCGATGGCAGCCACTGGACCACTTCCTTTTACGAAATACTGTCTTTCACGAGTAAAGGATTGAATGTCGCAATTCAGAAAAATGGCACCTGTTCCCGAAGTGTGACCAAAAGGTTTCGAGGAATAAAAATCAAAGCTGCAATTAAGGTAAACCGCTGTTCCGTTCAAGGCGTCGTCGGTCGATTCGAAATGGCAACGATCAAAAAGGGTTCTTTTACTTCCCCAAAACGGTCCCAAATTAAGTCTGCTCACAAAACAAGTATTTCGTGCAAATACTTTATCTCCATTCGAAAAAATGAGTTGCCCTTGCACGATGGCCGAGCTTCTTTTTTCTCGGTTCAGTTTTGGATTCAAAGGATAAATCAGGTCAATGTTGCAATAATTTCCAAAAGTAATATTCTCGGAACTTATACCTTCTCCTTTGATGTTTAGCATTGTGAAATTACCTTTGGATCCGATGGTTTGTCCACGATTGCAAGCTAAAACTACATCTTGCGCATTATCGGACAACCCTTGAAAACGCAACCATTCACAATTAATTTCGAGTCCAAATGGCGTTCCACCAATAGTTTTTGGAACACGGATTTCGGGATCGTTCGGATTGTCAATCCAATACACCCAAGGCGCAATGTACAAAACCATTGGCGAGGCTTCGGTTCCGTTAGTCAAATGTTTGGAGGCTTCGTTTATTGAGTTGTAAACATAGGGGTGTTTAGCCGCTTCTTCATTCGAAAGTTGTCCGTCAATATAAAAAGATTTTGGACCAAGCTCAATTTTATTGCCTTTATAAATAATATGTTTACCATTGAAAATCAAGTCTTTATTATTGGAAACTTGATGTTTTTGAGCAAGTAGCATTGTAGTATTAAAAAACAAAAATAAGACAGCAAAAACAATTATTCGAAGCTTGATTTTCATAAAGATATAAATTTAAAAGGTCATTTATTTCAAATTCAATTGCAAGGCAAAGCAGGTTTTATTATCTTTGGTAATACTAAAAACCATTGCTTCCGAAGTTAGGTTTTCGTGAATAGCGACTTGGTCTTTTAATGACAATTCCTTTAGAAAATTCATTTCAAAACTTTCAATTTTTTGGTTTAGAATCAATTCTGTATCCACCAAATCCAAACACCATTCCAAATATTTTACATTATTTACGTGATTGACAATGTCTAAATCCGAAAGTGCCACGGTTTTTTCGAAGACCATTTCGGTTTCGCTACTGAAGTTGATTTTGGAAAAAGGTTTTTCGGTTGCTTTTTGTTCCGGATACAATTCAAAATGTTCGAAAGGCAAAGCCAAAGCTTCTGGTCGTCTAATTTTGGTATTGAAAACCGCCCAAAAAGTTTCGCAACCCACCATTTTTTTCCCGTTTACATACAATTCCAAAGCACGAACTGAACGGGAATTTTCGAGCGTGTTAATCCAGGTTTTTAACGTCACGACGTCTTTCCATTGGGGTAATTCCGTTATTTCAACCCGCATTCTGCTCAAAACCCAAGCCTGATTGAATTCCTGCATATCCGAAAAACTGATGCCACCAACTTCAGAATGTGCCGCCGCAGTCAGCTGCAAAATGTTGCACAAATCGGTATATTTTAGATATCCGTTGGGAAGACATTGGGTGAAATTAATCTCCCAATCTTTGCTGAATATGGAGGTGAAATTTTCTGCTATTGGCATTTTATTTCCTGTTTAAATTTTGAATTCCTTTACGTATTCAATTATGTTTTGTCTATCCGTCAAATAATCAAACCATTTGGTGTTTTCATTTCTTTTGAACCAAGTGAGCTGTCGTTTGGCAAATCGTCTCGTATTTTTCTTAATTTCTTCGATGGCAAATTCTAAACTGATTTCACCTTCAAAATAACGGAATAATTCTCGGTAACCTACGGTTTGCAGGGCGTTCAAGTCTTTGTGTGGGAGTAATGCTTTGGCTTCGACCAATAAACCTTCGTTTATCATAATATCTACACGCTGGTTGATTCGATCATAAATCACGCTTCTTTCAGCTTCCAAACCAATGAGGATGGGAGTGAAGTTGCGGGTGTTTTTCTTCAAGTTTAAAAACGAAGAATAGGGCTTTCCTGAACCTATGCAAACTTCCAAGGCACGCATCATTCGTTGCGGATTTTCTTTGGCCACGACTTCAAAATAATTGGGGTCGCGTTTTTCCAATTCGGTTTGCAGGTATTCAATTCCTAATTTTTCATAATTGGAAGTCACTTCCTCCCGAACCGAAACATCAATTTCGGGAAAATCGTCAAAGCCTTTCAAAACCGCATCGACATACAAGCCCGAACCACCAACCATTACTACATAGTCATTGGTTTGGAACAATTCGTCTAATTTAGAAATAGCTTCTTTTTCAAAATCGCCAACGGTGTAATTCTCGAAAATCGATTTGTTTTGGATGAAATGATGTTGCGCTCCAGCCAATTCTTCCATTGATGGAACAGCAGTGCCAATTTGCATTTCCTTGAAAAACTGTCGGCTGTCGCAGGAAATAATATCGCAATTAAATGCTTGTGCCAAATCGATACTCAAGGAAGTTTTTCCTATGGCTGTTGGTCCTACGATGGTAATTAGGTATTTCACTACTGTTAGAAATTGATAATCTTGATTGTTTTTGCTTTTCGCATATAACTTTGAATACTGTTTCGAGTATCACGATTGCTTTGCATCGGTGTGATGATGTTTCTCAAAATGTCGAGATTGTTGATTTGGTAATTCAAATCGTAGAAAGCATATCCTTTATACATGCCGCTTTCGACCAAAATCACGCTGCGTTCCGAAACGGTTCGGCCACGATCCAAAAGGGCGAAAGTTTTGTTGTCAAACAAGTTTTTGTCGATAAAGGCTTGAACCCTTTCGTTGTATTCGGATAGTGGTATTTCCCTGACGCAGGTTCCGTCACATTCGTTGGTCGTATGTTGAAAACAAGGCGTTTTGATTTCGTGCAAACCAGCCAATTTTGGACACAATTGGTAGTGGGAACTGATGCGAAACAAGGCATCTTTTCCTTCCTGCTGTGAAGTGTATGATTTGAGTTCTTTCTTTCTCCTGTCGGCCTTTTGTAATTTCAAATTCAGGTAACCATCAGCATCTTTTTCGACGTAAATCGCCCAAGAAAAGTTGGTTTTTGGCGACATTCGGTTGTAAATGGGTTTGTGAATTTTGATTTCTTCGGCTTCCTTCAAAAGAGCAATCAATTCGCTTCCCGTTTCTTCATACGTTACGGTAAACACTTCGTTTTGGATTTTTTTGGCACTTTTGGTAATTCCCGTAAAATGTTGGTTGACCCTTTTTCGAATGTTTCGGCTTTTACCAATAAATATGATTTTTCCGTCTTCTTTATGGATGTAATAAAGGCCTGTTTTGGATGGCAAACTTTCTACAATGTCCCTCAATTTGGGCGCAATGCCTTTTTGAATTTCAAATTTGATAAGGTCTTTTACAATTTCTTTGTCCAAATCTTTGTCCAAAAGCATTTTGAATAATTTCACAGTTGCCATTGCATCGCCACTCGCGCGATGTCTGTCGGCCATCGGAATTCCCAAGGCACGAACCAATTTTCCTAAGCTGTGCGAAGGTTGTTCGGGTAATAATCTTTTGGATAATTCGACCGTGCAAAGGGTTTTGATGTTGAAATCATAACCCAAACGACGAAATTCCGTGCGAAGAATTCGATAATCAAAATCGGCATTGTGTGCCACGAGAACACAATCATTAGTCATTTCGATAATGCGTTTGGCTATTTCAAAAAACTTGGGTGCCGAGCGCAACATCGCATTATTGATACCCGTCAATTTCACCACAAAAGGCTGAATCGGAATTTCGGGATTGACCAAACTGATGAACTGGTCCACTATTTCGTGACCGTCAAATTTATAGATGGCAATTTCCGTAATTCCTTCTTCGTTGAATTGTCCTCCGGTGGTTTCTATGTCGAGTATTGCGTACAAAATCAGTGTTCGGTGTTCAGTTTTTAGTGCTCAGTTGTCAAATCTGAAGTAAAAAAATCGTTAATCTTCAATCAAAAATCAATTTATCGCCCTCCAAAGATACTACTTCCTATCCGAACCATCGTACTTCCGCATTCAATTGCGAGTGGATAATCGCCGGACATTCCCATAGAAAGGGTTTTGGGTTCTAGGTTTAAGGTTTTAGGTTTTGTATCTAAATAATCAAAAATGGATTTCAAATGAGTGAATTCTTTCTTGATTTGTTCTTGATTGTCCGTGAAAGTCGCCATTCCCATTAATCCAACGATTCGAATGTTTTCCAATCCTTCTTTGTCATTCTGAACGAAGTGAAGAATCTCGTTGAGTTCTTCTTCATCAAGTCCAAATTTAGTTTCTTCTTCGGCAATATATATTTGAAGCAAACAATCGATAATTCTATTGTTTTTTTTGGCTTGTTTGTTGATTTCCTCCAATAATTTCAAGCTGTCCACGCCGTGAATCAAGCTTACGAACGGCGCCATAAATTTGACTTTATTCGTTTGGACGTGACCAATCATATGCCATTCGATGTCTTTTGGCATTGCTTCCCATTTATCGGCCATTTCCTGGATTTTGTTTTCGCCAAAAATGCGTTGACCCGCATCGTAAGCTTCCATCAAATCAGAGATAGGTTTGGTTTTAGAAACGGCAACAAGGGTTACGGTTGATGGTAAAGAGGATTTTATTTTGAGGAGGTTTTGTGCTATTGACATTTTTATTTTTTTTCATTATTATAAACTTGTACAAAATCAATTTCATCATCAATATATCCTTTCATCCAACCTTTCATTTTATTCTTGTTGTCAGATATTATTGTATCAAGAGAATTGACAATTTCTAATTTTATTTGGTCTAAATTTTTTGGAAAAGAACACATTTTAGATGTTACAAATTTTTTAAATGCTATATATTTTGGGTCTTTCAAATCATAATCTTTAATAATATCGACATCTTTATTATCTAAAAGCTCTTTTCCTAAAATTAAAGCAAAAAAAGGTTTACCTTTTTCAATGGCATAATTGTATTCCATTTCAGTATAAGATAATCCCGTGCTATTATCAATACTCCCATATCTTCCTCCTAGAATTAAAACATAAATATCAGAATCATCAATCCATTTTTTAATAACTTCCCATTGCGATTTATTGTTTGCAGAGAAAAGTTCCATTCCAGCAGGAATATGGCCTTTTTTTAATATTGCTTCTACCGCTGCCTGTCTTTCATTTATTAAATCTGTAAATGTTGAAGAAATAAATATTTGATATTTTTTTGTACTATGAAATTTTTTTATAAAAGGATCTTTATCAAATATGATTTCAGCGTCTAAATATTCTTTGGATTCTTCATTTTCTATTGGAATGAATGAAATAATATCTTTTTCAAAAATTTCAAGACTTTTAATAGCATCAATGATTTTTGAAAAATCTTTTTTAAGTTTATTTTTTTCTATGAAAAATTTAAAACAAATATTGAAAAAGTAATTGAAATGTTTTTTAATTTGTATTTTATTGGCTTCAAATGAATGGATGTATTTTTCATATGTATAATTAAGCCCAAAAATGAAGACTTCTGTATAATCTTCATTTTTTAAAAGTAAATACCCTCTTTTTTGAGATAAAATTTCTTTTTTACAAAAACTCCAAAAAGCGTCTAAATTATTTTCTTCTATAGTAAAATCAAATTCCTTTTGAGAAAAATGCTTACCCATTTCTAGTCTTTTAAGATTTGCTGATAATGGTTTTAAGTCTTTATGAACGTGATTTGTCATTTAATATGTTTTTTTTAGAAATTTAAAAACAAATTTAGTTTTTATTACTAAACTGTTTCGCTACTTTTTCCGCTTTTTTACTTTCACCATAATCATAAAATCCTTCACCTGATTTCACACCCAATTTTCCAGCACGAACCATGTTAACCAATAAAGGACAAGGAGCATATTTCGGGTTTTTGAAACCGTCATACATCACGTTCAAAATAGCCAAACAAACGTCAATCCCAATAAAATCAGCTAATTGCAAAGGTCCCATTGGATGTCCCATTCCAAGTTTCATTACAGTATCAATTTCATAAGCGCCAGCTACTTTATTGTAAAGCGTTTCGATTGCTTCGTTAATCATAGGCATCAAAATTCTATTGGCAACAAAACCTGGATAATCGTTGACTTCAACGGGAGTTTTACCCAGTTTTTGGGCTAAAGCCATAATGATTTTCGTCACTTCATCGCTTGTATTATAGCCTCGAATAATTTCGACCAATTTCATAATAGGCACAGGATTCATAAAGTGCATCCCGATCACTCGTTCTGGATGAGCTACAACAGCAGCGATTTGCGTGATGGAAATGGAAGAAGTATTGGTTGCAAAAATCGTATTGTGCGAACAAACTTCGTTTAATTGTTTGAAAATGTTGAGTTTTAATTCCACGTTTTCAGTTGCAGCTTCGACAACCAAATCAACGCCAACAACACCGTCTTTGATGTCGGTATAGGTAATGATATTGTTGATGGTTTTAAACTTTTCTTCCTCGGTTATAGTTCCTTTGGCAACCATTCGGTCTAAATTGGCAAAAATAGTTGCCATTCCTTTATCCAATGATTTTTCGGAAACATCGATTAATTTTACGGCAAAACCACTTTGAGCAAAAGTATGCGCAATTCCGTTACCCATTGTTCCTGCTCCAATTACGGCTATTATTTTCATATTTTATCTCTGTTTATTTTTCTAAAATGTGCAAAAATTCAGTTGTACTGCTTGCTATATGATTTCTATTTTCGGTCTTGTCGGCTTTAAAACGTTGGTAATTGGTGGTCACCAAATCGTATTTTCCGTATTTGGACATAATAGTTCTAATTTCGTCTTCGGACATTAAACCTTCGTTATTATAACTCAAAAAAGTATAATTGAAATTAGCGTTTTTTACTAACTCTTCAAAGGATTTTCTAACATTTGTTTTGCTACAATAATCCGAACGATTATAATCTCTAAGACCTGTTTTTCCTTTTGGAAGAAAGATGTCGTATTTTGCTATAGTGTTCAATAAGTGATAATTAGAACCGTATTGACGAGCATTATACGGTGGATCCAAATATAAAATATCGCCTTCGATTTTCTTTATTAAAAGATTGCTATCTTCATTGAAAACTTCGTGTTCGTTGTCGTTTATAGAGAAAATGGCAGGTTCCAAAACAAGGTTTTTCTGAGCCGATTTCTTAATTTTTTTTAAATAAGCACCATAAACCGAAGCGATATTAGCTACTTTATCGGCACTTTCTAATAAGGAAGCCAAAAGGAAAAAATAGGTTTTTGAATTTATGATTTTATCATTTTTCCAACTTTCTATTTGTTGCCGAATGGCATCTATTTTTTTTCCGTTTTCTTCAGAAAAATAGAGTCTTTCTTTTGCTCCGTTTTCGGAATATTCATTAAAAATAAAGCCTTCAATTCCGTTGAGATGATTGAGTTCTTCTATAATGGAATGGGAATCTAATATCTCGTGATTTTCTATATAATTTTTATTCAAAACATAGCTGTAATATTCTAAATCATTGCTGATAACTTTTTTTACATTGGGTTTAAAAGTTCTGCCCACAATTCCGGTTCCAGCAAATAAATCACAAAATGTTTTTTGGGATAAATTGTCCCCAGCTACTGAATTTATTGTGTCTTGAATAAAAAAAGATAACTTTTTTTTTGAGCCGATGTAATTCATAAAGTATTAATTTTCAACCCAAAACAGGTCGGATAAAATGGTGTTATTTATAATTTAATTTGGTGGATTCAATTTTAAATTTAGAATCCACTTAATTTTTTTTGTTTATTTCTTTAAATATATTTGGTCTTTAACATAAGTATTATTCAGCCAAAAACAATGTTTTGTATATTCCATTTGTTTTGTTAATTTGTCTTTTTTTGGCAATTCATAAGTATCTAAAGCATTTGTTGCGTGAGGACGAACGTGAGAAATAGAACTAAATTTCTTGTTAGGAAAATTCGTGAAACGAATTTCCTTGCCTTTTTTATTAGTTTTTATTTCTTTTACGATTTCGCCTTTTGCAACAATTTGTTTTGTTTTTGTCCAAACTTTTTCAACTTCAATTAAGTCCAAATATGACATATTCCAAAATTTCACTTTTCGTAGAATTAGTTTTTCGTTCTCGAATTGAAAGAAAACAAAAAGGAATTTATGCTCCAAAACATCTTTAAAATCTGAATCTTCCCAATTTTGATTTACAATTTCTTCGTACTTAAAATTCGGAAATGAAATATCTTCTTTTGGTAAATCATTTTCTTTTAAGCGAACTGTTTTTACAATAATTTCTGCTTTTTCAAATTCTTCAATTTCTTTATCAAGTTCAATTCCGAGAATTGCTTTTGTCAAATTAGCGTAAAAACTTTTAGCTTTTGTATTGATTTTGATTTTTAAAATTTCTTCTTAAATATAATTTCAAAAATACAGCTTTTAATTGAATATTTAGCATAATCCGCATTCATTTATGATACATATTGTCTGTTGATCAAAACATACAATATGTATAGTTTTGTTTTATGATAAACAAATTTCTTTTAAACGAATTTGGAGGTAGAATTAAGCAATTGCGCCTTCAAAAAAACATTAGCCAAGAAAAATTATCCTTTTTGACTGGTTTCCACAGAACATATATTGGAATGATAGAAAGAGGAGAGAGAAATATTTCACTTTCAAATATGGCAGTGTTTGCTAAAGTTTTTGAGATAAATATTTCTGAACTATTAGATTTAAAAACGATAAACCCAAATCATAATTACAAGAATTATGAAATAAAATCTGAAAAATAATGTCAAGAAAACACTCATTTGTATTGACATTATCAAATAATGTTACAGAAAAAGAAGGTGTAAATTTTCTAATTGAAAATTATACAGGATTTTTCAAAATCGATTTAGCAACAAAAAAGGAATTATTAGATTTACTTAAAATTGAACATAGATTTTTACAAGCTTTTGACTTAATTTATGTTCCTGAAATGGTTGGAAAGATTGCAGATACTGGATTTATTCAAACTTATTTAGAAGATATAATTCTAGTTGAATTAAAAACCACAAAAAAATATTTGCCTGAAAATCCCAAAGGTTTCTTTTTTGGTGCAACTGAAAATGAATTTAATTTTGGTAAAATTCTTGGTTCAAGATTTAGATTTTGCTTTGTAAGTTTAAATGAAAAAGGTTCTTCGTTTGCATTTTTAACTTTGGAAGAATTAGAAGAAAGAATAAAAAACAGAAGAATTCAATATCAAATTAATTTATAATTTAATAATTGTTTTGTTGTAATTTATTTGGTCAATATGAAAAATAATATTTTCATAATCTTTTTCATTACAATCATTTTTCTCTAATTTTTCAGCTAAACTTTTTACAGAATTGTATGATTGATGCATTTCGTTTTCATCTTCTTCATCAATATTATTAACATTATAAATTATGTTTTCAGGATTAAAAGTTTCTGACCATTGATATAATTCTGAAATAATCAAATCTTTTTTGTTATTTATTTTATCGATAATGTTCATATTTATTGCGGCTTTGCGTTAGGGATTGAAGAGGAAATCCTTTTGTTTTTTTCTTTAAAAAACAAAAGATTGGAACGGAAAGCCCGACCTTGGGGAACGCCCAAAATATCTACATTTTCTAAAAAACAAATATTTTGGTTTGTTTTCTTTTTCGCTTAAGATTTTATGAATTGACCACCACAAAACACCTTTTTTTCCAATTAATCCTTTTGAATTTTTTAGCGTTGTTGCAACTGAATAATCTTGGCAAGGAAAACCGCCAACCAACAAGTCGTGATCAGGAATTTCAGATATTTCTACAGTTGAAATGTCTTTATTTGAATGATTTTTTTTGTCCCAACGAGTTTCATATACCATTGAAGCGTGTTGTACTTTGGTTGATGGGTCCCATTGATTGCTCCAAACAACTTCGTAAGGACTTTCAAAATTTTCTTTGTAATTAGAAGATGCAGATTTGTTATTCCATCCTTCTAATCCAAGTCGAAATCCACCAACTCCAGCAAATAATTCAATAACTTTTATTTTATTTTGCATTGTTTACTGTTTTTAGGTATTTAACTTTTTCTTCGGCAACTTTTAATATACTCAAATCTGCTTCCTCCTCAAGGATTTTGTAAGCAATTTGATCACTTAAAAATTCCGATTTTAATTCTTTTTTGTCAACTTGAAAATACACAGCTACTTGGTTAATAATTTGTTTTGTTGGTTGTCTTTCGTTTCGTTCAATTTTCGCAAGTAATGAAGCGTCCATTCCAAAATTATCTGCTACAGTTTTTAAAGTCTGTCCTGTTTCCTCTCTTAAACTTCTTAAATGTTCACCAAAAGAAGGATGTTTTTTTTCTATTGTCATTTGGTCATATTTTGTCCAAAAATACAAATATTTAAAAAATGGACAAATAAAGTCCAGTTATTTTTTAAGAAAAGTTCAATTTTAAAAGTTCTGCCCACAATTCCGGTTCCGGCAAATAAATCGCAAAAGGTTTTTTGAGACAAATCATCTCCAACTATTGAATTTACAGTGGTTTGGATGAAGGAAGATAATTTTTGTTTGGAGCCTATGTAGTTCATAAAGTATTAATTTTCAACCCAAATCAGGTCTGATAAAATGGTGTTGTTTTCTAAATTGAGTTGAAATAAATTTTCAGAATTGAAATTTTCGACATACTTATCAATCTCAGATTTCAAGAGTTTAATTTCAGATTTTAATTTCCAATGTTCCTTGTTTTTTTCGACCAAAACGATGAATAATCTGTTTTTCAAATGCTTTCTACTTTCCTGACTTTGGTTTGAATACAACCATTGAATCAATTCGGCAGGATTGTTTTTAGCGTAAGCTACGGTTTGGTTAAAACCAATTGGAAAAACGGTTGTTTTGTGGTCAAAGCAAGTTGTATTTATAGTAAAATCAATTAGTTTGTCGAATTTATTTATGTTGGGTGTTACTTTTTCGTGCAAGGAAAATAGGTTTTCAACGGCTTCGGCCGACCAAAAATTGAACCATCTATTCAAGGCATAATCGCGAACTTTTTCATCAAATGAAGCTGTTTTTTCTAATAATTTTTCAAAAGAATAGGTTGTGTAAATAAAACTTGTTTTTGCATCCCAATCGTCAGACTGTTTTCGGCCCCATTTGTAGGGATGAGCCAATCTTTTTTTTAATTCAGTTTCAACTCGTAATAAATCCATAATTTAAAATTTGTTTTTTGAATTCAAATTGTGATTAAAAAATACTGTGATCGAAAGGTTATTTTTATCTTGCTATTTATTAGCTTTATTCCTTAAGATTAATATTAAAATTGAAGTATTTATCTAAATCTTCTTTAATAACTTCATATTCATTTTCGTTGATATATTTGTTGCTATATAGCCAAATATATCTTTCATACTGAACAGTATATGGTAATATTGGATCAATTATAAAATATTTTTTTCTGTAAAATTCAATTTGTTTTTTGTAAACCAGTTCGATGAATCTGTCAACTTCCAACGCATTCTTTTTTGTATATATAAAATAGAAAAGTTTTGAAGAATCAATATGCTTTTCATCATAATCCTCAAACAATGATTTTAATAAGAATATGGAACCAAATGCAATTGAAAAAAACAGACTTAAAAGTAAATTTTTTGAGAGTTTTAAATATTCAGATGAGATATAAATTGCAAAAACAAAATTTAAAACAATTGACAAATAAGCAATTAAAGTAAAACCATTTTGTTTTGTTTTAGTAATAAAATGAGTGTTTTTTATTTCTTCTAACGGAATATTATATTTTAGTTTATGTTTTGCTGTATTTAAATCTACAATTATCTCATCATCTAAGATCTCAAATAATTGCTTTTGACTTCGATATTTAATCTCTAGTTTATTATCCATTTATTACTACTTCTTAAAACAATCAATAATTTGATATGCCACTCTCAAAGCTTCTGTAGCTTGTTCCAAAGTTACAATAGGAGTAGTGTCATTATTGATGGCATCGGCAAAAGATTCCAATTCGTCGAGAATGGCGTTGTTTTGCTCCACATCGGGATTGGAAAAGTAGATTTGTTTTTTTACACCTTCGGCATTTTGTAGAATAATATCAAAATCTCCAGGAATTTCGGGAGCGTCTTTCATTTTTACCACCTCACATTTTTTTTCCAAAAAGTCCACCGAGATATAAGCATCTTTCTGGAAAAAGCGTGATTTACGCATATTTTTCAGGGAAATTCGACTTGCTGTTAGATTAGCAACACAGCCATTTTCGAATTCAATTCGAGCATTGGCAATATCAGGAGTTTCACTAATTACCGAAACTCCACTGGCGTGAATGTCTTTCACTTTTGATTTGACAACGCTCAAAATCGCATCAATATCGTGAATCATTAAGTCTAAAACTACGGGAACATCAGTACCACGAGGATTGAATTCTGCCAAACGATGCGTTTCAATAAACATCGGATTTTCAATCATATTCTTGGTCGCTTTGAACGCAGGATTAAATCTTTCGACGTGACCTACTTGACCTTTTACATTGTATTCTTTGGCTAGTGCTATAATTTCTTCGGCTTCGGCAACCGTATTTGAAATTGGTTTTTCTATAAAGACATGTTTACCCGATTTGATAGCCACTTTAGCACATTTGAAGTGAGAAAGTGTAGGTGTTACAATATCGATAACATCAACAGCGTGAATAAGAGTAGCAATTGTGGAGAATTGTTTATAGCCAAATTCGTTGGCTACTTTTGCTCCGTTTTCTTGATTTTCGTCATAAAAACCAACTAATTCATATTTTTCAGATTGTTGTAATAATCTTAAATGTATTTTTCCAAGATGCCCAGCACCTAAAACCCCAACTTTTAACATAAAAATGATTTTTAACAAATGTATAATTTATTTGTTTATTGTTTGAATTTTGGGTTTAAAGTTTTTGGAAAATCTTACTTGATTTTTGAGTTTTTTAAGTTTAATTTTACCGAAACAATTAACTCCAAATTTTGAAAGATACTGCCAAACATCAAGGGCTTCGCAATCAATTAGTAAGCCTTTTGAAAGAAAAAGGAATTACAGATAAAGCGGTTTTGGAAGCCATAAATAAAATTCCGAGACATCTGTTTTTAAATTCTAGCTTTTCAGATTATGCTTATCAAGATAAAGCATTTCCGATAGGAGCAGGGCAAACTATTTCGCAACCTTATACTGTGGCTTTTCAAAGTCAGTTGTTAGAAGTAAAAAAAGACGATAAAATTTTGGAAATTGGAACTGGTTCAGGTTATCAAACTGCTGTTTTGTGTTTGATGGGAGCCAAGGTTTACAGTGTCGAAAGACAAAAAGAATTATTCAAACAAACATCGGCATTATTACCCAAATTAGGTGTTAGACCTAAACATCTTTCTTTTGGTGATGGTTACAAAGGTTTGCCTAATCACGCTCCTTTTGATAGTATAATTGTAACGGCTGGTGCGCCAATAATTCCACAAGCTTTGATGGCTCAATTAAAAATAGGAGGAAGGATTGTGATTCCGGTGGGGGAAGACACACAAATTATGACACTTCTGATCCGGAAAAATGAAACTCAATTTGAGAAACATGAATTTGGTGATTTTAAATTTGTGCCTTTGTTAGAAAATAAAAAATAAAAGTAAAACTTACAAATAAAATATCTTTTTACATTAAAAATTGACAGAAATTATTACATTTACTCATTAAATTTATACTTTACTTAATGAGAAAAACATTTTATATAGTTTTACTACTATGTGCCAACTTTATTTACTCTCAAGATTACACCAATGTTATTAATTTATTAATTAATAATAAAAGAGAAGAAGCTAGAAAGTTATTTGACAAACAATTTGATAAAACGAAAACAACAAATATTGATTTATTGTTTTTAGATGCTTTTATTGATGAAGAATCGGGTAAAATAGATTTTGATGATACATTAATCCGAAATTTAGAAAAACTCCCTAATTCAGAAAATTATATTGCTCCTTTTATTAATAGAAATATGGTTCTTGCTAATATTTCTAATGGTCTTTGCAACGATTTGACCTATAAAAAAATTGATTTCTTGGCATCTTCGCCAAAGTTTGGAAAATTGCCTATTGTAATATATCGCAAAGCTATTTTAGATCGAATAAGAATGAGATATGATAGTTCGTTAAAATTATTTGATGAACTTGGAGCTATAACTCAATGGCAGTTTTGTGGAGTATTCGAAAACTTAAACAGTAGCGGTTTAGATATTGAATATGAACCAGAATTGTATGCCAAAAATGACAAACTTTTTGATGCAAATAGTAATGGAAAAATAGGGTGGTATAACCCTAAAGAAGCTTTGGCAGAAGGGTATCATTTTTTTGCAAATGAAGGCGAATATGGAAACGGAATAATTTATGCACAAACCTTTATTCAAGCAAATGAAAAAAAAGATTATGTCTTGAGTTTTGGAGCAAATTCTGGTCTAAAAATATTTTTGAATGATAAAGAAATATATGTAAATCAGGATGTTAAGCGAACTAATTTAGACGCATATAATATAAAAATCGCATTGAAAAAAGGGAACAATAGATTATTGTTTAAATTAGAAATGCAAAATGGAGGGGATTATTTTTCGGCTCAAATTAAGAATTTAGACACTACAATTGCTAGGGATTTAAAGTTTTTGAACACTTTTCAGCCCTATGAAGTATCAATATTCGAGAATAGTAATGCTGAAGAAATAAAACTTAATTATGAACAATATTTTGATGAGTTAGTCAAAAAAAATCCTGATAATTTATTGTATCGTTTATTTCAGTTTACAGCATACGAATCAAATTTTAAAAAAAACGAAGCATTTGAATCAATAGAAGGATTAGATAAGAAATATCCAAATAGCTCGTTTATAGCGAATTATTTTTTGAGATATTATGATTTACTAGGAGATGAAGCTGCAAAAAGACAAGAAATACTAAAAAATATAGAAAACAACGATATTGATTATTATTTAAATACATTTTCCAAATTTACTGATACTGCTTGGTTAACAAATACTTCTGTGCAAGAGTTAGAAAAATATAGAGATATATCCAAACAATATAAACAAAGATATGGAGAGTTGATGTTTGATTTTATGTTGGCCTCAAGAAAAGCTGATATTGATGGGATGTTCAAGTATCTCAATGATTTAAATGAGAATTCGTATAATAATGAAAAGTTTAAGATACTTACAGCCAATTTGTATTCTAAATTGAAGAATGACAAGGCGAAATCAATAACTTTATTAGAAGAGATTTCGAAAGAAAAAAGTATTAACGAAGTAGAAAATTTGTTGATTAATTATTATAATGATATAAATAGAAAAGAAGAAGCTAAAAATATCATTACCAATAGAATAGACAAATTCCCTTGTCTTAATTCATTTAGAAATGATTATATCTCCATCCTAACTGATGAAAACCAATATCAAAAAGCACTGGAATTAATAAATGAAAATCTAAGTTATTTTCCCTATTCATTTACTAATTTAGAAAAAAAGGCCAATATTTATAGTTTGATGAAAAAAGATAAAGAAGCTGAAAAATATATCAGATTGTCTTTAGAACACAATTCAGAAAATGGAAATTTAAGAAAACAACTATACGACATTACAAAAACACCGGATGAAATAGAAGAGGTTGCAACTAAAAATTGCTACAAATTAGCAAATGAAAGAAAAAATTCAAAACTAAAAAGCGATTATGGAGTTGTAGTTTTATTAGACGAATATATTGTGAATATTTTGCCAGAGGGTGGTAGAAAGTCTAAATGCACTTATTTATATGAAATAACATCCGAAAGCGGAATAGAAGAAATGAAAGAATATTCACTTGACTTGAGTAATACAATTTTAAAATCCGAAATTATTAAATCAGATGGTACATTAGTCCCAGCCGAAAAGGGCGATGACACACTTGTATTTTCAAATTTAAAAATAGGAGATGTTATTTATATTCAATACGAAGTGCAAGAAAATACAACTGGGAGATTTTACAAAGATTTTAATATTTCCTGTTATTTTGATAGTAAATATCCATCTGTAGAATCTATTTTTGGACTTATTCACGAGCCGAATGTAAATTATAGTACAGATTATAGTAACGGTTTGGTAGAATCAACTACAAAAAAAATAGGAAATAAAATAGGCACAGTTTGGAAACGAAATAATATACCAGCAATTCCTTTGTTAGAAAATTACTCTATAAATTTTAATGATCTAACTAATAAAGTAAGAGTAAGTACGATTAAATCGTGGAAAGATATATCAAACTGGTATGCTGATTTAGTTAAGAAAAATTTGAAAGTTGATAAAACTACAAAAACTGTATTTGATCAAATTTTTCCAGAAGGCTCACAAATTTTTTCACAAGAAGAAATAGCCAAAAAAATTTACTCCTACATAGAAACGAACATTAATTATAGTTCTTTAGATTTTAGACAAAGCGGTTATGTTCCGCAAAAACCTTCCAAAACAATTACAACAAGATTAGGAGATTGTAAGGATGTTTCAACTTTGTTTGTTGTCTTAGCACAGCAAGCTGGATTAAAAGCTAATTTAGTTTTGGTTTTAACCAATGACAATAGTTCAAATTCATTAAAATTGCCATCAAGAGATTTTAATCATTGTATCGTAAGAGTAACAATCGATAATAAAGAAGTATTTCTTGAACTTACAGATAAGTTTTTACCTTTCAAAGCATTGCCAATAACTTTATATAAAGCTCAGGCTCTTGTAATCTCTTTTGACAAAGCAATAAACGAAAATTCATCATTGATTAATATTCCTTTTGAAAATGCTATTCAAAATAGTGTTAAAACTTATTCTGTAGTTACCATAGATGATAAATTGAAATCGTTTGTAAATACGCATACTATTCAAGGAGCAAATAAATCGTACTATAACGAATTATTTTCATCTTCGACTACTGATGATGTTCGTTCAAAAGATTTTGAAAAGAATTTCAATAATCAATTAAAGAAGGTAGTTTCGTTGCAATCTGTTAAATTGGTCTCCAATGAAGTCTTTGATAAGGAGATTACTTTTGAATCAAAATTTTCAATTTCTGAAAGCTTACAAAAAGTGGGAAGTTTAAAAATTACTGAAATTCCATTTATTGATAATGTATACACAAGAGATATAATAGCCACCGATACTAGAAAATTTGATATACAATATATAGATTATGAAAATAGTAATCAATATGATTCGGAAGTGATTTTAAATATTCCTTCAGATAAAACATTCTCTGAAATTCCAGAAAACAAATCATTCAATTTCCTTAATCATAATTATTCAATAACATATCAATTAATAAATAATAATTCATTAAAAGTTAACAGGAAAGTAACAATTCCTTGGGATAATATTTCTACAACTCAGTATGTAGAATTTAAAAAATTTGTTGAAAAAATCGTTGAAACTGAAGAACAAATAGTAGGATTTAAATAAAAACTATCCCATTCATTACTACGAATGGGATTTTTTTATTGACCAATAATTTCAAGATAACGTTCTAAACTTTCTTTCTCGATTTGAGCAATGAAGAAAAGAAAATCTTCTTTATTGTTTTTGGTTTGAGCAGTTTCTAGCGCATTATAATATTGTATTCTAGAGTCATAATCACCTTTGATATTGGCAATTACATAACCGTTTTGAAGCAAAATAAGATTCATAACCAAACGCGAAGTTCTGCCGTTCCCATCTATGAATGGATGAATAGTAACCAAACGTTCGTGAAGTTCAGCAGCTAAAACTATAGGATGTAAAGTGTTTTTATGAGTTTCATACCAAATAAAAAAATCTTCCATTTCCTTTGCAACCAAAAAAGGTTGAGGCGGCATAAACGAGCTCCCTTTTATCATTACTTGAACCTGACGATAACGACCAGCATCTTCTGGATTTATGCCTCGCAAAATCAAATTGTGAATAGACAATACTTCGCGCTCGTTCAGAGGAGTGTTTTTGTCCATCAAATGTTTGATATAAGCAATAGCTTCTTGATGATTGATAACTTCAAGATGTTCACGCATACTTTTTCCAGAAATGGTCAAACCTTCGTTTACGACTAAATCGGTTTCGCGAAGTGTCATAGTGTTTCCTTCGATGCGATTGCTTTCAAAAGTATATTCAAGTTCTAATGCTTGAGCTATTCTATAACTATCAAATTTGCGAAATTGGTCTAATTTTGATTTCAAAATGTCAATTTCTCCAAGAATAGCCGACAAGTTTTTAGAAAGTGATTTTTTACTACTCGTATAACTGTTCTCTATTTCTTCACGAACCATATTCATTGCTTTCAGAGCAAATTCATCCTGACCAATTTCATAAAGAATTTTCTCTTTGAGCCAAGCAACCATCAATGTTTCAAAATCTATTCCTAACAATGAAGCTAATTTAAGCACTTGCTCTTTGGTTGGTTTTCGTGTGCCATTTTCGAACTTACTGATTAATGCTTGATCGATTCCTAAAATTTGAGCCACTTCTCTGGTTTTTAACCCTTTTTGTTCTCTTGCATTTTTGAGTAGCGTTTTCATTTTAAATTTGTTAAAAATTGTCTTGACAAAATTAGTCATAATTTATTAGATAAAAAAAATAATACATAAAAAAGATTAAGTATTATTTTTTTTTGGGGATAAATCTGTTTAAAGATTTAATTATTTTTTTGGAATAAATCCATCTTTTTTCATTTCTTGCATAACAGTTGCAATAACGCTATCAACTAAAAGTCCAACATCCGAACCATTAGATGATTTTGTTGTTCCAGTCCAAACTAATTTGTCAGATTTCAACGAAAACACATTGGTTTCAATTAAATACGAAGTAGATTCTTGGTAATATCCTGGATCATAATAAATTGGAGAATACATTCCGTACCAACCGCCAAAACCGCCATAAACTCCGTATCCGCCATACATTCCACCATATCCACCATAATACATAGAAGTATTTGTTCCAGGAACATAATTTGTTTCTTTAACAGTGTCAACAAGACGCATTGTTACTACGGCATCATAATTTTCATCTTTAAGGATTTTTAATTTTTGATCTTTGGTCAAATCCAAACTAGTTCCATTTAAAATGGCATAAGAAGAATGAAATTTTGGTCCAATAGAAGCAATTCTATTTTCGGTAACTCTTCTTGTAGCTTCATTTTTTACTAAAGCAACTACCAATATTTTTTTGAATTCTGTATTAGCTGTTGATGTGTCTGGGTCTCTCCAACTGCTAACAATTGCTGTTCCACTGCTACAACTAGCAAGAAAAATTAATGATAATCCAATTAAAAACTTTTTCATATTATTTTTTTATTTTTAGTTCGAGGTAAAAATAGGAATTAAATCAGAAAATGATTGCGAAATAAAGTAATTTATCAATAAATTAATTTAGAAAGATTTTTTAATTCTATCTAGATCTCTTTTAGTGTCTTGTTCTTTTAGAGATTCGCGTTTGTCATAGGTTTTCTTTCCTTTGCAAAGCCCAATTTCTAGTTTTGCCATCCCTTTTTCATTGGTAAATAATTTCAAGGGAACGATTGTAAGTCCCTTTGCTTGAACACTTCTTGCCAATCCTTTGAGTTCACGTTTGTTTAGCAATAGTTTGCGTTCACTTCTGGCTTTGTGATTGAATTGATTTCCAAAAGCATATTCTTCGATGTAAGTGTTAATAGCAAAAAGTTCTGTACCATTAAATTCGCAAAAACTTTCGGTAATATTGGCTTTTCCTAATCGAATAGATTTTATTTCAGTACCTGCCAAAACAATTCCAGCAGTAAATTTTTCGATTATTTCATAATCAAATCGGGCTCTTTTGTTGAGTATGTTTATCGTTTTTAGCATAGGTCAGCAAATGTAAATACAAATGTACGAAACGCCAAACAAATTGGTAAAAATGCCGTAAATTTGCCAAATGGAAAAACAACAATCAAAAGATCCGCTTCACGGAATTACATTACAAAGAATTTTGGAACAACTCGTCGATTATTATGGGTTTGATACTTTGGGTGAATTGATAAAAATTAAATGTTTTACTGATAATCCAAGTATAAAATCGAGTTTAACCTTTTTAAGAAAAACAGATTGGGCAAGAAAAAAAGTAGAAGATTTGTATGTAAGAACAATTCCTAAATTTAAGATCTAATTTAATCTATAAGAAACCATAATTCCACCTCGGTAAGGCAACCAATCTCCGCTACGATTCCAATTTTTGACATTTTCATACCTACCTGGAGTTCCGTCGTTATAGTGACCTTTATAATAACCTTGATGCCAACCTCCTCCAACAAAGAAATCCAGCAACCATCTGTCATTTAATTTTTTTTCATAACCAATTGTTGCTCCCAATTTGTACCCAAATCCATCTTCATATTTATTGGTACCCCAATAGTTCCATTTTTGGAGTTGATATCTGTCAGCTCCAGCGTGTCCCCCAAAATAAAAGCCATTGTATTTTTCCTGAAAATGATAGCGAACTTCAGTTACTAAAGAATAAAATTTCATTGGGTGATGTCCATTAAAGGATTCCCAAAAAGAAGCCATGACATCAGCCTGAAAAGTGAATTTTTTTCCAATACTGGTTTCTACTCCAATATTGGGCACTAATAATAAAGCAGTTACAGCATTTGCTTTTATATAGGTTTGAGAATGAGAACAAATTGAAAAGAATACTAATGTAAAAATGAAGATTTTTTTCATAAAAATAAAATTTACTAGTATATCATTTACAAACTAGTCTCGGCAAATATAGTAGAAATAGATTTAAAGGTTTTTAAAAAATTACATATTATTTATAATCGAGTAAATCACAGTATCCAAGAATCGCCCTTCATAATATTCATTTTCTTTTAAATGAGCTTCCTTTACAAACCCATTTTTTTGCAATACTTTTTCCGAAGCAAAATTTTTGGGATCAATAATTGCTTCAATTGAATGCAATTTAATTGAAGCAAAACCATAATTAACGACTTCATTTATCGCCTCTGAAACAATCCCTTTTCCGTGATATTCTGGAAGTAGCATATAGCCAATTTCTGCTCGAAAATGTTCAGGTTGTATTCTGTAAAGCCCAATAATTCCAATCAGTTTATCGTTGTTTTTTAATGTTATAGCCCAATTAATTCCTTCATTAGTGTCAATTTTTTCATCAATCATTGTAATATGTGCCAAAGCATCATCTTTGGTTTTTACTAATGGTCTCGGAATGTATTTCATCACTTCCTTATCAGATCTAAGTGCAAAAATTTGTTCTACATCTTTGTTTACAACACGTCTTAGCAGCAAACGTTCGGTTTCAAGATTCGGAAAAGGATTGAAAATTAGGTTTATCATAATTTATAAAATTTCAACACTATAATTAGATTTGAATGTTTCATTTTTTCTCAAAAGCTGAATGCCTTCTTTTTTCAAAAAGTCATCATATTCGTTTAAAGTATCAGAATAACCAAACCACGGTTCGATACATAAAAAAGGAGCATTTTGAACCGTCCAAATACCTAAATTTGGAAAATCATTAAAATTGACTTTAAGTATCGATTTTTCGTTTTTTAGAATGGTTATTGATTTGGATTCTAATGTTTTAAATACTAAAGCGTCTTTTTCGAACCACTGATAATTTAAACCAAGTTTTTTATTATCTAACTGAATTTCATTCGAGTTGTTTGAAATTAAACCTTCTTCCAGAAGATAATATTTTAGTGTTTCAGCTTGTTGAAATTCAAGACTATATTCTTCAAAATTTCCAGGCAATGCAAATGCAGGATGCGCTCCAATGGCAAATGGCAATGTTGTTTCAGATTTGTTAATAACCTTATAATCAATGTTTAATTTATTTTCATCCAATGAATAACAAATTTGCAATTCAAAGTCAAAAGGATATACTTTCTTAGTTTCTAATGTTGAAATTAAAGAAAACGTAGCACTTTCTTCTGATTTTTCAACTAATTCAAATTCCATTTCTCTAGCAAAACCGTGTCTGCTCAATTGAAATTGTTTTTGGTTGTACTTGTAAGTATTGTTTTTTAAAGTTCCCACAATTGGAAACAAAATCGGAGAATGTTTTCCCCAAAAGGCTGGATTTCCTTCCCAAATATATTCGGTATTTTGGTTGTTTTTTAAAGAAAATAATTCAGCTCCCATGTGTTTTATTTGAACTGTTAGATTCGCATTAGAAATTGTTGTAGTCAAAATAGTTGCCAATTAGATTAATATTTTTTACTGAGCTGTAAATATATTCTATAAAATTAGATTTAAATAATAAAAAGTATTCAATTCTAAAGATGAAATTTTTAACCAATATTTAAGTATTGTTTCTAAGTGCTACGTTTATTTTTCATTAATTTGCACTATAAAATTTAATAAATGAAAAATATTTCTTTCAAAGTCCTCGTTCAATTTGTGTTTTTGATTGCTGTTTCAACTGTATGGTCACAACAAGCTTCTTCTTCAGCAAATCAAGTTTCAAAATATAATTATCAAGATGCTTTTGGTCCATTTTTCTATACAAAAAACGGTACAAACACGCGTTCAGCAAGCGGGCAACCTGGATTTGAATATTGGCAAAACAGAGCTGATTATCAATTATCTGCAAAATTAGATGAGGCAAATAATGAAATTTCAGGAACCAGTAGTATATCTTATACTAATAATAGTCCAGACAAATTATCTTTTTTATGGTTGACTTTAGATCAAAATTTATTTAAAGATGATTCTCGAGGAAATGCTGTAATTCCTATAACAGGTAGTAGAAATGGTGCTCAAGGTCAGATATTTGATGGTGGTTTTAAAATTAAATCTGTTAAGATTATAGTTTCAAACAAAGGTGTTGCTACTGAAAAAGAAATTAAATATTTAATTACAGATACCAGAATGCAGGTTTTTCTTCCTCATGAATTAAATTCAAAAGGAGGGAATGTTAAAATAAAAATCGATTTTTCATTTATAATTCCCAATGAAGGTTCAGATCGTATGGGAATTTTGGGAACTTCCAATGGCAAGATTTTTAGCATTGCCCAATGGTATCCTAGAATGTGTGTTTATGACGATATTGTGGGATGGAATACTCATCCCTATCAAGGAGCCTCTGAATTTTATTTGGAATACGGCGATTTTGATGTGAATATTACTGTGCCAAGCCATCATTTTGTGGTATGTTCAGGTGAATTAATCAACCCAAAAGAGGTATATTCTATTGAACAACAAAAGCGTTGGGAACAAGCATCGAATAGCGATCAAACTGTTATAATTCGATCGGCTGATGAATTAAAAAAAAACTCAAATGCTGTTTCTACATCTACTAAAACTTGGCATTTTAAAATTAAAAACTCTCGTGATGTGGCTTGGGCTTCGTCTGCTTCATTTATTTTAGATGCTGCTAGAATTAATTTACCAAGTGGAAAAAAATCGATAGCAATTTCTGCTTACCCAATCGAAAGTAATGGTAAAGGTGCTTGGAGCCGATCTACTGAATATACTAAAACTTCTATTGAAAATTATTCCAAGAGATGGTTCGAATATCCATATCCAGCAGCTATAAATGTAGCAGGAATTCCTGGTGGTATGGAGTATCCAGGGATTGTTTTTTGTGAATATAAAGACAAAGGGAAAGATTTGTGGGGCGTTACCGATCACGAATTTGGGCACATTTGGTTTCCAATGATTGTGGGGTCTAATGAACGTTTATTCGCTTGGATGGACGAAGGTTTAAATACATTTATCAATTCAATTAGTGAAGAAGATTTTAACCAAGGAGAATACGATGAAAAACCTTTGGATATGCATGTTTTTTCAGAAAGATTTACAAATCCAAATCTAGAAACATTGATGGCTTCACCTGATAATATGAAAGAAATTAATATCGGAACTCTTGGATATAGAAAACCTGGTGCGGCCTTGGTTATTTTGCGTGAGCATATTTTGGGGCCTGAACGATTTGATTTTGCTCTACGCACTTATGTAGAGCGTTGGGCTTATAAACATCCTACACCTGATGATTTTTTTAGAACGATTGAGAATGCTGCTGGCGAAGATTTAAGTTGGTTTTGGAGAGGATGGTTTGTTAATAATTGGCGTTTGGATCAAGGAATTAATTCTGTAAGTTATGTAAACGGCAATCCCCAATTGGGCGCTTTCATTATGATTGAAAATTTCGAGAAAATGGCGATGCCTGTAATTATGGACATTAAAACCAAAAGCGGAAAAGTTTCACGCCTCAAATTACCCGTAGAAATATGGCAAAAAAACGTGAATTGGACTTTTAAATACAATTCTACCGAAGAAATTGAAAGTATTGTTATTGACCCAGATCACGTTTTTCCAGATTCTAACGAAAGTAATAATACTTGGAAATCAGTCAAATAACACTAAAAATAAACCGCAGATTCGAAGATTATCATTTTAATCTGCGAATCTGCGGTCTTTTTTATAAAAGGTTAAACTCTTATTCTGGAATTTGTTGACTCAAACAATGCAAAGTTCCAAAACCCCAAATCAAATCAATGGCGTTGATTCCAATAATTTCTCTATTGGGGAAACAATCGGCTATGATGTTCAAGGCAATTCTATCGTTTGAATCATTGAAAGTAGGCACCAAAACACAATTATTCAAAATCAGGAAATTAGCATAACTGGCCGGCAAGCGCAAACCGTCAAAATCGATACGTTTCGGCATTGGCAATTCCACAATTTTGGGAGATTTTCCGTTTTCCAACTTCGCGTTTTGCAGGCGTTTCAAATTGTCTTGCAAAGGTTTGTAGTTATTGTCTTTTGGGTCTTTTTCTACAATGGTAATGATGGTGTCTTCGTTCACGAATCGGCATAAATCGTCGATATGACCGTGAGTATCATCGCCTTCAACTCCGTCACCTAGCCAAATCACGTTGGTAATCCCCAAATATTCCTTGAAAACCGCTTCATAATCGGCTTTTGTAAAACCAGGATTCCGAACCTGAATATCAGGATGCATCAAGCATTCTTCGGATGTTAGTAACGTTCCTTTTCCGTTGCTGTCAATGGCTCCGCCTTCTACAATTACGGGTTTTCCGTTATACACGACTTGCGTAAGAGGAAGATTTAGAAACTCACTCACTTTCGCAGGCACGTGTTTGTCCAGATTGATGTTTTTATATTTTGCCCAACCGTTAAAATTGAAATTCAAGGCTTCTCTTTCCGTTCCGTTTTGAACAATAATTGGCCCCGAATCGCGCATCCAACTTCTATTGGTTTTATGAATGATGAAAGAAACATTGCTCATTTGAACAGTTGCAGTTTCGAGTATTTCCGAAACTTTCAATTTTAGTTTTTCGTCGGCTACAACCAAAAAAACTTTTTCGAATGTGGCCACTTTTTTGATGAATTCCACAAAAGTCCATTGAATGGCTTCGTATTTTCCGGGCCAATCGTTGCCATTATGCGGAAAACACAATAAAATGCCTGATTGTTTTTCCCATTCAGCAGGAAAACGTCTGTTAGATGCACTCATAGATTAGTCGATTGCTCTTTTAGTAATATCTCCAAAAGCATCGATGCGTCTGTCTCTAAAGAAAGGCCAGTTTTGGCGCACATTTTCTTGTAAATCCAAATCCACTTCGGCAATCAGGATTTCTTCTTTATCGTGAGAGGCTTGTGCCAAGATTTCGCCTTGTGGTCCAGCTATAAACGAAGAACCCCAAAATTGAATTCCTGCAGTTCCTTCAATATATTGTTCCAATCCAATTCTATTGGCAGCAGCTACATAAACGCCATTGGCGACAGCGTGACCTTTCATTACGTTCATCCAGGCACCGTGTTGGTTTTCGCCATATTGTTCTTTTTCTAAAGGATGCCAACCAATGGCTGTTGGGTAAAACAACACTTCGGCACCTTTTAAAGCAGTTATACGAGCCGCTTCGGGATACCATTGATCCCAACAAATCAGTGTTCCAATATTTCCTTTTTTAGTTGGATTGTTTTTAAAACCTAAATCTCCTGGAGTAAAATAGAATTTTTCGTAAAAAGCAGGGTCGTCCGGAATGTGCATTTTACGATACAATCCCGCTTCCGAACCATCGGTGTCGATGATGTAGGCGCTGTTGTGGTAAATTCCCGCCATTCTTTTTTCGAAGAAAGGAACAATGATGACCACGCCCAATTCTTTTGCCAAAGCACTAAAAGCAATAAACGAAGTGCTGTACAAAGGTTCTGCCAAGGCAAAATTATCTACGTCTTCACTTTGACAAAAATAGTGGCTGCTGTATAATTCGGGCAACGAAATCACTTCGGCACCTTGACTGGCAGCATCGCGAACCCACGACAAACATTTTTTTAAATTATTTTCGGCAACATCATTCAGATTCAATTGAATGACCGCTATTTTGTATTTATTCTTTGGCATAAGAGAAAAATTTTGACTGCAAAAATAGTTATTTTATAAAGAAGTAAGAAGGAATACCGATTGGATTTTTTGTCTCTTCAAATAGCCCCATACTAAAGTTAGAGTTATCAAAGGAAGATAATTAAAACTAAAAAGCGTGAATTTTGTATAATCCACGCTTTTATATATATGCTATTTTTGCTTTAAAACATCTTCATTAGGAGCCCATTTTTTCTGCCATTCGGGATATTTTTTCAAAACCTTTGCAGGGTTGTAGGTGTACCAAGCATATCCGCTGCGTCTTTCGCGACTCACTTCGGCCAATGAATATAAATATTTGCTATCGCGGTCGCAAAACAAAGGTTTTTCAGTTTCTAATTCGTAATAACGTGTCCAAATTGGGGGAGCAGTTGTATCGATTACAACTCTACAATCATCGGTAACTTTTTTGTATTTGGATTCAAATTCAGGAGCTTGAAAAGTTTCAACTCGGGTATTGTAAATTTTTGAATCTGAAAACCATTTTACAGCCCCTTGAATAGATTGGATTATTTTTTCATCTGGGTTTTTAATGTCCATTAAAAATAAAACGATTTCGGCACTTTCTCCATTACAAATACTTGGCGGTTCAAATTTTCTAGCCCAAGCTGGCAATAAAGTTATTTCGTCATGTTGTTGGCACCAAGCGGTCAGTTTTCCTTGATCGACAATTTGCATTTTCAGGATGCAGTCAATTCCTTTTTGATACCCTTCAGATACTTTTCTTTGGGTTTTGGCATCTATGAATTCATAATTAGGATTCTTATTTATTATTTTTTTTAGCAAATTCATAACGCCTATATACGCTCCATCGTTGAAGGTAATGTGGCGACTATATCCTTTTTCTAAAGGAAAATATTGTGGCCATCCGCCATTCGAAAATTGTGCCTTGAGAATAAAATCGATTCCTTTTAGACAACCTACTTTATATTTATCGTTTTTAGTTAGCGTGTAAACTTGAGCTAAATAATCGATATGGGTATAGGTGGTTGAATTGTCAAAAGTAGTGTGCAAGACTGATTTTGTTTTAACGACATCGTTTATTTGATCTTGAGTTAACACAGCTCGCATATCATAATTTTTGGGCCATCCACCATTGTCACGCTGAAAATATAAAATGTTATCCGCTATTTTTTGGTATTCGGATTCTGGATATTGTGGCTGGTTGGGAACCGGGTTTACAATATTGGTTTCGTCTTTTATGTGATACCAATGATTAACACCGTCTTGAAATGGCTTTGTGTTAATGATTGCATTAGACTGAGCATTTGTCAAAACTGAAGAAAAAACAGCTAGAATAAAGGCAAGAATTCTATAATTTATTGAAAAACTTTGCATTATAATTTATTTATGCGTTATAATTTTACAGCACCTTTAGAAACAGTGTCTCCAATGGTAGTTTTTTGAAAAAAATCCAATTTTGGTGATGAAACCAATTCAATTTTCTCGCAAGCTGCTCCATTAATGTTCACTGCTTTTGGCGAAGTCGAATTAAAATCAATGTTTTTTAAGGATACATTTTTACCATTATATATGTCAAAAATAGTGCTCTCTTTGATATCCAATTTGATGTTGCTCAATTTGATTCCGTTGGCATCAATAATTGAAAATCCTTTGTCAGCAGTTCCAATCAAGTTAGTGATTTCTATGTTTTCTAGATTCATTTCAGGCAGACCTTGTAAAAACACCGCTTGATAAGCACCTAAAATGGTTATGTTTTTAATAGAAATATTTTTGAATTGTGGTGTTTTTTCATCCACAGGTACAAATTTAGTACTCACAGTATTTCCACCTTCGGCCAAAGTTTCGGCTATGGATTTTCCTCCATAATAAAGATCGAAAGAAATGGCTTGCGATGGAATATCGGTCATAAAAATGTCAGAGATAAAAATATTTTCTACAACACCACCGCGTCCACGGTTACTTTTGAAACGCAAACCAACGTCAGTTCCCATAAAAGAACAATTGGAAACGTGTAAATTTTTTACACCTCCAGACATTTCACTCCCTACAGTAACACCTCCATGTCCGTGGTAAACAATATTATTTCTAACAATTACATTTTCGCAAGGAACTCCACGATCACGACCGTCTTTGTCTTTTCCTGATTTGATACAAATAGCATCGTCACCCACGTCAAAAGTAGAATTTTCGACCAATACATTTTTGCAAGATTCTACGTCTAGACCGTCACCATTTTGTGAAAACCAAGGATTACGAACGGTTAGATTTCGAATAATTAAATCTTCAATTAGCAGAGGATGAATATTCCAAGCTGGAGAATTTTGAAAAACTGGCCCGTCAAACAGGACTCTTTTACTGTTTTGAATGCTAACCAATACTGGACGAAGAAAATCGTGAATGGCTTCAAAATCTTCTTTGGTTTTTAAATCCAAACGCACATTTTGGTCTGCACCAATAGAAGCTTTCATAAATGTTTCTGAGGGATACCAACTGTCTTTTTTGTCATTAAGTACTCCTCCAGAAGCCACAAATTTTTTCCATTGGCTTTCTGTAAGTTTGCTTTTTTTGACTTGTCTCCAAACTTCGCCTGAACCGTCCCAAACACCTTTTCCAGTAAAAGCTATATTTTCTAGATTTTTCCCGTAAATAGGAGAGATGCAACGCCAGGTATTTAGTCCTTCAAAACTGGTTTCAACAAGTGGATACAAACTTTTATCGGTTGAAAATTTTATTAAAGCACCAGTTTCAGCGTGCAATTCGATGTTGCTTTTCAAAATAATGGGACCTGTAAGCCAAATTCCTGCGGGGATTACTACTTTTCCACCACCTTTTTTAGATACAGCTGCGATGGCATCGGCAAAAGCTTTTGTGTTTAAAACTTTTCCACCATTTACAGCACCAAAATCTTTGATATTGACAGTATTTTTGGGTATTATGGGTTCTTTAACTTTAGACATTTTAAATTCAATGCCTTGGTAAGTTTCGTTAGCCTTTGAATTTTGAGCTAAACTGTTATTAGACCAGCTTGTTACAACTACTGTCAAGGCGATGCATAATAAGTTAATTGGGTTTGTTTTCATTCTTATTTTTTGATTAATATTATAATTTACTTTTAATTTGAATTTGTTGCTATTTTAAATTTATTAGTTCCTTAACAATAACCAGACCGTTTTTGATATTTAACTTCAAGTTGATTGAATCTTGATTTTGTTATTACTTTTGATATTTTACATTTTTAAGATTGAATAAAATCTTTTGGATTTACTTCTTTTTGGGTAATTCGAATTTTATAAATTGCACCTTTAAACCAGTTTATTTTACTCATTCGAACTCCAATAGAGGTTTGTCCTGTTTGAATCGGTGAGAAAGGGAAATCTTCGCGTAATTCTTGTTTGCCATCAACAAAAGTGGCGCGATTTTTTGAGGTTACAATAAAGGCAACATGATACCATTTTTCTAAGGGATGAATTAATTTTTCGTCGATTAGTGTTTTTTTATTAGTTCCAGAAGCTGCATAACCATCAAAATACCAATTGTTTTCTAAAGCTCTAATTTCGAGTAGCATTCGATCGCCTTTGCTTTCGCCAATATGTAGAATTCTTTGTTCAAATTGACCGTTAAGTTCAGGTTTGAATAGCATTTCTACCGTAAATTCTTGAAGTGATTGTAGCGGAAGTTCATTCAGAAAAATGGCATCGTCTGTTCCGTTAAAAGAAACGGCATCTCCAAAAGGGGAAGAAACAATTTTAGGATTGCCACTAATTTCGATAGTATTTGATTTTTGTCGAAGCAAATCAGCGATTATCCATTCGGTTTTTTTGTTTGAATTGTTATTTAATTCTTGACTTTGTCCCTTCAAAACGATGGAACAACCTATAAAAAGCAATGCAAATAGTCGTGAATTTGTTCTCATTTATTGGCCATACCATTTGAATTTTAAATAATGCAATCGATTACTCAAAAGTATTTAAAAAATGAGTATTTTCCAATTATTATTAGATAAATTATTAATTAGTAAATTTAGTATTCAAAATAGTGTAAAATTCTTAGTCAACTGCTGTATTTAGAGTTGTAGATTATGATTTTTATGTAGATTTATTTTTTTTCAAAAAGCAGTTTGATTAGGGTTACAATTCCAAAAACTAGGAATCCAATCACAAGTCCAAAGCTAAACTCTCTAACTGTTGAAGGCCATTGATTGAATAAATGATGCAGAAAATCGATATTGTGTGCAAAGATGCCGCCAGCTACTAAAATCAGCGCAATAGTACCAATTACGGCTAGACTTTTGATTACTTTTGGTAAGGCTTGAACTAGTATGTTTCCTATAAATTTGTTTATACTACGCTCTTTAGAATTCAGTCCAATAAGTTTGTATCCCAATTCGTCCATTCTAACAATTAGAGCTACAATACCGTAAACACCAATGGTTGCGAGTATGGCAATAATAGAAACAACCACGATTTGCGAGCTAATGGGTTGTTCAATTACTGTGCCAAGAGCAATGATAACTATTTCTACTGATAAAATAAAATCAGTCACTATAGCCGATTTTATTTTGTCTTTTTCGAGTGCCAAAATTTCTTCTTCGGTGTATTCTTGAATCTTTATTTCGGTTGAAATGTGTTTATGAGGAAAGAAATATTCGTATATTTTTTCGGCTCCTTCGTAGGCCAAGAAAAGTCCACCCAATACTAAAATGATACTAATTGCCAAAGGAAAAAAAGCACTCAGAAGGAAGGCAATGGGCAAAATGATTAATTTATTGATTAATGAACCTTTGGCAATGGCTAACAACACTGGAATTTCTCTTGAGGAAATAAATCCAGATGCTTTTTCGGCATTTACAGCCAAATCATCACCCAAAATTCCAGCCGTTTTTTTGGCTGCAACCTTACTCATTATTGCCACATCATCCATAATGGCTGCAATATCATCTAAAAGCGCGAAAAAACCTGATGCCATATAATTGTTTTAGAAATTGATTGATTTTTGAATTTTTGATGGTGCGAAAATACTATTTTTTGATGGGAAACAGTATGGAATTTTAGTAGTTTAAATGCTTAATATTTTCCGTTTTTTACCTTGATTCTAATATTTGAATTAAATCTAAAGGATGGTTTAAAATATATTTTGCTCCAGTGGCAAATAATTCTGATTCTGGTCTATAGCCCCATAAAACACCAACTGCCAATATATTAGCATTAGTTGCTGTTTGCATATCAATTCCAGAATCGCCAACAAAAATCATTTCTTCGGGCTTTAATTCTAATTTTTTACAAATTTCTAAAGCTTCAAACGGGTTGGGTTTTTTAAGTGATTCGATACTCAAACCTACAACTTCAATAAAATAGTTTGGAAATAAAACGGCAACAATTTTCTTGCTGAGTTCATCGGCTTTATTAGAGAAAACACTCAGTTTTATGTTGTGAGCCTTCAGATAATCTAATAATTCGATAATGCCTTCATAATATTTTGTTTGGTGGGTACAATTCTCACGATACACTTCAATCATCAATTGGAAACAATGATCTATTTGTGTTTCGTCGTTATGAGAAGAGGGGAGTGCTTTACTAACTAGATTTCGGAGTCCGCTTCCAACAAAATATTGATAATCTTCATAACTATGAGTTGGGAAATTGTGACTTTTCAGCACGCTATTCATAGCATTTGCAATATCTTCAACCGAATTGACTAATGTTCCGTCTAAATCAAAAATAATTCCTTTATACTTCATTTTTATTTTTTGAGTTGGGGTTTATATCTTGGATATGTTTTTATAATTTTTGATTAAATTCTTAAGAATTGAACCAATTTCCGTGCAGTAAAATTAGTTAAAAATTGAGAGAGTAAAATGGTTGTAGCTTGTAAATAATCTGTTTTTTTTAGTTGAAGAAAAGCCATAAAATAATAAACTACCCTCAAAAAGTTAAACACTATTTGGGGTAGTCTATTAAGATTTTACTAAAAACACATAAATTTTACTGGATTTTTTACTCGACTTTCGAGTTGTATCTCAATCACAATATTTTTTAAAAGGATAAAAGTAAAATTTTGTTTAGTTTATAATATTCTAAAACAAATCGGTTTTTAATACAGCGCCGCTACTAGCATTGGTAACTAAACTTCTGTATTGTCCCAACCATTTTGATGTGATTACTTTTTTCAAAGGAACAAACTCGGATTTTCTTTTAGCGATTTCTTCCTCGCTTAAATTCACAGAAAGAATGTATTGATCTACATCAATATGAATTTCATCACCGTCTTTTAGTAATCCAATCATTCCACCTTCGGCAGCTTCTGGGCTTACGTGTCCAATACTTGCTCCACGGGTTGCTCCACTAAATCTACCATCGGTGATTAAGGCTACTTTTGAGCCTAGTCCCATTCCCATAATCAAGGAAGTTGGAGCTAGCATTTCTTGCATTCCTGGACCACCTTTTGGCCCTTCATAACGAATCACAACTACATCACCAGCTTTTACCTTTCCGCTAGTAATTCCGTTAACAGCTTCTTGTTGACCATCAAAACAGACTGCAGTTCCTGTAAAAACGCGGTCTCCAGTAATTCCAGCAGTTTTGATAACAGCACCTTGTTCGGCAAGATTTCCATACAAAATAGCTAAACCTCCCACTTGAGAATAGGGATTATCGATGGTGTGAATAATTGAAGTATCTTTTATGAAAGCGTCTTTTATTTTTTCTAAAATTGTTTCTCCGCTTATGGTAAGGTTATCTATAAGAATAGAATCTCCTCTTTTGGTCATTTCTTTCATTACAGCATTTACGCCACCAGCAGTATTAATATCTTCCATGTGAACAGTAGAAAGAGATGGTGAAATTTTAGCAATATGTGACACTTTTTTAGAGATGCTATTGATATCTTCAAGATTGAAATTCACATCGGCTTCTTTTGCAATAGCTAGCATGTGTAAAACGGTATTCGAACTTCCACCCATTGCCATATCTACTGCAAATGCATTTCGTACAGCATTTTCGTTTAAGATATTTTTGAGTTTGAATTTTTTAGATTGCGCTTCGTCTTTTGCTATTTCGCAAATTCTTCTGGCAGCACTTCTATACAATTGTTCACGCTCTTTGGTCAGTGCTAAAATAGTTCCATTTCCAGGAAGTGCAATTCCCATGGCTTCCATAAGAGTATTCATGGAGTTTGCGGTAAACATTCCAGAGCAACTTCCGCCACTTGGACAAGCATTGCACTCAATGTCTTTAAGTTCGGCTTCATTGATTTGACCTGCTTCAAATTTTCCAACCGCTTCAAAAGCTGTGGCTAAGTCAATAGGTGTTCCGTCTTTGGTATATCCTTTTTTCATTGGACCACCGCTTACAAATACAGTAGGAACATTAACTCTTAAGGCTCCCATAATCATACCCGGAACAATTTTATCACAGTTTGGAATGGCAATCATGGCGTCCAATTTGTGTGCATTCATTACGGTTTCGATCGAGCTGGCTATCAGTTCTCTTGAAGGTAATGAAAATAGCATTCCGTCATGTCCCATGGCAATACCATCATCTACACCAATAGTGTTGAATTCAAAAGGAACACAGCCGTTTGCTTTGATTTCTTCTTTTATAATTTTGGCTACTCTGTCTAAAAAAAAGTGACCCGGAATGATTTCAATAAATGAATTGGCCACACCAATAAACGGTTTGTCAAAATCGGCATCGGTCAATCCTGTTGCTCTAAATAATGATCTATGGGGTGCTCTTTGATACCCTTTTTTTACTTCATCACTTCTCATGTTGTTGTTTTTATTTTTTAATATATGTACGACTTGTTTTTGTTAAAAGATTAGACAATCTTCTAGAATAACTGCAAAAGTACATAAAATCCTTAGGGGATAAAATAATAATTGTATTCAGGTTGCAAATTTAGAATTGCAAAAAGATTTTTTTTTATTGAAAGGGGAGTTTCAAGTGTTTTTTAGGATAAAATTTCAGTAAGGTTCAAATTTTGGAAAATAAATTCGTCTTCAAGGAAATTATCTTCTTGAAAGGATTTCGTTAAATTTGAAATGTGATTTACCACTTCGCCAATAACTATAATGGCTGGGGAAGAAATTTGTTGATTAGCAACTATTTTGGTTATTGAGTTTATGGTTCCAACTACTTTTTTCTGACTGTTTTTTGTTCCGTTTTGAATGATAGCTATGGGCAAATTATCGGTTCGGTTGTTTTGATAAATGGAGATGATTTCGTCTAATTTGTTCATTCCCATCAGAATAACCACTGTTGCCGAAGATTTTGAAGCCAAAGTTACATCTTTGGATAATTTATGGTCAGAAGTAGTACCCGTTATTACCCAAAAACTTTCTGAAATTCCTCTTTGTGTCAAACTAATTCCGTTGGATGCAGGAACACCTAAAGCTGATGAAATTCCCGGAACAATTGCCGTTTGTATTCCAAAACGTTGAGCATATTCAATTTCTTCACTTCCTCGACCGAAAACAAAAGGGTCGCCACCTTTTAGCCTTACTACGTGTCCAAAACGTTTGGCTTGTGAAACAATAAGTTGATTGATTTGGTCTTGGCTATAAGCGTGACAACCCAATCGTTTGCCAACAAAAATGCATGTTGCTTTGGTAGCGTAGTGTAATAATTCTTCATTTACGAGTGCATCATACAAGACTACATCAGCACTTTCAAGGGCTTTGATGGCTTTGAGAGTAATTAATTCTACATCTCCAGGACCAGCTCCCACAACGGTTAATTTTGAATTATTCGTTTGCATAATTTTCTCGTTTAAATTAAGATTATTTTGATGTTTGGTAAATAAATAATTTTAATATGATTTAAAATTAAGTAAAAATACTTATGCAAATATAATTAAAAAATACGTAGTTTGGCATAAAAATTAAATAAAGTTAATTGCAATTTAAAAACGAATTAAAAGATACAAATTCAAAATAAAAACAGTTTGTATTAATTTTTTTATGGTTGTAAATTTTTAAATTTGCAAAGTAAATCAATACTTTTAGTTTTTTTTTAACAGAATAAAACTTAAAGGTTGATGCTTAGATTTTTAAATCCAGTAAATAAAGAGTTTAATAATATAAATATATTCGCAATGAAAAATAAGTCATTACATCTACTGATTATAATTTTTTTAAGCGCTCAAACTTTTGCTCAAGTCTATACTGATAAAGTTGTCAATAGTATAAAATCAGATTCTTTACTGTAATCTGTTTTTTAGTTTTATAATTAAACATGAGACAATATGACGAAAATTACCTTTTCATTTCCAAAAGTATTTCTATTTACTATTTTCTTACTATTTTTTTATACAAATTTTTTGTGGTCACAACAACGTCCTAAGATTGGTTTAGTTTTAAGCGGTGGTGGAGCAAAAGGTATTGCACATATTGGAGTTCTGAAAGCTATCGATAGTGCAGGACTAAAAATTGATTATGTCACTGGAACTAGTATGGGTAGTATCATTGGAGGTATGTATTCTATTGGTTACTCTGGAAATGAGATAGAAAAAATCACCAAAAAACTAAATTGGGATGAATTATTGAGCGGAAAACCCATTTATAAATATGTTGGAATTGACGAAAAAGACGAATTTGGGCAGTATTCAGCCGAAGTAGGTATAAAAAAAGGAAAGTTACAAATTGGTACAGGATTGATTGATTCTCAAGAATTAATGCTTGTTTTAAACAGGATTTTTTTACCAGCCTATAACATCAAAGATTTCTCTAAATTCAATATTCCGTTTAAATGTATTGCAACTGATTTATCTAATGGAAAAGCGGTAGTGATTTCAGATGGCGATATTGTAAAAGCGGTACGTTCAAGTATGGCAATTCCTAGTGTTTTTACAGCCGTTGACCATCAAAAGACAAAACTCGTGGATGGTGGAATTGTTAGGAACTTTCCAGTCAAAGATATTAAAGAGATGGGAGCCAATATTGTAATTGGAGTAAACCTTTTTACAGGGCTTCCAGATATTGAAAAACTCGAAAATGTATTAGATGTTTTTTATCAAATAACGCAATATCGCGATGCCGATGATTTAGTCGAAGAAAAAAAATTGTGTAATCTTGTTATTGAACCTAATTTAGATAAATATAGCGCAGGTAGTTTTGATGCTACAGATTCGATTATGGATATTGGAAATGCTGTTGGAAAATTATATTATCCCTATTTTAAGAAATTGGCCGATTCATTAAATGCAAAATATCCTGTAAAATACGACCCTTACAACAGATTGCCAAAAGTAGAAAACATTATTATTGATGATATTGGATATGTTGGAATTGAAAAAACAAGTGAAAACTTATTGCTTCAAAAACTGGGTATTCAATTGGGAAAATCATATTCTCCAAAACAAATTAATGATGGATTTCGTAAAGCATTCGCTAGTCGATATTATGATAATATTCATTATTCATTAGAACCTACATCAGAAGGGCACGCCAAGTTGATTTGTATAGTAAAAGAAAAAGCTGTAAACCAAATAAAAGTAGGGTTATCATTCCATTCCTTCACAGGAGCAGCTCTTTTATTCAATTTTACTGCTAGAGATTTGTTGTTAAATAAATCTAGAACTATGGCCAAATTAGCTATAGGTGAAAATTTTAGAGTTTTACTAGAACACAAACAAATTTTTGGACCAAAAGCCAATAATTTTTTTAATCTTAGTTTAGAAAAACAAAATCTTCCTTTGTACATATATGATGGAAGTAGAATTTTAAACGAATATGAAATTGGATATGGTCAAATCGATATCAATTATTCCAGAGCCTTTAATAATTGGAGCTTAACTTCTGGAATGAATTACCAAAGTAATAATTTTGGACCAGTAGTGGTAGAATCTGAGTCTTATAAAGGAAAAATAAAGCACTTTTTTGCTTATTTATCAGCAGAATCAAATACGACCGATAGGGTAAATTTTCCAACTCAAGGTCATTTGTTTTTTGCTCAAGCAGGAATTGTTTTTGATAGAAAAGCAAATGTAGATTTGACAAATCTAGATGGTTCCTCTCAGGATGTTTCTTTTCTTATAAGACAGCAACAGTTTTACAGATTTATTATAAATTTTTCAAAGTTTAATTCTTTAAGCAAAAAAATGGTGTTGTTTTACAATCTGCAAACTAGTATTGCACCTGAATCTAATGGTTTTATTGTTGATAATTTTTATCTAGGAGGGATTCAACAATTATTTAGACAGCAGGTAGCTTTTACTGGACTAAAAGAAGAGCAAATAAATTCAACATCTATAGCAACTGCATTACTCGGATTGCAATATAATTTTGTTAGTAATTTGTTTTTAACAGGAAGAGCAAATACAGGTATCTATGATTTTAGTAATAAAAATAAAACATGGGATTCTAATGCTGTGAAAAATATTAATGGTTTTTCTTTGGGAATAGGGTATAATTTAAGTATGATGCCTATAGAATTAAATGCCATGTATTCTCCAGAAATCGGAAAATTTTATACTCACATAAAAATGGGATTCGTGTTTTAAAAACTAAGGATTTTTAACTATTTTTATTATAATTAAATTATGTATTTTGTCCAATATAATTTACGAAAAACATTTCATTTGTTATGAAAAAGGAACTTAAATTGTATTTTGTTAAACAAAATTTCTTACTTTTGATATATTTTTTATAAAAAACTAACTTTAACCTAAAAACAAAAATTATGAAAAAATTAGTACTTATTGCTGGAATCTTTTTATGTGCGTTTGGAGCAAAAGCCCAAAACCAAGGAGATATTAGTCTAGATTTGTATGGTGGTTATACTTTTCAAGACAAGATTTATGCAGATGCAGCTTATGTAGCAGTTAAGGATGCTTTTCAATATGGTGCTGGTATTGAGTTTTATGCAAGAAGTACTAAATCAATTGAATTGAAATATCTTAGAATGGACACTAAAACGCCTATCTATAGATTTAATGAAACACAACTCAATTCAGGTGATGATAGTTCAGCTATAAATTATGTTTTGATTGCTGGAAATAATTATTTTCCAACAGGAAATCCTAAAGTTCTTCCTTTTGCAGGTTTAGGTTTAGGAGTAGGATGGGCATCTGGAGATCAAAGTACTTCTGCACGATTTGCTTGGGATTTAAAAGCAGGTGTTAAAATTAAAACTTCGGATTCAGTTTCTTTAAAATTACAAGCTTATTTCCAAACAATCTGGGCTAGCTATGGTTCTGATGCTGTTTTCTATCCAGGTTATGGAACGGTTTATTATCCTAGCGATGCTTCACTTTACCAATTCGGATTGGGAGCTGCCATTTCTTTTGATTTCAAACACTAATATAATCAAACAAATTAAAACCGCATTATCTACTTGATATGCGGTTTTTTTTTGTTCCTAGTTTCTTCTGCTGTAGAATTTATTATTTCAATGAGGGAAATTCCAACCATGCGATATCAGGGCGATATTACTGCTTTGGCAGAAACAGAGTGGAGATGGGATTTTACCAATCGTCATAGTTTAGTTACATTTTCGGGTACAGCCAAAGCATTTGATAGTGGTGATACATTTAGAAATTCATCTTGGAGAGTTTCAGGCGGAGCTGGTTGGAGGTATTTATTAGCTAGAAAACTGAAACTTAGAGCAGGAATTGATGTTGCCAGAGGTCCAGAGGAATGGGCATATTATATCGTTTTTGGAACAAATTGGGTTAAGTAAATAGGTTCAATTATTAGAGTTTTTTTTTGATTTTAAAAATGAATAGTATCAAATAGTAAAATAAATGGGGATAAAAAATACAAATCAATTCTTTAGTAATACCAAAAATTGGCTGACAATGTTCATCAGTTTTTATTGTATTTCTGTTTTTAGCCAAGATCTAGAACCACGAGCATATGCCAGCGTTCCTAAAGGAATGAATGTCTTAGCTGTTGGATATGGTTTTATTAAAGGAAATGTACTTACAGATCCATCATTGCCAATTAATGATTTTATAATTAATACTCAAAGTTTAGGGGTAAATTATATTCACAGTTTTGCTATTTCAAAAAAACTAGCCAGAGTGCAAGTATCACTACCGTTTGCTGATATGAGGGGAAGAATGATGCAAAATGGAGAAGAAATCACTGGCTCTAGGTCTGGTATGGCGGATATGCGCATTCGTTTTGGAATTAATTTAACGGGGCTGCCAGCTCAAGAAAGAAAAGATTTTAAACCCAATAAGGAAAAAGCTGTTTTAGGAGTAAGTTTTGTAACTTCTATTCCAACAGGACGTTACTATGAAGATAAAAAAATTAATCTTGGCAGTAATCGTTGGGCATTTAAACCCGAAATTGGTGTTTCAAGAAAGTTCAAAAATGTCTATGCAGAAGCTTATTTAGGTACTTGGTTTTATGCTAATAATACAGAATATTTGACCAATAAAGTATTAAAACAAAACCCGACCCTAACTTTACAAGCCCATGCTAGCTATTATTTTAAAAACCAAATGTGGGTTGGTTTAAACACCAATTGGTATAAAGTTGGAAAAACAACCATTGACGGACAAGTTTCAAATGATGTATTGAATGATTGGAGAGTTGGTGCAACTTATTCGGTTCCAATTGCAAAAGCTCACGCTTTGAGATTGCAATTTCACACAGGGCTAATGTCTAATTTTAGGACTTAATTATGATTCAATTACACTAGCTTATCAATATATATTCTTTTAAAAAAATAATTTTCAGTTTGATTTTATATTATAACTTGAATTCAATTTTAGATACTATTTTTACATTTGTTAAATGATTAAAAAGTACTGTTAACAATTTTAAATATTATAGAATATGAAAACTAAATTCAATTGCAGCTTAATTAGTATTTTATGTATTACTCTATTTTCTTTTGCCACTGGATTTACACAAGAGAAAACTAAAAAACAAATAAAGGAAGAACAAAAATTAGAAAAGCAAAAGCAAATTGCGCTTTTAATCGAATCTAAAGAATTTGTTTTTTCGGCTACTAAAATGTCTCCACAAGGAGCGAGGATCGTAAATTTAACATCAGATTATACTGTTGAATATCATCCTGATTTAATTAAGAGTTATTTACCTTTTGCAGGTAGAGGCTATGGTGGAATTGGATATGGAGGAGATGATGGAATGAAATTTGAAGGGAAACCTACCGTTTATACTGTCGAAAAAACAAAAAAAGCCTATGTCATTAAAACAGATGTTAAAGGAAAACAGGATTCGTTTTCTATGATGTTGACTGTTTATTTTGAGGGCTCAGCAACTCTGTCTATCAACAGTAATCATAGAAGTTCAATATCTTATGATGGAGATATTCAGGTGTTTAAGAAAGTCACAAATACAGAAAAATAATTTAAATTTTTATTAATAAGACAGTAAATACTAATTAAAATTTTGGCATAAAAGAATTAAAATGTATAAAAAATCCTTTGTTTTAGTATTGATCTCCATAGTACTACTTGTTGTATTTAGAGTATTTATTGTAGATAGTTGCACCTCAAAATATATTAAATATTCAGACATCACATCGCAATCTTCAGCTTATGTTGGCGATCAATCTTGCAAGAAATGTCACGCTGTTGAATTTAAAGATTGGAAACATTCAGACCATTATATGTCTATGTTGCCTCCAAACGATTCGACCGTTAAAGGAGATTTTAACAATGTTACTTTTTCAGCAGACGGAGTCAATAGTCGTTTCTATAAAAAAGGAGCTAAATTCTATATCAATACCGAAGGTGATGATGGTAAAAATCACGATTTTGAAGTAAAATACATTTTTGGTTACAAACCCTTACAGCAATATTTAGTTCAATTTCCGGGAGGTAAAATGCAAGTTCCGAGATTGAGTTGGGATGTCAATAAAAAGAAATGGTTCAACCAATATGCAGGACAAAAAATTCCTTCGCACGATTGGTTGCATTGGACTGGAAATGCACAAAACTGGAATACAATGTGTGCTTCTTGCCATTCTACAAATCTTAGGAAGAATTATGATATTAAAACCGATACGTATAAAACAAGTTACAGCATCATCAATGTAAGTTGCGAAAGCTGTCACGGAGGCGGAAAAAACCATATCGATTTTATAAATGGTGATTATAAAACTGGAACGAAAGTAGCTGGAAGTTTCATGAAATTGGCCAAAAATTCCAAACAAACAGAAGAGCTAAATACTTGCGCACCTTGTCATGCAAGAGTTTCAGAATTGAGTGGTTCTCACATTGATAGTAAGGAAATTATGGATAATTATATCCCCCAAATTCCTGACACCGAAAACTATCATGCTGATGGCCAGGTAGATGATGAAGATTATATTTATACCTCTTTTTTGCAAAGTAGAATGTTTCACAAAGGTGTTACTTGCAGCACTTGTCATAATCCACATTCTGCAAAACTGAAACGCACGGGTAATCAAACTTGTACGCTGTGCCATGTTCCTACAAAATATGATGTTCCTAAGCATACTTTTCACAAAAAAGGAACTCCAGCTGCCGAATGTAAAAACTGTCATATGCCAGGCAAATATTATATGGGAAATGATTATCGTCACGATCATAGTTTTAGAGTGCCTAGACCCGATTTGTCTGTAAAATATGGAACTCCAAATGCTTGTAGCAACTGTCATAAAGACAAATCAGAGAAAGTTTTGGCCGATGCAATTGTAAAATGGTATGGTCCTAAAAGAAAATATCATTTTGCCGAAGATTTGATTCCTGGAAGTAAGTTGGATGCCAATAGTGAAAAACATTTAACCAAACTGATTAACAATAAATTTGTACCTAAAATAATCAAAGCTACAGCCACTTTTTATTTAGCCAATATTCAAACAGAAACAAGTTTGAATACACTTTTGGCTCGATTAGCAAGTAAGGAAGCTCAAATTAGGTATCGTGCTCTAAGAAGTTTAGCATCCTTTCCTTCAGATCGTTGGATTGAAGCAGTTGGTCCGTTACTTTCAGACAAAGTGAGATCAGTTCGAATTGCTGCTGCCGATCTTTATATTATAATTCCAAAAGAACAACTGCCCTCACAATATGAAAAAGCATTTTCGTTAGCGCAAATCGAATTAGAAAAATCATTGCGGTATCAAACCGATTTTTCGACTGGAAATGTGATGTTAGCTGATTATTATTTAAAATTGAAAGATTACGATAATGCCGAAAAATTTTATTTGCGAGGTCTAAAAAAAGACAGCAATATGAATTATGCTTTGCTCAATTTATCGGCTGCATATAATTCGCAAGGTAAAAATATACAAGCATTGCAAACATTAGAATTAGCTTTGAAAAATGATTCTAAAAATGATCGAATATATTACAATATGGCTTTGTTGCAGAATGAAATGAATAATATTCCAGCTGCTGAAAAGGCTTTTTCAAAAGCAGTTGAATTGAAATCATCAAATCCAAGAGTCTATTATAATTATGGATTACTATTGAGCCAAAGCAAAAAAAATAAAGAAGCTGAAGCTGTTTTGCTTAAAGGAATCGCTATAAACCCATCATTTCCTGATTTGTATTATGCGCTAACTTATGTCTATATACAAACTAATAATAAGCTGAAAGCGCTGCAAACAGGTATGAAATTGAAACAGTTAGATCCTAATAATCCAAATTACCAAGAAATGTTTAAAAACTTTGGAATATAATAGAAAGTTGATTTTTTTTATTAATTTTATGATAATCAATGCCAAAGAGGCAGTGTTGACTATTTTTTTTCTGAATTTCAAAAGGATAGTTTTTTTTTGTGAATTTGGATTTATACATTTATTCATTATTAACATAAATAAACTCTTATGAAAAAAACTTACTTACAACAGATTAAAAGGCTATTATTTTTTTCGTTTGTTTTTGTACTATTTTCATTAAACGCAAATGCACAAACATCGGAAAGCATTGAAAAACCAGAAAAAGAGTTTAAAAACACGATACATTTCAACATAACAAACCCATTAATTTTTGGGGGTAAATCGTTAATTTTTGGTTACGAAAGAGTGTTGAAAAACAATCAAACTTTTTCTATTAATATTGGTCAGGCTGGGCTTCCATCATTTAATTTTGTTAACGATGCTGAGTTCAAATCCAATACAATTCTAAGCGAAGGAGGATTTCATCTTTCAGGAGATTATCGTTTTTATTTGTCTAAATTAAACAAATATAATGCTCCAAGAGGCGTTTATATTGGCCCTTATATTTCGCACAATACATTTGATAAAAAGCATTCTTGGCAATATCAACCTGATGATGCTGCAAGTCTTACAACGGTTGAATCAGATATGAATATTAAAATAAATCAAATTGGTTTTCAATTAGGATATCAATTTGTTTTTTGGAAACGATTTTCAGTCGATATGATTCTAATTGGCCCAGGAATTGCAACCTATAAAATTAAAGCAGATATTGGAGGAAATTTATCAGACGAAGACCGACAAAAATTCTTAGATAAATTGAATGAAGCATTAAAAGATAAATTTCCAGGCTATGATGGTCTTGATTTAGATGGTGAATTTCAAAAGAAAGGAACTGTTTCGACCACAAGTTTTGGTTATAGATATATGATTCAAATAGGGTATAGATTTTAAATAAATAGAAACAATAAATAGTTACTAACAAACATTAAAACAATTATGAAAATCAAATTATTATTATCCGCATTGGCAATTAGTTTATTAGTTGGATGTAGTCCATCAACTCAAATTGTTAAAACTTGGTCTGATCCATCCTTGAATGCAGGATCTGTTAAGGCATATGACAAAGTTTTAGTAATTGCTCAATTAAAAGATGATTCTTCTAGAAGAATTGCCGAAGATAAAATTGTTGCCTCTTCGCCTAAAGGTAACTTTATAGCTTCCTACAATTATTTAAAACCAGATCAACAAGACCAAAAATTAGTAGTTGCTGATTTATTGAAAGATGGTATTGAAGCCATTATTTTAATGCGTTTGACAGATATTACTAAAACTACTGATTATGTTCAAGGCACCGCTTATTATGGTGGTTGGGGCTATGGTGGTGGATATTATGGAGGTTATAGAGGCTGGGGATACGGAGGTAGTATTTATGGTACTCCAGGATATTATGAAGAAAATAAAACGTATTATGTTGAAACCAATATTTATGACGTAAAATCGAATAAATTACTATGGTCAGGAACAACTTCAACACTGAATCCTAGTAAAACAAATGAAGCTATAGACGGAATTATTGCTGCAGTTAAAACGGAATTGAATAACAAAGGACTTATTAAAAAGGAAGAAGTTAAAAAATAATTCCCTTTTCTAACTTGAATAAACAGATTATAAAGCAACAATTGTTGCTTTATAATCTGTTTTCTTTTGTAATAATTCATTCAATTTTCAAAAGTATTTTATGAAAAAATAAAGAAACTTTCCTTTATGAACTATACCTGTTTTTTAGCTTTAAAATTATAAATTTGCAGTATGAATAAAAAAGGAATAATTAGTTTTAGTCTAATATTTATTGTTTGGGCACAATTTAGCATCAAAGCCCAAAATTTTGGTGATTCAATAAAACCATGCCCTATAAAATCATTACCCGAACTTTTTAAAAAAAAAGATTCGGTTCTTATAGTAAAACCTCAAAAAAACAACTTTTTTCTTATTATTCCAATAATTGGTTCGCAACCTGCAACGGGATTTTCATACGGATTTGTGACTCAATATACTTTCAAAGGAAAAAAAATAGATGACAAATATTCGTCTATTAATCTCGGAGCAACATTCACCGAAAAAAAGCAGCTGCTTCTCAATTTCAAAAATAGTGTGATGCTAAAAAATAATAATATTTATCTTAGTGGTGATTGGCGTTTTTATATTTTTTCACAACCCAATTATGGTTTAGGAACAGATATTATTCCTCGCGCTTCAAAAGATGACGATTTTGATTTGAATGCGCTGAAAGAGCCTATGAATTATAATTATTTTAAGTTCCATCAAACTGCCTCTTGGGAGGTTAAAAATAATTATTATGTTGGAGCCGGAGTTCATTTAGACTGGTACACCACTATTACTGACGAAAACTTAGATATTGCAAACGGTCAGTTTACCAATCATTATAATTACAGTCAAAAATATGGATTTAATGATAAAGAATATGTAGTAAATGGAGCAAGCTTGAATTTATTATACGACTCTAGAGACAATCAAATAAATACCAATCGAGGTATGTTTGCCAATATCAATTATAGATTTAATCCTGCATTAACCAAAAGTCAATATGCTAGTAGTGTGTTGTTTATGGAATATCGCTATTTTTTGCCTTTAAGCAAGTATAATGAGCAACATGTCTTTAGTTTATGGGCCACAGGTCAGTTTGTAACCACGGGCAATGTCCCTTATTTAAATTTACCATCAATCGGCTGGGATCAAAGGAGTAGGAGCGGAAAAGGTTATACTCAAGGACTATTTCGTGGACAAAAAATGGTGTATCTTGAAACCGAATATCGTTTTCCAATCACTTGCAATCAGCTAATTAGTGGAACTTTATTTGCCAATTTCACTTCGGCTAGCGATAAAGATCGTGACATTAAATTGTTTCAATATATTCAGCCTGCCGTTGGAGTTGGGCTGCGAATTTTAATTGACAAAGCCACTAGAACCAATCTAATTTTTAACTATGCTTGGGGACGCCATTCTAAAGCTTTTTATCTAAATGCTGGTGAATCTTTTTAAAATTAAAACATTCTTGTTTTTAGTGATTTAAACACTCCGGTTACTTCTAATTATAAATACTAATAGTTGATAAATATAAAGGCTAAATTGTATATTTGTATAGAAAAAATAATTATTTTTGAAGTAAATTAACAAAATAATAATTACAAAAGATATCATTATGAAAAAAGTATTTTTAATCTTATTAGTGGCTGTTACAACGGGTGTTTTTTCTCAAACATCTGACAAAGAAGATCTTGAAGTAATTCAAGGCATTTACGGAAAATCTAAAAAAGAATTAGCTGTAGCTTATATGGCAATTCCAGAAGCACAAAGTGTTGCATTTTGGAAAACATATGATGAATTCGAAATGGAACGCAAAGCATTAGGTAAAGCTAAAGTAGCCATCATCAATGATTATGCGAGCAATTATGCGGGACTTACTGATGAAAGTGCTGATAAAATTGCAAAGGAAAGCCTAAAAAACAATGCTGACTACCAAAAATTACTATCAAAATATTATGGTAAATACAAAAAAGTAGTTGGAGCTGTTAGTGCTGCAAAAATAATTCAGTTTGAAAATTACATGCAAACCACAGTTAATTCTGAAATGCAGGAAGCAATTCCATTTATTGGTGAAATGGAAGCAATAAAAACAAAATAATTAGATTTCAATAAATATAAAACGTAGTGAATTTAGTTTACTACGTTTTTTTTATATAGTAATTGAATATTTGGTATTTCATTATTATTCAAACCACAAAACATTTTTATTATGAAAAAAATAGTTTCAATTCTAATCCTTACAGGCTTGACTTTTATAGCTTGCAAATCAAATCAATCAGCAATGAAAACCTCAAAATCTTTAGAAGGAAATTGGGAATTGAATTATATTTCGGGGCCAAGAATAGCCTTTAATGGATTATATCCCAATAAAAAGCCCACAATTTCTTTCGATTTGAAAGAAAATAAAGTTTCTGGGAACAATGGATGTAATCAATATTTTGGAACACTTCAAGTTGATGGTAATAAGATTAATTTTAAACATTCAAAAATGGGAATGTCAATGATGGCTTGTCAAGGCAATGGCGATCAGGTTTTTATGAATACTTTAGAAAAAATTGATTCCTATTCTATTTCTGAAGATGGGAAAATATTAAATTTTATTATGGGAGACATTGCCATGATGCGCTTTGAAAAAAAATAACATATAATTCAATTTTAAAATGAAAATAGTGCTATTACTTTGTGCTTCTTTACTCTTTCTTTCTTGTAAAAAAGAAGTAAAACAATCAGAAATCAATACCGATAAAATTGCAAATGTTCCTGTAAAAGTTCCAGCAGATTCTCATAATTCTCAAAATTCTTTAGACTGGCAAGGAACTTACAAAGGCGTAACTCCTTGTGCCGATTGTGAAGGAATTGAAACAGAAATAGTTTTGAATGCTGACTTAACATTTACACTCAAAACCAAATATCTTGGCAAAGATGATGGAAAAGTATTTGAGGAAAAAGGTGTTTTTTCTTGGGACAAAACAGGAGGAATAATTTATTTGGATGGTTTGAAAAACAGACCAAATCAGTACAAAGTTGGAGAAAATCAACTAATTCAACTGGATATGGAAGGACATGTGATAAGTGGAAGTTTGGCTGAGAAATATATTTTAAAAAAATAAGAACCTTTTATTTAAAATTATGAAAAAACCTTTTTTATCCAAGTTAAAAGATGTATTCTCTGCGGATGGTAGAAAAAATAAATCAGCTGTAGCTAATGGTATTCTTTTGGTTTTTACCTTAATTGCCATTTTTATACTCCCTATTTTTCCTAGAGAAAGTATCAACTTTTTTTACAATGTGACTATAACTGGAATTTTTGTATTTGCTGTTTTTGCGCTTAAAAAACATCATCTTTTTTTTGTATATAGTGCTTTTTTTCTCTCTTTTTTGGTTTGGATTTCATTCATTAGTAATTACAATTTATTGAAAATTGGATTTCGATTTCTCAATTTCATATTTCTGTTATTCCTTGTTGCTAGTTTAATAGGTCAAATTTCATCTACAGCTACGGTAACTGTCAAAGTAATTGTAGATTCTATAACGGGTTATTTTTTATTAGGTTTTGCTTTTAGTCTTGTTGTAGTACTTGTTTCAGTTACTTTTCCAAATGCTTATAATGTGAGTTTTTCTGAACGATTAGATTCAGGAATGGTAGAGCCCATACAGGATAATATTTATTATACTTTTATGACTTTTACCACAACAGGCTATGGCGATGTTGTTCCTACTCATCCTGTGTCAAAATCATTAGCTGTTTTGATTAGTGCTTCTGGACAACTTTATGTTGCTATAATCATTGCGATGTTAATAGGGAAGTATGCTAGTGCTCCTTCAAAGTCAAAATAATGAGTTCTTTCTAATTTCTGACAGTTTTAAGAATTATTTTTTGTGGATTCCGTCACCAAATCATCAACCGAAATAAAGCGACTAATGTGTCCGAGTAGCTCTTCTAAATTCTCAGAGCGTATTATATCACGTACTTCAGAACGGGCTTCGGCAATTTTCAAAGCTATGTTTTTTGCTTTCAAATCGTTAAATAGATTTTTTAAAAACCGTGTTCCTGAAATATCAACAAGCGGAGAGGAATTCAAATCTATTATTACAGTTTTTATAGCATTAGTTTCTCCATTAATTTTTGCCCAAATCTGTTCTTTGATGTTTTCAACATTAAAATAAAGGATAGAAGATTCAATTCTAACAATCAAAACCCCCTTGATGTTTTCATTATCTGGGTGGCGTTCTAAATCAGAATACCGTTTGGTTCCTGGTATTCTTCCTAAAAAGGCCACATTGGGTTTTGAAGTAGCTTTTAGCAATATCAATAAAGTGAATATTGCTGCTAGTAATACTCCTGTCAAGATTCCCCAAATGAGTACACCAACAAGAGCAATCATTGCAATATAAAATTCTTGTTTATTGATTTTATATAAATGCTTCATTTCTTTTAAATCGAATAATCCTCGAATGGCCACGAGCACAATTGAGGCAAGAATTACTGATGGCAAGTATTGCAACATTTCAGTCAAAAACAGAAGGCAACAAGCAATTGTGGCTGATGCAAATACTAAGGATAAAGGCGTTTTGGCTCCTGCTGCATCATTAACAGCAGATTGTGATAATCCTCCTGCAACAGGGTATCCTTGACCTAAGGCAACGGCTGCATTGGCAACACCAAGAGCTAGTAATTCCTGTCGGTTGTTAATGAAATAACCATTTTTTTGCGCCAGTGTTCTTGCTGCCGAAACACTTTCGATATAAGACAAAAGAAAACAAGCAGTCGCAAGGGGAAGTACGCCATCAACATCTCTAATACGAAGGGTAGGTAAATGAAATTCGGGAAGGCCAGAAGGGATTATTCCAACGGTTGTAATGTTTTGAGCACCCAATGATGTTGAAAGTATGAGTACTATAGAAACAATTACTATCAAAATAGCAATGGGTTTTCCAGGCATCATTTTTTCGCCAAAAATTAGAATTATAATGGCAACAATTCCAAAAATTAGCACAGTAATATTGGTTTCTGAAAGTTGCTGTAGGAGTGTAATAATGCGGTCTATGAAATTTTCGCCTCCACCTTTCACACCAAATAATTTGGGTAATTGGGTTAATCCAATGGTCAATGCTGCACCCGCTTTGAAGCCTACCAAAACGGTTTCGCTAATAAAATTAATTATGCCATTCAATCTCAATAAATAAGCAAGAATGGCTAGACCCGCAAAGACTAATGCCGTTAATGAAGCAATATCAGCCCATCGCTGCACATCTCCGTTTGCCATACCAGCAATTGTAGTTCCAATAACTAAAGAAATTGCCGAAGTGGGACCAATCGCCAATTGTTTACTAGTGCCCAGCATCGCATAAATTAGTCCACCAATAAGGTAGCCGTAAACTCCATATTGTGGGGGCAATCCTGCTAGTGTTGCATAGGCCAATGAGACAGGAATTCCATAGGCCGCTAAAGTTATTCCAGCGATTAAATCTTTTTTTGCTAATGATTTAGAATATCCTTTGAGCCAGTCAATAGGAGGGAATAGATCACTTGATAATTTCATAAATGAAATGAGTAAAATTATTTTTCCTCTAATAAAGCTTTTTTTACAGTTTGTAATTCAGCTAATTTTTCAGCACTCACAGTAGGATACTCTAATTCCATTTCGTCTAATGCGTTAATAATAGCCGATGCGATAGCAATTCTAGCATAGGATTTGTTATCGGCTGGAATCACATACCAAGGCGATTTTTCGGTCGAGGTATTTTTGATTAACTCTTCATAGGCAAACATGTAATCATCCCAAAAACCTCGTTCTTTGGCATCGGCGGCACTAAATTTCCAATTTTTATCTGGATCATCAACGCGTTCTATAAAGCGTTCTTTTTGTTCTTTTTTGGATACATTTAGAAAAAATTTGATGACAACAGTTCCATTTCTATTTAAATATTTTTCGAAATTACGAATATCCTGAAACCGATCTTCCCATATGTCCTTGGTAATTAATTTTTCGGGAAGTTTTTGTCCTTTCAAAATTTGTTCGTGAACTCTAACCACTAATACTTCTTCATAGTAGGAACGATTAAAAATACCGATGCGACCTCGTTCTGGCAAATGTTTTTGACAACGCCATAAAAAATCGTGATCCAATTCTTCAGAACTTGGCGCTTTGAATGAGGATACTTGACACCCCTGAGGATTTACTCCAGACATCACATGTTTGATAGCACCATCTTTGCCTGCAGCATCCATCGCTTGAAAAATAAGTAAAAGAGACCATTTGTCTTGAGCATACAAAATATCTTGCATTGCTGCTAATGCATCAACTCCTAGTTGTAAAGTTTCGTTTACCAATGTTTTACCTTCTTCACCCAAATCAAAACTAGCTTTGGTTTCGTATTCTTTCAGTTTAAAATCTTCGCCTTTTCCTACACAATATTGTTTGGAGAAATTTTTAGCTCTTTTTATGAGTTCCTTTTTGCTTAAAGTGTTTAATTCTTTGGCATTTTTCTCAAAGTTGTTTGATTTTTTGTTATTTGATTTTGCCATAATTTTAAAATTTTTTATTTTTTTGAGTGAAATATTTCGTTATAAAAAATGTGTAAACACGAATCAGATATGCTGTAATTTTAATGTATGAAAAGCCAATGTATTACGAATTGTTACTTCAAAAATAGTGATTTTTTTTATAAATTTAACGAAGTTCCTTGTGCATTATTGTTGCTCATAAAATGCAATTAGTGATACTTAATATCAATAATCTAAGATTGTTTTTTAATTTTAGTTTTGGAATGAATCAGAAAAAAATATGACAAGTGACGATATATTGTTAAAAATAAATTTGATCGAACTCTCTTATACAGTATTTTGCGAATAGTACAATCTTGAAGATGCTTTGTAAATTAGTAATTACTGAATTATACGATGATGAAAAGGGGTTATGGTGCTTGGTGTTTTTTGTTGCAGTAATAGTGGGGAATTTTACATGTATTTGAAGACTAGCTAATTTATTTTGATAGATATTAGTTTGAAAATTGAATTTATTAAGTTAAATAAAGAATGTTAAGAAAAATTTAATTAGATTTGTTTTTACAGAAAGTAAGAGCATACTTAGTAAATTAAATCTAATATTCTAACCATTATAAGTAAACTATTTATACATCAAAATTAAAAATTGAATATGAAACAAGCATACTTTTTACCAGCATTATTATCAGTTTTTATAATGTCATCCTGCAAAAAAGAAGCCGCTCCAGAGATGAAGCCTCTTGAAATTGCTGTCACTCAAGTGGTAGAACAAGATGTTCGACTAGAATCTGAATATACTGGGCAAACCTTCGGGCAATCTGACATTCAAATTAATCCAAGAGTGGATGGTTTGATAGAAAGTTTAAATTTTAAAGAAGGTAGTGTTGTTACCAAAGGACAATTACTATACACTATTGATCCCTTACCTTTTCGTGAAAAAGTACATCAAGCCGAAGGAGCATTGGCAGAGGTGGAAGCCAAATTAGCCAGAACTAAATCTGATTATGATATGATGGCACCCTTGGCCAAAATGAACGCTGTAAGCCAAAGAGAATTGATTGCAGCCAAAGAAGCTTACAACGCTTCTATAGCTTCAATAAAAGCATCTAAAGCTAATTTAGAAGCTGCAAGAATACAATTAGGCTATTGTAGGATTGTATCTCCAATTACAGGAATGATTGGGATTTCTAAAGTGAGAGTCGGCGATTATGTGCGACCTGGAGCAGGATCGGTTTTAAATACAGTTTCAGATTTGGGAGATGTAAGGGTTCGTTTTACTTTGAGCGAACAAGAATTTCTTAGAATTTATAGAGAAATAAATAAACCAGATTCAAACTTAAAAGGAATTGGACAGTCCGTTACATTAAAATTATCCGATGGATCCCAATATCCGCAGATAGGAAAAGTAAGTTTTGCCGACAGACAAATTGATCCAACTACTGGTGCGATTACATTTGAAGCCGCATTTCCAAATCCTGATAAGTTATTACGACCTGGACAATATGTAAAAGTGGGCGTGGTTACAGATGTTCGCAAAGACGCATTAGTAATTCCTCAACGTGCTGTAATCGAAATGCAAGGAATTTATCAAGTCTATGTTTTGGGAGACAGCAGCAAAGTACAGATGCAAATTATCAAACCAGGTCCTTCTTATAAAGATGGTTATGTTATAGAAGATGGTCTGAAAACTGGTGACAAAATCGCTATGGGAGGTACTTCATTATTGAAAAACGGAAGTGTTATCGTTCCAAAAATCACACCTTGGCAACCCGGTCAGGTAGCAACTTCAGCAACTAAATAATTTAGAGAATAATCATTATGGGAGAATTTTTCGTTCGAAGACCGATTGTTGCTATGGTAATCAGTATCATCATTGTGATACTTGGATTGTTAGCATTACAGAAAACACCTGTTTCACAATATCCAGATATTAACCCACCAGTTGTAAAAATTACTACTAGTTTCACTGGTGCCAATGCGTTGAATGTGGAGCAAGCCGTTGCAACTCCTATTGAGCAAAAAGTAAATGGGGTAGAGCAAATGCTTTATATGAAATCTACCAATACATCTGATGGAGCCTGTACAATTGAGGTAACTTTTGATGTAGGAACCAATTTGGATAACGCCAATATGTTGACGCAAAACAGGCAAAATCAATCGTCACCATTTATGCCAGCGAGTGTAAAACAACAAGGGGTAGTGGTGAAAAAATCATTGTCATTCCCGATGATGTTGTTTACTGTTACTTCAACAAATCCAAAATACGATGCTAAGTTTTTGAATAACTATGCCAGTATCAATATTGTGGATCAATTGGCGCGAATCAAAGGAGTTGGAGAAGTTTCTTTATTTGGAGGAAGCGATTATTCGATGCGTGTTTGGTTAAAGGCAGATGTAATGTCTAAACTTGGTGTAACAGTTGAGGATGTAAAAAATGCCTTGAATGCCCAAAATATGATTAGTCCTGGAGGAAAATTTGGAGCAGAACCAGCACCAATGGGAACTGATTTTACCTATGGAGTTACGTTACAAGATCGATTGGTTACCGAAAAACAATTTGCCAATATCGTTGTTCGAAGTAAAGACGATGGCGCTCAGGTTTTGTTAAGCGACATCTCTCGTATTGAATTAGGGACAGAAAATTACAGTTCAACCGCTAGAAGAAATGGGTCGCCTAGTGCTGTAATTGCTTTGTATCAAATGCCGGGCAGTAATGCGCTTGAAGTAGCCGAAATAGCAAAAAAGGCTATGAAGGAAATGGCTGAAAAATTTCCTAAAGACATAGAATATCAAGAGTCATTAGATACAACTCTCGCTATTACAGCAGGTGTTGAAGATATTGTTCACACTCTTTTTGAAGCCATTATTTTAGTAATATTAGTGGTGTTTATCTTTCTTCAAAATTGGCGTGCGACATTAATTCCTTTGATAACAGTCCCCGTATCATTAATTGGAACAATTGCTGTTTTTCCAATGTTAGGTTTCTCAATCAATACATTGTCTTTATTGGGATTAGTATTAGCTATTGGTATTGTGGTTGATGATGCCATTGTGGTGGTGGAGGCCGTTATCCATCATATTGAACACGGAAAAACACCCAAAGAAGCCACAATTCAAGCGATGAAAGAAGTTTCAGGTCCAGTAATTGCCATTGCTTTAATTTTGTGTGCCGTATTTATTCCTGTTGCTATGACTCCTGGAATTACAGGCCGTTTTTACCAACAATTTGCCATAACCATTGCCGTTTCTGTAGCGTTCTCGGCATTTAGTGCCTTGTCGTTGAGTCCCGCTCTTTGTGCAATGTTGTTGAAACCCACAAAACCAGTTGAAGAACAAACAGGATGGCTGGCGAAATTTTTTGCTGGTTTCAATAGAATTTTCAATAATGTTACGGGTGGTTATTTAAAAGGAGCTACTTTTTTTGCCAAAAAATCAATGCGAATTGTAGCCTTACTTGGAATCATCTTAGTGGCTGTTGTATTGTTAGGAAAGAAAATACCACCAGGATTTATTCCTGAAGAAGATCAAGGATATGCATTGGTTAATATTTCATTACCTCCTGCATCTTCACTACAACGAACTAATGAAATCTCGAAGAAAGTAGATGGTTTCTTAAAGGAAGAGGAATCAATACTTTCTTACACCACAATCAACGGATTTAGTATGCTTACCAGTTCGTATCAACCCAACAGCGCATTTATATTTATATCCTTAAAACCTTGGGAAGAAAGATCAGAAACGGCCAAACAATTTATTGATAAGTTAAACAAAAAACTATCAACTCAAATTACCAATGCTACAGCATTTTCATTTGGTCCACCTGCTATTCAAGGATTGGGAGCATCTGCGGGTTTCAGTTTGATGTTGCAGGATAGAGGTGGAAATTCGCCACAATATCTGGCACAACAAACCCAAGCCTTTATTGCAGCAGCTCAAAAACGTCCTGAAATAAAAAGGATTTACACGACTTTTAATGCCGGAACTCCTCAAGTAAAATTAGAGATTGATAACGACAAAGCAATGAAATTAGGTGTGCCTGTTTCTAAAGTTACCGAAGCCTTAGGCGCTTTCTTAGGAGGTAGTTATGTCAATGATTTTAACCGTTTTGGGCGTCAGTACAAAGTGTATTTGCAAGGAGAAGCAGTTGATCGTGTGAAGCCTGAAAACTTGAACCTGATTTATGTAAAAAACAGCAATGGTGATATGTTGCCTATATCAACATTAGTTACAGCAACAAAAGTGACAGGACCTGATTTTACTAATAGATTGAATTTATTTCGTGCTGCCGAAATAGGAGGAAGTCCAAATGATGGATATAGTAGTGCACAAGCATTGACAGCTTTGGAAGAAGTTGCCAAAGAGACCTTACCAGCTGATATGAGTTATGATTATATCAACTTGTCTTACCAAGAAAAACACTCGCCAGGAGGTGGAACTGTGTTTTTAATGGCGTTAATATTTGTCTTTTTAATTCTTGCTGCACAATACGAAAGCTGGAAATTACCATTTAGTGTATTGCTTGGCGCACCTTTAGCCGTATTTGGCGCATTTTTAGGCTTATTCTTAGCACGAATAGGAAGTGATGCTTATGTCAACAATGTATTTGCGCAAATTGGACTCGTATTGCTAATTGGACTCGTCGCCAAAAATGCAATTCTTATTGTAGAATTTGCCAAAGAAGAATATGAAAAAGGAGTGCCACTTTATGAAGCCGCAATGGTAGCGGCCAAACTTCGTTTTCGACCCATTTTGATGACGGCATTTGCCTTCATTCTTGGAGTTGTTCCGTTGCTTACAGCTACTGGAGCAGGATCTCAAGCACGTATTGTAATGGGAATGGCAGTATTTAGCGGAATGTTAATAGCCACAGTTCTTGGGGTATTAATTGTACCTGGACTTTATGTAATGATCGAAAATATTGGCAAAAAGAAAGAAGTAGTTACAAATGACGAAATTAATTCAAATACAACAAGTCATGAGGAATAAATTAAAAATAGTTGTTATTATTCTTGTACTTGCCATTCTTCCAGTTGGTTGTTTGGTAGGATCTAAATATAAAAAACCAGAAGACCAAAATGCTACGAATTTTAGAAACGGTGCTGCTAATATTGATACATTAGCTTCTGTTGTCAATGTAAAATGGTTTGATCTTTTTAATGATGATGTTCTAAAAGGCTTAATAAACAAAGGCTTGGCTAATAACTATGATATGAGAATTGCGATGGCTCGTATTGAACGTAGCAGAGCAGAACTTGGTTATACTAAAGCTGATTTGTTGCCAGCTATTGGATATGGAGCAAAAGTGAACAGCAATGAAAAAGCATTTCCAGTTTCTAATGCTTCGGCTTCACTTTCTTGGGAATTGGACTTTTGGGGGAAAATTCGTCACGAGAATAGAGCTGTTCAAAATGAATTGTTGGCTAGCGAAGAAGGTCGAAAAGTAATTCTTTCGAATCTTGTAAGTGATATTGCTGTTTCCTATTTTCAACTTCGTGATTTTGACAATCGATTGTTGATTGCCGAGAAAACCTTGGAATCAAGACAAAAAGGTTATGATATCATCAATCAAAGATTTAAATCAGGGTATGTTTCAGAAGTTGATTTGGTACAAATTGAACAACAAGTTGCCATTGCCGAAGCAACTATTCCCGCTATTAAACGCCAAATAACTGTTCTTGAAAACAAAATTTCAATTCTAATTGGTCAAGCACCAGCACCAATAGAACGAGGTAAAACCAATTCAGAACTTCAAATAGCTAGTACTATTCCGGTTTCAATTCCATCTATTTTGTTAAAAAACAGACCGGATGTGAATCAAGCCGAACGATTGTATATGGCTGCCAACGAGCGAATAGGTGTGGCGCAAGCAATGCGTTTTCCATCGTTTAACATTGCAGCATTAGCTGGTTTTGCTAATAGTTCTGTCAGCAATTTATTTGATGGTTCTTCCTATTTGCAAAATGCTAGTGCAGGTGTAACTGGACCGATTTTTAATTTTGGAAAAAACAAAAGAAGAGTAGAAATCTACCGTCAAATTGCTGAAGAATCAAGACTTTCTTACCAAAAAACTTGTATTACGGCGGTTGCCGAAGTGGAGCAAGCTTTGCAAAACGTAAGAACTTACAAAGAAGAATGGACAGCTCGAAACCGTCAAGTAATCGCTGCCAGAAAGAACTTAGAATTATCAAATGCCAGATATTATAACGGTTATGTTTCTTATCTTGAAGTTATTGATATTGAACGTTCTTTGTTTGATGCTGAATTAAAACTTTCGGAATTAGCACAAAATCAATTAAGTTCTACTATCGAATTGTATAGAGCTTTAGGTGGTGGTTGGAATTAGTTCATTTTCAAAAATATATTTTAAAAACTTGTCTTCTATTGGCAAGTTTTTTTTGTGATCCAAATAAAAAAGGGCTACTCACCAATAGTGAAATAGCCCTTTGGGTTGAAATATATAGAGTATCAACTCGCAAAAAGCAAGATGAGTAATTGGGCCACTAAAATTCTACTGATAGTCACTAATGGGTAAACTGTTGCATAGGATTGATTAGGTATATCAGAATCCAAATATTTTGTACTAAAAGCTAAGGCAGCTGGATCGGTATAAGAACCACTCATAATTCCGACCATTTGATAGAAATTTAATTTAAAAACAAATCGGCTAATCAATACTAATATCGTCAATGGAATGAAAGTGATAAAACAGCCATAATAAATCCACATCCAGCCATTATTTTCAATAAAACTATCATAAAAACCATGACCTGCTTTAATTCCTACTGCAGCAAAAAATAAACAGATACCAAAATCTTTCATAAAGTGAATAGCACCATTATTGATATAAGAGTGAATGACCCCAACACCGCCATATCTACTAATAAATAAAGCAGCTAAAAGTGGTCCTGCAGCCAATCCTAATTTTAGAGGAACTGGCAAAGAAGGAATAAAAAATGGAATAGAACCAATGACCACACCAAAAATCAAACCTCCAAAAAGAGAGAGAAAATCAGGTTCCAAAAGTATTTTTTTAGAATTTCCAATCAATTTTTCTGCTTCTTCAATGGCTTGTCTATTTCCAACAACCATTAAAGTATCTCCATAAAACAACTCTAGTGAAGGTTGTGCTAGAAGTTCTAATCCTGAACGAATAACACGAGTGACTCTAACATCATATTGATTATATAAATCCAATTGTGCCAATGTTTTATGAGTAGCTGTTTTTTGGGTTACACTTATGATTTTTGTTGTAATATCATCTTCAGACTCAATAAATAAATCGGTTGAAACTTTACCAACATTTTCAATAAAATTATCAATATCTTTTTGTTTTGCTACAACCATCAAAACGTCTTTGTGATTGACAATAGCATCTAATGATGGAGAATATACAATGGTAGTTCCGCTATGTTTCTGTCTCGAAATAATTACATTTTCAATTTTGAATTCTTTCAAAATTTGTTTAATAGTTTTTCCAAAAACAGCAGGATTTGTCACTCTACATTTTTGACGAACAATTTTATTTTCAGAATCTTTATTTTTCTCTTGGAGTAACTTAACTTCTTTATTTAAATCAATTTTCAAAAAGTTTTTGGCTAAAATGATTATAAGAATAATTCCAAAAACCCCAACAGGATATGTAATCGCATAAGCAATGGCTGGATCCGAAAAGTGATCGGCTGGGAGGTTTAACTGTTTCTGAATTTCAATAAGAGTAGATTTTGCAGCCCCCAAACCAGGTGTGTTTGTTACCGAACCTGACATTAATCCAACAGCATTTTCTACTTTAATGTTTGCCAACAAATGAATAAGATAGGTGATAATTCCCCCTAAAAATACAGTTCCAACACCTAAAGCATTAAACACCAAACCTTCTTTTTTAAAGGATGAAAAGAAAGTAGGTCCTACTTGAATACCAATTCCATAAACAAATAATATCAATCCAAATTCACGAACAAATTGAATCAATTCAGAATTCATTGTAAAACCTAAATGACCTAAGAAAAGACCAACAAACATTACAGCAGAAACTCCTAATGAAATATTTCCAAACTTTACTTTACCAACAAAAAAACCGACACTTATAGCCAAAAATAATACAATTAGTGACTGTGTCATCTCCGGCTCATCAGTCGGAGTGAATAAAAATCTAAACCATTCGAACATAATATTTATATTTAGTAATTAGAAAAAGAGTTAAAGTTAATATTTAGGAATTTCTTGCAAACAGTTTTTTTATCATCACATTCAAGTCTTTTCCTTTAACGGTGTATGATTTGAAAACCACAACTGGAAATGCTACTCCAAGGGCTAATGCAAATAGGATAAATACGGTAGAAATTCCATAAGAAAAAGTTTGAATTACTTCTTCAACAGATGGTTTTTGACCTTTGTCTCCACTAATCCAATCAATCATTCCCATCATAAATTCATAACTTATCAAACCTGGAATCATATTAATTACAGCTGGAATCATAAAAATGATAGGAGGAGTATGTGCTCTGTGTGCAAAATACATTCCAGAGAGACCTACAAAACATGAAGCAACAAAAATGGATAAAATTAGATTGACGTCTAATTCCTTAAACAAAAGAAATTTTATAAAATAACCAAGTCCACCAAGAATAAATACAGTCCAAAGAGCTCTTCGAGGAGTATTGAACATCAAAGCAAACCCAACAGAAGTTACTCCTCCAAGTAATATTTTAGAAAGATAAATGCCTCCCATACTGGTTATTTCTAATCCCTCTTTAATTTGAATTTGTAGTTGAGACATATCAAATACATTTAAATCATTAATAAAAGGATTGCTAAAAATTAAATTCGAAACATAAAATCCAAAGGCAATCATCAATACAAGCATAAAACTGTATATAAATCGCGATGTTCCAGATTCAAAATACCCTTCGAGATAATCAATAAAGGCATTAATCATTACTGCGCCAGGAATAAGATATAAGACTGATACCACCATAGCTTCTTTTATCTGTATATTAAATATTACACCTGTTAAATGAATAAATAATGTAGAAATCGTAGCGCCAATGAAAAAAGCAACCATGTGATTGTGATGCTTTAACATCAACTCCCTTCTGACATAATAGCCAAATAATGTCGAAAAATAAACTATTAAAGATTGCAGCCAATCTCCATCAAATAACAAACAAAGAGCAACGCTAGCAAGTGGAGCCAAAGCATATAACTGTAAACTTGAATAGACTTTCTTTGCTTTTATTTGTTTTAAAATGGCTTTAATTTCGGCAATTGAAATTTTATTTTCAAAAACATCCCACGATAAAATGCTGATTTCTGAAACAGTTTCAAAATTCAATCCTTTAGCCTTAATTGTTTTAGCAAGAGTATGCGCTTTAAATTTGTTTTGTTTGTAAACAGATATTACAAATCCAGTATATGTTAAAACTAGTTCGCAATGATAACCAAGACCTACAGCAATTCTTTCTAAATTTCTAATGATTCTAGCTGTATGGGCTCCACTAGTAATCATCATCTCTCCAATTTCAGTTAGTAAATGTAGAACAGATTGTGTCTTCCTGTCTTCAATCAACTTATTCGGTTCGTCAAACATATCTTGTTAATTAATATTTAATTAATATATTTCTGTACTGTAAAATTAGTAATTTATTATTTAGGAAATATGATAATTATCATATAAAAAACCTCGGGAAGCCTTGAAAACAAAGAAAACGTTTTCGTAGATTTTTTGAAAATATGATAATTATCAGGTTTGTTAGATAAGAATTTCGTAAATTTGAAGAAGAAATAAAACAAAAACAATAAACAACAAATAACAATTATGAAAAACATTAAAATTATTCAAGAGTTACACGATTTAGGAATTACAGGGTATCATGAAGTTGCATATAATCCTTCTTATGAAGAGTTGTATCAAGCAGAAGTATCTCATAAAAGAAAAGGTTTCGAAAAAGGAGCTTTGACAGATACAGGATGTGTGGCCGTAAAAACAGGAATCTTTACAGGACGTTCTCCTAAAGATAGATATATTGTAAAAGATGATGTAACTAAAGATACCATTTGCTGGGACAAAGAGTCAGGAATTAGTTCTCCTAACTATCCAACAACCAAAGAAGTTTGGGACGATTTAAAAGCTCTTACTTTAGAGCAACTTTCCACTTCACCTAAATTATATGTTGTAGATGCATTTTGTGGTACAAACGTAGATACAAGACTTAAAGTTCGTTTCGTAATGGAAGTAGCTTGGCAAGCACATTTTGTAACTAATATGTTTATTCGACCTTCAATTTATGAATTGGAAAACTTTGGTGAACCTGATTTCATTGTAATGAATGCTTCTAAAGCAACTAATCCAAACTGGAAAGAACAAGGTTTAAATTCTGAAAACTTCGTATTATTTAATCTTACTGAAAAAATTCAAATAATCGGTGGTACTTGGTACGGTGGAGAAATGAAAAAAGGAATGTTCGCTATGATGAACTACTACTTGCCTCTAAAAGGAATGGCTTCTATGCACTGTTCAGCAAACGTTGGACCAGAAGGCGATGTTGCCGTATTCTTCGGTCTTTCAGGAACAGGAAAAACTACTTTATCTGCCGACCCAAAAAGATATTTAATCGGTGATGACGAACACGGATGGGATAATAATGGTGTTTTCAACTACGAAGGTGGATGTTATGCAAAAGTAATTGACCTTAGTGAACAAAACGAACCAGACATTTGGAGAGCTATCAAAAGAGATGCTTTATTAGAAAATGTTATCGTAGATGAATACGGAGAAATTGATTATTACGATCATTCAATTACTGAAAACTCAAGAGTATCTTACCCAATTTACCACATTAGTAAAATTGTTTTACCTTCAAAAGCAGGACACGCTAGCAAAATAATCTATCTTTCTGCTGATGCTTTTGGAGTTTTACCTCCAGTTTCAATCTTGACAGAAGATCAAGCGGCATACCACTTCCTTTGCGGATATACTTCTAAATTAGCAGGAACCGAAAGAGGAATTACTGCTCCAGAACCTTCTTTCTCTCCAGCATTTGGTGAAGCTTTCTTGACTTTGCACCCAACACAATATTCTAAAACATTGATTGGAAAAATGAAAGAACACGGAGCTAAAGCCTACCTTGTAAACACAGGTTGGAACGGAACAGGAAAAAGAATTTCTTTGAAAAACACTAGAGCTATCATAGATGCAATCATCAATGGAGATATCAATAAAACCGAAACTAAAACGGTTCCTTTCTTGAACTTAACTTTCCCAACTGCATTACCAAATGTAAGCGAAGGAATTTTAGATCCTAGATTTACATACGCTACTGAAGGTGAATGGGAAGCTAAAGCTAAAGATTTATCTGCTCGTTACATCAAATATTTTGAACAATATACAGGTAATGAAGAAGGAAAACGTTTAGTAGCTGCTGGCCCTTCATTAGAAGAAAAAGCTGTAGAAGTATAATAGTCCCTAATTAGTACTAATTTTAAACCATCTGCGAGTGTAGTTTTTAAATTAGACAACTCTTCAGGTGGTTTTTAACAATTTGTTTGTATTAAGTTAAATTAAAAATTGTTTTGTAAAGATATTTTCTAGTATATTTGCACTCGAATAAAAGGATTTTTTAATAAAAAAGTTATGTTATCAATTCAATTGCATCACCATCATTTACAGTATTGCTCTCAAGCGATGTGTTAATGGTATGTGTGTAAATCATCATATTTTAAAACCCGTTTGAGTACATCAAACGGGTTTTTTATTTCCTAAATGTTGTATTCAAACAAAATTGTAAAACAACAACAAAAAACAACAACAAAAATGAGTACTTTAAAAATTGCCATTCAAAAATCAGGACGCTTAAACGAAGACAGTATCCAAATTCTAAAAGATTGCGGAATTTCCATCAACAACGGAAATGACCAATTAAAAGCCGAAGCAACAAACTTTCCTTTGGAAGTTTTGTATCTTAGAAATTCCGATATTCCCCAATATTTAATTGATGGAGTGGTAGATATTGCCATTGTAGGCGACAATCTTTTGGTCGAAAAAGGAAAAAACATCAAGGTAATCCAGAAGTTAGGATTTTCTAAATGCAAAGTTTCCGTAGCCGTTCCAAAAGCTTTCGAATACAAATCCATAAAAGACTTGGAAGGAATGCGTATCGCCACTTCTTATCCAAACACCGTTATCGAATATTTTGCCAAATTCGGAATGACCGTTGACATTCACCAAATCTCGGGTTCGGTTGAAATCGCGCCAAACATCGGTCTTGCCGACGGAATCGTGGACATCGTTTCCAGCGGAAGCACTTTGTTTAAAAACAATTTGAAAGAAGTGGAAGTGATTTTCAAGAGCGAAGCTGTTTTGGCGGTTTCTCCAAAAGTGACTCCAGAAGTTCAATCGATTATCGACACGCTTCAATTCCGAATCGAATCGGTTTTGAGAGCCAGAAAATCAAAATACATTTTGATGAACGTTCCCAACGACAAAATTGAAGCTATTGGTAAAATTCTTCCTGTTTTAAAGAGTTTAACAGTAATGCCGTTGGCAGAAGAAGGCTGGAGCAGCGTTCATTCCGTAATCGACAAAGACACTTTTTGGGATGTCATCGACCAATTGAAAGAAGCCGGAGCCGAAGGAATTTTAGTTTGTCCAATCGAGAAAATGGTACTATAAAAATATTGGAATTTATCTTAATGATATAAAAAATGAACAAAATATTCAATCCAAAACCCGAAACTTGGTCTTCCATTCTAAAAAGACCAACTCAAACCATCGACGATATTGAAGTTACCGTGAAAGAAATTTTCAAGGAAATTCAAAAAAAAGGAGATGAGGCTGTTGCCAAATATACTTCACTGTTCGATGGTGTTCTATTTGAAAACATAGAAGTTTCACCATCAGAAATAGAGCAAGCCATTGCAACTATTTCCGACGAATTGAAAACCGCCATTCAATTGGCAAAATCGAACATAGAAAAATTCCATTCGGCTCAAAAAACGGCTAGAGTAGAAATAGAAACAGTAGAAGGAGTGCAATGTTGGCAGGAAAAAAGACCAATTCAAAAAATTGGTTTGTATATTCCAGGAGGAACAGCGCCTTTGTTTTCAACAGTTTTGATGCTTGCCGTTCCTGCCAATATCGCAGGTTGCAACGAAATTGTTTTGTGTTCGCCACCGGACAAAAGCGGAAACATTAATCCAGCGATTTTATATGCCGCCAATTTATGTGGTGTGACCAAAATATTGAAAGTAGGCGGAATTCAGGCTATTGCAGGAATGACTTTCGGAACAAAATCAATTCCAAAAGTGTACAAGATTTTTGGACCTGGAAATCAGTTTGTGACTGTAGCCAAACAATTGGCAACTCAATATGGTGTGGCAATTGATATGCCGGCCGGGCCTTCTGAATTGTTGATTGTGGCCGATGACACTGCCTTTCCAGCTTTCATCGCTTCCGATTTGTTGTCGCAAGCGGAACACGGAACCGACAGTCAGGTTATTTTGGTTTCAACTTCATTGGAATTGATTGATAAAGTGGAAAAAGAAATTCAAAAACAACTGGAAGTTTTGCCAAGAAAAGCCATTGCCGAAAAAGCCATTGCTAATTCCAAACTGATTTTTGTCGAAAATGATAAAACTGCTTTGGAATTAATCGATGAATATGGTCCAGAACACTTCATTATTTGCACCAAAGACGAAGATTTTTATGTACGTAATATAGGAAATGCAGGTTCGGTTTTCATTGGAAGTTATACGCCGGAAAGTGCTGGAGATTATGCTTCAGGAACCAATCACACCTTGCCAACCAACGGATATGCCAAGAATTACAGCGGCGTGAATCTGGATAGTTTTACCAAATCGATGACCTTTCAAAAGATATCCGAAAAAGGAATTCAAAATATTGGCAAAGCGATAGAAATTATGGCTGAAGTCGAAGGATTGCAAGCGCACAAAAATGCAGTTACTTTGAGATTGAAAGATTTAAAAATTGAAAAATAAAATCAGCTTTTATCCGTGTTTTTGCTTTAGCAAATCCGTTTTATCAGCGTCCAAAATATAATGTAATGAATGTTTTTAATATAAATAATTTAGTCCGTGAAAACGTCAAGTCGATGAAGCCTTATTCTTCGGCACGTGACGAATTTGAGGATTTTGACACAGCGGATATGATTTTCTTGGATGCCAATGAAAATCCGTTCCAGAATGGCGTGAATCGTTATCCAGATCCACAACAATGCAGCGTGAAAGTAGTTTTGGCAAAACAAAAAAACGTAAATACCAATCAAATTTTGTTAGGAAACGGAAGTGACGAAGTATTGGATTTGCTATTCAGAGCTTTTTGCGAGCCAAAAATTGACAACATTATTTCATTGCCACCAACTTACGGAATGTATGGCGTTTTGTCAAACCTGAATAACATTGAAAACAGAGAAGTTTTACTTTCGACAGATTTTCAGCCACAAGTAGAAAAAATTTTAGATGCTGTTGACGAAAATACTAAAATTATCTTTTTATGTTCGCCAAATAATCCAACGGGAAATTCTTTTACGACAGAAAGTGTAACCACTTTATTGGAAAAATTCAATGGCTTTATTGTGATTGACGAAGCTTATATTGACTTTTCAGATAAAGCAAGCTGGTTAGAAAAATTAAACCAATATCCGAATTTGATTGTCACACAAACTTTGTCAAAAGCCTATGGTTTAGCGGGAATTCGTTTGGGAATTTGTTATGCTTCTGCCGAGGTAATTGCAGTTTTGAACAAAATCAAACCGCCTTATAACGTAAACGAACTGACGCAGTTGAGAGCTTTGGAAAGATTGAGCGATACCGATAAAATTAAATCTGAAATAGCTTCCATTATTGCACAAAGAGAGGAATTACTTAAAGTATTGGTTGACGTGAAATTTGTTAAAAAAATCTATCCAACGGAAGCCAATTTCATCTTGATAAAGGTGGATGACGCCAACAAACGATACGACGAATTGATTGCCAAAGGAATCGTGATTCGCAACAGAACGACTCAACCTTTATGTGAAAATACTTTACGTTTGACTATTGGAACGAAAGAAGAAAACAAGAAATTAATTGAAGCATTAAAGAAGATTGGTAACTAATTATGCTAGACAAAATTAATCATACACCTAGAGGATTAGTTATAGAACTTTCTGTTAAAACTGAAGAGGCTGTAAATCTTATTTTATCTAAATTATTAGGGATTAAGCCTGAAGAATCTCGTTCTTTTGGTAATTCTAGTCAGGCTCTTAGTTTTAATGCCAAAGCAAATTTATTGCTTGATCTTAATCAATTAGACAAGTTGCAAAGAGAAAAATTCCAGATATTTATGGAAATTAGGAACAAATTTGCTCATCTTAATTCTGTTGATACATTTGAAAAATGTTTTGCTTTAATGGGTAATTATCAAAGATTAAAAAAAATATTTGAAGTAGACGAAGATGGAGAATCTATCGAGAAAGATATGGAATTAATGTTTTGTATTTTATCTATTGATATAACTTCTATAATTGGAACAATAAGAGAAAATGTTACCAAAAATATGGCAGTAAAATATACTCAAAGGAAATTTTTCGAAGCAATTAAAGAAAATAGAGAAGAATATAAAAAACATAATCCATTAGATGTTAATGCGATTGACAATTTTATTAAGTTTATAAAAAACATTCTTACTGAGGAAATTGACAGAAAAATTAAAAACAACACTCCCCCTCATATTTAAAAAAAACAATAGTTATAAAATGAAAAAAGTACTTTTTATAGATCGCGACGGAACGATGGTTTTAGAGCCAAACGATTATCAATTAGACAGTTTCGAAAAATTGGAATTTTATCCAAAAGCCTTTCAATATCTAGGAAAAATCGCTGCTGAATTGGATTTCGAATTGGTGATGGTGACCAATCAGGATGGTTTAGGAACGGATTCACATCCAGAAGCCAACTTTTGGCCAGTGCACAATTTGGTGATGAAAGCTTTCGAAAATGAAGGTGTTGTTTTTAGCGATGTCCTGATTGACAAAACATTTCCTCACGAAAACGTGCCAACCCGCAAACCTGGTACTGCTATGTTGACGAAATACATCAATAATCCTGAATATGATTTGGCAAATTCGTTCGTAATTGGAGACAGAATAACCGATGTGGAATTGGCGAAAAATTTGGGTTCAAAAGCTATTTTTATCAGCACGGACGAAGAGTTGGGAAGTGATGAAATTTCGTCAAAAAGACACGAATTGGATGCCGTTATTGCTTTGCAAACCACGGAATGGAAAACCATTTACGAGTTTTTGAAATTAAAGGAACGTTCGGCTTCCATTACCAGAAAAACGCACGAAACCGATATTTACATCAACTTAAACCTTGACGGAACCGGGAAAAGTAAAATTGATACCGGAATTGCTTTTTTCGACCATATGCTCGACCAAATTGCGCGTCACGGTCAAATGGATCTTGAAATTTTGGTAAAAGGAGATTTAGAAGTCGATGAACACCACACGATTGAAGACACAGCAATTGCCTTGGGAGAAGTTTTTGCCAAAGCATTAGGAAATAAACTAGGAATAGAAAGATATGGTTTTTGTTTGCCAATGGACGATTGTTTGTCCCAAGTAGCCATTGATTTTGGCGGTAGAAACTGGTTGGTTTGGGAAACGGAATTCAAACGTGAAATGGTGGGCAAAATGCCAACGGAAATGTTCTATCATTTCTTCAAATCCTTTTCGGACGGAGCCAAAGCCAACATCAACATTAAAGCCGAAGGCGATAATGAACACCATAAAATTGAAGCTATTTTCAAGGCTTTCGCCAAAGCAATAAAAGTAGCCGTAAAACGCGACACTGAGAAGATGATTTTGCCATCAACAAAAGGAATGTTATAAATTAGGAAGCTTGGAGTTGGAAGCTTGAAGTAAAATATGCTTTTTCCAACTCCCAACTCCCAACTCCCAACTTCTAACTTCCAACTAAAAAACAATGAAAATAGTAATCATAAATTACGGAGCAGGAAATATTCAAAGCATTATGTTTGCCATCGAAAGATTGGGATACAAAGCGGTTTTGAGCAACGATCCTGACGAAATAAAAGCAGCCGACAAAGTGATTTTTCCTGGTGTAGGGGAAGCGAGTTATGCAATGAAAATGTTAAAAGAAAGCGGTTTGGACACTTTGATTCCGACATTAAAGCAACCCGTTTTTGGAATTTGTCTGGGAATGCAGTTGATGTGCAACCATTCGGAAGAAGGCGATACCAAAGGTTTGGGGATTTTTGATGTAAATGTGGTCAAATTTTCCAAAAAAGTCAAGGTACCACAAATGGGTTGGAATGTTATTTACAACTTGAAATCAGATCTTTTCAAAGGAATTGCCGAAAAAGAATATATGTATTTGGTTCATAGTTTTTACGCACCAATTTGCGCCGAAACCATTGCCACAACAGATTATGAATTGGAATATTCCTCAGCATTGGAAAACGATAATTTCTACGGAACGCAATTTCATCCTGAGAAAAGTGGGGATGTTGGAGAGAAAATCTTGGATAATTTCTTGAAACTTTAAAATTTAAATAGCAAAAATCAATTTCAATGGCAATTTCAAATCTAAAATCTGAACTCTAAAATCATAAATGGAATGAGAATAATACCTGCAATAGACATCATTGAAGGAAAATGTGTTCGCTTGTCGAAAGGCGATTACAATACCAAAATCATATACAACGAAAATCCGCTGGAAGTAGCCAAAGAATTTGAAGCCCACGGAATCGAATATTTGCATTTGGTGGATTTGGATGGTGCAAAATCAAGCAAAATTGTCAATTATAAAATACTGGAACAAATAGCTTCGCAAACCAAATTAAAAATTGATTTTGGTGGCGGATTGAAAGCCGATTCTGATTTAAAAATTGCTTTTGAAAGCGGTGCCAATCAAATTACTGGTGGAAGCATTGCAGTAAAAAATCGTGCTATTTTTGAAAAATGGATTGCAGAATATGGTTCAGATAAAATCATTTTGGGGGCTGATGCCAATAACGAAAAAGTAGCGGTTTCAGGCTGGCTAGAAGATTCGAATGAAGATTTGGTGCCGTTTATTCAGGAGTATCAAAATAAAGGAATTCAATACGTAATTTGTACTGATATTGCAAAAGACGGAATGTTGGAAGGTCCAAGTTTTGATTTGTATGAAAAGATTTTAAAACAAGCGGAAGGATTGAAATTAATCGCTTCAGGGGGAATTTCCACTTTTGATGAATTGCCTAAATTAGCTGAATTGGGCTGTGAAGGAACTATTATCGGTAAAGCGATTTATGAAGGAAGAATTTCGTTGAAACAACTAGAAGAGTTTATAATAAAATAGATTGTTTCACAAAGAAACTCAAAGAATGCGCAAAGATTCTCAAAGAATTTTGCGTATCTCTGTGAAACCTTTGTGAATCTCTGTGTAATAGAAATAAAAATGCTTACAAAAAGAATAATCCCTTGCCTCGATATCAAAAACGGACGAACCGTTAAAGGCGTTAATTTCGTGGACTTGCGTGATGCTGGTGATCCAGTGGAATTGGCCAAAATCTATTCGGATGAAGGGGCTGATGAATTGGTTTTCCTTGATATTTCGGCAACGGAAGAAAGAAGAAGAACCTTGGTTGATTTGGTTCGAAAAGTGGCCGCAACAATCAATATTCCGTTTACGGTGGGTGGAGGAATTTCGGCTGTTGAAGATGTGGAAGTTTTGCTTCAAAACGGTGCAGATAAGGTTTCTATCAATTCATCGGCAGTGAAAAACCCACAATTGATTAACGATTTGGCACAGAAATTTGGAAGCCAATGTGTGGTTGTGGCGATTGATGCAAAACAAATTGACGGCGAATGGATGGTGCATTTGGTGGGAGGAAAAGTGCCAACAGAAATTAAATTATTCGATTGGGCACAAGAAGTGGAACAACGTGGAGCAGGAGAAATCCTTTTCACCTCGATGAATCACGACGGAACCAAAAATGGTTTTGCCAACGAAGCTTTGGCTAAATTATCTGAATTAGTCAATATTCCGATAATTGCTTCGGGCGGAGCAGGGAATATTCAGCATTTTGTTGATACCTTTGTCGAAGGAAAATCGGATGCAGCTTTGGCGGCAAGTGTATTCCATTTCAAGGAAATTGAAATCAAAACTTTAAAAAAAGAACTTAAAAAAAATAACATAGAAGTTAGAATCTAAAATCTGAACTCTAAAATCTAAAATACTAATGAACATAGATATCAAAAGCGCACACGGATTAATTCCTGCCATAATTCAAGATTCAGAAACCAAAAACGTCCTGATGTTGGGCTATATGAACGAAGAATCGCTTCAAAAAACAATTGAAACTCAAAAAATAACTTTTTACAGCCGTTCCAAACAAAGACTTTGGACAAAAGGCGAGGAGAGTGGCAACTTTTTAGAACTAGTTGATATTAAAAATGATTGCGATGGCGACACGCTTTTGATTCAGGCAAAACCCGTTGGCCCTACTTGTCATACTGGTGCAGATACTTGTTGGCAAGAGCCTAACAATCAGGAGTATGGATTTATTTCTAAATTAGAAAAAACCATCAAAACTCGCAGAGAAAATGCCGATTCTGAAAAGAGTTATGTTGCTTCTTTATTTGAAAAAGGAATCAACAAGATTGCCCAAAAAGTGGGAGAAGAAGCCGTGGAAGTGGTTATTGAAGCCAAAGACAACAATGACCATTTATTTTTGGATGAAAGTGCCGATTTGCTTTTTCATTATTTGATTCTTTTGCAAGCCAAAGGATTTCAATTGAATGATGTGATAAATGTATTAAAAGGCCGTCAAAAATAAAAAATAGTCTATTTTTAGCAATAAAAACCCAATAGTAATGCGAATTTACTATTGGGTTTTTCTTTTATATCCAATACCAATCCACTATATTTACTCATTATTACAAAGTGTAACATAATAGAGTGAAAAGATGCAAACAACTACAATTAAAAACCTCAATAATTTTACTGGAACTGTTTTAATTCCTGTTTTCGAGACTTATTCTAAAAGTTTAGTGCCAATTGAATTTCAGGGAGTTTCGGTTGCTTCTAAAGTATTTTATGGAAAAAAAGATACACATTATATGATTGAAAAATATGATTGTGTACATATCTTCATCGGTTTAGGAAAAGAAATTGATTATTCCTCTTTGAAAACTATTTTCCGAAGAATAGCTTACAATCAAAAAGAATCTTTTGGTACTAATGTAGCTTTAGTTTTGCCAGAACAATTTTCACCTGAACAAGTAGAAGCCGCTATTTCTGGGCTTTATTTAGGAAGTTATGATTTAGGACATTTTAAAAAAACAGAGAAACACCCCTTTTTAAATGAAAATTTTGAATTGGCCCTAATTTCCAAGAAAGATATAGCTAACACGATTTCTAAAGCGATAAAAATAGCCAATGCTCAATTAGAAACGCTTCGTTTGGTCGATTTGCCACCCAATACTGTTACTCCTAAATACCTATCGAATTGGGCGAATCAAAGTGGTGAAAAATACGGTTTTACAGTAGAAACTTTAGGTTTTGAGGCGTGTAAAAAAGCAGGTTTAGGTTCTTTTTTGGCTGTTGGAAAAGGCAGCGAAAACGAGCCTCAATTTGTCATAATGAACTACGTTCCTAAAAATGTGAATGCCAAAACCAAACATGTTGGGTTGGTGGGAAAAGGAATTACGTATGATACCGGTGGATTGAATATTAAGACTTCGGCTATGCTGGATATGAAATGTGATATGGCTGGAGGAGCAGCTGTTTTTGGAGCTATGCAACTCGTTGCCGATTTGAATTTGCCTGTAAAAGTCACTGCGATTGTACCTTGTGCTGAAAATGCTGTGGATGCCAAATCCTTTGTAGCCAGTGATGTCATTCATTCCTATAACGGAACTTCGATAGAAATTATCGACACCGATGCCGAAGGGCGATTGGTTTTAGCCGATGGATTGTCATATTTAATCAAAAATTTCAAACCCGAATATATTATTGATATTGCAACATTAACAGGAAGTGCGATGGGAACTTTTGGTCACGAATGTGCGGCGTTGTTTACCAATAATGAACTTGTTTCCAAAAAACTGCAAGAATCAGGCGATGCCATTGGCGAAAGACTTTGGCCGTTGCCGCTTTGGGATTGCTACAAATCCGATATAGAAAGTGAGATTGCAGATGTCAAGAATTATAGCGGAAAACCATTGGCTGGAGCCATAACAGCCGCCAAATTTTTAGAATATTTCACTGATAATCATAAAGCTTGGGCACATTTGGATATTGCAGGAGTAGCGTTTGGTAACGACGAATTTGCCAAAAGCAAACACGCCACGGCTTATGGTGTTCATTTATTGACTAAATTTATTGAGAATTTGTAAATAAGTTTGTTTATATGAAATCCTATTTAACTCTAATTTGTTTCTCCTTACTGATTTTCTATAGTGCAAAATCCCAAAATCTTCTTGATGGAAAAGCAGAGGTATTCACCAGACAAGATACTTTAAGAGGCAGTATTACTAAAGAAAGAGCTTGGTGGGATGTAAAATATTACCATTTAGATGTCAAAGTTAATCCTACCGATAGTACCATTTCGGGTTCGAATACCATTCGTTATAAGGTTTTGAAATCCTATAATCGAATGCAAATTGACTTGCAAAAACCGATGGAGATTTCCAAAGTGACCCAAGATGGCAAAGAGTTAAAATTGGAAAGAGACGAAAATGTTTTTTATATCAATTTAGTAGAACCACAAAATGTTGGAGACATAAAAGAAGTTGTTGTTTTCTATGGTGGTAAGCCCAAAATTGCAGTAAATCCACCTTGGGATGGTGGCATTACCTGGAGCAAAGACAAGAACGGAAAACCTTTTATTGCCTCGACTTGTCAGGGATTGGGTGCCAGTGTTTGGTGGCCTTGCAAAGACCATATGTATGATGAAGTCGATAATATGCTCATCAGCGTGAATGTTCCCAAGAATTTAACGGATGTTTCCAACGGTCGTTTGCAAAGTATAATCGATTTGAAAGATGGCACCAAAACCTTCAATTGGTATGTTTCGAACCCAATTAATAATTATGGAGTGAATATCAACATCGGGGATTATGTTTCATTTTCAGAAGTTTTCAAAGGAGAGAAAGGCGATTTAGATTGCGAATATTATGTTTTGAGAGATGATTTAGAAAAAGCCAAAATTCAATTCAAAGATGTGCCACGAATGTTGAAAGCTTTCGAACATTGGTTTGGTCCTTATCCGTTTTATGAAGATAGTTACAAATTGGTACAAGCGCCTTATTTGGGAATGGAACATCAAAGTTGTGTTACTTATGGCAATGGTTTTCAAAATGGATATTTAGGCAGAGATTTGAGCGGAACAGGTTGGGGATTGAAATTCGATTTTATCATCATTCACGAATCGGGTCACGAATGGTTTGCCAATAATATTACCTACAAAGACATTGCCGATATGTGGATTCACGAGAGTTTCACCAACTATTCAGAAAGTCTTTTTGTCGAATATTACTACGGAAAAGAAGCTGGAGCCGAATATGTTAGAGGAACCCGAAAAGGAATTAAAAACGACAAACCCATCATTGGACAATATGATGTAAACAATGAAGGCTCGGGTGATATGTATCCAAAAGGTGGAAATATGCTGCACACTTTGCGTCAAATTGTAAATGATGCCCCAAAATGGAGAACTATTTTACGAGGTTTGAACAGTACTTTTTACCATCAAACTGTTACCACCAAGCAAATTGAAGATTATTTGAGTAAAGCTGTCGGTTTAGATTTGAATCCATTTTTCAATCAATATTTGAGAGCTATTAGAATTCCAACTTTCGAATATAAGTTTCTGAAAGGTAAACTTTCTTATCGTTGGACAAATTGTGTTCCTGATTTCGATATGCCAGTAAAAGTCACCATAAACGGAAAAACAAAATGGTTAAAACCTCAAGCAGAATGGACGAATCTGCCACAAACTTCTAAAAATTTAAAGTTGGAAGTGGATAAGGATTTTTATGTGAATGTTTTGAAAATTGAGTCTTAAATCCCTTGAACTTCAAACAACTGCACTTGACTTTTCAATCTTTCGATGAGCATTCCCATCATTCTTTTGTTGAGGCTTGAAGAGTTTTTGATGTACTGCGCATATTCGTCGATGGTGAAAAGTGCGATAATCATTCCTTTCAAGGCATTTCGGAATTTGATGTCTTTTTGAATCGCATTTTCGATGGCAGTCAATTTTTTTTCAACTGAAAAAGTATCGAAATGAATTCGATTTTTACCCAAATAATTGATGAACGAAGCGATAAACAAATCATTTTGTAGCTTCAAAATAGGGCGAAGTACTTCGTTTTGAAATAATTCATCTGCCGAGGATTGAGGAGTTACGATACCAATGGTTTCACCTCTAAATTCTTTCAAAAAAACATCTCTTTGATCCATCTTTTTTTTCTTTAAAAATAAAAAAAAAGAGATAGAAAACCTTATTTTCGCCAATATAAAAAAAACAATATGCGATTTCATACTAGAAAATGGGTAAAACCCGAAGATTTAAACCCAAACGGTAGTTTATTTGGCGGAAAATTATTAGCTTGGATTGACGAAGAATTGGCTTTATACACTATAATTCAATTGGAAAACTCAAGAATTGTAACCAAGCATATGTCTGAAATTAATTTCAGAAGCTCGGCCCGTCAAGGCGATATTATCGAAATAGGAATTGATGTGGTTCGTTTTGGTAAAACTTCGCTTACTTTGATTTGTGAGGCTCGAAATATGATGACACGCGAAACCATTATTACTATCGAGAGCACCACGATGGTTAACCTTGGTCCTGATGGTAAGCCAAAAGCGCACGGAAAAACAGAAATTGAATATGTAAAAGACCGTCTAGAGGACTAATTGTTTCAATTCTGTTTTCAAAAATAATTTTTGAGGGTTATATTTTTCTTAAATACTTTTTCTCAATATAAAAAGTGGCAAAGGGAAGTAGTGAGGCTCCTAAAATAATAATCAAAGTTTGGTTATTCCATTCTTGGATTTTTTTTAGCCAAACCGCCAAAAGTACATATCCTATAAACAGCAGACCGTGAGTCATCCCTAATGGATTCAACAAACTATGGTAAAGTTCAATATTAGAATGTTTGATATAAAGCATATTAAAGAATAAAACTAAATAAGAGATACCTTCTAGGATGGCGATGTTTTTGAATACTTTTAGCATAAAATGACTTTTAATTTTTGGTACGGCAAAACTAATGATTATCGTTGATTTTAAGAATGTCATTTCTGAAACAATTAACATTTTGCATTTATAAATCCATGAGCAAACGCGATTTAAAAAAATACTTAAACGAACTCACAAAATCCCAACTCGAAGAGCAAATTATTGAGTTGTATGAAAAATTTGTTCCTGTAAAAAACTATTATGATTTTGTTTTTAATCCAAAAGAAGACACACTACTAAGGGAATCAAAAATTAAAATTTCGAACGAATATTTTCCTGCAAGAGCTGCTTCTGGCAAAGCTCGAAAACCCAAAATGCGCCGTTCTGTGGCTCAAAAATACATCAAGCAATTTATACTTTTGGGGGTAGATCCTTTTATTATTGCTGATGTAATGCTCTATTCAATTGAAATTGCTCAAACTTTTTCCTCCGAAAAAATCATAAAATCGGAATTGTTTTATAAAAGTATGCTCAATTCTTTCAGTCAGGCTGTAAGTTTTATGATTGCCAATGGAATTTTAAGCGAATTCAAAACTCGAATTATCGCCATAAACAAGGAGACTTTTAACCAAAAGTGGTTTAATTTCCAAGAATTTGACGCCATTTTAGAACGTTTTGAATACTAGTTCTCAATTATATAGACGATTTTATTTAATCCCAATTCTTTTTTTACACGATTATTTAGTGGTTTAACTGTTTTTTAGGTGTATTTTTGCAAAAATCCAATAAATACAATGTCTCAAAACACTCTAGAAACACAAATTGAAGATAAGAAAGAACTTTATTCGTATCAAAAAGGAGATATTGAATCCATTTTTGAGCGCTTAGACAATGCGTCTCCCAATTATCATTTACTGTATCAATTGCCAACTGGTGGTGGAAAAACTGTTGTTTTTTCTGAGATTGTTAGACAATACTTATCAAAACACAATAAAAAAGTAGTCGTTTTGACCCATCGAATTGAGTTGTGCAAGCAAACTTCAAAAATGCTCAAAGGTTTTGATGTCAAAAACAAAATCATCAATAGCAAAGTCAAAGAACTTCCAGACCAAAACGATTATTCTTGTTTTGTAGCGATGGTCGAAACCTTGAAAAACCGAATCAATGACGAGAAATTGCATCTCGACAACATTGGATTGGTAATTATCGATGAAGCACACTACAATTCCTTTCGGAAATTATTAAGTTCGTTCAAAAATGCCTTTATTCTTGGAGTTACTGCAACACCTTTAAGTTCGAATATCAAGTTACCAATGAACGAAAGTTATGATGAATTAATTGTTGGAGACAACATTAGTTCGTTAATTGAAAAAGGCTTCTTAGCCAAAGCAATTACTTATAGTTATGATGTTGGTCTAACCTCTTTGAAAGTTGGAATCAATGGAGATTATACCGTGAAATCATCTGATGATTTATATACCAATATGGCGATGCAAGAGAAATTACTGCACGCTTACACCGAGAAATCTTTGGGTAAAAAAACCCTGATTTTCAATAACGGAATCAATACATCTTTATACGTATATGAAACTTTCCGTGAAGCAGGATACGGCATTCGACATCTCGATAATACTAGTAGTACCGAAGAACGTAAAGAGATTTTGCATTGGTTCAAAAACACTCCCGATGCTATTTTAACCTCGGTTGGAATCCTTACCACTGGTTTTGATGAACCTACTGTAGAAACTATTATTTTGAATCGTGCCACAAAATCATTGACTTTGTATTTTCAAATGATTGGTCGTGGTTCTCGAAAATTGCCTGGAAAAGAGGAATTTACAGTTATCGATTTAGGAAACAATGCCGCTCGTTTTGGCTTGTGGAATGAGCCCGTAAATTGGCAACACATTTTCAAATCGCCAGAGTTTTATCTTGAAAATCTACGTGACGATACCGAAATTGAATTATATTTTAAATATACGATGCCTCCAGAGTTACGTGCTAAATTCAGTAAAACTGAAGTCGTAACTTTTGATGTCGATGAAGAACATAAACTAGCCATTGCCCAAAATTTGCGTTCCAAGGTTGTCTTGGACAAATCTTTGGAACAACATGCAGCAATGTGTGTGGACAATACAGAAGAATTGCGTGATGCCAAAGAATTGTATAAAGAATTGGATCCCGATATCGAATGCCGTTTGAAGCGTTATTCCAAATGTTTGAGCCAATGCAGCAAGAATTACCGCGAATGGTTGGTAGATGATTACAAACAGAAATTGCTGTTATTGATAGGGAAGAAGTATCGCGAAAAAATTATGAACGAAGCCGATTAATTTTCAGGAGCTATTTCCCGCCATTCGTTACAATCTATTGTGCCGAAGACCGGCACAATAGGATTTTCACTACTATCGGGGCTAGGAATCCGTTTCAAAACAACAATTAAATAAATAATAAATCAACAATATGTCAAAACAATTCTCTGATTTAGGTATTCAAGAATCTATTATAAAAGCACTTGATGATTTAAAAATTGTTGTGCCAACCGAAATCCAACAAAAAACAATTTCCTTGCTTTTGACAACCCAAACCGACCTTGTTGGATTGGCCAAAACAGGAACTGGAAAAACGGCTGCTTTTGGTTTACCATTACTTCAATTAATTGATTCTAAAATTACTGCTGTTCAGGCTGTTATTTTGGCACCAACAAGAGAATTGGGACATCAAATTTTTACTAATTTAGAAGCTTTTGCCAAGTATATTCCCGAGATTTCTATTGCTGAAACTTGCGGTGGAATTCCAATAAAACCTCAAATAGAAAGACTGACTTTGCCAACCCATATCGTAGTGGCAACACCCGGAAGATTGATTGATTTGATTCAGCGCAAAGCCATCAGTTTGAAAGAAACAAATTTTTTGGTACTCGATGAAGCCGACGAAATGGTTGCAATTTTGAAAGGAGGTTTAGATGAAATCATCGCCGAATTACCCAAAAACCGTAGAACATTTCTTTTCTCGGCAACAATGCCTGGAACTATCAAACAATTGATTCAGAACTATTTGAATAAAAATGTAGTTCAAGTGAGTGCCGATATGCAAACTGTAGGCAATCAAGGAATTGACCATCAATACATCGTTGTTGATCCCATCGAAAAATTGGATGTTTTGATGCACTTTCTAACTTCAAAAGAGGGCGAACGGGGCATTATTTTTTGCAAAACCAAAGCCGCCGTCAATAAATTAGCCAAAAACTTGGCTATTAACCGATTCTCGTCAGGAGCTTTGCACGGCAGTTTGTCACAAGGCATTCGGGATCGAATTATGGAACAATTTCGTCAAGGACACATTCATATTTTGGTAGCAACCGATTTGGCCGCCAGAGGAATTGACGTAAAAGAAATGGCTTATGTGGTCAATTATCATTTGCCAGATACCTATGAAAACTATGTTCACCGCAGCGGAAGAACCGCAAGAGCAGGAGCAAAGGGACTTTCGTTAACGGTTTTGCAGCAAGAAGAAGTGGCTGAAATAGCTGATTTTGAAAGAGAATTGGGAATTAAATTTACCAAATTTCAAAAACCAACTGCCGAGAATATTGAAGAAAACAACACGCTTTTGTGGGCCAAACAAATCTTCAAAACTAAACCCAATCACGAAGTTTCGGCCGAATTTAAAAACAAAGTCAAAACCATTTTTCATCATTTGACCAAAGATGAATTAATCGAAAAATTATTGGCCAATCAATTGCTGCAAAGCAAAGCCGATTCCAACAAAGAAAAACCTGTTAAAAAATTTAAAAACTAATATTTGCGCCAAAAATTATATTGTACTTTTAGCGATATTAATTATCTAATGAGTAATTGCTATCACTAAATTCGTTTTCAATATGCAAATAGTAATAATAGGAGGAGGTTTTGCCGGGATTAACTTGGCCAAAGATTTATCAAATCACAAAGGCATTGAAGTAATTCTTGTCGATAAAAACAACTATAATTTCTTTCCGCCCCTTATTTATCAAGTAGCTACGGCTTTTTTGGAACCTTCCAGTATTAGTTATCCCTTTAGAAAATTTTTTGCGGGCAAAAAGAACCTTCAATTTCGTTTGGGCGAATTGCAAAAAGTAATTCCTGCCGAAAACAAAATCATTCTCAACAACGGCGAATTACATTACGACCAATTGGTCTTTGCCACTGGAGCCGAAACCAGCTTTTTCGGAATGGAGAATGTCAAGAAAAATGCCATTCCGATGAAAACGCTCAATGATGCCATCGAAATGCGAAACACATTGTTGAAAAATCTAGAAAAAGCAGCAATAACTAAAGACATTCGCAAACGAAGACAGCTCTTAACCATTGTAGTTGCTGGTGGTGGCCCAACAGGAGTAGAAGTTTCGGGAATGTTTGCCGAGATGCGAAAAAACATTTTGCTCAAAGAATATCCCGAATTAGAAACTTCTGCCAGTAATATTTATTTGGTCGATGGTGGCGATGCACTCTTGTCGCCCATGAGCAAAGAATCGCAAGCAGATACACTTGAAGCAGTAACAAAGCTGGGAGTTTTGGTAAAACTAAATACCCGAGTAGTCGATTATAAAGACGATACCGTTTATTTTGAAAATGGAGAAACGATACAAACCAAAAATTTAATCTGGGCAGCTGGAGTTTCTGCTAAAGTTTTTGAAGGAATCCCAACAGAAAGTTATGGTCGTGGAAAAAGAATGTTAACCGATGCTTTCAATAAAGTCAATACTACCGAAAACATCTACGCCATTGGAGATACCTGTATCCAACTTAGTGATGAAAATTTTCCATCAGGTCATCCACAAGTGGCTCAAGTTGCCATTCAGCAAGGTGAAAATCTAGCCGAAAATTTCAAATTGATGCTAAAAAACAAGCCGTTGAAACCCTTTAAATACAACGACAAAGGTTCTATGGCGATCATCGGAAAAAACAAAGCGGTTGTAGATTTGCCCAAACCTAAAATGCACTTCAAAGGCTTTTTGGCTTGGATGATTTGGTTGTTTGTTCACTTGATGTCTTTGATTACCTATCGCAATCGTATCAATACTTTTTACCATTGGATGATTGCCTATTTCTCGAAAGACCAATCTTTGCGAATGATTATCAGACCCGACAAAAAATCAAAAGTTGAAGCAAAACCCGAATAGTTTCGATTTAGAAATCGGGGTTTTAAATTAGGATAAAGATTTTGAAATTCTCCTAAATGTTGACGTTGAACAAACAACGAAATCCTTATATTAGGTATTTCTTTGTTTGTTTCTTAGATTTTACCCTTGTATTTTGGATCAAAATCTACCATCCATTCGATGCCATATTGGTCTCTAAACATCCCGAAATAGGAACCCCAAGGGCTGTCTTCAATGGGCATTTCAATAGTTCCGCCTGCCGAAAGTCCGTTAAACAACCTGTCGGCTTCTTCACGACTTTCTGCACTAATGGCTATTTTAGACCTGTTTTCATTTTCATTTACTCGTCCCATTATTTCGGGAACATCATTGCCCATCAAAATATTTTGACCAATGGGTAAAGCAATGTGCATTATTTTATGTGCTTCACTTTCAGCCACTGGAAATTCGGGGTTTTCTAAATCTTTGAACCGCATAATCATGGCAAACTCTCCGCCAAATACTGATTTGTAAAAAGTGAATGCTTCTTCGGCATTTCCGTTGAAGTTAATGTGTGGATTGATAAGTGCCATAATTTTTTAGTTGTTAAGTTGTTTGCTATTCTCTTTAAGCAATTCCAAGAGAAACATCTTGTGGAATAAATTTATTGATATACTTGGATTTCAATAGGTTGATTTCAGCATTATTCAACGAAATTACTTTGATAGGATAAAATAAAAGGCGAACAAATGGCACTTTTTGCAAGAATCTATAAATTAGACAACACAATATGATGTTTAAAATAAACAACAAAGTATGCAATACCGGATGATAAGATTTCATGTCAAAGACAACTTTATAAACATTTTTTATAAAAATATGATAGGCCAAAATAAAAAAACTCGCTTTAGAACAATAGACCAAAAATGAATTTAGAAACGGTATTTTTTCGATATAACGACAGAAATAAAGCACTGTAAAGACCCCAAGAAGAGATAATCCCAAAAGATAATGATAATTGAATTCGAGTCCAGCTAAGTTAAAATTCATTTTAATATCCAATTGATTCAATAGAAAGACGGACATAAAAAATAATACAGGGAAAACAATCATTGCCTTACTGTAAAAAAAAGCAGTTCCATCAAGAAAACGAGTACTGAATTTTTTAAAACCGTGGCCAATCAATAAATAGGTAAAGAAAATAGGAATATATTCAGACCAGTAAAATTTGAATTTAATTGTATTGATGAAGAATAAAACCAGAAAAAAAGCCGCCAACAGGAAATAATTTAAAGGTTTTTTAAATCCTTTAATCTCCAAAAATCCTTTTAGTGCAACCTGACCTAAAAACAGCGCTCCTATAAACCAGAAGGAAACATTTATCACATCAAAACTGCCGTGATAAAAGTATCGAGCTATATTAGCAATGTGTACAAAAACACTATTGAAAGTGAATGTATTTAAAGCAACTGCCTCAAAAATGATATTTAGTAAAGTTAAACTTAGTATAAAACCCAATAAAGGCTTGAGTAATCCATCTATTTTATGGCTTAAAAACTCCTTAAAATTTAACCGTTCGCTAAAGAGATAACCTGAAATAAAAATAAAAGTGGGCATTCTCAAAAATACGGCTACATTTTGGAACTTTAACAAATTGGGATAAATATCCGTAAAGTCATAGCGCCCCACTGTCATCAAAATAATACTAATTCCTTTAGCAATATCAAAAATCTGAATTCTTTTGTCCTTTTCTATCATAATCTTGACCTTTAGATTGATTTCTTAACTTACGTTATTATTTGATTTTGATAGACAAACCTATCTAAAATCATTCTTTCTTTTGGTTCAATAGTATATTTGGGGCTAAACAGTAATTCATTGTATAATAATGAATTAAATCTGATGATTATTGATTTTGCTAATCTACAAAACGTTTTTGAATAAATAATTTTAGTTTTTGATTTTTTTTGAACTGGTTTTTGGGATTAGTTGGAATCAATATTATTTGTCACGCTAGAAGTGTCTAGGATAAGTTCTCTCGTGTGTTGTGACGCTTCCAGAGTGACAATTGTATAAATCTATAGTAGGTTTGTTTTTGTTTGCTCAACTTTGAAGAGAAGGGATGGATGGCATCTTAAAAAACTATTTTACAAACTAGCTTTTCTCCATTTGTACAATAATAATCGTCTTCTATCATCAATATCATTGACTCTAATTTCAGTAACATCTTCGATTTTGAAAAGCGAAGTACCTAAATCTTCTCCGTTTTTGGCCACACAATTCAGGATAAAATCTTCGTCTGAAATGTCTTTGACAAATCCTGTAAAGTATTCATTTCCGTTGATTTCAATACTAGCCAATTGCTCTTTGGCTTTATGAAGTTGCAAAAGTGCATCAAATTGCCAATTTTCAGATTGATTTAACGAAATACTAAATTCCGAAGGTTTGTCTATAATGTCGGAATATTCGATGAGGCATTCCATCACTTTGGTGTAATCGTCATTGAAATCGATGTTCTTAATGTTGGCTACTTTTATAAAAATAATTCCATCTTGTTTTCCAAATCGTGTAAAATGTCTAAAACCGATATATTCTTCATTTATTTCGGTGATGTAACCTACAAATGAACCTTTGTCGGTATTGTATAACCATATCGAAATGATTTCTTTGTTTTCTTTTGATTTTCGCAATATCGAATTTAAAATACTGGTGCTCATACAGATTATATTTTTTTCTTAATTATTTCATTATTTACAAGCAAAAGTTCTTGATTAATCGTTTTGTATTCCTTTGTTTTTTTTGAGTTTTCTAAATCTTTTTCTGGAATCCAATAGGTTGGAAAAATTTTCTCTTTCTTTTTATAATCTTCCAACATATATCTTCCGGTTTGTTTCCACATTGTTCTAAGACTATTGATTTGCTTTTCTGAAAGTTGCGGAAATTCATTAGGATAATCGGCTTGCAATCGTGCCATTATTTCACGATGTTTTTTAAAATATTCTTCTTTATCGATAGTTTTCTTTTGGTATTGATCGAGTAATTCTTTCTTTTCAGGAGCGTTCTTTTTAATAAAATCACCAAACTCTGACGAAGCTTTTTTCCAATTGTCATTGTAGATTTTCAATTCTGGAACATTCTCCCAGTAAGGATTTACTAAACCTATATCAATTTTAGTCAATGCCATATGGTCAATGTCGCCTCTTTCGATTTGCTCTAAATAATGATTGACCAAAACATAATTTTGCTCTAGTTCCTTGACCGTTTTTAGATTGGACAATTCCTTCAAAGTATAGTTGGAATAATCCGAAATCTGGTCATTCTGAGTGTTGCCTTTGTACTTTTCGATAATGTCTTCAATTACTTCCGATGTTAACTCATAACCCGTTAATATGGGATAACCTTCCCAACGTACGATGCCATTAGTATCTATCAAAATACAATGTGGAATACCTTGTACTTCCAGCGAATTATACATTCTTCTTTCGGTGTCAATAGCACTGAAATATTCTATTTTAGGATTCGTAAGGCTTTGAACTTTTTCTTGGGTTTCGTCGCTAATGCCAATAACAATTAAGTCCTTTTCGAATTCTGTTCTGAATTTATTCAACTCGGGAATGGCTCTTCTACACGGTCCACACCAAGTAGCCCAAAAATCGATGAGTACAAATTTCCCTTTAGTATTAGGCTTGTCTGTAAGCCATTTTTCGACAACCAGTTTGGGTGCTTTTTGATTGATAACCGATTTTGCCCATAATTTTTTGTCTTGCGAAAAGGCGTTTATTACAAACAGACAAGTCAAAAGGAGTAAAGTGTTTTTCATTTTGGAATTTATTTTGGTTGGATTAATTATAAATCAATAAGAGCAACTTTGTTGGCACGAGCGAGACTTTCAAGCCCAATGTTATTAAGTTAAGCTTTATTTGTCATTCTTTTAAAGATCAATAAAATCGGACTCATTCAAAGTTATATTTTGAGTTGTTAATAATTCAGAATTACTTGCAGGAAAAGTAAAAACAGCTTGTTGATATTTTCCATTTGGTTTAATTCGTTGAAAGGTTAATTTTTGTATTTCATTATTTGTTATATAAATTCTTTTCAGAAACATTGTGTTACTAATAATTTCGGGATTTCTTAGTTGTCTTGTCGTTTTATGGTAAATGCTAATGGGTAAAATTGAAATAGAATTCATATTTATAGTTACATCGCAAGGATACAGTTTTATAAATTGAATGGAATTAAATACAAAAGAATCCCCCAGATTTTTAATTTCAACCGAATCATTTAATCCATAATAACTTTGATCAGTTGGAGAATTTTCAATAATTACTCTATAAGAAGAACCCTCTCCTGTTGTTGTAAATGTTATTTCATATTCTCCCAAACTGTTGGTATAAGTCGAATCTATATATTTAGAGAAATAATCTGTACTTCCTCCATCAGATACAAAACGATTTTTAAATTCTCCAATTTTCACTTTTGCATTTACAATTGGTGCACCAAGATAATTTGTTAGCGTACCTGAAACTTTAGTTTGAATTCCACTTTGAACGTTCTCTTTTTCACAACTTACCAATACTAATAAGAAAGAAATGCAGATTAAAATGTTTTTCATAATGTATTTTTTAAATTATTTATACTTAGTTATACTCTCCGAAAATTTAAAAAAGGTTTTCTTTTAAGGAAGACTTCGAGGAGCGGGGCTACCGGTTCTGTTTTTTTCATTCCTTTAATTCATAATTTGTACTTCTTCCTCCTGCAGTTTCTTTTTGCAGCATATTTTTGTCAATCAAATCATTTATGTCTCGTATGGCAGTATCTTTTGAGCATTTGGCAATCTTTGCCCATTTTGATGATGTCAGTTTTCCATCCAATCCGTCTAATAATTTATTTAAAAGTTTCTTCTGTCTTTCATTGATCAAAGTTTTGGAATGCTTAGTCCAGAAGTCGGCTTTGAATAAAACTTTAACTAATGTTTCATCGGTCGATTTTAAAGAATGTATCAGGCAGTTCAAAAACCAGCTCATCCATTCTGTTATATCAAGATTCCCTTTTTGTGTCTTTTCAAGTATTTCATAATACTGCTTTCTTTCCATTCGAATTTGTGCAGACATACTATAAAAACGTTGATTCGTTTTATCCGATTGTGCCAATAACATATCGGTCAACGCCCTTGTTATCCTGCCATTTCCATCTTCAAATGGGTGGACGGTTACAAACCATAAGTGGGCAATAGCTGCTTTTAGTACCAAATCAATAGTTGAATTAGTATTAAACCAATCTATAAACTGATTCATCTCTTTTTCGACCAATATCGAATCTGGCGCTTGAAAATGTACTTTCTCCTTACCCAAAGCTCCCGACACCACTTGCATTGCCCCAGTGGTATCTTTTCGCCAATCGCCAACAGTAATTTTATACATTCCGCTTCTTCCCGTTGGGAATAATGCTGCCTGCCAATCGAATAGTCTTTCGGTTGTTACTGGTTTAAAGCAATTTTGTGTTGCATCCAATAGCATTTCGACTACACCGTCAACATTCCTGTCCGACTCAACAGAACTGGCGATTTCCATCCCCAATCTGCGGGCGATAGAGGAACGAACTTGGTCAGGATTTAAATATTCTCCTTCTATTTCTGACGATTTTAATACATCAAGTGTCAATGTGTCCAGCAAGGCTTCACTTCTTAGGTCGAATCCTAAAGATTCCATTTTCCCTATGAGTCTTCCTTGCAAATTTCTCACCTCACTCAACAAACCAACTATTTCATCAGTATTCCAAGTGAAATTGGGCCAATTGTCTTTTTGATGGATAAAACGTATCATTCGTTGCATATTTTACGGCGAATATACACTTTATTCGTCGCATTTAAAAAATTATCGTTGCATTTTTTGCGTTGTTTAGATGAGTTATTCGTTGCAAAGTCGTGTTTTTATGCTTGAAGGTAAAGTAAATAATGCTTGTTTTATTTTTTTTTGGGGTTGGGTTAGTTTGTTTGTGGGGGCTGGTTTACTCTCGATTATGGGCACGGATTGCAAATCCGCGCTATCGGGGTATATTTAAAGCAAAACCTCTTTATGCCTTATTAAAACTAGTTGGATATTCTTCGGCTATAAGGTCTTCAATTGTTTTAATTCCTTCTGTAGAATTCATTTTTTCTAATAAAGCTAATGTTTCTCTATATTGCATTGCTTCTGGCAAAATTGTAAATTCAGCTTCAAATCCTAATTCGGCTATTTTTTTTTCAATTTCTTCTAAACTAACATTGAAAAATTCTTTTCTGTAATTTAACATATTTACTTTTTTATTAGAAAATGCTTTGTGAAGTTCATTTTCTAAAGTTCTCGCTTCGTCTGAGTAAATCATAGCGTGAACATCAAATTGAAATGGAACAGAAGCATCTCCAAGTTCTTTAACTCTATCAATTGGTTCAAGTCTTCTTGTCATACCTATTTTGTATACGTTTTCACCAAACGAACCAATATTAGAAATTATATAAACGTGTCCACGTTTTGTTTGTTGAGCCATTGACATTGCACGTTCTTTCTTCTCTTGTGCTAATAATAATTCTTGCTCTAGAATCAAAATTTTAGAATTAAGTTCTTCTTGTAATTCACCTGTAGCTTTTTCAACTTCTTTTCTTGCTTTAAGTAATGCTTTTTGATAAGTTTCTTCTTCTTTTTCAGCTTGTCTTTGAGCTTGCTCAAATTCACGTCTTGCTTTTTCTTCTTCTCGTAATTCTTCCTGAATAGCTCTCATTTCTTCTTTTTCTTCTTGGCGTTTTACTTGGAACTCATATTCAAGAGTGATTTCTTTTATTTTTAATTCAAGATATTCATAAGATATTATAACCGCACTTCCTTCTCCTAATTTATTTAAAGTTTCATATGATTTATGAATACGTTCTTTCATTTGATTAACGTTATTCCATTTCACTTTTCCAATTTGAGCATTACATTCCCCATTAAACGCACGAAGGATTAATTTAATAAACTTTTTTGTTGAGGCTTTACCTTTTGAAAGACTTCCATCGATTGTCCAATTTGTATTGCAAGTTGCGGCAGTTTCTAATTGAATCATTAATTTTTGCTCTTCAATAATTCTATTTTGTTCAGCTCGATAATCTTCTGATTTTTCAAAATCGTAAACAGGTTCATAAATGCCAAATTCTATTAAATCTAATTTTGATTCATATAAACTGACATCTTTTCGAAGTTGAGTATAAGTTTCGAGTGCCGTTTGATAATTTAGGTTTAATTCGTCAAAATCTTTTTGTAAATAATTTATTGATTGTTTTTTGTTCTCAATAGTTGAATTTAATTCAATTTCTTTGTCTAAAATAACTTTATTAAGTTCTTTTTCTTTTTCTGAAATCTCATTAGTTTTATTTTGAATTAGTAATTCTAATTCATTCTTTTTATTATCAACTTCGTTTTGAATATCAGTTATAGATTTAAACTTTTGAAGTTTTTCTTGAAGAATTCGTATTTCTTCAAACTCTTTCTTTTTTAGAAAATCGAATAATCCCATAATTAGAAATTTTGATAAGATTTTTATTTGTTTTTTATGCAATTTTAAATTTATTATCTATTAATCATACAATTATATTATCGTGATTAATTGTATAAATCATCAAGAAAAATTTTCCAAAAATCTATCGTTTTAAGTAATAAACTTTCAAAATCAAGTTCTTCACTATTAACGTCGTTGACAATAATAAATCTAGGAACATTATAATCATTTCTATCATAATCATATGGCGAAAAATCTCCCGATGAAACTACTGTTTGATCTTCTTTATTTATTTTACAATGTTTAGATCCATTTGTAATCATTCGCATATATTCCAATGCTAAACATTGCGTCTTCAGATGTTCCTGATATTTTGATAAACCAGATATTTTTTTCTTGCCTTCTTTTGAATCTTGGAATTTTGAATCTGTTTTGAAAAATTCTTGGTAAGTCCAATCAGTAAGATGCCAAGATGTAATTGCACAATTTATCGCATGTCGAGGATTAAGATGTGCTCTGTCAAAATCATTATATTCATCACGCAACTTTTCAAAAAAGTCTTTAGAATTTTTAATCTCAAAAGAATTGTTAGGATTAAAGTTTTCAATCATATTTAGATGTTTTTTTTAAAATCAAAAATAATTTATTGTAACTATGATAACCATCATTTTTTTTCAATCCCAAATATACCCATTTTATCCCATCTACAATAAATCCTACAATTAAATTTAAAGAAAAATTGCACTAATTCAATTTTTATCCATCAATGTAACACTTGTTACTGAACAAAAAATATCGCGAATATATCTTTGCCCCATAATCAAGAACAATCATTATGAGGAAAATCAATTTTATAATCATCATTGGAACGCTTTCCATATCAACTTTGGGTTTCGGGCAAGACACCTTGACGATTTCCAAAAAAGATATTGTACAAAAAGCCAACGACAAAAACCTGCAACTCCAGATTGCGAATCAAGCCTTCAAATCGGCACAAGCCGATTACCGACAATCCAATGCTTTGTTTTTGCCAAGCATCACGGCATCGCACACTGCGATTTCAACCACAAATCCCTTGATGGCTTTTGGTTCGAAATTGAATCAGGAAGTGTTGACCGCTTCGGATTTCAATCCCGCCTTGTTGAACAATCCTTCGGCAACCCAAAATTACGCCACCAAAATCGAGGTTTTGCAACCGCTGATCAACGTGGATGGTTTGTACGGAAGACAAGCCGCCAAGTCCAAAATGGAAGCCTTTCAATTGCAAACCGAACGCACGGGAGAATACTTAGCTTTGGAGGTCAACAAATCTTTTATGCAATTGCAATTAGCCTACAAAGCCGTAAAAGTTTTGGAAAAAGCCAATGCCACGGCCGATGCCAATTTGAAACTAATCGAGAATTATTTCAAGCAAGGCATTCTTCAAAAAACGGATGTATTGTCGGTGCAAGTTCGTGTTGGGGAAATCAAAAACCAATTGCAATACGCCAAAAGCAACGTGCAAAACGCTTCGGATTATTTGGCTTTTCTTCTGAATGAAGACAACACCAACAAAATTTATAAACCCTTGGAAGAGTTAGATAATACGATTGCTATTTCAAGTAGTAATGCAATTATTTCCGGCAATCGAAAAGACCTTTTGGCAATGGACAAATCATCTGAAGCTTACGCCAAAATGTACCAATCCAGCAAGATGAATTTCTTGCCCAGCCTGAACGCTTTTGGAAGTTACGAAATGTACGACGACAAACTTTTTGGCACCAATGCCCAAGGCTATTTGGTGGGCGCACAATTGTCCTGGAAAGTTTTTGATGGTTACAAATCCATCGGGAAAATGGAAAAAGCCAAAGCCGAATATCAAAAAGCGGAAGTGGAAAACCAACAGTACAAATCGCAAAGCCAATTGGAACTCAACAAAACGAATCGCCAGTTGAAAGACGCCGAAAACAAGGTAAATCTGGAAAAATTAGCCTTGCAACAATCGCAAGAAGCCTATAGAATCAGAAGCAACCGTTTCACACAAGGCTTGGAAAAAACCACCGATTTGTTGCAAGCCGAAACCCAAATGTTTCAGAAAGAACTGAAGTTGCTGCAAGCGGTTTTCGAATATGATTTCACGCAAGAATATTTGCAGTTTTTGACGAAGTAGAAAAAGGCAATAGTTAATAGTAATAAATAAAGAAATATATGAAAAAGTTAATCGCAATCCTTTCCATATCCGCAGTTTTCCTAACGTCTTGCGGAGGAGACAAAAAAGAATCCATCAAACAAGAACCAGCCATTGCGGTAAAAGTAAGCGGAATTTCTGCCAACAACAACAGTCCGTTTGTAACCGCCAGCGGAAAAATTGAAGCCGAAAACGCGGCCAATTTAAGCACCCGAATGATGGGTTATGTGACCAAAATTCACGTGAAAGTGGGGCAAAAAGTGGGAGCAGGGCAATTGTTGGTCAGCATCAACAACACCGATTTGCAAGCCAAAAAAGCACAAGTAGATGCCAGTATTTTGCAGGCAACAGCGGGTTACAACAATGCCAAAAAAGACTACGATCGTTTCGTGAATTTGTTCAAACAACAATCGGCTTCGCAAAAAGAATTAGACGATATGACCGCTCGTTACGAAATGGCAAAAGCTGGTTTGGAAGGCGCCAAACAAATGCGAAACGAAGTACTAGCGCAGTTTTCGTATTCAAATATCACGGCTCCATTTTCGGGAACGGTGACCAATACTTTTGTAAAAGAAGGCGACATGGCCAATCCAGGAATGCCTTTGGTGAGCGTGGAAGGCGCTACTCGTTTGCAAGTCACCGCAATGGTTTCGGAAAATAATATTGCCGCCATTAAAAAAGAAATGGCAGTGAAAGTTTTGGTAAAATCATCCAACAAAAATCTAACTGGAAAAGTAAGCGAAGTGAGTGCTTCGGCCACCAACACGGGAGGACAATATTTGGTCAAAATCAATTTAAACAAAACCGATGCGTCTGTGCTGTCAGGAATGTTTGTCAACGTGCAGTTTCCTGTTGCCAACAAAGTTCAAGTTGCCAAAACTGAAATGGTATTGGTGCCAGAAACCGCTTTGGTCAAACAAGGACAACTAACGGGAATTTATACGATAGGAACAGGGAATGTCGCCATTTTGCGATGGTTGCGAACAGGAAAAAACTTTGGCAATCAAGTGGAAGTCTTATCGGGATTGTCGGCCAACGAGCAATACATCATTTCGGCTGAAGGGAAGTTGTATAACGGAGCGACAGTTAGTGTTCAGTAATCAGTGTTCAGCAGCAGATTTGTGTTTAGAGGACAACTTTAAACTATAAACCTTAAACAATAAACAAAAAAATTATGCAAGAAGGTATTTCAGGTAAAATAGCCCATTTTTTCATCAATTCGAAATTGACCATTTTGTTGATGGTGGCCTTGATGATAATTGGCGTGTACAGTTCGTTCTTGATTCCAAGGGAAGAAGAACCGCAGATTAATGTTCCGATGGCCGACGTAATGGTGGGGTATCCGGGAGCGAGTCCAACGGAAGTCGAAAGCCGTGTGGCGAAACCATTGGAGAAAATTATTTCGAACATCAAAGGAGTGGAGCACGTGCACACGATGGCGATGAACGGTCAGGCGATGTTGATAGTCCAGTTTTATGTGGGGCAGGACGTGGAGCGTTCCTATGTGAAATTGTACGACGAATTGGCGAAACACGAAGATATGTTTCCAAAAGGCGTTTACAAACCAATGGTGAAAACCCGTTCGATTGACGATGTGCCGATGTTGGGATTGACGCTTTGGAGTGAAAAAGAAGATGATTTCCAGTTGCGCCAAATTGCCGAAGAAGTGACTTCGGAAATCGAAAAAGTGAAAGATGTGGCGATTACCAAAGAAATTGGTGGCAACAATCGCGAACTGAAAGTGATTTTGGACAAAGATAAAATGGCCGAAAACGGCGTGGATGCCTTGGGCATTATGCAAATGATTCAAGCCAATAACGGCAGTTCGCAATCGGGTAGTTTTGTGCAAAACGACCAAGAATATTTGGTTACCACAGGACAATTTCTATCGAATTCGGAAGATGTAGAGAACTTGGTGGTGGGCGTGAATAAAAATATGCCGGTCTATTTGAAACAAGTGGCAACGGTGCAAGATGGACCTTCCACAGCCAGAAGTTATGTATCTTTTGGGTATGGCAAAGCCAATGAAAAATTCAAAACTGCAAAATCCGAATATCCAGCCGTAACGATTTCCATCGGAAAAGTGAAAGGGGCGGATGCGATGAAAATTTCGGCTAAAATCATAGATAAAGTAGAGCATTTAAAGAAAACTTTAATTCCAGATGATGTTCACGTTGAGGTGACTCGAAATTATGGAGAAACCGCTTCACACAAAGTGGGAGAGTTGTTGCTTCACTTAGGTATTGCGATTATTGCCGTTACGATTTTAGTTATTTTGGCGATGGGTTGGAGAGGCGGTTTGGTCGTGTTTTTCTCCGTTCCGCTGACATTTGCTTTGACTTTATTTGCTTATTATTTATTGGGTTATACCTTGAATAGAATCACACTTTTTGCCCTGGTTTTCGTGGTGGGAATCGTCGTAGATGACAGTATTATCATCGCCGAAAATATGCACAGGCATTTCAAGATGAAGCGACTGCCGTTCAAGCAAGCGGCGATTTATGCGATAAACGAAGTGGGAAATCCAACGATTTTGGCCACGTTTACGGTTATTGCGGCTATTCTGCCAATGGCTTTCGTATCGGGAATGATGGGACCTTATATGAGTCCGATGCCGATTGGTGCTTCGATTGCTATGTTGTTGTCTTTGTTTGTGGCCTTGACCGTGACGCCTTATTTGGGGTATCATTTGTTGCAGGAAAAAGAGGAGCAAGAGCACAAACACGAAGCGGGAATGGAAACCAGCTATATTTATAAAATCTATAATAAACTGGAACGCCCATTATTGGAAAGTAACTCTAAAAGAAGAATCCTTTTGGCGGTAACCGTGGTGTTGTTGTTCGGTTCGGTTTTGATGTTTTTTACCAAATCAGTAGTCGTGAAAATGTTGCCTTTCGACAACAAAAACGAATTCCAAGTGGTGATTGATATGCCCGAAGGAACCACATTGGAACGCACTACAGCCGTGACCAAAGAAATTGCACAATATCTTTCGACCAAACCCGAAGTGGTGAATTACCAGAATTACATTGGAACATCTGCTCCAATCACTTTTAACGGATTGGTGCGTCATTACGATATGCGTGGTGGCAGCAATATGGCGGATATTCAGGTGAACTTGTTGCATAAGGAAGACCGTGATTTACAAAGTCACGATATCGCCAAAGCTATGCGTCCTGATATCCAAAAGATTGCCAAGAAGTATGGTGCGAATGTGAAAATTATTGAAGTTCCGCCAGGACCGCCGGTTTTATCGACTTTGGTTGCCGAGATTTATGGACCAGATTATAAGGAACAAATCAAAGTGGCGAATCAGGTGAAAACCATTTTGGAAAACACTTCGGATATTGTCGATATCGATTGGATGGTAGAGGACAATCAAACCGAGTACAAACTGGAAGTCGATAAAGAAAAAGCGATGCTCAACGGCATTGCACCGCAACAAGTGGTTGGGAATCTGACGTATTTGTTGAAAGAATATCCGGTTTCGAATTTGTATGACGAGAATTCCAATGACAATGTGGGCATCGTGCTTTCGCTGGACGACAAAGACAAAACAAGTTTGCAAGACATTCAAAGTTTAAAAATCAAAGGCAGTCAGGGGAATATGATTCCAGTGAGTGATTTGGTAAAAGTGGTTCGAGATACGTTGCAGAAAACCATTTACAGAAAAGACCAAAAGCGTGTGGTTTATGTAACCGCCGATATGGCTGGAGCCTTGGAAAGTCCGGTTTATGCGATTTTGGGAATGAACGAGAAATTGTCCAAAATGAACGTACCGAAAGGCTATAAAGTCAACGAATTGTACATGGAACAACCAACGGACGAAAGCGATTTTACCGTAAAATGGGATGGCGAATGGCAAATTACATTGGAAGTTTTCCGTGATTTGGGTGTCGCATTTTTGGTTGTAATCGTGATTATTTATATGCTGATTGTGGGTTGGTTCCAGAACTTCAAAACACCGATGGTGATGATGTTGGCGATTCCGCTTTCGTTAATCGGGATTGTATTTGGGCATTGGTTGTTGAGTGCCTATTTCACGGCGACTTCTTTTATTGGAATGATTGCTTTGGCAGGCGTTATGGTTCGAAACTCGGTTTTGCTGATTGACTTTATCGAAATCAGATTGAACGAAGGAGTCCCTTTAAAACAAGCCATTATCGAAGCAGGAGCGGTGCGAACCACGCCGATTTTATTGACAACTGGAGCAGTAGTTATTGGTGCTTCCATTATTCTATTCGATCCGATTTTTCAAGGATTGGCGATTTCGTTAGTTTTTGGAGCGGTTGTTTCGACCGTTTTGACCTTGCTGGTCGTGCCGATAATTTATTACATCACGGAGAGGAAAAAATGGGAGAAATAAAAATTAGTTTCAAGTTTAAGGTTCCAAGTTTTAGACACCTTAAACTTTTAAACTCTTAAACCTTTAAACTTAAAAAAATATGAAATTACTACTAATAACCGCAGTCAAGGAATTTGAAAAAGACATCAAACTGATGCTTAAAAAGGCTGGAGTTAAATCCTTTTCTTATAAAGACGTAAATGGATTCAAGGACAATTCCGAAGACGCTTTAGAAGCCAATTGGTTTGCTGCCAATGAGCAAGAAATGGAATCGGTTTTGTTTTATGCCTTTGTTCACAAAGATAAAGTAGATGGACTGTTTGAAATGGTCAAAGAATTTAACAAAGAACAAGAAACGATGTCGCATATCCATATTGCTGTGCTTAACATCGAAAAAACGAATTAACCAAAAACACATATATTATGAAAAACAGATTCGTCAGAGGAATTGCAGGAATTTTTATCCTGACCAGCCTATTATTGGCAATTTATGTCAACCAAAACTGGTTGTGGTTTACCGCTTTTGTGGGAGCCAATTTATTACAATCATCCCTCACCAAGTGGTGTTTGATGGACGATATTTTGAAAAAATTAGGCGTTAAAGATTAAATTATTTGTTCTAACTTTAATTTACTCCGAAGAGGATGTTTTAATTAGCATCCTCTTTTTATTTATAACATTCCTTTTCTTGTTTTGACTTCAAACAGTTATGGTTAATAGTCAGTTCACTATTTCGCTTTAAGTTTTTGGATAAAAAAAACCGAAACAAAGTCTCGGTTTAAATAGAAATCTATTTTTTTTTAATACTAAAACAACATTTTTGCCAAAGCAGATGTTGATGAAGCTGATTTTGGCAAGATACCCAAAAGCGCTGTGTATTGTTCAGGTTTAATAAGTCCTTTCATTTTTGAAGTAAAACCATTGCTGATTCCTAACATTTTAGACGCATAACCTGCTTTGTCTGAAAGTGCAGTCGGTAAAATGCTTTTCTTTTTGTTTAAAGTTTCATTTACTAATGAATTTACCAATGGTTTTTGGGCATCGGTCAATTTTAATTTTGGCGAAATAACTCCCATTACTTGATTTGAAATTCCAGCAACATCAAAAGAGTTTGCTGCTGCAGAAGTGGCTTGTTGAGTAGCGCTTGAAGTAGCTGCTTTTGTAAGCGTTCCGATACTTTGTGCATTCGAATAGGCAAATCCGCCTAAAAGCATAGATAAAATAATCAGTTTCTTTTTCATGAGGTTTAGTTTATAATTTTTTATAAATGTATTAAATTTTGTAATATTTCTGCGGTCACCTAAAATAAATAAATGGCTACTGATAAACAATCTAACAATTCGAATTAGGAATGTTATTTTTTTATACTTTTGAAACACAATAAAAAATAATCCCAATGACTTTTGACAGAAAAAATCTCACCAACGAGCAATTGTTGTATTTGTACACCAGTTTACTAATGCCGCGGTTAATCGAGGAAAAAATGCTCATTCTCATTCGTCAAGGAAAGGTATCGAAATGGTTTTCTGGCATTGGTCAAGAAGCTATTGCTGTTGGTGTTACAGCTGTTTTGGATGCCGATGAATATATTTTACCTATGCATCGCAATTTGGGTGTATTCACAGGACGAAATATTCCGATGCACCGACTTTTTTCGCAATGGCAAGGCAAAGCCGATGGTTTTACTAAAGGTCGGGACAGAAGTTTTCATTTTGGTACACAAGAATTCAAAATTATTGGAATGATTTCGCATCTCGGGCCACAATTGGGGATTGCTGATGGAATTGCTTTGGCCAATAAATTAAATCAAAACGGAAAAGTAACAGCTGTTTTTACGGGTGAAGGAGCTACATCCGAAGGTGATTTTCACGAAGCGCTGAATATTGCAGCCGTTTGGGAATTGCCTGTATTATTCATTGTTGAAAATAACGGTTACGGACTTTCGACTCCTACAAATGAGCAGTTTCGTTGTGAAAATATAGCCGACAAAGGAGTGGGGTATGGTATAGAAAGTCATATTATTGACGGGAATAATATTCTTGAAGTGTATCATAAATTATCGGAATTGAAAGCTTCGATGGTCAAAAATCCTCGTCCTGTTTTATTAGAATTCAAGACTTTCAGAATGCGAGGACACGAAGAGGCGAGTGGCAGTAAATATGTTCCTCAAGAACTTATTGCTGTTTGGGCTACCAAAGATCCAGTAGAAAATTACAGGAAATTTTTATCTGAAAACGAAATTCTTTCTGATGATTTAGATGCTCTTTTGCATACCGAAATCAAAGCAGCAATTGATGAAAATTGGGCTCTTGCCAATACCGAATCTGAAATAGAAGCTACTTATGACGATGAATTAAATGATGTTTACAAACCATTTCAATTTCAAGAAGTTATTCCTTCAGAAGAAACCAAAAATATTCGATTTATTGATGCCGTTTCCAATGCTTTGAAACAATCGATGGAACGACACCATAACTTGGTTATTATGGGTCAGGACATCGCCGAATATGGTGGTGCTTTCAAGATTACCGAAGGTTTTGTCGAGCAGTTTGGCAAAGAACGCGTTCGCAATACACCCATTTGCGAAAGCGCCGTAGTTTCGGCAGCAATGGGTTTGTCTATCAATGGATATAAGGCGATTGTCGAAATGCAATTTGCCGATTTTGTTTCTACCGGATTCAATCCGATTGTGAATTTATTAGCCAAAACGCATTATCGTTGGCAAGAAAAAGCCGATGTTGTGGTTCGAATGCCTTGTGGTGCAGGAACACAAGCAGGCCCTTTTCATTCGCAAACTAATGAAGCTTGGTTTACAAAAACACCCGGTTTAAAGGTAGTTTACCCTGCGTTTCCCTATGATGCTAAAGGTTTGCTAAACGAATCCATAAACGATCCGAATCCTGTGTTGTTTTTTGAACACAAACAATTGTACCGAAGCATTCATCAAGAGGTGCCAACGAATTATTACACAATTCCGTTGGGGAAAGCTGCCTTGTTGAAGGAAGGAAACCAAGTTACGATTATTGCTTATGGAGCTGCTGTGCATTGGGCATTGGACACTTTGGATAAAAATCCTGAAATATCAGCAGATGTTTTGGATTTAAGAACCTTACAGCCTTTAGATACTGAAGCTATTTATACTTCGGTGAAGAAAACAGGACGAGCTATTATTTTGCAAGAAGACTCTATGTTTGGCGGAATAGCCAGCGATATTTCGGCCTTAATTATGGAAAATTGTTTCCAATATCTCGATGCTCCTGTAAAACGCGTGGCAAGTTTAGACAGTCCCATTCCGTTTACCAAAGCCTTGGAAGACCAATATTTGCCGAAAGGACGATTTGAGGCAGCGTTGCTGGAATTGTTGGAGTATTAGGAGTTGTTTTTGAACTTCTACTTTTATAAATCCAAATTTACGAACAAAAATAAACCTCGCTTAAATGTGCTTAAACGAGGTTTGTTTATGGTTTTATTTTGATTCTGACACTTTTTTGGAGGTTGTGCAATCACCCTTTTTTCTATTTTATTTTGTTTACTTTTTCTTCGGTTATAATTTGATTACTTTCAATAACTTTCACGGTTGGTGGTTCAGAAAATTCAAACTCTTTTAATTCAAAAATTAGTTGGTTAAAATCTTCCGATGTCGCAACAATCACATCATCAAGTCCAATTACATCTCCACTTTTAATTTTTGCTTTCACGCTTCTTGCTTCATTTTCTTCAAGTGTTATCAAGTAGCTCAACGCTTTTCTATGAACATATTTTAGTGCAATTGCTTCTAAATCTGCTTGTTTATATCTTTCTCTTAGACTTGTTTTAACACTCCAACAAATTGGACCTCGTTCAGTTGTGTAAAACATTAAATCATAAATTACATTTGGAACAAATGCAACTTTTGCACTCAAGTAAAGAGGTTAAAACAATGATTCGAGATTTAATCGTTGTCTAAAAGATATAATTCTTGCCAACCTATTGCTTCATTGATGCCTTTCTTAAATGCAATTAATTCAAGTTCCGTTTCAAAAGAAAATTCTTTAACATTAATTTCTAATTCATCTTTTGTTAAGGGAATATTTGAAATAAATTTATCAACTTCTTCTTTCCCAAATATTATTTTTAAAGAGTACTTCATTTATTAAATATATTTTGATGATGATATTCTAAAAATTCAATTGAAGGGCTAAATCTATCAGGTAAGACTATTGGCTGATTTTCGTATTCAATAAAATATTTTTGAATGTTTTTTTCTTTTCTTTTTTCTAAAATAGAATCAGATAGTTTAACCTTAAAATCAGAAGTTATAGTTATTAAACCCTTATCAAATGCTTTATCGTGAATGTTATTTAAACAAATACCATTTTTAGGATTCAATCTTTCTTGTATGTTTTTTGACCACGGAATAATGTGGCTTGCTACTAATAATGAAGTGATAGAAATTCCTGTAATACTACACTTTCCATTGTATGATGCTAAAATTCTTTGACGAAAATCATTTTGATTAACTCTTGTTTTCACAATTCTTTCTTTTTCTCTGCCTTCCGTAAATTTTAATTCTGGTTCTAATTCAAGTATATCTTCTATGGACTTATTTTGAATAGTTGCTAGTATAGCTGAACTATCAAGTGCCAATTTTTCCCATTGTCCAAAATACTCGTTCCAAATTTCTTTATCGGAAGAACTTGCAGCACTCTTTCCCTTATTTCCAATTTTTTGTTTCTCTGAATCAAGGCTTGTAAAATTCATCAACTTATAAGCTAATGCTGCTGGTGTTCTATCAATAATTGGAGCTGTTTGTTTTATTAAAGAATTAGAGCTACCACTAATTTTATTGTAAGGAATTTTCCAATAAAGATTTAATGCAACAATTAACTGCTCTTTATTCCAATTATCTCTTGCCATATTTTTTTAAGCTGCTGATTGCGTTAGGGATTGAAGTGGAAATCCTTTTTGTGAGGAACGAACAAAAAGATTGGAACGAAAATCCCGACCCAATAGGGTAACGCTCAAATTATCTTTATGAAATCCAACAATATAAATTCTCTCTCTATTTTGAGGGACACCAAAATCTTTTACATTTACAATTTGAGGTTCTGGAACATAATAACCTAAATCATTTCTTAAAACATTTAGAATTGTTTCTAAAGTTTTTCCTTTGTCGTGACTTCTTAAACCTTTTAAATTTTCAAGAAAAATTGCTTTTGGTTTATGCTTTTTGATTATTTCAGCAACATCAAAAAACAATGTTCCTCTTGTATCATCGAAACCACCACGTTTTCCTGCAATTGAAAATGCTTGACAAGGAAAACCTGCACAAAGTAAATCGAATTCTTCTGGAATATAATTTTTAATTTGTTGTTTTGTAATGTCGCCAAATGGAACTTCTCCGAAGTTTACTTTGTAAGTTTTTTGAGCTTCTTTGTCCCATTCACTTGTAAAAACACATTTTCCGCCAAGATTTTGCATAGCAATTCTAAAACCACCAATTCCTGCAAATAAATCTATAAATTTAAAAGTATAGTTTTCTGGAGTAGGAAACGGAACGTTTTCAACTTCAAAAAGAAGTTGTTGCATTGCATCTTCAGCAACGATTGAAACTTTTTCTTCTTCTTGTTTGTAAGTTACAAAATCATTTAAAACTTCTAAAGCATCATCTTTATAATACTTTGAAACTCCGTTATGAATGTTGTGCAAATAATGAGTTAAAACCGCTTTTCCATTTTCATTTGGTTCAACAAGTCTTATTTGATAACGTTTGCCATCAAATTCGTCAATACTTATTTTTCCTTTTAACTTCATTTATAATTCAATTCTATTTTTCGCAAGTTCGTAATTTTTGCGTTATGAATTATCATAAATCAGAAAAGTATTTCACGATTTTTTCAACATCTTTTTAATATAGATTTTATGGTTTTTTGATAAGAAAAATGTCTTTTATTCTGATTTCTACGGGTTTCTGTTAACTACTTTATATTGTGAATAAAACTGACTTATTTTGTTCATAATAGGTATGTGATGCGCTTGTTTTTGTTTGGTTTACTGCTTGCTATCAAAAGTTTTCGCCACAAATTCCGCAAATTTTCACAAATTTAAAGTCTGTTGGTAAGCTTGAGTTGATAGAGTCGTTGTTGAGCTTTAATTTCATAATTTTGCACTAAATAAACGAACCTGTTTCTGATAGCATATTTATGAGTAATCCATTTTCTGATAACGGCCAAATAGGGGTGGTGACCACTTTTTCTGAACTGGTAAATACCCATTTTAAGGAAGAAAGGAATGCCCTGTGCTGGTACCGAAATTTGGAAGGCGATTTCAAGGAGATTGTAGGCCAACTGCAACTAAAAGAAAACATAACCGAAGTTGATCCTGAGGATTTACTGTCACTTCAACTATCGGAAAAAGGAAAATTGGCAAGGGAAATCATCTTGAATGATTGGCGATTATTGTCCGATTTTGGAGCTTCGCCCTCTCTTAATTTGCTTAAATGTTATGAGCGTGACGATGAATTCGATTTCATATCCACCGATGTGTATTCGTATCATGTAGATCGTTCACCCATTGCAACAGATACTTTTTTGTGTACCTATCACGGAGCTGCAAGCGACATTATTGCCAATGAACAAGCAGAGCAAAAAATACTGATTCCCGAAATTCGAAAGAAGTTGGCAGCACTTTATGAAGGTCCATCAGAGGAATTTGAAACCTTTTTAAAGGAAAATTTCTTCGATTTGCATTATCAGGCTCACCCCAATGCCGCACCCATTAATTTGGGGTTGGGACATCTATGGCGTCTGGCCGTGGATCATCCTAAACAAGAGGTTCTGCCTTGTATTCACAGAGCACCCATAGAAAATGAAGGAGAATATCGTTTGTTACTGATTTGTTAATTGTTATATTTTACCTATTATCGATTACTCAACTTCGCTTTTTCCTTGATAATGTCACTAATTTTGCGGTTTTCGATTTTGCTTTCTAGCCAAGAAATGATATCTAGATAAAGGAACGCTCTTTTCTCGTAGGTGTTTTTCTCTAATTCGACAAAACGTTCTTTTACCTTAATGAATTCTTTTTTGATGTCACTTGGATAAATGGTGCTTAATTTTTTCAAAAAGCGAATGATTTCCTTTTGTACTTCATGCAAATCGTTCATTTTGATTAAAAATTTATAGGTGCTCACCAACTGATTTTCTAAGTTGAAATCTTTTCCAGATTCGTAATGCGCAATCAAACACAACAATCGGGCAAAGCAAGCCAAATCTTCGCGAACATAAAGGTTTTTGTTATTGATGATTTTCTCTAAATAAAACACACATTCATTGTATTTTTCGTTGCCAAAATAAATACAAGCAATTTTGTAGTAAAACAACATTTCGTGATGCTCGTCCAAATGCTCATTGTGCAAATCTATTTTGTCTAACACTTCTGGAATCAAGTATTCAGCTTCAGCAAATGTGCCTTCGAGGATGTGATAATTGAGTTTGTTATTGTACAAATACAGAAATGAAAGCGAAGTGATATTGTCATTGACAGGAAACTGAGGATCATTGATTGTTTCTTCTAGCATTTCTAGATATTTCTTGAAATTGGTCTTGTATTTGAGCATAAAAAGCGATTCCAATAAATAATGATTTCCTTTCAAGAAAAACACTGGATTTAGGAAAATCATATTTCTATTGTCATAAAAAAGCGTAACCCATTTATGCGAAAACTTGTAACACGACAAGAAATCCTGAACTAAGAAACTTCGCCAAAGATTAGCATTGAAATACCAATATCGCTCACGGAATCCATACTTTTTTTCGTCAAATTTGGAGATGTGTTTTTTGAAATAATCATCTATGTATTTGTACTCTTCGTCACTTCGTACATAACCTGTTTTCAGCATAATGCCGTACAATTGCAAAGACAAATTCGATAATTTGCTCGAAATAGTATTCTTATAATTCAGCTCTTTTGCCTGAATAACTAATTCATCGGCTCGACCTTGAATACTTCGCGTAATATATTGTGATTCAATTAGTTTTTCGAATTCGACAATTTCATAAGCCATGTATTTTTCGTCATTCTCTAAAGCTTGTTGTTTGGTTTTATCCAAGATTTTCAAACTTTGCTTGTACAAACCTTTGTTGTAAAGTATGGCAGCAAAATCAATTTGTTCTCTTAGCTGATAGCGAATGTTTTGGCTAGGAATATTCAAGCGAATGCTCACCAATATTTGTTTGTATAAATACGATTTAAGATTGGATAATTGCACTTTTTTGATGATACCGCTTTTCAGAATAAGTTTCTCGTCATAGGCTTCCGATTTGTCCAAAATATTGAATAATTCGATAAATTTTGTATTCGAACTCGTTTCAAGACGACTCGCAAAAATCTTGAATTGCCTTTTTTCAGACTTAGAAAGTGATTTTATTAAAACAAATAAAGAATCTTTTTGATGGTTAGCCATTGTAAAATAAAGTAATGTAATATGTTGTAATTAAGATAGTTATAATGCTTTTATATTCCTTATAAACAGTATAATTCCTAAATAATGAATTTTGTAATAGAGTAATGAAATGTATTTTTGTTCAAAGATGTGAAATTACATTAAATATTTTAAAATGAATAGAGAGAAAGTCCAAATTTTTGATACCACTTTAAGAGACGGCGAACAAGTCCCAGGATGTAAACTAGATACTGCGCAAAAATTAGTTATTGCCAATCGACTGGACGAAATGGGAGTTGATATTATTGAAGCAGGTTTTCCAGTTTCAAGTCCCGGCGATTTTTTATCCGTTTCTGAAATCAGCAAGATTGTAAAAAATGCCACTGTTTGCGGACTTACAAGAGCTGTAAAAAATGATATAGATGTTGCTGGAGCAGCTTTGAAATATGCCAAAAAACCACGTATTCATACTGGAATTGGAACATCAAATTCACATATAGTACACAAATTAAATACCACAAGAGAAGATATTATTGCTAGAGCAAAATATGCGGTTTCTTATGCAAAATCTTATGTCGAAGATGTAGAATTTTATGCTGAAGATGCAGGCCGAACAGAGAATGATTTCTTGGCACGAGTCTGTGAGGAAGTCATAAAATCAGGAGCTACCGTATTGAATATTCCAGACACAACAGGATATTGTTTGCCAGAAGAATATGGTGCAAAAATAAAATACCTAAAAGAAAATGTAAAAGGAATTGAAAACGTAATTATTTCTTGTCATTGTCATAATGATTTAGGTATGGCGACTGCCAATTCTATTGCAGGAGTAATAAATGGTGCAAGACAAATAGAATGTACTATCAATGGAATAGGAGAAAGAGCAGGAAACACAGCACTTGAAGAAGTGGTAATGATCCTAAAACAACATCCTTATTTGAATTTAGACACCAGTATCAATTCTCGACAATTGAATGAAATGAGTAGATTGGTCTCAGATAGTATGGGAATGATTGTGCAACCCAATAAAGCAATTGTCGGAGCAAACGCCTTTTCACACAGTTCTGGAATTCACCAAGACGGAGTTATAAAAAATAGGGAAACCTATGAAATTATGGATCCTTTAGAAGTGGGTGTCACCGAATCTTCTATCATTCTTACAGCAAGAAGTGGTAGAGCAGCATTGGCTTACAGAGCTAAAAAAGTGGGTTATGAATTGACAAAAGTGCAATTGGATATTGTCTATGTCGAATTCTTGAAATTCGCAGACCTTAAAAAAGAAGTTTTAGATTCAGATATTCATCAAATTGTTGAAGCCTGTAAAATTGAAGGCGATATCATTAGATGCTAATTTAAAAGCAAAAAAAAGTAATACTATTAAAATAGTAATCTCGGCTTCCTAAATATAAGAAGGCTGAGAAAGGAAAAAAAACAATAATGGAAAATAATAAAATATCAGGTGCAGAAGCGGTTATTAGATGCTTATTAGCCGAAGGTGTTGACTTGGTTTATGGATATCCAGGTGGAGCCATAATGCCAGTTTACGACGAATTATATAAATTTCAAGATCAATTGCACCACGTTTTGGTGCGTCACGAACAAGGTGCGGCTCATGCTGCCCAAGGTTATGCTAGAGTTACTGGAAAAGTAGGGGTGGCTATTGCTACTTCAGGACCAGGAGCCACGAATTTAGTTACAGGAATAGCCGATGCTCAAATCGATTCGACTCCTTTGGTTTGTATTACAGGTCAAGTCGGAAAACATTTATTGGGTTCGGATGCATTTCAGGAAACGGATATCATCGGAATTTCGACGCCAGTAACTAAATGGAACTATCAAGTTACCGAAGCTCACGAAATACCAGAAATCATTGCCAAAGCTTTTTATATCGCCAAATCAGGTCGTCCAGGTCCGGTTTTGATTGATATTACCAAAAATGCTCAATTCGATACTTTAGATTTTGATTATAAAAAATGTACGGGAATTAGAAGTTACCTTCCTAAACCGATTTTGAATCTTCAAAAAGTACAAGAAGCAGCCGATTTAATTAATAATGCCAAAAAACCATTCATCGTTTTTGGTCAAGGTATTATTTTAAGTCAAGCCGAAGAGCAATTAAAAAGATTCGTAGAAAAATCAGGAATTCCAGCTGCTTGGACTATTTTGGGACTTTCAGCTTTGCCAACAGAACACCCATTAAATGTGGGAATGGTGGGAATGCACGGTAATTACGGCCCCAATATATTGACTAATGAATGCGATGTATTAATCGCACTTGGAATGCGTTTTGACGACCGAGTTACAGGAAATTTGGCTACTTATGCCAAACAAGCCAAAATAATTCATTTCGAAATTGACCCTTCTGAAGTGGATAAAAACGTGAAAACAGATGTTGCCGTTTTAGCCGATGTAAAAGAATCTTTGACAGCTATAATTCCTTTAATTGACAAAAAATCGCACGATTCTTGGCACAATGAATTTAAGGAAAAATATAAAATTGAATTTGATGCCGTTATCAACGAAGAATTGATTCCAACAAATGGCAAAGGAATTTCGATGGGAGAAACTATCGAAATGATTAATAAACACTCAAAAGGCGATGCCATAATGGTTTCGGACGTAGGACAACATCAAATGTTTGCTTGTCGTTATGCCAAATTCAATTCATCCAAAAGTAACGTTACTTCTGGCGGATTGGGAACTATGGGATTTGCTTTGCCTGCTGCAATTGGTGCCAAAATGGGACAACCCAATCGCGAAGTAGTAGCTATTATTGGCGATGGAGGTTTTCAAATGAACATACAAGAACTGGGTACAATTTTTCAAACCCAAGTGCCTGTGAAAATTGTGGTTTTGAACAATGAATTTTTAGGGATGGTACGCCAATGGCAAGAATTGTTTTTCGATAATCGTTATGCATCAACCAAAATGATCAATCCAAATTTTGTGGCCATTGCTGAAGGATATCACATCAAATCGAAAAGAATTAGCCAAAGAGAAGATTTGGATGCTGCAGTTGCCGAAATGTTGGCTTCAAAAGATTCTTACTTCTTGGAAGTTATGGTAGAGAAAGAAAACAATGTATTCCCAATGATACCAACAGGAGCTTCGGTTTCTGATATGAGATTATCCTAAAAAGTTTAAAAGGTTAAAAGGTTATAGGATTAAAGTTATTGAATTTTAAGCGATTAAACTTTTAAACGATTAAACCTTTAAACAAAAAATAAAAAATGGAAAATAAAATATTCACCATTTCTGTTTATTCAGAAAACAACGTTGGCTTATTGAATCGAATTTCAGGAATTTTCTTGAAACGCCACATCAATATATTGAGTTTAAATGTATCCGAATCGGAAATTGAAAATGTTTCCCGTTTCATTATTGTGGTAAACACTACCGAAAAATGGGTACAAAACATTGTAGGTCAAATCGAAAAACAAATAGAAGTTATCAAAGCTTTCTATCATATTGATGAAGAAACTATCTTTCTTGAAAGTGCAATTTTCAAAATTGAATCTAGCTTATTATTCGACGAAAGACAAATTCAAAACATTATAAAAGAAAGTCATTCGGAGATAGTCACTGTATCTAGAGACTTTTTTGTGATATCAAAATCAGGAAAACGCTCCGAAATCAATGACTTATACAACAAATTAAAACCTTATGGAATTATGCAATTTGTTCGTTCAGGACGAATTTCAGTTTCTAAAGAAAAAATGGAAATATCCACAATATTAGAAGAACTAAAATAGATTACAGTTAGCAGAAAGCAGATTTCATATTGTAATGCAAAAAAAAAAAAACAATTATAAAATTATAAATCATTCAATTATTAAATATTAAAAAATGGCAAATTATTTCAATTCATTACCACTTAGATTACAATTAGAACAATTAGGCGTTTGCGAATTCATGGATCAATCCGAATTTGCAGATGGAATCGAAGCACTTAAAGGGAAAAAAGTAGTTATCGTAGGTTGTGGAGCTCAAGGTTTGAACCAAGGTTTGAATATGAGAGATTCTGGCTTAGACATTTCTTATGCTTTGCGTGCTGAAGCAATTGCACAAAAAAGAGCTTCATTTATGAATGCTGCTGATAATGGTTTCAAAGTGGGAACTTATGAGGAATTAATTCCAACTGCTGATTTGGTTTGTAACCTTACACCAGACAAACAACATACTGCTGTTGTGGGAGCTATTATGCCTTTGATGAAAAAAGGAGCAACTTTGGCTTATTCTCACGGTTTCAACATCGTTGAAGAAGGAATGCAAATTCGTAAAGACTTAACCGTTATCATGTGTGCTCCAAAATGTCCAGGTTCTGAAGTTCGTGAAGAATACAAAAGAGGTTTTGGTGTTCCAACACTTATCGCAGTTCACCCTGAAAACGACCCGAATGGAGTAGGTTTGGCACAAGCCAAAGCATATGCAGTTGCAACTGGAGGAAACAGAGCGGGAGTTTTACGTTCTTCTTTCGTAGCAGAAGTAAAATCAGATTTAATGGGAGAGCAAACTATTCTTTGTGGTTTGTTGCAAACAGGTTCTATCTTGTGTTTTGACAAAATGGTTGCCGAAGGTGTTGATGCTGGATATGCTTCTAAATTAATTCAATACGGATGGGAAACTATTACTGAAGCCTTGAAACACGGTGGTATCACCAATATGATGGATAGATTATCTAATCCAGCTAAAATTACAGCTTTTAAAGTTTCAGAAGAATTAAAAGACATTATGCGTCCGTTATTCCAAAAACATATGGATGATATTATCTCTGGTGAATTTTCTAAAACTATGATGGAAGACTGGGCTAATGATGATGTAAATTTATTGTCTTGGAGAGCTGCAACTGGAGAAACTAATTTTGAAAAAACGCCAGCTGGAAATGTTGAAATTTCTGAGCAAGAATATTTTGACAATGGTGTGTTAATGGTGGCAATGGTAAAAGCTGGTGTTGAATTAGCTTTCGAAGCCATGACCGATTCAGGAATTATTGAAGAATCTGCTTATTACGAATCATTACACGAAACTCCATTAATTGCTAACACCATTGCAAGAAAAAAATTATTCGAAATGAACCGTGTAATTTCTGATACTGCTGAGTACGGGTGTTATTTGTTTGACCACGCTTGTAAACCATTAATCGCTGAGTATGTGAAAAATGCACCAAGTAATTTAGTAGGACGTCCATTCAATGACGGAAATAATGGTGTAGATAATAAAGAATTGATTGATGTAAATTATATCATCAGAAATCACCCAGTTGAAGAAGTTGGAGCATGGTTAAGAGAATCCATGACTGCAATGAAAAAAATTGGATAACAGAATAAAATAGTTGGGGATTATTGTATTGTATCGTTTTTATAATATTTTTGAATTAGTTAGAACAAAAAAAACAACATAAGATGCAGTCAAATCAAATTCACTTAACTTGAAACCCAAGTTGATGGTTAAGTGAAATAATCCCTAGGCATTTTAAAAAATAAAAGCGAAATAGATGAACTTCTATTTCGCTTTTTTAATATATTAACCTTTATAAATAGCTGAATTTAAATAGGTTGTATTTATCTAATTCAATCCCAATCTTGATTTCAATTTAAGAAAAAGCAGAGCAATTTTATAAGCATCTTCGGATGAAGAATTTCTATCACTAACAGGTATTTTATAAATTTTACATAATTCTTCGAGAGAAAATTGTTTGTTATTAATATCAAGCAACTTACGATGCATCACATCTATGTCCAAGGCTTCATTTTTTAATCTTCCACAATCTAGTCGTTCTAAAGCTACATTAATCATTTCTACATCAAAATCAATGTGATGACCTACTAAAACAGCATTTCCTATAAATTCAACAAGAGCCTGAATTGCTTCATATTCTCCCATTTTTTTCATTTTAGTTTCGATAGTAAATTCATTCGAAATTCCATTTTCGTGAAAGAATTTGTATTGAGCAATAACGGTCTCAAAGCTATCTCTAATAACAATACTGTTATTAATTATAGCAAAAGCGCCTAGAGATACAATTACATCCTTTTCAAGACTCAAACCAGTCGTTTCGGCAGAAATCACCACAAATCGATTTGATTTTTTTTCAAATTTAGAAAGGTATCTTTTCCAAAAATCAGGATATTCCTTGTTGATATTTTTTATCCAGTCTAGCATTATGAAAATTGAGTAAGTTGAAATTTATTTTTAATTAAATCTTCTAATTCATCCATTGGAGCAAGGGCACTTTTTATAATTTCCTTATCGGCTTTAGATAATTCTAGCAAATTTATATATTGTCCAGAACTGTCATTTTTTAGTCCTTCCATAGTTCTGTATTTCGATAAGATCAAAAATGCTTTAGCACAGTTAAGATACACTTCGGAGTTTTTAGGATCGGCCATTGCTAATTGTTTGAAGCGAAGATAAGTATTGTTTATGCCACGCATAGAATGGCTTAAACTAAACAAACGTGCTCCATCAATCAATGGCATTAATGCTTTTGTCTTTATATCAAATTTGTCTTTATTGGGTCCTTTTTCTTCGACATTAAACTTCTTAAAAAAGGTTAAAGGGGAGTTTCTTTTTAAGGCATCATTGCCAAGAAAATCAAAAAATAATGTATTGTTTCTTAAATTATTATACACCACATTCTCTATAGCTTCTTCTATTTTTTTTTCGCCAATTACAATTTCAAAATCAAAAAATATACTACTCAATTCATTGCTATTTTCACCTGGAGTATTCATCCAACTGTTGTATTGATTTGTCCAATCAGTCAATGACTTACACCAAAGCATATTGCTTCCCATATGTCCGTACGGACAAGGTTCATATCCAATTTTTTCTAGAATTGAAGTGGTTCTTTTTCCTAACTTTAAAAAGTAATCTTTTACATCTCTATATTTATCGGCTGTTACATCTTCAAAAATCAAAATACTATCTTGATCAGTTGTCAATAATTGTTCTTTTCGTCCCTGACTACCAATACATAACCAAGCAAAACGAGCAGGAGGGGAGCCTAAATCCAAAATCGATAATTCGACTGAACGCTTAATAATGGCTAGATTTATTTCGCTAGCAAGGTTATTTACATGAGAAAGTGGAATGTTTTTATGAATTGATTTTTGAATCAATTCGGTCAAGCGTTCTCGTATTGATTTTAGATCTTTTGGATTTTGAGAACGTTTGATTTCTTTTATTAAGACACCAGGATTACTAGCTTGAGCAACGATTAAATCATGTTCAGAAATAACTCCTTTTACAGCAGATTTATCCGTTCCGTCTTGAGTAACACACAAATGAGTTACATTGTATTTTAGCATTAGTAATTGTGCTTCGGCCAACGAAACATTTTCAACTACAGTAACTACAGGAGATGACATAATCTTATCTACTGTAGATGAAATAGGAATTCTACCTGTAGCAATTTTGGCACACATATCAGTATTTGTTACAATCCCAACAGGAAAAGTATTTTCGCAAACCACAGCACTTGTAGAAAGAGCATTAGTCATTAATTGAGCTACCTCTTGAATGATGCTCGAAGCAGTTGATATTATTGGGGTAACATTATAAGTTAAAGACTGAAAATACTGAATTTCAGACTGTTGTTCTGAATAATAGACATTATCTGATATTAGAGAACCTCGTGTATTTTCTTTATCGCTTGGATTACTTGTGTTAGAAGCAAAACTATGCAAAAGAAAGTCTAAAACATCTGAATTATTGGCTACAAACGGACGAAAAGTAGCAATAGGAATGGCATAAATGATGGTTTCTTCACGGGCTTTAGCCGTCATCATATAATTATTCTTGGCAAAAAACGGGCGCAAACCAAAAATATCCCCTTCATAACATTTATTCAATAAGGTTTCCTCAGCATCTGCTATGACTGAAAGGTTAATAACACCCGAAGCAACAACATAAAAACTGTCATGTAAAGCATCGTTAATTTGAAATAACACTTTATGTTTTTCAAGATTTATTACGCGAATACTCAACGATATTTCAGTCAGCTCTTGAAAAGTTAAATTATCAAATGGCGGATATTTTTTAAGAAAATCGGCAATGTGTTCAGCAATTGTGTTCATATTGAAAAGATATAGTCGAAGGTAAAAATAATAAATTAATAAATGATAATACTAGCATTAACAGAGTAAAACAATCTATTTGTAAAATTCATAATATTTTCTTAAATAAATGCACGAATTGCAATAAATATAATGAAGTTATTCTAATTTTATGAATTAAACTAATCTATTTAAAATTATGAGATTACAAAAGAAAATTCAATTATTATGCATTGCTTTTTTGACTATAGCTTTTGCTAATGCACAAAAGAACCCAGCAAGTCCAGCAGCAACAGCAACAGGAAAAATTAATGATGCTACAATTAGCATTAATTATAACAGCCCATCCGTAAAAGGGAGAGTGATTTGGGGTGAATTAGTCCCTTATAATGCAGTTTGGAGAGCTGGAGCTAATGAAGCTACAACATTTGAAACAGACAAAGACCTAGTTATTGAAGGCTCAAAATTGCCTGCAGGGAAATATTCTTTTTTTGTTATTCCAAATGAAAAAGAATGTGTTCTAATTTTTAATAAAACAGCTAAACAATGGGGAGCTTATAAATACAATCAAGCCGAAGATCAATTACGTGTAACTGTAAAACAGCAAAAAGCAGATTCGAATACTGAAAGTTTGATTTATATTATCAACAAGAATTCAGTTGTTTTATGTTGGGAAAAATGGAATATTCCTTTTACTGTAAAATAAATTTCTACAAAATATTCACTAAAGCATCTTCAAGAGTTTTTGAAGATGCTTTTTTATTGAATTATATAATGAGAGTAGAGTTTAAAAGAATTTATCAGTCATATATTTTTATTGCAAACAGTAAAACAACTAAACATTCTATTTTACATAATATAAATTATAGTGCAAAAAACATTATTTAAATAGCAAGTATAGATTGGTCTAAAACTGCAATAAAATCAATATAAAACAAAGAAACGAACAATAAAAAACTACTGTTCGTTTCAAAATAAAATAACATTAAAATTTAAACTGTTTTAGCCGTTTTATAAGTACTGACACCATATAAAGTAACAACTCCCAAACAAATTAATGGTAAAATAAACGAAAAATTAACCTCTGGAATAAATCCGAAAATTTTCAAATCTGAAAATCCTGGACCGCCCCAGTCTAAAACACTAGCTTGCAGCAATGGCATTAATGCGCCACCAACAATAGCCATAACCAAACCTGAAGAACCAATTTTAGCTTCGTCACCCATATCTTTTAGTGCAATTCCGTAAATCGTTGGAAACATAATTGACATAAAAATAGATATCGAAATTAAGGAAATTAAGCCCGACATTCCTTGCAAAAGTATTGCTCCAGCAGCACAAATCATTCCTCCAACACCAAAATAGATTAACATTCTTGAAGGATTTATAGTTTTCATCATAGCTGTTCCAATCCATCTTCCTGTTAAAAATAATAACATTGCGCCAATATTGTAGTTGGTTGCTGTAATATTTAATCCGAATGTGTGATTAATATTATCAACATATTGATACATAAAAGTCCAACACAAAATTTGAGCACCAACGTAAAATGCTTGTGCAACAACTCCAAATTTGTAATTTTTATTGGCCCATAATTTTTTAAAGGATTCAGAGATTGACATTTTTTCTTCGTGAACCGTTTTTGGCATTTTAGTAAATAAAATAATAATCAAAATAGCCAACACAAATATTCCTAATCCAATATACGGAATACTTATAATCCCTAAATCGTGCTCTCTAATAGATGCTAATTCGTTTGATGACAAGGTTTTGAATGTTTCTGGAGTATATTTATTTGATTTTATACTGCCTATTACCAATTCCTGCGCCAACACCAATCCGGTTATCGCTCCAATTGGGTTAAATGCTTGAGCAAAATTCAAACGTTGTGTAGCCGTTTCTTTATTTCCAAGAAATAAAATTAAAGGATTTGATGTGGTTTCCAAAAAGGCCAAACCACAAGTAATAACCCATAATGAAATAAGAAAAAAAGTATAACTTTGGTAATGTGCAGCTGGATAAAATAAAAAGGCACCAGTTGCATACAATACAAGTCCTAATAAAATTCCCGATTTGTAACTGTATTTTCTAATAAAAAGAGCTGCTGGAAAAGCCATAAAAAAGTAACCAAAATAAAACGCCATTTGAACGAATGAGGCTTGTAAATTAGAAAGTTCGGGCATTACTTTTTAAAGGTGGACACCATTGGAGCGGTTAACTCATTTGCAATTCCCCAAAGGGCAAATAATATGGTAATGATGACAAATTGAAAGGCTAGTTCTTTACTAACTACTGGGATTTTTTTGAATTGGTTCATTGTTGATTTATTAATTATTTTTCATTTTATTTTTTTTGCGTAAAACATCTTCCGAATAAAAAGGAATCTGATAATTTGCAGGTAAATTTAAGCTACAACATCTTAAAATATTGCATTTCTCAAGTAGTTTTTTTTAATAAATTATAAAAAAAGCTATTTAATCAGAGTTCAATTATTCTTATTTTTTACTGAAATCAGATAAGATATTAACTATATCGTTTGAATTATCAAAATACTTATTCTTGTATAAAATGAACTTCAAAATATGATAATTATCAATATTTGAGCGGTATCAACTGTCTAAATTTGCTTATCATTTGTTAAGCTATCCAACTTTAGATAGACTTATTAATGTTTTTAATAAAAAATACTAATCATGAAAAAGAGACTCCTCTGTTTGCTATTTATCAGCTCTATTTTTGCATTCGGTCAAACTAAAACTGCTGATGATTCATTAACTCCTTTGCAAAAACTCGAAGAAGGAAACAACCGATTTACAGCTGGAAAACCAGTTCATCCAGACGAAACACTAGAAAGATTAAGAGAACTAAAAAAAGGACAACACCCTTTTGCAATTGTAGTTAGTTGTTCAGATTCTAGAGTGCCTGCGGAGTTAGTTTTTGACCAAGGTCTTGGTGATATTTTTTCGATTAGAACTGCAGGAAATGTCATGGGAGACTACGAATTGGGCAGTATTGAATATGCTGTTGAGCATTTGGATTGCAAACTAATTGTTGTTATGGGGCACAAAGATTGTGGTGCAATAAAAGCATTTATCAATTCGAAAGGGCATTACGAGCATTCGGATCACATCAAAAAAATAATTGAATACATCGAAAGCGAGAACGAAGAAAAAAAACTGGCAAATAACCACGAATTAAGTATTGATAAAGCTATTGATGCCAATATCGAGCATGGAGTTTTGTTCTTAAAAACGGCTGAACCTATTCTAAAAGAATTTTACGATACAAAAAAAGTTGAAATAGTTGGTGCTATCTACGATATCGAAACTGGTAAAGTGACTTTCGATAAAAATACCAAGATTTAATTGTGCTATTATAAATACTGTCTTTGCGACAAACAAATAATAATGAAAAATTTTCTTTTCTACTTTGTACTTGTTTTAACTCCTCTACTATTATTTGGACAGAAACAACCCCAAGAATCAATCATAAAAAGCACTCCTGTATTACCATCATCTAAAATTGCAATTCTTAAAGATGTAGATGTAATCTTTAATACCCGAATGGCTTTTGACAATTATTTTGTAGATAGTGAGCCTATGAGTTCTCAATTTTCGGTCAATCAACTTCGATTTGAAATCAAAGGAAAAGTTCACGAAAAAGTATATTTTAGATTCAGAAACCGTTATACCAAAATCCCTGATCCCAATACTATCGACAACATTAGTCGCGCTGTTGATTTGGCTTATTTAAGCATAGAACTTGCCCCTCAAACCAAATTGACTTTCGGAAAAATGATTGGAGATTGGGGTGGTTATGAGCTTTTGACCAATCCAATTGAGATTTTGTCTTATAACGTCATCAACGACAAATCAGATAATTTCCAGGTTGGTGCTGCCCTAACTTATTCGTTGTTAGATCATAAAAATACTTTTAATTTTCAAGTTTTAAATGCTAGAACTAAAACTTTTCAAGAGCAATACGGGACTACTGCGCCTCCTGGAATTACTCAAACAAAAACACCTTTGAGTGTGGTTGCGAATTGGAAAGGGCATCTTTTTGATGGAAAACTTGAAACTACTTACAGTTTTGCTCATTTCATTGATGCCGAAAATGCTAATAGAAATTATATTGGTTTAGGAAATAAAATCAAAACCGGAAAACTGATTCTTTTTTATGACTTTCAATATAGTAAAGAAGATTTAGACCAAAAATGTGTAATTACAAATACTGTAAAAACGAAATACAGCTATGCTGCTCAAGAAGTTTCCTATATTGATAACTGGATACGAGCTGAATATAAAATCCAACCCAAAGTTGATATATTACTTTCTCTAATGACTAACAATTCCTATTGGAATGGAAATCCAGATCCTAACAAAAGCAATCGTTTACTAACTTCATACGGTATTATTCCAACAATTGAATACACTCCTTTTTTGGATTTAAATCTTAAATTCTATGTTGGATATATAGCAAAAAAGTATGATTACTCTAGTTATGCAGAAAACAATTTTAATGCAAAAGACATTTCTACAGGTCAATTAAGTTTTGGAATTATTGCTCCACTCCTTGTTTTGTAATGCAACGACTTTTATTAATTTTTTAATTCACTTTTTTATAACTCCAAACCGCAATTCCGTTCAATACAAAAGCATAACCAACAATCATAAAAAACGGTTTGGATATATCCGAAAACGTGGCTCCTTTTAGCATTACCATTCTAAAATAGAAGTTGCTAGTTACGCCAATATCTTTAAAATCGTAATACTTCAGTCATTATTCCAAAACGGATTGTACTAATTTGATGTTGAAAATAAATATTATAGTAATCCATTCCGTGATAGAATTGAACAAAGAAGCCTATATCTTCTAAAAATTTTGGATGATAATAAATAATTAAATTAAGATTAAGTCTGTTTAAATTAAATGTATCCCAATTATTAATGTTATCTAACATCCAAGTAGTTTCTGCTTTTAGAGAGAAGTTTGCTTTTTGATCTTTTCGATTTGTAAAATTACTTTTCATTGGAAGTTTATAAGCTAAAAAAGTATTGTGCCACCGAAGTCCGCTATATTGTCCGTGAAGTTCTTGTAGCATCCATTCCTTTGGATGGATTTCAATAGAACTTTTGATAGTTTTGAAAGCTTTAAGTTGGTTACTAAATGATGATTTCAAAAATCCGAATTCTAGATAATTTGTAGAAAAATTTCCTGTTTGCAAATTGACTTCACCATTTTCGTCATAAAAAGCGCCTTGTTGACCATTAGAATGATGGGCTATTTTACCAAATAACGTTTGTTTGTTAGGTGCATCTTTATTTCCCATTAAAAAATATAATGCTAATTGAGGGATGTAACTGGGCGTTTTCACAGGATTTGAATGTTCGTCAAACATCCGTATAATAATTTGAGGAGTAAAAACTGCCATTAATCTTGAATCTTTACGTTCTCGAATTTTAAAGTTAGGACTTACATTTGCTTCAAATAGTAGAGGTTCTAAATTTCCAATATCAAAAGGAAAAGTCACATAACTTTCGCCCTGATTTATTTGGGCTATTTTATCCAGATTAAGACAAGTTATTGAGTCGGTTTCTGTTTGGGCTGCCAAACTATTTGATGTTAGAATGCCAAACAAGATTAGCAGATTAATTTTTTTCATTGTGATAGTTTGTCAAAAGAATAAATAGACTTTTAAAAATTAGAGTCGAATGTTATCACGTTTTAAAGAGTTGGCTCTAGTATCTGAAAAACATTTAATTTAATTTTTTATAACTCCAAACCGCCATTCCATTTACAAATACTGCAAATCCTGAAATAATTAACAAGTTGGGTAATACCTCTGCAAATCCAGACCCCTTTAGCAGCACCATTCTTATAAACTCTACAAAATAGCGAATTGGGTTTAACAAAGTAAGCTTTTGAGCCCACTGCGGCATACTTTCTATGGGAGTAAACAAGCCGCTCATCAAAATAAAAATTACTATAAAAAACCAAGCAATGAACATCGCTTGTTGTTGGGTTTCGGTATGATTGGAGATATACAATCCGAATCCTAAAATTAAAAGTAAATACACCGATGTGAAGCCATAAACCAGTAAAATATTGCCAAGCATAGGAACGTCAAAAACTACTTTGGATATTACTAAACCCACCGTTAAAATGACTAATCCAAGAACCCAAAACGGAAATAATTTTCCAATAATAAACTGATATTTTTTTATAGGTGTTACATTTATTTGCTCTAATGTTCCTAGCTCCTTTTCTCTAACAATATTCATCGACGACAGAAATAAGGTTAGCATCGTAACCAATAAAACCAATATACCAGGCACCATAAAGGTTTTGTAATTTAAGGTTTTGTTGTACCAAAAGGACGGAATAACCATTATATTTTGTGCCACTTCTTTGTTTTCGGAGAAGTATTTTGATTGCATTTGAATGTTTTGATTGTAGGTGTTTAGTATCTGTGTCACATATACACTTTCCACGCCAGCTGTTGCGGCATCAATGGCATTAATACTAACGGAAATACTTGTTTTTTGTTCTTTTTGGAGGTTACGATTGAAGTGGACAGGAATGTTTACAATAATATCTGTTTTCCCTTTTTGCATTTCTTCGACAGCTTCTTTTTCAGAAAAATGAGGTTCTGTGACTTTAAAATAAGTGGAGGATTTAAAAGCATTTATTAAATCTCTAGAATCACGACTTTGGTCATTGTCAACAAAGGTGATAGCAATGTTTTTAACGTCGAAAGTGGCTGCATTGGACAAAATTAATAATTGTAAAATGGGTAAAATAAATATCAGTTGGAGCATACTTTTATCTCTAAAAATTTGCTTGAACTCTTTTTGTATGATGAATAATATTGTTTTCATTTTGTGTTTTTTAGCCCTGATTGCAGTGGAAATCCTTTTCTTTTTTGCTGCCAAAAAAGAAAAGATTGTAGCGGAAAGCAGGAAATAGCTCCTAATAATTATTCTAATCTAATTTTATATTTTTTAATACTAACGGCAATAAAAATTGTTGTCATCCCAATCAATACAAGGGTTTCTTTCCAAATATATTGAATTCCAACTCCTTTGAGCATAATGGCTTTTACAATAATAATGAACCATTTTGCAGGAATGATGTTGCTGATAACTTGCATTGGCAAAGGCATACTATTTATAGGGAAAATGAATCCGGATAGAATGATTACCGGCAGCATCAATCCCATTAAGGAAAGCATCATTGCGGTTTGTTGTGAATTAGAAACGGTGGAAATTAATATGCCCAACGAAAGAGCCGAAATGATGAATAAAATGCTTTCAAAAGCTAACAAAAATATACTTCCATTAATTGGCATTTTAAAAACAAAATAGCCCAATGTCAAAATTACAATGGCATTGATAATCGAAAGAAAAATATACGGAAATACTTTGCCAATAATTACCTGAAATGGTTTTAATGGAGAAACCAGAAGGATTTCCATAGTTCCCAATTCTTTTTCTCGTGTGATAGAAATAGAGGTCATCATTGCGGAAACCAGCATTAAAATTACGGTCATAACACCAGGAACAAAATTAAAAACACTTTTGAGTTCTGGATTGTAAAACATTCTGGTTTGCACTTCAACTTTTACTTGATTGCTATTGGATTGCTTTTTTTGAGCTTGATAATTTTGAATAATTGCCGAAGTATAATTGGCTATGGTATTGGCTACATTAGGTTCGGTTGCATCAGTGATAGCTTGAATAATAGCTACTTTTTTTGTTTCTAAATTTTTACTGAAATTAGGTTCAAAAATTAGTACTGCCTTAATTTTTCCTTTTTTAAATTCCGATTCTATATCACTTTCTTTATCAATTTGGTTTTCAACATTAAAATAGGGTGATGCTTTTATTTTGTAAATAATTTTTTGAGTTTCAACATCATTTGACTGGTCTAAAATGGCAATATCAACATTGTTAATTTCATTTGTTATGGCAAAACCAAAGAGTAAAATTTGAGCAATGGGCATACCAAACAGAATAAACAAGGACCGTTTATCCCTGAATATATGGTAGAATTCTTTTTTTACAAATCCGATAAATCTTTTCATTCGTTATTTTGTTTCAAGTTCAAAGTTGTTGCAGTGAGTCATTTCGTATCTAAATATTATTCAATATTCCTTGCTAATTTTAAAAACACATCATTCATCGAATCTACTTTGAATTGTTCTTTCAATTTTTTTGGCGAATCCAGCGCTTCAATAGCACCATCAACCATAATAGAAACTCGGTCGCAATATTCGGCTTCGTCCATATAATGTGTGGTTACAAAAATGGTAGTTCCTTTGTAGGCTTGTGTGTAAATCATTTCCCAAAACTGTCGTCTGGTAATTGGATCAACGCCACCTGTTGGCTCATCCAGAAAAACAATTTTTGGTTCGTGTAGCAAGGCTACAGAAAACGATAATTTTTGTTTCCAACCCAATGGTAACGAACCCACTAAATTATTCACCACATCCTGAAGCTGTAATTCTTCAACTAATTGGGCTATTTTTTGTTTGATTTGAATTCTTGATAAACCATAAATTCCACCAAAAAAAGTGATGTTTTCTTTGATGGTTAAATCATCGTACATTGAGAATTTCTGGCTCATATATCCGATGCTTTTTTTAACCATTTCGGCTTGGGTGTGCACATCAAAACCAGCCACATTAGCTTCCCCAGAAGTGGGATTTGAAATTCCAATCAACATTTTCATCGCCGTTGTTTTCCCTGCTCCATTGGCTCCCAAAAATCCAAAGATCTCCCCTTTATACACATCAAAGGAAATGCCTTTGACCGCCGTGAAGTTGCCAAATTTTTTAGTTAGATTTTTTACAGATATAATTTTTTCTTTGTCCATATTGTCATTTCGAGCTTGCTAAGCAATCTCTTTTTTTGCCACAGATTTTCACAGATTTTTAATTCGTAATTTTTAAATGATTTACAAATCCATAAAAACATCCTCAATCGTTATTATTGCCGGTTTAATAACTATATCGGTGTGATTTTTATTTTTTAAATAATCGTGTAAATCATTTGGATTAAAATCTGCCTTTTTATCAATATAATGAATGAATTCGCCAAAGGCAAAAACACTGTATTGATTCGGATAATTTTTCAAATCGTGAATCAATCCGTGCGTGTTTTTTGCTTGTACATCATAAATTATTTTTTCATAATTGTTGATGATATTTTCTGGGGAATCAATTTTTAAAATCTTGCCTTTTTGTATCAAAGCGATTCTATCGCAAAGCGAAGCTTCGTCCATATAAGGTGTTGAAACCAGAATTGTAATGCCTTTTTTTTGCAATCGTTTAAGCATAATCCAAAATTCTTTTCGGGAAACGGGATCAACTCCAGTGGTTGGCTCGTCCAGAAATAATACTTTTGGTTTGTGAATCAAGGCGCAACACAACGCCAATTTTTGCTTCATTCCTCCCGAAAGTGCTCCTGCCCTTCTCGTTTTGAAAGGCTCTATTTGAACGTAGATATCCTTGATTAAATCGTAGTTTTCTTCAATCGTGGTTCCGAATATAGTGGCAAAAAAATCTAAATTTTCCTCTACCGTTAAATCTTGATACAACGAAAATTTACCGGGCATATATCCTACAGAATTTCTAATTTCTTTAAGATGTGTTATAACATCAAAACCAGCGACTGTTGCCGAACCTTCGTTAGCTAGTAAAAGTGTCGTCAGTATTCTGAAAATAGTTGTTTTTCCAGCTCCATCTGGACCAATAAGACCAAATAGTTCTCCATCATTTACGTCAAAAGTAATGTTTTCAACTGCTTTTATTTTGTTGTAAGATTTAGAGATGTTTTGGACTTCGATGCTCATTATTTTGCTAATATAAAATTACTTTCTTCAATCGCTTTTATGGCGTGTTTTATGTTTTCTTCAATCATAACATAAACACCTGATGTTAGGTTTATTACAGTTCCTTTTTCGTCAGTAAAAACAGCATTTCCCGAAATGCAAACTAACAATGCTGGAATTTTTGAAACGTGTTCTTTGAGCGTTTCGCCTTTCGCAATTTGCAACGAAATTACTTTAGATTCTGTTGGTTCAAATAATACTTTAGTTTGAACGGGTTTACTTTCGGTGTGCAAGTTTTTTAAATTCATTTTATCTGTTTTTGGGTTACGACAAAGATTCCTCTTATTTGATTTTCTTTATATCCTGTGGCTTGATCATTTGGATAGAGTTGGACTATTTTTTTAAGCACGTTGGGTTTTATGTCCAAGTCTTTTGAACCGTGGCATTGCAAGCACATTGCATTGGTTTCTATCGGAAAGTATCCCGTAATTTTGCCGTCAGATTCCGAGAATTTTGGTGTCATTTTTTCGCCTTTCGAAATCTTTTGTTTCAATTCATTGATGAAGGCTGTTTCGTTGTCGTTTGCCTTATTAACAGGATTCCTTGGCTTGTCCGAAACTCTTTTTAGTGTTGCATTAAATGCTGTACCCATACTATCCGTTAGTACAATAGCTCTGGTACTGCAAAACTCAATTGCTTTTTCGGTGCCTTGAGTATTGATGGCATTCATTAGATTCTTCCCTAAAACTCCTTTGGTCTCAACCGCATATTTCTGAAGCGTTTCTTTAACATCTTTAGAAATTACGGTTGTTTCCTCTTTCGGTTTTTTGTTGCAGGAGATAATTAAAAATCCCAATACAATAAAAATGAATACATTTATTTTATTCATAACCCAAATTTTTAATGATTATCTATTTAAAATACTTGCTAATTAATCTTAATGGTTTTGTATTTCTTGGCAATTGTAAAATAGGCAAAAATTACAAAAATCAATGTTACAATTAATCTAAAAATCAAGGCTTCAACAGTTTTAGTTTCATAAATTCCACCAGAATAAATATAAATTTTAAAAATGACAAAGGTTATTATCAGTACTATTGCAGCCAAACCTAATAACAAAAAAGTCCATTTTTTGGCTTTTATAAATCCATAAGCTGAAAAAAGATAGAATAAACTGCATATAAAATTTGCCCAAACCACAAATAATACATAATTACCTTCTTTAGCCCTGATGCCAAACCAATCAAAAATAATGGAAGTGCTTAAAAACAAAGTAAGCAAACCAAAAGCGGCTATTGGTAATGCGATCAAATAAGGAAGTAATTTTTTCAAAATTATAGTATTTTAATTATTTGGCGCTTTCCCCATTCCCTTGCCCATTCCTTGACCCATTCCTTGACCGTTTTTATGATTTTGCTGGAAATGTTCTTCAAACCATTCCGGTGTTTCAATTTTATTCTCATAGATATAGGTTGCAATCTTTTTTAAATCGTCTTCGGAAAATGCTTGTTTTGGCATCGCCTTAAATTGATTTACGGCTCCAATCATCAAAGCATTTTCGGCTTTTGGATCAATTGCATAAGCAACAACGGCATTTACAAAATCTTCTTTGTTGTCATATTGCATCGAATATCTCTTTTTTACGGCTATCATTGGCGGAGCAATAATCTCATCGTGGGATTTTGTGGCAACGCTATGGCAAGCATAACATTTTTGTTGGAATAACTTTAGACCTTCAGCATTATCAGCTTCAGTACTTTGGGTTACATCTTTATTAAAATTATCTGATGTTTTTTGTTTATTGCAACTTGTAAAGAGGACAACTAGACATACAATTATTATAGAATTTATTTTCATTTTTAGATTATACTATTTATTTATTAAATTAGTAATCGTCATTCTTCTTTAATGTTTGCTTTTGAATGATGGCGATTTCATTGGATATAATATTAATTTATTAATTGCAACCTCCACTTGGTGAGTTTAAAATAGTATTATAATATTCAACCGAAATAAATTGCGGAACATATGTAACACCATTTAAAGTGAGTTGACTTGTAAAGGAACGAATATGGTTTTTTGAGCCACAAGTCAAATTGTCGTAAACACTTAGTAAATCTATTTTTGTAGTATTCGAAATAAAATGATCAATATCATTAATATCTAAATCTTCAATCGTAGCGCCTACTTTTAATGCTTCAATTGATGAAATAGTAGCTTGAGCAGTTAAACCATTGTATAATAATTGTAAATCTTGGTTTACAAAAACCCCAACTTGTGGTGATGCTGGATCAGGAATTCCGTATTTATTCAACAAACTCAAAACACTATCCATATGTTTTTGTTCACTATTAGAAATACTGTTAAAAACACTAATTTGATATTTGTTATAAGAAAAAATGTATACATCTCGAGCGAGTTTTTCCTCTTCTCTTAAAAATATTAAATCATCTTTTTCTGCTTGAGTAAGCAAAATAGTGTTTTCATTCTCATTATTGTCGGAACAGCTACTGAACATAATTAATGTTAAAGCAGCAAAAAATATTTTTTTCATACTATTTGATATTTAATTTCTTAATTTATTATTACCACACCCGCCATTAGAACTACTCAAAATAATAGTATATTCCTCAACTGATATATATTGTGGAGCATAAGTAACTTCATTGTTTTCAAGCCATCTCGTGAATGCACGAATATGATTTTTTGACCCACAATTTAAATTTTCGTACACATTCAATAAATCGGGTTTAGTAGTATTTGCTGTAAAATCATCTATGTCATTTATATCTAAATCTTCAATAGTTGCTCCAGCTTTTAAAGCTTCAACTGATGAAATATCGGCTTGTTTTGTTAAACTATTATAGAGTTTTTGCAAATCCGGATTGTTGAAAACTCCAATTTCTGTTGATGCTGAATCGGGAATTCCATATTTATTCAGTAAATTCAGCACACTATTCATATGTCTTTGTTCACTTTGCGAAATATTGTCAAAAATCATTAATTGGTATTTATCATAAGAATACAAATAAACGTCACGAGCCAGTTTTTCTTCTTCCCTCAAAAAATTTAAATCTTTAATTTCCGCTTGACTCAATGGAACTAAAGCTTTGTCATAGCTCACATAGGAACTGTTGCTTAGCATTATTGCAGTTACAAAAGCAACAAATACAATTTTTTTCATCGTTTTAATTTTTAGAATTTATATTCTATAAACTTATTTAAACAATCATTTATTCTGTGTAACATTTATTACAAAAAACCCTGTAAAACAAAGATTTAACAACACATTAACTTCTTAATTTATTTAATCCACATCTCGGCGGGCATTCCTATTTTTAAACTACCATCATTTTTTACGTTCACTTTCACGGCATAAACCAGGTTGACACGTTCTTCCTTTGTTTGGACAACTTTTGGCGTAAATTCAGCAGATGAAGCTATCCAGGAAATCGTTCCGGGAAAAGATTTCATTTCTTTTTCGGCATCAATTTTTACGGTAACGTTTTGACCCACTTTTATTTGGGACAATTGAGTTTCGCTGATGTAAACTCGAAGTGTCATTTCCGAAATATCGGCGATTTTATAAAGCGGTTTTCCGAAAGTGGTCACTTCGTTTGGTTCAGAATATTTCGCTAAAACCGTTCCTTTTATTGGGTTGATGATTTTACTTTTCTGGATTTGGTCATTGATTTTTTCGATTTGTACATCGATTGATTTTACTTCGTTCACGATCGGCGCATTCTGGGTTTGAACGCTTTTTATTTGTTCTTGAATAACGCTTACTTTCCCGTCAATTTCATCCACTTGGCGTTTGGTCGCGGCATTTTCGGCAAACATATTTTGAATTCTTTTTTTCTCAATTAAAGTAGTTTTGAGTTGTTCCTGCAAGACTTTAATTTGTGACAAAACGTTTTCCGATTTGGAATAAACGGTGCTTTTTGAAGCAATTAATTGTTGTTTGTTGAAATACAATTGAGTGGTATCAACCAAACCCACTTGAATATTTGGCTCTAGAACATCACCTTCTTCTAATTTTAAATACTCGATATTTCCATTGGCTTCCGCCGAAATGGTAACTTCAGTTGCTTCAAAATTCCCATAACCATCGGCTTTGTCGTTGTTTTTGTTGCAGGAAATTAATCCTATTGTTGCTAAAATTATAATGCTTAATTTTTTCATTTTTTAAAGAATTTTATTATACTTTTTTATTTCCCTCTGATTATTTCGTAATTTGATTTCGCGGCAGCTAATTGAACCTGATGAATTTTTAAAATATTTTTAGCTTCAAATAGATTTGTAAATTCTACAAGATATTCTGAAGTGGTGATTACCCCATTTTTTAATTGAGCATCCGACGATTTAATAACTTTTTCACGTATTTGAATTATTTCACTATCAGAAAGCAAGAGTTGTTCTATTTTTTTTATTTCATAATCTTGCTCTTCTAATTGCATTTTGTTGTTCAATTCAAATGTTTCTTTCTCAGTTGTAACTAAATCTTTTGAAATATCCAATGCTTTTTTATCTGTTTTGGTTTTACCCCAATCAAAAACATTCCAATTCGCTTTTAAGCCAACAATATAAAAGGTTTGAAAAGAATTGTCTAACATATTTAACCCCGGATTACCGTAGCCCGCTTGACCAAAAGCATTTATTTTAGGGAGAATGGATTTGGAAATTACATTTTTTGAAAACTCTAGTTGATCTTTTTGTAAATCATAAAAAGCAATTTCAGGTCTTGTTACATTGGTATTAATTGAGTAGGATATTGGTTGTATTAAAGTTGTTTCCGTATCAATTTCTGAAAATGTTAATTTTGAAAGGTTATTTAATAATTTGTTGTTTTCAAATTTAATTTCCGTTAACTGTTGATTAATTTTAATGATTTCAGCTTCTAAAACCTGCTCTGATGACGGGAGGATGGCACCAAATTGCACTCCTGATTTTACCTCCTTAATTTTAGTAGTTAGTGACTCCTTTTTTGACAACAACAATGCTGTCTTTTCTTGAAGCAATAAAACAGAAAAAAAATATTGATTTATCCGAGTTTTTAATTGATATAAACTGACTTCAATTTGTTGTTGTTGCGTTTTAGTTTGTGCTTCTTTTAATTTAGAATTTGCATCAATTGTTCCACCATTATAAAGTAACTGATTCACATCTAAAGTCGCTCTATATTGGTCTTTATTTAAAGATTGGACTCCGGGTAATGTTGCAGGTAATCCTATTACTTCTGATTGATAGGTTGCTTGAGCGTTTACATCAATTTTTGGTAGTTTGCCTTTGCTTAGCGCGTCAATTTCATAACTTGATTTTTGTTGGAGTAATGCAGCTTGTTTTGATAAAGGATAATTTTTATCAACTAATGTGTAGCAATCTTCCAAAGTCAAAGTTTGTTGCGCATTTGAATTTATTGATAAAAGCAATAATAATAGTACGATTAACTTAGTTTTCATTTTTATTATTTTTTATAGAATTAATTATAAACTCAGCCACTTCAGTTTTTCTATTTTCTAATATTTTATTGTAGCTTTCTTTGTCCACATTAACAAGAGCCTTTAAAAGAGGTTCTCCTATAAAAGGAAAAATGTTTAAAGAGATTATATTAATAAATAATTGTTCTGCTTCAATTGGCATAATTACTCCTTGTTTGACAGCATCACTAACTTGAAGCTTGAATTTATCAATAGAAGGAAAATTTTTTTCTGATTGAAGTTTTAATACAAATTCTGGGTTTTTATTTAATTCTTGAATTACAAAGTTTGGCAAATAGGGATGTTTGATTACGAACGAAACATAATTTTCAGTAAATCTTCGTATTTTTTCAAATAAATCACTGTCATCATTTAATACCTTGTTTAATTGGGGTGCTAATAGCATAAAAGCACTTTTGAAAACGGCCTCAAATAATAGTTGTTTGCTTCTATAATAATAATGTAATAATGCTTTATTTATTTGGGCTTTATCTGCAATTTCCTGCATTCTGGCTCCAGCCATACCTTTTTGCTGGAAAATTTCCTTTGCCGCATTTAATATTTCGGTTTCTGTATTTTCAGTTTTCATTTTATCCATATTATTTAATCATACGGTTTAACCATTTGGTTGACAAAGGTAACTAAAAAAAGTATTCCTGCAAGAAATACTTTAAATAAAAAAATTAATAGTTAGTTTCTCTTGTTCCTCCGTGCTTTAAAGCAACGACACTCAATATCTTTATATTCAAATACAAGAACATAAAAAACTGAATAAACGGATTGTGCATTACAAATTTCTGAAAACGCGTGATTTTTTTTGCCATAATATGTGTTTTATACTATTTGAGATTCATTTCATTTTTAGGTTAATAATATTGTGTTTTATTCTGGAATTAACCACCAAAAAGGTTTCATTTTAGCTTTGTAAAGAAAAGCATAATGCAAGGTTAATTTCACCCAATGTCCACCCAGACCTAAAGCTCCAAATGTTTTATTCAAATCTCTACCACCAGAATTGGGATATTTAACATAGTCCGGAACGATGGGATAAGTGGTTATACTAATTCCTTTACCTTTTAATATTCCAAAGCCAGAGGAAGCAATACAAGCGGCACCCATATTTCCCATTGAGCCTTTGTGATGTAAGGATGGTTTTCCGGATTTTATGCTGTCAATAATATTGTCGGCAACTACTATTGCTGTAATTCCCGATGGCATACCTGTTCGTGGTGGTGCAGGGAAAATATCGGTTCCATTTTTGCTTTTTCTAGGTTTTGAAATAGAATGTGGTGGAGCAAAGGCAATTCCTGGCGCAAAAATATTCGGATAACTAGGGTTTTGATAGGTTTCTGGCCAATCCTGAACCGTCCATTCATCATAAGGCCTTGGCGTATAATCAGCATCGACAATCATAAAACCCTTGAATAATTTATCGGTAATGTCATTGTTACTTTTGTCGAAAGCTTTGAAACCGTGACCTGAAAAGGCTGGAATTAGCATTGCAAAATCAAATTCTTCAGTTTTGTATTCTCCTTCCAGATTTTCGTAGTGGGCTTTTCCATCTTCAACTTTTGAAACTCCGGCACCCAAAATCCATTTTATGCCTCTGTCAGCAAAAACCATTTCTACCAATTCATCGGAATGCATTGGTTTTCCACTAACGCTCATCAACATTCCGTCCATTCCAAAATCGCCCAATTTGTATTCATTCGAAATCCAGGTAATCTCTACTTTGTCTCTAACGTTGTGACGATTAAGTTCTTGTTCTACATTCAAAATATATTCAAAGGCAGCACCTTGACAAGTCGCTTTTGAATGTCCAGTACCAATAAGAATTTTCGCTTTTTCGTTAGAAGATTCTAATTTTTCAATCAGCTCTTTCAAACCCTGCCAAGCGTGTTCTGCGTGATCGTAGGTACAAACCGAAAAAGCTTTGTTGGTGCCAGGAATTAATCCTTCGGTCAAATCAAAAGCGAGTTTTGGTCCCGTGGCATTGATAAGATAATCATAAGTCACTTTTTCTTGAGTTCCAGCTTTTTCTCCGTAAAGATATTCAACCGAAACAAAAGGTTTGTCTTCTAATGAATCGCCTTCGGGATGAAAAGAAACGACTTTGGCTTGAATGTATCCAATTCCTTTCTTTTTGTAGAGAGGTTCCAGCGGAAAATATATTTCTTCAGCTTTCATTCTTCCAATTCCAACCCAAATATTCGAAGGAACCCATTGGTAATTTCGATTGGGAGAAACCACCACGACTTGATGTTCTTTGGAAAGCTTTCGTCTTAAATGGGCGGCCGCAGTATGACCCGCAATTCCAGCGCCTAATACAACTACTTTTGACATATTGAATAATTTGTTTTACCAAATATAATTCATTGATTTAGAGCAGTTGGTAACATAAGTTACACAAGAAATAATTGTGTGAAATGAATTGGTGATTTATTTGAATTATTTCAAATCTTTCTTTTGAAACTCGATAAACAACTCGGAATTGGCTCGTGGCTTGATTGAATTTTGACACAAATCCATTTGTAAAAATTCGAAATGAGGTTCAAAAAGTTGCTCGTATTCTGATTGGCTTCCGCCAAAAGGTGGTCCTGATTCAAATGTTTTGTTGAACAATAGTCCCACAAGTTTTCCTTTGGAAGATAAAAGCTGGTGAATTTTCGAAACATAATTTTCACGCATTTTGGGCGGTAATGCGCAAAAAAAAGTTTGTTCTATAATCAAATCATATTCGCCTTGATGTTCGAAAAAGTCGCCCAATATAATTTTAATACTAGGATTGTTTTCAAATTTACCTTGAAGGCTTTCAATTAAAGTTGGAGCAATATCAATAACAGTTATATCAGTAAACCCCTGGCTTAGCAGATATTCTGCCTCATAGGAATTGCCACAACCAGGAATTAAAATTCTAGAATCTTTATTTTCTATAACTTCGAAATGTTCTTTTAGGGGCGGTGAAACTTTGCCTAAATCCCAACCAGTAGCTTTGGTTTTATATTGATTTTCCCAATATTCTTGGTCTAAACTTTTTTCACTGTTTCTCATAATCCATTTTATAATTACTAATATTTTTTTCGCTATCGTGGATCATTTTTTTATGTTTGAAATAATTGAAAACGCCAATACAAAAAGTAGAAACGAACTGATGAAAAAGAACATTTCAATTATAAAATGAAATCGTTCTCTTAATATCAGGCCTTTATTTATCTTGTTTTCAATTATTTATTATTTCTTTTTGCAAGTAGAAATTCCCAACGGAACATACAAAGGACAAAAACTAATCAAACTGGTCAGTAGAAAAACAATTGCAAATGCACCTAAAACCAACGCAGCTGTACCTTCTATAGCTTTTGTAAAATACAAAACGCCAATAACGATTGCAAAAAGAATACGAGAAATTCTGTCTGCCGAACCCATGTTTTTTTTCATACTATTTGAATTTAATTGGTTACAAATTAAGATTTTTTGGATGATTTAACGAACATATTTAAAAGCAATCCGCCCACAACAGCACCATACAAACTACTATTTAATGGTTTTGAAGTTATAGCGCAAGTTCCTGATGAACAGCCTACATAAAAATAATAGAGATAACCAGCAATAGCTCCAACAACGACTCCAATTCCCGTAATAATTAGTGCTTTTTTGGTCATTTTAATTGCTTTTTTCTACGATGGTTTTTACAATTTCTTCCTTTGACATAACACCCGATTGACGCCACAATTGCTTTCCGTTTTGAAACAAAATCATTGTTGGAACGCCGCGAACTTGATATTTCGAAGCCAATTGTTGGTTTTTATCGACATCTATTTTTAGAATAGTGATTCTTTCTCCTAAGTTATCTTTTACTTGTTTCAAAATGGGTGCAAGTGTTTTGCAAGGCCCACACCAAGTAGCAAAAAAATCAATCAAAACAGGTTTGTCAGATTGAATAATTGTATCGAAACTAGTGCTCATTTTTTTGAATATTTATTCTTTGGAACCGTACAGCCATTAGGACCACAGCCTAAATTAAAAATCGCTTGAAACAAAAAGAACAAACCAAAAGCGATAAAAAAACACTCTCGGGTTGTGTAAGCTTGAATGAACAAAAACAGCGCAAAAGCCAATCTAGCCCAACGCATTAGATGCCAATTTGAAAACAATAATTGTTTCATTTTTTTAAAGAGAATGATGAATTCCGTATATTGTTTTGATGGCTGTTTTTTTGATGGCACTGTATCCACCAGCCACGTTAATTAAATTGTGATAACCACGAGCTTTTAGTATAGAAGCCGCTATCATAGAACGATAACCGCCAGCACAATGCAAATAAAATTCTTCTTCCTTTGGAAATTCGGCTAAATGATCGTTGATATTGTCTAATGGCGTTGAAGGAACATCTTCAATATGTTCTTTTTCATACTCATAATCTTTTCTAACATCAAAAATGATTACTTTTTCTTTTTCTTCCTTGGCTTCTTCTACAATTTCTTCTAACATCACAGCCGAAACCGAATTGACTGTATCGTATTCTAAACCTTCATTTTTCCAAGTATCGAAACCTCCTTTTAGATATCCTAATGTATTGTCATAGCCTACTCTTGCTAGTCTCAAGATACTTTCTTCTTCCCTGCCCAAAGGTGTTATCAGTAATATTGGTTGTTTGATATCGGGAATCAAAGCTCCAACCCAAGGGGCAAAATCTCCATCAATTCCAATAAAAATAGATCTAGGAACGTGACCTTTGGCATATTCATCTTGATGGCGAACATCCAAGATTACCGTGTCAATTTTATTGGCCACCATTTCAAAAGTGTTCACATCATAGGCAATCGCATCTCGAATAATATCTTCTACATTTTCATAGCCTTCTCGGTTAAGCTGAGCATTTAAAGGGAAATAAAGCGGTGGAGGCAATAAACCATCGGTCACTTCTTGAATAAATTCTTCTTTGGTCATATCGGCTCGAAGCGCATAATTGACTCGTTTTTGCTCGCCAATAGTTCCCACAGTTTCGGTGCTCAAATTTTTTCCACATGCACTTCCTGCTCCGTGTGCTGGATAAACAATCACATCGTCAGCCAAGTTCATTATCTTGGTTCGTAAACTATCATATAAAATTCCTGCTAATTGTTCTTTGTTCAAATTAGCAAATTTCTGGGCTAAATCGGGACGTCCTACATCACCTAAAAATAAGGTGTCACCGCTAAAAAGAGCATAATCTTTTCCGTCTTTATCTTTCAAAAGATAGCAAACACTTTCTAGAGTATGTCCTGGAGTGTGTAAAACGGTTAAAGTGATTTCTCCCAATTTAAATACATCGCCATCAGCAGCAATATGGGACTTAAATTTGGTTTCTGCTGTAGGGCCGTAAATGATTGGAGCTCCAGTTTTCTCTGCCAAAGTAACATGACCACTTACAAAATCGGCATGAAAATGCGTTTCAAAAATATATTTGATTTTTGCGTTATTTTTATTCGCTTTATCGATATAAGGCTGCACTTCTCGCAATGGATCTATAATGGCGACTTCTCCTTTACTTTCGATATAATAAGCGCCTTGGGCCAAACAACCCGTATAAATTTGTTTTATTTTCATCTTCCAAAGTGTATTTATACTGTAAAATTATCTTTTTTTTTGATTGAAGCTAATTTCAACTTCAACATTTTAGGAAATTATTAAGACCAGAAAAGTTCTCTGGTTATGATAAAGATTCCCATTGCCAAAACAAACCAACCAAAACCTATTTTAAGTTTTTCTTCTTTTATCTTTTTGGAAATAAAATTCCCCATAAAAATACCAACAATTGATGCCGCAGTAAAGAATAACAACAACTCCCAATCAATGATTTGATTTCCCATAACATCGCCTGTAAAGCCAATTAATGACTGGGATGAAACTATAAAAAGTGAAGTTCCAACAGCCATTTTTATTGGTGTTTTTGCGAACAACAACAAGGTTGGAACAATCAAAAAACCACCGCCAGCCCCAACAAATCCAGAAAGCAATCCGATAAAAATTCCCATAAATGTTAGTTTATAATAATTGAGTTTTTCATTCTCAAAAATCACTTTTTCTTTAAAAGGTTTTATCATACTACCTGAAGCTAGAATCATCACAATAGCAAAAACAACCATAATCAGAATCGATTTGCTCAAAGTAAAATCATCGGTCGAAAACAAAATATCAGGAATGTTTGGAATAATTATTTTTCGACTAACAAAAACCGAAATTACGGCAGGAACACCAAACAAAAACACTTTATTGAAATCTACTAATTTTTCTTTGGCTTTATGAATTCCACCAACTAATGAGGTTGTGCCTATAATAAAAAGGGAATAGGCTGTTGCCAATGTAGGTTCGATTCCCATTACATAGACCAAAATTGGAACTGAAAGTATAGAACCACCACTACCTAACATTCCGAGTATCATCCCAACAAATACCGCTAAAACATATCCAATAAGTTGAGATATTTCCATTTATAAAAATTTATAAACCCAAAATTAAAGTATTAATTTTTCCCTTTTTGCAACAAATGTTACTTATTTCAGCATTACGATGGAAGCTCTATTCAAACTAATTTTACCCTTATTTTCTAATGCTTTTAGTAAGCGAGAAACCACAACTCTTGACGTATGCAAGTCATAAGCAATCTCTTGATGAGTAGAATGAATTTCATTAGAATTAAGCACTTTTGATTTTTCTGAAAGGTAATTCAATAACCGTTCGTCCATATTCATAAACGCCAGATTATCAATAGCTGACAGCATTTCTTTTAAACGATTGTTATAACTATTAAAAACATAATTTCTCCAACTGCTATACTTGCCTAGCCACTCTTCCATTTTGTTGACAGGAATCATAATTAACTGTCCTTTGGTTTCGGCAACGGCTCTAATTTCGCTTTTGGTTTCACCCAAACAGCAAGCCATTGTCATTGCACAAGTATCACCTTTTTCAATAAAATACAACAACAATTCTCCTTCATCAAAATCCTCACGCAATATTTTGATAGCTCCTGAAATAAGCAAAGGCATCTTTCTAATCGAATCGCCAAAATCTATTAAAATATCTCCTTCTTTGAAATCTCTCAATAAAGAAGTTGCTACGATTTCTTCAATTAATTTTTCTTCAAATAGATAGCCGTAAGTTTGTTGGAGTAATTCTTTCATTATTTAGGTTGTGAATTTTATTGGACGTAAAATTCGTTAAAAATTTCCACTTTAACCAATAAAACACCAAACACTTTGTCTGAGCTCATACTATTTACATCTTTTGGTTGATGGAATCATTTTTATTTAAAATCATTTCACTTTATGTAACAAAAGCTACAAATTGTTAAAATCTTATTCCTGAAATTTGCCCCATAATAAATACAATTCTAAAGATGAAAATACTAATTATAGGTGGAGTTGCCGGAGGAGCAACAGCTGCAGCAAGATTAAGAAGACTGAGTGAAGAAAATGAAATCATTATTTTTGAAAAAGGAGAACAAGTAAGTTTTGCTAATTGTGGACTTCCCTATCATATTGGTGGCGTTATCGAAGAACGCTCTAAATTGTTGTTGCACACACCTACTTCCCTGAAAACAAGATTCAACTTGGATGTTCGTGTTTTTAACGAAGTTTTGAAAATCAACAAAGAAGCAAAAACAGTCGAAGTTAGCAACCTGATTACCAAAGAAACATACACCGAATCCTACGATAAATTGTTGTTGTCTCCAGGGGCAGAACCTTTCAGACCCAACATTCCCGGAATTAATTCGAATAAAATAATGACATTGCGAAACGTGGCCGATATGGATCGAATTATTGCCAAAACCAAGGATTTGAAAAATATTGCTGTGGTTGGTGGTGGTTTCATTGGCTTGGAAGTGGCAGAAAATTTGGTCGAAAAAGGCTTGAATGTCACCGTTATCGAATTGGGAAATCAGGTGATGGCTCCCGTGGATTATGAATTTGCCAAAATGGTGCAACATCACGCTGCTGCCAAAAACCTGAATATTCTCGTAAATACTGGTGTTGAAGCTTTTGAGGAAAAGGGAAATGAAATCGAATTGAAATTAAATAATGGCACAACTATTTTGGCTGATGCTGTTGTGTTTGCCATTGGCGTGAAGCCCGAAAATGCTTTGGCGAAATCCGCAGGATTGGATTTGGGTGTTACTGGTGGAATTACTGTAGATGATTTTATGCAAACTTCCGATTCGAATATTTATGCAGTAGGCGATGCTGTCGAGGTTTCTCATTACATCAATCAGGCGAAAGTATTGATTCCATTGGCTTGGCCTGCCAATCGTCAAGGAAGAATTGTGGCCGACAATATTACGCGAGGAAATAAAATTTCGTATAAAGGAACTTTGGGAACGTCCATCATTAAGTTTTTTGATTTGACGGTTGCCGCTACGGGACTCAACGAAAAATTATTGAAACGCTACAATATTCCGTATAGAACAGTTACTGTTACCCGAGGCAATCACGCCAGTTATTATCCCGGAGCCACGAATATTGTTTTGAAAATGAATTTTGGCGAAGACGGAACCATTTATGGTGCACAAGCTTTAGGACAAGAAGGAGTTGACAAACGCATCGATGTGATTGCGACTGCCATCAAAGGGAATTTGACGATTTATGATTTGCAAGAAATAGAAATAGCCTATGCTCCACCCTACAATTCCGCCAAAGATCCTGTGAATATTCTAGGTTATGTAGCCGAAAATATGCTGAACGATGATGTAAGATTCATCAATTACGACCAATTAGATGATTATCTGTTGAATGAAAATGCGGTTTTAATTGACGTGAGAAGCAAAACCGAATTCGAAAATGGAGCGATTCCCAATGCTATCAATATGGATGTGGACACATTGAGGGACAACTTGGATTTCTTTGACAAAAACAAGAAGTATGTGATTTATTGCCAAATTGGTTTGAGAGGTTATTTGGCTCAACGCATCTTGAGGAACCACAACATTTATTCAGTAAACCTGAATGGCGGTTATGGACTTTGGAAGCCTTTGAATAGTTAAGAAAAATGTTTAGGCTAGTCCTAAATAATCTGTAACGATTATTCAGGACTAGTCAAATTTGAATATTTAAAATTATTTAAAATCATTCAATGCTTTCTCAATAATAACCAAACATTCCTGAATTTGGGTTTCAGTAATCACCAATGGTGGTGCTAATCGAATTTTATTGCCGTGAGTGGGTTTGGCTAATAATCCGTATTCGCTGAATTTCATACAAATTTCCCAAGCCAAATCGGATTCTTCGTCGCAATTGATGACAATGGCATTCAACAGACCTTTGCCACGAACTAAGGTTATTAATGAATTGCGTTGGGCAATTTCGTTCAATCCTTTTCTGAGAATAATACCTAAACGTTCTGCATTTTCGGCTAGTTTTTCGACTTTGATCACTTCTAGCGCAGCAATGGCAACAGCAGCAGCAATAGGGTTTCCGCCAAAAGTAGAACCGTGTTGTCCGGGTTTAATAACATTCATAATGGCATCATTGGCCAAAACCGCCGAAACAGGATAAACGCCACCCGAAAGTGCTTTTCCTAAAATCAAAATATCGGGTTGTACGTTTTCGTGATGCACGGCCAATAATTTTCCGGTTCTTGCAATTCCGGTTTGCACTTCGTCGGCAATGAATAAAACATTATTTTGCTCACACAGCGCTTTGGCTTTTGCCAAATAACCGTCGGAAGGTACGTAAACACCCGCTTCACCTTGAATAGGTTCTACCAAGAAACCCGCAATATTTGGGGTAGATTGCAAAGCATTTTCCAAAGCTTCGATATCGTCATACGGAATTTTGATAAATCCAGAAGTAAAAGGTCCAAAACTCTTGCGTGCCGTTTCGTCATTCGAAAAAGAAATAATAGTGGTAGTTCTCCCGTGGAAATTATTTTCGCAAACAATAATTTGGGCTTGATTTTCAGGAATTCCTTTCACTTCATAAGCCCATTTTCGACATAATTTAAGAGCGGTTTCCACAGCCTCAGCTCCTGTATTCATTGGCAATACTTTATCAAAATCAAAATAATGAGTTACATATTCTTCATAATTTCCCAATTGGTTATTATAAAAAGCACGCGAAGTCAAGGTCAAGGTTTGCGCTTGTTGAATCATTGCATTCACAATTTTGGGATGGCAATGTCCTTGATTTACCGCCGAATAAGCCGACAGAAAATCGAAATATTTCTTGTCTTCTAAATCCCAAACAAAGACACCTTCTCCCCTTTTCAAAACTACCGGCAAAGGATGGTAATTGTGAGCTCCGTATTGATTTTCTTTGGCTATCATTTCTTCTGATTTTGAAGAAAGTGTTGAATTTGTTGGTTTCATGGGAATTGAATTTTCGATAGTATTTTGAACTCCAAAATTACTATTTTTTTTCACTTTGGCATCAGATAAAAAACAATCCCATGGCATTTGCCTTTAACTTTATAACTAATTATTACATTAACCACAAATTAGGACATCCGTTTAGTTATGATTAATGAGTAAATGCGTTGGAATAACTCAGATTTGCGAAAATTTGCGTAATTTGTGGTAAAAAGAAAAACTAATTTTTAAAGTGAATGCCCTGAAACAATTCTGTCAAAGATGTAAAATTTTGAAATAGCCGCAGATTTGCTGATTTTAACTTATTCTCTTTATTTTTTTTGGATAACAAAAGATTCTAATTATGAGTAATTATGCCAATTGGGTCATTTTATACCCCACTTTTTAGTAGAATTCAGCAAATCTGTGACTAAATAACTTGAGTTTTGTTCTGAAAAAACAGTGGTTTATAACCAACTATTCTGTTTAATTTTAGATATTTGTGTAAAACAATCTCATTTATGAAAAATATAAGCTATTTGTTCTTGGCAATGCTAACTTATTCTAGCGTTTCGTTTGCCCAATTGAAACCTGTTCAATACAAGGATGGTTCACAAATTTTGAACGGATTTGCCATTCAACCATCGAAAAAAAGCACTCAAAAACCCGGAATATTGATTCTTCCGGCTTGGATGGGAATTGACAAACTTTCTAAAAATACGGCCGAAAATTTATCTAAACTAGGCTATTATGCTTTTGTTGCTGATATTTATGGCGAAGGCAATTATCCAAAAGATTATAAAGATGCGGGCAAAAATGCAGGTTTTTACAAGACCAATTACAAAGAATATCACAAACGAATTTCGTTAGCGTTAGAACAATTAATTCTTTCTGGTGCCAATCCAGATAACATAGTAGTTATTGGCTATTGTTTTGGAGGAACAGGCGCACTTGAAGTAGCACGAGCTCATTTGAATGTCAAAGGTGTTGTTTCTTTTCATGGTGGTTTGGGTAAAGATAGCACAAGAGTTGCAGAACCCATCTCTGCAAAAGTTTTAGTTTGTCACGGAGCAGATGATCCCTATGAATCGAAAGAGGAAATTGCGACTTTTCAACAAGAAATGCGAGATACCAAAGCCGATTGGCAAATGATTTATTATGCCAATGCTGTGCATTCATTCACCAATCCCGAAGCAGGAAACGACAATTCTAAAGGTGCTGCTTATAACGAAAAAGCTGCCCAACGTTCGTGGGAACATTTGAAAATTTTCTTGGATGAAGTGCTCAAAAAATAAAAGCAAAACTATAATTTAATACTCAGCAAAATGAATTATTTAAAACAAATTGTTATTTTATCAACCCTACAACTCTTGACGATAAGTTGTTCGAGTCAAACAGCTAAAGTTAGTACCGTAGAACCTACTAATTATATAAATAAAATCACATCAGCAGATTTAAAAACGTATCTTCAAGTCATAGCTTCGGATGCAATGGAAGGTCGCGAAACGGGTTCGGCTGGTCAAAAATTAGCAGGAGATTACCTTATCAATCAATATAAATCATTCAAAATTCCATTTCCAAAAGGTGCCAAAGATTATTATCAAAAAGTTCCTGCGGATTTTATGAATGCAAAGAAAAACGAAAATTTGCCCGATTCCGAAAACATTTGGGCTTATATCGAAGGATCAGAAAAACCTAATGAAGTAATCGTTGTTTCGGCACATTATGACCATGTTGGCGTGAAAAATGGTGAAGTATATAATGGAGCCGATGATGATGGATCGGGAACTGTAGCTTTATTAGCAATTGCTAAAACCTTTGCCAAAGCTAAAAAAGAAGGTCACGGCCCCAAACGTTCTATCTTAATTCTTCATGTAACTGGTGAAGAACACGGACTTCACGGTTCTAGATTCTATTCTGAAAACCCCTTATTTCCGTTGGCAAACACCATAACCGATATTAATATTGATATGATTGGTCGCCGTGATGACTTGCATAAAGATTCAAATAATTATGTGTATGTAATAGGTTCCGATTATCTTTCGACCGATTTGTATAACATTTGCGAAGAGGTTAATAAAAAATATGTCAATTTGTTTTTAGATTATAAATTCAATGACAGAAGCGATCCAAATCGTTTTTACTACCGATCTGATCATTACAATTTTGCCAAACACGGTATTCCATCGGTTTTTCTTTTTAATGGTGTTCATGCAGATTATCACAAACCTACAGACGAAGTCGATAAAATTGAATTTGATGCTTTAGCCAAAAGAACGCAACTTGCCTTTGCAATAGCCTGGGAATTAGCTAATAGAGAAAATCGTCCTGTGGTGGATAAAAGCGGAAATTAATCTTTTTGGATTCTTACTTCAATAAAAAAAAGCCTCGAATTTTATCCGAGGCTTTTGTTCTTAATGAAATATATTTTACAAATCTTCTTTCACATCCGCATCTGGGGCATTTTTCTTAACCGATTCGATTCCGTTATCTCTTGCTGCAATGGATTCATACATTTCGCTATTGCCGATGATTTGTCCATTAGTAGCTTTCAAATTAAAATAAAATTTACCGTTTTTTGATTCTAATTTATCAAATCGAGCATCATCTTGTGAATTCTTTTTAACGGATTCTATTCCGTTATCACAAGCTGCTTTGGTTGTATAGCCTTCACTTGCTAATATAACTTGTCCGTTTCCTGCTTTTAAAACGAATTGAAATTCATCGTTTTTTCTTTTGCTAATTAAAAATGTTCCCATAAAATTTATCTGTTGTTAATTTATTACTCAAAAATTAGAAATGCAAATATCTTACAGCTACTAAATTATAAAAAAACAATACTAAATTCAAAGAATAAAAAATAAGTAACATTTTTATAAACTTTAATCCACAAAAAAAGCCTCGAATTTCTTCGAAGCTTTTGCGTTCTGGGTGGCTGACCGGGTTCGAACCGGCGACCCTCGGCACCACAAACCAATACTCTAACCAGCTGAGCTACAACCACCATTTTTTAACGAGTGCAAATATAATACTTAAGTTTGCTTTTGCAAAGAAAAAAATAAAAAAATTACATCAAATCACTTAAACTATTGACAGCCAAATATCTTTCGACTGTAAAACCTTCGGCAAAATCAGTACCAATTAATCTTCCCAAATCCTGAGCGCGATAATTAAGACTTTCCAAGAAGTTTTTCGATGCAATCAAGGTTTCGGGTTCATTAGAATTGGGGTTATAAAACTGAGAACCGTAGGCCAAAATAGCTTCGACTCTTTTCTCATTAAACCCTGTTATATCTACTACAAAATCGGGTGTTATATTTTTCCATTGAATGTAATGATAGACTAATTTAGGTCGCCAAACTTGTTGTTTATCACCTTTGTGTTCCGTTTCAATTTTCATTAATCCAGACAAAAAACAAGAGTCTGAAACCAATTGACTTCCTTTTCCGTGATCGATATGGCGGTCATCAATGGCATTGCAAATTACAATTTCAGGCTGGTATTTGCGAATCATCTCAATAATTTTTAATTGGTGTGCTTCATCATTCACAAAAAAACCATCACGCATATCCAGATTCTCCCGAATAGAAATGCCTAATATTTTTGCAGCATCCGCCGCTTCTTGATTCCTGATTTCAACTGAACCACGAGTTCCTAATTCACCACGAGTCAAATCGATGATTCCCACTATTTTCCCTAACGAAATTTCTTTGGCTAATGTTCCTCCACAACCTAATTCTACATCATCTGGATGTGCACCGAAGGCTAATATATCTAATTTCATTTCTTTTTTTATTAATATTAATTAGTACACGGATAAACACCGATTCGCTATGCGAAAATACGGATGAAACAGATTTTAATAGTTACTAAACTCATACATAATTTTTAAAATCCGTTTTATCTGCGACTTTACGAAGTAAATCCGTTTTATCTGCGTTCCATTTTACAAAACTTTTTTCATCGTACTCGATTTATTGATGCTTTCCTCCCACTCTTTTTCAGGAATACTATCTTTGGTAATTCCGCATCCCATAAATAGATGAGCTTGTGAATTGCTAATTTCCATTGAGCGCAAATTTACAAACAAATCGGTTTTGTTATTCATATTTAATTCTCCCAAAAAGCCAGTGTAAAAAGTACGGGAGTAATTTTCGTTTTCTAAGATAAATTTTTTAGACTCAAGTTTTGGCAAACCACAAACGGCGGGTGTTGGATGCAATAATTGAATGACTTGTTGCAAACTTGAACTCGATTTTAAAGTTCCAGAAATGTCAGTTTTTATATGCCAAATACTTCCTGCTTTTAAACTATAAGGTTTTGAAACTAATACTTCCGAAGCCACACTTTTCAATTTATCTACAATATAATCGGTGACGAATTGTTGTTCTTCTTGTTCTTTTTTTGGCCAAACAACTTCATTGGAACCTGTATCTTTTTGCGTTCCTGCCAAAGCCATAGTATGAAATTCATCTTCATTGGCCTTCAACAATTGTTCGGGCGTTGCACCCAGCCAAGTTCCTATTTTTGGATGATGAAAACCATATACAAAAGTAGTTGGATAGGTTTGAACCAATTTTTTAAAGGTGTCAATCACATCAAAATCAACCAAATTCAAGGTTTCTTTTCGAGATAAAACTACTTTTTTGAATTCGTTATTTGCTATGGCTTGAATTCCTTTGGTAACCAAATCTTCAAACTGATTTTTAACAGTTGCATCAGGTGAATTTAATTGTATATTAGTGATAGAGTTTTCTTTAATTTGAAAATTAGCACTAATAATTTCAGACTGATTTTCAGGAATTATGTAGGTTTGGTTTCCGTCAAAAGAGGCAAAAACAAAGCCTTTTTCGTTGAAATCTTTAACTTCGAACAAGTTATCGTTTTGCTGTAAAAGCCCTATAATCTTATCCGTATTGGGTTTGTTGTAGATTACAAAAGGTAAGTTTTGATTATAATGTGTCTTGACTTTTTCTAAAATTTTTTCCATTATAAATCTTTGCTTTTTCGCTTTGGAAGTATCATAGTAGTCAATTTGCAAATAGAAATTAAAGACTCATTTTCGTCGGTAATTCGAATTTCCCAAAGATGAATACTGCTTCCTTTGTGCATAATTCTAGCAGTTGCCGTAACTATTCCATTTCGTTTTGATTTGACGTGATTGGCCGAGATTTCAATTCCTCGAACTTCGCTTTGTTCTCCGTTTACAAATAAAAAAGAGGCCGCACTCCCAACACTTTCTGCCAAAGCCACCGTAGCTCCGCCGTGCAACAATCCCATAGGTTGATGAACTGAAGGGTTTACAGGCATTGTTGCTACTAAAAAATCAGGTCCAGCATCGGTGTATTTGATATTAAGCGTTTGCATCAAAGTATTTTCTGAAATTGAATTGCAATAATGAAGGATTTTTTCTTTGTCGAATGTCATTGATTTTGCTTTAAAGTGTAAAATTAGATAAAAGAGAGTAAAAACAAATGCTATTATAACTTCAAATTTGAAAAACCTTCTTTATTCCAAATAGAATTTGCTATTTTTACAAAAAATTCAATCGAAATGCGTCAGTTTACTTTTCTTTTTTTTATTGGAATCCTTATTTCTCTTAGTTCATGCCGAACAGATTTTGAAACCATACCAAGCACAGGAGATTTAAAATTCTCAAAAGACACCATTTATTTAGATACTGTTTTTACGAACATTGGCTCGAGTACTTATACGCTAAAAGTGTACAATCATAGCAAAAATGACATCACAATTCCAACCATTCAATTAGGAAAAGGACTAGCTTCAAAATACCGAATGACAGTTGACGGAATGCAAGGCAATCAAGGTAAAATATTTAATAATGTGAATCTTTTGGCCAAAGATAGTTTGTATATTTTTATTGAAACCACCGCCAATATTGCCGATGCCAACCCAACCGATTTTCTTTATACGGATCAAATTCAATTTGATGGAGGAAGTAATCTTCAAAAGGTAGAATTAGTAACACTTATTCAGGATGCCGTTTTTCTTTATCCCAAAAAAAATAGTGATGGAACCACCGAAACCCTTCCTATAGGTGATGAAGAAATTTATGGTTTTTATTTAGACCCGAATGATCCTGTAAATGGCAACGAACTGAAATTTACCAATAAGAAACCCTATGTAATTTATGGTTATGCAGCAGTTCCGTCTGGAAAAACGGTCACTTTTGATCCTGGGGCAAGGGTCCATTTTCACGCCAATTCTGGACTTATTTTAGCAAATAACGCATCAATAAATGTAAATGGAAGCGTTTCGACAACCGATAAATTAGAGAACGAAGTAATTTTTGAAGGAGATCGATTAGAACCTGATTTTGCAGATGTTCCCGGACAATGGGGTGCAATTTGGCTCACAGATGGTAGTACTAATCATAAAATAAATCATTTAACGATAAAAAATGCAGCGATTGGTTTGTTGATTCAAAACAATAATGGGACAACAGTTGACATCAAAAATACTCAAATTTACAATTCGTCTAATTATGGAATTCTTGCCCAAACTGCCAAAATTAATGGTGAAAATCTAGTCATAAATAATGCAGGGTTAGGCAGTTTAGCTTGTACTTATGGTGGAGATTATAAATTTACACATTGTACTTTCAACAATAATTGGAATAGCTCGAATCAAGTTGCACTTTTGGTGAATAATTATTTTACTGGTGCCGTTCCAGAAGTAAAAGATTTGACAGCTGCCACCTTCAATAACTGTATTATTTATGGTTCGTATTCGAATGAATTAATATTAGATAAAAACCCTGACGCTAGCTTTGTGTATCAATTCAATAATTGTCTTATTAAGTTCGATGACATTAGAGTTGGAGAAGCAAATTATGCACTCTATGATTTTATAAGAAATGAAAAATCTGGAAACATAAAAAGTAAAGATGGTATTAATACCCCCAAGTTTTATAAAGCCAATCTAAATCAATTAAATATTGATGAAACTTCAGCAGCTTTCCAAAAAGGAAATACTATCTATCGTATACCAAAAGATATTTTAGGAGTTACAAGGTCTTTAACACCTGATATAGGAGCATATCAAAGTAAAGCTTTTCCAAAATAAATGTTGTTAAATTAACTTTCAGAATTATCTTTTAACCCTGACTTATTTCTAAGTTTGTACTTCGTTTAATAAAATAAAATATTCTATAAAATAGCATTCAATGAAACTAAAATTACTTTTTACCTCACTATTATTTTCACTATTTTCCTTTGCACAAATTCCCGCAGGATATTACAATTCAGCAACCGGAACTGGTTATACTTTAAAGACAAATTTATACAACATCATCAAAGGCCACACCGACAATGGGTATGATGGTTTATATGTGACTTATCAAGCCTCGGACAGGGATTATTATTATGAAAATGATGGAACTGTTTTAGATATGTATTCTGAAAATCCAACAGGAATTGACCCTTATAACTATTCTTCTGGATCTACACAGCGATGTGGTAGCTATTCTGCTGAAGGCGATTGCTACAATAGAGAACACATCATCCCCCAATCTGTTTTTAATAAAAATGCTCCAATGGTTTCTGATGCACATTCCATTACGCCAACAGACGGTATAGTAAATAATTATAGAAGTAATCATCCACACGGAATTGTTGCTTCGGCTTCAAAAACTACTTTAAACGGAAGCAAACTAGGAACTAGTGGTGTTTCTGGATATTCAGGAACTGTTTTCGAACCTATTGATGAATTCAAAGGTGATATTGCGAGAATGTATTTTTATTTTGCAACTCGTTACGAAAATACTGTCGCTGGATATTCTTATGATATGTTTAATGGTACAAGTAATCAAGTTTTTACACCAGAATTTTTAAGTATGTTATTGACCTGGCACGCACAAGACCCAGTAAATGCAAGAGAAATTGCTCGTAACAATGCTATTTATGCCCGTCAAAACAATAGAAATCCATTTATTGATCATCCTGAATATGTTCAATTAATTTGGAATCCAACTGCCGATACAGTAGCGCCAACCGCTGCTACAAATTTAGCCGTTACAGGAACTACATCTAGTACGGTTTCTTTGAGCTGGACAGCCGCTACTGATAACGTTGCTGTAACAAGTTATGATATCTATATGAATAGCGTTCTGAAAACTTCGGTTTCAAGTTCAAATCTAACAGCGACAATAACAGGACTTACAGCATCAACAACTTATTCTTTTTATGTTATTGCAAAAGATGCTGCTGTAAATTCATCTCCTGCGAGTAATACTGCAAATGGAACAACAACGATTGCCATTCCTGATACTCAAAACCCAACTGCACCAACCAATTTGGCCGTTACAGGAAGTTCTTCAAGTACAGTCTCTTTGAGTTGGACTGCCAGTACTGATAATGTTGGAGTAACTAGCTATGACGTTTATGTGAACTCCGTTTTCAAATCAACAGTTTCTGGAACAACTGCATTGGTAAATGGTCTTACTCCCTCCACTACTTATTCTTTTTATGTTGTAGCTAAAGATGCTGCTGGAAATTCTTCCCTTCAAAGTAATGCAATAAACGGAACGACTACAGTACTAACTTCTTCTTGTGCCAACGAAAGTTTTGAAAATATTCCCGCAACGGCTTCCTCTTATGCTACCAGAACCTGGATTGGAGATTCTGGCTTAAATTGGACTGCCACAGATGCTCGTACTGATCAAACTTTAAATACAAAAGCCATTTGTATAAAAAACGGATCTCTTTCAGCTTCAACATCAGCTGATGGTATTGGAAGTTTAACCGTTACGACTCAATTAAAATTTACTGGAACTAGCGGAACTTTCAATCTTCGTGTTAATGGAAATATTGTAGGAACCATTCCATATAGCACTACAGGTGTATCAACAACCACAACCATTTCTGGAATCAATATTGCAGGTGATGTAGTTATTAGTATTACAGACAATAGTCTAACAACAAATCGTGTTGCTTTCGACGATCTCTCTTGGACTTGTTATTCTGGTTTAGGGCTTGAAAGTTTAAGTCAAAAGGATTTTAAAATATATCCAAATCCATCAAACGGTGATTTTAATATTGTTTTTGATGATTCCAATGGTACTCATTCTGTTGAAATATTCTCTTTATTAGGACAAAAAGTTTTCGAAAAAAACAACACGCAAGGCTCATCTATATTGGTAAACAATCTTCAAAAAGGCACTTATTTGATAAAGGTAACTAAAGATTCCAAATCAAGGACTGAAAAGATTATCATCAACTAAATCTAAAGCGGCAAATTTGCCGCTTTTTTTTTAAGTCTTAATTACCTAAATTTGCACCGCAATACAACAAACTACACAACAATGATCCATTTCTTTGAAAACCAAAGCAAGACTATTTTTGCAGTTCAAACACAAAACGAAATCTCGACAGAAGACATTTCAAAACTCAACTGGCTTTTTGCCGACGCACATAAAATAGAGAAATCCGTATTGTCGGATTTTTTTGTTGGTCCCCGCGCCACAATGATTACGCCTTGGAGTACCAATGCCGTGGAGATTACCCAAAATATGGGCATTTCCGGAATCATTCGAATTGAAGAATTTCACAAAGCAACTGACGAAACTTTTGATTTCGACCCGATGCTTTCGCAAAAATATACCGAGTTGAATCAAGATATTTTCACGATCCACATTCAACCGGAAGCCATACTAAACATTGGCGATATCGCTGCTTACAACCAATCGGAAGGATTGTCATTAAGCGTTGAAGAAGTAGAATATTTGAATAATTTGTCCACCAAATTAGGCAGAAAACTGACTGATTCCGAGATTTTCGCTTTCTCCCAAGCCAATTCAGAACACTGTCGCCACAAGATTTTCAACGGAACTTTTGTGATTGACGGCGTGGAAAAAGAAACTTCTCTTTTCAAATTAATCAAAAAAACATCGCAGGAAAATCCCAACGATATTGTTTCGGCTTACAAAGACAACGTGGCTTTCGTGAAAGGGCCAAGAGTGCAACAATTTGCTCCAAAATCGGCCGACAAACCCGATTTTTACGGAATAAAAGAATTTGATTCGGTTATCTCTTTAAAAGCAGAAACCCATAATTTCCCAACTACTGTAGAGCCTTTCAACGGAGCCGCAACAGGTTCGGGAGGAGAAATTAGAGACAGATTAGCTGGTGGACAAGGTTCATTACCAATGGCGGGAACTGCAGTTTATATGACTTCGTATTCAAGATTGGAAGAAGAACGTCCTTGGGAAGATGCCGTAGCCGAAAGAAAATGGTTGTATCAAACGCCAATGGATATTTTGATAAAAGCCTCCAATGGAGCGTCTGATTTTGGAAATAAATTTGGACAACCATTGATTACGGGTTCGGTTTTGACTTTCGAACACGAAGAAAACAACCGCAAGTTGGGTTACGACAAAGTAATTATGCAAGCAGGAGGAATTGGTTACGGAAAACTAGATCAAGCCATCAAACACAAGCCACAAGAAGGCGACAAAATTGTTATCCTTGGTGGAGAAAATTACAGGATTGGAATGGGTGGAGCTGCCGTTTCCTCTGCCGATACCGGTGCGATGAGTTCCGGAATCGAGTTGAATGCCGTGCAACGTTCAAACCCTGAAATGCAAAAACGTGCTGCCAATGCCATTCGTGGTTTGGTAGAAAGCGACAACAACCCCATCGTTTCCATTCACGATCACGGAGCCGGCGGACACTTGAACTGTCTTTCGGAATTGGTGGAAGAAACGGGTGGTTTGATTGATTTGGATAAATTGCCTGTGGGTGACCCTACCCTTTCGGCCAAAGAAATTATTGGTAACGAATCCCAAGAAAGAATGGGATTGGTTATTGGTCAAAAAGATATTGATTTGCTTCAAAAAATTGCTGACAGGGAACGTTCTCCAATGTACCAAGTGGGTGACGTAACAGCAGATCACCGTTTTACATTCGAGTCCAAAACTACCGGATTGAAACCTATGGATTATGCTTTGGAAGATTTCTTCGGAAGTTCACCAAAAACGGTAATGACGGACAAAACTGTAGATTACAACTATCCAGCATTAGAATATAGCGTAAAAAATATTTCTACTTATTTAGAGCAAGTTTTACAATTAGAAGCCGTGGCCTGTAAAGACTGGTTGACCAATAAAGTCGATCGTTGCGTGGGCGGAAAAGTGGCCAAACAACAATGTGCAGGGCCTTTGCAATTGCCATTGAACAATTGTGGTGTGGTCGCTTTGGATTATACCGGAAAAGAAGGAATTGCCACATCCATCGGACACTCGCCTATTGCCTCCTTGATTGATCCTGTTGCGGGAACCAGAACAGCTATTGCCGAATCGTTGTCGAATATTGTTTGGGCTCCGATTAAAGACGGTTTGAAAGGAATTTCCCTATCGGCCAACTGGATGTGGGCTTGCAAGAATGAAGGAGAAGACGCTCGTTTGTATGCTGCTGTTGAAGCTTGTTCTGACTTTGCCATCGAATTGGGAATCAATATTCCAACCGGAAAAGATTCACTTTCGATGAAACAAAAATATCCAAACGACGAAGTAATCGCGCCAGGAACGGTTATTATTTCGGCTGGTGGAAATTGTACTGACATTCGAAAAGTGGTAGAACCTGTTTTGCAAAAAGACGGTGGTTCTATTTATTATATCAATTTGTCGCAAGACAATTTCAAATTGGGAGGTTCTTCTTTGGCACAAACCTTGAATTCCATTGGAAACGAAGCACCAACCATCAAAGATGCCGCTTTCTTCAAGAATGCATTTAATACTATTCAAGAATTGATTTTGGACAATCAAATCTTGGCTGGTCACGATATTGGAAGCGGTGGTTTGATTACCACATTATTGGAAATGTGTTTTGCTGATAATAATTTGGGAGCCAAAATTGACTTCTCCGTTTTCGAAGAAAAAGACATCATCAAATATTTATTCTCCGAAAATATCGCGGTGGTTTTCCAAGCCAAAGACGATGCATCAGTAGAAAATGTACTGAAAAACAAAGGCGTTTCGTTCTACAAGTTAGGGACTGCCACTACCAATGGTATTTTAGACTTTGGTCCTTGCGGATTGGATATTGCCAAATACAGGGACATTTGGTTTAAAACCTCTTTCTTGTTGGATCAAAAACAATCCAAAAACGGAACGGCCCAAGCACGTTTCGACAATTACAAAAACCAAGCATTAAATTATACATTCCCAACACATTTCACTGGAAAAGCACCTGTTATTGACAACTCAAAACCAAGACCGAAAGCAGCCATCATTCGTGAAAAAGGAAGTAATTCGGAACGTGAAATGGCGAATTCAATGTACTTGGCTGGTTTTGACGTTAAAGACGTCCACATGACCGACTTGATTTCGGGACGCGAAAATCTGGAAGACATCCAATTCATTGGAGCTGTTGGAGGATTCTCGAATTCCGATGTTTTGGGTTCTGCCAAAGGTTGGGCAGGAGCCTTTTTATACAACGAGAAAGCCAAAACCGCTTTGGACAATTTTTTCAAAAGAGAAGACACGCTTTCTGTGGGAATCTGTAACGGTTGCCAATTGTTGATGGAATTGGAAAAAATCAATCCAGAGCACGAAGTACACGGAAAAATGTTGCACAACGACAGCCACAAACACGAAAGCATCTTTACATCGGTGACAATTCAAGAAAACAAATCGGTGATGTTATCGACTTTGGCGGGAAGCACTTTGGGAGTTTGGGTTTCGCACGGAGAAGGAAAATTTAATTTGCCAATGGGCGAAGAAAACTACAACATCGTTGGAAAATACGGTTACGACAGTTATCCAGCCAATCCGAATGGTTCTGATTTTAATACGGCAATGCTTTGCGACACAACAGGTCGTCATTTGGTAATGATGCCACATATCGAGCGTTCTACTTTCCAATGGAACTGGGCGAATTATCCAAAAGATAGAAACGACGAGGTTACGCCTTGGCACGAAGCCTTTGTAAATGCCAGATTGTGGATTGAAAAGCATTAATCTAAAAATAAATACTATTCCATTAAGGAGTTGATTTTTTTCGACTCCTTTTTTTTTGTTAAAAAGACAAAAACATCATATTTTTTACTAATTTGCAATATTAAACACTATTCCAAATGAAAAAAATCACCCGATTATTTGATTTTCCTTACTACCAATTAGAGCATTATAACATTTCGGATGCGTTGGTCACCAAATATAATGGGGTTTGGGTAAAAACTTCGACCCAAGAATACATCGCAAAAGCCAATACAATTTCTAGAGCTTTATTGCAAATGGGAATTCAAAAAAACGATAAAATTGCCTTAATTTCATCGAATAATAGAACCGAATGGAATATTATGGACATTGGAATATTGCAAACTGGGGCACAAAATGTTCCCATTTATCCAACTATATCTGAAACAGATTACGAATATATACTAAATCATTCCGGTTCGATATATTGTTTTGTATCGGATATTGAAGTGTTAGAAAAAGTAAATTCCATTTTACCTAATCTTCCTAATCTAAAAGGAGTTTATTCTTTTGATGAAATTGTAGGCTGCAAAAACTGGAAAGAACTACTAACTCTTGGCGAAGACCAAAGCAACCAAGAAGCTGTCGAAGAACGAAAAAATAGCATACAAACCGATGATTTAGCCACTATAATTTATACTTCTGGAACTACAGGCAAACCAAAAGGTGTAATGCTTTCGCATAAAAACATCGTTTCTAATGTGTTGGATAGCGCTTCGAGAATTCCATTCACAGCTGGCCAAAGTAGAGCCATGAGCTTCTTACCGATTTGCCATATTTTCGAAAGAATGGTTTTATATATCTATCAGTTTTACGGTGTTTCGGTATATTTTGGCGAATCGATTGATAAAATTAGTGATAACATCAAAGAAGTAAGACCAACCGTAATGACGGCTGTACCAAGACTTATTGAAAAAGTATATGACAAAATCTACTCTAAAGGATTAGAGTTAAAAGGAATAAAAAGAAAATTATTTTTTTGGGCTGTAGATTTGGGATTAAAATATGAACCTTACGGAGCTAATGGTTTTTGGTATGAATTTCAATTAAAAATAGCCCGAAAACTCATTTTCAGCAAATGGAAAGAAGGTCTGGGAGGCAATTTAGATTTATTAGTTTCAGGAAGTGCTGCTCTTCAACCAAGATTAGCCAGAGTATTTGCCGCAGCCGAAATGCCTGTAGTAGAAGGGTATGGATTAACCGAAACTTCTCCTGTGATTGCTGTGAATGATATGCGAAATTTTGGTTTTAAGGTGGGAACTGTTGGAAAATTAATCGACAATGTAGAAGTCAAAATTGCTGAAGACGGAGAAATTCTTTGCAAAGGTCCCAATGTAATGCTGGGTTATTACAAGGACGAAGAATTGACCAAACAAGCCTTAGTTGATGGCTATTTCCACACGGGTGATATTGGCGAAATTGACAGCGCAGGTTTTCTTAAAATTACCGACCGAAAGAAAGAAATGTTTAAAACTTCGGGAGGAAAATACATTTCGCCACAATTACTTGAAAACGCTATGAAACAATCCCGTTTTATAGAACAAATTATGGTCATTGGCGATGGACAAAAAATGCCAGCTGCTTTCATTCAGCCTAATTTTGAATTTGTAAAGACTTGGGAAAAACTACACGGAATTCAAGTGGGTACGACCAACGAAGAAATTATTTCAAACCCAAAAGTAATTGAACGCATTCAGGAAGAAGTGGATATTTTGAATGAAAAATTTGGAAATTGGGAAAAAATAAAACGTTTCGAATTAACTCCAGATGTTTGGTCTATTGACGGAGGGCACCTCACTCCTACTCTAAAACTTAGACGGAAAATTGTAATGGAAAAGTATATTGATTTATATAATAAAATATACAATTAGCATTGTATGTATTATCATTTATGATTTTTATTTTTTCAAACAATTAATCATTATTTAAATACTCAAACTCTTCAATTTTTGAAGAGTTTTTTATACCAAATTAACAAATTTTAAAAAATTAACATATTTATTATGCGTGCATAGTATTTTTTTATTACATTTGAAAATTCCAAAAAAATATGAAAGATAAAACCATAGATTATGTTCTTCGTGCCACTTGGCAAGCTGTGTCAAGAATGTACAACGAAGAGGCTACAAAATACGGTGCTACAATGGCAACTGGTTTTGCCTTGTTGAGTATTGACAAAGAGGAAGGAACACCATCAACTGCCTTGGGGCCAAAGATGGGAATGGAAGCTACGAGCCTAACCAGAACATTAAAAAACATGGAAGAAAAAGGACTGATTTACAAAAAACCCAACCCTGTTGACGGTCGAGGTGTATTGATTTATCTAACCGAATTTGGAAAAGAAAAAAGAGAATTATCAAAGGAAACCGTGTTGAAATTTAATGAAGCCGTAAAACAAAATGTATCTGCTGAAAAATTGCAGCATTTTATGGAAGTTTCAGAAATTATAAATGACTTAATCATCGAAAAGAAAATATTTTAAGTGTATTAACGCTTGTCCTATTTAAAAGTCAATTGCAAGAATCACAACAATCAAAAAAAAACATAAACCGTTTAAAATGAAACGATCTATCAAAAAAGTTGCAGTAATTGGATCCGGAATTATGGGTTCGGGAATTGCTTGTCATTTTGCCAATATTGGCGTAGAAGTATTGCTTTTGGATATAATTCCAAACGAACTCACCGAAGCCGAAATCAAAAAAGGGTTAACTTTAGAAAACAAAATAGTTCGCAATCGTTTGGTGAATGAACATCTCCAAAATGCCTTAAAATCAAAGCCATCGCCTATTTATCATCAAAAATTTGCTAGCCGAATCACTACTGGAAATACTACCGACGATATAGCAAAAATTGCTAATGTCGATTGGATTATCGAAGTGGTTGTTGAACGTTTGGATATCAAAAAATTAGTTTTCGAACAAATAGAAAAATTCCGCAAACCAGGAACATTAATTACTTCTAATACTTCTGGAATCCCGATTCATTTTATGAGCGAAGGAAGATGCGAGGATTTTCAACAACATTTCTGCGGTACACACTTTTTTAATCCAGCTCGTTATTTAAAATTATTCGAAATCATTCCAGGACCAAAAACTTCTGTTGAAGTATTGGATTTCTTAACGACTTATGGCGAAAAATTCTTAGGCAAAACTTCGGTTGTGGCGAAAGATACTCCGGCATTTATTGGAAACAGAATCGGGATTTTCGGAATCCAAAGTTTGTTTCACTTGGTCAAAGAAATGGGATTGACCATCGAAGAAGTCGATAAATTGACTGGTCCAGTTATTGGGAGACCAAAATCAGCGACTTTCCGTACGGTTGACGTGGTTGGTTTAGATACTTTGATACACGTTGCCAACGGAATTTATGAAAACTGCCCGAACGACGAAGCTCACGAACTCTTCAAATTACCAGATTTCATCAACAAAATGATGGAAAACAAATGGTACGGAAGTAAAACAGGACAAGGTTTTTACAAAAAAGTAGACAAAGACATTCTTTCTTTGGACTTGGATACATTAGAATATCGCCCTGCCAAAAAAGCTTCTTTTGCTACTTTGGAACTTACCAAAACTATTGATAAACCTATTGATCGTTTTAAAGTATTGGTAAAAGGAAAAGATAAAGCAGGTGAATTTTACAGAAAAAGTTTCGCTGGATTATTTGCTTATGTTTCCAATAGAGTTCCTGAAATTTCAGATGAATTATACAAAATCGATGATGCTATGAAGGCGGGTTTCGGTTGGGAAAATGGACCTTTCGAAATCTGGGATGCCATTGGTGTTGCTGACGGAATCGAAATAATGAAAGCCGAAGGATTAACCCAAGCAACTTGGGTTACTGATATGTTAGCTTCTGGAACTTCAAGCTTTTATTCTATTAAAGAAGGCGCTACTTATTTCTACAATATTCCGAATAAATCACAAACCAAAGTTCCTGGACAAGATGCCTTCATCATTCTGAACAACATTCGCGAAAGCAAAAAAGTTTGGAGTAATAGTGGAGCCATCATACAAGATTTAGGCGATGGAATTTTGAATTTAGAGTTTCAATCGAAAATGAATACCATTGGTGGCGATGTTTTGCAAGCTATCAATAAAGCCATTGATTTATCCGAAAAAGAATACCAAGGTTTGGTTATTGGAAATCAAGGCGCTAATTTTTCTGTGGGTGCTAATATCGGAATGATATTTATGATGGCGGTCGAACAAGAATACGACGAATTGAATATGGCCATCAAGATGTTCCAAGATACGATGATGCGAGTGCGTTATTCAGGAATTCCAGTTGTGGTTGCTCCTCACGGGATGACTTTGGGTGGCGGTTGTGAAATGAGTATGCACGCTGACAAAGTCGTTGCTGCTGCAGAAACTTATATCGGGTTGGTGGAGTTTGGTGTTGGCGTAATTCCTGGTGGCGGCGGGTCAAAAGAAATGACCTTGAGAGCATCGGATTTATTCCGCAAAAATGATGTAGAATTGAATGTGTTGCAAGAATATTTCTTGACCGTGGCAATGGCAAAAGTTTCGACTTCGGCTTATGAAGCCTTTGATTTAGGCGTTTTGCAACACGGAAAAGACATTGTCATTGTCAATAAAGATCGCCAAATTGCAGAAGCCAAAAAACACGCATTGCTACTAGCCGAAGCAGGTTACACCCAACCGATTCGAAGAAATGATGTGAAAGTTCTAGGAAAACAAGCTTTAGGAATGTTCTTAGTTGGAACTGACCAAATGGAAGCTGGAAAATACATCTCGGAACACGACAAGAAAATCGCCAACAAACTAGCTTATGTTATGGCTGGAGGCGATTTATCAGAACCAACATTGGTAAGTGAGCAATATTTATTGGATATAGAAAGAGAGGCGTTTTTGAGTTTGTGCACCGAAAGAAAGACATTGGAAAGAATTCAATTTATGTTGACTAAAGGAAAACCTTTAAGAAATTAGATAATAGATATAAAGACGTATAGATGATAGACAAAATTTGTACTCCAAAAAGTATATCAATCTATTATCTATTCGTCTATCATCTTAAAAAACAAAAACTATGAAAACAGCCTATATAGTAAAAGCCTACCGAACAGCCGTTGGAAAAGCCCCAAAAGGCGTATTTCGTTTCAAAAGACCTGATGAATTGGCGGCAGAAACCATCGAATTTATGATGAATCAATTGCCCGATTTCGACAAAACCAGAATCGATGACGTAATGGTAGGAAACGCAATGCCCGAAGCCGAACAAGGATTGAATATGGGACGCTTAATTTCCTTGATGGGATTAAAAGTAACTGATGTTCCAGGCGTGACCGTAAACCGTTATTGTGCTTCAGGAATCGAAACCATCGGTATGGCAACAGCTAAAATCCAATCGGGAATGGCAGATTGTATTATTGCTGGTGGTGCTGAAAGTATGAGCTTTATTCCAATGGGTGGTTACAAACCCACACCGGATTACGCTGCCGCAAAAGCAGGTAACGAAGATTATTATTGGGGAATGGGATTGACCGCAGAGGCCGTGGCCAAACAATTCAACATTTCGAGAGAAGATCAAGATGAATTTGCTTTTAATTCCCACAAAAAAGCCTTGAAAGCACAAGCCGAAGGAAAATTTGATTCACAAATTGTTCCGATATCGATTGAGCAAACTTTTATCAATGAAAATGGTAAAAAAGAAACGAAAACCTACCTAGTCAATAAAGACGAAGGTCCAAGAGCAGATACCTCATTGGAAGTATTATCAAAACTAAAACCTGTTTTTGCGGCTGACGGAAGTGTAACAGCAGGAACTTCATCCCAAATGAGCGATGGAGCCGCTTTTGTTTTGATTATGAACGAAGAAATGGTCAAAGAATTGAACCTCAATCCTATTGCCCGTTTGGTTAGCTATGCGTCCGCAGGAGTTGAACCCAGAATTATGGGAATTGGTCCAGTAAAAGCCATTCCGAAAGCCTTAAAACAAGCTGGATTAGAATTGAAAGACATTGATTTGGTGGAATTGAACGAAGCATTCGCCTCGCAATCATTAGCAGTAATTCGGGAGTTGAACATCAATCCTGATATTGTGAACGTTAATGGTGGTGCAATTGCCTTAGGTCATCCTTTGGGCTGTACAGGTGCAAAATTATCTGTTCAACTATTCGACGAAATGAAACGCAGAAATAATAAATACGGAATAGTGAGCATGTGCGTAGGAACTGGACAAGGCAGTGCGGGGATTTATGAATTGTTGTAAAAAGAGTCAAGAAAATAGAAACAAGAATAAAGAAACAAGAGTTTAAATGAGGCATAATTTTAAGAACTTGAAAATTTGGATTTTAGCTATGGATATTGCCAATGATATTTACAAACTAACTTCAACTTTTCCAAAATCTGAAGTATATAGTCTGTCAAGTTAAATGAACCGTTGTTCGGTTTCAATGCCTTCCAATATTGCAGAAGGTTCAAATAGAGGAAATAAGCATTTTCAATATTATTTGAATATTAGTTTAGGCTCATCATTTGAATTGCAAACTCAATTGTTGATTGCTTTTCAAAATAATTATCTATCAGAAGAAAAAACAACCGGAATAGAAAGCAAAATAATTGAATTTCAAAAGATGACAACAGGTTTCATAAATAAGTAAGACAACAATCTTTCTTCTTGATTCTTTCACCTTTTATCTAAACAACCATTAAATCTAAAAATATGAACGATAAAACTCGCGGTGGTCAATTCATCGTAAAAGAAACAAAATGCGAAGATGTCTTCACTCCAGAAGATTTCAATGAAGAGCAAATTATGATGCGTGATTCGGTAAAAGAATTTGTAGACAAAGAAATTTGGCCTAACAAAAATCGTTTCGAAAGCAAAGATTATGCTTTTACTGAAGAAACTATGAAAAAAGCTGGAGAAATGGGCTTTCTGAGTGTGGCAGTACCTGAATCTTATGGCGGAATGGGAATGGGATTTGTAAATACCGTTTTGGTATGCGACTATATTTCAGGTGCTACAGGTTCGTTTTCAACTGCTTTTGGAGCTCATACCGGAATTGGAACAATGCCCATCACTTTGTATGGAACCGAAGAACAAAAGCAAAAATACGTTCCTAAACTGGCTTCTGGAGAATGGTTTGGAGCCTATTGCTTGACTGAACCTGGAGCTGGAAGCGATGCCAATTCTGGAAAAACCAAAGCTGTTTTGTCCGAAGATGGAACATATTATAAAATTACGGGGCAAAAAATGTGGATTTCCAATGCTGGATTTTGTTCTTTATTTATCGTTTTTGCACGAATTGAAAATGATAAAAATATTACAGGATTTATTCTAGAAAACACCACGGATAACGGAATTTCATTTGGAGAAGAAGAACACAAATTAGGAATTCGTGCCTCTTCGACTCGTCAAGTTTTCTTTAATGAAACCAAAATCCCTGTTGAAAATATGCTTTCTGAAAGAGGAAATGGGTTCAAGATTGCAATGAACGCGTTGAATGTAGGTCGTATTAAATTAGCAGCTGCTTGTCTTGACGCTCAACGAAGAGTAACTTCGGGTGCTGTGAAATATGCCAACGAGAGAATTCAATTCAACACGCCCATTGCTCAATTTGGAGCGATTCGGTTGAAATTAGCCGAAATGGCAACTTCTTGTTATGCGGGTGAAAGTGCCACTTACAGAGCTGCCAAAGATATTGAAGATCGAATTGCCGTTAGAGAAGCTGAAGGCACTTCGCATCAAGAATCAGAATTGAAAGGTGTTGAAGAATTTGCTATCGAATGTTCAATTCTAAAAGTAGCGGTTTCTGAAGATGTTCAGAATTGTGCTGACGAAGGAATTCAAATTTTTGGTGGAATGGGATTTTCTGAAGATACCCCAATGGAAAGTGCTTGGCGTGACGCCAGAATTGCCCGAATTTATGAAGGTACAAACGAGATTAACCGAATGCTTTCAGTAGGAATGTTGATTAAAAAGGCATTCAAAGGTCACGTTGATTTATTAGGGCCAGCTACTAAAGTTCAAGAAGAATTAATGGGAATTCCGTCTTTTGACGCTCCTGATTATTCGGAATTATTTGCCGAAGAAAAAGAAATGTTGGCTAAATTGAAAAAAGCGTTCCTAATGGTTGCTGGTGGAGCCGTTCAAAAATACGGACCCGATTTAGAGGGACACCAACAATTATTGATGGCTGCTGCCGATATTTTGATCGAAATTTATATGGCAGAATCGACCATTTTGAGAACCGAAAAATTAGCTAAAAAAGAAGGTGAAACTAATGTCCAAGAGCAAATAGCTATGGCTAAATTGTATTTATATAAAGCTGTTGACGTAATAACTCAAAAAGGAAAAGAAAGCATTATTTCTTTTGCCGAAGGCGATGAACAACGAATGATGCTGATGGGATTAAGACGTTTTACAAAATACACCAATATGCCTAATATCATTGGCTTAAGAGAAACCATTACAACCAAATTAGTAACTGAAAACGAATATTGTTTCTAATATCAAAAAAAACTAACTAATTCAAATAAAAAAGAGAGGATAGTTCATATTATCCTCTCTTTTTGCATATAATTTATTGCTTGACAAAAATAATTTCTTACTCCTTGTCTTCGCTTTCTCCTTCTTCTCCACTAACCGATTTTTGTTTAACATCTGCTGAAACTGAATTGGCTCTTATTTCAGTGTGACGAATTTCTCCACCAGTTGTTCCTGTTTGTTGCGCTAAAAAAACTCCAATAAAAGCAACGGTCAAAGCTATGAAGGAAACCAATTTTGCCTTAGCATGATTTTTATAGTTCAAGTATAATCCAGCGAGTGAAATTATTCCCAAAACATACAATACAAGTGCCATTTTTTCTGCCATTTCTTCGTGTTCGTGAATAATATGTTTTCCAACATTTGGCATATCTTCTACCATTTCTTCTGCTCCTTCACCTGTTGCCATACTAAATGCGGCAAAAAGTGCTGCTACAATAAACAAAACATAAGCCGTGTTTTTGACCGAATTGTTTTTAAAAACAATACTTGCAATTAAAATTCCTAATCCCAAAATCGTCCCGATAATTGGAAAATGGTTTACTACCATGTGTAAATGTGCGTCGTTCATCATTTTTTATTTAAAGTTATTTTTTTACTGTTTATAACGCTTTAATTCAAAAGCATAATTTTTAGTTTGCCAAATCAAAAACGCCTTTTACTAGTATTTTTGAAGAAGTATTAATTTGATCGTCAGGAATAATTTCTATTGTTTTTTCAGATTTTTCACCAACAGTTACAGCCACTTTTTTAAAGGAATAAATATTGTTTTTGTCATTATCCAATAAAAGTACGAAGTTTTTATTGCCCTCAATAATTAATGCATCTACAGGAATCGCCAATCCTTGTTTTGAATTGATTTTTATCTTGGCTTCAACAAACATTCCTGTAAGTAATTTTTGTTTTATTTTATCATCTAAATGTCCGTGAACATTGATGGTTCTATCATTTCCTTCAATTGATTTTCCAACCAAATGTACTTCTGCATCAAAAACTTCTTTGGTAGCTTCAGGAACGGTAAAAGTAATCTTTTGCCTCTCTTTTACCTTTAAAATGTCCTTTTCAAATACGGCTAATTCCAAATGTAAATGATTGGTATCTACAATTTCCAAAATTACATCCGAAGGAGCAACTGGCATTCCAACATTGGCATTCATAATGACAATATCTCCCGTAATTGGGGCATAAATAGTAACAATTGATGTTAATTTTCCTTTCTCAACATTGCTTGGATTGATGTTCAACAATTGCAGTTTAGATCTTAAACTTTGATATATTCCCAAAGTTTTTCTATAATCACTTTCCGCTTTGAGGTAATTTTTTTGGGAACTTATTTTTTCGTCATAAAGTGTTTTTTGTCTTTCGAATTCCGATTTTAAATATTTAATTTGCTCGGCTACTTCTAGATAATCTTTTTGAATATCAAGATATTCAGTATTTTCTAACGTTAAAAGTGCCTGACCTTTAGTCACTTTATCTCCAACCAAAAGCGTAGTGGATTTGACATATCCACCAATAAACGAAGTCACTTTTGCCCTATTTTGAGGTGGCACATCAATTCTTCCTGAAGTGTTGATAACAACATCAAAATCCTGTTCAACGGGACTTGCAATTTCCATTCCCGACGATTGAAATTGAGCGGTTGTAACAGTGGTTAGCCCACCATCTTTTGTTAATGGTTCTTCAGTTTTAGCGTCTTTACAAGAAAATAAAAGTGATATTATTGCGAAGTTATATATGATTCTTCTCATAGGTAACATATTAAAAATTAAGGTATTGTAAATCCAGTTGGGTTTTGTTGAATTGCAGCACATTGTCTAAATAATCCACCTGAATGGCTGTCGCGTTTTCTAAGCTTAAAATGTATTGAAAGAAATCTATTTCACCTTGTTGGTAACTTCTATTTCCCACTTTGATAATTTCTTCCGAGAGTTTTTTTCCATATTGATCGTAATAATTAATCGCTTCTTGGAACTTGGCCAATTCATTCATTTTTTGATTAATGTATTTGTCTATTTTTTGCTCTTCATTTTGCTTTTGTTGCTCCCAAGATTGCAATTCCAATTGGGCAACTTTCGATTTTGCTCTGTTACCAAAATAAAACAGTGGAATTCCAACTCCAACCTGAAAGCCATATATAGATTGGGATAAACCACTATTTTTTCCTTGAAAATAATCTAGGTTTAAATCGGGTAACCAATGCTGTTTTTGCAAACTGATTTGGTTTTTATAATTTTTAGTAACACTTTCTAAATAAGAAGAATACAACAACTTACTTGTTTCATTAGTTATCTTTTCAATTGGTTGAATTTTATGACTTGAAATGACTACTTTTTCTTCTGATTGTACTAGTGATTGTAAGATTTCATACTGCGCTTTTTTGTCATTTTCAATTTGTGAAAGCGTGGTGCTAATTTTTCTAAACTTGGCTTGAGCCGTAATTTTTTCAAGATAATTGGTTTCTCCCAATTCAAATTTTCGATCGCTAGCTTTGGAGAAATTTTGGTACAAACTATCCAAATAACGATACAATTTTTCTTGATGTTGCAAATACACAATATGATAATATGTATTGGAAACATTAAGAGTCAATCTGTTTTTCTGGATTTCATAACTAGCCTTTTCTTTCTCGTACTCGGCAGTAAAGGCATTTTTTTGCGCTCCATAAACCGTTGGAAAAGCAAAACGTTGTTGGATTCCAAAAACCTTCAAAGGTTCGTTATTTTGAGCCAAATTATTTTGGTCATAACTGTAATAAATATTGGTTTTATCAAACGAATAGGCATTATTGATGTTCGCTTTTGTTTTATCGACTTGCAATTGAGCCGCTTTTATTCCTTTACTATTTTCCAATGCCTTGGCAATCAAAGAGTCGAGTTCACTATTTGAACTTACATTTTGAGAAAAAGCAAATGAAGTAAACAACAATCCGATAAGAAGAAAAGTTTTCTTTTTATGAATTTTAAATTTTGCTTTCTTGAATTCTTTTCCATCAAAAACTTTGTACAAAATAGGTAAAACCACCATCGTTAAAATTGTTGCTGTAATCAAACCTCCTATAACCACCGTAGCCAGCGGACGTTGCACTTCTGCACCAGCCGATGATGAAATCGCCATTGGCAGAAATCCCAATGCTGCTGCTGCCGCTGTCAAAATTACGGGTCGCAATCTATCGGTTGTTCCTTTTAAAATTAATTCGTCCATATCTTCCATTCCGCTGTGTTTTAATTCTTTAAAATGTTCAATAAGTACAATTCCGTTGAGCACTGCAATTCCGAAAAGTGCAATAAAACCAACACCTGCCGAGATACTAAACGGTAAATCTCGCAACCATAAAAACAACACACCACCTACCGCCGAAAGCGGAATTGCTGAATACACCATCAAGGCTTCTTTGACGCTGCTAAAGGCAAAATACAACAAAATAAAAATCAAGAACAAAGCTATTGGAACGGCGATAGCCAAACGAGCTTTGGCACTTTGAAGGTTTTCAAATTGACCTCCATAACTGACAGAATACCCAACAGGGAGTTTAATTTTATTTTCCACAATATTCTGAATATCGAGAACAACACTTTGTAAATCTCGATTTCTCACGTTAATTCCCACCACAATTCTTCGATTGGTATTGTCTCTAGATATTTTTGCTGGACCTTCAGTATATTCGATACTTGCCAATTCGCTCAAGGGAATTTGTTCCCCATTTGGAACCGAAACATATAAATTTTGTAAATCTTCAATATCTCGACGATTGGTTTTGTCCAAACGAATGACCATATCGAAACGTTTTTCGCCTTCGAACACATTTCCAACTGCTTTTCCAGCAAAACCAAGTGCAATTATTTCGTTCAAATCGGCGATATTCAAACCGTAACGAGCAATTTTAGAACGGTCATAACTAACTGCCATTTGAGGTAAACCTTCGGTCTTTTCGATAATTACATCCGATGCTCCTTCGATATTTTGAATGGCTTTTTTAATTTCTTTTGCTTTTTCAGCCAATACTTCTAAATCCTCGCCAAAAATCTTCACTGCCACATCAGAACGTGTTCCTGAAATCAATTCGTTGAATCGCATTTCAATAGGTTGCGTAAATTCGATATCCATATTTGGAATTTGTCTGGCAATAGCCGTTTTTATTTTATCGGCCAACTCGTCTTTGCTAGAAGCGGAAACCCATTCTGATTTGGGTTTTAATTTGACAATAATATCACTTTCTTCCATACTCATTGGATCGGTTGGCACTTCGGCAGCACCAATTCTGCTCACGACTTGCTCCACTTCGGGAAAGTTTTTCAGAATAATTTGCTCAATTTTTGTAGTTGTAGCAATAGTTTTTGATAGTGAAGTTCCTGTTTTTAAAACGGGTTGAATCACAAAATCACCTTCGTCTAATGTTGGAATAAACTCTCCTCCCATTGTTGCAAACAACCCCATAGCCATAAATAATAATCCTACAGCTGCATACATTACCTTTTTGGTATTGGCCAAAGCCCAAGTAATTACAGGCAAATACCAAGATTGCATCAGTTGAATTAATCTATTGGATATTGACTTTGGATTTTCTTCGGTTGGTTTTAAAAATAGTGAGGAAACAACGGGAACATAGGTAAAACAAAACAACATCGCTCCCAATAAGGCAAAACTAAAAGTCATTCCCATTGGTTTAAACATTTTACCTTCGATGCCCGTCAAAGATAGAATTGGTATAAAAACAATCAGGATAATTAATTGCCCAAAAATGGCTGAATTCATCATTTTGGAAGCACTATTATAAGTGATTTGGTCAATCTCTATCTGGCGATCTTGTTTGGATAAAACTTCCAAGCCTTTGGATTTGTGAGCAATTTGGAATGCAATAAACTCGACTATAATTACGGCTCCGTCAATGATAATTCCAAAATCGATGGCGCCTAAACTCATCAAATTAGCATCAATTCCAAAAATATTCATCAATGAAATAGCGAAAAGCAGACACAACGGAATCACCGATGCAACAACCAAACCCGATCGCCAATTGCCTAACAATAAAACCACTACAAAAATAACAATCAAACAACCTAAAATCAAGTTCTCGGCTACGGTAAAAGTAGTTTTTCCAACCAATTCGCTTCGTTCCAAAAAACCGTTAATGTAAACGCCTTTTGGTAAACGTTTTTGAATTTCGGCAACCCTATTCTTGACATCTGTGATTACTTGTTTCGAGTTTCCTCCTTTGAGCATCATCACTTGACCTAAAACTTTTTCGCCTTCGCTATTACCCGTTATGGCACCAAAACGATTGGCATTTCCATAACGAACTTCGGCCACATTTTTGACATAAACTGGCAACCCATTTGTGTTTTTGACCACGATATTTTCGATGTCTTGAATGGATTTTACCTTTCCTTCGGCACGAATGAAATAACTTTGATTCGTTTTTTCGATATAAGCACCACCTGCAATACTGTTGTTTTTTTCTAAAGCATTAAATACATCCAAAGTTGTGATATTCATTGCTTTTAAACGTGAGGGAACGATGGCAATTTCATATTGTTTGAGATAACCACCCCAAGTATTGATTTCTACAACACCTTTGATTCCAGATAATTGCCTTTTCACTACCCAGTCTTGAATGGTCCTCAAATCAGTAACGGAATAGTGAGATTTGAATTCTGGTTTTACTTCCAGCGTATATTGATATATTTCGCCCAAACCAGTAGTAATGGGACCCATTTCGGGGGTTCCAAAACCTTGAGGTATTTTCTCGGAAGCCGATTTTATTTTTTCGGCAATAAGTTGGCGTGGAAGATAAGTCCCCAAATCATCATCAAAAACGATGGTTACTACCGATAACCCAAATTTTGATATGGAACGGATTTCTTTGACACCAGGCAAATTAGCCATTTCAATTTCGACAGGATAGGTAATAAATTGCTCTATATCTTGGGTCGAAAGATTGCGAGAAGTCGTGATTACTTGCACTTGATTGTTGGTTACATCTGGAACTGCGCCAATGGAAATTTGGGTAATGGAAAAAAGCCCATATCCAATAACCAAAAGTGTAAATAGTAAAATGATTAGTTTATTTCGTAAGCTAAATGCGATAATTTTCTCCAACATATAATTCTAATTTTATGTCACAAAAGTATTGAGAAATAGAAGACAAAATGCTTAAAAACAACTTAAGATATGCTTACGAAAAACTTAAAATATTGTAGTTTCATTCAACGGTTTTTTGATTTCGAATACATTATAAAGATACAGCAATCTGCCTATTTTTTCTTATTTTCTTTGAAATTGTATTTTCTTTCTTTATACAAATAAGAAGCGGTAATCACGTGTGCCAAAGCATCTTTTGCCAATTCTTTATTCAAAGTTACTGGAGTAAAAATAGTGTCTTTTTCAACCCTAAATTGTAAAGGATCTTTGTTGGGTTGCATAATAATTACTTGGTTATCTACTCTAAAAGCATTGATGTCATTGAATTGCATTATTGCCCGTCCTTTAGTATTTTCAGGAAGGAGAAACAAATTTCTTCCAGGCATTGGTGTAATAACATTCATTCCAATCTTGCTTAAAAGTGTGGGTTGCATATCAATTTGACTGCATAATTTGCTGTATTTTTCCCCTTTTGAAAAACCTGGTCCAATGATTAATGCTGGAATATGAAATTTGTGAATCGGAACCAAATGCTTTCCATACGTTCTAGTATTGTGGTCAGCAATTACAATGAAAATAGTGTTTTTATAATACCCTTCTTTTTTGGCCATTTCAAAAAACTTTCCAATAGAATAATCGGCATATTTCATTGCGTTGTTAACCGTATTTTTTTGTTTGTCATACAATTTAATTCTTCCTTCTGGATATTCAAAAGGTTCGTGATTAGAGGAAGAAAAAATTAATGAAACAAAAGGTTTGGTTTTTAATGACCTAAAATAATCATTAGCCTTTTTCATTACATCTTCATCAGACCATCCCCAAGTAGCATGAAAAACTGATTTTTTTGGATCAAAATGTTCTTCGTCAATTAAATTATCGAATCCGTTTCCGTTAAAAAATGACCCCATATTGTCAAAATTATCCATACCTCCATAAATAAAACTAGTATCATAACCTTTTGACTTTAACAAGCTGGCAATAGTATAAAAATCGCTTTGTGAGTTACTTAATTTCACAACACTTTCTGATGGCGAAGGTAAAAAACCTGTAACAACAGCTTCAATTCCACGTACACTTCGGGTTCCTGTACAATATAAATTAGTAAACAATAAACCTTCTTTTGACAATTTATCAAATTCAGGAGTTAAAGGCAATCCACCCAAACAGCCAACATATTCTGCACCTAAACTCTCTTCGAGAATAATAACAACATTATACGGTTTTGCAACCAAAGTATCCGAATATTGATTGTGTAGCAAAGGATATTCTTTATCAATAAAATCGTTATCAGAAACATTCATATATTTTTTGACCCTAGCAATAGCTTCATCAGGATTCATTTTCCCATAAACTTTATCACTATTACCTTCGTTTTTAATTGAATACAAAGCAAAAGCAACCGTATAAAAGGAATTCAATCCCATGCAATTCGTCAATTGATCGGTCGAAAATATGGCATTACTGGAATTGATGGGTCTTTTTGAAGTTAGACTAGAACGAGCACCAAAAAACAATAAAAAAGCAATCAAAGGAAATAAAATCAACTTGGTTTTGTATGCAGCTGGAACTATCCCAAAAAGTTTTTTTCTACGTTTTATCAAGACATAAATAAATGCCGTAATGATTATAAAAGTAGCAATAATAGATAGTAGATATCCTTTGTAAAGCAACTGAATAACTTCTTTGGGATAAATTAGATATTCAATAAATAATTGATTAGGTCTGGTATCATATTGTCCAATAAAATTGGGAGTTGCCAACTCCATAAACAAAATCAAAGACAAGAATAAAACAAAATAAATAGTAAAAAACACCCTTATTTTTTTCAATAAAGCATCCGGAAATAGGCAAATTAATAGCGTTGGAAGAAAAAGAATGTAACACAATAAAATCAAATCCATTCGCAAACCAATAGGAAAAATATGCCAATAATTTGGAGTTTGTGATACTCTTTCTTGAAATAGAAAGAATAAAAAAATTCGGGATAAAGTGGTAATGAATAACCCAATAAACAAGAAGTTAAATATGGGTTTAAGGAAGTCTATTTTTTTCATTATATAATATAAAACTGGAGTTTACTAATAATTTATAAAAATAGGTATTTAAATCAAATCAAAAATACAAACAACCTTAATATTTAATTAATATTCTACTAACACTTAGATAATGCTTATTTTATATTATTTAAAACTTAAAATTACCGAAGTTCCTTTATTGATTTCGCTTTGAATTTTAAATTGAATGTTTAATAATTCTGCCAATCGCTTTACGATGGAAAGTCCTAGGCCTGAACCTTTTATTTCAGGATGATTGGTTGGGTTCGAACGATAAAAAGGATTTGCAATTTTACCTAAATCTTCTTTCGAAATACCGATTCCATTGTCTGAAATGGTGCAAATCGTAGTCGTTTCATTTTGCGAAAGCGTTATTGAAATCGCCCCATTTTCATTCGAATATTTGATGGCATTGCTAATGATATTACTTAAAATAATTGACACTAAATAACTATCTGATTGAACATAATATTCTTCAAAAAATTGATGATTTATACTAATCTTTTTTTCATTAGCCTTCAATGAATATCTTGTTAAAATGTCTAATAATAAGGCATTCAAATATACTTTTTCGGTTTTCAAACTTTGAATCTGATTTTCGAATCTTGCCAATAACAGTAATTGATCAACCAAATTATTTAATCTATTGACTTCCGAAATTCCATAACTAATTTTCTCTTCATATTCTGACTGAGTTCTGGGTTTCCTAATCAAGACTTCTAAGGTTCCTTTCAAAACGGTCAGTGGAGTTCTTAATTCGTGTGAAGCATCCGAAGTAAATTGTTTTTCACGTTCTACAGCATTTTCGATGCGATCCAATAAATCATTAATAGTTTTCGAAAGAACATACAATTCGTCTTTGTTTTGAGGCAAAACGATGCGTTCTTTCAAATTATCTTTGGTAATTTGGCTTGAAGTTTGGGTAATGATTTTGATGGGTTTTATGCTTCTACCCGCAATGAATCTCGCAATTAAGAACAATAGAATTAAAATAAGCGGGAATGCAATATAAAGGGTAGTTCTCAAATTGGTCAATATCAGTGTGGCCTCGTCCAATGACATTGCAACAAAAAGGTATCCCACTTTTTTTCCTTTGGCTAAAAGTGGAATTTGGATTTGCCTAATGGGTTGTTTATCCAAAAATGAATCTACGAATTGATTGTCTTTTTGAACGCTGTATAATTCAAGTTGAAGCCCTTTCAGATTCGGAGATTTGTCAATTAATTTATTGTTGTAATCAAAAAATTGGACAAAAACAGGATTCACTTTTACCGAATTATTGTCTCTTTCTCGCCATTGATCTACTTGAATCAAGAAAGAATTATTACTGTCAATGGCTAATAATTTCAAATATTCTTCCGATTCTTCTAAAATATCATCATTGATATGCTTGTTGATGCTAAAAGAAGTAATTTGATAAATCACAAAAAAAACCACCGAAATTAAGATTGCGGTACTGAGTATATAATTGAAAGCGATTCTGTTTTTAAAGGAAAATGAAAACATACAATTAGTTTAAATCATTCGCAATATAGCCAACTCCACGAATGGTTTTGATTAAATCTTCTTCTTTGTTGAGATTGAGTTTTTTTCGAATAGCATTCATAAAAACATCTATAACGCCTGTGTCGTATTCAAAATGAATGTCCCAAACATCTTCTATAATTTGGCTACGTGTGCACACTTTTCCTTTGTTTCGAATCAAATAACTAAGCAATTCGAATTCGCGTTGGGTCAAATTAACTTCTGTTTCACCAGCTGTAACTAGGTGTTTGGTCAAATTAATTTCTATTCCACCCAATTTTAGAATTTCTGACTCAGATTGATTTCTGAAATGTATTTTTATTCGTTCGACCAATTCATCAAAGCTAAATGGTTTTTTGATGTAATCGTTGGCTCCTGCTTTGAGTCCTTCGATGGTTTCTTGAACGGTGTCTTTGGCGGTTAAAAAAATAATTGGTGTTTTGGCATCCGTTTTTCTAATAGCATTGCAAACTTCAATTCCAGTCATTTGTGGCAAAATCCAATCCAAAAGAATAAGATTTACTTTTTGGCTTAAAGCCAATTCAAGACCTGTTTTTCCATCATTGGCAACAAAAATAGAATATCCTTCTTCTTCCAAACCTTGTCTAAGAAAATTGGCTATTCCTATTTCGTCTTCAACTATTAAAATTTTCACCATTATTGTTCTATTTCGAAACGTAAAATTATTATATTAAGTGTTTCAAAAATTCTAAAAGAGAATATTAAGCCAAAATTAAGTTTGAAATAAATTGACAAACGCTAATTTTATTCAACTATTATTTCTATAGTTAATCATAATTTTGAAAAAAATAAGGTAATTTTACATTCATCAAGAAACTACTATTTTGTCTAGTTTCATAACTTGAATTCGCAAACAAAAAAGATTATGTTTCGGCACAAAGGTAAAAATAGAACTTTTGCACACGATTTAAGATTGGCCACTTTACTTTCTTTTGTAGCAGGATTAGTCAATATTACGGGTGTTTTGGCTTTGAAAACTTTAACAACTAATGTAACGGGACATTTTGCCTTTTTTGCCGAAGAAATAATGAAGCATAATTATGCTACTGCAATTACCTTTCTGGTTTTTACAGTTTTCTTTCTCCTAGGTTCGTTTCTCTCTAGTTTTTTACAAGAATTTATTTCAATAAAAAATCCTGATTTGTCTCATATATATCCCATTACGCTAGAAATGATTATTTTGATTGCGGTAGGTGCCTTCGGAACAAGTACTGGTTTATTTACTTTAGAAGGTAAATTAACTGCTTTTTTTATGCTTTTTGCAATGGGAATTCAAAATTCGTTGGTAACCAACATTTCAAGATCTACAGTTAGAACCACGCACTTAACAGGACTTTTTACTGATTTAGGAATCGAATTGTCTCAATTGTTTTTTTATAAAAAACCAGAAGAAATTAAAAAACTGAAATCTAGTATATTTTTACGTTTTTCAATCATTACCTTCTTTTTTATTGGCTGTTTTTCGGGTGGGATTATCTACCAATTTCTGGAAATAAAAACACTTTTTATTGCTACTTTCTTCCTCTTAATTGCACAATGGTATGATTATATGCGTCTGAAGTTTCATCTAATCAAGAGAAAAACGTTTAAATAATTGACTTATCAAATTTTAATTCAACAATTCAGGACGAAATTCAAAATGCATTGTATCATAATGTTTCCAATTTCCACCCCAAATAAAACCATACTTTTCGAAAATTGCGACCAACTTCAAAGGAATTTGATTGCGGTAGGAAAGCGTAGCATTTTCATTCGTACATTTACAATCCCATTGCCAATAATTTGATTTTTTAATATTAATATCTAAAGTCATTCCAAAACTGTGCATACTCAATCGGTTGGTTCCTGAAATTTTTCTCCAATTAAAAGTCCCTCCAATATTTTGAATGTATTTTTGAAATTCTGGATGTTGGTCTAATTCAGTCGATAGTTTTGTTACAATTTTATCAATATCATTAACCGTAGTTACTTTTATTTTTTGATGAACTAATTTGGGACACCAAATAATATCGACCAACTTCGACTCTACTTCGGATTTCGAATTTCCATAGATTTTCTTAAAAAAAACTTCGTTGCGAATTCTTCCTGGATCTTTTTTTGGCATTGAATTCTTGTTTATTTTACTGTAAACAAACCTAAATTGATCCTCAATATCTGGATTGTCGATTAATTCTTGATTATTTTTATTTTTAAAATCATCATAAATTAAAGTGGATTTGTCGCTAAAAATAATCTTGTTTTCCTTATATCCAACAATTTGATTCGGATAAACTTTCATCAATTTTTGTACATTTAATGGAATTTCTTGCGGAAAAACATTTTGGAAAATAAAGAGTAAAATCAAGAATCGTTTCATTTAAAAACGTTTTAATTGTGACGCATTGAAAGTCCATTCTGGAGTTTTCAACGTAGAACCAAAATCGGTATCATACCAAGGATTTATTGAAACGTTATTGGGATTTTTCAATATTTGAAGTTCCTGTGCTGGCATATAACTTTGTGCCAAAAGCATCACTTTTTGGTTGGTTTTAGGGTTTACGGCGACATCAACAACAATAACTGCATGACCAGGAAAGCCTCCTTTTATAAAAACATCACCAATTTTCACATCAGAAACTTTAATTGCTTTTAGCTCTTTTTCTAAGGAAGCTGTTCCTGCATACATAAAAACTGTCTCTAAATATTTCCAATACGTTTCATAACTAACCGACGGTTTTGCCGTTTTTACCCAGCTCGTTTTGTTGCCTTTGACAGCAATTCTATAACCCGCCGCCCATTTGCTAAAATCAACTCGAAAACCATTTGTGAAATTAAAATGTATTTTGTCATATTGCTTTTGACTATAAAAATAATCCGCTCTTAGACGCATTACAGCATCGGCACATTGGTGTAAATCCTGTTTTCCAATGGGTAAATTAACTACTGCTTCATAAACATTTCGATTGTATTTTTCTGTTCCATCAAAATACAAAACGTTAGATCCCAAAGGTTTTAATGGAAGATTTCTCAAAAAAAGCCCAAACGAAGACTCAGATTCAGCTTGTCTCACAAATCCCACTGGAGGCTGAAAACGTTGCTGGATGGTATTCCCATAAAGATTGCTTTTGACACTATTATTTGTCTTTGAAAATGAAAATGCACAAAAAATAGCCGTCAAAATTGCTGCAATAAATAAGAATTTAATTTTCATAATTTAGACTTTTAGTTTATTTCTACAATGAAAAAAACTTGAATATATTGTATTAATTAATCACAACATCCCGTTATATTTCCTCAAAAACCACTCGGCAGCCAAAATAATAGCTATCAAAACCAACAACCAAACCCAATCAATCAAAGGCGTTTTGGTACTAATCTCTTTTTGAAGAGCTTTATAATTTTCATCTTCTAAAAGTGTTTTAATTAAAGAATCTACTTGGTCTGGAAAATAAACTTTCCCTTGAGTTTGTGAAGCCAATTGGTTTAACTTTTGAACATCAGGATTGACGAACTGCTTTTCAATATCAAAATCTAAAATTTCAAAATGACTGGAATAACTAGTTTTTGAAATTAATTCTTTGACCGTAAAATTATAAGAACCTGCCGAAAGTCCGTCTAAATTAACCTTAAACGAATTATTACCTTTCAACAAGTCATAATTTTTGGCTTGCTTGGTTTTGGTATTCGTTACCGAAATAGTCAAACGCGCTTTCTCATCGAATTCGTAATTTTTATTGAAATAAGAAGCTAAAATCTCGATGGCTTCTCCTGAATTATAAAAACTTTCGTGATTGACCACCAACGATTTTTTGGAATCATTAGAAGCCAAAAACTGGATGATCTTATCTACAAAAACATCAAACTTTTCGAAAGATTGATGATCAATATGACTTTGTAAACGCCATTTCCAAACATTTTCTCCCAATAAAAAAGCCGAACGTTTGCCTTGATTTTCGGCAAAAGCCAATAAAGGAGCATTCGTGTTAATATTCCTGATTTTGGACGAAAGCAAAGTCGAAACATTTCCGTTTGTGGTTATCGTTCCAAAAGGATTTTGCAAAGGCGGAAAATTTTCAAAACCTATGTCATCCATCGCAAAAAGATTGAATTGCGAATTAAATTCGGCCAAATAATCTTCTTTTTGACCACTCATTTTAAAAACCAAATTGGGTTGCTGTTGGTTTAAAAAATTGAAATCTGTGTTATTTCCTGTTACAATAAATGTATTAATTCCAGCTACTTTATTCTTTTCAAAAAACGATTTAAATTCGTTTGTCGGTTGATACAAAATCAAAACATTGTAATCTTGTAATGAATTGATTGAATTTGGTTTAATAACAGTTACTTTTCGTTGTGCATTAGACTCAATCGCACGTTTCAAAGCTCCAATATCAGGATGATTTATTGCCGAAATTATAGCAACATTCGTTTTTTGGTCTATGATTTCAACGGCAAAATTCTTGGTATTATTATAACTATTTTTCTCTTTTTCTTTGGAAGAAATTGTCGCCTTAAAAACTTGTAAACCTACTTTATCAGCAGGAAGCAAAACGTTTACAATAGCCGTTTTTTTCGAAGAAGAAAAAGAAATACTTTGCTTTGCCAAAACCGAATTCCCTTGCGAAATTCGAAAATCAGCCGTGATGTTTTTGTTGCCAGAATAATTCAAAAATACTTCCACAGGAAATTTATTCTTGTGAAAAGCATATTTATTGACGTTCAACTGTGTTACTTTTAAGTCTAAAAAAGTCGTTGTGTCGCTAACAATCAAAGGGTAAATTTTATTATTAGCATCAAAAGAATAGACATAATCATTTCCAGAGGTTTGATTTCCATCAGTTATCAAAACCGTTGGAAAAACGGTATTTTTATAGATGCTTTTCAGGCTTTTGGCTACTTCATCTAAATTGGTTTGAGTTCCTTTGAAATCAAATTCGTCTGACTGTTGAAATTCACTGTCAAATCGATAGGATTGAACCTCGAATTTCTCCTGTAATTCTTTGTTGGCAGAAAGCTTTTTATACAATTCTAAAGCCATTTCTTTGGCTTTCAAATCGACAATTGAACTGGAGTTATCCACCACAATTGGCAATGGTGTTTTGATGGTTTCCAATGTTTTTCGACTCATTATTGGATTTATCAACAACAATAATAGTCCGAAAATGGACAAAAAACGCAAAAAAGCCAAAACCAAGCTGACTTTCGACTTGGTTTTGGCTTTGTAATAATATTGAAAAAACGACAAACCGCCTGCTATTAGTAAAGAAAGCAATAGTAATAGAATCGTGTTTGTAGTCATTTTTTTTGATTAAAAGATTGAAAAATTGAAAGATTTAAAAATTTCAACAATCTTTAAATCTTTCAATCATAAAATCATTAAATTGTTAAGTAAGCATTCCTCCACAAACATTCAATACTTGTCCTGTAACATAAGCACTCATATCCGAAGCCAAGAAAAGACAAGCATTAGCAACATCTTCAGTCGTTCCTCCACGTTTCAACGGGATTCCTTCTCTCCAACCTTTTACCACCTCTTCGCTTAACTTTGCAGTCATTTCAGTTTCAATAAATCCTGGAGCGATAGCGTTGCAACGAATGTTACGTGAACCCAATTCCAAAGCTACGGATTTAGTAAAACCGATGGCACCTGCTTTGGAAGCGGCATAATTCGTTTGACCCGCGTTTCCAGAAACTCCAACAACCGAACTAATATTAATGATGGAACCAGCACGTTGTTTCAAGAACGTTTTTTGAATAGCTTTGGTCATATTGAAAACCGATTTCAAATTCACGTTGATTACTTGGTCAAAATCAGCTTCGGACATACGCATTAGCAAATTGTCTTTAGTAATTCCGGCATTGTTTATTAAAATATCTACCGTTCCAAATTCGGCCAAAACGGCATCAACAAAAGTTTGTGCTTCATTAAAATCGGCCGCATTGGATTGGTATCCTTTAGCTTTGATACCCATTGCATTCAATTCATTTTCCAAAGCTTGAGCCGATTCTACAGATGAACTGTAAGTAAACGCCACATTGGCACCGTGTTTTGCAAAAACTTCTGCGATTCCTCTTCCTATTCCGCGACTTGCGCCAGTGATGATGGCTACTTTTCCTTCGAGTAATTTCATATTCTAAAATTAGTGTGATTATTTTTTGTATTACAAATATAGATTATTTAAGCGTTTTATAAAATTTGTTCTATAAAAAAAGCCTTACCGAAGTAAAGCTTTTAAAATTTTGAATCTATAGTTGTAATTATCAGAGTATGAGTGATGCCGTTGTGCTTAATTTTTGTCCTATTTCTTTTAAAGCAATGGCTAATGTTTCTAATTCTTTGTGCGTAAAATGAGCTTCTTTGCCATTGACATTATTACCATTTAGTCTTTGATAAAACCATTGTGGTGTTTTTTTGAAATAATTTTTAGCCAAATAAGAAACTGATATTACAGGCAAAATATCCTCTAACTTTTGCTTTAACAACAATTCATCCGCTTTTTTATTGCTTTCTTTTATACATTCCAATAATGAATCGGCAAACGTATCAGGATTTTCGGCAAACAACAAATTCATTTCACTGTGAATGTCAGCGATTTCATTTTCGTTTTCTGTATTTTGATATTTTTCTTTTAATTTTTTGATTTCGTCTAACATAACTTTCTCATTTAAATTATTGTAATGTTACTTTCCAAGTTCTTTTAGTTTTTGAACTAATTTTTTGATTTCTAAATCCACCACTTTTTTCATTTGTGGACTTCTACTGGATAATTCTTTGTAAAATTCCAGATAGAATAATAAATCTTTTTGAATTTTGTTCTTCTCGATTTGGAATTGTTCTTTATCATTCATATTTTGATTTTTCAAAATTAATAACATTTTTGTTATTAAACAAATGGTTTAACATTTTACTTTAAAAATAACCAAAGTAGAAAAACTATTATTCCTACTCCAGCTATTACATCATAAATGGAAAATTCAATTTCAAATTCATAATCAATTTCTTTTTCATACAGATTTTTAAAAAATCCTATTATTGCTTTTATCATAATTCTTCTTATTTGATTAAAGTAAATCTTCGAAATCGTCAACAAAAGCGAGTGTTCTTTGTTCTCTGTTTCTTACATTTAGTTGGTAATTGAGGTCTAAAACTGTTCTTGAAATTGAAATCACTTCTAAACTTTCAATAGAATTGATATAATTTTCCAATTCTTGCCAATTGTATTCGTTTTCACTTCCTTGCCCCACTCCTTTTAAATGATTGCATTGGTCATTTACAAAATAGGCTTTTTCTCCACCAAGTAACAAGGTATCTTTCATTACTGATTTTCTAAAATTTTGAAAATATCTATTTTCAAAATTATCTCGTAATTGTATCGTATCACAAAAACGCCACCATCTTGAATAATAATGTAAATCGCTTGAAGCTATTTCATCATAAATGGTCAAATAGCTACTTTCTGCAGTTTCAGAATGAATATCTAAAAAATAGTTTGTAATGTGAAACTCTTTTTTTTCTTCTGTTATCCTTTCTTGGCTTGGCATTTCATCATCATACCACCACCAATATTCTTTTTTATCAAAAAGGCTTTCTCCAAATTTTTTATACAATTGTTTTTGCTGAAATTTTTCATCTATCAACTTGTACTTTTTTACAAATGGCTGTTTGTCAATCAATCCTAATGAAATAAAATCTTCTTCTAAACCATTTTGCAACAATTGATTGTATTCTGTACGGGCATAATAACCATATTCGATAGTGAAACCAAACCGGTTTGATAAATCAATGGCTAACGTTTCTACATTTGAAATATTCAAATTGTGTTTGCTTAATATGGAAATATCACAACCCATAACTAACTTTTTTCAACAATTTCTATCTCATCCTTGCTCAAGCCATACAACTCATAAACCATTGCGTCTATGACTTTGTCGGTGGTGTCGATTTGGGTTTTGATTTCGAGTACTTTTTTGGCTTCTGTCGTGAAGTACTCCTCCCACTCGGCTTCTTGCGAGAGCGATAGTTTTATTTTCTTTTTGCCCAGTTCTTTGATGAATTCCGAATACGATAACAAATACCAATCTTGTAATTTTTTGGGCAAATCCGTTAACTCAAACTTGCGCTGTATCGTGCGTTGAAACTTTTGCGATTGTTCTTGTAAGTCTTTGTTATTTTTAATTAATGATTCTGAAAGATTTACAAATTCTGTTTTATTATTTGGTGTTTTTATTGGAATTGTTTCAACATATGGTCTTCTAAAGTCTAAATATCCACCTTGAAGTGTTGATGCTATTGATTTTAAATAATAATATGTGAGTTTAGAATTTAAAATTGGTAAAATATATTTTTCATCTGTTGATATAAAAAAATTATTATCTGAAAGTGAATATTCTCCTGTAGAATCAAAATAAAAATTACAGGTGTTATTTATTCTTGGATAAATAATTTTAGGTTTAAATAGATATTCTGCATTTTTGCTACCATATCTACTCAAGCACCACCAATTAAATCTACCTTCTTTAACTTCTGGTCTATTTGAAAGTAACTCTTTTTTTTCAAGTAAATAATTTTTAATATTCTCGTCATAATTTAAATCATATTCCCAAGGAATATACAATAAGTATAAATCGTCAAAAGTTAGAATGTTTCTCTTAACTTCTTTTCCAGTAACAATTTTTCTAATGAAATTTTTATTTTTTTCATTAATTAAATTATTAGCAATGTCTTTGGGAATTATAAAAACTTCATTTTTACCTGTGGATACTCCTCTGTAAATTTTATCTTCAATTAAATCTTTTAAACTAATAGAATTAATTTTAATTTTTTCAAGTAATTCACTATTATTATCATCTTGAAATTGCCAACTTTCTTCATTAAGAGAATTGTAATTAACAATTACAGATTTTGTTTTTAAAAGGTTTAAAGGGTCATCTGTATTGTCTTTTTTACTTATTTCTGAATATATAAAATAGTCTTTATCAAAATTCTTTTTTTTATTCAAAACATATATTATCGGATAAGTTATTGCATCATCAAAAACTGGATAATCATCGAAATCAAAAAGTAATTCAATATTACTTTCTTCTTTTATTATTTTCCTAATTTCTTTGCCATAAGATGCTTTTAAAAATTTATTTGGAAGTATGAATGAAAAAAGACCATCTTTATTAATTAAATTAATTCCTTTTTCAATAAAGTAAGTGTATAAATCCGCTACGCTATTATAGCATTTATAATTCTTTTCTAAATAAGGCTTAATTTCTTTAAATAACTCTTGCCTAACATAAGGCGGATTTCCAATAATCACATCAAAACCACCTTTGTCAAAAATTTTAGGAAATGCAGTTTGCCAGTTAAAGGCTTTGTCGCCAGCAATAGCAACATCATCTATTAGAGAGTTGCCACATTTTATATTGCTGTTCAGGTCGTTCAGTTTTCGGTTGGGTTGTGCGGTGCGTAACCAAAGGGAAAGTTTGGCAATTTCTACACTTTCTTCATTCAAATCCACACCAAAAAGGTTGTTTTCGAGAATGCTCTTTTCAACATCGCTCAAAATTAATCCGTCGCCAAAGAGTTTGGCTTGCAACTCGTCAATGTATCCGTGTTCGGCAATCAAAAAATCCAAGGCTTGGTTCAGGAACGCGCCGCTACCACAAGCCGGATCGCAAATCGTAATTTGTAGTAACCAATTTCTATAACTGTTCAGTTTTTCTAATAAAGGTTGTTTGGTAGCTTTGGTTCGTTTTTTGTCGGTAAAATAATCATCCTCAATAATTTGGAGTTCGGCTTTTTTATCAATGCACAATTTACCAACAGTGTTGTCCACAATGTATTTGGTAATGTATTTTGGGGTGTAAAAAACACCGTCTTTCTTACGCTTTGTGGTGGCTTTGTCAATGCTTCCGCCTTCGATTTGGGTTTTTACTTCGTCTAATTCATTCAAGGAATTTTCGAAAATATGACCCAAAATATTCACATCTACTTCACTCTGAAAGTCGTAATTGCTCAATTTTTGAGTATGACGGTACAGCAATTCATCGTCAATCTTAATGTGATCTAAAATGGTATCGGGTTTGAAAAGTCCGCCGTTGTAAGCAAATATCTGATGCTCTTCTTTTGTGCGGTTCTGGTTTCCGAAAACGCAGGCAGAACGACTTTGGCACCTTGGTTCAAATCGTTAAAATAAATTTTGTAACGGTCGTACAACGAAATATTTATTCGCATTTCCTGCAATTGTCGCCATTCTTGATTGATTCTGAAAATCAAATTAGTAGGCAATAAATTTCGGTCTTCGGCAAAGAAAATAAACAGGAAACGATCTAATAATTTTTGCGATTTTTGAAACAATTCCAAGGTATCGTAATCTGGATTTTGTTGTACTAAATCGTGGTGTAACTCACGTTTAAAAAGCGAATAATCAGTGTATAAAGCTTTGGTAATGTCTTTTTCCTGACTCAAGGATTGTTCTTTGAGTTTCTTGGGAATATCGTTGGCAATGTTCTCATAAGCCAAACACAAATAGAGCAATTCAAATTCCTTTTCGGTAAGTGTGAAAAGGTTAAACTCTAGATATTCGGTAGCATTATCAATATAAAAACGTAGTTTTTCAAAATTAGAAGTGATTACATAAACGCAATCAGGCTGATTGTTTTTGTACCCAAAAGCCTGAACTTCGATTTTGTTCAAATCGGTAGTATTGGTTCCTTTCAGCTCAATTACAGCTTTTACCTTATTTTTTATGAGGATAGCACCATCAGCAGCTTTACTATCTTTTACGTTATTGTATTCAGTATTTAAATTAAAATTTGGTGTTGGATTCTTGGTGTACCCCAAAACATTTACAAACAAATCAATCAAAAATTCACCTTGGTATTGAATTTCTTTGCTCGAACGTATATTGTCTTGAATGGTTGGATTGTGAAAATGGTTTTTAAAATTATTCCACCCTTCAAGTAGTTTAGATTTATCTTGGCTTTGTAACTGTTTGGTAACAACTGAATTTTGAAATAAAGGCATAGAATAGTTGTGTTTTAATATCTGGTACAAGTTAAGTAAATAAAAAAATTAAAGATAGTTTTCTAAATTTTTTAGCAAACGATTTTTAATAGTTTCTTGCAACGATTTTGGTTCTACTATTTTTAGCGTTTCGCCATACGAAAGCAATAAATTTTCTAATTCGAAATTGATAAAAACATCGATAGAAAATAGATACCCATTTTCATTTTCAGAAATTCTTTTTTGTGAACCGTGAATGGGTTTAGTTGTAATGTAAGGCTTTAAAGTAGGTGTTGCCAGCAATACTACTTTTTCAATTGTTGAATTTTTAGGTTTAGAAATACCAATAACATCTTCAAAATATTCATTAAAATTTATTGTGGTTCCAATAAATTTTGTGTCTATTTCTTTGAATTGAACAATTCTATCCAATGCAAAATGAGTGAGGTTTTCATATTTCGGAAATCGACCAATAATAAACCAACGGTTGTTGTATTGTTTGAGATAATAAGGATGAAACTCGAAAGTTTTACTTTGTTCGTTATCAAACTTTTGATATTCCAATTCTAATACTTTTTGATAGATAATGGCATTGAATAAATCGCCAATAAGATGAATATTTTTTAAATATTCGTTAGCATCAAAACTGATGATTTCTTTTTTTGAACTGTCAAGATGAAACGCTTGTTGTAATTTCAAAATGAGTTCGTTAACCCATTCAAATTGTGGCATCCCTTTGAAACGAGATAAAACTAGCAAAGCGGATTTTAGTTTTTCTACTTCAAAATCGTTTATGGGTTGGTTGTTTATAGAAAAATCTTTGGTTTCGTACCTGTAAAAAACTTTTCTACCTTCTTTATTACGTTGCAACGGAATTTCCCAACCTTGTGGACTTTCCATAAACTTAATGTCCTCAAAAAGTTGTCTTCGCTTAATTCCCTCATTAGTAAAATTATAATCATAGAGTGCATCATTACAGGCTTTTAATAAATCTTCGTTTGAAAATTTACGACCAAAATTACTAAAACATCGGTCTAAAGCTCGATAACGAATTATTGCGTTTTTAGTGATTGACATACTGATTTTTTTATGAATCAAAAATAAAACAAATAAATGCATTTGTACTGCACTAATACAAAATAGTTTTGTTGAAGATTTAAAAACAAAAGTTATGAGAGAACATTTAGCCCATTTTGATATTGCAGGATTTACCTATTACGAAGGTGTTTTAGCTTTTAATGAGTTAAAAATAGGTGTCCAATTGCAATTAAAATTAGAAGAAGAAAATAAATATGACGCAAGAGCAGTTGCTATTTATTACAACGAATTCAAATTAGGATTTGTTCCTAGAAGTGAAAACAGAATTATTTACAAATTACTAAAAGTAGGAATTGATTGCCTTGAAGTTCGAATACAACGAGTAGATAAAAAAGAAAATCCCGAAAATCAAATAGGAGTTGTAATTCATTTAGTCATAACAGAAAAAGAAACCCAAGAGTAAATAATTTTTGTATGTTGAATCCTTTAAACAAAAAATGCCCTACGAATTGCGCGGGCATTTTCGTTTTTTTAAGGATTTTGGATTTAAAAAGCCACGTTCCATCTTGGCAACTTGGCATTTTCATCCAAGAAGTTTTGTAGAATTTGTCCTTCTAAGAAAGTTGGGATTACTTTGTTTTTGTCGTTGAAAGTTTCGTACCAAGCCACTTCCAATAGTGAGATATTTTCTAATTTCATTTGGGCTGGCCAAGAATATTTTCTTCCTGTTTTGGCAAATTGGTGACCGTTGACGATTTTGTCGAACAATCCACCATTTTTGATTTTCAAAGTTCCGTCGTTTTGGATGGTTCCTGTAGAACCTACCATAATCAATACTTTTTCTTCTCCATCAACTGCATATACCAAGAAAATTCCGCTTCCGGCTTCTGGGGCATTACAAACTTCTTCTAAACTATCATCAGTTGAAAAAGTAAACTGATTTTGAACTTTGATTTTTTTTAATTCTTTGTACATTTCTTATTTATTAATTAAAATGCCTCACCAAATTAGTGAGGCATTTTGGAATTTGTTATTTAAAACATTGGAATTTATTTATCCCAATACTTCTTTTACTTTTTTTCCAATTTCAGCAGGAGAGTCAACCACGTGAATTCCACATTCTCTCATAATGCGTTTTTTGGCTTCGGCTGTATCGTCAGCACCACCAACAATTGCACCTGCGTGACCCATTGTTCTTCCTTTTGGAGCAGTTTCACCAGCAATAAATCCAACTACTGGTTTGCGGTTTCCATCGGCTTGAATCCATTTGGCAGCATCCGCTTCCAATTGTCCACCAATTTCTCCAATCATCACGATACATTCTGTTTCTGGATCATTCATCAATAATTCAACAGCTTGTTTGGTAGTGGTTCCAATGATTGGATCTCCACCAATTCCGATAGCAGTTGTGATTCCTAATCCTTGTTTTACTACTTGGTCGGCAGCTTCATAAGTCAATGTTCCTGATTTAGAAACGATTCCAACAGTTCCTTTTTTGAATACAAAACCTGGCATAATACCCACTTTGGCTTCACCCGGAGTAATTACACCTGGACAGTTTGGTCCTACCAAAGTACAATTTCTAGATTTAATATAATTGTTGGCTTTAATCATATCGGCAACAGGAATACCTTCGGTGATAGCAATGATAACTTTGATACCAGCATCGGCAGCTTCCATAATGGCATCAGCTGCAAAAGCTGGTGGTACGAAAATAATTGTAGTATCGGCACCTGCTTGTTCAACTGCATCTTTAACAGTATTGAAAACTGGACGATCCAAATGGGTTGATCCTCCTTTTCCTGGAGTAACTCCGCCCACTACATTTGTTCCGTATTCAATCATTTGTGAAGCGTGAAAAGTTCCTTCGCTACCTGTAAATCCTTGAACAATGATTTTAGAATCTTTATTGACTAAAACGCTCATAATATATTTTTATTTTTTTGGTTTATTGTATAATGCGTGCAAAAATAGGGTTTTGCGGTTAATATTTGAAAAAATATCTAAGAAAAATGACTCATTTGATATCCTCTGAATAATTTATCGTCTTTAACTTCCCAAATCACAAAAAAATTACCCATTAACATTTCTTCTCTTGGGTTTTCTATTGTCTTTACAAAGTGAGAAAATCGCAAGGAAACTAAATTTTTTTCTTGAATAATATGACTAATTCTGATTTTTGAACGAACATAAGCTCTTGATAATTCATCAGTTAGCGACAAAACATCATCATAATTCATTTGAATAAAACCTTTATTGGTATTCCAGTCTATTGTAACTTCGGGATGAAGCAACTCGCTAACTGTTTTTCTATCTAAAAGAACATCAGATTTATAGAAATCAAGAACAATATCTTTTGGTTTCATATTTATAAATTTTGTTGATCATAGATCAAAATCATATTTCTTTCAATTTATTAAGTATTTCAGGAATTTTTTTGACGTTGGCAAGCTGTTTCAATTTCTCACGAGATTCTTCAATTGGCGTTCCAAAATAAGTTTTTCCACCTTCAACTGATTTTGTTACTCCAGTTTGTCCCAAAATTACGGCCTTCTCTCCTATTGTAATTCCGCTTGTAGTTCCAACTTGTCCCCAAATGGTGACCTCGTCTTCTATGATTACACAACCCGCAATTCCAGTTTGAGAAGCAATTAAACATTTTTTTCCAATGACTGTATCGTGACCTACATGCACTTGATTGTCTAATTTTGTTCCTTCGCCAATAGTGGTATCGCCTGTGACTCCTTTATCGATGGTGCAAAGGGCTCCAATTCCAACATTATCTTTAATAACTACTCGTCCTCCAGAAATTAATTGGTCGTACCCTTCTGGGCGTTTTTTATAATAAAAAGCGTCTGCACCAAGAATTGTTCCTGCGTGAATAATCACATTATCACCAATTTGCGTATGATCGTATATAGAAACATTTGAATGTATCAAACATTTTTTTCCTATAACCACATGATTTCCAACAAAACAATTGGGCTGAACTAGGGTTCCTTCTCCAATCTTGGCAGAAGCTGAAATAGCAACATTAGAAAATTGAAAGGGTTTAAAATGCTTGGTCAATGTATTGAAATCCCGGAAAGGATCATCTGAAATCAATAATGCTTTTCCTTCTGGGCAATCTACTTTTTTATTAATTAAAATAGTTGTTGCAGCTGAGTTTAATGCTTTCTCGTAATATTTAGGATGATCTACAAAAACAATATCGCCTGATTCTACTACATGAATTTCATTCATTCCAGAAACAGGAAAATTTTCATCACCAACAAATTCGCTGTTAATGATACTTGCAATTTCCTTTAATGTGTGTGTTGTATTGAATTTCATAATTTAGTATTCAGTGTTCAGTATTTGGTATTCAACTTGACTGCAAACTGAATACTGAAAACTGCCAACTATTCCTTAACTCTTTCCATGTAATTTCCAGTAGTTGTATCAATTTTGATTTTATCACCTTCATTGATAAATAACGGAACATTTACAGTAGCACCCGTTTCAACAGTAGCTGATTTTGTTGCGTTTGTAGCCGTATTTCCTTTAATTCCTGGTTCAGCATAAGTAACTTCAAGAATTACAGAAGCTGGCATATCTACAGAAAGTGGTAAATCTGTTTCAGTATTGATGGCAATCATTACGCTTTCACCTTCTTTCAATAAATCTGGAGAATCCAATACATTTTTGTTTAATGATATTTGTTCAAAAGATTCTACATTCATAAAGTGAAACTCATTTCCTTCTGGATACAAAAATTGGAATTTATGATTTTCAACACGAACTTCTTCAATTTTATGTCCAGCAGAAAAAGTATTGTCTAAAACTTTTCCGTTAGATAAACTTTTTAGTTTAGTTCTAACAAAAGCTGGCCCTTTACCTGGCTTTACGTGAAGAAATTCTATGATTTTATAAATGTCGTTGTTGTATTTTATACACAATCCGTTTTTAATGTCTGATGTAGATGCCATTTTATATGTTTGTAGTTTATTGTTAATTGTTTTATTGTCAATCGCGATTTCAATCTAAAATCTGTTTTCTAGTAATTTCCTGAATAGCCTTTCATAACTCCTCTTGATGAGTTTCTGATAAAATCAATGATTTCATCTCTTTCAGGAGTGGCTTCCATTTCGGCTTCGATGATGCCTAAAGCCTGTGTTGTATTGTAGTTTTTTTGATAAAGAATTCTGTAAATTTCTTGAATTTCTTTTATTTTTTCAGAGGTAAATCCGCGTCTTCTTAACCCAACCGAGTTGATTCCAACATAAGATAAAGGTTCTTTTGCAGCTTTAGTATAAGGAGGAACATCTTTTCTTAGCAAAGAACCTCCTGAAATCATAGCGTGATCACCCACACTAATAAATTGATGCACAGCCGAAAGACCACCAATTATGGCATAATTTCCTATTGTAACATGGCCACCTAAAAGTACACCATTAACAATAATTGCATTATTACCAATATGACAATCGTGAGCTATGTGAGCTGCTGCCATAATTAAACAATTATTTCCCACTACGGTTTGTCCTGAAGCAATGGTTCCTCTATTAATTGTCACGCATTCTCTGATAGTACAATTATCACCAATTATTGCCAAAGAATCTTCTCCTCCAAACTTCAAATCTTGAGGAATTGCTGAAATTACTGCCCCTGGAAAAATATTACAATTTTTACCAATTCTGGCTCCTTCCATTATAGTAACATTTGAACCTATCCAAGTTCCATCACCTATAATTACGTTATTATGAATTGTTGTAAAGGGCTCAATAACAACATTTTTTGCGATTTTTGCGCCTGGATGAACATATGCTAACGGTTGATTCATGTGTTTTTGTTTATTCGTTTAACTGTTTAATCGATTAATCGAATTAACGATTAACCAAATCAACAAATATTTATTGTTTTTTAGCAATTTGTGCCATCAATTCGGCTTCTGCTACTAATTTTCCATTGGCGTAAGCATTGGCTTGCATATGACAAATTCCTCTTCGTATCGGAGTAATTAAATCACATTTAAAAGTCAATGTATCGCCCGGTAATACTTTATGTTTGAATTTGACATTATCAATTTTCATAAAATAAGTCAAATAATTTTCTGGATCTGGAACGGTACTCAAAACTAATATTCCGCCTGTTTGAGCCATTGCTTCTACAATAATTACACCTGGCATTACTGGTGCTCCAGGAAAATGTCCTACAAAGAAACTTTCGTTCATTGTAACATTTTTGAGTCCAACAATATGACTATCAGACATTTCTATAATTCTATCGATAAACAAGAAAGGAGGTCTATGAGGAAGAACCGACATAATTTTGTGAATATCCATTAATGGTTCTTGATTCAAATCATAAACTGGAACATAATTTCGTTGTTCTATTTTAATGATTTTCGCAATCTTTTTGGCAAACTGTGTATTTACATAATGACCAGGTTTGTTAGCAATTACTTTTCCTTGAATTCTAGTTCCAATTAAGGATAAGTCACCTACAACATCAAGTAGTTTGTGTCTTGCAGCTTCGTTTGGGTAATGCAAAGTTAGGTTGTCTAAAACTCCATTGGGTTTAACGGTTATTTCGTCTTTTCCAAAGGCAACTTTTAGATTGTTCATTGTTTTTTCTGAAATTTCTTTATCGACATAAACAATTGCATTATTCAAATCGCCTCCTTTAATCAGGCCTTCTTCTAATAATGATTCTAATTCGTGAAGAAAACTAAAGGTTCTAGAATCAGCTATTTCAGTTTTAAATTCCGAAATAGATTTCATTGTAGCATTCTGTGTACCCAACACTTTAGTACCAAAATCGACCATTGCAGTTACGCTGTAGTTTTCACTTGGCATAACCATAATCTCGCTTCCAGATTCTTCATCGGTAAAGGAAATGATTTCTTTTACTACATAAATATTTCTTTTGGCTTCTTGCTCTTGGACACCTACTTTTTCAATAGCTTCAACAAAATATTTTGACGAACCATCCATAATAGGAAGTTCCGATGCGTCTAATTCGATGATAATATTATCTAAATCACATCCAACAATGGCTGCCAAAACGTGTTCGGGAGTTTGAATTTTCACTCCTAATTTTTCTAAATTGGTTCCTCTTTGCGTGTTTACAACATAATTGGCATCGGCTTCAATAACAGGTTGTCCTTCTAAATCTTTTCGAACAAAAGTATAACCATTATTAATTGGAGCAGGTTTAAAAGTCATAGTTACTTCTCTTCCTGTGTGTAATCCAACTCCGGTTAGTGAAATTTCTGTTTTGATAGTCTTCTGTTTAACCATTGTTTGCGTTTTTTTGATTTAATATTTCTTTTTTTAATTCTTCTAATTCTGTAACAATTTTTGGCAAATTCTTGAAATGAACATAGGATTTACTAAAATCATTATATCCAAAAGAAGGTGTTCCTTGCAAAACTTCGTCGTCTTTTATATTTCGTCCAACACCTGATTGCGCTTGAATTTTTACATTATTTCCAATTGTCAAATGACCAACAATCCCAACTTGACCTCCAATCATTCCGTTTTTTCCAATTTTTGTCGAACCTGCAACCCCTGTTTGAGCCGCAATTACAGTATTCTCACCAATTTCAACATTGTGTCCAATCTGAATTTGATTGTCTAATTTTACTCCTTTTCTAATAATTGTAGAACCCATTGTGGCTTTGTCAATTGTTGTGTTTGCCCCAATATCTACATTATCTTCAATAACAACATTTCCTATTTGAGGAATTTTAGTATAGACTCCATCTTCATTTGGCGCATAACCAAAACCATCAGCTCCAATTACTGCTCCAGAATAAATTACACAATTATTTCCAATGATAGTTTCTGAATTAATTTTTGCGCCGGCAAAAATAGTAACATTATTACCAATTTTCACACGATCACCTATAAAACAATTAGGATAAATTTTGACTTCATCACCTAAAACTACATTTTCTCCAATATAACTAAAGCTTCCAAAATACAAATTAGCTCCATATTTTACGCTTTCTGCAATAAATGAAGGTTGTTCAATTCCAACTTTATTTCCTTTTGTTGCTTGATCATAAAACTCTAATAATTTGGTAAATGACATATAAGCATCTTCCACTTTTATTAAAGTTGTATTTAATTCTCCCTCAGGAATAAAAGTATTATTAACAATTGTAATGGTTGCCTGAGTCGTATAAATATAGGGTAAATATTTAGGGTTTGCCAAAAAGCTAATAGATCCTTCTGAACCTTCTTCGATTTTAGACAATTTATATACTTCGGCATTTGGATTACCAACAACTTCTCCGCCCAAAACACCTGCTATTTGCTCTGCTGTAAATTTCATCTTATCTAATTGTATTTTTAATGCTAATAAGATGGAACTCTATATTTGATGTCCTACTTAAATTCAAAAAAAATGTTCTGTTTTGTTTCATCTCGACAAAAATATAAAAAATAGATTTTAAATAGAGGTTTTTAAACAAGTTGTTTTGGATAACAAAGGTAATATTTAGTCACAAATTTCGACAATGACTTCAAATTCAACTGGTCAGAAGCTTCGACAACGTCTTCAATTGTTTTATCTTTTTTCAAAATCCGAATGGGTTCGGCTACTTTACTATAAGCCTGATTTTTAATTTTACCTTTAAAAATAAAATAATTGGCTTCGACCAAACTGATATTATTTTCTAATGCGAATCGTTCTTTTAGGATGTGTAAATCCTCGGTTGCCACTTTTTCTTCGCTTAGTTTAATTTTTAATAAATCCCTGTTGATAATCATTTTACTTAACGAAGAAAGTATAAAATCGTCTTGTTTTTGCCATGATTTTAAAGCGCTAATAATATCAAAATCATCGAGTTGAGAAAACAAATCTAAATTTTTACTATCAAAACTATTCAGGACAATTTTATTTTGCATAAAGTACATTAAGGGTTCGCTAGAAGGCAAAACCACACCTTTTTCGGTCAGTTCTTTGGCGCGTTTTAAGACTTTCGTCAAAATCAGTTCGGCTACCAAACTGGTTTTGTGTAAATACGCTTGCCAATACATTAATCGTCTGGACATCAAGAATTTCTCGACCGAATAAATGCCTTTTTCTTCAATGACCAAAACATCATCAACCACATTCATCATCTGGATTAATCGCTCAGAATTGACATTTCCTTCCGCCACGCCCGAATAAAAACTGTCTCGTTTGAGGTAATCCATTCGATCCATATCTAACTGACTTGAAATGAGTTGCAACATAAATTTTCGATGATAATCTCCTTTAAAAACTTGGATAGCCAAACTCAATTTACCTTCAAATTCTACATTCAACTGGTTCATAAACAATAGTGAAATGGCTTCATGATGCACATCTTCTACGATGCTACTTTCCATCGCATGCGAAAAAGGTCCGTGACCAATATCGTGTAATAAAATTGCAATATACAAAGCATTTTCTTCTTCTTTAGAAATAGAAATATCTTTGAAACGAAGGGTTTCGACGGCTTTTTGCATAATATGCATACAACCCAAAGCGTGATGAAAACGAGTATGATTGGCGCCAGGATAGACCAAATACGACAATCCCATTTGGGAAATACGGCGTAATCTCTGGAAATAAGGATGCTGAATTAAATCGTAAATTAAGGCGTTGGGGATGGTAATAAACCCGTAAATTGGGTCATTGAATATTTTTAGCTTGTTGATTTCGCTCACTGTAATGGTTTGTTTTGTGCAACAAATATAAGGAAATCTAAGAGGAATGAAAATTTAAATATTCGAATTTTTAAGATGCAATTGGAGTTCAAACTATATAAATTTGTGAAGTTCTTTCACCCTTTTTTCTCTCTGATACCAATCGTTGTACACTAAGTAATAACCATCTACTTTGAACTTTCCAAAATTGTAATCCCTGTATTTTTCTACTATTGCTAATAGTTTTTCTTTGTTGCTAATTGGTTTTCGAAATCGGGCAACAGTGGAATGTGCGGTTTGGATGGAATAGCGTTTGTCGATGCTTTGTTCGAGTCCTGAATCTTTGAATTGGGTTCTTAGATTATTCCTTAAATCGTTTAGGGAATTTGTATTGGTAAAACCTTGTAGCATTATTGCCGAAGGAGAAGCTGTTACTCCTTGAAAATTGATTTCTATTTTGCCAATGTCAGCCAAACTTTTTTCAATAATAGCCACATAATCTAGGATTGATATGGATGCTACATCAAAATCGTCATAACACGAAATAATAGACATTACCGTAATGTGAATATCCGAATTGGGATAATAATATTGATCTGGATCTATTTCTTTTAGTTCATCTAAAAAAACTTGAATTTTATTTTTAGTTTCAGTATCGGGACGAATAATTAATGTTAAACCAAATCTTTTGTCAGAAACAGAATCTATTTGATTATCAATAGAATAATTATTTTCTCTAATCTGTTGAATTGAATTTTCATACAGCCTATCATAGTGTTCTTTTATTAAATTCATTATATTTATGTTTATAAAAGGCATCTTGATTTAAACAATAAATCAAGATTTATTAAATTTTAAGTCGATCGTTTTTTGACAAACAAAATTACGGCTAAATTCAGTAATTGATTTTGAAACGCACAAAAAAACAAATAAATTTCACTTTCACCTAAATACCTTAAAATAATATTAAATTATCATCCAATTGCCCAATTCCCGATATAAAAAAAGTAATTTGGCATAAGATTTATTACTTTTGAATACTTTTTATATACAATTATGGACAAGATAAAAATACTTTGGGTCGATGACGAAATTGACTACCTAAAACCTCATATTTTATTTCTAGAAAAGAAAAATTACAGTGTCACCACTTGCAATAACGGACGTGACGCCATTGATATTTTTGATAACGAAAATTTTGATATTGTCTTTTTGGACGAAAATATGCCCGGAATGAGCGGCTTAGAAACCCTTTCGGAAATGAAGGAAAAGAAATCCTCTATTCCGATGATTATGATTACCAAGAGCGAAGAAGAGTATATTATGGAAGAAGCCATTGGTTCCAAAATTGCCGATTATTTGATAAAACCGGTCAATCCAAACCAGATTTTGTTGAGTTTGAAGAAAAACTTAGACCATTCGCGCTTGATTTCGCAAAAAACTACTTTGGATTACCAAAAAGAATTCCGCAAGATTTCGATGGAAATGGCAATGGTCAATTCCTATGAAGATTGGATTGAATTATACAAAAAGCTGTTGTTTTGGGAATTGGAACTAGAAAATATTGACGATCAAGCTATGATTGAAATATTGGAATCGCAAAAAGCAGAGGCCAATTCGCAATTCGGAAAATTCATTGAGCGCAATTACGAAGATTGGTTTGCTCCAAAAGCAGATAAACCCATACAATCTCATACTTTGTTTCGTGAATTAGTGGTTCCTGAAATCATCAAAAAAGACAAACCCATTTTGTTTGTCGTAATTGATAATTTGCGTTACGACCAATGGAAAGTATTTGAAAGTGTAGTCGGTAATCATTATAAATTAGAAAGAGAAGTGCCGTATTACGCTATTTTGCCAACAGCTACTCAGTATGCTCGAAACGCTATTTTCTCTGGATTAACACCGCTAGAAATGGAAAAACAGTTTCCACAATATTGGAAAAATGATCCCGAAGAAGGCGGAAAAAACTTGTTTGAGGCAGAATTCCTGACCGCTCAACTCAAAAAATTAGGATTAAACATCAAGCAAGATTATTTTAAAATAACCAATCTTGCTGGCGGAAAAAAATTGGTAGAAAACTTCAAAGCTTTAAAAAACAACGATTTGGTTACGATTGTTTATAATTTTGTCGATATGCTTTCTCACGCCAAAACCGAAATGGACGTGGTCAAAGAACTCGCTTCTGACGATAAAGCTTATCGTTCTTTAACTTTAAGTTGGTTCAAAAATTCGCCTCTTTTAGAAATTATTCAACATGCTCAAAAACTGGGTTTTAAACTAATATTGACTACCGATCACGGCACGATCAATGTAAAAAATCCTTCGAAAGTGATTGGCGATAAGAATACAAGTCTAAATCTTAGATATAAAACAGGACGCAGTTTATCCTACGAAAGCAAAGATGTTTATGCGGTTAAAGAACCAAAAAATATCGGTTTACCTGCTATAAATATGAGTAGTTCTTATATTTTTGCAAAAAATGATTTGTTTTTAGCCTATGTGAACAATTACAATCATTATGTGAGTTATTATAAAAACACTTATCAACACGGAGGAATTTCATTAGAAGAAATGATTATTCCGTTTTTGATTTTTAACCCAAAATAGAACAGTTTGGGGTTTATGGTTTATAATTTGTTACTAACTCTAAACCCTAAACAACCAACCACAAACTTATACAGAATGAATATCACTTTTTCATTAGACGAAATTAATGAAGTTGCCCAGCAAATTTTAGATCAAAATCCCAACAAAGTGATTCTTTTTCACGGCGAAATGGGAGCTGGAAAAACAACTTTAATTAAAGCTTTAGCCAAAAAATTGGGTGTAAATGACGTCACAAGCAGCCCTACTTTCTCTTTAGTTAACGAATATCAAAACACTGAAAATCAAACAATTTATCATTTTGATTTTTATCGATTAAAAACTGAAATCGAAGCTTTGGATATGGGAGCAGACGAATACCTTTATTCTGGAAATTGGTGTTTTATTGAATGGGCAGAAAAAATTCCTAGTCTTATTCCTGATTCCCATTCGATTATTACAATTTCTATAGCAGAAGACAACAAGCGTTTTTTAGAATTAAGCTAATAAAAAAAATTAATTCTAATTTTTTCTGTAAATTGTACCACTAATTTAACATTACAATGGCAGTATCTCCATTTACAAAACAACAATTATTACCTCAAGAAGAAAAACTTGAAATAGCAAGACACAAAAGCGAACTCTTTATAGGCATTCCGAAAGAAACAAGCTATCAAGAACGTCGCATTTGCTTGACACCCGATGCCGTAAATTCATTGACTTATCAAGGACATCGCGTAATGATAGAAGCTGGTGCAGGAGAAAGTTCAAGTTATTCTGACAAGGAATATTCACAAGCAGGTGCCGAAATTACTAATGATACAAAGAAAGTTTTTGGTTGTCCGATAATTTTGAAAGTCGAGCCAGTAACTTTAGCCGAAATAGAATTGATCAGTACAAATTCAATCATAATTTCAGCCATTCAATTAAAAACAAGACAGAAATCGTATTTTGAAGCTTTAGCTAAGAAAAAAATAACAGCTCTCGCTATCGAATATATAAAAGACGACGATGGCTCCTATCCTATTTTGAAATCTTTGAGTGAAATTGCAGGAACAGCTTCCATTTTAATTGCTGCCGAATTAATGATTACCAATGAATTTGGCAAAGGGTTATTATTCGGAAATATTACAGGCGTAGCTCCTACTGATGTGGTTATTCTTGGAGCTGGAACTGTTGGAGAGTTTGCCGCAAAAACAGCTTTGGGCTTAGGCGCAAATGTGAAAGTTTTTGACAATTCTATTAGAAAATTGCGCTGTTTGCAAAATAATTTGAACCAACGAATATTCACTTCGACCATTCAAACCAAGTCGTTATTAAAAGCCCTAAGAAGATGTGATGTAGCTATTGGCGCAATGCGTGGCAAGGAACGTTGCCCTGTAATTGTTACCGAAACTATGGTCGAACACATGAAAAGAGGTGCTGTAATTGTTGATGTGAGCATTGATTCTGGAGGATGTTTCGAAACCTCGGAAGTAACTTCGCATGAAAAGCCAACCTTCATCAAAAATAATGTTTTGCACTATTGTGTTCCCAACATTCCTTCTCGATATTCTAAAACAGCCTCGCTTTCTATCAGTAATATCATCACTCCTTATTTGTTACAAATTGCCGAAGATGGAGGAATAGAAAGTGCTATCAGATGCAATAATGGTTTAAAAAATGGAGTGTATTTATACCACGGAATCCATACTAACAAGGCCATCGGTGATTGGTTTAATTTGCCTAATAGCGATATAAATTTAATCGTGTTTTAATTAAACTTTCCTTTATATTTGCCGAAAATTAAAATATGAAATTCGTACACCGCTTTGCTTACTATTTATTGGGTCTAATAATGGGATCTTTTGTTGTTGCTGCTATATTTAGCGGAAAAGATACTCGTTGCAATTATTTTCCAAATGCTCGTGTTTTGAATGATTTAAGAACCAAACCTTTTTATTATTCAGAACAAGCTTCACAAGTATTAGCCGAAAAATGGATTGACACAACTGACATTAAAAACTGTTTGAAATATGGTGATGTAGATTTTGACAAAAGCAATATTGCTGTAGGAAATGGAAAACTCTATGTTATTGAAGGAAAAACAGTAAAAAACCAAGAAGTGACATTAAACGTGATTAATTATTCTGAAAAAGCAGTTTTAGATAAAATTATAAAAAGATAATTAGCGTCGAATTTATTTAATAAAAACATCGTAGGCAAACCTAATTAAAGTTCCAACAACTACAAACAAAAAGAAAATTCGAATAAATTTATTTCCTTTATTGATTGCTAATTTGGCACCAATCCAACCACCAAAAGCATTGCAAAAAGCCATTGGAATTGCAACTGCCCAGATGATTTTACCTTTCAACATAAACAAGCAAATAGAACCAAAATTAGTTGCTAGATTCACCATTTTGGCATTAGCAGAAGCGTGCAAAAAATCGAATCCCATCAAGGCAATAAAACCCAAAACCAAGAAACTTCCTGTTCCTGGGCCTATAAAACCATCATAAAAACCCACCACAAAACTGATAAGTACGGCATAAAGAATCTGAGTTTGGGAAGAATGACTTTTCTCAATATGTTGTCCAAAATTTTTCTGTGCATAAGTGTAAATAACCAAAAGCGAAAGGACAACTAGCAATAAAGGTTTCATAAAATCATTACTTACATATGTCAACAAAGTCGAACCCAAAAAAGCCGATGGAAACGCCAAAAGCATCATAATAGCTAGTAATCTCCAGTTCATATCCACTTTTTTTAAGTATTGATATGCTGCAAAAGAAGTGCCACTAAAAGCAGGTATTTTTAAGGTTCCAATAATGGAGGAAACCGATACATTTGGCAGCAAAATCAAAGCTACCGGAGTTTGAATCAATCCACCACCACCTACAACTGCATCAATGAATCCTGCAAAAAATGAGGCTAAACAAAGCAGGATAATAATGTAAGATTCCATTTTTTATAAAATTTCATCAAATGTACTACAAGTTTATGGCTTTATTCGTTAATTTGTCTTCGTTTAAAAAAAATTAAAAAAATCAAATTTCAAATGGATTCAACACGAATAATAGAATTGATAAGTTATTCATTACCAACAATAATAATGGCGTTTGTGGCGTATAGTTTCTTCGAACTTTACACCAAAAATGAGAATGCAAAAAGAAACTATTTATTGCAAAAAGAATCAAAACCAGATACTTTATCACTACGTTTACAGGCCTACGAGCGAATGACATTGTTTTTGGAACGCATCAACCCATCGCAACTATTGGTTCGAATTTCTCCAATTTCAGAAAACAAAACAGATTATCAAAACTTTGTAATTGCGCAAATCGAACAAGAATACGAACACAATTTAGCACAACAAATTTATGTTTCGAATGAATGTTGGTCCACAATAACTACAGCTAAAAACGCTACCATTCAAATGATTCTTTTGGCGGCTAAAAGCGAAAAAATTAGTGATGCACATCAGTTACGAGAATTAATTCTAAACGATTTATTGACAAAACCATCTCCAAGTAGTATTGCATTAGAATTCCTCAAAAACGAAGTTAGCCAGTTGTGGTAGTGTAAAAGTCGCTTTGCTCCTGTTTTTTTAGCCAAAGATTATTGGATTAAACTGATTTTATCATGAAATTATCGTTCCTCGTATAGTTTCAATAATTGCGTTACGGTATTCCAATTTCTAATTGTTGCTGTTACGTTCAATTTTTTCTCGATATATTTCTGGTCGAATCTTGTTTTTCCTGCTCCAACAGCATATTTTATGTAAATTCTGTTGGCATCAATACTAGCTTCGTCGGGTTTAACCTGACTCATTTTCAGATCATTGATACTGTCACTTCGCAATTCGGTAGAAATAAAAGCAAAATACAATTTTTTGATGTCAATATCTTTCTCTTTTAAAAAAGGATTGTTTTTAAAACAGGCTTCTATATCTGCTTTGGCAATAACTACAACAGGAACTTCGTGACCAAGCGTCTTGAAAATTTCCTGCTTGATTTTGAAACCCACAGCGGCAGGATTTTCCTCCTCAGTATCGACAAAAACATTACCCGATTGAATATAGGTTTGCACGTTTTTAAAACCAATAGCTTCCAAAGTGGTTTTCAAAACCTCCATTTTTATCATATTGTGACCAGAAACATTGATGCCACGAAGAAGAGCTAGATGGGTTGTCATTTTTATTTTATGTTTTATATTTACATTTTATCCAACAAAATAATATTTAAAATATTTTCATCGGGATCAAAAACATTACATTCACAGTTCTCTTCGTTTTCAATTTCTTTTTGAAAATAATTTCCCTCAATATAATCATATTCTAATTCATAAAGATATCTTGGATTCTCTTTGTTACAATCCTCAAATTTATCTTCAAAATAATCTCTTATTTTATTTTCTAATTTATTCTTATAAAATAAATTAGGAACTAAAACCTTAAAATTATTATCACACTCACTTAAATATAAATCCCCTTGTACACGCCATTCTCTTTCCCAAGTGAAATCTACAAAAGGTTTTTTTGGAAATTCATTGTATTTAAATGAAGGTTCAAACTTTGCAAATCGCCATTTTATGTCATTTGATAATTTATTCAAACACGAATTTTCCATATAAAGAGCAGGTCTTCCAGAATAAATTTTATAAATTTCCTCTTTATCAAACATCAACCCAAATTTTTTGTAATTTGAATAATTCGTGTGATTTGTAAATCCATACTCCATAATTATTTTTAATGGTGTTTCTGTCAAACAAACAATTTCATTATCTTCTAAATTTTTTAATTTAGTCGCATTTATACATTTATCAATTATGATAGAACACAAATTTTCAAATGCTTCATCGTCATTTTTTCCTTTTGTAAAATGAATTAGTGTACTTGATAAATCGGGTCTTTTAAATTCATTCATATAAAAATATTTTTCTCCCAAATATAAACATTTCCAAACGACAATATTTTCAATTTTGAAGAAATTGATTATTATTTTAACCGCGTTTTTATTATCAAATTATTTCAACAGCAAATTCATTGTCAAAAAAATCAACATTTTCAAATTCCTATTTTCCAAACAAAAAACTATCTTCGCTTCATCAAATAAAAAATCCGTTTTTATCCGTGTCTTTACGAAGTAAATCCGTGTCATCCGTGTCCAAATGCAGCAAAACCTATTAGAAACTTCCATCGAATACCTCAAAGGCGTCGGTCCCAACCGCGGGACTTTGCTGCGCAAGGAATTGGGAATTCACAAGTACGGTCATTTGCTCAATTTTTTTCCCAATCGTTACATCGACAGGACACGCTATTACAAGATTAACGAATTGCAGAACAATGTTGCCGAAGTTCAAGTCATTGGCAAAATTATCAACATCAAAACCGTTGAGTTTGGCAAAAACCAAAAACGATTGGTCGCCACATTCGTGGACGATACGGGACAAATGGAACTCGTATGGTTTCAAGGGCACAAATGGATTCGGGAGAGTTTGAAACTCAATGAAATCTGCGTGATTTTCGGAAAATGTACTTCGTTTGGAAACACTTTCAATATGGCGCATCCCGAAATTGAGTTGATGACGGAGCACCAACAAAGTCTGCGCTCGGCGATGCAACCCGTTTATCCATCGACCGAAACTTTGGCAAACCGAGGCATTTCGAATCGGGTCATCAATAAAATGATGCAGCAATTGTTCGTGGAAACCCAAGCCAAATTCAGCGAAACTTTGCCCGATTATTTGATTGCCGAATTGAAACTGATTCCAAAAAATGCGGCTTTGTTCAATATTCATTTTCCAAAAAGTGCCGAAGCTTTGGCGAAAGCCCAATTCCGATTAAAATTCGAGGAATTGTTTTATATTCAATTGCAATTAATTACCAAAAACCTGATTCGGAAGCATAAAATCAAAGGACATCCGTTTACGAAAGTGGGCGACTATTTCAATAATTTTTACCAAAATCACCTGCCTTTTGAATTGACCAATGCCCAAAAAAGAGTCGTCAAGGAAATCCGAATCGATATGGGAAGCAACGCCCAAATGAACCGATTACTGCAAGGCGACGTAGGATCGGGAAAAACCATCGTGGCTTTGATGAGTATGCTTATAGCTTTAGATAACGGCTTTCAATCCTGCTTGATGGCACCAACAGAAATTTTGGCCAACCAACATTTCAACGGTTTAACTGAGTTATCCAAAGAATTGAATATCAATATAAAAATACTGACTGGTTCCACCAAAACTGCAGCTCGAAAAATCATTCACGAAGAACTCGAAAACGGCAGCTTGCACATTCTCATTGGTACACACGCTTTATTGGAAGACAAAGTAAAATTTCAAAATTTGGGCTTGGCCGTGATTGACGAGCAACATCGTTTTGGGGTAGAACAACGATCAAAATTATGGAAGAAATCCAATCCTAACCCCTCTGATGAAGGAGAACATATTCCGCCACACGTTTTGGTAATGACCGCCACGCCTATTCCGCGGACTTTAGCGATGAGTTTGTATGGTGATTTGGATATTTCAGTGATTGACGAATTGCCTCCGGGACGAAAACCCATTCAAACTGTGCATCGATTTGATAGCAATCGACTGAAAGTATGGAAATTTATTCGAGACGAAATTGCCATTGGCAGACAAATTTACATCGTTTATCCACTGATTGAAGAATCGAAAACAATGGACTTAAAAGATTTGATCGACGGCTACGAAAGTATTTCTCGCGATTTTCCGTTGCCACAATATGCCATTTCCATCCTTCACGGCAAAATGAAACCAGCCGAAAAAGATGCCGAAATGAAACGCTTTGCTGAAGGAAAAACCAACATTATGGTCGCCACCACCGTGATTGAAGTGGGCGTGAATATTCCGAATGCCAGCGTGATGATTATCGAAAATGCGGAACGTTTTGGATTGTCGCAACTCCACCAACTTCGAGGTCGCGTGGGTCGTGGTGCCGAACAAAGTTATTGCATCCTGATGACCAGCCACAAATTGAGCGCCGACGGCAAAACCCGAATGGAAACAATGACACGAACCAACGATGGTTTCGAAATTGCCGAAGTCGATCTCAAATTACGTGGCCCTGGCGATTTAATGGGAACACAACAAAGCGGTGTTTTGAACCTTCAAATTGCAGATATTGTTCGAGATAGAGATATTTTAGAATTGGCTCGCAATTATGCCTTGAAAATCCTAAAAGACGATGCCCCGATGCAAAAACCGGAAAATGCCGTTTTGAGAGCCACTTACATCGAGTTGACCAAGAAGAAAAACATTTGGAATTATATTAGTTAAAGTGCGCTGAATAGCACACGGGTAAAACAGATTTACTTCCTAAAAACACTGATAAAAAATCGATTTTTTTTAAATTAAATTAAACCATTGTATTTTTTTCCGTGTCTAACTAAATTGTCATTTTTAGAGTATTAAAATTCATTGTTAATCAGTTGTTAAATAATTAACATAACTCCCATTTTTACGAATTCTAAAACCTAAATTTGTCATTATATACAAAACGAGAAATCTAATCTCACTTTCTGGACTATTATGAAAATAAAACACATCGTTTATACCTTGCTAATTATTGGTTTCGGATCATTTATTGCATACCGAATTGTTTCAAATAAAAATAAAAATGGCGATTCTAAAGGAAAGGATGGCAAAAACAAAGAAATAACCGTTAATGGAATTGTCATAAAAACAGAAACTTTCGACAATACTATTTCGCTTTCTGGTTCTATTGAAGCCAATGAACAAGTAGAAATTCGCTCTGAAATTTCTGGAATTGTAGAAGGAATTTATTTTAAAGAAGGCAGCAATGTTTCAAAAGGACAATTGCTTTTTAAAGTAAATGATGTCGAATTGAGAGCGCAATTGCAACAAGCCAAAACCAAACAAGGATTGGCTTCTGAAAACGAAAGAAGAGCCAAATTATTACTCGCAAAAGAAGCCATCAGCCAAGAAGAATATGATGTGGCCAGAGCTGATTTCAAATTGGCACAATCTCAAGTACAACTTATTGATGCACAAATTGCCAAAACTTCGGTAAGAGCGCCCTTTTCTGGAAAAATTGGTTTACGCTCCATTTCACCCGGAACCTACATCACTCCTAGCCTTTTGGTTGCCAAATTGGTGAACGTTGGTCAATTAAAAATCACTTTTTCAGTACCTGAAAAATATGCCAACCAAATAAAAGTCAATTCGAATTTGAGTTTTACCGTTGTGGGGACTTCTGAAAAGCATTTTGCCAAAGTGTATGCCATCGAACCCGAAATTGAAATCGCTACCCGAACTTTACAAATCAGAGCTTTGGCAGAAAACAAAGATGGAAAATTATTGCCTGGAACTTTTGCCAACGTCGAATTGCCATTGGATGTTATAAAAGATGCCGTCGTGATTCCAACAGAAGCCATCGTTCCTGTTCAAAACGGAAAAAAAGTTTTTATATCCAATAACGGAAAAGCGACCGAAATTATGGTAGAAACAACTACAAGAACTGACGCATCTGTTTTAGTCCTTTCTGGGCTTAAAGTTGGAGACACCCTGATTACAAGTGGTGTAATGTCTTTGAAAAAAGAATCTCCAGTTAAAATAAAAATCAAAGGCTAAGATTTATTAGGTTTTGAGTTATGGATTTTAATTATCTATTCTCTTCATTCTAAAATCTAATGTCTAAAATCTAAAGTCACAATGAGTTTATCAACCACCAGCATAAGAAGACCCGTTTTTACAATCGTTATCAATCTAGCCATAGTCTTGTTTGGAATTATTGGTTACACTTTTCTTGGCGTTCGAGAATTTCCTTCCATTGATCCTGCTCAAGTTTCGATTCGAACCAGTTATACGGGAGCCAACGCCGATATTATTGAGTCCCAAATCACAGAACCTTTAGAAAAAGCCATTAATTCGATTGATGGAATTCGGAATGTAACTTCATCGAGTCTTCAAGGAAGTAGCAATATTACAGTTGAATTCAATTTGAATAAAAATTTAGAAGAAGCCGCCAATGATGTTCGTGACAAAGTTTCGCAAGCCACTCGGAATTTACCCCAAGATATCGATGCACCACCTGTAGTTTCAAAAGCTGATGCCAATGGGGATGCCATTATTTCGATGACCGTTCAGAGTGATTCCAGAAATCCATTGGAACTGAGTGATTTTGCCGAAAATGTAATCGCCCAGCGACTTGAAACCATCCCAGGAGTAAGCGGAGTACAAATTTGGGGACATAAAAGATATGCAATGCGTTTGTGGATTGATCCCGTAAAACTAGCTTCCTACGGCTGTACCGTTTCTGAAGTTAGAATAGCTCTAAACAAACAAAACGTAGAATTGCCTTCTGGAAAAATTACTGGGAATAATACCGAACTTACTGTAAAAACAATAGGAAACCTCTCCTCTGCCGAAGAATTCAACAATATAATCATTCGTACTGAAGGCGATAAAATAGTTCGCTTTAGCGATATTGGAACAGCTAGTTTAGGACCTGAAAATTTAGAAACTAAAATGAGTCAATCTGGAATGCCATTAGTTGGTGTTGCGGTTGTACCACTTCCAGGCGCTAATTATCTAGACATTTCGAAAGCTTTTTATAAAGAATTCGCTGCTTTGAAAAGAGATTTACCCAAAGATATCAATATAAACATTGCTCTTGACAACACCGTTTTTGTAAAAAATTCGGTGATTGAAGTAGCCGAAACTTTAGGAATTTCAATCATTTTAGTAATCTTGATTATCTTTTTGTTTTTCAGAGATTGGGCTATTGCATTTCGTCCATTGATTGACATTCCTGTTTCATTGATTGCAACATTTTTCATAATGTGGCTCTTTGGATTTTCGATAAACGTACTGACTTTGCTCGCCATTGTACTGGCAACTGGATTAGTTGTTGATGATGGAATTGTGGTGACCGAAAATATTTTCAAAAAAGTGGAAGAAGGAATGACTCCCATTGAAGCCGCTATCAAAGGATCAAACGAAATCTTTTTTGCTGTAATTTCCATTTCCATCACCTTGGCAGCCGTATTTCTTCCTGTAATTTTCCTCGAAGGATTTGTAGGTAGATTGTTTAGAGAATTTGGCGTCGTCATAGGAGCTGCGGTATTAATTTCGGCTTTTGTTTCGCTTACGCTTACGCCAATGCTAAATGCGTATTTGATGAAAGGTGGCGTTCAAAAAAAATCGAAATTTTATCTTCAAACCGAACCTTTTTTTCAAAAATTAAACAGTGGCTATGCCAATGCTTTAGAGAGTTTTATGAAAAAAAAATGGCTAAGCTTCCCAATACTAATCGTCTGTTTTGGACTGATTTATTTGTTTTTTAATCTCTTACAAAAAGAAACCGCTCCGTATGATGACCGAAGTGCTTTGACGATTAGAACCAATACTGCCGAAGGTTCAAGTTATGAATATACTGAAAGGTTTATGCAAGAACTTTCAAGAATTTTGGACGATTCTATTCCTGAAAAAAAAGTAGCTTTGGTTATTACAGCTCCAGGATTTCTGGCTTCATCGGTTAATAGCGGCTTCATCAGAATTGCCCTGAAACAACCCGATGAAAGAAAACTTTCTCAAAAAGAAATAGCCGAAAAACTAACTAAAATAACCAACAAATATCCCGAAGCCAAAACATCGGTCACTGAACAACCAACAATTTCAGTAAACAGACGTGGTGGATTGCCTATACAATATATTATTCAAGCTCCTAATTTCGAAAAATTGGAGGAAAAAATTCCTCTATTTATGGACGAAGTTTCTAAAAGTGAAACTTTTTCGGTTACGGATGTGAATCTCAAATTCAACAAACCCGAAATCAATGTTTCTATCAATCGAGAGAAAGCTGAAAGTTTAGGAATATCGGTGATTGACATTGCCCAAACCTTGCAACTTTCGTTAAGCGGACAACGTTTTGGTTATTTTATGCGAAACGGAAAACAATACCAAGTCATTGGTCAATTTGAACAAAAAGACCGTTCCAAACCCTTGGATTTAACTTCGATGTTTGTCAAAAACAACAAAGGCGAATTGATTCAAATGGACAATGTAATGACTATCGAAGAGCAAAGTAATCCGCCTCAATTGTTTCATAACAACCGCTATATGTCGGCAACCGTTTCGGCAGGACTTGCTCCGGGCAAAAGCATTAGCGATGGAATCGAAGTAATGAATGAAATAAAAGCCAAAGTGCTGGACGATACTTTTACAACCGATTTGGGTGGAGAATCTAGGGATTTTGTCGAAAGTAGTTCGAATACTTCTTTCGCTTTTGGATTGGCTTTGTTATTGATATTTTTGATTTTATCAGCACAATTCGAAAGTTTCATCGATCCATTTATTATTATTTTAACCGTGCCAATGGCTGTTGCTGGAGCCTTATTCTCATTGTGGTTATTTGGTCAAACTTGGAATATATTTAGCCAAATCGGAACCGTAATGCTCATTGGGTTGGTAACCAAAAACGGAATCTTAATTGTCGAATTTGCAAACCAACTGCGTGAACAAGGAAAAACAAAATACGATGCCATTATAGAAGCTTCGGAAGCACGACTTCGACCTATTTTAATGACAAGTTTGGCCATTTCATTGGGAGCATTGCCTATTGCGTTGTCACTTGGTGCAGCATCAACGAGTAGAATTGGAATGGGAGTTGTTATCGTTGGTGGAACTATTTTCTCCTTGATTTTAACCTTGTTTGTAATTCCTGCTTTGTACTTGATGTGGTCAAAAGCTCGAAAACATTATCCAGAATTTGATCATATCGAAGAATATGAAAAGGAAATTAAATAATTTATTAGCCACGAATTCACGAATTTAATTTTCTAAAATTCATGGCAAAAAAATAAAAATATGAACACTAAAATTCTATTCCGCAGTTTACTGGTTTTCTTCTTTTGCATTGCAAAAATGGATGCGCAAGAAGTTTTAACTATCGAAAACGCCTTGAAAATAGCCTTGGAAAACAATTTTGAAATCAAAATGGCTTCCAATAATTTAACGATTGACAAAACCAATGTAGCCAAGGGAAACGCAGGAATGTTACCCAAAGTAACCGCCACCTTGGTCGATGCCAACAGCGTTCAAAATAGTTCGCAAACCCGACAAGACGGAACAGTTAATGCTCTTGATAATGCCAAAAACAACAGCTTGAATTATGGTGTTGGATTGGATTGGACGGTTTTTGACGGTTTTAAAATGTTTGCCAAATTAGACCAATTGAAAGAATTGCAAAAATTGGGAGAAGCCCAGCTAAAAAGAACTATTATTCTAAAAATCAGTGCCGTTAATGCAGTTTATTATGACTTAGTCCAACAACAACAGCAATTGGCAGCTTTAGACACCACCATCGTTATTTCGACCCAACGCTTGACTTTGGCACAAAATCGGTTTAACATAGGAAAAGCTTCCAAATTGGAAGTCTTGAATGCCCAAGTAGATTTGAACACAGACAAAGTGGCCCTTTTGCGTCAAAAAGAATCTTATGCCAATAGAAAAATTGCCTTGAATCAAATTTTGGCCAGAGATTCAAAAATAGATTTTAAAGTGGTTGATGAAGTTACTGTGGATGATAAATTAGTCCTTGCTGATTTAATGGCCTTGGCCGAAAAACAAAATCCACAATTAGAATCTGAAATTATCAACAAAAGGATTTCTGAATTAGATCTGAAGCAAATCAAAGGGGAACGTTATCCTACATTAAACTTGACTTCGGGTTACAACTTTGCTGAAAGCCATTCTAGTCTGGGGTTTACCTCTCAATCTTCGGCACACGGACTCAATTATGGATTGAGAGCTTCCTTAAATTTATTTGATGGTTTTGCTCAAAACCGTAACGAGAAAATTGCCAAACTTCAAATTGAAAACTCCAAAATTGCTATTGAACAACAGAGTCTTTTGTTAAATTCTGAATTGTCAACAGCATTTCAAACCTATTTGACCAATCTGGAATTGATTCAATTGGAAGAAAAAAACGAAGCTATTGCCAAACAAAATTTAAGTATTACTGTAGATAAATTTAAAATTGGAACTATAACCACCATCGAATTTAGAGCGGCACAATTGAATTACATCAATGCCAAAGTGCGCTACAGCAATGCCCAATTTCAGGCAAAATTATCTGAAATTGCCCTGAAAGAATTGGCGGGAAATATGAGTTTTTAGTTTATTTTTGTCCAAAAAAAATCTAAATGATAGCATATAATCCGAAAATATGGCGTTCTTACATCTTTAGCTTTCGCAAATCAGATTCTTTTAGAACCTTATTACCTTTTATACTTTTAATTGCTATTTATTCTGGCGGTATAGCTTATTTAGAAGTAGAATATCTTCAATTAGATGATACGAGTCACTTTAAAAACCTTTCTTTGATTCACACAACATTAGGTTTTGTAATCTCTTTGCTATTAGCCTATCGAATCAACTCAGCCTATGATCGTTGGTGGGAAGGAAGAAAATTATGGGGTGCTTTGGTTAACAACAGCCGCAATTTGGCCATAAAACTTTCAGTGATATTAAAAGAAGAAAAGGATTTGGCTTACTTCCGTAAATTAATTCCAAGCTATGCTTCTATGTTAGACAAACATTTGAAAGATGAAGAAACAAGTATGCTTTTATTTGATGATGTAGATTTAGCAATAAATCATCACAAACATAGACCCAATCAAATCGCAAAAATGTTGTTTCAAAAAATCCATACACTATATGAAGCCAAAAAAATATCAGGCGATGAACTAATAATTTTGAATGCAGAAATTCAATCTTTCACCGATATTTGCGGAGCTTGTGAACGTATTAAAAACACACCTATCCCCTATTCTTACAGTACTTTTATCAAAAAATTTATTTTCCTTTTTATACTAACACTTCCCTATTCTTATGTATTTTCTTTGGGGTATTATGTAATTGCGGTGGTGCCCTTTATTTTTTATGTATTGGCCAGTATTGAATTAATTTCAGAGGAAATAGAAGAGCCTTTTGGTACTGACGCAAATGATTTACCAATCAAAAAAATTGCCGAAAACATCAAAAAACACGTTGAGGAATTGCTTTAATTTTTTTTATAAAGTTTTGTTGTTTCAATAGTTATTTTCATTAAATTTCAAATTCTGTTTTTTAATAAAATAAATTATGAAGTTAAACCGGGCTTTAATAAATCCACCCAATTTGTCTAACGAAAAATCGTTAAAAACCTTAGTGGAAAACAGGACCGTTTACTCTTTAAATCATTGTGAACTTAATCTTTTTGAGACCTACGAATCTTCTGCATTGGTTCCTTTAAAATTCAATGATTTGGTGGTAACCAGCATGCTGAGAGGCAAAAAAGTAATGCATCTTTTTGATGATCCGGCTTTTGAGTATTTACCAGGGGAAACAGTTGTCGTTCCTTCAAAGGTAGAAATGAAAATCGATTTTCCGGAAGCCGCTCTCCATAATCCCACGCAATGTTTGGCTTTGGCCATTGACCAAACAAAAATTACCGAAACCTTACAGTTTCTTAACGAACGCTATCCAAAAGAAGGTAACGACCAGTTTTGGCATTTGAATTACCAAAATTATTTCTTCTTTAATAATGTGGAATTGGCAACGACCATCAATAAATTAATAAAAGAATGCTTAAGTACTTCGATTACAAAAGATGTTCTTGCTGATTTGACTTTACAGGAATTATTGATTCGAATTATACAAACACAAACCGCAAAAGCCATTGATGACGGATTGTTTACAGATCCGAAAAACCCAATTACACCAGTGATTGAATTTATTCGATTGAATTTGAGAGAAAACATCAATATGAAGCATTTAAGCGAAAAAGCAAGTATGAGTTCTGCCTCTTTCTACCGACTTTTCAAAAGAGAATTAGGAATGAGTCCTATAGAATTTATAATAGGCGAAAAAATTAGATGCGCCAAACAACTACTCAAAAATCCTACGATACAAATCAACGAAGTGTGCTATTTATCTGGATTTGAAGATTCCAATTACTTCATTCGATTGTTCAAAAAATACGAAGGAATTACGCCAAAACAATATCAATTATTATATGTAAGTTAGGCTATTCGATAAATATAAGAGGCTCAAGCGATTGCTCCTCTTCTGGCGTGAAAATTCGATATTCAATTCGGAATGTTTTTTTTAAAGGAGTTTCCAAAGAAAATCCTCCTACTCCAAAAGCATCAATCACATCCAAAGTAAAATGGGCGTGTTTCCAATATTCGAATAAATCCTTGTCAACCCAAAATTCAGTGTTTTCTATTGTACCAATGCATACATCGCCCATTCTTTGATAAAATCCTCCTTTTTCGAAACATTGTGGCTGCGTTCCTTCGCAACATCCTCCAGCTTGGTAAAACATCAAATCACCGTGCTTTTCTTGTAAAATTTTGATTAATTCTACTGCTTTTTCTGTGGCATCAATTCTTTTTATCATCTTTTTTAATTTAAAATAAAACCCGACAAATAATACAATCTGCCGGGCTTAGAATTAGCTAAAACTATAAAATCTATTAAAAGAAACCTAATTTCTTTTTATCGTAGGAAATCAACATATTTTTTGTTTGACGATAATGCCCCAACATCATTTTGTGATTTTCACGACCAATCCCTGATTGTTTGTACCCTCCAAAAGGTGCGCCAGCCGGATAAGAATGGTATTGGTTAACCCAAACACGTCCAGCCTGAATCGCTCTTGGAACCTGGTAAATTTCGTGCGCATCACGGGTCCAAACTCCAGCTCCCAAACCATACATCGTATCATTTGCAATAGCGATAGCTTCTTCAGTAGTTTTGAAAGTTGTCACAGCCAAAACAGGTCCAAAGATTTCTTCCTGAAAAATACGCATTTTATTATTCCCTTTGAAAAGTGTCGGTTTGATATAATAACCTCCTGAAATATCACCTTCCATATGATTTTCAGCACCTCCAATTAAAATTTCGGCACCTTCTTCTTTTCCTAATTTGATGTAGGAAAGAATTTTTTCTTTTTGAACCAATGAAGTTTGCGCCCCCATCATAGTCGTTCTATCTAATGGATTCCCCAATTTGATTGCCGCAGTTCTTTCGATTACTCGGGCAATAAATTTTTCATATATGTCTTCGTGAATCAATAATCTGGAAGGGCAAGTACAAATTTCCCCTTGATTTAAAGCAAACAATACAGCACCTTCAACGGCTTTGTCAAAGAAATCATCATCGGCATCAGCCACTGATTTCAAGAAAATATTTGGAGATTTTCCACCCAATTCCAATGTCACGGGAATAATATTTTCGGTAGCATATTGCATCACCAAACGACCCGTTGGTGTCGAACCTGTGAAGGCAGCTTTTGATACTTTTTTATTGGTAACCAAAGTCCTTCCAAGTTCGGCACCAAAACCATTGACAATATTTACCACTCCAGGAGGAAGAATGTCGCCAATTAATTCCATTAATACCAAAATAGAAATTGGAGTGCTTTCGGCTGGTTTTAAAACTACGGTATTTCCTGCAGCCAATGCTGGAGCAAGTTTCCAAACAGCCATTAAAATTGGAAAATTCCAAGGAATAATTTGTGCAATTACTCCCAATGGTTCACTCAAGGCAATCGAAACGGTTTGTGAATCCAGTTCAGCTATAGAACTCTCCTCAGCACGAATTACACTAGCAAAATAGCGAAAATGATCAATTGCCAAAGGAATATCGGCGGCTAAAGTTTCCCGAATTGCTTTTCCATTATCAACAGTTTCAACTGTGGCAATGTATTCGAGATTATCTTCAATGACTTGGGCAATTTTGTTCAATAATATACTACGCTCCGTAACCGAGGTTTTTCCCCAAGTATGAAAAGCTTCATAGGCAGTGTCAACAGCTAAATCAATATCGACTTTAGTAGAATGAGCTGCCCTTGTAAATACTTTTCCATCTATTGGAGAAACTACATCAAAATATTGACCACCAATGGGCGCAACAAATTTTCCTCCAATATAATTATCATACGTTGCCTTAAATTCAGGTCTTTTTACTAACTGGTTCATAACTTTATCTGTTTTAATTTTTTCAAAAATAGTTTCATATTTAGCACCAGAATAGCACAATTCATTCAAATAATAGCATAAAATTTTACTATGTGTTTTTTTTATGTTATTTTATTAATAATTTAATAAATATTTAAGTTTATGATTACATAATTGCTATTTAAGATAGAATTAAATAGGCGAATTCAATTATAAAAAACAAAAAAAATTGTTTCTTACTCCAATCTGCAATCCTTATATTTGCACTCTCATTAAAATTCTCAAATGAAAATATCATACAACTGGTTAAAACAATTCATAAAAATAGACTGGAAATCTGAAGAAACTGCGGCATTATTGACCGATTTAGGTCTTGAGGTAGAAGTAGTCGAAAAATATCAGTCCGTAAAAGGAGGTTTAGAAGGTATTGTCGTAGGTCATGTTCTTACTTGTGTTCCGCATCCAGACGCCGATCGTTTGAAAGTAACCACCGTTGATTTAGGAAATGGCATTCCAGTTCAAATTGTTTGTGGCGCATCAAATGTTGCTGCGGGTCAAAAAGTACCTGTGGCCACCATTGGAACTACTTTATATGACAAAGAAGGCGTTGCCTTTCAAATCAAAAAAGGAAAAATTAGAGGTCAAGAAAGTCACGGAATGATTTGCGCCGAAGATGAATTAGGTCTAGGCGAAAGTCACGAAGGCATTATGATTCTTGACAACGCTATCAAAGCGGGAACTACAGCTGCTAGCGTTTTCAAAATAGAAAATGATGAAGTTTTCGAAATTGGATTGACTCCCAATCGTGCCGATGCGATGAGCCATTTTGGAACAGCTAGAGATTTAAGAGCTGGTTTATTGCAATCTGGAGTCAAAGTAGAATTAATTTCTCCATCAGTAAGTAATTTTAGAATTGACAAAAGAATTCTTAAAATTGATGTTAGTGTCGAAAAACCACTTTTAGCACCAAGATATTGTGGTGTAACTATTTCTGGAATAACCGTAAAACCATCACCCGCTTGGTTACAAAACCGCTTGAAATCTATTGGATTAAATCCAAAAAATAATATTGTAGATGTTACTAATTATGTTTTACACGAATTAGGACAACCACTTCACGCTTTTGATGCATCCAAAATTCACGGCAAAGTAATTGTAAAAACACTTCCTTCAGGAACCAAATTTACAACCTTAGACGATGTAGAAAGAAGTTTGCACGAAGAAGATTTAATGATTTGTGATGAAAAAGGGCCTTTATGTATTGCTGGTGTTTTTGGAGGAAAAGATTCGGGAGTTTCAGATATGACCACTTCTATTTTCTTAGAAAGTGCCTATTTTAATCCTGTAAGCATAAGAAAAAGTGCCAAAAGACATCAATTAAATACCGATGCTTCTTTCCGTTTTGAAAGAGGAATTGATCCAACCATCACGGAATATGCCTTGAAACGCGCCGCCTTGTTGATTCAAGAAGTAGCTGGTGGTGAAATCACTTCGGATATTGTTGATATTTATCCAAAGAAAATTGCTGATTTTCCGGTGGTTTTAAATTTCAATAATGTTAAGAAAATTATTGGTCAAGAATTATCTAAAGAAATCATTAAAAACATCTTGGCTTCGCTGGAAATCAAGGTAAACAGTGTTTCGGATGCTGGTTTAGGACTAACAATTCCAGCATATCGTGTGGATGTACAAAGAGAAATCGACGTTATCGAGGAAATTCTTCGTGTGTATGGTTACAACAATATCAAGTTTTCGGATAAATTGAATGCAACAGTTTCTAATGCGCCAAGAACCGAAGATTATAAAGTGCAAAACGTTGTTGCTTCTCAACTGAATTCACAAGGTTTTCACGAAATGATGGCCAATTCATTAACGACTTCTTCCTACGTTCAATTGACTGAAATGCTCAAAGAAGAACATAATGTATTGATGTTAAATCCATTGAGTAATGATTTGGGAGCTATGCGTCAGTCTTTGTTGTTTTCAGGATTGGAAGCCATCTCTTATAATATCAATCGCAGAAATTCTGATTTGAAATTCTTTGAATTTGGAAAAACCTACCATAAATTTCCAGCAGGGTATGAAGAACAGAAACACTTAACAATGTTCATCACTGGAAACCGAAATCAAGAAAACTGGACTAATGCCCAAAAACCTACTGATTTCTTCCTGTTCAAAGGGTATGTAAATGCTGTTTTAGAACGATTGGGAATCAAAAAAACACAAAGCGTTCCTGTTACATCCGATGTTTTCTCTGAAGGAATTGCTATCGGTTTAGGCAATGACATTTTGGTAGAATATGGTGTGGTAAAAAAATCAATATTAAAACATTTCGACATCAAACAAGAAGTTTTGTTTGCTGATTTCAATTGGGCATTGATTTTGAAACTGCTTTCCAATAGAATCAAATTTGTCGAAATTCCAAAATATCCAGAAGTTCGAAGAGATTTGTCTTTGTTATTAGATGAGAACGTTTCTTTTGATGCTGTTTACAATCTTGCTAGACAAACAGAGAAATCATTGTTGAAAGACATCAGTTTGTTTGACGTGTATCAAGGCAAAAATCTTCCAGAAGGTAAGAAATCCTATGCGGTAAGCTTCACGATTCAAGATAATACTAAAACCTTGACCGATGTACAAATTGACAAAATTATGGGCAAGTTGCAAAAAAACCTAGAAACTGAGTTGGGTGCTAGTTTAAGGTAATTTATTAACCCTATAAACCAATGAAGGTCATTTAAGTTTGCCTCTAATTATAGCGAAATGCCAATCCTGAAATTTAGGATTGGCATTTTTATTTTAGGAATATTATTGATCTAGCTTTAAAAAAATCTAGGAGTGATCATTTTTTCGACATTTTTGAAAATTTCATAGCGCAAGAAAATTTCATGAGAACCAGCATTATAATGTTGAAGTTGAGTGGTTTCGTGATCGTAGCCATAGCCAATATAGATTCCATCAGAAACCTGAAATCCAGCCATAGCACTTACTGATGCACTCCACCTATAAGCAACACCAAGTACAAATTTATTACTAAACATAAAATTTCCTGATAAATCAACTTGAAGCGGCGCTCCCTCGACAATTTTTGTCAATACTGTAGGTTTGAATTTAACAGTATTTGAAAAATTAAATACATATCCTGCAATTAAATAGTAATTAATTTTTTCTTTGAAAATGGCTACCTCATTATCATTATAACGATTTGTTTCGATAAAATTTGGAATAGAAAATCCAATGTATGCTCTATCCGAATGTAAATAAAGACCAGCACCAATGTTAGGAGAAAAGTTGCTATAGTTTTGAAGTGATGGATCTGAATACTGCACAGGATCCAATTTGGCAATGTCTAAATTAAACAAATTTGCCGTAGCCTTGACACCAAAAGAGAGTTTAAAAAACGTAGAAGTTTTGATGCTGTATGACAAATCTGCCGAGATGGTATTCTCCTGAACAGGACCTATTTTATCATTTATTATAGAAACACCCAAACCAAGATTACTTGCGTTTAAGGGGGTATTGATAGATGCAGTATTAGTGACCGGCGCTCCATCTATTCCTACCCATTGTGTGCGATGCAAGGCAAATATACTCATGGCTCCTCTTGACCCTGCATAAGCTGGATTGATATTTATAGTATTATACATATATTGTGTAAACTGAGCGTCTTGCTGAGCATAATTTGTAAACACTACAAACATCAAAACGAGTGTTAGTATTTTCTTTTTCATTTTTATCATTATTATAATACCCTGAAACTAGTTATTTCTGGGTGTAGTAGCTATTAAATTAATTTACTAAATACAAGAACCCTTCTTCCCTTTTAGTTTGGATTTTATTTTTACTAGTATAAAAATTATAATTCAAAATGTAAAAATAAGTTCCAGTTGGTAAACCAGCCCCTTGTTTTATTACGTTTTTACCCCGTGCAATTCCATTAAAATTATTTTTTTCGTTATTATAATTTTTGGTCGAAAAAACTAATAAACCTTGACGATCAAATATTTCAACCGAATTCTCAGGATAACATGTTACTTCATCGATATTGTCAATAACAAAAGTTGAATTCATTGCGTCTCCGTTTGGTGAGAAAGCATTGTGAACTAATACGGTACCACAACCTAACACAAAACTCTGATCGAGTTTTACAGTAACAATATAGTTGGTTAAACAGGTGTCAGTAAGAACAGTGTAGTGAAAAATATACTCGCCAGCCGCCTTGTTCATTGGGTCTAAATAACTTCCGTTAAGGAAACCTGTATTGTTTATATCTAACCACAGTCCGTTTGAAGGTGTGCCTTGAGGAAGAAAACTATTTAAATCTACCGGCGAGGCATTCACTGTATTGATGACTTCAGGAACTGTTATGGCTATTATTGTTGGGTTTATGGCAATATTAGTACCATTATCAGTACTAATAATAGCAGGTGAACTACTCGTTACTCTTATTCTGTAGCCTGTTCCCGCCAAAGTAGTAGCAGGAATGGTAACCTGAATTGCACCAGTTGAAGTAGCAGATAAGGTTCCAATATTTACTGGATTATCAAAACTTCCTGCGGCGTTGCTCAACTGTGCTGTAAAGATATTGCCCGCGTTCATAGCAGTAGCGGTAAAAGGTAAATTGAACGTACCGCCAAGACAAACATCTGCGCTAACGATACCCGTACTGATGGTACCTTTCACAATCGCAGCTTTAGCCGTTCCCAGATTATGCCTCTTTGTGCCAACGGTAAACGCAATTTTTTTTCCTCCAGCCTGCAAAGTCCCTCCCGCATTCGAGATGAGCTTTCGGCCGATGCTTTGGGCATTTACAGTACTGACTAATGCCAGTAGTATAAAGAGGAAGAAAGTTATTTTTTGTTTCATTGTATCATTTTTTTAATGATCATTTTTTGTATTCTATATTTTCATTTAAATTTAATTTTTCAGAAAGAATAAAAATTTAATATGTAAAATCAACAGCCCAACTAAGTCTAGCTGCGTTTGGACTACTATTAGGTGCAATTACAATTTCAATTTCATCCCCTGCAATTACAGTAAAGGAATCTGTTGTATCGGATCCTGAAGTTGCAGAATTACCTGAAATAGTAGTTGAAACGGTAGTACTTGAACCATTTTTATTAATAGTTATAGTGTAGCTATTACCAGTACCGGCGTTAGTACTTGATTTGACATATAAATTTCTAATAGTTCCTGAACGTGAAACAAGTGTTCTAGTTCCTACAGATGAAGAAGACGTTGCTTGGCTTGATATTGTTCCCATTACTGGATAATAAATAGTGGAAGAAGTGCTAGCACTACTATTATTCGTATTCCCAGTTAACATCATTGTACCCCCATTTACCCAAACAGGAGCTGATGTACCCGCACTTTGTAAAATCTGTTTTGCAGTTCCTGCTGCACTAGTTGCAGCTACAGTTGTAGAGGAACCATACATAATACCTCCTTGCGTAAGATCAGTACTTTGTCCTGTACCGCCATTGGCAACTGGCAAAACACCTGTAACACCAGTAGTTAAAGGTAAACCTGTTAAGTTTGTAGCTACTCCAGAAGTAGGAGTTCCTAAAATAGGAGTAACCAAGGTAGGAGAAGTTGCTAAAACCACAGCACCTGTTCCTGTTTCATCTGTCAAAGCTGATGCAATATTTGCAGAGTTAAACGAACCTAGTGAAGTTGCATTTCCTATGGAAGTAATTGCACCCGTTAAATTAGCATTAGTTGTTACTGTGGCAGCATTACCTGTAGTATCTTGATTTAAAGTTGGTATATCTCCTGCTACTAAGTTTGCACCTGCTGTAACTCTACCTTTTGCATCTACGGTAACTTTAGAATAAGTTCCAGCAGTAACACCAGAATTTGCAAGTGTTGTCGCAAGTCCTAAAGAAGTTACATCTCCAGACAAAGCACCTGGAGTACCCAATACACCACCAGAAACTGTCACAAAACCTGTTCCCGAAGGAGCTGGTCCGGTTGCTCCAGTATCACCTTTTGCTCCAACTGCTCCATCAATTCCATTTGTTCCATTTGTTCCAGCTACACCTTGAATACCTTGGATTCCTTGGTCACCTTTTTCTCCTTGGTCGCCTTTTAAACCTTGAATTCCTTGCGCTCCAGTATCACCTTTTGCTCCAGTAGCTCCGTCAGCTCCATTTGTTCCTGCTATTCCTTGAATACCTTGGATTCCTTGGTCACCCTTTTCTCCTTGGTCACCTTTTAATCCTTGAATTCCTTGCGCTCCAGTATCACCTTTTGCTCCAACTGCTCCATCAATTCCATTTGTTCCTGCTATTCCTTGAATACCTTGGATTCCTTGGTCACCCTTTTCTCCTTTTTCTCCTTGGTCGCCTTTTAAACCTTGAATTCCTTGGATTCCTTGGTCACCTTTTTCTCCTTGGTCGCCTTTTAAACCTTGAATTCCCTGCGCTCCAGTATCACCTTTTGCTCCAGCAGCTCCGTCAGCTCCATTTGTTCCTGCTATACCTTGAATACCTTGGATTCCTTGGTCACCCTTTTCTCCTTGGTCACCTTTTAATCCTTGAATTCCTTGCGCTCCAGTATCACCTTTTGCTCCATCAATTCCATTTGTTCCTGCTATACCTTGAATACCTTGGATTCCTTGGTCACCCTTTTCTCCTTTTTCTCCTTGGTCGCCTTTTAAACCTTGAATTCCTTGCGCTCCAGTATCACCTTTTTCTCCTTGGTCTCCTTTTAATCCTTGAATTCCTTGGGGTCCTTGGGGTCCAGACAAAGTATTTGCTGCTACATAATCAACTACTGCTTTTACACTTGGATATTTTGTAACTGAACTAGCGTCTGAAACAACATTATTTGATCTGTTTGCAGTATCTTCTTTTAACGCAAGACCATCAGTCAAGTCTGTTGTTGATGCTTTCGAATCCAAAGCCGCTTGCATAGCATCTGCAGTTGCACTAATGATCCATCCTGAACCAATATAACAATACAATCCTTTTACACCATCGGTTTGAAATACTACCAAGCCCATAGCAGGAGATGCGATTGCTTCTCTTTGCGTTTGGGTCATTCTAGGCAGTAAAAAACCTTTGGTAGTCGATTCTAATTCTAATACTGCACTTGGCGATATAGACATTTGGTTATTACCAATTTTTTGAACTACCTGAGCAGAAACACTGGTTGCTATTAAACTAAAAAGCAGCACAATCAATCCAAATTTTAAAGTGTTTTTATACATTTTATTATAATTTTTAATGATTAATCAATTAAAGACCAGTAGTTTCCAATAGCTTGAACACGAATGGTTTTTGGATAATTTAGTGAGGTAAAGGTACTTGAGTCAGTAATATGTATAGGACTACTAAATGACAATGTATTGTTTGTTTCGTCAGTTTTTCGAATCACATAAACTCTACCTTGGCAACTTGAAGCATCTGGCAATGTCACAGTGAAATCACCTCCTGTAGCATTACATAAAACTGTGTAATTTCCAACTCCTAGTGTTGTATTACTCACCACCGAAATAATATTATTGGTCAAAGCACCACTAATATTCGTAACCCCTGTGAATGTTTTATTCCCAGCAATAGTTTCATTTTCTGTTAAGTGAACAACATTTGTGTTGTCTGCTTTTAAACCTAGAGCAGTTGTAGTTTCAGCAGCGTTAGCTTTGGTTGCGATATCTGAAGCCAATCCATCAGTTGTTGCTTTTACATCTGAAGCGTTAGCTTTGGTTGCTAGAGCTGTTGTAGTCTCTGCAGCATTTGCTTTGGTTGCTATATCTGCGGCCAATCCATCGGTGGTTGTTTTTACATCCGCAGCGTTTGCTTTAGTTGCTATATCAGAAGCCAAACCATCGGTGGTTGCTTTTACATCCGAAGCGTTA
>NZ_PQVG01000007.1 GCF_002920895.1 Flavobacterium alvei
CATCAACTCCGTTCCCTATAACCACACAAGGAACAACAATAGTAACTTGGTCTTTCAATGATGGAAATGGTCAAATTGTAACTGCTGATCAAAATGTGATTATTGATGATACCGTAGCGCCAGTCACTCCAGTTTTAGCCAACATAACTGGGCAATGCGCTGTAACACCCACTGCTCCAACAACTACCGATGCTTGTGCAGGAACTATTACAGGCACAACCTTAACCGTTTTCCCAATCACTAATGCTGGAACAACTGTAATTACTTGGAACTTCAATGACGGAAATGGTCAATCCATAAATGTAAATCAAAATGTGATTATTGATAGTACAACCTGGAATGGTACAACTTGGTCTAATAGCGCACCAACAAGTGCTACTGCAGCAATCATATCAGGAAATTATACAGCAACTGGAAACCTAAACGCCTGTACATTAACTGTCAACAACAACGCTGTAGTTTCAATTCCTTCTGGTTTTAATGTCACTTTAGGTGGCGCGCTAACAGTAAGTTCGGGCAGTTTTACTTTAGAAAATAATGCCAATTTGATTCAAACTACCAATGCAGCCAATTCAGGAAATATTATCATTAAAAGAAATAGTTCGGCCTTATTCCGTTTAGATTATACTTTGTGGTCATCACCTGTTACTGGAAGCCAAACCTTAGGGCAGTTTTCACCTTTAACATCTACAAACCGCTTTTACGAATACAATACAACTACCAATCTATACAATACCATAGCTAACACAAATACCTTTAATTTAGCCAAAGGCTATTTAATTCGTATGCCTAACACTTGGGTAGATTATGGCGCAGGTTCGGCAGCTTCTTGGGCAGGGACTTTCGCAGGTGTTCCTAATAATGGAACCTTCACTTATACAATGTCCTTGGCAGGAACAGGTTTTAATGCTGTAGGAAATCCATACCCTTCTAATTTGATTATAGACAATTTCATTAGTGGCAACATGGGTAATATCAATGGGACTTTGTATTTCTGGAGAAAAAGAAATGATGCGGCAAATCTAACGTCCTACTCTACTTGTACTACAGCAGGATGCTCATTAGTGAATAGTCACATCTATCCAAATACCGATTACATCTCTATCGGACAAGGGTTTCTTGTTAAAGCTACTTCAACGACATTGAATTTTAATAATACAATGCGAATAGCCAATAACCAAAATCAGTTTTTCAAAACCAAAGTAGTCGAAAAAAACAGAATCTGGTTGAATCTTTATAATGATGCAATTCCTGTAAACCAAATGTTATTGGCTTATATGACTGGTGCTACTATGGAAATTGATCCTACTATAGATGGAGCTTACATCAACGATAGTCAAACGGCATTAAACTCTCTAATTGGAAGCGAAGAATATGCAGTTCAAGGGCGTGCCTTACCTTTTGATACTACTGACGAAGTGCCTTTAAGTTTCAAAGCACAAAATGCAGGAAATTATTCTATTGCAATTGACCATGTTGATGGTCTATTTTCCGAAAATCAAGACATTATCCTAAAAGACAATAGCAACGGAACAGAAACTAATTTGAAAAATCAAGCCTATGCTTTTACTGCAGCAGCTGGAGCGACAAATACCCGTTTTTCTTTGAAATACCAAAAAACCTTGGGAATCAGCAATCCTGCTTTTGATGAAAACAGCATCATAGTTTTCAAAAGTAATGACAAAACGCACATCAAATCTAGTACTAAAGCTATCGATAATGTCAAAATTTATGACATTAGAGGAAGATTGCTACTCGAAAAAAACAAAGTAAACGCAAACGAAACGAGCTTCGATAGTTCAAAATTTGCTAATCAAGTTTTAATTGTACAAATCACATCCGAAGATCAAACAATCGTAAAAAAGAAAGTAATTAATTAATCGCTTTAGATGAAAAATCAATTAAACCTCAAAATCCCAAACATGAAAAATCAATATACTAAATATTACTTGACGTTCTTTTATTTATGCTCAACCCTAATGCTTTTTGCCCAGCCTGGAGCTACCGATGAAACAGGCAATCTAGAAAGCACCGATGCTCCTGCTCCAATAAATGATTACATCTGGGTTTTAGCCTTAATTGGTTTAATTCTTGTCTTTTGGAAATTAAAAAGCTTGCAAAACGAAAAAATGGATTTAAAAACAAAATAAATTAATGAGCATTAACGCTTAAAAAAAAGACACGAATTTGGTTTGCATGTTCTCTAACGCTCGGTTACAAATTTACACGAATAAGCATTTATTTAATTTCACGGATTTTCAGAATCCGTGAAATTAAATTATTAAAACCATAAAATCAGTAAAATTCTTATCGAAAAGCTTTTGCTAAAAAAAATAAATAAAACCTTTCTGCCTCTTAGAATTAATTTTAAGATTACGGCACTTTTTTAATACTCTAAAACTAATTCCACCTATTGATTTTAAAATTCTAAATTAATATTAGGAATCTGGTTCTTGACAAACCAATTCTTAAAACAGTTTCCAAATCACCATCCTAGGGTTCAAAATTACTCCTTACATAAGTTAAGGAGCTATTTTTTTCATGTTGAAAATTTTGATATTGCTGATGACAACCACTTACAAATAAATAATTATATTAAATTTCCTACTTATTTATTTAATATTGTGCATTTCATCGATAAATAGTGCATTTAATCGGTAAAAAATTATTTTATTCTATTTTACTTTCCTACATTTGATGACTCAATCAAACCAAAATTAGATTTACTTGGTTTATTTGAGATTAAATTGAAATAGAAAATGTTCTTTTTTAGAATAATATAAAAATATTAAAATTAGCTATTCATCCTTTTTACCTTAAAGTCATGAAAAAAAATACTCTTTTTACAAAAACATTCCTCACACTAGGTTTACTATTAACAACCTATTTAGGATATGGACAATCTCCTAAAACTTATTCTTCTTCGGGTACTTTCACTGTTCCTGCAGGTGTTACTTCTGTAACCGTTCAAGCATGGGGTGGTGGTGGAAAAGGAGGTTCAAGAACTTCCGGAACTAACGGATATGGTGGTGGTGGTGGTGGTGCTTATGCTTCATCAGCAGTAACAGTAAATGCACTTAACGCACCATATACTGTTACAGTTGGTACTGGAGCTACAACAACGGCAGCTGGAAATGATTCTTGGTTTTCGACAACAGGAACTGTTCTTGCAAAAGGAGGACAATCTGTAGCTGACAACGCCACTACAGGAGCAACAGGTGGTTTAGCTTCTGCGAGTATTGGAACAACAAAATTCAATGGAGGAACAGGAGTTAGTGGAGTTGCTGGCACATATGGTGGTGGTGGCGGGTCTTCTGCAGGCACAGGATTAGCGGGTCTTACAGGAGTTACATTCACAGGTGGAATCGCTCCAGCAGGTGGAGGTAACGGAGGTAATGGTAGATCAGCTAGTAACGGAAATGGCTCGGCAGGAATTGTTCCTGGTGGTGGTGGTGGTGGTGCTTTGAGAACAAGCGGAAGCCCAACAGGTGGTAGCGGTGCAAATGGCCGAGTAATCCTTACTTGGAGTAATTTTACTTACAGCCTTACCAGTACAGCCATAGCTAGTCCGCTATGTACTGGAAATGGAGCTTCGGTTACCCTTACTGGAGGAGCTGGATTACCAACTGGTAACTACACAGTAACTTATAACCTTACTGGAGCAAATACAGCTACAGGAGCTACTGCTTCTATGAGTGTAACCACTGCTGGAACTGGAGTTTTCACAACTGGAACTTTGTCAAACACTGGTTTAACCAACATACAAATTACCAATCTTTCGAGTGGTGTATCGCCAGATAATTGTAGTAATGCAATTGGAGCTAACAATACAGCTAGTGTTACACTAACTTCTGTTCCTGCACAACCAAGTGCTATAACAGGAAATCTAACTGCCTGTTCTGGTACATCACAAAACTATAGTGTAACTGCAGTAGCTGGAGTAACTTATTCTTGGAGTTTCCCTGCCGGTTGGGTACAAACTGCTGGAGGAACAACAAACTCAATAACCGTTACTACAAGTAGTACATCTGGGAACATTACTGCTACCCCATCTAACAGCTGTGGAAACGGTACTGCAAGTACTATAGCAGTTACAACCTCCCCAACTGCCAGCGCTGGAAGTCCATTAGCAAACATCTGCCAAGGTCAAACCACCATAGCATTAGGTGGCTCTTTTGGAGGTAGCGCCACAAGTGCAATTTGGTCTGACGGAGGCGTTGGCGGAACATTTACAAACAATACAGGAAGTACACCAAACACAACCACTTGGACTCCTCCTATAGCATACACAGGTACAGCTACATTAACATTGACTACTGCTGGCGGTAGTTGTGGTATAGCTACAGCTTCTAAAACACAAACTGTAGTAGTAGGTGTATTTGCAACGGTAGCAAGTTCTGCTATAACTGTTAATGGTTCATTAACTTCTCCAGCATTAGGTGGAAGTCCATCATCAGGAACTTGGACTAAAATTTCTGGACCTTCTGGTACATTCTCATTTAGTAATGCTTCTAGTGGTTCATCAACAGCAACAGTATCATCAGTAGGAACTTATGTTTTCAGATGGACGGTGACGAATACTTGCGGAACAACTACAGCAGACATTACCGTAACTTATTTAGATGCAAATTTCCACAGAGATTACACCTTGTTCTATGAAGATTTTGATGCTACAGATGGAGGATGGACAAATACCACTAACACCAATGGATCTTGGCTACGAACTGATTCATTTCCTAGTGTAGCCGAAATTGGTGAAAATTCGTTTTGGAGAACAAACAATTTTAATGATTATGCAAACAATGCAGTTATAGAAATAACCAGTCCTGCTTATGATTTTACAGGTTATGAGGATATGCTTTTCAATATAGATGTACGTTATGACACTGAATCAAATAGAGACGGAATGCGCATTTTGTATTCTATAAACAATGGTGCATTCGTTCAATTAGGTGCCAGTGGAAGTGGCATAAACTGGTATAATTCTACATCTGTAAATGCATTAGGAAGTAATGGATGGAGTGATAACAATGCTACTGCTGCCCTAGCATTTACTCCAATTGGAGTAGGTCCTAATAGGTTTATAAGAGCTACGACTCAATTGGCCGATGCCACTTTTAGAAATCAATCGAATGTGCGTTTTAAAGTTGAATTTAGATCAGATAGCAATACAACAGACAACGGAGTAGCTTTTGATAATGTTGCTGTAGAAGGAAGTGCTATAGTAGCATTAGCAGACTCTCCTATTGCTCCAGCAAATATCAACCAAAATTTAAGTCTATGGTTCAAAAGCAATGCTGGAATATCCGCTACAGATGGAACACCATTAACCGAATGGGAAGATCAAGCATTCGATACTACAAGAGCTGATTTAATAAATAAGGAAAGTGTAAAAGCATTAGCCACAGATGCACCAACCTATCGTGACAACGCTACAAGAAACTTAAACTTTAATCCAGTAGTAGATTTTAATGGAGCCAACAAAGATTATATGAACGGTAAAGGAGGATTATACTCTCAAGATTACTTTGTAGTAGTATACCCTGAAGATGTCGTACAAAACACAATGACAACTAATACAAGACAAGTTCCTTTGGGAGGTAAAAGTGACGAACAAAGCTTTCACGAAGATCCAACAGGATTGGGACTTGGAAATACAACAGCTCGATATAGTAGTCCCGAGGTTATAGCACATAACGTTGGAGCTTATGCTCCTGGATCGGGTTCTCCTGCACCCGGGGTTGACTCTTATGGAAAATCATTTTCATCTACAACTGTCACTTATAACGAACCACTTATTATCAATGTAAAAACCAATGTAAGTGGTACTTCTACTGAAATTTATAAAAACGGAATAAAAATAGACAATCTTGATGGTAGAACTGGAGATACTGGAACTGGTAGCTTATTAAACTTTTATGAATATAAAAATTTACCTTTCTATCTAGGAACAGGACGTAGTGGAATTAGCGGTAGAGCATTATCTGCCTTAAACGGAAGACTTTCAGAAGTGGTTGTTTATACTTCTCCAAACAGTGCGCTAAACCAACAAAAAATACAAAGTTATTTAGGTATAAAATACGGAATAACGCTACATGCAACAACAAGCGACAATCAATCTGGAGTAAGTGACGTTACTAGACTAAATGATGTAAACTACATTGATTCTGCTGGAAACATCATTTGGGATACAAATACAAATACAGGACATAATTACGACATTACTGGTATCGGGAGAGACGATGATTCTCAATTATACCAAAAACAATCCAAAACTGTAAACACAATCGATGACATTACAATTGGCTTGTCTGACATTGCTACTACTAACAATTTAAACTCCAATACTTGTGGTAACAAACATTTCCTTGTATGGGGTAATAATCACGGAACATTGGCCGCTCAACCTGCTGTAATAGTCAACATGAGTTCAGGGATAACTCCCTCTTTGACCAGCGAAGTAAGTTTCATTTCATTAGGCAGAACTTGGAAAGTAGTGGAAACAGGTGGAAATGTAGGGCCAACTAAGATATCAATCCCATTAAGTATGCTTTCTTTATTACCTCCTCCTCCTGGCGATTATTTAATGTTTATTTCGAGTACTACCAATTTTGACCCTACAGCTGAATATAGAATTATGACCGTAAATGGCACTAACCTTGAAACATCTTATGATTTTGATGGTACAAAGTACATTACTTTTGGTTTTGCTCCCGAAAAAACATTTGTTCGTTCAATAGCATTTGATGGTGTAAATGACTACCTCGATGCTGGCAAAGTATTAAACTTAAACACGTCTTTCACCGTCTCTTCTTGGATAAAAAGAAACAGTACGAATCAAACTATCCTTTCTAAAAGAAATAATACTTTTACTACTGGATATGATTTGAGCATTAACAGTGCTGGAAAAGCAGAGATGAGTTGGATGAATGGTACCAAACAAACTATTACCTCATCAGTTGTAATTCCATCTGGAATTTGGCACAATATTGCTGTTTCTTATGATGGAATAACAGCCAAACTATATATTGATGGCGTTCTTGATGTTTCAAAAACAATGTCAAATGTCCTTACTAATACTCAATCTTTCTTGATTGCAGCAGCCGATGGCACAACTCCAACTTCTTTTTTCAACGGAAACATCGATGAGGTTCGTGTTTGGGATGTTGCTCTTACAGACAAACAATTGCGCTATGTTATGAATCAAGAAATCAGTAGAGATGCAACTCTAACAGGCGGAACATCTATTCCAAATTCAATAACCCTCAATGATATAAAAAGTATTCCTTGGGTAAATCTTAGTGCCTATTATCCAATGTCAACTTATACATTTACTAATGCTAAAGACATTTCGTCAAATAATTATACTGCAGCTCTAAAAAACTTAACTACTGTAGATACACAAACAGCTCCATTACCTTATGAAACTGCTAACGATGGCAATTGGACAACACCTGCTACATGGTTAAATTATCAGGTACAAGATATACCTAATAGTGCATCGCCTATTGAAGGAACTATCGATTGGAATATCGTAAAAACATCACACAATGTTTCCTCAACTGGCAATAAAACAGTTTTAGGGTTAATGGTTAATAGTAATACCATAACAGCATCAAATGACACGAAAATAGAAATAACTAATTACTTAAAATTAGACGGAAAAATAGATTTACAAGGTATGTCGCAATTGGTTCAAACATTAGATTGCGATTTAGATGTAACCAGCTCTGGTTCTATCGAAAGAGACCAACAAGGTCAGTCAAATAAATTTAATTACAACTATTGGAGTTCTCCAGTAAGCCCAATAAATACCTCTGCAAATAATACAAATTACACTGTAAATGGAGTATTTAAAGATGGAACTACATCAACTCCACAGAACATTACTTGGGTTTCAACTTACAATGGGTCAGCTACAAGTCCAATTACTTTGTCTAGATACTGGTTATATAAATTTGATGATTTAATTAATGATTATGCAAATTGGACTCAAATTACCGAAACAAGTTCTTTAAAAGTAGGTCTTGGTTTCACTTTAAAAGGTAGTGGAGCAGGTACATCTAACCAAAACTACACCTTTGTCGGAAAACCTAACAATGGGCTTATCAATACTAATGTAGTTGGCATAGACCGATTATTATTAACCGGTAATCCATATCCATCCGCCTTAGATGCTACTGAATTTATTAATGACAATTTAGTATCAACTGATGGTACTTTGTATTTCTGGGAACATTCTTCAACTAACAGTACCCACATTTTACAGGATTATCAAGGAGGCTATGCTGTTCGTAATTTAATAGCAGGAGTTGCACCAGTTGCACCTGCAGAAATTAGCGGTATAGGTTCTAGTTCAAAAATTCCAGGACAATATATTTCTGTAGGACAAGGTTTTTTGGTAAACGGAAGTGAAACTGGAGGAACTATAACTTTCAAAAATAGCCAAAGAAGTTTCCACAAAGAAAATGAAACTCCTGATGGATTTGGAAATGGAGGATCCAATACCTTGTTTAGAACTTCTGCGAACCATAAAACCAAAAACACTGTCACTAACAACAATAACAATGATCCAATAGCAAAAGACACCATAATGAAACTTCGCTTAGGATATAATTTCTTGAACAAATACCATCGACAAGTAGTTTTAGGATTCATCGACGGAAAAGCTACAAGTGGTATGGATTTTGGTTATGATGCATTGAATATTGATGAATCTCCAAATGATATGTATTTATTAAATGGCAATAATCAACTCGTTATTGAAGGCGAAGGCGCTTTTAATGAAAATGCCTCCTATCCTATTGGTGTTCGATTAGAAACAAGCGGAAAAGTTTCTTTTAGTCTTGATGCTATAGAAAATTTTGACGCTAACCAACCTGTTTTTGTTTATGATAAGGAAACAAACATTTATCATTCCATAAAAAATGAATTGTATGAACTAGAGTTACCTGCGGGAACTTACAACACTCGTTTCGCATTGCGATTTAAAGACAATTCGGTTACAGAAAAAACTTTAAGCCTTGATGAAAACAAAACCAATGATGATACCATTAAAATTGCACATATTCAAAACAGCAACACCCTTAAAATAACTAATAATTCTATAGAAAACTTAGTTGAAAAAGTCACATTATATAGCATCAACGGTCAATCTATAGCTAATTGGAAAATTGAAAACCAAGACCAACAAAACATTCAAATTTCAATTAACACAATTAGTTCAGGAATTTACATAGCAAAACTAAAAACAACAACTGGAGAATTGAGTAAAAAAATTATCATTAATTAATCTAATTATTTTGGAAAAATCAGCCAAATCAAAAATGCGATTTATTAAGGAAACATTAACTTGCTTAGTGGTTTTATATGCTTTTTTCTTACTATATTTGCTACTGATTTTGAACACTATACTTAGTTAATAACAATTAATTCAATATTAAAATGAAAAAATTATTTACCGTATTAGCAATAGCTTTATTCACTATTACAATTAGTGCACAACAAACAAAACCAGCAACTTCTACTAAAAAAGAAGCAACTGCAAAAAAATGCACCGCTGAAGAAAAAGCAAAATGCGAAAAAACAACTAAAAGTTGTTGTTCAAAAAAATAACAACCGCTTTTATATTTACAAAAAATGCCTCGAAATTTCGAGGCTTTTTTTTATGTAATTCTATTTTCAAATCTTCATTCAAAAATCAAAAGCTAAATTATTTCAAAACTTCTTTCAATCCCTCGAAATCAAGCAAATTTTGTTCTCCAGTTGCCAAATTCTTCAAGGCAAACTTCCCTTCACTCATCTCCGTTTCTCCAACGATAACGGCAAACGGAATTCCACGTTTATCAGCGTGTTGAAACTGTTTGCCCACCTTGGCTTTATCGGGATACAATTCTACTTTTATTCCAAAACTGCGCAATTGTGTGATGGCTTGCATTGAATAAAAAGCCTCTTTTTCACCATAATTAATAAACAATGCCTTCGAAGTTGAAGTCACGGTTTCTGGAAACAAATTCAATTCTTCGAGAACCAGATAAATTCGGTCTAAACCAAAAGAAATACCAACTCCACTCATATCTTTCAAACCAAAAATTCCGGTCAAATCATCATATCTTCCGCCACCGCCGATAGAACCCATCGAAACTGTTTTTGGTGCGGCTACTTCAAAAATAGCTCCTGTATAATAATTCAATCCACGAGCTAAAGTTACATCTAAATCTAAAACCGCTTTATTCAAACCAAGGTTAGTCACGTTGTCACAAATAAATCGCAACTCTTCTACTCCTTTCAATCCTTCTTCAGATTCTACCAACAAAGCCGAAAGTTTCTCGATTTTCTCAGAAATTGTTCCTGTGAAATTGAATAACGGTTGCACTTTTTCGATTGCAGATTCCGCAATTCCTTTTTCGATCATTTCCTTTTTTACACCATCCTCACCTATTTTGTCGAGTTTGTCCAAAGCCACCGTAAAATCAATTAATTTATCTTTGGCACCAATCACTTCGGCAATTCCTGAAAGGATTTTTCGGTTATTGATTTTAATCGTCACGCCTTCCAAACCTAATTGCGTAAAAACGGAATCGTACAATTGCACCAATTCTACTTCTTGCCACAACGATTTCGACCCCACCACATCGGCATCGCATTGAAAAAACTCTCTGAAACGCCCTTTCTGCGGACGATCGGCACGCCAAACCGGTTGAATTTGGTATCTTTTGAATGGAAACTCAATCTCGCTTTGGTGTTGCACCACATATCTTGCAAACGGAACGGTTAAGTCATAGCGAAGTGCTTTCTCAGAAATACTAGAAGTCAGTTTATTGCTTTCTTTATTTTGCAATAATGCAGCATCGGCTTTCGCCAAATAATCACCAGAATTCAAAATCTTAAAAATCAATCGATCGCCTTCTTCCCCATATTTTCCCATCAGGGTTTCGGAGTTTTCGAACGAGGGTGTTTCTATGGGTTGAAATCCAAATTTCTCGAAATTACTTTTTATAGTTGCTATAATATATTGACGTTTTGCCACCTCAGCTGGTGAAAAATCTCTGGTTCCTTTTGGAATGCTTGGTTTTGATGCCATTTTAATGAATTACGAATTATCAATTAAGAATTAACAATTGTCAATTATTAATTCTCACTGCAAATATCTTGTTTTTAAAATAAATATCCCATCTTCTAAAACAAACTTGTAACAAAAATTGTAATTTCGTGTCAAATAAGCACTATGTTTAAATTATTTAGAGAAAACGTCCGAATTGCTTTTGGTTCTATCCGAACCCAATTGTTGCGTACCATCCTAACGGTGTTGATTATCGCTATTGGAATTATGGCTTTAGTAGTTATTTTGACGGTAATTGCTGCTTTAGAAAATAAATTGACCTCCAACTTTGCTTCGATGGGCGCTAATACTTTCAACATCAATCAATATGAAAACACATCCCGAAGAAGAGGTGGCGAAGAAAGAGAGATTATAAATCCCATCATTTCTTACCCTGAAGCAGTGGCTTTCAAAAACAAGTACAAATTTCCCTTGACCGAAACCTCTATTTCATTTACAGCAACTTCTACTGCTGAGATAAAATTTGAATCCAACAAAACCGATCCCGAAAATAAAATTGTAGGTGTAGATGAATTTTTTATGGCAAACTCAGGTTTAGAAACCAGTTCAGGCCGAAATTTTACTGGATTTGACATCCAAAACAACACTTATTCTTGCATCGTTGGATCTGATTTTGAAAAAGGATTGCTAAAAGATGTCAACCCTATAGATAAAATAATTTCAATTCGTGGAGCCAAATTCAAAGTGATTGGAGTATTAAAAGAAAAAGGCTCTACCTTTGGCAACAGCCAGGATTTAAGAGTTTTAATTCCTATTCAACTGGCTCGTTCCTTGTTTACCGCACCTAATATAAATTACACCGTGAGTGCGATGGTAAGTAAAAACGAATTATTAGAGCAAGCTGTTGATAATGCAATAATTACAATGAGGAAAGTTCGAAAATTAAGTCCCGTAAAAGACAATAATTTTGCTGTTTCAAGAAGTGATGATTTGATTCATAGAATTGAAGATATGACAGGTTATTTAAAAATTGCCGCCTTTGTAATTGGACTGATTACCATTTTAGGTTCCTCTATAGCTTTAATGAATATTATGATTGTTTCGGTTACCGAACGCACACGAGAAATTGGTGTTCGTAAAGCATTGGGAGCCAAAAAAAGCACTATTGCCTTCCAGTTTTTCATAGAAACGTTGCTAATTGGTCAATTAGGTGGTCTTGTTGGAGTTTTACTAGGTATTTCGATTGGAAACCTTATCGCATTAGCAATGGAATTTGATTTTGTAATTCCTTGGGATGCCATAATTGTTGCCTTTGGCATCAGTTTCATTGTCGCAGTAGTTTCAGGTTCATATCCTGCCGTTAAAGCTTCTAAACTAGACCCGATTGAGGCGTTGAGATATGAATAAATAAACGATTTACGATATTTAATTGATTTCGAGAATCCATTTTTATTATAAAACCTAAAATTTTACATCGTATATCAAATATCGTAATTCTTAAATCGTACCTCGAATCATTCTGTCATTTCCATAAATATCTTTTCGTAATTCGATGTTTTTGAAACCCATTTTTTCTAATAAATCAATCATTTCTTTTCCTAAATATTGATTGATTTCGAAGAATAATTGTCCGTTTGGGGATAGGTTTTTTTGAGCCAATTCGGCTATTTTTCGATAAAAAATAAGGGCATCATTATCATCAACAAATAATGCCAAATGCGGTTCATTGTCTAAAACATTTTTCTTGATTTCTTGTTTTTCTAACTCCCGAACATAGGGCGGATTCGAAACTATAATATCAAATTGTTGTTCTAAATCTTCGGTTTCAAGGATGTTTTTCAAAAGAAAAGTGACATTCACTTCATTGATTTTAGTATTTTTTTGGGCTGTGGCCAATGCTTTTTCCGAAACATCAATCGCAAAAACTTGGGCATTCGGAAGATTTTTTGCCAATGAAATGGCGATGCAACCACTCCCCGTTCCTATATCCAAAATTTTAATCTTTTGACTTTCGGCTTTCGACTTTTGACTTTGAATAATCCATTCGACCAATTCTTCGGTTTCTGGTCTTGGAATTAAAACATTAGGATTTACCTCAAATTCCAAACCATAAAAACTGGTTTTTCCTAATAAATATTGAATCGGTATTTCCTTTTTTAATTGGTTTAAAATTAAATTCCAAACTTCGATTTCGTCATTTGAAAAAGTCAATTCAGGATTTAATGCTAGGTCAATTCTTTTCAGATTTCGTTTTTCTTCCAAAATCAAATAAAAAAAACTTTCTGCTTCACCAGCATCATAAATGGGCAAAAGTTCTTGAATGAATTGAGCTCTGTATTCTTTTATTTTCATTTTATTGGGTTATCTATACTATGAATTAATATGCTCAATTCATAACTCATAATTCATAATTCCTTTAACATCCATACCGGACAAGAAGTGTGTCCTGTGCTTCCCATTGGCGAACAAATAAATTCAAAACCTACTTTTTTGTAGAGTTTTTGGGCATCGTGCATAAAAGGCATCGTTTCGAGATAACATTTCTTGAAACCAAAATCCTTGGCCGCTTGCAAGCAAATTTCCATCATTTGGCTACCAATTCCCAAACCACGAGTTTCAGGTAGAAAATACATTTTTTGCAATTCACAGATTGCCTCGGTTTCATTTTCGAGTGGTGCGACTCCAGCTCCACCCACAATTTTACCCTCACTTTCAACCACAAAATACGCAGATTTCGGCTTACTATATTCCTCAAACATCAAATCCAAATATGGGTCAGCATAAGCAGTTCCCACTTTCGGAATATTCAATTCGTCAAAAACCGCTCTTATTAACTGAGCAACCGACTGATTGTCTTTCTTTTCTATTTTTCGGATAATCCAATTCACCATTTTTAAAATTGCTGATTGATGACGCAAAAATAGCTATTGTTTATGGTAATTTTGTAAAGATTCAAAACTAATCCCGAAGTCTCGGGACTAAACTCAAAATTCACTATTTTTGAAACCGTGAAAATTCAAGAAAAATACATCCGTCGCTGCATAGAATTGGCCAAAAATGGTATGGGAACTACTTATCCTAATCCAATGGTAGGTAGCGTGATTGTATATAATGACAAAATCATTGGCGAAGGCTGGCACAAAAAATCGGGCGAACCACATGCCGAGGTGAATGCTATAAATTCGGTTAAAGATAAGTCATTACTCAAAAAATCGACCATTTATGTGAGTTTAGAACCTTGCAGTCATTTTGGAAAAACACCACCTTGTTGCGATTTGATTATTCAAAATGAGATTCCAAATGTAGTTGTCGGTACAGTTGACCCGAATATAAAAGTGGCAGGAACCGGAATTAAAAAATTAATCAAAACTGGCGCAAAAGTCACTGTTGGCATTCTTGAAGCCGAATGCTATGAATTGAATAAACGCTTTTTTACATTTCACGAAAAGAAAAGACCTTATGTGATTTTGAAATGGGCCGAAACTCAAGATGGATTTATCGCTCCTTTGACCAAAATAGAACAAAAACCCGTTTGGATCACCAATGAATTTTCACGCCAATGGGTTCATAAATGGCGAACTGAAGAACAGGCAATTCTTGTGGGAACCAACACCGTTATCGAAGACAATCCGAAATTGGACGCGAGAGATTGGACAGGAAATAACCCAATTAGAATTGTTTTGGATGCTAATAATCGAATCCTAAAAAACAGTCCTATTTTTGATAACCGAGTAAAAACCATCATTTTTTCGAATATCATAAAGCCAATTAATACAGAAAACATTATCTTTGAAGGAATCGATTTTAAGAAAAATATTGGAAAACAAATACTAAATGTATTGTATAAACACCAAATTCAATCCGTGATTATCGAAGGAGGCTCTCAAACTTTGCAAACATTTATTGACGAAAATCTTTGGGATGAAGCACGAATATTTATAGGAAATCAAAATTTTGAAACAGGAATTAAAGCACCCATTTTAGCTTTAAAAAACACCGAGAAACAAATCATCGAAAACGACATACTTCTAATATCTAGAAATTATGATTAACACAATTATTTTTGATTTTGGCGATATTTTTATCAATTTAGATAAAGAAGCCTCTATCAATGGACTGAAAAAACTGGGTTTGACAGCTTGGAATGAAGATTTGAGCCAACTAAATTTTCAATTTGAAAAAGGACAAATCTCAGAAGAGAATTTCCTACTTGGCATTCAAAAACACGTCCCAAACGCTTCTATCGATGAAATCCTAACAGCTTGGAATGCCATTCTACTAGATTTTCCGTTGCGTCGATTGGAATTCCTTCAAAAACTCACCACTAAATACCGCTTGTTTTTATTGAGCAATACCGACTCCATTCATATCGAAACTTTCGAGAGAGAACATGGCGCTTCGTTTTACAGCGATTTTTACCAATGTTTCGAAAAAGTATATTATTCGTTCGAAATGGGAATGCGCAAACCCGATGCCGAGATTTTTAATTATGTCTTAAAAAAACACGATTTAACTCCAGCTTGTACCTTATTTATTGATGACAAAAAAGAAAATACTGATGCAGCAACTGCCCTTGGAATTCAGGTATGGAATTTGCAAGTAGGTCAAGAAGATGTTATAAATTTGTTCTCTAAAAAAGAATTATCACTTTGACAAAATAAACCACTATAGACTCAAAGTCAATAGATTTGGTTTGGCTGACTAAAAGTCTGCAAGGCTAGAAAACTTTATTTCAACCACAAATTGCACAAATTTCCACAAATTAATCTGTGAAAATTTGTGCAATTTGTGGTAAAAAGCATTTTTAGAAGCTGAAAGCGAAATGCACTAAAATACATAGTTTTAACTATTTTTGAGACCTATAAATTTCAATCCCTAAATTTCATTTGGAAGATACTTACAAAACCATTGCATTTCCGTCATCGGAGATTCTTTTCAAAGAAAAAAGCAGTAAATTCTTTGGCTATGCCTTTCCCATTCAATTTGAAGAAGAAGTAAAACCCCTAATTGATGACTTGCGCAAACAACACCCTCATGCTGTACATTATTGTTATGCTTATAAAATTGGCGTAGAAAATGTAATTTACAGAGCCAACGATGATGGAGAACCTAGCAATACTGCAGGAATGCCTATTTATGGACAAATTCAGTCTTTTGGAGTAACCAATATTTTGGTTGTAATTGTCCGAATTTTTGGTGGTGTAAAATTAGGCGTTGGCGGATTAATTTCTGCCTATAGAACAGCAGCTCAAATGACCCTAGAATCTGCTAAAATAATCGAAAAAACAATCGATGTTCGTTTCCTAATTGCTTTCGATTATAAAAACATCAACAAAGTGATGCGTGTGGTGAAGGAAAAAAATGTAGAAATCGTTTCCCAAAAAATGGAAATGAGCTGCGAAATAGAAATTATAACCCGAAAAAAAAATGCCGAAATGATTTTCGACATTTTTAATTTGATGTTTGAAGTGGAAATTAAACAGCTATAAAAGCTTCAAAAAAAGTTGTTTTTTATCAAATTTGCAATAAAATAGTCCAATTTCTAAACTCTATTCAAAATGTCTATAATATTTTGTGGGGGACTAATTGGTTTTCCTGATTTCATATCAACAAATACCAAAATCGAGTTACCAGTTGTTAATAACTCCTCCTTTTCATTATAGAGTTCGTAGTCAAATTCAATCTTAACAGTTGTCCTATTTTTTAGTATAGTTTTTAAAGTTAAAAGTTCGTCATAACGAGCTGATTTTTTGTAATTCATAGTCAAAGAAACCACCGGAAGCATAATTCCGTTGTCCTCCATCCATTTATAAGAAATCCCTTTGTTTCTAAGCCATTCGACTCTTCCTATCTCAAAATATTGAGCATAATTCCCGTGATAAACCACACGCATTTGATCGGTTTCTGAATAACGAACACGAATTTGAGTTTGATGATATTCCATTAAATTACCTGTTAAAAAATTAAACCTAAAAAAAACCCATACAACAATATTTTGTAAAAATTACATCTAAAATATTTTTTTTTAGCTAAATTTATTCACATATTTGTTATCCCAAAAATAAAGATAAATTTAACCTTATTTTTTATTAGAAATCATTACCAAAACGAAATAATTTAACCAAATTTATGAATAAGACTGCACAATCAGTATGGGAAAACTGCCTATCTTTTATAAAAGACAATATCGCAGACCAAGCTTTTAAAACTTGGTTTGAACCTATTAAGTCAGTTGAGCTTACCGATAATGCATTATACATTCAAGTTCCAAGTAAATTCTTTTACGAATGGCTAGAAGAACATTATGTTAAATTATTAAAAGTGGCACTAACCAAAGAACTCGGTAAAAATGCAAAGTTACTCTATAAAATCAAAATGGAAAACACTTATGGCAATAAACAACCGTTTACTGAACAATTGCCTAGTGCAAATCGTGTGCCCATGAAACCACAAGATGTTGATGCCCCATACAAAAATCTAAATCCAGAATTAAAAAACCCTTTTGTAATTCCAGGTATTCGAAATTTAAAAATCGAATCACAACTGAATCCCAATTATAGTTTTGACAATTTTTTAGAAGGTGATTCTAATAGATTAGCTCGTTCAGCAGGTATGGCTGTGGCCAATAAACCGGGCGGAACATCCTTTAATCCATTATTGATTTTTGGTGGTGTTGGTTTAGGAAAAACCCATTTAGCACACGCAATTGGTGTTGAAATTAAAGATAAATACCCAGAAAAAACGGTCTTATATATTTCGGCCGAAATTTTCACTCAACAATATATTGATTCTGTAAAGAAAAATAATCGAAATGATTTTATTCATTTCTACCAATTAATAGATGTTTTAATCATTGACGATGTTCAATTCCTATCTGGAAAATCAGGAACTCAAGATGTGTTTTTCCATATTTTTAATTATTTGCACCAAAATGGCAAACAAGTTATCCTAACTTCGGATAAAGCGCCAGTAGATATGCAAGACATTGAACAACGACTGTTATCCCGTTTCAAATGGGGATTGTCGGCAGAATTGCATCAACCCGATTATGAAACCAGAATTTCAATCTTAAAAAACATACTTTATCGTGATGGCGTTGAAATTCCAGATGAAATCATAGAATATGTAGCTCGAAATATCAAATCGAATGTAAGAGAATTAGAAGGTGCTATAATTTCCTTAATAGCTCAATCGTCTTTCAACAAAAAAGAAGTAACTCTTGAACTAGCCAAAAATGTTGTCGAGAAATTCGTCAAGAATGTAAAAAGAGAAATTTCTATTGATTACATTCAAAAAATTGTTTCTGATTATTTTCAATTGGATTTAGAAACACTTCAATCTAAAACTAGAAAAAGACATATTGTTCAAGCCCGTCAATTAGCTATGTTTTTCGCTAAGAAATTTACCAAGGCATCATTAGCAAATATTGGTTCCCAAATAGGTGATCGCGATCATGCTACCGTTTTACACGCTTGTAAAACCGTTGACAATTTAGTGGCCACTGACAAACAATTCAAAAAATTTGTTGACGATATCAATAAAAAATTAACGCTATAAACGCTGTATGCCCATCAAAATTTTAATGGTTTGCTTAGGTAATATTTGCAGGTCTCCTTTGGCCGAAGGAATATTAGCTTCAAAACTTCCCAAAAAAGAATTCCATATAGATTCAGCTGGAACAGGTTCTTGGCACATTGGCCGACAGCCTGATGAGCGTTCTATTGCAGTAGCAAAAAAATACAGAATAGATATTTCAAATCAAAAAGGCCGACAATTCTCTAAAAAAGATTTTGATGCTTTTGACTATATTTATGTGATGGATAATTCCAACTATCAAGATGTAATTAGACTTGCCACCACCATAGAACAAAAAAACAAGGTACAACTCATCTTAAATGAATTGTTTCCCAATGAAAATGTTGATGTACCCGATCCATATTATGGCGTTGCCAATGGTTTTGAAGTAGTTTATAAAATGCTAGATGAATCTTGTGAAATTATCGCACAGAAACTCCTAGAAAAACACTCGTAACTATTTTTTTTCAGATTTTTCTAAAAACCAAATTTATGAAACCCAACCTTTTTTTAGGAAAACTATATTTAATTCCAACTACTTTAGGAGAAGAAGGCGACCCGAATGATGTTTTGCCACAAACCATAAAAAGAAGCATTGATTTCATAGATGATTATATAGTAGAAAACGAGAAAACAGCTCGAAGATTCATCAAAAGTATTCAACCTCAAAAAGTTCAAGCCTCACTTAGACTTAGTGCTCTAAACAAACACACCGAAATATCCGAACACGCCAAAATGCTACAGGCTTGTATGGAGGGAAAAAATGTGGGTTTAATGAGTGAAGCAGGTTGTCCAGGAGTTGCCGATCCAGGCGCTGTGATCGTAAAATTGGCTCACGAAAAAGGAATTCAAGTCATACCACTAGTTGGTCCATCCTCTATTTTATTGGCGATTATGGCTTCTGGAATGAACGGACAAAGTTTTGCTTTCAATGGTTATCTTCCTATTGATAAAGGAGAGAAAAAATCGGCTTTAAAGAGTCTGGAAAAATTATCTCAAGACAAAAATCAGTCCCAAATTTTTATTGAAACTCCATATCGAAACAACAAAATGCTAGAGGATATCATTCAAGCTTTGAATCCTTCGACTTATATTTGTGTTGCTACAGACATCACTATGCCAACTGAATTTATCAAAACAATGCGAGCATCTGAATGGAAAAAAACGCAGGTTGATTTACACAATCGCCCTACGATATTTATTATTCATAAAATGTAAAAATACTACTCGAAAAAAAAACCACGCTAAGGTGGTTTTATTATTTTTTACACAAAACTGAAATTACAATTTCACACTTGCTTTACTATCTGCAACGATTCCTGAAGTTTCATAACCTCCAAATTCTCTCATATAACTTCGTATCGAAGTTCCATAAGCATCTTTGAAATAACGCTTTCCATCGTACTTAAAAAACTTTTTAACTGAACCTACTCCACCAAGATGAGCAGCCGCCAAGATACCCGATTCCGTAACGAGAACCCCTGCGACAACTTGCCCCTCGTATTTTTGGATAATATCTTTCAATTCTGACTTGTTTTTGGCTATAAGTGCCACAAAGGCTTTTTCTTGAATTCTAGGATTATTCAAAAAATGATTGCTATCGTGAATTCCAATGGTTTTTAAGGTTTCCTTACCGAACTGGTATTTTCCCATATACCCTAAAGTATTCACTTTTTTATATTTTCCTTGAGATTCTTTGAAGGCAATCGCTTCTTTGTAACCGATAAAAAATTTTCCAGTATAAGGAACATTCAAATTCGAATAATCGGTTTGTTTTTGTGATGGAAATAAGTAGTGAGTTCCATCTGTTTCATTCGTTAGAAACCATTGATTGGAATCTATATCGGAAGGCTTAAAACCTGAGCTTAAAAAAGCAATAATTAAAGTCAAACTAGTATAAAAAGACCATTTGTTTATCATAAATTGTTTTTCTTCAAAACGCTGTCCCGTTATGAAATTTCTACGGTGCAAATATACAATAAAAAATATTTATGCTGATTATCAAGCAGTTAAAAAAAACCTAAAAATACAAGGCGTGAAATTTCAATCCTCGCTGAGGCGAGTATTCAAGGGCAGGCGCAGGGATTTTGACCGTATTTAAAACTGAAAAAACAGTCTTCAAAAAGTGTGATTTTGAGTTAATTTTTGTCAAATCTAAATCCAAACTTAGGTAAAATTGTCGGTAATTTTCTTGTTTTGTAGCTAAAATAAGATTGTTTTTAGTGTCGTTTTCACCCAACATTCCTTCGGCTCCATAACCCAAAGCAATATTAAACCACTTTGGAATTTTCGATTTTTTGGCAAAAGAGTATAAATTTACCGAAAACCAATAGGTTTGTCCGTTGTAATCTTTTAGGATTTGTTCTGAGAGTGAATTTCCTAATAAATCAGGTCTATAATTAGCATATTGAGTGGTATGAAAAGAGAATTTTGGAATGATGCGTTGTTCGTTCCAAACCAGTTCTTGCGAAACATACAACGCTGTTCCTGTAGCATTGGCAAAAACATCGCCTATCGAGGCTCCCCATTCAGCAGAATGACCATCCATAACCTCAACTGCCGTTAAGAATACAAAACCTAAACTAGCTCCATAAATCAATTGATTCTTTTTGCTTGCACCACTCCAATTCAGAACTTCTGCACCAAATCTTCCAATGTGATAAGACGAATACATATGTCCCAATTTATCCATTTGCAACCACTCGGAATTGTCATTTATAAAATGAAAATCGGATTGGGGATAATCGGCATACCAAAGTTGGTTCAAGCCAATCAAAGCGCCAGAAGCCAAAACGGCTTCGGTAATGAATACCGAATTTTGCCTTTTCTGGTTCAAAGAATCGGAAGGTTTTAGAAAAGATTATCGAATGAATTTTGCGCCAAAACACTTTGGAACACCAGAACAAACAAAAAACAAATCGTCTTTTTGTAAATCAAAATTACCTATTTACACCCTGACTATTAATCCAATCGGCATATTTTGCAGCATTTACATTATGCTCAGGCAAAGTAGCAGCAAATTCGTGATACCCAAAACGTTCTACACTAGCACAGAAATAAATAAAGTTGTGTTTCTCGGGATCCAAAACCGCATCAAGAGCAGTAACGTCTGGCATAGCGATGGGTCCTGGCGGAAGTCCAATTACTTTGTAAGTATTATAAGGTGAGGTTAAAAACAAATCATTATAAAAAACTCTTTTGATAACTTGATCAAAATCATTGTCTTTCTTTTTTATGGCATAAATCACAGTGGGATCAGCCTGAAGTGGCATACCAATTTTCAAACGGTTCAAATAAACACCTGCAATTCTAGGTCTTTCGTCTTTTTTGACAGATTCTTTATGCACAATTGAAGCTAAAATTGTTGCTTCAACAGGAGTTAGCCCTTGTGCGGATGCTTTTGCTATTCGCTCTTTATTCCAGAAGCTGTGGTATTCCTTGATCATTTTATCACGGAATTTAACAGCTGAAATATTCCAATACACCTCATATGTATTAGGAATAAACATAGCAAATACATTCTCTTCGGTAAAACCATTTTCTTTCAAAAAAAGAGAATCCTTGAAGGTATTCATCAACATCAAACTATCGGGCTCAATTTGCGAACTCACTCTTACTGCAAAATCCTCTAATCTTTCTTGATTATTGAAAGCCAATTTCACAGGAATATTGCTTCTCAGAGCTTTTACCAATTGGTAACTATTCATTCCTTTTGTGAATAAAAAGCGCCCTGATTTTACATTTTCGGGATAGCTTCTTTTATTGGCTACCATTTCAAAACGATCCATATTATCAACAAAAGGCTCTATTATTTTTTTGACTTCTTCATAAGTTGAACCTGTTGGCACAAATACATATACTTCAGTTTGAGAAAATTTGGTGTTTTTAGAAAAAATTTGATTAGCCAATATTCCGCCATAAATTAGTAATCCTGTTATTACTACTAGAGTTGCTATCGTTATGATTTTTTTTAAATTCAAAATTGAAATTTTTTAAAGTTGATGATTGATTAATTGAAAAATAGCCTCGTCTTTATAAACGCCATTGACCAAAGTCCAATCTTTTTTTGTGCCTATTTTTTGGAATCCAAATTTAGTAAAAAGAGCTATACTAGCTTCATTTTCGGTGCTAATATTTGCATAAAATTGATGTAGATTGAGATGATAAAATCCATATCGAATTAACAACTCCAAAGCTTCAGAACCAATATTTTGTCTTCGATTTTCTGTTCCTTGAATTACGATTCCTATTCCTGCTCTATTATTCTTTGGGTCAAAATCAAACAAATCGATTAGACCTAGTGCTGGAAAATCTTCATCCTGACAAATGGCCAATCGCAATTGCTTGGCTTCATAAATATCTTGATGGGCATTTTCGAGATATTGCTTTACCAAAAACCGACTGTAAGGCGTTTGCGTATTGCTGACTTCCCAAATACTTTGGTCGTTTTCCATGGCATACACAAACTCCAAATCATTGGGTTCGAGTGCTCGGAGGTAAATGTTTTCGCCTTTTAGTGTGATCATTTTTGATTTGGGTTTGAGGTGCCAAATTGGCTCCTCAATTTTTATTTGTTTCTTTAAATAAGCGAATCCTAATAGTTCCTTTTACAAATTAACATCATTGTAATAGATTAAAAACCATTTTCCATCTATTTCCTTAAATTTTCTTTCAACAAGGAAATCACTATTATCAATCCAAAATTTTTCTACTACAACTTCATCAGTTTTTCTTACCGAATGTTTATATTTAGGAAGTAAAGATTTCTCTGAAACTGGGATTTTCATTAACTCCCAATTTTTAGATGTCCAATTTTGTTTTTCAAAACCTTCAATTAATTTGCCTTCAATTGGAAAATTAATTCTTGAAAGTTGAAAAATTGAATCAGAATGAAATTTACGATTAAAATCTTCGAAATTTTCTGAATGATTTGAAGATATTGATTTAATAAATAAGCCAAGCAATATTGACACCACTATTACAAGTCCAAAAATTACTTGAAGCTTTTTACTCATTTTATTCCTTTTGTATTGAAGCTAATTCCTAATTAAATTTCAATTTGTCCTTTAAACACAAATTCCGCTGGACCAATTAAGAAAACATTGGTAAAAACATCTCCCATTTTATCAAAAGAAACAGCTAATTTTCCACCTTCAACGTTCAAATTAATGGAAGAAGCATTGGTTTGTCCCGTGGCATTCATTGCAATCGCAACCGCTGTAGCTCCAGTTCCACAAGCAAGAGTTTCGTCTTCTACTCCTCTTTCGTAGGTGCGAAGTGAAAAAGTATCTTCATTGATTTTTTTTACGAAATTGATGTTGCTTCCTTCTGCTCCGTACAAAGAACCGTAACGAAGAGCCGCTCCGTTTTCTTTTACATTATAATGTTCCAAATCGGCCACCATTTGCACGTGATGCGGCGAACCGGTATTCATAAAAGTATAATCTTTCTCTTTTTTGATATCGGCAACATCAATCATTTGCAAAGAAACAATTCCATCATTGGCAACACTGGCGTGATGCAAACCATCGGTAGCGATAAAAGTACAACTGTCTTTAATAACGCTCAAATCTTTGGCGAAAGCCACCAAACAACGGCCACCATTGCCACACATCGAACTTGGGTTTCCATCGGAATTGTAATAAACCATTCTAAAATCGGTGTTGGTGTCGTTTTCCAACAAAATCAATCCATCGGCGCCAATGCCAAAACGTCTGTCACACAAACGCGCCACGAGTTGAACATTATCCTTTGGAAAAAACCCTGAGCGATTGTCAATCATCACAAAATCGTTTCCTGTTCCTTGGTATTTATAGAATTCTAATTGCATTTTTTTTTGTTTGAGAAGTACAAAAGTACAAATATTAATGATACGTTAAAGATTGTTAACCGAGCGTTAAACTGTTTTTTTGAATTGACATAATTTATAATTTTACAACTATAATTCTTAAATAACTATAAAAACTATGAAACGATTTTCAAGCTTATTTTTAGTGCCATTGTTGAGCGGAGCCGTAACATTGGGTTCTTACAAATTGTTATTTGACGACAATGGATATTTTTCTAAAAACAATTCAATAGTCACCCAAGCGTCGAATTCGTATGAAAGAAATGTAGGTTTATCAGCCGAAGCTATTGACTTTACCGAAGCGGCAGACAAAACCATTCACACCGTAGTTCACGTAAAAAATGTCTCCAAAACAATTGTCACGAATCCTATGCTGGAATATTTCTATGGCTTTAGGGGCGGACAAGAGCAGGAACAGGTAGGAACGGGTTCGGGAGTAATTATTTCGGAAGATGGTTATATTGTAACCAACAATCACGTGATAAAAGATGCTTCTGAAATAGAAATCACCCTAAATAATAAGGAATCCTACACCGCAAAAGTCATTGGAACCGATTCGAAGATGGATATAGCCTTATTAAAAATTGATGCTAAGGAGAAATTACCTTACACCACTTTTGCTAATTCAGATTCAGTAAAAATTGGCGAATGGGTGTTGGCTGTTGGAAACCCTTATAACTTAACTTCTACCGTAACTGCTGGAATTATTTCGGCCAAAGCCAGAAACTTGGACACTAGTGGTATTCAATCGTTTATTCAAACTGACGCAGCTGTAAACCCAGGAAATAGCGGCGGCGCATTGGTCAACACTCGTGGCGAATTGATAGGCATTAACACAATGATATCCTCTCCAACGGGTTCCTATACAGGCTATTCTTTTGCCATTCCATCGAATAATGCTAAAAAAATAATTGATGATTTAATAGAGTTTGGCAACGTACAAAGAGGTGTTCTTGGTGTTGAAGGTGGCGAATTGAACGCAAAAGCCTCGAAAGAATTGGGTGTAAAAGAAACGCAAGGATTCTACATTAATAGAGTTCAGAAAAAATCGGGGGCAGAAAATGCTGGTTTGCAAAAAGGCGATATCATTATCAAATTAGACCAACAAAACATTTCGACATATGCAGATCTTGCGGGTTATATTAACACCAAAAGGCCGAATGACAAAGTGCAAGTTACCTTCATAAGAGAAGGAAAAAACAAAGTTGTGCCTGTAGTTTTGAGCAAAAACGAATTTTTTAGCGCCGAAATCAAAGGAATCGAATTGGAGAACATCGATGCCAATGACAAAAAGCGTTTTCATTTAGATGGAGGTGCAAAAATCAAATCGATTACCAATGAAAATCTAAAACAATACGAACAAGATTTAAAAGGAAACATTATCTTGAGTATTGATAATGTCAAAATCAAAGACATCGAATCGGCTTCGAAAATTCTAGGCAACAAAGCCGAAAATCAAAGCGTTCAAATGGAAATGATTAATAAACGAGGAGAGATTATTCGAATTATAATTTAAAATAATTCTAAAAATTAAATAAAAATACCGCAGATTCACAGATTAATAAAATCTAGAATCTGCGGTTCTCTTTTTTAAATCGGCAAAACCGTTGTACTCTTCACTTCCGAAATAATAAAAAAGCTATTAATCAGAGAAACCTCGGGCAAAACCGATAGTTTCTTTTGATGAAAATTGTGATAACTCTCCATATCGGGCAAGATGATTTTGAGCATATAATCAAAACTTCCTGAAATAAAATTGCATTCGACCACTTCGGGCATATTCATAATCGACTGATTGAATCCATCCGAAACATCGTAGGTTTGCTTGACTAAAGTCACTTGGCAATACACCATCAAATTATTACCCAATTTCTTCTTGTTCAAAATCGAAACATATTTTTCGATGATGCCTTCCTTTTCCAAACGCTTCACTCGATCGTGAACAGGTGTTAGCGAAAGATTTATTTTATTGGCAATGTCCTTTAAGGTCAAATGCGCATCTAATTGAAGCAGTCGCAGGATTTTTTTGTCGGTTTCGTCTAAAATCATAACAATAAATCTTTGGTTTGTGATTTTTCAAACACTTAAAATCAGATATTTTTTCGTTTTAGAAATACAAATAGCATTCTATTCAGAAATATTTAATGTAAAAATAGAAAATAAAAATAATATTTTCTTAATTAAACATCATTCAACACAATATTTTCTTTAAGTAGTAAATTTGTATATATTATTGAACCAACTACTAAAAAAACATATTATGATCATTGGAGTTCCTAAAGAAATCAAAAACAACGAAAATCGTGTAGCACTAACTCCAGCTGGAGTAGCCGAATTTAAAAAACACGGACATTTGGTCTATGTGCAAAAAAGCGCAGGAGAAAACAGTGGATTTAGCGACGAAGCCTACGCTAAAGCTGGAGCTGAACTATTACCAACCATTGAAGCGGTTTATGAAATTGCCGAAATGATTATCAAGGTTAAAGAACCAATAGCTTCAGAATATCCGTTGATAAAAAAAGACCAATTACTATTTACATACTTTCATTTTGCATCATCAGAACCATTGACTTATGCAATGATCGAACGCGAAGCGGTTTGTTTGGCTTATGAAACGGTTGAAAAATCAGATCGCAGTTTGCCATTATTAGTTCCAATGTCGGAAGTGGCAGGAAGAATGGCCATTCAAGAAGGAGCCAAATATTTAGAAAAACCGATGAAAGGAAAAGGAATCCTTTTGGGTGGTGTTCCCGGAGTTCCTCCAGCAAAAGTAGTCGTTTTAGGCGGCGGAATCGTTGGTACTCAAGCTGCAAAAATGGCCGCTGGTTTTGGTGCTCAAGTAACAATTTTGGATGTAAGCTTGCCACGTTTACGCTATTTGTCAGACGTGATGCCAGCTAATGTAACCACTGTGATGTCTAATCATTACAATGTTATGGATGCCATTTCACAAGCCGATTTAGTTATTGGAGCCGTTTTGATTCCCGGAGCAAAAGCACCCCATTTAATCACTCGTGATATGCTAAAATTAATGTCTCCAGGAACAGTTCTAGTTGATGTTGCTGTTGATCAAGGTGGATGCATAGAAACCTGTTCCCCAACAACACACGAAAATCCAACCTTTATTATTGACGATATTGTTCATTATTGTGTGGCAAATATGCCCGGTGCTGTACCTTATACTTCCACTTTGGCTTTGACCAATGCCACTTTACCTTATGCTTTGCAATTAGCAAACAAAGGCTGGAAAAAAGCTTGTACTGAAAACGAAGAATTGAAAAAAGGACTTAACGTAGCCAATGGAAAAATTCTTTATAAAGGCGTTGCCGAAGCTTGGAATTTACCCTTTGAAGATGTAGAAACGGCCTTGAAAGATCTCGTTTATGCGTAATTTCAATAAAGAATTAAGTACTAAGACTTGATTTCTCTATAAATCAAAATCCGTCAAGTTAGAAAGTAACGAGACGGATTTTTTTATTTTTCCTGCCAACTGCAATCTGAAATCTACTTCTTCTGTTTAGTCAAATAATAAATCGGAATTCCAATCAACATTATAAGAACTCCCCAACCGCAAGTACTAGGTTTGGTATATAATAATGTGATTCCTATAGCTATTGCCAAAACAATGTAAAGTGCTGGCAAAAACGGATAACCAAAAGCTTTATAAGGTCTTTCGGCATCGGGAACTTTCTTGCGAAGAATAAAAATTCCGTAAATGGTCAGGATATAAAAGACCAAAACAATGATTACTACAAAATCCAGTAAATCACCATATTTACCCGTTAAACACAAAGCCGAAGCCCAAATACACTGTACCCACAAGGCCCATGCTGGAACACTAGCCTCATTCAAATGAGATGCTTTTTTGAAAAACAAACCGTCTTGCGCCATCGTATAATAGACTCTTGCACCAGCCATAATCAAACCATTATTGCAGGCAAAAGTCGAAATCATGATCATTACAGCAATAATAATTGTTCCAACATTTCCGAAGATATTTTGCGAAGCCACCACAGCTACTCTATCCGATTCAGCAGTAGCAATGTCTTGCAAAGGAACTACAGCCAAATACATAATATTAGCCAAAATATAAATACAACTTACAATCAAGGTGCCTAAAAACAAACTCAATCCCACATTTCGTTTTGGATTTTTGATTTCGCCAGCAATAAAAGTTACACCTTCCCAAGCCACACTCGAAAACAAAGAACCCACCAACGCCGCCGACATTGCCGAAATCAAAGCTAATCCACTTATGGGAAGCCAAGAACCAGTATCAACATTCATAGATTGCGAAGTCCAAGCATTGGCCCAATTGGCATCCCAAACTTCGGCTTTAGCAGCCACGAATCCGAAAATAATTAATCCAAAAATAGAGGCCACTTTAATAACCGTCAAAACCGTTTGCAAAATCTTGCTATTTTTTACGCCACGACTGTTGATATAACTCAATAAAATAATGGTGATTATTGAAACAATTTGCGCGGCGTGCAATTGGAAATCACCTAACTCAAAAATTACATTTTTTTCACTGACTGGTGGATACAAATAAGCCGTAAATTTAGAAAATGCTACACCTACAGCAGCAATTGTACCAGTTTGTATTACGGCAAAAAAGCTCCAACCATACAAAAACCCTATCAATTTTCCGTAGGCTTCCTTAATATAAACATATTGTCCTCCAGCTTTTGGAAACATCGAACTCAATTCGCCATAACTCACAGCTGCAATTACAGTAATAAATCCTGTAAACATCCACATTGTAATCAACCAACCAGCAGAACCCAATTGGCGAACCATATCCGAGCTTACAATAAATATCCCAGAACCGATCATCGAACCCACAACAAGCATGGTTCCATCTAATAATCCGAGTTCTCTCTTAAAATGTTCTTGATTGTGGTCTTGCATATCTTTAGTTTTTTTTTTGGTTGGCTAAAGATATACTTTTTTTGGATATTTTAGAAAATAGTTGTAAAACTAGCAATTATTTAAACTAATACATAAATAATTAGAAGCGAACTAGTTTTAAGTTTGTCAAACTAGACACGGTCAAAGTGCTACAAAAAAATTTTAGAAGGAGCAGACTGTAATTTTTTTTTTAAGTTTTTAGAAAAACTATATTGATAAAACGACCTTCTTCTTTTTTGGATTAGAAATAACTACTTATCTAATATTTCGAAGGTTGAATTCATACTAATAAATTCAGGTACTATCCTTTTCATTTTGGCAACGATATCATCATTATCAAAAAAAGCAGCTATGCCAATAAGCTCATCTATATTGGCATGCAAGTCAAAAAACTCTTCTTGAATTTCCTGTGCAATCATGATTTTTTCGTGATAAGTAGGCAAGGTTTTCGAGGTATCATTAAGCAATTCTTCGTATAATTTTTCGCCCGGTCTCAAACCAACAATTTTTATTTTTATATCTCTATCTGGGATATAGCCCGCCAACTTAATCATCTTGCGAGCCAAATCGATAATCCTAACTGGTTTTCCCATATCAAAAATATAAATCTCTCCTCCATTTCCCATAGATCCTGCTTCCAAAACGAGTTGACACGCTTCTGGAATAGTCATAAAATATCGGATAATATCGGGATGGGTAATGGTAATTGGTCCTCCTTCAGCAATTTGTTTGGTAAACAAAGGTACTACTGAGCCATTGGAACCTAAAACGTTTCCAAAACGAGTAGTGATGAATTTAGTGGCATATAATTTATTATTTTCTTGACATTTCAGGTGAAGCGATTGCACATATTTTTCGGCAATTCTTTTACTTGCTCCCATTACATTACTAGGATTTACGGCTTTATCTGTTGAAATCATTACAAATTTTTCTACACCATACTCACAGGATAAATCGGCAAGATTTTTAGTTCCATTTACATTGGTCAGAATTGCTTGAGAAGGATTCTCTTCCATCAAAGGCACATGTTTATAAGCCGCAGCATGATAAACCATCTCTGGTCTATAGAGTTTAAATATTTTTTCTACAGCTACTCTATCCCTTATATCTGCAATTACCGAGTGAATCACTGTTGAACCCTTAATACATTCGACTTCTAAACTAATGTGATGCAATGGCGTTTCTGCCTGATCTAAAATAATAACTTTTTGGGGTTCAAAGTTCAATACTTGTCGTACAATCTCACTTCCTATTGATCCTGCTGCTCCCGTAATTAAAATAGTCTTGCCTCTTAACTGTTTGGATATGGAGATATTATCTAAAACAATGGGTTCTCTTTCGAGTAAATCTTCAATTTGAATATTTTTTACTTTTTGTGAAATTTCTTTTTGATCTTCCCAGTCGGAAATAGAAGGAATAGTAAATACTTTATAATTATACTCTATACATTGGTCTATAATCACTAATTGCTCTTCTTTAGACAAACTTTTGTCTGCAATTACAAGAGCTTCAGCACCAATAGAACGCATTAGTGATGGAATTCTTTTTCGGAGAACCAAAATAGGTAAATCCAACATTCTCTTGGAAGCATTTTGATTGTTTCGATCTACAAAACCTAAAATTTTAAAACGAGAGGGAGTTTCAAATCGCAAAGCATTAGCAATAGATATAGCATTGGCATCGGTACCATAAATAATAGTTTTAATTAATTTGGTATCGTTTTTTTCAATAAAATAAAGTTCAAAAGTTTGCTTTACAACCACTCTATACAAAAACAACCCACAAAAAGAAAGGACTATATTAATAAAAAAAGCAGTATTTAAGAATGCTTTTTGGTGGTAATACAACTCAAACAAAAAATTAAAAACTAAGAAGAATACCAAAACCGCTGTTTGCGAAAATAGAAGCTTAACTGCATCTATATAAGAAGAATGCCTGATAATACCAGCATAGGTTCTAAACAACCAAAAGAAAAAGATATTGACACTAAACAAAAGACTCACAAATACAACTGAGTGCTTGGTTACAATATATTCTAACCCAGTGCCATCAAAAATCAAAGAAGTAAAACTGAAAGCAAGAAGTAGGACAGTAAAATCTATTAAAACAATAATCCAACGAGGCAAATAACTCAAATTATGAATATTGAATCTTAAGTTATCTCTTGAAAAATAACTTTTTGAATTATCTCTTTCCATCTTAAATAAAGTATTTCTTATTCGTCGAATTCGTATCTGTTAACAAAAGTACAAATTAATCTTAAAAAAAATCAAAAACACCCTACTCATTTTCATTTTATAGATAAACAACACAAAACAACGACAAAAAGTAAAAATCGTCTTTTTTTATATAAATTAATAAAATACATCATAACTCATTATACTTTAAGCTTTTTCAAAAAAAGTTATCATTTACTATATCTAACGCACTTAAAAACCTTGCATTAACAAGTCAACCTACTATTTTTAATTACATTGACAAATTATAATACAAAAAAAAAATCCCCTAAAAAGCATCGACTTTTAGGGGAAGTATGGTAAAATGAAAATTGATTTTTATTTTTTTTGTTTCAACAATTGAATTAAATAATCGCCATAACCAGATTTTTTGAGCGGCTCTGCCAAAGCTTGAAGTTTCTCACTACTGATAAACCCTTGACGCCATGCAATTTCTTCAATACAGCCTATTTTCAATCCTTGACGCTCTTCAATAACCTGAACAAATTGTCCTGCTTGCATCAAACTATTAAATGTACCCGTATCTAACCAAGCTGTTCCTCTATTTAAAATCCCTACTTTCAAAGTGCCTTTTTCAAGATATACCTTATTCACATCGGTAATTTCATATTCACCTCGCGCACTAGGTTTAATATTTTTGGCAATCTCCACAACCGAATTATCATAAAAATACAAACCTGGAACAGCATAATTCGATTTAGGCACCAAAGGTTTTTCTTCTATCGACAGTGCTTTGTTATTCTCATCAAATTCAACTACGCCATAACGCTCAGGATCCGAAACGTGATAAGCAAAAACCACCCCTCCATTAGGTTTAGTATTCGACTGTAATAATTCTCCCATATTGGCACCAAAGAAAATATTATCACCTAAAACCAAAGCAACATCATCTGTACCAATAAATTTCTCTCCTATTACAAAAGCTTGCGCCAATCCGTTAGGAATAGCTTGTTCAGCATAACTAAATTGACAACCAATTGCTGAACCATCACCCAATAACTTCTCGAAATTCGGCAAATCATGAGGGGTTGAAATAATCAATATTTCATGAATTCCTGCCATCATTAAAGTGGACAAAGGATAATAAATCATCGGTTTGTCGTAAACTGGCATCATTTGCTTACTCATGGCTAAAGTCAATGGATGCAATCGAGTACCGGATCCACCGGCTAAAATAATTCCTTTCATCTGTTGCTGTTTATTGTTTGTTCATATTCCATCTTTCTGTTCCCTTTTAGAGGACTAGGGGGTCAATCTCTCCATCATAATCTTAAGGCTCACTTTATAATCGATAGGTTCTATTCCGTAAATAGTTTTAATTTTCGATTTGTCTAACAGGGAATAGGCAGGTCTTTCAGCAGGAGTGGGATAATCTGCTGCAGGAATTCCTTTGATTTCACAAGTTTTATGGGCTATTTCTTTGATGTCTTTTGCAAAATCAAACCAACTAATTTCCCCTGCATTCGAGTAATGGTAAATCCCCGATTCCCATTTAGTACTATCTAAAATAGTTAAAATAACTTGAGCCAAATCGGCTGCATAGGTTGGCGAACCTATTTGGTCATTGACTACACTCAAAGTATCTCTTTCGCTCATCAAGCACAACATGGTTTTTACAAAATTATTTCCAAATTCCGAGTACACCCATGCGGTTCGAATAATAATACTCTCTGGACAATTTTTCAAACAAGCGATTTCACCTGCTAATTTTGTTGCTCCATAAACACTCTTTGGGTTAGGGACATCATCCTCTTTATAAGCTACTGGTGAGCTACCATCAAAAACATAATCGGTTGAAACATGAACTAGTTTTGCTCCTGATACTGTACACAAACTAGCTAAAGTTGCGATAGCCAAATGGTTAATAGCATCAGCAACTACAGTATCTTGTTCTGCTTTATCTACAGCTGTATAAGCGGCACAATTGATGACAATATCAGGTTGAATACGGTTGAAATTGGCAACAATCACCTCAGTTTGGTCTAATGGAAAATCATCAATATCGGTAAAAATAAAATCGAAATGAGGATAATGGGACGCTATCATTTTGATTTCCGAACCCAATTGTCCATTGGCTCCAGTTACAAGAATTTTTTTCATCAGAATTGGGAATTACAGTTTTCGAAATTAGGCAAAATCATATCTTTTTCTGAAACAATGGCTTCCTTCAAATCCATTCCCCAATCGATATTGAGAGTGGCATCATCAAATCGAATACCTCCTTCACTTTGCTTGTTATAATAGTGGTCGCACTTATATGAAACCACCGCAGTTTCACTCAAAACCGAAAAGCCATGAGCAAACCCTTGAGGTACCAATAATTGTTTTTTGTTCTCAGCCGACAATAGAACACCAAAATACATACCATATGTTGGAGAATCTTTTCTCAAATCTACGGCAACATCCATAATCTCGCCTTCTAAAACTCTCAACAATTTAGTCTGTGAATAGGGTGGATTTTGGTAATGCAATCCCCTCAAGGTACCTCTTTTAGAAAACGATTGATTGTCTTGTACAAAATCGATGTGGATTCCTAAACTTGCAAATTTACTTTTGTTGTAAGATTCAAAAAAATAACCTCTTTCATCTTCGAATACAGTTGGTGTTAGGACTACTAAATCTTTTATAAAAGTTAGTTCTATTTTCATGGTATTTTATTTTGGATGCAAGTTTAATTAATTTTCAATTAATTCCCTACTTTTAATGATTTAAACAAAATGCTATTATACGGAATTAATTTACACTTATAGTCCTTTTCTATATCCATCTTTAATGTATAAACAAAAATACTGCTATAATAAATCATAAAACCGCTGAATAACCATACTCTAAACTCTTTAGCTCTTAGAAAAATAAAATCAGCGATGACTACTATTTCAAAAATTTTAAAATAATAAGCAATTCGGGTTAGATCTCCGTATAAACTAAAAAAATTGGTGATTATCACTGATAAAAAAAACAAAACCATCAGATATTTTTGATTGAAATATTTTCTTTTCATTTCCTCAAAATAAAACAACATGAAAATTGCCACTCCATTCAAAATAATTAATTTCAAAGGGTTTGCAGGAATTTTCATTATGGTAAAGTAAGCTGTATATCTTGAATCTTTAAAAAGCGAACTAAAGAAATCTACCAATCCTAGTTGAGAAAACAACAAAGAACCTATCAACAGTATTAAAATATGATTCACTTTAATTTTGTCTGCAAATTGATAAACAAGGAAAAACAGGAAAAACGGAAGGATAGCCGTTCTGTGTAATGAGATTGCCAAAAACATCAGAATTAGGTAATAAAAATACTTTTTATTTATTAAAAAATAGAACGCATAAAAACATATGGAAACTGCAAAGGACTGTCTCATTGTGTTTAATGACAACAAAAACATACTTGGAATTAGCAAAAAAATAAAAATAGCAAGATTTTGATTTTGCGTGAATTTTTTAACACCCAAAAACAAAAACAAATAAGTAAAAAATGATATGAAGAAAAAAAGTGCCGTATATCCAATATTAAGAGTTCTAAAAACATTCATCAAAGCGACATACCCCAACTCAAAGTCCTGATCCCTTACTTTCGACTTATACCAAATTACATAATCCCCAAAGTCAGCTCCAACAAAATCTCGAAAACCTACAACGCCTACAATTAACAGAAATGTTACTCCCTGAAATATTCTATTTTTTTCTGGGTATAAATAGCCCAACCATAAAAGTGAGCCTGCAATCAATATAAATAGGAAATAAAATAGCATCCGACTGATTAAATAAAATTAGGAATTCTTTATTTCTTTCTTGAAAACAACTTGAATTGTTTTAGATATTCTTTCTCTATCTTCATCCGAAAGATTAGAGCCCGATGGTAAACACAATCCGTTTTCGAATAAAGTCTCTGCAACTTTGGCTCCATAATAAGGATAACCTTCAAAAACAGGTTGCAAGTGCATCGGTTTCCATAAGGGTCTGGATTCTATGTTTTCTGCTTCTAATGCTGCTCTTAAAATCTCTCTCGTAATCCCTCCATTTTTAGTTTCATCTACAAGTATTGCCGTCAACCAAAAATTAGAAAAAAAATCTGCTGAAGGCTCATTAAAAACCAAAACACCATCTATGTTTTCAAATAAATTAACATAAAAATCATGCATTTCTCGACGTAAAATAACGTGATTATCTAATACTTCCATTTGCCCACGACCAATACCAGCACAAATATTACTCATTCTATAATTATATCCAATCTGGCTGTGTTGATAGTGGGGTGCCTCATCACGCGCTTGAGTAGCTAGAAAAATAGCTTTGCTTTTTTGTTCCAATGTCTTAGTCACAATGACCCCTCCACCTGAAGTGGTAATAATTTTGTTTCCGTTGAAAGAAAGAATCCCAATTTCACCAAGGGTTCCACATTTTTTTCCTTTATAAGAACTTCCTAAAGCTTCTGCACTGTCTTCTAAAATTGGAATCTCATATTTACAAGATATTGCTCGAATTTCATCAACTCTAAAAGGCATTCCATAAAGATGAACAGCGATGATAGCTTTGGGTTTTTTTCCTAGTAAAATTCGATGTACAATAGCTTTCTCTAGAGCTACTGGACACATATTCAAGGTTTCAACTTCACTATCTATAAAAATTGGCGTAGCACCAAGATAAACAATAGGATTGGCTGAAGCCGAAAAAGTCATGGTCTGACAAATTACTTCGTCACCCGACTTTACACCCAATAATATAAGTCCAAGATGCAGTGCTGCTGTTCCAGAATTTAAAGCTCCAACATGAACTTCTTCCTGTAAATAATTTTCTAAATCACTTTCAAATCCAACAATATTAGGACCTTCAGTAGCAATCCAATTATCCTTGAAAACTTCTTGAATATAAAATAATTCTCTTCCTCCTTTATGAGCTTCAGATATATAAATCCTCTTTTTTTTCATTTTGCTCTAATTGATAGAATGACTGTTAAAAAATTAATTTAAAAAACCAATTAAGCTTTTCCTATTTTGATTTTTTCACTGTTTTTCAACAAATAAAACTTTGTTAGATACAATCCCATTAATGGAATTAAAACAATAAACCATATCGTAATTTGGGGTAATTTTCCATCTAAAAAAAACACCACTATACCTACTAAAAGTTGAAGGAGTGCATAAATAACCGATGTCAGTTGATGAGGAAACTTAAATACTTTACTCAATATTTGGTAAAAATGCCAAGAATGAGCCTCGAAAATGTTCTCTTTTAGATAAAGGCGATGCAAGATAGTAAAACTAGTTTCAATTCCATATACGGCTAAAAAAAGCAACCATAAATAGGAATCTGAAGCAATTATTAATTTTATTAATAGATAAATAATCCAAAATGCAATTGAAATACTACCAACATCTCCTGCAAAACATTTTGCTTTTTTTCTAAAATTAAAAAACAAAAAAACAACACTTGCCAACATTGGATAAATAATAAAATCATTGGCTATAAAATAATACAGATAAGTATTAACATACAGCAATGACCCTAAAACAACTAAGGTATAAAGACCTGTTATTCCGTTGATTCCATCCATAAAATTGTAGGCATTTAAAATACCAATTGCTACAATATAAAATAAAAGTGTAATCAAAAAACCATAAATAGTAATTAATTGTAAATCATAAAAAACTAAAGTAAAGGCAATAAAATGTGCTGCTAATCTAATTTTATTAGGCAAACTTTGAATATCATCCCAAAAACTAACAATACTTAAAATAGTAATTCCAATAAAAAAGAAATAATTATCTGAACTATTCTGAATAAAATAAAACAATGCAGCAAACCAAAAAATGACTCCACCTCCTCTTAAAGTAACATCTACATGAGCACTTCTAAAATTAGGTTTGTCAACAATATTGTATTTATAGGCTATTTTAAAATAAATCAATAATAGTATAAAAAAAACAAGCAATAGTAAAATATATTCCATACCTATTTGTTGAAACTTTTTAGTGTGTTTAGCAATCCTTCTCTAGCAGAAACTGGTAATTCTTTGCCAATAGCTTGTTTGATTTTGGAATTACCTACAAGATAACTTTCTGTCAATTTATCCAATCGCTCAGAATTGAGAGGAAGTAATAAAAAATCACCCAACCAAGCTATTTTTCTAATGTAGGAAACTGGGATTTTCCAGATAACTGCTTTTTTATTTAGGCTACTTCCCATAATTTGAATCAACTCATTAGTCGAAACATCATCATCATCAGCAAGATTATAAATACCTGATGGAATTCCTGGACGACTTAATAATTCTTTAATGACATAACAAAGATTTTCAATACTCAAAAAGGAACGTTTATTCTCAAAACTACCCAATGGCCAAGGAAATCCTTTAGAAACCATTTTAAATAAAAGATTCAAATTGCCTTTATTCCCCTGCCCATGAATCATACAAGGTCTCAGAATAAAAACTTGTTTACCCTCAGGAATTATCTGATTTTGGATGTAATCTTCTGCCATTTTTTTAGACTTCCCATAAGGAGTCTTGGGATGCCCTATTGATTCCTCTGTCAATATACCATTCACTTTATCGGCAACAGCTTTCACCGAGCTTACAAAAATAAATGTTTTAGAATTTGAGCCTAGAAAAGCATCAAATAATTGTTTGGTCAATTCGTAATTAGCTTCATAATATTCAGCTGGATTTGATATTTTTTTTAAATCATGTGCTTTTCCAGCTGCATGAATAATATGATCAGCATTCAAATCAATAGTTTGATTTATTTTATACCTTACTGAAAACGGAAGGATAACAAAATCTTTGGCCAAATAGGTTTGGAGATTCTGTCCAACAAATCCTGAAGCTCCGCTAAGCTGACATGTTTCCATCAATTAAATTTATTTTTATAGTAGTTTAACCATTCTTGCGAAATTAATTCAGCCGAAAAATTACTCAAGACATAGGCTCTTCCGCTTTTTCCCATCTTTTCCCGTACTTCTTGATCCATCAGTTTTTGCATTTGCTCAAAAATAGAATCAACATCCTTCACTTTATGTCTAAACCCTGTTTCATTCTCTATTATGGAGTCTTTCACACCATAAGTATCACTGCAAATAATTGGTTTTTCTAGCAATGATGCTTCTATAATACTCGAGCCAAAACCTTCTCTATAGCTTGGCAAACAAAACACATCAGCCATTTGTAAAATATCTTGTGGAGCTGTAGTAGCACCGCTAAAGAATATAGATGGACAATAGTTTCCCAATTTATCAATTTTTTGTTGCATCATTTCTTCATCTGGACCAACAAAGACTAATCTTGTGTTTGGATATTTGCCATTCAGTTTCAGAAAAGCAGCTACTAAGTCTAATAATCCTTTGTCAACATTTAGTCTTCCCAAATACATAAAAACGACTTCGTCTTTAAAGTTGAATTGGTTTCGGAAATTTTGAGCTATTATAGCATTAGGGATAAATTTTTGTACATCGACACCACTTATTGATCCTTTTCCTAAAACTTGAGAATTAGTAGTATTAATTATGCCGTTATCAATCAAAAATTGTCTCTGAGAAATTCCATCGACTAGAATATCGGTTGAACAAAGCACTATAAATCGGTCAATATTTTTCAGTAACCATTTGAAAAAACCCTTTTGTGTGTACCAAACTTGTCCCGTAAAAATATGAGTTCTTATTTTTATTCCAGCCAATTTTGCTGCAAAAGCCCCTATTAATCCCGCTTTGGGTGTAGCCGAATGAATCGCATCGAATTTATTTTTTTTGAGAAAGCTACGGAAAGTCAAAAGTGCTTTTACATCTTTAAAAATTGAAATTTTGCGTTCAAAATCTAGATTTTCTACTCCTTTTATGTAATTAAAAGCCGAAAAAAACGAACTATATCCATTAAAATTAGAAACCAAATACACATCATAATGTTCCGATAAATATTCGAAATGTTTCTTCAAATAAATATTTGCAAAATTGGGAGTTGCTACAATAAAACAAATCTTTTTTCTCATTAATCCTTTTTTAAAACTTCTGCAATAGTCAGTTTATTGATTTTAATGGCATTTCTTCTGTTTACCAAAATATTTTCTTTGCCTACTGAATTAAACAAACAATAAACTACCCCTGCTAATGAATATTTTATTCCAAATTGCAACAAATCTAAATCATAATTGTGTTTTCTTAACGCATACAACATATACTTGAATCCTTTGAAATATTTTTTATAATAATCATTGCCAAATTCTCTATAAAAAAACAAAGGCTCTGTCAAGATTTGAAAATTATATTTTTTGTGAGTTCTAAACCACAATTCCTTATCATCAATTCTTTCAATTTTAATATCATAAGGATTGGCAACAAACCAAGCTGTTTTAGCAACAATAGTAGGATGAATAAAAGTATCTACTGTACTTAATTCCTCTCCTTCTGGAAATTTTAATCGAATCCCTTCAATAATACTTTTTTCATTAATAGAATACGCATTGGTTCCTAAAACATCAATTTCGGGATGCAATTCTAAAATTTGTAGTTGTTTTTCAATCTTATTGGGATGCATAATATCATCTGCATCCATTCTAGCCAAATATTTTGTGGTTACTTTATGGGCAAACTCATTCAACCGGAAACTCATATTTTTATTTTGTCCATCAGAGTATATCGTCACTCTCGGGTCGTTTTCGAATTTACGAGCAATCGACAGAGAATGGTCTGTTGAGCCATCATCAATCAATATTAATTTCCAATTTTGATAAGTTTGATCAACAATAGACTGAATAGCTAGTTCTAAATATTTTTCAGTATTGTAAAACGGTATAGCTATCGAAATTAAAGCTTCTTGATTATTAGACATATAAAATTATTTTACTATTTGGCTCTTTAAAGTCTTTTCCATTCAGATGGAATTAAATCTAAAGTTAAATCATTGATTTCGCCTTTATACCAATTTTTAGGAGCAATTACTTTTTTTTCTTTTGAAGGATTCAACCACGCTCCCCACCAACTAAAGGTACTGTTTGCAATAATATGATGTTTACAACTTGACATTAATTGCAAATCGGCAAGGGTTGCATTTTCAGTATCAGTATTGTCAACATAAAAAAAAGTATGTTCTGTTGTGGTTTTCAAATTGTTTTTTACCCAGTTTAAATCATTCGAAAAAACATAGAATTGAGGATTATCAATTTCTTTCAAAAAATAATCTATGGCAGCTTGATAATAAGCCAAAGGAATGTTTTCATAAATTTCTGTGTTCTTTCCTTTTAAATAATCACCTCTTCGGATATGAAGACTAACGGAATTGCCCTTTTTAATTTCTGAATATAATTCTGTATTCAAAATCAGATTTTTTTTAGAGACAAACTGAGTTCTCAATTTTTGCTCAATAGGCTCAAGGTATTTATACGATTGCCAATAGCCGTCAAATAACGAATACTTGTCTGAAATATTGGGTCTGAACCCTGATATATTTTCTACCATTATTTTTTGACTCCAAAGAGGAAATTTTTGAATCAATTTTCTTTTCGCTCTGTATAAGAAATGGTTTTGAAAACTATATCCGTTTTTTTGTAGTGTTTCTTGCAAAAGTAAATCAATCGATACCTTAAAATAATCAATATCTAAACTCTCTATTGTATTGAAATCAGTAAAAAAATAAGGTTTTTCATTTCTTTTTTCGGCTAAATAAAGTCCAAAGGCATATTGAAACATTTGATTACCTAATCCTCCCCAAAGTTTTACTCCAATCATAGCTTAATATATAATTTGCTTCAAAAGCACTTCTATTTTTTTAAAGAAAATATAGAGCATCGAATAGAAAGAATTGAGTCCACAATATTTTTGAAAATAATACAGTTCACTTTCACGCTTGAATTTTTCCATTCGAACATTTAACTGCTGCGCTGTACTTTTGGTTGACATTCCCTGCAAATGTTTCAATGACGTCTTGCCATTAAGAAGACAAGTTCCGCCAGCATCTAAAATTTGTCGGCCCAAAATAACTTCCTCAAAAAACAAGAAGGTGCCTTCGTCTAAATAATTATTTTTCTTCATAAAATCAGCTTCAACAATAAACGCAGCTCCATTGATGCTGTCGCAGGCTAAATAGTTATCGATATAAGGCATTTCTTTTTTGTAAACGTATTTAGCAAACCAATTCTTTGTAAATAATTTAAAAATAGTACAACAAACGAAAAATAATTGAAAAGTGGGCAAAACTCTTCGTACTTGAATTTGCTTTTCGAGTGGTAATTGGGTAGATACCGTATTGACTAAAGGCGAAATAGCAATAACTTTTTTTGGACTAACCCAGTTAAATGAGGCTACTAGTTTTTCTAATAAATCATCATCTTCGATAATCACATCGTTATTCAAAACAAAGAAATAATCGGGTTCAACGGCTGTTTTAATTCTCATTCCAATATTATTGCCACTAGAATAACCTGAATTTATATCGGCATAAATACACAAAATATTTTTGGGTAAATTGTCCTTTAGAAATTGACGTTCTGATTCGTTACTAGCATTATCAACAACTACAATCTCATAATTAGTATAAGATTGCGTTTCAAGATTTTTAATAACATCTAAGGTATATTGCGAACTGTTATAATTTAAAACAACTATTCTGATAAACTTCATTTCAATTGGTTAAGGTTGGCATTTCATATTTAAACCGCGTTAAAAACTTAATGATAAAAATCTTTACAATTAATAACACAAATGTGAATCGAATATATTCATTGTTCATAAATATAAAAGAAGCAAAATAACATATCGTTGAATATAAGATCAAATCGAAAATACTTTTATTTCTATAATATTTCAAGTATATTATTTTACTGATATATCCCAATATATAAGAGCCCAAAAAGGCACCAATGACACCAAAATCTAGTGTAAAACAATCTAGATAAGTGTAAACGTTTGTAGGCAAATCTTGATCATATTCTCTAACTAAATCAGGATAGGTTTTTATAATCCGAAAGGTTTTCAAAACATAGTTTATAAAATCAAAACTATAAAAACTGCTATCAAAAACATCGTAGGTAAAATATTTGCCGTTCAAAAGATTTTGATAAGCGGTAATCCCTCCATATACATAAAGTTCGATTGCTGAATTTGTATCTACGGCCCCTTGACTGACTTCGCCAATAAAATAAGATGATACAGCAAAAATCAGAACCAAAATAGAAAACGAGGTTAAAATAAGTTTATACGGAATTTTTTTAGCTTGATAGGAATAAAACACAACCGAAATAATGATCAAATACAACATCGGAGCTCTTGTAAAAGCGGCCACAGCAATCAATATCGAAATCAAATAAATAATCGTTAGCATCAACGAATTTATCTTTTTTTCCATAAAAAGGTAAATCGCTAAGGGCACATAAATGTTTGAAGTATTTCCGAAAATTGTATAAAAATAGTTTCCGTCTCTATAGTCTGAGAATGCTTGATCATTCCTCATTTTAGCCCAAACCTCAAAAGAGGAAAAATTAAAAAACACATCCTTGAGAATGGTCAAATTAGCTAAAAAAGATAAAATAACTAAGACATAGCAAGCCGTTTTTATTTTATCAAGATCGATTACTTTGATTTCTAAAGAATCAAGGTTGATTTCAGCTTCTCGAAGATAGGAGCCAAATAAATAAAAGTACCACGACAGATAAACGACAAAAAGTGTGAACCAATGAAATTCTGCATATCCTGAAAGTTGAGCCCCCAGAATAATCATTAACCAAACGGCGGTAAATATACTAACATGATTAATAGAACTAGAATACCGCTTATTAATCAAAACAAAAAGGTTAAGTCCTAAAAACAGAAATAATATATTTACAATAATATTCATCATTTAATACTATTTTGCTTTTAGCTCTTTAATAAAACTTACAATATGAATTATCTCTTTTTTAATCAAAATTAGATATAAAACATAAAAGGATAAAAAAACAACAAACCCTTTTATAGGTTCAAATGCAATCATTACATAACAAAATAGAACAGAAAGAAATATATTGTAAACCGTTTTTTTGAAGCTCGATAAACCGAAAAAATTAGAAAGATAGGTTTCAATTATTATTGACCTTATTGCTACAGCGATTGTCATCGAAAAAAGGACAAAATTGAGATTCTTCATCATAACACCTATTATAGAAAACAGTGTAACTATTACCAATGAAATGATGTTAAACAACAGTAATAACTTTTCTTTTCTCAGTATTTTCATATACGTACTAAAAAGAATTTGCATCTTACCATCAAACAAACACAATGGCAGCAGAATTACAAAATAAGTAATACTATCAGTATAAGATGGCAACCAAACTTTAATAAACAATACTACAATAGGAAAAAACAAGAATATTCCATTCAAAATGATGTTTAAGAAATCTAATCCTACCACATATACCTTTTTTTGTTGTTCACTTCCCCGTTGAATCAATAGAGGAAATAAAACAATACTAACCTGACTAATAAACAATAAGAAAAAAGCGGTTAAGGATAAGGAAAGAGAAATTTTTCCAAAAATTACGATTCCCCATGTTTTTTCAATCAAATACCTACCTACTCCCAAGACGAGCATTCCTGCAATATTAGACAACATCAATAGGGAACCAACAGATATGTTTTCTTTAAATTCAATCAGACTTTTTTTCAAATCTAAAGCCTTGGTGAATAAAATTGCTTTTCCTTGATAGATAGCGTAAATCAGTCCAAACAAACGGGCAATAACATAAAAAAAAATATAATATTCAGAATTCTTTACTTGGAACGAGAATAAAAAAAACAAGAAAACTAAAAAAACAACTTTATCAATAACAGTTGAAATTGAAAACAATTTCATTTTATTAAAAGCTTGAAAAACGGTTCCAAAAAAAGTGGATAGATTGGAAAGAATCAAATATATAGAGGCAAAAATAAGGATGCTCTTTTTGTGAGGATCGTTTGAACAAAATAGGGCAAAGAGAGTAACAAACAATCCAACAATCAGTTCTAAAGCAAATAAAATTCTAAATTGAGAATGCAATAAGGTATTATTTACATCCGAAAAAGACTTTCCTCCGTATCTAAGATAAATCCCGTCTAACAATCCTAAATGAAAAAAACCAACATAGGAACTTAAGAATAAAAAAAATTGCCAATAGCCAAACCCTTCGATTCCTAGTATTTTAGGAACAATAAAAGACATGGATATACTCAAAATAAGTGAGAACCCTTGTGAGAGAAAAACGTATGAAAAATTTAGTATAGCCTCTTTAGCCGATTGTTTCATTGATGTAATTAGGAATAATCTCAGGATTTCTAAAAAAAGCTGAATAAATACACAAACTTGAAGATAAGTTGTCTAATAAGTATTTGTTTCCTTAAAATGGATAATCTTCCAGACTATTTGGCCATTAATTGTTTCAATCTGACTCTTCCAACCAGAAATAGCATTACAGAAAATCCACCCATAAATCCACCCATAATCAATCCTTTCAGTTTTCGAAATCTTTCCATTTTCAAAGGATAAATGGGTCTATCTAAAACTTGAATTAATGGTGTTTCTCTCCTAACAGTAACTTTAGCTAATTCGGTTTGCTTTACTAATTCAGTGAGTATAGCTGCATTTGCCTGAACATCAACTTGTTTTCGTGAAGAAGGAACTCTGCGGGCATTTAGGGCAGGATTCAAATTAAAAGTATTGTCATTTGCTGTTGCCACTCCTGCAATAGCATTATTCAATTCACTTCTAATAGAATCAGTTTGTCTTTCAAGAATTTCCATATTAGTTCTTGCTTTTTTGCTTTTGGTAGTGATATAAAACAATCCTACTTGCCTCGCTAAAGCCTCGCAAAATTCTTTTGAGAACTGTTCGTTTCCAGAAGTAAACTCCATAGTGATAATATCAACTTTTTTATCTTTTTGTCCAACGGACAAAGAATTTTTAGACAAATCACCATAAATCGCCCCCAAAATACTGTCATGTACTCTCGTGAAATACTTTCTTTTGGTGTTTGGTGGAAATTGAATTTTAGCCAATTGGGGTTTATTTTTCCAATTATCCCTCCACTCCTTATTCTGAATATACATCTCTGCAAAGGAAATCGTTTTCCCTTTATAAAAAACAGGCTTCATCAAGGTCTGTTCAACCATGTTTCGAGACTTAAATAACTCACTCAAATTGGAGCCTTCAAAAATTCCTCCTCCACTACCTCCTAAACTCAACCCAAATTGACTTGCTAAACTTAAAACCCCATTAGAACTTCCTGATTTATCACCTTCAAGTGCAAAAGTAAGTGTTGCTGTATATACAGGTTTTTGGGTAAACGAATATCCCAATCCTAATATTCCTCCTATAATTCCAGCCAATACAATAGTCTTCCATTTCAAAAGAAAAAAATGATACCATTTGGCATATTTATCGAACAATCCTTTTAATGTTATTTCATCTTTGACTATAGGTTCTTTTGTTGTCATTCGAATATCAGTTTTGATTTTGGTTTAATTTTTTCTTTTAAATTTAATATAAAAGTAAGTACTATTTAAAAGAGGTTACAATCAATAAAGCAAGACTAGTTATTACACTACCAATACTTACCCATTCTCCCGTACTCATTTTTCTGGTTTCTGGTTTCTCTGGTACTACAATTTGAGAACCAGGTAACACTTTTGGATAAGACCGAATAAAAAAGAAAGAACTAGACACAGCTGCTTTTCCATTCGGATAAATTATATATGCTTTATTCTTCCATCCTTTTGCATCGGTTCCTCCAACAGATTCTAAATAATAATTAAACCCTTTCCCTTTGTTATAAGGAATCTCAGAAGTCAACAAAACACTACCCGTCACTTTTACGCTTTCATTGTAAACCGAAACTTCTATTTCATCACCTGGAAATAAAGTAACATTGGTTTTATCTGTTGGGTCTTTAACAATTTTTCGCCAATCTACCGGAATGGTCGCATATTTCAAATCTTCCTTAAGCTTCTTAGCCAATTTATTTTGAATAGAATCTTTCTTACCTAAATTTAGATTTACATTTTCTATTGCTTCAATTTGCTTCGCTTGAATTGGACGCTTGATTTTCACTCCATCAACATTAGCAATAGACGACAACCCTCCAGCACGCTGAATCACATCGTAAATTTTTTCTTTTTTACTGGCCAAAACATATTTCCCAGTATAATTCACTGCTCCACTCACAGTAACCATTTCTGGTTTTTCATAAACAGCCATTCTTCGAACATTCACTACATCAAAAGGTTCTAATACAAAATTTCTGACTTCTTCATTATTCACTTCAGTATATTCCAAATTAAACAATTGAACTTTACTTGAATTTGTTGCATTTATTTCGTCTGATTTGATCATTCGAGCTACTTCTATCCTTTTGGATGCCGACCCTGTCAATCCTCCTGCTTGTAGCAATAAATCTTTCAAAGTCAGATTCTCGTGAAACTCATATTCACCTGGTATTTTTATTTCGCCATCAATGGTTATTTTGTAATCCTCCTTGAAATCTAATACTGAATACACTGTGATGATGTCTTCTTTTTGCAAACTAATATTCGCTTCGGCATCTCCAGAAAGAACTTTTTCTAGATTCACATGTGCTGCCTCTGTGGTCAAATCTGCTTTTGTTCGAACTATTGTGGCTCTTTTAGTATAAGCATCTTCTTTGAGCCCATCTGCTTGTTGAATCAAATCCGAAATGCGCATTCCTTCATAAAAAGAATAAATATTAGGTCTAAAAACAGCTCCTTCAATTCGAATACGATTCTCAAATCGGTTCAATATCTTCGAAACTCGAAAAACATCTCCAGCAAGAGGCTTGTAGCTGCCAAATTCCGAAAATTTAATGTCTTTTACTTTTAAATCTTTTGATGTTTTTTGTAAAACATTAACCGATGCAGTATAAGCAAACTCATTAAATCCAGAAGCAAACGCTAATAAATCCTTGAAGGTTTCTCCCGACTTCATCTCGAAAATTCCAGGACGTTTTACTTCTCCCTCTAAAGTAACTCTTTGCGAATAGGCAGGAATACGAATCACATCATTGTCTTTCAAGCCCACATTATCGGATTGATTGCCATTGACTAAAAAGTTATAAATATCTATTTTTCGATACACTTTGTTGTTTCTCAAAAGCTCAATATTTCTATAACTCCCATTTTTTCCTGGGCCACCTCCCAAAAACAAAGCATTGTAAACCGTAGCCAAAGAAGATATAGAATAATTTCCTGGTTGCTTACTACCAATAATTGTGACTTTTATAGTGCGAATCCGACTCAAACTAATTCCTACTTGCGATTGTCCTGATGCTACTGTACTGTAAACTCTAGCAATTGCACTCTTTATTTTTTGAGTAGCCGCTTCAATGGTCATGCCTGAAACTGGAATTTGACCAACATATTGAATACTAACTTTACCTTCTGTAGTTACAGGTACGCTAGCATTATATTCCTGAACACCATAAACACTAATTTGCAATTCATCCCCTGGACCTAAAACATAATTCACTGGTGTCGCCAATTTTAAATTCGGTTCAAAATTCAAATCGGGATTATCAAACAACTCCGATCCAAAAACTAATGAATTTAAGGTATCCTTTACTTTTTTATTTACTATTTTTTCTTGTTTACGGTTTTGCTCTCCCTTTTTCTCATCATAAACATCTCCATTAGAAACTCCGGTTGTTCCGGTTGCAAATTGTGATCCCAATCGAACTTTTAATTTAGCAAACTCTGTAGCCGACATCCCTTTGGCCAAAGCCATAGGCTCTACTTGCTCAATAGTAGTATTGTTGCTTTGCAATTGCGATTTTATTTTGGCAATCTCAGCATCTGATAAATAATCAACTTTAACAGTGCTCAAATCCGTTCCTTTTAATAAATCTTGGGCCTTCAAAGAACCCGATTGAAAAAGGGCAAATACTAATAAAAAAACAGTAATTATTTTTTTCATATTGAAAAGGGAATAAATAACAATTATTAAAAATTAAAAAAAGGAAACGCTATCCTTTACTTTTTAGTATAGCAAAAGGCTAATTTGCCTATATTAAATTCATCTTAAAACAAGTACTCGATCATAGGCTTATCAACTACAGAACTCCCTGCATTTTGTTCAGTGAGCTGAGAACTAAAACTAAACATGGCTTCGCCGTTGCCACTCCCATAATGGGGCTGCTAAACTTCAAGCGTTTGCAAATTTATAGTAAAATAAAAAGAAAATAAGTTTTTTAATAGCTGAATATAGTATCTTCAAACAACTAAAACACAGAGTACATTTTAACTCTATTTCACTATCAATAAACCTATTACTTCTCAAATACACACTAAGCACTAAATATGTATAATTAATTTATTTCAAAAACAAAATTATATCTCTTTTTTATTCACTTTAAGCACACAACCTAACGATTCTAAAATCAAAACATAATGATTCTGTTTAACCTCCTTTATAACGGCCGATTGACTTACAAAAGGACCCGATTCTAATACAATGGTATCTCCTTTTTTCCATCCATCTATTGAAACTTCATATGTTTCTGGAGCAGAAAGCCAATTTTGAATCGCTTCTATTTCCGTATTTTTTACTACTGCGGGTTTTCCCAACCAAAACAAATAACGAACAACTCCAGGTGCTTCAAATATCCGATTGCGATCCTTTTCTTCTAATTGAACAAAAATATAAGAATTGAATAAAGGTACATTTACCTTTTTTTTCCGATCCGACCATTGACTCATTTTGGCAATTAACGGACAATAAGAGGTAACCCCAATCTCATTCAACCGCTCGGCTACCTTCTTTTCCCACTTGGGCTTAGTATATACTACATACCAATTCATATTTGCGATTGTTTGTTGTTCGATTTTCGATCATCGATTTTCGTTCCTAAGAATACATCTGCTCATAATACTTGACATAATCTCCCGAAGTTACATTGTCAAGCCATTCCTGATTACTCAAATACCAATCGATGGTTAACTCCAATCCTTGTTCAAAAGTTACAGAAGGTTTCCACCCCAACTCTTTATTAATTTTATTGGCATCGATAGCATAACGCAAATCATGTCCTGGTCGGTCTTTGACGTAAGTAATCAGTTTTTCAGATTCCCCTGATTCTCTTCCCAGTTTGGTATCCATAATTTGACACAATACTTTTACCAAATCAATATTTTTCCATTCATTAAAACCGCCAATATTATAAGTTTCATGAGTTGCACCTTCGTGAAAAACCAAGTCAATTGCAACAGCATGATCTTTTACGAAAAGCCAATCACGGGTATAATTCCCATCGCCATAAACCGGCAAAGATTTATTGTTAATAATATTATTGATAAACAATGGAATTAATTTTTCAGGAAAATGATTGGGTCCGTAATTATTAGAACAATTGGTCAATACAAAAGGCAAACCATAAGTCTCGCCATAAGCTCTCACAAAATGGTCGGAACTCGCTTTGGAAGCCGAATATGGGGAATTTGGATCATAGGGAGTGGTTTCAGTAAATAAACCCTCGACTCCTAAAGAACCATAAACTTCATCTGTGCTCACATGATAAAAACGCTTGCCTTCACTATCATTTGCCCATTGTTTTTTGGCTGCATTAAGCAAATTCACAGTGCCAATAACATTGGTTTTTACAAATGCCATTGGATCTTCAATAGAACGATCTACATGAGATTCAGCAGCCAAATGAATGACTCCATCAAACTGATGTTCTTGAAACAATTGATTGATAAAAGGTTCATCAGTAATATCCCCTTTCACAAAAGTATAATTCGACTCTTTTTCGATATCTTTTATATTCTCTAAATTTCCAGCATAAGTCAATGCATCCAAATTAAAAATTTGGTACTCTGGATAATTTCGAACAAAACGCCTAACAACGTGTGAACCTATAAAACCTGCACCCCCAGTAATTAATATTTTTTTCATTTTCTAATGATATTAAAATTGTATATCTATTTTCAATTAATTTTTAGCTTTTCTATTATCTTTATTCTAAATTCTATATCTTACAACTTCCCATCTGCTTGATTACCCAAAACGCCTTTGACATCATAAACCACACTATTTTGTTTTTTTAGAGCATCAAGATCCAATGCTAAAAACTCCTGATGCGCTACTCCCAAAACAATTGCATCAAATCTGGTCGTAGGAATCTCATTATGTGTTGTCAATTGGTATTCATGCAAAACCTCAACTGGATTGGCCCAAGGATCATAAGTACTCACTTGAATACCATAATCTTCTAAAGCACGGATTACATCGACAATTTTTGTGTTGCGAACATCTGGACAGTTTTCTTTGAAAGTAATTCCTAACATAAACAAATTGGCACCGTTTATAGTAATCCCATTTTTAATCATCAACTTGACCACCTGCGAAGCTACATAATCGCCCATACTGTCATTCAAACGGCGTCCAGCAAGAATTATTTCGGGGTGATATCCATTTTCTTGTGCTTTTTGTGCCAAATAATAAGGATCGACACCGATGCAATGTCCGCCAACTAATCCTGGTTTAAAAGGAAGAAAATTCCATTTCGTTCCTGCTGCTTCCAATACAGCTTGGGTATCGATTTCTAATATATTGAAAATTTTAGCCAATTCATTGACAAAAGCAATATTAATATCGCGTTGTGAATTCTCAATAACTTTAGCAGCTTCGGCTACTTTTATTGAAGGCGCAAGATGGGTTCCAGCGGTAATCACAGATTGGTACAATTCGTTTACTTTTTGTCCAACGGCTGGAGTAGATCCCGAAGTAACTTTAAGTATTTTATCAACAGTATGCTCTTTGTCTCCCGGATTGATACGTTCTGGTGAATAACCCGCAAAAAAATCGACATTGAATTTTAATCCTGATATTTTTTCTAAAACAGGTACACATTCCTCTTCCGTAACTCCCGGATAGACAGTAGATTCATAAATGACAATATCTCCTTTTTTTAGAACCTTACCAACGGTTTCACTTGATTTATACAAAGGAGTCAAATCGGGACGATTGTTCTTGTCCACTGGTGTAGGAACAGTAACAATATAATAAGTACAATCTGCAATTTCACTTAGTGATGAAGTGCAATACAAACCGTTTTCTGAAGTTGAAGTGGCAACCAAAACCTCTAGTAAACTTTCGGAATCAATCTCAAGTGTTTTGTCAATCCCTAATTTAAGAGAGTCAATTCGAGACTGATTAATATCAAATCCCACAACAGAATATTGAGTAGCAAAAAGTCGTGCCAATGGCAATCCAACATATCCCAACCCGATAATACCTATTTTTATAGTTGTATTCAATTTTATATTTTTTTTGTTTCCAATAATGAAAACTTAGTTTTTTATTTCGTGTTTATAGAGAAGCCTTAGCTTCTAAATAATTTGTGCTTAACCGCATATTTGGTTAATCGCATCTAAACAACAAAGCTTTTCTAAACAGTTTAACAGTTTAACATTTTTCCAAACAACCCCTAACTAACTTCCAACTGCTTGATAAACGAACCCTATCGCTTCTAACTCTACTTTATTCAATATATTCCTGCCATCAAAAACAAATGCAGGTTTTTGCATGTTATCGTATATTTTTTGCCAATCATAACCCACAAATTCATCCCATTCAGTGAGGATAGCAATAGCGTGAGCCTCTTTACAAGCATCGTAAGGGCTTTCAAAAGAGCTAATGGCTTTGGCATTTTTCTCAGTACTTCTGGTCTCTAGATAATCCAAATCAGCTAAAACTTTTTTATGAGAAACTTTTGGATCATAAACCGCAATTTGTGCTTGTTCGTTGATTAAATCATCTGCGACAAAAATCGCTGCTGATTCTCTAGTATCATTAGTATCTTTCTTAAAAGCCCAACCCAAAAAGGCTATTTTTTTATCGGCAACTGTGTTATAAAGAGTTTGAACCACATTATTTGAAAACCGTTTCTTCTGATGGTCATTCATTATAATTACTTGCTCCCAATAATCGGCCACAGCTGTCAAACCATAAGATTTGGCAATGTAAACCAAATTCAGAATGTCTTTCTGAAAACAAGAACCACCAAACCCAACAGATGCTTTAAGGAATTTAGGACCAATTCGGCTGTCCATTCCAATGGCTTTTGCCACCTCATTAATATTGGCTCCTGTTTTTTCACAAAGCTCAGATAAAGCATTAATTGAAGAGATTCTTTGTGCCAAAAAGGCATTGGCAGTCAACTTCGACAATTCGGAAGACCACAAATTGGTAGTCAATATTTTTTCGGGAGCTACCCAATTCGAATACACATCAACCAAGGCTTGAACTGCATTCTGTCCCTCAACCGATGGGTCTCCACCAATCAATATGCGGTCTGGATTCAACAAATCTTCTACTGCAGTTCCTTCGGCAAGAAACTCTGGATTAGACAAAATTTGAAACTGAACATGATTTCCAGTATTGTCAAGAATACTCTTGATAGCCTCTGCAGTTCGAACTGGTAAAGTTGATTTCTCGACTACAATTTTATCATCTTTGGCAATTTTGGCAATCTGTCTAGCACACAATTCGATGTATTTTAAATCGGCAGCCATTCCTTTACCTTTACCATATGTTTTGGTAGGAGTGTTGACTGAGATAAAAATAATTTGAGCGTCATCAATTGCTTTTTCTACCTCTGTCGAAAAAAAGAGATTTCTTCCTCTGGCTTCGGCAACAATTGCACTCAATCCTGGTTCATATATCGGAATATTATTGACATCCTCATCATTCCAAGCAGCAATTCTATCCGTATTCAAATCCACAACAGTAACCTGAATATGGGGACATTTTTGAGCAATAACAGCCATAGTAGGTCCCCCAACATATCCTGCACCTATACAACAAATTTTAGTGATTTTCATTTTAACAATTTATATTTATAGCATTTCTGCGTTCTTTTTAATCTAATTACTAATCCAGCATCACCCAAAACCTAACACCTAGCACCCAAAATTCATAACCCAATTCACAAATTCTTCCAATACCAACTCACGGCTTCCTTCAACCCTTCTTCTAACGAAAATTGTGGATTATAACCCAACAATGCTTTTGCTTTTTCGATACTGGCCAATGAATGGGGAATATCACCCGCTCTATTGGGGCCATATTCTATTTTTACCTCCGCTATTTTCGGATTGTATTCTGATAAATATTTTTTTAAATAATCGACCAAATTATTTAGGGTATTTCTATCGCCATAGGCAGTATTAAAAACCGTGTTAATAGAAGCTGGATTTTGTGTGGTCATCGCCAACTCATTCATTTGAATTACATTATCAATATAAGTAAAATCACGCGAATAGTTGCCATCTCCATTTATTTTTGGGCTTTCGAGTTGCATCAATTGCATTACAAATTTTGGAATTACTGCTGCATAAGCCCCTTGAGGATCTTGCTTTCGACCAAAAACATTGAAATACCGCAAACCAATAGTTTCTAATCCATAGGTTCTTCCAAATATTTCGGCATACAATTCATTGACATATTTCGTGATCGCATAAGGCGAAAGTGGTTTCCCAATAACCTCCTCTACTTTAGGTAATCCCTCTGAATCGCCATAGGTTGAAGAACTGGCAGCATAAACAAATCGTTTGACTTTAGCATCTCGCGAAGCCACAAGCATATTTAAAAACCCAGAAACATTGACCTCATTAGTCGTAATCGGATCATTTAAAGAACGAGGAACAGATCCTAAAGCAGCCTGATGTAAAACATAATCAACTCCTTTGACTGCATTCTGACAATCTATTAGATTGCGAATATCACCTTCTATTAAACGGAAGTTTTCATTAGTAACAAAATCTTTCAGATTATGACGATGACCAGTTGCAAAATTATCTAAACAAATGACCTTGTACCCCTTGGATAAAAAATACTCACACAGATTTGAGCCAATAAAACCAGCGCCTCCTGTTATTAATATGCTATTATTTGCTTTTGCTTTCACACTTTTTTAAAATAAATCAATCTCCTAAGCCTTTTAGTTTCCCTTCAATTTATGAATTACTTTTTCTACGATGTTCTTTGGTTTATCTTCATCATTATATCCGTTAGAATAAGTTGTAGTACCATAGCCATAACCATAACCATAGCCATAGCCAGCTCCATATTTGGCTTTGTTTTGAAATCCATTCAAAATAATACTCGTATTGTTAAGCTCACCTCGTTTGACTCTATTATTCAACAAAGTAATCATATCTTTTTTGGTGAAATTCTGTCTAACAATATACAAGGTTACATCACAATATTGCGCCAATTCTAATGCATCCGAAACCAAACCAACTGGTGGTGTATCTAATATAATATAATCGTATTTTTTCTTTAACTCATCAATCAGTTCTTTCATTCCGTCGCTCATAATCATCTCGGCTGGATTGGGAGGAATCGGACCGGATAAAATGACATCCAGAAACGGAATATGAGTAGAATTAATAATTTCGTCCACCGTTTTTTGTTTGATTAAATAATTAACTACACCCACATCATTGGCCAAATTAAATTCTCCAAACAACTTAGGTTTACGCAAATCCAAACCAATAATTACAGTCTTTTTTTCGCTCAATGCAAATACCGTTGCGATGTTCAACGAACAAAATGTTTTGCCTTCACCACTGACTGAAGAAGTAATCATCAAGGTTTTTGCACCTTCCAACTGTTGCTGTTTGTAGAGATACTGAAGCGAAGAACGAATAGCTCGAAACGACTCTGATAAGGCCGATTTGGGTTTTGAAAAAACGGCCAAATCAGTAGTATCTTTGCTCAACCCAATAACACCTATTAACGGAATTTGGGTCAACCTACTAATATCTTCTGTGTTTTGAATGGAATTATTAATGAAGAAGATTCCAAAAACCAATAGCAAAGGAAAAAGTAAACCTAGAAATAAGGCTAAAACATAATTGACTGATGTTCTTGGCCCAATAAGGCCACCTCCAATATCTTTTGCAGGGTCAATAAAATGAATATCCGAAAGATTGGCCGCTTTCACAATATCGGCTTCGCTCCTTTTTTGAAGAAAAGTACTGTAGATATTATCGCTTAAATCGTATTTCCTTTTAATTTTTATAAGCTCTTGTTGATCTTCTGGCAATTGCTTGATGGTACTTTCTGCCTCATTGATTTTGCTTTGAACTAAGGCCATATCGTATTGCAAGGAAGTTTTGGCAGTAGCTATATTCTCTAACAATACCTTTTTAACCGCTTCCATTTGATTGTCAAAATCCTTGAAAATCTTTTCACTTTTTACAGCATATGCCATCTCTGATCTTTGGGTCGAAAGCGAAATTAATCTCGAAATATTGGTAACAATATTGGGATCTTCAATTCCTGCGACAGAGGGAGCTGGAAGTTTAGCATAATCCACACTGTTTTTTAAATAGGACTTCAAGGAATTATAATAAGCCAATTTTCGACTTAGCTCATCTTTCTGAACATCATATTCTAATACTTTATCCGAAAACTTAGACCCGTCTCCCTCTATATCATAAATATTTTTGTCTTTTCTAAAAGATTTGAGTTCATTGGTAGTTTCTTTCAATTGCGCTTCCATAGCCACCAAAGTACTATCGATAAATTGAATTGTATTGGTAGCAAATTGGTTTTTGCTATCCAATTGTCTTTTAATAAGCATGTTTACAGTTGAATTCAAATATTCGACCATTCGAGCCTTATTCGTTCCTTGCATTCCAAGGGTAATAATTGAACTTCCCTTGTCATCAGACTTCACACTGACCCCTCGATAACCCGAAACGGTACCATCAAAATCGTTAAATTGAACAAAATATTCGTTCCCTTTATAAAAACCAGGATTGTCTTTGATTTGTAATTTCCAATTCAGAAAGGGCAATGAAACCTGCTTACCCACTTTATATTTTTGGACAAATTCACCAACGGCAACGTTCGTGTTACTATAAGAATTGTTAGCATAAGTAATCAAGGAAGCCGAATTACTTCCAAAAGGAATCCGGATTTCATATTCATTTTCACTCAGAAATTTAATTCCAATAAGGGTTCCAGCAAGTTGACCACGAGTTTTATCGATAGCAACATAAAACGGCACAGAACCATATGCGTCAACCAGATTGTATTTGCCTTGTGCCAAATAACCAATATAATATTGCAACTTATCAACAACCAGCTCGTTGTGAGAACGAGATTGAAGAGTGGTAGCAATGGTTTGAACCTGATCGGATGTACCTCCCCAATTAAAAACTAAGCTGGTATTAGAAGTAAATAGAGGATTCGTTTCTTCTTTAACAGAAATCACCGACTCCATTGCATAAATCTTCTCTTTACGGATATTGACTTGGTAAGCAATGGTAAAAGTAATAGCCAAACTTAACAAAAACCATTTCCAATAACTTCCAATTTTGATTAAAAATCCTTTAAAATCAAATCCCGTTTCAGCTTCAAAAATTGAAAAATCCTTTATATCTAACATTGCTGCTTTTTATTATAATTTTAATAATACTAATGTAGTGGTAAATAAAGAAAGTACAGTAATAATGGTTGACATCGATTCTATCCCTGTTTTACCAGTTCCCCATGTTTTTTGTTTGAGTGGTTTTACATAAATAAAATCATTGGGTTGCAAATGATAATAAGGAGATTTCATTACATTTACATCGGTAAGATCAATATCATGCATCTCTGTTCCTGTGGGAGTTTGACGAATAATCGTAACTGCTTTTCGATCACCCGTTATAGTAATATCTCCTGAATTAGCAATAGCCTCCATAATGTTGACATGATCTTGAAATAGAAATTTAGTTCCCATACTTCCTACCTCGCCATTAATGGTATATTTGAATCCTGCCATACGCACGATCACAAATATGTTGGCTTCTTTTTTAAAATATTCGTCCAAAAGTTGTTTTTCAATTTTAAGCCTCAACTCTTCGACGGTAAATCCTATTGCATTAATTTCTCCTAAAACTGGAATTCGAATGTTTCCATGATCATCAACCGTATATCCAGAAAAATACAAAGAAGAGCCTACATTATCCGTTTCTCCTTTATTGGTAGGATTAAAAATGGTGACTAACTTGGGATCGTCTGCTTTGATGGTAATACTCAAAACATCATTCACCTGTAGTCTATAAGGTTTAGACATTACTTCGGAAATGGGCAGGTCTGTTGAACTTCCGTTTTTGTTTTGAAGATAGATAAGATCTTTAGTAGGAATACAAGAAGTAAAGAGAATACTAATTCCAAACAAGAGGTAGAATATGTTTTTGTTCATTTTTAAATATATAGGTAACAAATATAGTTTTTCATTTAATAATTTGAAAGTATCCTTTTCTATTAATATTTTAATTATTCTTAAATGACTTTTCAAAAGGCACACGATGCAAAATACTTCTTCCTAAAGTTACTTCATCGGCATATTCTAATTCATCTCCAACAGAAATCCCTCGGGCAATGGTAGAGCTAATCACTTCATAATCTTGTATTTGCTTATAAATATAAAAGTTAGTGGTATCTCCTTCTATAGTAGAACTTAAGGCAAAAATAATTTCGACAACCTCACCCGACTTAACTTTTTCGACCAGCGAACTAATATTCAATTGATTGGGACCAACACCGTCAATAGGAGAGATTTTACCTCCTAAAACGTGATAAATCCCTCTAAATTGTCCTGTGTTTTCAATAGCCATAACATCACGTATGTCTTCTACAACGCAAATAATTTGATGGTCTCTCTTTTCATTTGAACAAATAGCACAAAGATCTACATCCGAGATATTATGACAACTCACACAAAACCGCACTTCCTCTCGCATGCTTGTCAAAGCTTGCGACAAAAAACTGGTTTGTTCCTTAGGTTGTTTTAGCAAATGCAAAACCAATCGCAAGGCCGTACGCTTACCGATACCTGGCAACTGTGACATTTCATTAACGGCAGTCTCTAAAAGTTTTGATGAAAATTCCATAGTTGCAAAAGTACTGATTTGTTTGAGAAAAAGTAGAATCGGTTAGAAAAGGTTTAATGGTTTAAATGCTTAAAAAAAGTTGAATTGTTTCATTGTTTTTGGTCAGGTTGACCGCAATAGAAACCTTTTTACGGCACGCATTATCTCAACTTAAATTTATTTCAAATCAAATTCCAAACCAACAAAACGACCATGGATTAAACAAAAAAAAGAGGCTTTCGCCTCTCTTCTTCTTATTTCATAAAAATCCTTTTATACCAAGGCTTTTTCGCTACAACATTCCCATAACCGTAGCCATAGCCATAACCGCCATAACCATAGCCTTTGGTAACATCAGTATCATTAAGCAAGAAGGCCATATTGGGTAATTTCTTTTCTCTGTGCATACCATTTGGAACAACTAACATTCTTTTATCCAAATGATTTGCTCTAACTACATATACAAAAGTATCCGCATGTTTAGCAACTATCAACGTATCCGAAACTAAACTTACCGGAGCGGTATCTACCAATATATAATCATACTCTGTTTTCAATTGGCTAAACAATGCATCCAATTTTTTACTCATCAACATTTCTGTTGGATTTGGTGGAATACTTCCAGCCAACAACACATCAAAAGCTTCAAAATTATTCAATCGATTAATATAATCACCTATGGCAGCATTCTTAGTTGACAAATAATCTGTCAATCCTTTAAGACTAGGCAAACCTATATATTCATTGAGTTTTGGACTTCTGATATCCATTCCTATCAATAAAACTTTTTTTCCAGATAGGGCAAAAATACCCGCTAAATTAACCGAGATAAAAGTTTTCCCTTCTCCAGGAATAGTCGAAGTCATAAAGATGGTTTTAGCACTTCCATCAGGAACTTGATTCAACATAAAATCAAGATTCGTACGCACAATACGCAGAGCTTCGGCAGCACTGGTTCTACTAGTAGTGCTAATTATTTCATTTGGAGTATCTGAGCGAGGTACATCTCCCAAAAATGGAATGTTAAATTTATCAGTGATATCCAAACGATTTTTCACTTTCGTATCCAATAATTCTATAACATATAGAATCCCTAATGGAATTAACAACCCCAATAATAAGGCAGCCAAATAGATAATTCTTTTTTTAGGAGAAACAGGAACTTTAGCGGCTTTAGCGGCGTCAATCACTCTGGCATTGGGCTCTGTAGCTGCCAATGATATGGCGGTTTCTTCTCGTTTTTGTAATAAATACAAATACAATTCTTCTTTTACTTTTTGTTGGCGAGCAATCACTCTAAACTGACGCTCTTGTACTGGAATTGCACCTATTTTTCCATCAAGCAATCCTTCCTGACCCTTTAAATCTCTTTTTTGAATGTTAAGATTGGATTGCAATCGACCTAGGCTTTCGACAATATTCGATTTCAAAGAAGCTAATTGCTGATCCAATTTAATAACCGTTGGATTCGCCACAGTAGCTGATTTCAAGATTCGGTTGCGCTCTAATACCAATTCGTTATAAGAATCCATCAGTTTAGGAGCATCACCTTGGGCTGAAATCATATTGGTAGGCAATAAATCTGAATTCGTGCTCTTTTTTATAAAATCCAACATCGAAGCCACCATATTGAGTTGAATCTCAATTTCAACCCTTTTTTTATTGTACTCAGTCGAACCTTCTATAAAAAGTTTGGCTTCGGTTTCAATGTCTGTAAGTTTATTGTTAGTTTTAAAATGCTGCACATCTTGCTCAACACCATCCAACTCTTGAGTAATCAACAACAAACGATTGGCTACAAATTTAGAGGTGTTTTCCGAGATATAACTCTTATCAGCTGCCGCTTCTTCATTGTAGATTCTTATCAAATTATCTAGAAAAACTTCAGCCTTAGCAATTACAGGATCCACTACTGAAATCTCAACCACACTACTAGTTTTACTAATGGGATTTATATTCAAACGAGCCTGAAAACTTGCAACAACATTTTCAAGAGGAGTTACAATAATATTTATTGACCTTTCGGTATATCTGTTTAATGCTTTTTCTGTAATTCCTTTAGTAATAATTAAATCTCCGTTTTTAGTAGGAATAACTTCTCCATAGCGAAATTCTTTTTTAGAACTTAAGAGTTTCGAAGTCTCACCCTCAGTTTTGTTGGTCAATTCAAAACTATTGGCAGTCAATTTCACAAACTCAAATTGCATCAATTCAGTGTAGAAAGAGGGCTTTGTGTTCAAAAAATATACTCGAATAGGAGCCTCTTGATATAGTTCAGCATCAACAACATTCCCTTTTCTAGTCAAAGAAACGTTCAATTTCAGCTCCCTGACTGTTCTTTCAATCAAAGTACGAGATTTCAATATTTCGACTTCATTGTCCAAATTACTCTTCATGCCACCGCCCAATCCCATATCGGCAAAGGCAGACAATTCAGAAAGCATACCGCCTTTTTTATCATCTTTGACCAGTATAGTAGTGCTAGCCTGATATTGAGGAATGGTATATCTCAAATAAACATAAGCAACACTTAAACATAGTAAAGCCCCAAGCACAAACCAGTACCAATGAATCAGATATTTTTCTAATATAGCTCTTAAATGAATATCATCTTCTTGATATTCCTCGGACATAAAATGATCTTTCATAGAAAAATTTATTTGGTAGTAGTAACAATTAAAGTAATAACAGTAATCAATAAGGAAGTGATAGAAATAATTACCCCAGTATTGGCACCTACAGCAGCACCATTAATTCTCGTTTTATTGGGTTCAACATAAACCACATCATTTTGTGCCAAATAATAAAATGGGGAATTAATAAAATCAGCCTTAGTGATATCAACTCTAGTATAGCTTTTCACACCATTAACCTCTCTAATAACCAAAATATTGTCTCTTTTCCCGTAAATAGTCAAGTCTTTAGCCATACTAATGGCTTCTATTAAGGTCACTCGATCTGAATTTATAGAATAAGTACCTGGCACAGTTACCTCTCCTTGAACCGAAATCTTAAAATTAGTCAAACGAATATTGATAATTGGATTTTTGATGTAGCTAGAAATCTTGGTTTCCAACAATTTCATTAATTCCGATCGCGACAATCCTCCCACTTTCAATTTTCCTAAAACTGGAAAATCAATTGTACCACTGGCATCTACCAAATAAGACTGCATAGATTCCTCACCTCTGGCGTTCATCACATTGTTATTAGTTACTGAAGGAACGCTAATGGTACTCAAATTAAAAGGAATTGCTGTTTCAGGATCATCAGCCGAAACGATAATCATCAACAAATCATCGGGTTGAATCTTAATTTCATACGAATTTAATTGCTCTGACGATTTTAATGCATCAATATTTTGATAATAAACAAGCTCCTTTCGAGGTTTACACGAAAAAGCAAGTAGAACAAAAAGAAACAGAATTGTTTTTTTTAATAAAGAAATAATTTTCATCGAGATACTATTAGTTAGTAATGGATTCCATACTCCAAATAACAATCAAATACAAGGAGCAAATGGTTATAAAAAAAATCAGGAGTCTCCAAGAAACCTAATTGTAATAAATACTTTAAATATGAATTGACATTAAAACGCTTACCGCAAAGCAAATACTTTACATCAAACAAAAACTATAATTTTAAGTTGCAAATATAAGAATTATTGCTCAAAAAGAAAGGTTTAATTGTTTAACTTTTGAATCGTTTTTCGTCTACCGATATTCGTTTTTCGTCAATCGTACATCGTACATCGTACATCGATCAACGAACATTGATCAAAAAGCATTCTTCTCACCCTGGAAAATATTCATCACGGTCTTCCAAATAATTTTAATATCCAACAGAAAACTCCAGTTTTCTATATACCAGATATCGTGTTCAACCCTGCCTTCCATATCCGAAAGCTCTTTGGTTTCCCCTCGATAGCCGTTGACTTGTGCCCATCCAGTTATCCCAGGTTTTGCATAATGGCGCACCAAAAAATTATTGATTAATTCTGAATATTGTTCTGTATGCGACAACATATGAGGTCTTGGCCCTACTACTGACATATTTCCCAACAAGACATTGAAGAATTGAGGGAACTCATCCATACTGGTGCGTCTCAAAAAGGCACCTACTTTAGTAATTCGTGAATCGCCCTTAGTCGCTTGTACAGAATTGGCCTCATCATTCACATACATGGTCCTGAATTTAAAACAAGGAAACGATTGATTGTCTCTACCAGAACGATCTTGCACAAAAAATACAGGCCCTTTAGAATTTAATTTAATTAATATAATTAAGATTGGAAACAACCAAGAAAACACCAATACAATAACCAGTAACGAAAAGCAAAAATCAAAAACTTGTTTGATGATGCGGTTAAAATTAATTTCCAAAGGCTCTTTGCGCAACATCAAAACAGGGATATTGCCATTGCCATAAAAAACAACATGAACTCTATTGGTCTTGGTATATTGCTGAAAATCGGGAACGTATCGAATCCTGACCATATAGCGCTCGCAAAGCGAAGTCATCTGGTCGATGATTTCAATTTTGTCAATAGACAAAGCCACATACATCTCATCGACTGGATGGGAATCCAAATACTTTTCAACATCTGCAAACTGTCCCAAAACAGGTGCTTTCAACTCGGTTCCATCAGGTTCATCATCAAAAAAACCCAAAATCTTATACCCATAAGTAAGGTCTTTCGACAAAATTCTATTCATGCGCTCTCCTTTGGCATTAGCACCAACAATAAGCACTCTTCGGAAATTATACCCTTGTTTCCGAACGTATTTCAACATTTTCATGAATAGAATCCGAAAACCAACCAATAAAACAAAAAAAGTAAAATAAAAATAAATCATTCGACCACGAGAGACTTCATCATAATTCAAGGTCGCTATAAACAAAGCTATTATTGCTGTATGAATCATTAGCAATCGAATGGTTCTATAGAGTATCGATTCTATTCGTTCCGTTCGAACAATCCGAAACGAATCTTTATACAGCAAAAGCATAATCCAAAACACATTACACAATAAAGCCACAGCCTTATCGCCTTTTACAATAACTAAGTTATAATCTCCATATCGAAAGAAAAAAGAAAGAATTACAGCAACATTCAATAGCACTATGTCCCAAACTAGGAATCCAATCTTGTAATAACGCGAAAAATGATAATTAGAGAGAAATTTTAATATTGGCATAAAAAATTAAGATATATTACTAATAAACAAAGCGGTATGCGAATCAAAAACCAAAAAACTAAGTTTCTTTTTCTATCTAAATTTAAACAAAAATATTTTTTTAACAGTTGGGTGTAATTATTTAAAAACGTCAGTTCGAGTGTTTTTTGTGTAGAGAAACGGAACAAAAAATGTATCGAGAACCGTTTTTAATACTAATTTTTCTGCTCTCGATACGATTTTGTTCCCGAAGCGTCGGGAAAAAATCACTCGAACTGACGAAAAATTATCATCAAAAACTAATTACACCCAATGGTTTTTTTTTAATACAATTATGATAATTGCAACTCAAAATTTCTTCCCGCTATCACAACAGCATAGAAATTTTCTTTTTCAAAACGATTCCTACATACACGAAACCATAATACAAATAGCGTTTCCACATCCTTTTGGGTTCTTTGAGCAAACGAATAAACCATTCTAGTTTCAAATCTATCCAAAATGAACTAGGACGCTCAACGGTGCCGGCATAAAAATCGAAAACCGCACCAATAGAACAAATAATTTTAACATCCAAATACTCTTTATGAGAGTAAGCCCATTTTTCCTGTTTGGGAGCAGTCATCCCCACAAACAAAACATCGGGCTGAAAAGCATTAACAGCTTCTACTTTTTTAGACATTTTATCGTGTGGAAATTCAGGTCGATAGGGCGGAGAATAGGTCCCTACTCGTATATTAGGATATTCAATACTCACACGTTCCTTGATTTTCAACAAAGTACTTTCAGAAGAACCTAGATAAAAGCAACTTCCTCCTTTTTGATTGAGTTCCTTTAACAAATGAAGATGGATATCAGCTCCAGCTATTTTTTTAATTTTTTTATTATCTAACAATCGAATAGCCGCCACAACAGCCATTCCATCCGGCAATAAAACATCTGACCCTTGTAAGGCCGTTTTAAAGGCTGAATCCTTTTCGGCTATGCAAAAAGAATATTGGTTAATCGTATTGATTAGGGTTTTGTTATCAAAAGGCAAATCCTTTAAATGTCCGCTAAATACGGAATAGTCTAATAAAGGAACTGAGGGTAATGTTTTATTCATTCGTTACTATATGGGGCAAATTAATGTCATAAAAATATAAAATAAATTTAATTTTTATGATTAATAAAATTCGAACTAATTATTTTTTTAAAACTTTATTATAAATAACCTCAAAATAATCCATCTGCAATTCAGGAGAATAATGAGATTGGTAACTTTTAAAGGCATTTTGCCTCATTTGTTTTTTTTCGGTTTCAGAAAGAGAATTGAATTTAAGAACTACTTCTTTCAAATTTTTCTCATTTCCTGCTTCAAAATGATACCCATTGTAACCATCAATAATCAAAGATTGAGGAGCTCCAATTTTTGAAGCCAAAACAGGAGTTCCGATAGAAAAAGCTTCAATATTAACCAACCCAAAAGTTTCATAACATATTGAGGGGGAAATTAAAGCTTGACTTTTACACAATTCTAACTGAACTGCTTTATAATCTAAACTACCTAAATAACAGATATTACTAAATTCTTTTACTGCCTGAACAACACTATTTTTTAATGGACCATCTCCCGCAATTTTTAATACAAACGGCAATTCTTTGAAAGCATTTAATAATATTGCAATTCCTTTTTCTTCGGACAAACGACCTATGAATAAAAAATAATTTTCTTTTTCTATGCAAGATTCAGTTTCTACAGCAACACTAAAATTGGGTTTAACTGTAAATTGCCCTTTTGCCACACCAAAATTAGATTCTTGAAAAAGTTGCACTGCAAAAGGGGTCAAACACACATAGGAATCAATTTTCTTCCAAGTCCCTATTTTTTTATGTAACCAAACAACAAAAGCCAACCAAAAGGTTTGAATTGATGAAGTACGGTAAACTTTGTTGCAAACTGCTTTCCAAGGAAATGACTGTTTCAAACTATCTGTAAACAATTTGCCATTGTGTAATAAAATACCCGAAGGACACAACAGACGATAATTATGAACCGTATGTACTACCGGAATTCCTAAAGAGCTAATTACTCTAAAAACTAAAGGTCCTAAAGCAAAATGCCAATTGTGAATATGAACCACATCAGGCTTAAATTCTTGAATAGCAACTTTTACTTTATGGGCTGCTCTTCTATTCCAAATAGAAAACAGAAATTGCAAAGCCCCTTTCAAACCCCCTACATTTTGAAAAAACAAAACTTTTACTTCATGCCTTTCTTTTAGCAAAGCAATTTCCTGTTCGACTACGGTATCTTCTCCACCACGCAATTGATAATAGCTATGAATGATAAGAATTTTCATTTTTGAAGCTGTTTAAGAACAAGGAAAAAGTTAATCATAAATCGATTTTAAATGTCATTAAAATATATAAGTCTACTGGAAATATTGAAATTTATAAACGAATAAAATTTCAAGTCAAACGCAGTCTATACCCACTACTGGTCTCGATTACACTCGACTTACAGTCATTAAAATTGATTAATTAGAGTATTAAACATTGTATCAAATTCAATTGGCATTTTGCTTACCCTTAATTGCTCAATTTTATTTTCTAATACACTCGAATTATTCAAAGCTATCTCAAGTTTTTCAACCAAATCCATTTCATTAGTAGGGTCAAATAGCAAACCGTTTTCATTATTTATTAAGCTTGAAGCTCCTGCTAAAGAGGAACACAATACGAAACACCCCCCTATCAATGCTTCATTTACTACAGCTCCAAATCGTTCACTGGTACTTGGTAAAACAAAAATATTAGAAAAAGTGTACCAATTGTATAAAGATTCATTCTCCTGCTTACCAATAAAAATTACTTTATCTAGTAATGATAGTGATCTTGCTTGCTCTTCTAATTCAACCCTCAAAGGTCCATCTCCAACAATTATCAAACAAAAGTCATTTTGATTAATTTTAGAAACACAAGTCATCAAAAAATCTAAATTTTTCACTTCAACCAATCGTCCTACATACAAAATAATTTTTTTACCCAATAAATTATATCTCCCTATATTGTTATTAGCTAAATTAATGGACTGTTCTAAATTTTCTTTGTAAACCACTTCATTATGAATAATTGGTAAAATTAATATCTTAGGCTTTTTAGAAACATTCATTTTATACCAATTAGCCACTTCCTCATTCGTGAAAATAATTCCATCAATATATTTAGCAATAACTTTAGTTATATAAGAACGGATTCCTTTTCTTTCTTTTGAATTAGCTATACTATCATCACAAAGCGTATAAACTTTCGTTTTTTTTCTAAAAAAAGAAACATACAAAACAGTTAAACAAGTAATGGGACTGTATTCACTACATAAAATAACATCTGGATTCGTGGATTTTATTTTCCCAATACTATTAAACCGGAAAGAACGACCAAAAAACTCAAATCCTTTGTCTAAATAATTACATTGAAAGCTACATCTATTTCTTAAAGCCTTCTGATCAAAATCCTGCTCTATTGGATTAGGCAAACTAAAATAAAAAAAGGCATTAAAATACTTATCAATTGCATTAAAAAAGTCAACTCTGTAAGGAGCTAAAGCGGGATGAAATACTAATATATTTTTTTTTGCAGAATTGCTTAATGTCGATTTCTTGTCCATTCAATTGATGATTTAATTTTTTTTGCTGGTAATCCTACATAAATACTATTCGGATCATTTAGTGATCCAACAACTATTGATCCAGTACCGATAATTGAATTATCTGCTATTGTTGACCCCTTTAACACTTTCACATCAGCCGCTAACCAAACATGATTACCAATACTTACATTTTGCGCTATATTAATTCTATTTTGGGATTGAAGTTCAAAAATACCATGGCTATCTCCATTCCTAATTTCAATATCGTAAGAAAACATACAGTCTTTTCCAATGCTGATTTTCTTACCTTCTGTAGATGCAAAATGTCCTCCTTCAACGGTAGTATTGGCCCCAATATATACCGAACTATTATCATCTTCTAACCAAATTTCTAGATCAACAAGAATACAATGTTTATCTATATTCACTACACAATTATTACCCGAAATATGAATCAAACAATTCTTTAGACGGTTTTCTACATCAATAATAACCGTATTATTGACTCCTGAAATATTAATTTTTGTATTTTTTAAAAAAGAAGAGCTATACCTGATTTTATTATTTTTTCTTCCATTAATTAAAAAGAAGGAATTAATACTATATAACCAAGAAAGCCAAAACAAAAGCCTCGGTGATTTTTTTAAATACGTAATCAAAAGATTTTTCATTTTTTTAAATAAGAATAGCTATTTGGGAACAAAGTTTTAAGCCAAAGTTTCACAAAAGCCAAAAAATAATGTTTTGGAAAATGTCTTTTTATATAAAATAAATACTCATTATATCCTAAGCCTAATGGACTCTTAAGATAAGCTATTCGTTGTTTCAATGTTTTTGCTTTACTAATATTACCTCCATGATCATCTTCACAAAAACCACCTACACCAGGCGTTAAGTAAACTGGAAAATGGGCTTTAAATGCTCTTAGTGAATAATCATAATCAGCAATTCCATGAGTAAACTTTTGATCAAAAAAACCAATTTCATTCACAACATCTTGGGATACATACAATATATTTGCGTTTAATAAATGACAGGCTTGTGGATTATCCGTTGGCAATACTAATTCAAAATCGGGTTTATCTATCCCAGCGTTAAGTATATTCCCTCCATAAGAAATGGTTTTTGAAATTTTATCAATGGTTGAAACGGAATACATTCCTCCTTTATGGAAGTTATCCAAACAATACTGATGTGTCTCCAATATAAGAGAAAAAAAATGAGTTTGGAGAATCACATCATCGTTCAATAACAAATATGCTTCGTATTCACCAGTAACTACAGCTTCGTTAAAGGCAAGTTTCATTCCACCCGCCCAAAATAAATTACCGCTTCCTATAACAATTGTGACATTAGGAAACTGTTTTGCTACCAATTGTGCTGTACCATCAGTAGAACCATCATCTACTAAAAATATTTTAAAAGTATAATTTTGAGGCAAAGTAGCTTCATAAAAACTCGATAAACATTCTAAGGTTTTGTCCTTACGATTGTGACAAGTAAGCAAAACTGCTATTGAATTACTATTTTCCATTCAAACTTGTAGTATTAGATGGAATTTTATAGGAAATAAATGAGTGTTTTTTATTATTCCTTTTAAATATACCATTCATCCAAATTTTAAAATCTTGATCCGACATTTTTCTAAATTGCTTAGAATAACAAATCCCTACTACAATCCATATAAATAAATTCATAATATCAAATCGATTAAAATCTTCAATCCAAGAAGTTAGCCATCGAAAGGAAACATAAATCCCCAATATTTTCAAGAAATAACTATTTGAATAAACTATTGCAAGCCTAGCAGCTTTAAAAAAAATAAAAAAATACAGTATTACTCCAACAATACCAGTCCAAGTAAATACATTTAGAATACCCACTTCATTGTCATATCGCTCATATCTAAAAGTCCGAAGTTCTTCAGCTGCACCGGCTCCGAAAGAAGCAGAGTCATTACCACGAGCAAGAGTTCGACCAAATAAAACATAATCGTTTTTTATTGCCGATAAAATAACCTCTTGAAATAAAAAAGTACGACTATCCCCCAATAAATCTTCCTCCATACCTTGTGAATTTACACGTACAGTGTTGGATTTAGTTGAAATATACTCATCCATTTTAAAAATATTAAATATTCCAGTAGCAGCTAAAAAAAGAAGTACAAAGGGTAAAATAAAAACAAATAATTGAATTTTAGCAAGCAGTTTAGGCACTAACATTTTTCTAAAATAAAACAAAAAAGAAAAAAGTATGGGTACACTAAATTTAATAACATTTGTTCTAGCTTCTACACTTGCTATAATAACAAATAAAGAAACACTTACTATAATTAGCTTCCATTTTGAATTTATTATTGGCAAAAAAAGGGCCAAAAAACTAATTGGTATCAAATAAAACCCATATGCATCTATATCTACAACTAGGATAAATAAAATAAATAATGGAAAAGCGATTTGCAACCATTTTCTAAAAACAAGTTGCACTAAAATTGGATTTGTAAATGTATAAACCGAATATACCATGAGCAATGCAAATCCTCCATTAATTAAATTTTTAAAATCCCAATAAAATTCTGCCACAAAAACACCTCTAATGAAACAAATAATTACCCAAAATAAATATATTTTTAAAGCCCACAGATTATCCTTATTCGATTTATCATACCAATATTTATTTTGAAATAAAAAAGTTAGCATTATTGTCAAAAACAAAGTCCAATCTGTGAATGTATTTCCAATAGGAAAAGAAGACCACTGCGTTATTGAAGTCATGGTCAAAAAGACAAACAAAAAAGGTAAAATATTCTTTTTTAATGAATTCATTAAATGTTATTTTTATTCAAATCTTGGATTTATCGAAAACATATTAAATCCTCCAATTGTATATTTTCAAGTTATTTTATTATCAACATTGTAAAATTAGGTTATAATAATCCTGGTATTGTTCAACTACTTTTTTTGCAGAAAAACGATTTACCGTGTTTTTATATCCATTTATAACCACTTCAGAATATAGTGAAGAATCCGCCAATAATTGTAAAGCTTTGTTGCTAATTTCTTGGTAATTTTTCACATTTACCAAGAGTAACTCATTATCAATTACCCAAGGAACAGCTCCTGAAGTAGCTCCGCCAATAACAGGAACACCATTAGCCATTGCTTCAATCAAAACCACCCCAAAAGACTCTTCTAAAGCTGGATGTAACAACAAATGAGAATCTTTAAGAAAATTCAGCAATACATCATTAGGAACTACACCATGAAAAAAAACATTCTTTATATTTATTTTTTGGGCATCATCAAATGCCAATCCAGTTGGCTCTGAACCAAACCCAAAAAGATGTAATTCTGCATTTGGAATTACTTCAACTATTTTCTTAAAAGCCTGCAAACCATTTATCCCATTTTTACGCATATCCCATCCATTATTTATCATAATAAGCCTCGGATTTGAAATGGTAGCAATTTTCACTTGTAAAGCCTTTTCTATATCAGAAAAATCCATGTGAATTACTACAGGATTAGGTATTATTTTCACCCGCTCACAACTGCTTTTAACATAAGATAACATATAGGGAGAAACAGTTGAGGCGTACTTAATTCTTTTTAAATTAATTTGAGCCATTAGCAATCTCCCCAAACCAAATAAAAAACTAAAGCATTTACGAACTTTAAAAGCATTGTCGTGAACTGTTACCAGATAAGGAAAACCTGCTTTTATAGCTGCCGCTGCAAACTCATAAGACCAATGTGCATGTACAAAATCAGGTTTTATTAATTGAATTTGCTTGGTTAATTGTTTTATTTCATAAGCATATAAATCAACTATCCGGCCAATTTTATTCCCATTCACTCGCATTGATCTCGGTCTAGATGGAACAACAATCCATGTGAAATCACCATTTGTAAACTTCTTAGTGCTGTAATCATTACCTATTGCTACTGAGGTAGTAATAGCAGTTACTTTATGGTTATTACTCAGCAACTCTGATATAATTGTACCTATAAAAGGAGCACCTGAAAAACCATAGGGTAAATCCTTCTCTTTATAATTTGACAAAAATTTTGCAATAAAAGATTTATCCGATGGTGAAACAATAACAATATGCATTTTTATTAAATTTATTTCACTATATATAACTTCGTTAGCAGTTTTAAGGTCTATCTATTCCCTCTTTCAATTTAAAATAATTTAACCCCTTTTTCCATCGCTGGTACTCCAACTAAAACGGTGTTAATTACGTTACAACTTTTATTCACAACTGCATTAGCACCAATTGTACAACCATTAGCAATAAAAATACCTCCAAAGAGTTTTGCTCCGGGGCCAATATAAACATTATCACCAATTTGTGGAACAAGTTCAGGTGAACCCGGATTTGCTCCTATATTTACACAAGCATTAATAGTGCAATTTGCTCCAATGACACAACCTCCATTAACAACAATAGTACCTCTATGAGCTATTCTTAACCCTGGTCCAAAACAGTTTGGATTAATTGTAAAACCTAATTTACAAGACAACCTTTTAAATCTAGTAGCAGCAATAAATTTCCTCACTTTCCAAAAAAAAGAACTATTCTTTGAATTATATAAATATTCACATTTTCGAAGAGCTCTTTGAAATTTATATATTTCAAAATCAATTTCAAAAGGATTTAAGAACATTAAGAAAGTATTTTTTGTAATCCCTAAAGCTTTTCTATCTTCCTGCAAGTAATAGTTGTATTTTTCTATTGAGTCTATCATAACTAATTTGTTATTTTATTAAAAGTTACCATTAGTATTAACTAAAATAAAACCGTCAAAATATGCTTTTCAAATTCAAAAATCGATTGAATAAATTTAATACCATTTGACAATAAAGCAGGCTAATAAAAATTGATCTTTTATAGATATTAATAAATTGGAAGAAATCATTCGCAAAATATTATAAAATACAATTAAATTAATTTACTTTACCAATAACAAGCCCCTTCAATAGCATTGGCATTTTTAGGCCTACTTTTATCTCCAGGATAAATCCAGTGCTCATTGAATAATGCTGGATATTTACCCTTCTCCCCTAATTCATCTTTACCAAACAACTCATTTTCCCATCTTTTACCTTTTATTCCGAATAATAATTGTAGCGCACCTCCATAATGAAATCCCTTTTTGCCGCTTCGTTTTACATGTGCAGCCAAATGAAAACCATAAGCCCCACAACCAATTAAACAAATATCATAATCTACTTTATCTATTTCAGCTTTCATATAGTCTAAAGCCTCAAACCAATCTTTAAAACCTACCTTCTCTCCGGCCAAACTCTGCACAGATTTAATTGTGGTCAATTCAAATTGAGGCAAAATATTTTTCTTAAAAAGAAGGCCTCGTTTAAGATATTGCTGCTCAATATCCTCCGCAAATGGATGAACGACCAATACTTTTTTACCTTCTAAAACCCTTGACCAATGATTTTCAGCCCAATAAGGCTCTAACAATAAGAGGTTTATTTTATGGGCATTTTTTAGCTCTTTTTCTAATAATTTTTCTTCAGGTCGCCATGATCCCAAAATATCAACCGCTGGAATGTCCTGTAACATCAACTCACAAAATTGTTCTATTTTTTCAACCGTAGGCGGAAAAAATCCAGAATGAGTACTCATTTGACTAATTACTTTTGGATTCCACCACCAAGCTGTGGCATTTCCTTTTATGTAATCAAAATATTTTCCTTTATCGTTTACAATGCCTAAATAGTTAGTCAAACAGTTTAACTCTGTACTTCCAAAACGAGCAATCATACAGGGCTCATCAGCATTTAAAGCATTATAAATAAGCTTTGACGCTTCATCAGGGTCTATCACACATATTGGATTTTCCAAAACAGTCCCAAAAGATTTAGCATAGAGTTTTCTCAAAACCTTTAGAGAAAAATAAAAAATATTATTCATCACGTCTTTATTCAAATTTGTATTCATTTTTATACCAGATAATGAATCAAAATTTAATTCCTTTCAATAGTATAAATTTTATGCTTAAAAATTATTTCTTATTCAAACTAGATTTTATTTGATAAATATCTGTTAGATGGCGAATCCAAATTGGAAATTTATTTAATCTATATTTAATCCTATTTTTTAATGGTTTGGGTGGTTTATCCTTTACAAATCCTCTTTTGGTATAATCAACTTCTAAATTGTGTTTTTCAAATAAGGGCACTACTTCTTCAAACCATCTTCCTTGCATAATCCCTGTAAAAACATAAGGTATAATTTCAAAAACATTTAATTGAACCCAACTTTTATCTACTACATAGAAATTATGATTTAAAACTGCAGCCCTTTTAGATCCAAATTCTTCAAATTGCCAAGCATTTTCATAAATACGTAAATAGGATTGTAAAGTTTCTTTTTTCCATAAAGCAGCCTGACAACTAATTTGATATTTCTGGTTGTTTTGTACAGTATATAAACCCTCGTAATCTATAGATTTATTATTAGGTATTACAGCTTGGTCTGTCAAATGAATACAGTCGATATCATTATTTTCAACCATCATTTGAACGTATTTTTCTATGAGATCATTTTTAACAAAATCTTTTAGAAAATAATCCTCTTGCATATACAATACAACATCTGTATCAATAGCTTCCAAAGTCCAACTCAAACATTGGCTCCAAGTGGCACGAACAGAATGTGGTACTTTATTTACTTCACAGACTTTAGTACACACAATGTCAAGACCTGGATAACTGAAGTCTTTGTATTCGGTATTTAAATATATTTTACCATTAAAATCAGGCCAATAAATAGTAAACAGTTTAAAAAAAGGAATCCAGCAATCTTCAAAATTGTCGCAGGTATTTACTAGAATGGAGCTTTTATTTTTAATATTAATTGACATATATTTAATTGCATAATTTAAGTTGTAAATATTGACATTATTTCTTAAATGAAATCTCTCTAATAACTTTGCAAGGATTTCCTGCTGCAAACACACCAGAGGGAATACTTTTTGAAACAACACTTCCAGCACCAATAACAGTATTATCTCCGATTACAACCCCAGGTAATATTGTAACATTTGTTGTAATCCAAACATTATTCCCTATAATAATTGGTTGAGCTATGACAGTAGAAAAATCATTTAAATCGTGGGTTGAAGTAACAATCATATTTCTAAATGAAAATGAACAATTATCGCCTATAATTACTGGCGCATATGCTAATATATATGTGTCAGCTAAACCAACATTATTCCCTACTTGTAAAATCGGTGCTGAACAATAAAAACCTTCGTTGAAGGTTGTTGTTAAGGGTAAATTAAATAATTTACAAACTAATTGTTTTATAAAACCAAAATTACGTAGCAATGGGACTTTATTAAGTTTCAATACAAGCCTCTCGATTTTTGAATTTGAGGGTCGCTTTAATCCGCCAATTTTGTATACAATTTTTTCCATAAATTACAATTAAAATTTTATTGTCTTGAAAAAATCTTTTTCATAAATGGCTTAACAATCATTCTCTCCTCTATATTAAAACCAATAAACCAAAATACAATCAAAAAGGAGATTGAACTTATTGAAATCACAAATAATAATCTAAGACTTTGATTGAGATTAAAAAGGAAAGGTACTAAAGATAAAATCAAAATTAACACGAACGAAACCAAACAAGGCATAACGACATTCTTCAAATAGATTGGGATTGATAATTCACAGTCAGATTTTGCGAAGGAAAGTACAAGAATTCCTCCAATTAAAGAATAAATTATAAAGACTATATACAAGTAATAAACAGGAAAATGAAATGAAAATAAAACATAGGATATTAGTAATGGAAAAAAATTCAATACTGAATTATAAATTTGAAATTTTCTAATATTTCCAACGGCTGCAATTGCACTAGTTAATGTTACAAATAATTGATCAATTAAATTACGAATCAAACCTAATCTACAAAATAATACAGCATAGTCAGGAACATTTTTTAGCCATAAACTAAAAATATAAGGCATTTCAATAAGAACAGGTATATAAAAAAAAATTAAAAGAAAAAAAGAAATCTTACTTCCTGACATCGTTGCTTTCAGCATTAGTAACCTATTACCAGCACCTTCACTTTTATCAATGATGGGGTTCAAAGCTTTAAGCATTGTATTAGCAAAAGCACCCAATTGTCCGCTCACTTGTATAGCTATTCCTTGTGCAGCATTAACAATAGAACCATAGAATATATTAATAACAATTATCTGTCCATAATTAGCCAGCATACTACTTGCCGTTCCCAACAAAGACCAACCTGCAAAACTACTAATCTCTTTCATCAGACTTTTTTCGTAATATTTACGAAAATTCAACTCACATTCCTGATAATTACGATGGCAATAAATCCGTCGCAAAATCAATAAAAAAATAGCCAAAGCTGCCGTCAAAAAACCATAAGCAACCAAATGATCAAAGGCACTGTAAGCGAGATATAAGGCAATGCCTAATTTTAGTAAAGCTTCTACAATGCCTAAAATAGCATAGAATAGCATATTCTCGTGCGAAGTAATCACTGCTTCATAAGGCACCGACAAAACAGTAAAAAAAGTGCTAACTACCATAAAATGGTAAATAATTTTAGCCACTTCAACCCTTTCAGGAGCGATATTCAATATTCCATTAAAAAAAAAGTAACCCGCAATTTCCAAAATCAAGACCATCAGCACCGCAATTCCTGCGTGCAAAATAGTACTCATATTAAAGATACGTTTTACTTTCTCTAAGTCGCCCTCGCCTTGGGCATAGGACATAAACCGCTGGGTTGCCACTGCCATCGAACTGTTTAAAAAACCAAGCATGGCCACTACACCACCCACCACATTAAACAAACCAAAATCAGCTACACCTAAAGCAGCCAAAACCAATCTTGTAGCATACAGCGATATAAAAACGGTAATCGCCATCCGAGCATAAAGAATTCCAGTATTTTTAGCTACACGATGAGCTGCTTGCATTTATGTTTTGTTTTTTGGGGTTAATTCTTTAAGGTCAATTGATTCATTGGTGACCTGTTTTCTAACCGATAACCATTTCTTTTATTAATATCTTTTAGCAATCTCTAGATCACTTGCCACCATTTCCTTAACCAATCCGGCAAGGTCATATTGTGGTTTCTAACCTAACTTTTTAGATTTAGCAGGATTATCAATAAATCTATCTCCTTAGAAAAGGATAATTGGATTTACTTATATCCTAACTTTTTTCTGTTTTCCCAATTTTTTCGTTCTTCTTTTTCATCCATAAGTTCTTCGAGAGCATTGTAAATATCAATTATTTGTGTATCCTGCTCTCCTAAACGAATCTCCAATTCTTTTTTTAAATCTTGAAATTGTTGCGACAAATAATGCTGTTGTGTCATCACTTTGCGTATTTCAACAAAAGCTCGCATAATAGCAATATTTGCCAAAACTGCTTTTTCAGAACGCAAAACAGAACTTAACATTACTACACCTTGCTCAGTAAATGCGAAAGGCAAATAAACCTTTCCGCGATTTTTATTGGAACTGGTCACAATTTGTGACGAGTACTCTTCCCATTCGCTCAAGGTAATTTAAAACATAAAATCACTTGGAAACCGAATTGCATTTCGCTTAACAGCTTGGTTTAAAACTTTTGCTTCAACACCATATAATAATGCTAAATCAAAATCTAGAAGGACTTTTGTTCCTCGAATTTCAAAAATTTTAGATTGTAGCAAACTGATTTCCATCGGTTTTTTTATTGTATTAATAGGTGAATTGGTATTGGGTTAACTGGTAATTATTTATTAGATTAACCCGTTGGGTGTAATTAATTTTTAATACTAATTTTCGTCAGTTCGAGTGCTTTTCGATAGAAAAGTGTATCGAGAACAAAAAAATTAGGATTAAAAATGGTTCTCGATACATTTTTTGTTCCGTTTTACTCCACAAAAAACACTCGAACTGAAGATTTTAATAATTACACCCAACGGGTTAGATTAAACAATTAAACCTTTTCTAAACGATTAACCTCTTTTAGCAATCTCTAGATCACTTGCCACCATTTCCTTAACCAATCCTGCAAGGTCATATTGTGGTTTCCAACCCAATTTTTTAGATTTAGCAGGATCACCAATCAACAAATCTACTTCGGTAGGGCGGTAATATTGAGGATCTACTCTTACTACAACTGTACCAATTGGCAATTGATATTCAGGATTGTTGCAAGCTACTATTTTAGCTACTTCACTTTCTTGTTCGCCTTCAAAGGCCAATTCCATACCTACTTCAGCAAAAGAATAACGTACAAAATCACGAATATAAGTAGTAACTCCAGTGGCAATTACATAGTCTTCGGCTACATCTTGTTGCAAGATTCTCCACATCGCCTCTACATAATCTTTGGCGTGTCCCCAGTCTCTTTGTGAGTTCAAGTTCCCTAAATACAAACAATCTTGTTTGCCTAAGGCAATAGCTGCTGTAGCCATAGTAATTTTACGAGTTACAAAAGTTTCCCCTCTTCTTGGCGATTCGTGGTTGAATAAAATTCCGTTACAAGCATAGATATCATAAGCTTCGCGGTAGTTTTTCGTAATCCAAAAACCATATATCTTAGCAACACCATAAGGAGAACGGGGATAGAATGGCGAGTTTTCATCATAAAATCCTGCTGCATTTTTATTTTCAGCCAAACCGCCATACAATTCTGAAGTTGAGGCTTGATAGATTCTAGTTTTCTTCTCAAGACCCAAAATTCTCACGGCCTCCAATATTCTCAAAGTACCGATTCCATCAACATTGGCCACATATTCAGGAGAATCAAAAGAAACTTTTACATGGGACATTGCTCCAAGGTTATAGATTTCATCGGGTTGTACTTCCTGAATGATTCGAATAATATTAGTCGAATCGGTCAAATCACCATAATGCAATTTAAAATTCACATGATTCTCATGTTGATCCTGATAGATATGATCAATTCGTTGGGTATTAAAAGAAGAAGCACGTCTTTTTACTCCGTGAACATGATATCCTTTTTCTAATAATAATTCTGCAAGATAAGATCCATCTTGTCCTGTAATTCCTGTTATTAGTGCTACTTTTTGTTTTGTATCCATTGTCGTTGTTCGTTTTTCGTTGTTCGTTGTTCGTTGTTCGTTATTCGTTGTTCGTTGTTCGTTGTTCGTTGTTCGTTGTTTGAAACTAGAAAAACGGTCAACGATCATCGAAAAAAGATTATAGTTTTACATTTTCACTTGCTTAAAATCATTCACATGCTCCAAAAACCAATCATAAGTCAATTGAATTCCCTCTTCTAAATCTATCTTATGTTTCCAACCCAAATCATGCATTTTAGAAATATCCATTAATTTTCGTGGCGTTCCATCAGGCTTGCTGGAATCCCAGATGATTTCACCTTGATGCCCAGTAATTTTCTGAATGGTTTCTGCTAATTCTTTGATGGTCAAATCAACTCCTGTTCCTATATTATATAAATAATCTGGCAAAGTATTTTCTAACGCAAAAACGACTGCTTGAGCCATATCATCTACAAATAAAAATTCGCGCAAAGGAGTTCCGCTTCCCCATAGTGTTACAGGAGCATGATTATTCTCTTTGGCTTCGTGAAATTTCCGCATCATTGCAGGAAGTACATGAGAAGTATTCAAATCAAAATTATCATAGGTGCCATACAAATTGGTAGGCATTAAACTAACGTAATCCTTTCCAAATTGCTTGCGAATAGCTTGACAGGCTTTTACACCCGTAATTTTAGCAATAGCATACCATTCGTTAGTGGGTTCTAAATCGCTAGTTAGCAAATAGTCTTCCTTCAATGGCTGTGGAGCCAGTCGAGGGTAAATACAAGAACTCCCTAAGAAAATAAATTTTTCAATCCCCGATTGCAAAGCCGAATCTATCAAATTGTTCTGGATTTGCATGTTCTCCATAATAAACTGATAAGGATAATTATTGTTGGCCAAAATCCCTCCTACTTTTGCAGCAGCATCAATAACCACATCTGGTTTTTCTTTCGAAATAAAATCCCGAACTGCATCTTGATTTCGCAAATCTAGGTTGGCACTTGAAGCCCCAATCAAATTGGTATATCCTTTTGCAGTAAGCGTTCTCCAAATCGCAGAGCCCACCATACCTCGATGTCCAGCAATATAAATTTTAGTGTCTTTTTTCATAATACAATTCTAATTGAAAAACATTTATTTCTAAAAACCAAAACAACTAATCATAAGATTTTATAAAGTAGGATTACACTTTTTCTTTTCTTGATTCCATGGCTTCGCCGTTCTAACTCCCAAAAGAGAATTAGTCAAGGTAAAATAATTGACGACAAATATACAACAAAAGCAAGTTCCTATTTTTTTTCAACTCCCTACTTTTGAAATAAACAAATAAACAAAAAAAACAAAAAACCACTATAAATCAATCGATTAAGCTAAGAAAACTCTTCGTCTCAAAACAAAAAAACCGTTTATAGGTAAATTTAATCGATAAAAAACAAATATAATATTAATTCTGTATTTATAATTTGACTAAATATGGAATTTTAGAGTTAGTTGTTGCAGTACCTAATCATTTAAAAAAGACGTTAGATACAACTGCCTTAAAGAGCTGTACACTAACGTCATTGTAAAAACAATTTGAGGCATCAACAACTGCTACATACCTCATTAATATTGATTGGTAGTCAACAATACCAAAGTACAAGCCACTTCGGCCTTAATACCATTCAGTTCCAATAATTGATAGAACTCTGGATTCTCGGTCCCAGGATTGAAAATAACACGCTTGGGTTTAGATTCAACAATGTAATTGTAATAATCACGTTGACGAATTGGGTTGAGATACAAGCTGATGGTATCTATATTTTTTAAGGGAATAGCTTTAGTCTGGATTTTTATTCCTGCAACTTCACCAGCATTTTGACCAATGGCTAATACGGAATGTCCTTTTTGTACTAATAAAGTAATGGCTTTAAAGGAATATTTTTCTGGTTTGGCACTAGCACCGAGAACCAATGTTTTTTTATTTTTCATTTCTATACTTATAATACTGCAAAAGTAGGCAAAAAAGAGTCAAGAAATAGGCTTTTCAGCAAGCTAATAGGGCAATCACTTTTTACTTTTAAATTATTTCCCTTTACAATTAAATAGTATCTCAACCACAAATTACGCAAATTTTCGCAAATCTGAGTTAGCCCAACGCTAATTTACCTATTAATCAAAACGAAACAGATGTCTTAATTTGTGAAAATTTGCGTAATTTGTGGTAAAAAGAAAAACTAATTTTTAAATGCGATTGCTCTGAAACATCAAGCATCGAAAATCTCACAATAATAAAAAACACTACTTTTACACCCACAATTCAAAACAGTATGGATCTTTTTACCTATTTATTTGCTGCTTTATTTTCAGTACTAAACCCCATAGGAACAGTACCAATTTTTGTCGGGCTCACCCATTCCGATTCTAAAAAAGAGCGCTCTAGAATCTCATTATGGACCGCAATAAACGTCTTTATAATTCTTATTGTTTCCTTTTTTATTGGTCAATATGTGCTGACTTTTTTTGGAATTAGCATAGAAGCTCTAAGAATTGCGGGAGGAATCATCATTGTTAGTTCAGGTTTTTCATTACTTTCTGGAAAGTTTACTAAAAAGAGAGGAATTAACAAAAAAGCAGAGTCGGAAGCCCAAAAAAGAAACGACATTGCTTTGACCCCTCTAGCCATACCGATGCTTGCAGGACCTGGCTCTATATCTTTGTTAATTGCATTCTATCAAGAACACCACAAGCCAAACGAAATCATGATTTCATGTTTGGCCATTTTTGCCATTGCCATCGCTATTTTTGTGATTCTAAGAAGTGCCCATTATCTTTCAAAAATTCTTGGAGCATCTGGAATTGTAGCTATTTCTAGAATCGTTGGATTTATAGTTATTGCTATAGGAATTCAGTATATTGTTAGCGCACTACTAACAATCATAAAAGGAAATTTACTTTAGATTAATCGTTTTTCGATGTTCGTTTTTCAATAAACGGTAAACGAACATCGAAAAACGATTGACTATTTTACCCTCTCGGCAAGAAAATCTCAGCCATCATACAGCGTGCGCTTCCACCTCCACAAGCTTCGATAGTATCCAAATTAGAACTCAAGATAGTAACGTGCTCCTCGATTTGGGCGATTTGTTTTTTTGTCAAACTTTGGTATGCTGAGCTACTCATTACTAAATAGCGTCTATCATCGGCGCCTTTTACTTCTAGCATATTACCCGCAAAGGAATTGACTTGAGTTTCTGTGATTAGAATAACTTCCTTATCATCGCCTCTCAAACTGTCTAAAACCATTTTGCGTTCTTTTTTATCATCGATACAGTCGGCACAAATCACTGCAAAAGTATCGCCAATACACATCATCACATTGGTATGATAAATCAATTTTCGCTCGCCATCTACAGTTTGAAAAGCTTCGAAAATCACAGGAGAATATTCAAAATCTTCACAGAATTCAATAAACAACTCTTCGTCAGCCCGAGGCGATAAAGCACAATAGGCCTTTCCATTTTCTCTATCTAAAACCACACTCCCTGTACCTTCAAGATAAAAACCATCTTCTTCGGCCGAAGTGTAATCCATAATTTCGTTGATGACAAAACCTTGATCCTCTACAATATCCAGTATGTCGTCCCGACGCTCTTCTCTCCTGTTTTTAGCAAACATAGGATACAAAACTACATCGCCACTTTCGTGAAATGAAATCCAATTGTTTGGAAAAATACTATCAGGAGTATCTGGATTCAATGTATCTTCAACTACGATAACATCGACTCCTACCATTTTTAGTTTTTGCACCAAGCCATCAAACTCTTCTTGCGCTTTAGCATTTACTGTTTCTTTGGATAATCCATCCAAAACTTTTTGATAATAATTATTTACAGCCGTTTGTTCGTTCATTCGAAACGCTACTGGGCGAATCATTAGAATTGAATTTGTAGTTTGGTTCATGTTGTTTAGTTTTAAATTTCAAGTTTCAAGTTGAGCAACTTGAAACCTGAAACATTTTTTAATCTCTAATTAAAGGTAAAGTAGAGCATCTCAATAACCCTTCCTGTTTGGAAATTTCGGCATAAGGGATTTTTTCTACAATAAAACCCTGTTTTTTCAACCATTTGTTCAGTCTTGAAAACTTCTTTTCAGAAACTACAACATTAGTATCAATAGAAAAAACATTCGAACACATCGAATACATTTCTTTTCGGGTAATATGAAATAAATTTTCTTCGCCAAAGAGCTGAACCAGAAACAGATAATCAGCTTCTTCTCTGAACCCACGTTTATAAATAATTGCTTTATCTTTTCCAACAGGTTGAAAACAGCAATCCAAATGCAAAGCATTATCTCGAGCTTCAATTTTCGACTTTATCAAATCAAATTCTTTCACTTTTTTATTCGGAAATAACTCTTTTATGAACTGCACGCCTGCTCTATTGGTTCTTGCAGTAATATAATCTTTATAATCACTCCCTTTGTAGGTACCTATAAAAACATAATCATCCCACAACATAACATCTCCACCTTCGATATGAACTTCTTCGGGTGGAGTTACCACTTTCTCGGGTTGTATTTGATCAATCACATATTGAATAGCATCCAATTCCCGAACTCGTTCTGGTAATATATTCGATTTAATAAAAACATCGCCAATAACAAAACCAATATCTCTAGTAAATATTTGATTGTAGTTCTCTATGATTTCAGGGCGAAAAACGGTAACTTCATATTTCTCAAAAATCTGATTAAAAGCTTCCATTTCAACCACCATATCTTCTTCTTTTGGATAAGTTCCAGCCCGAATATGCTCTAATGATTTGGGATCATAAGCTTCCTGAATTGATGGGGTTGGTCCATTGCTATTGGCTACACCAAGAACGACAGTTCTTAGTCTTGAAGTTTCGTCATTTATGCTTAATTTCAACATAGTTGATTTTTTAGTAGCATCAAAGATAAAAAAGCTCCTCGATTAAGAGAAGCTTTATTGAAATCTATTTTCAATTTATCTCAAAAATCCTGTAGCAACAAAACCTAAGTATATAGAAGCAACTGTTTGTTTAGTGGATTTATCGCCTAAACAACTAACAAAAAAAACCACTCCGATTGAAGTGGTTTTAAATATTATTTTGGTTTTTATTATCTTTTATCCATTTCAACAAAAGATCTCAAAGGTGAACCTGTATAAACTTGTCTTGGTCTTCCTATTGGTTCTTTATTCAATCTCATTTCTTTCCATTGTGCTATCCAACCTGGCAATCTACCAATGGCAAACATAACGGTAAACATATCTGTTGGTATTCCTAAAGCACGGTAAATAATACCTGAATAGAAATCAACATTTGGATATAATTTTCTAGAAATGAAATACTCGTCTGTCAAAGCGGCTGCTTCTAATTTTTTGGCAATCTCCAAAATAGGATCTTCAACGCCTAATGTTCCTAATACTTCATCAGCTGCTTTTTTGATGATTTTGGCTCTTGGGTCGAAATTTTTATATACTCTATGTCCAAAGCCCATCAATCTAAATGGATCTTCTTTGTCTTTAGCTTTTGCAATATATTTATCAGCATCTCCACCATTCTTCTGAATTTCTTCTAGCATTTCAAGAACTGCTTGATTAGCTCCACCATGTAAAGGCCCCCAAAGCGCAGAAATACCAGCCGAAACTGATGCAAATAAACCTGCATGAGAAGATCCTACCATTCTTACTGTTGAAGTCGAACAGTTTTGTTCGTGATCAGCATGAAGAATAAACAATTTATCTAAAGCCTTAACAATTACTGGGTCAGTTTTATAAGGTTCTGTTGGTAATTTGAACATTAATTGCATGAAGTTTTCTACATATTCCAAAGTATTATCATAATAATTCAATGGATAGCCCAAACTTTTTCTATAGGTCCAAGAGGCAATTACAAGGAATTTACCCATCAATTTACAAACTGCTTCGTACAATTCGTCAGGGTGTTCTGGATTTACAGCTTTTGGATTAAAAGCAATCAAAGCACTGGTCAAAGCAGATAAAACTCCCATCGGGTGAGCTGTGGTAGGAAAACCATCAATGATGCTTTTCATCTCTTCATTTACCAATGTATATCTTCTGATATGAGTTTCAAATTCAAGCAATTGAGTTTTGGTAGGTAATTCTCCAAAAATCAACAAATAACAAACTTCAAGAAAATGGGCTTTCTCAGCTAGTTCTTCTATTGAATACCCTCTATAATGCAAAATCCCTTCTTCTCCATCCAGGAAAGTAATTTCACTTTTACAAGCACCTGTATTTTTATACCCTTGATCTAGCGTAATTGCTCCTGACAAATCACGTAATTTGCTAATATCAATGGACATCTCATTTTCAGTCCCAACAAATATTGGTAACTCATAAATTTTGCCGTCTATTTCTAATTTTGCTGTTTTTGACATAATATTTTTGGAATAAATCTTAATAAAATTATTTTCCAAAAATAGGTAATTTCAAGCAAACTAAAAAATGAAATTCCTAAGGAATATGTTAAAATTCAAAAAAAAAGCCATTTACTTTGCGTAAATGGCTTTTTAATAAAATCAGCACCTTTATTTTACTTTAAAAGCATTTTTACCCGGAAAATATGCAGTATTCGCTAATTCTTCTTCGATGCGAATTAACTGATTGTATTTTGCCATACGATCAGAACGTGAAGCCGAACCTGTTTTTATTTGTCCACAGTTCAAAGCTACTGCTAAATCAGCAATAGTATTGTCTTCTGTTTCTCCTGAACGGTGAGACATTACAGAAGTATATCCTGCGTTTTTAGCCATATTTACAGCTGCAATAGTTTCTGTTAAAGATCCAATTTGGTTTACTTTTACTAAAATTGAATTAGCAATACCTTTTTCAATTCCAGTAGAAAGACGCTCCACATTAGTAACGAATAAATCATCTCCTACTAATTGAACTTTGTCTCCAATTTTCTCGGTAAGCATTTTCCAACCATCCCAGTCATTTTCGTCCATACCATCTTCAATAGAAATAATTGGATATTTAGCTACTAATTCAGCCATATATTCCACTTGCTCTGCTGATGTTCTGATTTTTCCAGTTGGTCCTTCAAATTTAGTATAGTCGTAAACACCGTTTTCGTAGAATTCAGAAGAAGCACAATCTAAAGCAATCATTACTTCATCTCCAAAAGTATAACCTGCTTTTTCAACTGCCAATTTGATAGTATCTAAAGCATCTTCTGTTCCACCAGCTAAGTTTGGAGCAAATCCACCTTCGTCACCTACAGCAGTACTCAAACCTCTATCGTGCAATACTTTTTTAAGATTATGGAAAATCTCAGTTCCCATTTGCAATGCGTGAGTAAAAGAAGTTGCTTTTACTGGGAAAATCATAAACTCTTGAAATGCGATAGGCGCATCTGAGTGTGAACCACCATTGATGATATTCATCATTGGCACTGGTAATGTATTTGCAGAAACTCCACCAACATATCTGTATAAAGGCATTCCTAATTCGTTTGCTGCTGCTTTTGCCACTGCAAGCGAAACACCAAGAATTGCATTTGCACCAAGTTTAGCTTTATTAGGAGTTCCATCTAACTCAATCATAGTTTGGTCAATCAAGTTTTGTTCGAAAACTGATGTCCCAACTAATTCTTCAGCAATTATAGTATTTACATTTTCAACCGCTTTAAGAACGCCTCTTCCAAGAAAGTTTTTTCCTCCGTCGCGTAATTCCACAGCTTCGAACTTTCCAGTTGAAGCTCCAGATGGAACTGCTGCTCTTCCTAATATTCCGTTATCTGTAACTACATCTACTTCTACAGTAGGATTTCCTCTTGAATCGAAAATTTGTCTTGCGTGAATTTTGACAATAATACTCATTTTGTTTAATTTTAATGTTGAAATATAATTTATTTAGATACAAATATACACTATCCACAATTAACACTAAATGAAAAAATCGTAATGTTATTAACGAAAACGATATAATATTTTAAATATAAGGAGGTTGGACTATTTTGTTATTTTTTTGTTTAACATATTATTTGCTTAGTCAATAAACACCACTCCTTTTTCTTGATTCTCTATCTATTTTCGCATAAAGTATTTCTAACAAATTTATTTGCTTTTTGAATTCGCATTTATAAATAGTACTTTTGCAAACTATTTAAATAAATATGGGCTTTTTAGAAGAAATACAGCGAAGAAGAACTTTTGGAATTATTTCCCATCCCGATGCGGGAAAAACCACCTTAACCGAAAAATTACTCCTTTTTGGAGGTGCGATTCAAGAAGCGGGTGCAGTAAAAAACAACAAAATCAAAAAAGGAGCTACGAGTGACTTTATGGAAATTGAACGTCAGAGAGGAATTTCGGTTTCGACCTCGGTCTTAGCATTCAATTATCAAGACAAAAAAATAAACATTCTCGATACTCCGGGACACAAAGATTTTGCCGAAGACACTTTTAGAACACTAACTGCAGTTGATAGTGTGATTGTAGTGATTGACGTAGCCAAAGGTGTCGAAGAACAAACCGAAAAACTAGTCGCTGTGTGCCGACTGAGAAATATTCCTATCATTGTTTTTATCAACAAATTAGACCGCGAAGGAAAAGATGCTTTCGACCTAATGGACGAAGTGGAACAAAAACTGGGTTTAACAGTTACTCCATTGAGTTTTCCTATTGGAATGGGATATGATTTTCAAGGAATTTACAACTTATGGGAAGAAAACATTAATTTATTTAGTGGTGACAGTCGCAAAAACATTGAAGAAACCATTGCTTTCTCGGATGTAAAAAGTCCAGAATTAGAGAAGATTATTGGCGAGAAACCCGCACACAAACTACGAGAAGAATTAGAATTAATTGATGAAGTCTATCCTAAATTTGATCGTCAGGAATATTTAGACGGAAAACTGCAACCTGTGTTTTTTGGTTCAGCCTTAAATAATTTTGGTGTGCGCGAACTTTTGGATTGTTTTGTTCAAATTGCTCCATCGCCAAGAGCTAAAGATTCTGAAACGAGATTAGTTGATCCAAAAGAAGAAAAAATGTCTGGATTTGTATTTAAAATCCACGCCAATATGGATCCAAAACACAGAGACCGTTTGGCATTTATCAAAATTGTTTCGGGTACATTCGAAAGAAATAAACCTTACTATCACGTTCGCCAGAAAAAGAATTTAAAATTCTCTAGCCCAAATGCGTTCTTTGCTGAGAAAAAAGAAATCGTTGATATTTCCTTTCCAGGAGATATTGTAGGATTGCACGATACTGGAAACTTCAAGATTGGCGACACTTTGACCGAAGGCGAAATAATGAGTTTCAAAGGAATTCCGAGTTTCTCGCCAGAGCATTTCAGATACATTAACAATGCTGACCCGATGAAAGCCAAACAGCTTGATAAAGGAGTTGATCAGTTGATGGACGAAGGTGTGGCGCAGTTGTTTACACTAGAAATGAATAATAGAAAGATTATTGGAACCGTGGGAGCACTTCAATATGAAGTGATTCAATACCGATTAGAACATGAATATGGAGCAAAATGTACCTATGAAAATTTTCCAGTACACAAAGCATGTTGGGTTAAACCAAATGATCCAAAAAGTGAAGAATTTAAAGAATTTAGAAGAATTAAACAAAAATTCTTAGCACACGATAAATACAATCAATTGGTTTTTCTTGCCGATTCGGATTTTACAATCCAAATGACACAAAGCAAATTCCCTAATGTAAAATTGTTTTTTACTTCGGAATTTGAATAAAGCATTAGGCAGGACTTATATAAAATAAAAAAAAACGCTAATCATAAGATTAGCGTTTTTTATTGGTACTGAAAATATTTTTAGAATTTACGACAATGCTGCTTCGAAATTTACTGCTTTTTTCAAAAAAGCTTTTATCAGCAAACGATTAGGAGCCATTCCAGAAGTCATAAACTCTTTTTTTGTATTGACACCTTCTGTAGAAATTTTAACATTTGGATCTTGTTTTGAACCCATAAACCAAAGCACAAAATTCATATTTGAATTTGTATCATTACTTTCTTGTTTTGCAACTAATGTCTCAGAAGTAGTAGTTGTTATTGTATTATTAGAAACTACAGTGTTTTCAACTTCATTTTGAGCAAAAGCAGTTCCAATAGAAAATAAAATAAAAGCCAACACCATAAAAAATATGTTGTTATTGATTTTACCAGCTTTATTAGAAATTTGATTCATATCGTTTTTTTTATTATGACAAAAGATATATCTCTTATCTGAGGTCAAAACTAAGCGAATCCTTTTTTACCATAAAATATTTTCGATGAATCACTTCTAAACTCGTTAAAATTCACAAAACCAAGCTTTCAAAGCTATTAATCAGCTAAATAAATTAATTATCTAAAACAACAAAGCCCTGCTCCAAAAACTGGAACAGGGCCTGTAAAGCAAACCTTTATGCTTTTATTTAGCTATTCACTTTCTTATTTTGAATGGCTCTGAATGTCAAGAAAACAAGTACTAAGCCTGCCAAAGCCAAAACCCATAAATAATCTCCAATAGGTGCAGGTGCATCGGTTCCTTCTAAAGTACCCGTACCATCATCTGTCCCAGGTTGTGCAAACGTGACAAAACTTGCCAATAAAAAGAATAGGGTAATATATGATTTTGATAATATGTTTTTCATAATTGTATTTTTTTAATTTTCTAATTGCTTTTTAAACTACCTAATTCTCTAGTTTATTGCTTTTTTAGTCACTACTCTATTATCGTCGGATGTGATTTGAATTAGCANTCTACAAGATAAATGTCTTGACCTGTTGCAAACAATCCATCAACGTGGTCTTTTGCAATGGTATAAGTTCCTGCAACACTTGCTTTGAAGTTTAAATTCACAACATCGTTATCGCTAAATACTGGGCGTCCTTGAATAACATACTCTTCTCCAGCAATATCCGATGTTAAGGCTGTTGCAGCATCATTAATATATTTTCCATCAAATCCTGCATCAAATCCTGTAGTAGCTCCATCCATATATCCTACTAACATTTGGCTAAAAGCACCATCAGTATTGGTTAGATTGATCCAAACTCTGTCTATTTGAGCTGCAGCTTTTGTTCTTAAAAAAGTGGCTGTATTAGTAGTACGCATTCCATTATTAAATGCAATCGTACCTGAAGGTGGTACGGTTGTAATGAAACCTTGACCTACTGCAATGTATCCATTAGGAAAAATACCCCCATCTCCTGTACTAACTCCAACTGTAACTCCTGTTTTATTCATTGTTGCATATGCCGATGTGACTATAGCTTCTCCATTCTTTTTTCTCCATAAATATAAGGTTCCTCCATCTAGTGCATCTAAATTGGCATTTATAAAATCTAAAGCTTTAATATTTGAAGGATATGGGTTTCCTACTGCTACATATTGACCTGGAGTTAATCCTGTCAAATTAATATCACCATTATTAAGAACTCCTGTAAATACTCCTGGATAAGCCAAAGTTGCTGTTCCCGCATCATATCCTACTGTTGGATCTGTATTGGGCATACGAATTAAGAAACCTTTTCCTATTGTAAATGGTGTAGTTGAGGGATCTGCTTCAGCATTGTACAAATTAGTTGAACTATTATAGTTATAGAAACGTGTTGTAGTAGTAGCAGGTGAAAATGCTAATAAATTTTGGCTAGCCACTGGAGAGGACCACATAGTATAATCTAAACGATATAATGAATTACTATTTCGTTTTACTACTGCATTTCCGGTATTTGTAACATTGTTTACTTGAATCAAATTGGCGTCGTTCTCTACAATAAGACTACCATTATTGATTACTTCGTTTTGTACAGTAATATTTGTCCCTGAATTTACAGTAAATGACTTCCCTGAATTTACAGTCAGTTTTTTGGCAGAAATTGTTCCGTTGGTTGTAGTTGAATAAAAACCTGCAACATAAGCCGCAAGAGTTGTATCTGGAGTTCCATTATCCCAAACTGTTCCGTTCCAAGTAGTTGATTCATCCAAATATAAAGAAGTCGGAACGTTTTGACCCGTCAATATATAAGCGGCATTTCTCCAAACTGTTAACAATTCATTGGTAACATTTTTACCATAAGATTCACACATTGCTCCATAATTAAATCCAAAAGCAATCATTCTAGAAGGACATACATCTGTAACAGCTGTACCAAATTGTGTTCCTGAAGGAATATCATTGATTAAAATTGTCTTATCAGCATTAGTAACTTCTGGAATGCTAGCTAGCAAGGTTCCTGTTGCCGAAAGTTCTAAACTTTTGGCTATAGAAATAGCCTTAGTGTTACCAGTAGTAGTACCTGTATCATCTGAAAGCGTTTTAAAAAGAGGTAAACTCGTTGTTGCGAAAGTAATTCCACTAAAAAGCGGATTCGACTGATTACCTAAATCTACTGTTACTGATAAATTTGAAGTATCAGCAATTGTTGTTCCTCCTGTAGATGTAGTTGAACTAACTGCTCTAGCATTTTGCAAAGCAAATACTTTGTTATAAATAACAGGAATAGTAAGATTTTTAATTGCTAATTTTCCTGCAGGCTTCAAAACTGCATCTCCACCTCCAACTGATTCTTGTACAACAAGTAAATCATAAGCTGAAAATGAAGCTGGTAAATTTGCTCCATTAAGATCAGTAGCCACAACTGTAACATTAAAATTTTCATTCTTTAGCATTCTAATAACTGGATCATCAGCAAAAGTTGCAGCAGCTGCATCCATTGTTTTATTGTATGTGGCATAAAGTACATTTCTTTTCGGGTTTGTTGGATCAACAGTAAGTGTTTGTGTTACATCTACAGCTGGATTTGAATTAGCATTTCCTGCTTGTGAAGCTGTAATAGTAGTCGTTCCAGCTCCAACAAAATGAATTTTACCAGCAACAACAGATGCTACCCCTGTATTTGAACTTGCATAAGTGATTGGATTAATAGCCAAAGTTGCTGAGGTTGCAGGAGAATAATCTGCAAAATTACTATACTTGGTTGCGGTAGCCGCCATAATAATAGTTTGATTTACCTTGATAATATCAGCTGTTAAACCTGTTGGTTGTGTCAAAGTATAATTTGCTGCCTTTGCTCCTGTTAAAGTACAAGTAGAAGTAACTGCAATTCCTGTTGCAACATTAGCATCAGCGAAAGTACCTGTTCCGTTTAGGGTAACAGCATCACTATTAATGATCCCTGTAAGTGTTCCTGTAATTACTGCAGCGGTAGTTCCATTATATACTTTGTTTTGAGCCAAAGCATCTGGAAGTGTTAATGCTTTAGTATTTACAGTCAAAGACTGTATTACATTAGTTGCCGCAGCATAAGTTGCATCACCTACTTGAGAAGCTGTGATATTAGTTGTTCCCGCACCTACAATTGTAACAGTACTACCTGAAATAGTTGCTACTGCTGTATTAGAACTTGCGTAAGAAACAGTTAAACCAGAATCTGAAGATCCTGTCAAAGCAAAAGCGGTGTCTCCATAAGTGGCATCCGACAAGGCTCCGAAAGTAATCGCTTGTGGAGTTGTCCCGACTGATGCACCTGTTCCTGTAATTTCATTAGAATAATTAAATGCTTTGTCTACTGTATATACTTTATAATAAGAACCCGCAGCTGCCGTATCCGTAAATGAGGTTGCTGTACCAATATAAGCTACAGTACCAACCAAAGATCCTGTACCATTTGTTGTAGTATTCCCTACAGCATAAATACCATTTTGATTTGGGTCATTGTCTGCATTTGGATTTGTAGCGTAACGTACCACTACATAACCACCTCCATCAACTCCTCCTGCAGGAGCAGTCCAACTTACAAGCGGATTTGCACCAGTTGCAACTGTTAAATTTGTAGGCGAATCTGGAGCTGTAACATCGTCAACACCAGTATATACAACAAAGTCATCAACTAATGCCGAAAAGGGCAATGTAGTAACATTGTTACCAAATCCTGCCCAAGTACCAGTAGCTGCTACCACATTTACCACACCTGTATATCTGTAAGTAACTTTTACCCAACCATTTGCATCAGCTGTCCCCTGAGTACCTGCACCAGAGCCTCTTGCATTTGTATATATTGCTCCTTTTGTAGCAGTACCTGCCACTGAAGTTTTAACAAAATACTGCACCGTATAATTTTCTCCAAGGACAGATACCCCATCCCCACATACAAGAGCAGGAGAAAATTTAGGGCTCATAATATATTTCCCTGTAGCTGCAACAGTATTTACAATATTAAAAGCTTTTGTCCCTGAACGTGCACCACTAGAGACAATTGTCGAAGTAGATAAATTAGCACTATCATAAGACCACTTAGTAGTACTAACTGTTGTTTGAGACAAAGCAGCAGAATTTAAAGTTGCTCCCTCAAAGCCACCGTCATATTGACCTGTAGCAATAGGTTGTTGTCCCCAACTAGCCTGAGAACACATTAATACCAATAAAAAAAGCCAAGACAAAACAGGGTAGTTTTGTTGGCTTTTTAGCCGAGAAAAAAATTGAGTAAATTTTGTCATAAAAAATAATTTTGGTTAATCAATAAAGTTAGTTATTCAAGAAATTAATGCAATCGATTATCTTAAATAACGTAATCGATTGCGTAAAAATACATGTTTTTCATTAACTTTAACATAAAAAACACATGCTATAATTAAAAATGAATATTTTTTTTATATTCATAAAAAAATAGTTAATTTTTAATTATTACACAATACTTTCAACTAAAACGAAACCAAACTTTACTTATTTCAAAATAAAATCAGAATTAAATAATAAAATAATACAATATAAATTAAATTTTAAAGGTTAATTTGCTTTCAAACAAGCGATTAATCGTCGTTCGACTCTTGCAATTGACATTTTAAAGACAATTGAATTGTTAAACCCAATAAACAACAAGCCCTGTTCCAAAAACTGAAACAGGGCTTGTAAAAAACCTTTATGCTTTTATTTAGCTATTCACTTTCTTATTTTGAATGACTCTGAATGTCAAGAAAACAAGTACTAAGCCTGCCAAAGCCAGAACCCATAAATAATCACCAATCGGTGCTGGCGCATCAGTTCCTTCTAAAGTACCTGTACCGTCATCTGTCCCAGGTTGTGCAAACGTGACAAAACTTACCAATAAAAAGAATAGGGTGATATATGATTTTGATAATATGTTTTTCATAATTGTATTTTTTTTAATTTTCTAATTGCTTTTTAAACTACCTAATTCTCTAGTTTATTGCTTTTTTAGTCACTACTCTATTATCGTCGGATGTGATTTGAATTAGCAAAGCTTGTTTGCCTGCAGCAAGATTTTTTAAAGCTGTTGTTGTAGCATTTACCGATTTTTGCTCTAATACTAATCTTCCTGTTACATCAAATACTTTTACACTTTTCATTGTAGTATTTCCTGCATTGATATTCAATACTCCGTTTTGTTTGTAAACTGAAATTGAATTTTCATCAAATGCTAAATCGTTCACTTTCAAAGAAGCGCTAGTTTTATAAGTCAACTGAAAACGAGTATTATTTACTCCTGCTGCTGCTGTAAATGTATAAGCTTCTTTTTGCAAATTGGTTTCTACACCTGTTGTTTTATCTACAAGATAAATGTCTTGACCTGTTGCAAACAATCCATCAACGTGGTCTTTTGCAATGGTATAAGTTCCTGCAACACTTGCTTTGAAATTTAAATTAACAACATCTGTATCGCTAAATACTGGACGTCCTTGAATAACATATTCTTCTCCAGCAATATCAGATGTTAAGGCTGTTGCAGCATCATTAATATATTTTCCATCAAATCCTGCATCAAATCCTGTAGTAGCTCCATCCATATATCCTACTAACATTTGGCTAAAAGCACCGTCAGTGTTGGTTAGATTGATCCAAACTCTGTCTATTTGAGCTGCAGCTTTTGTTCTTAAAAAAGTGGCTGTATTAGTAGTACGCATTCCATTATTAAATGCAATCGTACCTGAAGGTGGTACGGTTGTAATGAAACCTTGACCTACTGCAATGTATCCATTAGGAAAAATACCTCCATCTCCTGTACTCACTCCAACTGCAACTCCTGTTTTATTCATTGTTGCATATGCCGATGTGACTATAGCTTCTCCATTCTTTTTTCTCCATAAATATAAGGTTCCTCCATCTAGTGCATCTAAATTGGCATTTATAAAATCTAAAGCTTTAATATTTGAAGGATATGGGTTTCCTACTGCTACATATTGACCTGGAGTTAATCCTGTCAAATTAATATCACCATTATTAAGAACTCCTGTAAATACTCCTGGATAAGCCAATGTTGCTGTGCCTGCATCATAATTTGATGTTGGGTCAGTATTAGGCATACGGATTAAGTATCCTTTTCCTACTGTAAATGGTGTAGTTGAGGGATCTGCTACTGCATTGTACAAATTAGTTGAACTATTATAGTTGTAAAAACGTGTTGTAGTAGTAGCAGGTGAAAATGCTAATAAATTTTGGCTAGCCACTGGAGAGGACCACATAGTATAATCTAAACGATATAATGGATTGCTATTGCGTTTTACTACTGCATTTCCAGTATTTACAACATTATTTACTTGAATCAAATTGGCGTCGTTTTCTACAATAAGACTACCATTATTGATTACTTCGTTTTGTACAGTAATATTTGTCCCTGTATTTACTGTAAATGACTTCCCTGAATTTACAGTCAGCTTTTTGGCAGAAATTGTTCCGTGGGTTGTAGTTGAATATGTTCCGTCGATAACAGCCTCTGTTGTACTATCTGGAGTACCAAATGACCAATTTGTATCCCAAACTGTAGGCATTCCTGTTACAAAGTTAGAAGTAGAACCAGTTAATGCAAACGAACCTTGAAAAGTTCCATTTAAGTTTGAGGTTGACGAATCTGTAAGTGAAACGATAGAAGTATTATTTGCTTCAGCAACACCTTGATTCATTTTGTAATATGCAATAAGTCCTGCTGAATTATCAGGCACTTGATTTTTATAATTTGCAAGAATTTCTGCTGCTGATCGAGTGGTATTCCAAATACGTACTTCATCCATTTTTCCACCGAAGGTTTCAGCCCCATCAGTTCTCTTACCTAATACCCAAAGACCGTTAACCGTAGGAAGTGATATTGACGTTGGTAGCACACCTACTTCAAGTCCGTTGTAATACAGACGCAAATTAGCTCCGTCGTAGGTTGAGGCAATGTGAACCCAGGTGTTGAGTGTAGGCATAGCAGCCCCAACTTGTTGGTAAATTCCTCCATTACCAATAATAGAATAAATACTATTATCACCTTGATTGTAGTAAATCGCAAATTTAATATCAGAATCACTACCATCATACCATTCTCCAATTAATTCTACTTGATCACCAATAGATTCAATGTTAAACCAGCCTTCAACAGTCACGTTATTTCCTAGAATTTGATTATTTATGGATGATGGAATTTCAACATAATCGTTGGTTCCATCAAAATGCAGGGCGTTATTCTGAGCATTAACTGTCGCGTTGGGAAACAGGAACACTCCCAGCAAAAAGATAAATACAGTCGTTCTATGCAAACAAAATGTTTTGCTTATTTTCATTTTAGAGTAATTTTTAATTTTCATATGGTATTTGTTTTAGAGACTATTTTAATGATTTTAATATTTAATAAATTATTTAGTTTCTTAAAAGTGATAGATTAAATGTAATAAAAACGCAAATAAAAAAGAAAATTCTTTAAAAAAACATTGCAATATTAAACAATATTAATGATAATATCAAATTTTTTTAGGGTAAACACTTACTTTTTCAAAACAAAAAAAGCAAATAACATTGATTTACTGTAGTTTAAGCATACACCAATCCCTATTTAATGCTACTAATCACAATTTAACCGCACAAATACACTTTGCAGGTTTGATTTTACAAAGTATCAAATACTATAAAAAAATTGTTCCGCATATCTATTTTCAAAACTAAGCGAATCTTTTTCTTGCAAAACACATTTGACCAATCGCTTCGAAACTCTTTTAATACTATAAATTAATTTCTTAAAAGAACTATATCTTAAACAAATAAGTAATTAAAAACAATAAGCCCTGTTCTAAAAACTAGAACAGGGCCTGTAAAGCAAACCTTTATGCTTTTATTTAGCTATTCACTTTCTTATTTTGAATGGCTCTGAATGTCAAGAAAACAAGTACTAAGCCTGCTAAAGCCAGAACCCATAAATAATCACCAATCGGTGCAGGGGCATCGGTTCCTTCTAAAGTACCTGTACCGTCATCTGTCCCAGGTTGTGCAAACGTGACAAAACTTACCAATAAAAAGAAAAGAGTGATATATGATTTTGACAATATGTTTTTCATAAATGTATTTTTTTAATTTTCTAATTGCTTTTTAAACTACCTAATTCTCTAGTTTATTGCTTTTTTAGTCACTACTCTATTATCGTCGGATGTGATTTGAATTAGCATGGCTTGTTTGCCTGCAGCAAGATTTTTTAAAGCTGTTGTTGTAGCATTTACCGCTTTTTGCTCTAATAGTAATCTTCCTGTTACATCAAATACTTTTACACTTTTCATTGTAGTATTTCCTGCATTGATATTCAATACTCCGTTTTGTTTGTAAACTGAAATTGAATTTTCATCAAATGCTAGATCGTTCACTTTCAAAGAACCACTAGTTTTATACGTCAACTGAAAACGAGTGTTATTTGCTCCTGCAGCTGCTGTAAATGTATAAGCTTCTTTTTGTAAATTGGTTTCTGTTCCAGTAACATTATCTACAAGATAAATGTCTTGACCTGTTGCAAACAATCCATCTACGTGATCTTTTGCAATGGTATAAGTTCCTGCTGCATCGGTTTTGAAATTTAAATTAACAACATCTGTATCGCTAAATACTGGACGTCCTTGAATAACATATTCTTCTCCAGCTATATCAGATGTTAAGGCTGTTGCAGCATCATTAATATATTTTCCATCATAGCTATCTACTCCTTTGCTTGCATCAGAGATGTACCCCACTAACATTTGGCTAAAAGCTCCGTCAGCATTGGTTAGATTGATCCAAACACGATCTGTTTGAGCTACTGCTTTTGTTCTTAAAAAATTTGCTGAATTGGTAACACGCATTGTATTATTAAATCTGATTGACCCAGTAGGTGGTACCTTCGTTATAAACCCTTGACCTACTGCAATGAAACCATTAAGACTAATTCCGCCACTTCCTGAATCAGAAGTTATAGTGCTTCCTGCTTTAGTATAAGTTGCATATGAGGTTGTTGGACTTGTAGCTTGATTTGGATTGTTAGTTTTTCTCCAAAAATATAAAGTTCCACTACTTGAGGCGTCTAAATTAGCATCTATAAAAGCATTAGCATTTATATTTGAAGGATATGGATTTCCTACTGCTACAAATTTTTCCGCAATTCCAGAAATATTCACATCACCATTATTAGGAATACCCGTGAATAAACCTGGGTAAACTAAAGTAGCTGTTCCAGCATCATAACCAGATTTTGGATCTGTATTAGGCATACGTATTAAAAAACCTTTTCCTTGACTAAAATTTGTAGCATCTGGAACTGCACTGTACTTATCTGTTCCTGAATTGTACTCATAAAAACGTCCTGTTGTAGTTAATGGCGAAAACTCATTTAATTTTTGAGTAGTTCCTGTTGGTGATGACCACATCGTGTAATCCGAACGATATAAAGGGTTACTTTCATGTTTGACAGTTATGACTCCTGAATTAATTGAATTTTTATTGGTTTGAATTAGATTGGCATTATTACTTAAAGTAAAACTACTTCCAATTTCCACCATAATTGGAGCATTTAAAGTAACACTAACCCCAGATGGAATAATAACCGTGGCATCATTTGTAATAGTCAAAGAGCAAGCATTGATAGGGTCGGTTTGACTATAATTCCCAGAAATAATTGCAGCATAAGTACCCGTTGTTGGCGCTCCATTATCCCAAGAGCTTCCGTTCCAAATCGTAGTCAAATCACAATCGCAATAAGAATAAGTAGCCGTTGCATCTTTAACCCAATTCCCCGAATCCTTTGCGGTATTAGCAGCTGTAACATCATCAACTAGAATACAAGACAAAGATGTATTGCCTGTACATTCAAAATTTGACAAATCAGATAATCCTCTAACATCTAAACCAGTTAATGAATTTCCACTACAGTAAAAATCATTCAATTTTGCCAACCCAACTACATTTATACTTGTGAAAAAATTATCATCGCAATCTAAATATTTTAAATCAGGATTTCCTGTTAAATCTATAGCAGAAGTCAAATTGTTATTCCAAACAATTAATGTCTGTAAATTTGTTAAACCAGATATGTTCAAACTAGTTAGCCCATTGTCTTGGCAAACCAAATAAAACAAACTAGAATTTAAATGAACATCAAGAGCTGTATTTAGTGGGTTATTACTTGTATCCAATGCTTGTAAACCTGTTAACCCAGTAATGTTCAAGTTGGCAATTTGATTGTTTTGACAATAAAAATACCTCAAATATGTCAAACCAGTAACATCTAAAGCAGAAATAGTATTATCATTACCACTATCACCGTCTTCATTTTGACAATATAATTTATCCAAACTTACAAAATCATTAATCCCGACAAGACTTGCAATGTTTTTATCACGTATATCCAAAATTGTGATACCACTAATATTACTAGTAATAACTTCTCCATCAATTACATCATCATATCCTAAATCAATCAGGGCTTGCTCGAAATTGACATCAGGAATTGCAGTAGTTGAAACAGTCAAACTATTATAAACAACAACATCATCAACTTCAAATTTCGATGTGGTTGTGAAAGTATTACCAGCTCCTTTAACATTTAGAATTGCATTTGCATCAAACAAACCGCTGCTTGCAAAACTACTAATCGAAAATCCAAGAATAAAAATCCAAGCAATAATAGATTTATTACTCCTATTTTTTTTTGATTTTGACAAAAGAGTTGAAAAAAAATAGGTAGGTAGAATTTGTTTCATAAAATAGTTATTTAGGAATTTAAGAATGCATTTTTAAAACACAAAAACAATGAATACAGTATTAAAACCTATCTTCAATAGTTAAAGCTTAATAGTATTGAGCTGTTGTTAAAACAAAGATTAATAGAAAATTTGTCAGAAAATTTATCATTACAAAATTAAAAAATAATAGTGATTAAAAAAAAGTTTTAGCATTATCTTTTTATAACCAGCTTAAAAATAACAAAGCCCTGCTCCAAAAACTGGAACAGGGCTTGTAAAGCAAACCTTTATGCTTTTATTAGCTATTCACTTTCTTATTTTGAATGGCTCTGAATGTCAAGAAAACAAGTACTAAGCCTGCCAAAGCCAGAACCCATAAATAATCACCAATCGGTGCTGGCGCATCAGTTCCTTCTAAAGTACCTGTACCGTCATCTGTCCCAGGTTGTGCAAACGTGACAAAACTTGCCAATAAAAAGAATAGGGTGATATATGATTTTGATAATATGTTTTTCATAATTGTATTTTTTTAATTTTCTAATTGCTTTTTAAACTACCTAATTCTCTAGTTTATTGCTTTTTTAGTCACTACTCTATTATCGTCGGATGTGATTTGAATTAGCAAAGCTTGTTTGCCTGCAGCAAGATTTTTTAAAGCTGTTGTTGTAGCATTCACCGATTTTTGCTCTAATACTAATCTTCCTGTAACGTCAAATACTTTTACACTTTTCATTGTAGTATTTCCTGCATTGATATTCAATACTCCGTTTTGTTTGTAAACTGAAATTGAATTTTCATCAAATGCTAAATCGTTCACTTTCAAAGAAGCGCTAGTTTTATACGTCAACTGAAAACGAGTGTTATTTACTCCTGCAGCTGCTGTAAATGTATAAGCTTCTTTTTGCAAATTAGTTTCAGTTCCTGTGGTTGTATCTACAAGATAAATGTCTTGACCTGTTGCAAACAATCCATCAACGTGGTCTTTTGCAATGGTATAAGTTCCTGCAACACTTGCTTTGAAGTTTAAATTCACAACATCGGTATCGCTAAATGTTGGACGTCCTTGAATAACATACTCTTCTCCAGCAATATCAGATGTTAAGGCTGTTGCAGCATCATTAATATATTTTCCATCAATTCCTGAATCAAATCCAGTCGTTGCTCCATCCATATAAGCCACCATCATTTGGTTAACAGGATTTGTTCCTTCTGAAAGATTCAACCAAACTCTACTTTTTTCAGCTAGTGCTTTTGTTCTTAAAAATTGAGCAGTTGTACTTGAACTACGCAAAGCATTCGTAAAAACAATAGTTCCTGATGTAGGCACAGTAGTAATAAATCCTTGACCTACCGCAATAGTTCCATTAGGAGTAAATCCTTCATTTGCAGTACCCGAACCTGCTGGTAGTCCAACTGGACCAGCTTTGGTGTATGTTGCATAAGATGTTGTTGGAGTAGTCGATTGATTCAAATTATTTGTTTTTCTCCAAAAATACAAAGTGCCAGAACCAGCACCAGTACTATTGACATCAATAAATGAATCAGCACTTATTACTGAAGGATATGGATTTCCAACAGCTACATATTGACCAGCTGTTAATCCTGTCAAATTAACATCTCCATTATTAAGAACTCCTGTAAATACGCCATTAAATGTTTCGGTTCCAGGGGCAGCTACTGCAGTATTTGGCATACGGATTAAATAACCCGTACCTTTAGCAAAAGCAGTCGTAGCGAAGGCAGGGTCAGGAATAGCTACATAAAAATTAGTAGCAGAGTCATAAGTATAAAAACGATTTACTGTCGTGATTGGTGTTGTTACTACACTTGTATTACTAGTAAGTGGAGAAAAAGCTAGTAAGTTTTGATTTGCTACTGGAGAAGACCACAACGTATAATCCAAACGAGATAGAGGATTACTATTGCGTTTTACTACCGCATTTCCTGTATTTGTAGTATTGTTAACTTGAATTAAATTAGCGTCGTTCTCAATTACAATACCTCCAGCTCCAGCATTATTTACTACCTCATTTGCAACATTTACATAACCTCCTGAATTAATAGTCAATGAACCTGAAGTTACAGTCAATTTTTTTGCAGTAATATCACCGTTTGTTCCTGTCGTATATATTCCAGTAATAACAGCTTCAAGGGTTGAATCTGGAGTACCATTTGACCAAGTAGAACCGTCCCAAATAGTGGTAGTTGCAGTAACAGTTGTTAAATTTGTAATCGCATTATAAGTATTTGAAATTGTTTTTCCAGCCGCTAATGCTGCTCCTGACACTTTTATTTTATTAGCAGTAATATAAGTAGTGATAGCTGCTGTTTGATTACCAGTCAATTCTATTTTACCTGCATCAATATTAACAGTACCAGCCGTTCCGATTACCAAACCATTTGTTGTTGGAACTTTAACGATTCCAGAATTAATATTCAAAATACCTAAACAGTTAACATAAGTTGCTTTATAATTTCCTACTGCAATAAATCCTGCAGCATCCGTAGACAAAATTCCTCCATTAACATTGACAGTACCTGGTTGTTTCTGACTAATAGCTAGAGTTGATTTTACATTTAAAGTTCCTCCTACTTCAACATTAGCAATAGCCAGAGCAGTTCCTGCAGTTCCACCAACATAATAATTATTTCTAACATTAAATAACCCCCCATTTACAGTTAATTGCCCATCATCATTACAAGCACCATTGACGTTAATGTTTCCAGATGAAGTTAGATTTCCTGCTGTAGTTATCGTAATTATTCCTGAAGTTGGCGCACCTGAAGTTTTAGGATAACCTGAACTACCTAGAACAGGATTATTTGGCGTTCCTGCACCAATAGTAAAAGTATTTGCCGCAAGAAAAGTAGCGGGGGGAGCGGCAGTAGTCCAGTTCGCTGCGTCTAAAAAATTAGAACTTGTTCCTCCTACCCATGTATTTAATTGAGCATGTGTAACATTGAAAGCTCCCAAGAAGAAGACTAAAATACTTAAAGATAAAATGCGTTTTTTTAGTAATGTTTGTTTCATAGTTTTTATTTATTTAATAATGCCAAACCTAAAACACTTTCAATAAATCAGTATCCTGTAGTATCCTGATATTTCTCAAAAATTAACATAATAAAAACAATATTCATTTTTTTTAAGAACTTATTTTTAACATATTGCCAATAAAATCGACAAACAACACAGTTTTTACATCCAAAAAAGTAGTGATTTTTTTTTTGCACTTTAAATAAAAAAAATGAAAATGATAAAAAAAGAGATGAAATTTAATGAATAATAATTCAAAATTATAAGATAATCCTCCGGATTATTTTATAAGTCTCAGTTTTTTCTATCAATATTGGCTGGATAAAATTCTTAATTTGACAGAAAGAAGAAAAAACTAATAATGCATTTTTTAACAAGCGCAGATATCTATAACAAAAAAAAAGGCTCCATTTCTGGAGCCTTCTATAATTATGCTTGTCCCGTGGGACCAAAATTAAGTGGTATTGGAGGTTGTTCAGAGTCCTTTATTTCGCCGTGAGCGATTTCAAAACGGTGAATATTTTCTCCAATAGCATGCAATAATCTTTTGGCATGCTGCGGTGTCAAGACAATTCTTGATTTAACTTTAGCCTTAGGAATACCAGGCATGATGCTAACAAAATCCAAAACAAACTCAGAAGAGGAATGATTGATTATTGCCAAATTAGAATAAATTCCTTCGGCAGTTTTTTCATCTAACTCAATGTCTAGTTGTCCTTGTTGTTGATTTGAATTGCTCATGTCTTAATAAATATATTCTTCTTTGCTTGCCATCATTTCATTGTAATCCTCATTCGAACCTACAATTGTATTGTCATATTCTCTCATACCGGTTCCGGCAGGAATTCTATGACCTACGATTACATTTTCTTTCAATCCTTCTAAGAAATCGATTTTACCTGCAACAGCAGCTTCGTTCAATACTTTAGTAGTTTCTTGGAAAGATGCAGCCGAAATAAATGATTTCGTTTGAAGCGATGCTCTTGTAATACCTTGTAAAACTGGAGTTGCAGTTGCTGTAATTACATCACGTGCTACAACTAAATTTTTATCCGTACGTTTCAATAGTGAGTTTTCGTCGCGCAATTCACGAGGAGAAATAATTTGTCCTGGTTTCAACACACTAGAATCTCCAGCATCTTCAACCACTTTCATACCATATAATTTATCATTTTCAACGATAAAATCTTTAGTATGAATCAATTGTTCTTCCAAGAACAATGTATCTCCTGGATCTTGAACTCTAACTTTACGCATCATTTGACGTATTACTACTTCAAAGTGTTTGTCGTTGATTTTTACCCCTTGCAAACGGTAAACCTCTTGAATTTCGTTCACCAAATACTGTTGAACAGCAGCTGGCCCTTGAATTCTCAAGATATCTTCTGGAGTAATCGCACCGTCAGACAATGGCACACCCGCTCTTACAAAGTCATTTTCTTGTACCAAAATTTGGCTAGAAAGTTTAACTAAATATTTCTTAACCTCTCCAAATTTAGATTCGATCACAATCTCACGGTTACCTCTTTTGATTTTTCCAAAAGAAACAACACCATCAATTTCAGAAACTACAGCTGGATTCGAAGGGTTACGAGCTTCAAGCAACTCAGTAATTCTTGGCAAACCTCCTGTAATATCTCCTGATTTAGAAGAACGACGTGGAATTTTAACCAATACTTTACCTGCCTTAATTTTCTCACCATTGTCAACCATCAAGTGGGCTCCAACTGGTAAGTTATATGAACGTATTAATTCGCCATCTTTACCGTAAACCAATAAAGTTGGGATTAATTTTTTAGATCTTGACTCAGAAATTACTTTTTCTTGGAAACCAGTTTGCTCATCAATTTCAACCATATATGATTGACCTTGTTCTAAATCTTCGTAGGCAATTTTACCAGTAAATTCAGAAACAATAACTCCATTATAAGGATCCCATTTACAAATTGTAGTTCCTTTTGCAACTGACTCTCCGTCTTTCACAAAAATACTAGAACCGTAAGGAATGTTGTTTGTACTTAATAAAATTCCTGTTTTTTCATCTACTAATTTCAACTCTGTAGAACGAGATACTACAATATCAACTGCATTACCTTCGTTATCTTCGCCTTTAACTGTTTTTAAATCTTCGATTTCAATTTTACCAGCAAATCTCGTAACAATACCTGATTCTTCAGAAATACCTCCTGCAACCCCACCCACGTGGAATGTACGAAGTGTCAACTGTGTTCCAGGCTCTCCAATAGATTGAGCGGCAATTACACCAACTGCTTCTCCTTTTTGGGTCATTTTTCCTGTTGCCAAGTTTCTACCGTAACATTTAGCACAAATACCTTTTGTAGCTTCACAAGTCAATGCAGAACGAACTTCTAATTTTTCAATTGGAGAAGCCTCGATTAACTTCATGTAAGGCTCTGTAATTTCCTCACCTGCTTCAATAATAAGTTCATTTGTCAAAGGATTGATCACATCTTGCAATGCTACACGTCCTAAGATTCTTTCGCCTAAAGTTTCCACAATTTCTTCGTTCTTTTTCAATGCTGAAACTTCAACACCTCTTAAAGTACCACAATCTACTGTATTTACAATTACATCTTGAGAAACGTCATGCAATCTTCTTGTCAAGTAACCCGCATCGGCCGTTTTCAATGCCGTATCCGCAAGACCTTTACGAGCACCGTGAGTAGAGATAAAGTACTCCAAAATCGAAAGACCTTCTTTAAAGTTAGAAAGAATCGGGTTTTCAATAATTTCTCCACCACCAGCAGTCGATTTTTTAGGCTTAGCCATCAAACCACGCATACCGGTTAACTGACGTATTTGTTCTTTGGAACCCCTTGCTCCAGAGTCAAGCATCATATACACCGAGTTGAAACCTTGTTGGTCTTCTCTAATGTTTTTCATTGCTGCTTCTGTAAGCTGTGCATTTGTTGAAGTCCATACGTCAATAACTTGGTTGTAACGTTCGTTATTGGTAATAAGACCCATATTATAGTTAGCAGAAATACCTTCAACTTGCTCTCTAGCATCTGCAATTAATTTTGGTTTTTGATCTGGGATTCTAATATCTCCCAATGAGAATGATAATCCACCTTTGAAGGCAAATTTGTACCCCATATCTTTCATACTATCCAAGAAAGCAGCTGTTGTAGGCACATTAGTAACACTTAAAATGTGACCAATAATATCTCTTAAGTTTTTCTTAGTCAACACTTCATTGATGTATCCAGCAGCAGGAGGCACAACTTCGTTAAACAAGATACGACCTGCAGTTGTTTGAATAATTTTGTAAACCAAGTCACCATTTTCATTAAAATCTTTAGCACGAATTTTAACTCGAGCATTCAATTCTAATTGACCTTCATTCAAGGCGATATTTACTTCTTCTGCAGAGTAAAAAGTTAGACCTTCACCTAAAATTTTATGATCTGGAGTTGACAAACGTTCTTTGGTCATATAATAAAGACCCAAAACCATGTCCTGAGAAGGTACCGTAATCGGAGCACCATTGGCAGGATTCAAGATATTGTGAGAAGCCAACATTAACAATTGTGCTTCCAAGATAGCTTCTGGTCCAAGTGGCAAGTGAACTGCCATCTGATCACCATCAAAATCCGCGTTAAACGCCGTACAAACTAAAGGGTGCAATTGGATTGCTTTTCCTTCAATTAATTTGGGTTGGAAAGCTTGAATACCTAGTCTGTGCAAAGTAGGAGCACGATTCAGCATTATTGGGTGTCCTTTTATTACATTTTCAAGGATGTCCCAAACTACTGGCTCTTTTTTGTCGATTATTTTCTTGGCCGATTTAACTGTTTTTACAATTCCTCTTTCTATCAATTTACGGATAACGAAAGGTTTGTATAATTCAGCTGCCATATCTTTTGGGATACCACATTCGAACAATTTCAATTCCGGTCCAACAACAATTACAGAACGAGCAGAATAATCCACACGTTTTCCAAGCAAGTTTTGACGGAAACGACCTTGTTTTCCTTTAAGGGAATCCGAAAGTGATTTCAATGGACGGTTGGATTCTGTTTTTACAGCAGATGCTTTACGAGTGTTGTCGAAAAGTGAATCTACTGATTCTTGCAACATACGTTTTTCGTTTCTCAAGATTACTTCAGGAGCTTTAATCTCCATTAATCTTTTCAAACGGTTGTTACGAATGATTACACGACGGTATAAATCATTCAAATCTGAAGTAGCGAAACGACCTCCATCAAGCGGCACCAACGGACGCAATTCTGGCGGAATAACTGGAACCACTTTCATAATCATCCACTCAGGACGGTTTTCGCGGTTCAAGTTAGACTCACGGAACGATTCAACAACTTGTAATCTTTTTAATGCCTCTGTTTTACGTTGTTTAGACGTTTCGTTATTGGCAGAGTGACGTAATTCATAAGACAAAGCATCTAAGTCAATACGAGCCAATAAATCCATAATACACTCTGCTCCCATTTTGGCAACAAATTTATTAGGATCAAAATCATCTAAATATTGGTTATCCTGTGGCAATGAATCTAAAATATTCAAATATTCTTCTTCTGTCAAGAAATCCAATCTTTCGATAGATTCTCCATCAGGACCTTTGGCAATACCTGGCTGAATTACAACGTATCTTTCATAATAGATAATCATATCTAATTTCTTAGAAGGAAGACCTAAAATGTAACCAATTTTGTTTGGAAGTGAACGGAAATACCAGATATGAGCAATTGGCACCACAAGATTGATGTGTCCTACTCTATCTCTACGTACTTTTTTCTCAGTAACTTCAACACCACAACGGTCACAAATGATTCCTTTGTAGCGAATTCTTTTATATTTACCACAAGCACATTCGAAATCTTTTACTGGTCCGAAGATTCTTTCGCAGAAAAGTCCGTCACGCTCTGGTTTGTGAGTTCTATAGTTGATAGTCTCTGGCTTCAATACTTCACCTCTTGATTCTTTCAAGATGGATTCAGGAGAAGCTAGTCCTATCGAAATTTTGTTGAATCTTTTTACAGGATTCTTGTCTTTATTATTTCTATTATTCATCATAGTTTTTACTATTGATTTATTTGCAATTAAAAATTGATTTTGATTCCACGAATTACTTCTCTAAACTTCAAACTTTTTTTGAAGTGCTAATTATACGGATGTATAAAAAATCGGAACGGGTTACGGGTATAAATCCTAAAACTATTATAAAAACCAACGTAGAGACGTTGCACTGCAACGTCTCTACAGATTGGAAATTTTTATTTACTCTTCTAAACGAATGTCTAATCCAAGACCTTTCAATTCGTGCATCAATACATTGAATGATTCAGGCAATCCTGGTTCTGGCATAGATTCTCCCTTAACGATAGCTTCGTAAGATTTGGCTCTACCGATTACGTCATCGGATTTGATGGTCAAGATTTCGCGCAATGTGCTTGATGCTCCATAAGCTTCAAGTGCCCAAACCTCCATCTCTCCAAAACGTTGACCTCCAAATTGAGCTTTACCACCCAATGGTTGTTGCGTAATCAATGAGTATGGTCCGATAGAACGTGCGTGCATTTTATCGTCAACCATGTGACCTAATTTCAACATATAGATAACTCCAACAGTTGCTTTTTGTGCAAAACGCTCACCAGTTCCACCGTCGAAAAGATAAGTATGTCCAAAACGCGGCACATTAGCTTCATCAGTCAAAGCATTGATTTCGTCTAGAGAAGCACCATCAAAAATTGGAGTAGCAAATTTTCTACCCAAGTTCATTCCAGCCCATCCAAGAACAGTTTCATAAATTTGACCAATGTTCATACGTGAAGGTACACCAAGTGGGTTCAACACAATATCAACAGGTGTTCCATCTTCAAGGAAAGGCATATCTTCGTGACGAACAATACGAGCAACGATACCTTTATTACCGTGACGTCCCGCCATTTTATCCCCAACTTTCAGTTTACGTTTTTTAGCAACATATACTTTGGCTAATTTCAAAATTCCAGATGGTAATTCATCACCAACAGTAATCGTGAATTTCTCTCTACGCAATGCTCCTTGTAAATCGTTCAACTTAATTTTATAGTTATGAATCAAATCATTCACCATAGTATTAGTTGTATCATCAGCAACCCATTGCCCTTTGCTTAAGTGAGCAAAATCTTCGACAGCATAAAGCATTTTTTGAGTATATTTTTTACCTTTTGGTAAAACTTCTTCACCCAAATCATTCATTACACCTTGCGAGGTTTTTCCGTTTACGATTAAGAACAATTTCTCTACTAATTTATCTTTCAATTCAACAAATTTAGTTTCGAATTCCATTTCCAGCGCCCCTAAAGCATCTTTGTCTTGGGTACGTTTGCGTTTGTCTTTTACTGCTCTTGCGAACAATTTTTTGTCCAAAACTACACCGTGTAAAGAAGGAGAAGCTTTCAAAGAAGCATCTTTAACATCACCTGCTTTATCCCCGAAGATGGCACGAAGCAATTTCTCTTCTGGAGTAGGATCTGATTCTCCTTTTGGAGTAATTTTTCCGATAAGAATATCTCCAGGTTTCACCTCGGCACCAATTCTAATCATTCCGTTTTCATCTAAATCTTTAGTAGCTTCTTCAGAAACGTTAGGAATATCATTTGTTAATTCTTCGTTACCTAATTTAGTATCTCTAACTTCTAATGAATAATCATCAACGTGAATAGAGGTAAAAATATCGTCACGAACTACTTTTTCAGAAATCACAATCGCATCCTCAAAGTTATATCCTTTCCAAGGCATGAACGCTACTTTTAGGTTACGACCTAAAGCTAATTCACCATTTTGAGTAGCATATCCTTCTGATAATACTTGTCCAAGAACCACTCTGTCTCCTTTTCTTACGATTGGTTTCAAGTTAATACTTGTACTTTGATTGGTTTTTCTAAATTTAATTAGATTATATGTTTTTTCATCTGGCTCAAAACTTACCATTCTTTCTTCTTCGGAACGATCGTATTTGATGGTGATGATATTTGCATCTACGTATTCAACAGTTCCAGGACCTTCAGCATTAATTAATACTCTAGAATCTGAAGCTACTTGACGCTCTAAACCTGTTCCAACAATAGGAGCTTCTGGACGCAACAATGGTACGGCTTGACGCATCATGTTAGATCCCATCAAGGCTCTATTCGCATCATCGTGTTCCAAGAAAGGAATCAATGAAGCTGAAATCGAAGCAATTTGGTTTGGAGCAACGTCAGCATAATCCACTTTTGACGGGTCAATAACTGGAAAATCCCCTTCTTGACGAGCAATTACGTTATCGGCAAGGATTTTTCCTGTAGCATCCATTTCAATGTTTGCCTGAGAAATCATCATTCCTTCTTCTTCTTCTGCGCTCAAGTAAACCGGAGTAGATTCTAAATCTACCACACCTTTAGTTACTTTACGGTAAGGTGTTTCAATGAAACCCATTCCGTTAACTTTAGCATAAACACCCAAAGATGAAATCAAACCAATGTTTGGTCCCTCAGGAGTTTCAATTGGACACAAACGTCCGTAGTGTGTATAGTGAACGTCACGAACCTCAAATCCAGCTCTTTCTCTCGAAAGTCCACCTGGTCCAAGTGCAGATAATCTTCTTTTGTGCGTAATCTCAGCCAATGGATTCGTTTGATCCATAAATTGAGACAACTGGTTGGTTCCAAAGAAAGAGTTGATAACCGACGACAATGTTTTAGCATTAATCAAATCGATTGGTGTAAACACCTCGTTATCTCTAACGTTCATTCTCTCACGAATGGTTCTTGCCATACGAGCCAAACCTACGCCAAATTGTTGAGACAATTGCTCACCAACTGTTCTTACACGACGGTTTGACAAGTGATCAATATCATCAATATCTGCTTTCGCATTAATCAACTCAATCAAATATTTCACGATGGTAATGATGTCTTCTTTGGTAAGCACTTGCTTTTCCATAGGAGTATCAAGACCCAGTTTTTTGTTTATTCTATAACGACCTACTTCACCCAAGTTGTAACGTTGATCAGAGAAGAACAATTTATCAATAATACCACGAGCAGTTTCTTCATCAGGCGGTTCAGCGTTACGCAATTGTCTGTAGATGTGCTCAACGGCTTCTTTTTCAGAGTTGGTTGGATCTTTTTGTAGCGTGTTGTGAATGATAGAATAGTCAACCGCATTGCTATCTTCTTTGTGCAACAAAATAGATTTAACGTTAGAATCGATGATTTCTTCCACATTATCTTTGTCGATAATGGTATCACGATCAAGGATAATCTCGTTACGTTCGATAGAAACAACTTCGCCGGTATCTTCATCCACGAAATCTTCGTGCCAAGTATTCAATACACGAGCGGCTAATTTTCTACCGATATATTTTTTAAGTCCTGTTTTAGACACTTTAATTTCTTCGGCTAGGTCGAAAATTTCCAAGATATCCTTGTCTCTTTCGAAACCGATGGCACGGAATAAAGTCGTTACAGGTAATTTTTTCTTTCTGTCGATATAGGCGTACATTACGCTGTTGATATCGGTTGAAAATTCTATCCAAGATCCTTTGAAAGGAATAACTCTGGCAGAATATAATTTTGTTCCATTGGCATGGAATGATTGTCCAAAGAAAACCCCTGGAGAACGGTGCAATTGCGATACAACAACACGCTCGGCACCATTGATTACAAAAGTACCCGAAGGAGTCATATAAGGAATTGTACCTAGATAAACATCCTGAACAATAGTTTCAAAATCTTCGTGCTCTGGGTCTGTACAGTATAGTTTTAACCTAGCTTTTAAAGGCACACTATACGTAAGTCCTCTTTCAATACATTCTTGAATGGTGTAACGTGGTGGATCTACAAAATAGTCGAGGAATTCTAATACAAAGTTATTTCTTGTATCAGTAATTGGAAAGTTTTCCATGAAGGTGTTGTATAAACCTTCGTCGCCTCTCTCGTCAGATTTAGTTTCCAATTGGAAGAAATCTTTAAACGATTTTACCTGAACATCTAGAAAATCTGGATATTGAGGTATGTTTTTTGTGGAGGCAAAATTCAATCTTTCAGTCTGATTTGTTATCATCAATGGACAAAATTTTGATTAAAAAAAAGTATTTTTTTTTTGTGCAAAAACACGGTGTAATCTCTACTTTCTTTTTACGATCAACACCTCTTAAAAATGAACCAAGTTCGCTCATTTCTTTCTTCGTATTGATCAAAAGTTTTATTTATTTTACGCTCTTTAAGATAAATTTTAGAGTGTAAATTTATTATACGAAAAATGGTTTAGGCCATTGGATTCGTATCCAAGACCTAAACCTAATTCTCTAAAGCGGAGTGAATTATTTTAATTCAACAACTGCTCCAGCTTCTTCTAAAGATTTTTTAAGACCTTCAGCCTCGTCTTTAGAAACACCTTCTTTAATGTTTGATGGTGCTGAATCCACTAAATCTTTAGCTTCTTTCAAACCTAAACCAGTTAATTCTTTAACTGCTTTTACAACTGCCAATTTAGAAGCACCAGCTTCTTTCAATACAACTGTAAATTCAGTTTGAGCTTCTTCTGCAGCAGCTTCTCCACCACCAGCAGCAACTACTACAGCTGCAGCAGCTGGTTCGATTCCGTACTCATCTTTTAATATTGTTGCTAATTCGTTAACTTCTTTTACTGTTAGGTTAACTAATTGTTCTGCGAATTGTTTCAAATCTGCCATTTTTTCTATCGTTTTAAAATGATTTGTAAAATATAATTTATTTATTGTGCGCGTTTTAATGCACTTAATTTGTTTTATTATTTAGAAATCTAAAATCAGAATTCTAAACTCTAAAATTGAATTAAGCAACCTCTTCCTCTGTATTAGCGAATTGGTTTTGAAGAGCAGAAATAACTCTTTGTGCTGGTGATTGAAGTAATCCAATGATTTCGCCAATAAGTTCTTCTTTAGATTTAATAGTTGCCAAGGCATCTAATTGATCATCTCCAATGTAAACTTCTGCATTGATGTAAGCTCCTTTCAAAATTGGCTTAGCATTCTTTTTGCGGAAATCTTTAATGATTTTTCCAGGTGCGTTAGCCACATCTGCAATAAAAATAGCGCTATTACCTGTCAATACAGATGGTAAATCACCATAATCATTAGCTGAAGCCTCCATTGCTTTTGCAAGCAAAGTATTCTTAACTACCTCTAATTTTATACCTGCTTTAAAGCAAGCTCTTCTCAAGTTTGAAGTTGTTTCTGCGTTTAGTCCAGAAATATCAGATACATAAATAATATTTGTACCAGCTAACTGTGCAGTTAAATCTTCAATCGCAATTGATTTTTCTTCTCTAGTCATACTAAAAATTTTTAACTACCAATTATACTGCTTTAGGATCCAATGCAATTGCAGGACTCATTGTGCTAGTTAGGTAAATACTTTTGATGTAAGTTCCTTTAGCCGCAGTTGGTTTAAGTTTGATTAATGTTTGAATAATTTCGTGAGCATTATCTACAATTTTGTCAGCATCGAAAGAAATTCTTCCAATTCCCGCATGGATAATACCTGTTTTATCAACTTTAAAGTCGATTTTACCAGCTTTAACTTCAGCTACTGCTTTAGCAATATCCATAGTTACAGTACCAGTCTTAGGGTTTGGCATTAAACCTCTAGGCCCTAGAACACGACCTAATGGACCTAATTTACCCATTACACTTGGCATAGTGATGATTACATCAACATCTGTCCAACCATCTTTAATTTTTTGTAAATAGTCATCAAGACCTACAAAGTCAGCTCCAGCTTCTTTAGCTTCTGCCTCTTTATCTGGAGTAACTAATGCTAATACTTTTACATCTTTACCTGTTCCGTGAGGCAATGTTACAACACCTCTAACCATTTGATTCGCTTTTCTTGGATCAACACCCAAACGTACTGCGATATCAACAGACTCATCAAATTTTGCTGAAGCAACATCTTTAATCAATGCAGCAGCATCTTTTAAAGTGTATAGTTTGTTCTTTTCAATTTTTGAAGCAGCCTCTTTTTGTTTCTTTGTCAATTTTGCCATGTCTTACGCTTGTTTTAGAGGAGAATCTCCAGTTACAGTTATACCCATAGATCTAGCCGTTCCTGCGATCATGCTCATAGCAGACTCGATTGTGAATGCATTTAAATCAACCATCTTATCTTCCGCAATTGCTTTAATAACATCCCAAGTAACGCTAGCTACTTTCTTACGATTTGGTTCTCCTGAACCAGATTTAAGCTTTGCTGCATCCATCAATTGAACAGCAGCAGGTGGTGTTTTAATAACAAAATCGAAAGATTTGTCTTTATACACTGTAATTTGCACTGGGCAAACTTTACCTGGTTTATCTTGTGTTCTAGCATTAAATTGCTTACAGAACTCCATGATATTAACACCAGCAGCACCTAAAGCAGGTCCAACCGGTGGCGACGGGTTCGCAGCACCTCCCTTAACTTGTAGTTTAACTACTTTACTAATCTCTTTAGCCATTTTTTTTAAATTTAACACATTAACATTGGAAGCGAAAATGTGGTTTATTATAGATGTAACAAAAATTATACTTTTTCAACTTGCAAAAACCCTAATTCTAAAGGTGTCTTTCTTCCGAAAATTTTCACCATTACTTCCAGTTTTCGCTTTTCTTCATTAATTTTCTCAACAGTTCCGTTAAAACCGTTAAAAGGACCATCAATAACCTTTATTGTTTCACCCAAGGTGAATGGAATTGCTCGCGTATCAGTATTTACAGCTAACTCATCTACTTTACCTAACATTCTGTTTACTTCAGAAAGTCTTAAAGGAACGGGTTCACCACCTTTTATCTCACCTAAAAAACCAATTACACTTGTTATTGACTTAATAATATGTGGAATTTCTCCAATTAGGTTTGCTTCAATCATTACATAACCTGGAAAATAAACTTTATCCTTGACTAATTTTTTTCCTTCTTTTACAGTAACTATTTTTTCAGTAGGAACAAGAACCTGCGAAACATAATCGCTCATCCCTAATCTTGCAATTTCGGTTTCGATATATGCTTTAACTTTGTTTTCTTGTCCACTTACTGCACGAACAACGTACCATTTTTTTAGATTATTATCTGCCATAACAAAAAAATTACGCTTTTATCCAGGTAAAAAATTTCTCTAAAATATTTGAAAACATTTCATCAACTCCCCAAGTCGCCAAAGCAAACAATACAGAGAATAGAGCAACAACAATCGTAAGACGTTGCACCTCAGCCCATTCAGGCCAAGTTACATTTGATTTTAATTCTTCAAATGCTTCGGATATATAATTAACAACTTTTGTCATTATGATTTATTTTTTTGCACGGGCGGAGGGATTCGAACCCCCATCAACGGTTTTGGAGACCGCTATTCTACCCTTGAACTACGCCCGTTCGTTAAAAACCAGTAACACCCATAGGTGTTACTGGTTTTATAAACATTATAAATATTACTATAGTATTTCAGTTACCTGACCAGCACCTACTGTTCTACCACCTTCACGGATAGCAAAACGTAAACCTACATTCATTGCGATTGGACTTAACAAAGTAACTTCAATTGTCAAGTTATCTCCAGGCATTACCATCTCTACTCCAGCAGGCAAAGTAATAACTCCAGTTACGTCAGTTGTACGTACGTAGAACTGTGGACGGTAGTTATTATGGAATGGTGTGTGACGACCACCTTCTTCTTTTTTCAAGATATAAACCTCAGCTTTAAAGTGATTGTGTGGTTTCACAGATCCTGGTTTAATAATAACCATACCTCTTTTGATATCAGCTTTATCAATACCTCTTAACAACAAACCAACGTTATCTCCAGCTTCACCTCTATCAAGGATTTTACGGAACATCTCAACTCCAGTAATAGTAGAAGTTAATTTTTCAGCTCCCATACCAATGATTTCAACTGGATCCCCTGTATTTGCAACTCCAGTTTCGATACGACCTGTAGCAACAGTTCCACGTCCTGTAATTGTAAACACATCTTCAACTGGCATCAAGAATGGTTTTGCTGTATCACGAAGCGGCTCTTCGATCCAAGCATCAACAGCTTCCATCAATTCAATAATTTTTGGTACCCAAGCTGGATCATTATTCAATCCACCAAGTGCAGAACCTTGAATTACTGGACAGTTGTCTCCATCATATTCGTAGAAAGATAACAAATCTCTAATTTCCATTTCTACAAGCTCTAACAATTCCTCATCATCAACCATATCCACTTTATTCATGAATACAACCATTCTAGGAATACCTACTTGACGACCCAAAAGGATATGCTCACGTGTTTGTGGCATTGGTCCGTCAGTTGCAGCTACAACAAGAATAGCACCATCCATTTGAGCAGCACCAGTAACCATGTTTTTTACGTAATCCGCGTGACCTGGACAGTCAACGTGTGCGTAGTGACGGTTAGAAGTTTCATACTCTACGTGAGATGTATTAATTGTAATACCTCTTTCTTTTTCTTCTGGAGCATTATCAATTTGATCAAATGATTTTGCTTGACAGTAACCAGCATCAGATAACACTTTAGTTATTGCTGCAGTTAAAGTTGTTTTTCCGTGATCCACGTGCCCAATTGTTCCAATGTTTAAGTGGGGCTTACTACGGTTAAAGGTTTCTTTTGCCATTTTACTTAGTTTTTAATCTTATTAATTTATTAGTGTTCAATTATATACTTTTTTGAGCCAACTACGGGAATTGAACCCGTGACCTCTTCCTTACCAAGGAAGCACTCTACCCCTGAGCTAAGTCGGCAGAATCCTTGATTTAAGAGTTTAGATTTTAGAGTTTAGATTTTTCAAATCTGCAATCTAAAATCTGCAATCTAAAATTCATTCTAGTGGGGAGAGCAGGATTCGAACCTGCGAAGTTCACACAGCAGATTTACAGTCTGCCCTCGTTGGCCGCTTGAGTATCTCCCCAGACAATTTATGATTTTAGATTCATGATTTTAGATTAATCCAAAACCATCACTACCAACCATAAATCAAAACTTTTTTATTATTTACCTTATACAGAAATCTAAAATCTAAATTCAGAAATCTACAATTTTTAGAGCCGGCGGAGGGACTCGAACCCACGACCTGCTGATTACAAATCAGCTGCTCTAGCCAACTGAGCTACGCTGGCAAATTCAATAAAAAAAGTCCGCTATTTCTAACGGACTGCAAATGTATATCTTTTTGTTTTTTAATCAAAACAATTTTGCGAAAATTTTAGATTAAATATGAGTATTGATTTTTTCTTTCCTTTTTACTAAAAGTCGTTCTATAGATTCCGAAGCAAGTTCTACTGCCTCTTCAAAAGTTTTGCATTGTTTTTTTACTAAAAAATCGTCTCCAGGGACAATAATTTTCATCTCTACGATTTTATTTTCCTTATCACTAGTCTTTTCAACCTTCAAATAAACGTCAGACGACACTACTTTGTCGTAATATTTTTCCAATTTGGCCATTCTTTCTTGAATGAAATCTACTAGCTTTCTGTCAACAGTAAAGTTAACTGCGTGAACATCTACCTTCATAATCTTATTTTTAGGGGTTAAACATTAGTCAAATTATTTTTGATTTCTTGGATGCGCATCTTCATAGACTTTTTTAAGTTCTGATAAACTACTATGTGTATAAATTTGTGTTGATGCCAAACTTGAATGTCCTAACAATTCTTTTACTGAATTTAAATCGGCTCCGTTGTTTAAAAGATGAGTCGCAAACGTATGTCTTAATATATGCGGACTTTTTTTTACTTTTTCGGAGACAGTACTAAAGTAGGTATTTATTAATCGATATACAAACGAATCATTCAACTTTAACCCTTTTTTTGTGAGAAAAAAAAAGTCCAAATTGATAACATTCTCTAAATGTGTTCTTTCGTTAATATAGCAACTAAATTGTTTCGACACAATTGGCAAAACTGGCAGAATTCTTTCTTTATTTCTTTTACCTAGAACTTTAATAGTACTATTTGAAATATTTACATTTTCAATTTTCAAATGAATTAATTCCGTTCTTCGGATTCCAGTAGTGTAAAACAAATCTATTATTAATCTATCTCGCACTTCATCAAAACCTACAGGATTTTGCATTTGATTCAAAACTTCATCAATTTCTTTTTCCGAAAACGGAATTTGAAGTGTTTTAGGAGTTTTTAATGCCTTGTGTTTTAGCAGCGGACTGACTTCTATTTGTTTAGTCTTTAATAGAAATTTATAATAAGCTTTCAAAGACTGCATCTTTCTATTAACAGAAACATTAGAAACATTGTCATCTACAAGCGAAACTATCCAACTCCTAATTTGACTATAATTTACCTTATCTATATTTTCTTGATCGAATTGATTTTTATTGAACGACTCGAAGTAGTTGATGTCATTCAAATACGCATTCACCGTATGTGGAGAATATTTTTTCTCCAATTGCAGATAATCCTTGAATGCGTTCTTATTATTAGTCATAAAAAAAACCGTTAGAATCAAAGATATAAAACTTTAATAACTAACGGTACTTTATTTAGACAGAAAATAATTAACTATTCTCTATGTTGTCTCTCAAATTTTGAATGTAAGCCGCTTTTTGAATTTTGGCTCTGTTGGTAACTGATGGTTTAATAAAAGCTTGACGCGCTCTTAGTTGACGAACAGTTCCAGTTTTATCAAATTTCCTTTTATAGCGCTTTAATGCTCTATCGATATTTTCTCCGTCTTTAATTGGTATAATTAACATAATATAGACACCTCCTCTCGTTAAGGGCGCAAAAGTAAAAAATAATTATGAATTATGAGTTAAGAATTGTGAATTATTTTAAGAAGAAAATAGAATACAGAAGAAAGAGAATAGATTGAATCAAAAAAGCCAAGTTACAATACTTGTCTCTTGGCTCTATTTTCTATGTTCAATTTATTATTAGTCTTTCAAAATATTCCTTGAAATGACTAACTTTTGAATCTCTGTAGTTCCTTCACCAATGGTGCACAATTTAGAATCTCTATAGAATTTCTCTACAGGGTAATCCTTCGTATATCCGTAACCGCCGTGAATTTGCAGAGCTTCGTTGGAAACTTTCACACAAACTTCCGAAGCATACATTTTACTCATTGCCCCCGAAACAGTCATATTATGGTTGTTATTTTTTAAGAAAGCAGCTTTGTGCAACAACAATTCTGAAGCTTCAATTTCAGTAGCCATATCAGCCAATTTAAAAGCTATGGCTTGGAATTCGCTTATTGCTTTACCAAACTGATGTCTTTCTTTTGAATATTTCAATGCGGCTTCATACGCTCCTTTAGCAATTCCTAATGACAAAGCTCCGATTGAAATTCTTCCACCATCTAATATTTTCATCGATTGAATAAAACCTTCACCTACTTCACCTAATCTATTGGCATCGGGAACTCGGCAATTATCAAAGAATAATTCAGCTGTTTCGCTGGCGCGCATTCCTAATTTATTTGCTTTTTTTCCTGAAGTAAATCCCGGCATTCCCTTTTCGAATACAAAAGCCGTCATTCCCCTTGAATCACCTTTTTCGCCAGTGCGAACAATAACTACTGCTATTTCGCCTGAAATTCCGTGAGTAATAAAATTTTTGGATCCGTTGACAATCCAATCATCACCATCTTTTACAGCGGTTGTATTCATACCACCTGCATCAGAACCAGTACTATGTTCGGTTAATCCCCATGCCCCAATGTGTTCTCCGGTAGCTAATTTAGGAATCCATTTTTTCTTTTGTTCTTCATTTCCAAAAGTCAAAATATGATTTGTACATAAAGAATTATGTGCCGCAATTGACAATCCTATGGATGGATCTACTTTTGAAATTTCTTCGACAACTGCAATATATTCGTGATATCCTAAACCTGAACCACCCAATTCTTCTGGAACTAAAACCCCCATAAAACCCATTTTACCCATTTTTTTGAATAAGGAAACTGGAAATTTTTGAGATTCGTCCCACTCCATTATGTGTGGTCTAATATATTTTTCGGCAAAATCTCTTGCAGATTCGGCTATCATGGCTTGCGTTTCGCTGTAATCAAAGTTCATTTTTTGTACTTTATTTTTAGAACGCCAAATATAAGGCTATAATATTTGCCTTATCAATAGACAATCCTTTAATTTTTGTTAAATCTTGAATATTTTTTATATCTCCATTCATACTCCGAAAAGTGACAATGTTTTTGGAAATCGGGTATTTAAAATAGGGGAAAAGCGAAAGTTCTTTGATAGATGCATTATTAATGTCTATTTTTTTAATATTAGGTAGTGTCGAAACCTTGAAATGAGTATTCAAATTCTGTATAACCTCTGGCGACAAACCCCATATATCATTCATTTGTTCCATAGAAACAAAACCGCCAAGACTTTCTTTGAATTTTAGAATCCGCATCGAAATGGCCTCTCCTATTCCATATATCTTAATCAAATCTTCTTGTGTAGCTTGATTGATATCGATTACTTCCATTTTTTCTTTTTTGGCGAAAGCCGTATAAGCAAATTTTTTATACGTATTAAATTCTTTTTTGTTATTGACCCAATCTGGAAATTTGAAATAAGGCGAAATGGCATTCAACAATGAATCAGAAACTTTAGTCACTGCTTGAAACTCTTTGGGCGAATTCACATATTTATTTTGTTTTCTAAAAGCCAATAATCTGTCGATTTCAGGAACCGACATTCCGAGTTTGTATCCCTTATAATCGGTTATAAAATTGGGATTGAAAGGATAAATCTTTGGAACATAATCCAATTTTTCTTGTTTCAAGGAGTCGATTTGAGATTGTAAAGAAAGCCATTTTTCTTTTTCAAGAGAATCTTTGGAAACAGAACTAAAATCTACTAAAAAATATAGTATTTGAAAGATAATAATGATGCCAAACAATAAAAAAACACCTGTACGCTGTTCTCTTGAAAACTTAAAAAAAGATTTAATTGTTTCGGAAATCATTAAAAGACATTTTACAAAGCCTAAAAATATGAAATATTTTACAATTAAATACTTTCTGAATAAGATAATATCAATTTATCAAAAAAGCACTCTTTTGAAAAAATACAGATTTCTATGTCTCTAAAACTTTAAAAAAAACAATATATTTGAGAACTAATAACGATAAACCGAAATACTATGTCTATTTGGAAAAGAAAACCATTAGAACAGCTTTTAAATGAGGCAGCTGATTCTGAAAAAGGATTAAAAAGAACATTAACCGCATGGTCTTTAATAGCCTTGGGAATTGGTGCCATCATTGGCGCTGGATTATTTGTAAGAACAGCTATGGCTGCTTCACAAAATGCTGGACCATCTGTAACAATTGCATTTGTTGTTGCTGCTATTGGATGTGCTTTAGCAGGATTGTGTTATGCCGAACTTTCTTCTTCTATTCCAATTTCTGGAAGTGCCTATACCTATACATACGCTACTATGGGTGAATTTGTGGCTTGGATTATAGGTTGGGATTTAATTCTTGAATATGCCGTAGGAGCTGCAACTGTTGGGATTGCCTGGAGTGAATATCTCAATAATTTCTTGGTAAATGTAGTACACATTAGCCCAATACCCTTTGAATTTTCTCATTCGCCCTTTCAAACAGATCCAATAACAGGAGTTAGCGGAATAATTAATTTACCTGCATTGTTTATTGTTGGAATCATTAGTTTGTTGCTTATAAAAGGGATTCAGGAATCGGCTTTTGTAAATGGAATAATAGTAATTGTAAAAGTTACTATTGTAATTTTGATAATTGTAATTGGCTGGAATTTTATTAATCCTGTAAATCATACTCCATATATTCCTGCACCTTCTGTATTTACTGACGAACACGGAATTGACCATAATTATGGTGGAATTATGGGGATTTTAGGCGCAGCAGGAACTGTTTTCTTTGCCTTTATCGGTTTTGATGCCGTAAGTACCGCAGCTCAAGAAACTAAAAACCCAAAACGATCAATGCCAATAGGAATTCTAGGTTCACTAGCAATTTGCACCTTATTGTATATTCTTTTTGCCCACGTACTTACAGGAGTTGCCACTGTAGAAGATTTTAGAACTGGAGGAAAAGAAGCTTCAGTAGCATTTGCAATTAACAAATATATGATTGGTTACTCTTGGCTTGGTCAATTAGTAACTGTTGCAATTTTATTTGGATTTACATCAGTAATTCTAGTGATGTTATTAGGGCAATCCCGAGTATTTTACTCAATGGGTAAAGATGGTTTACTTCCTAAAATGTTTAGCGATTTACATTCAAAATTCAAAACTCCTTATAAAGCAAATATTGTCATTTTCATAATAGTTGGTCTGTTCGCAGGCTTTGTCCCAGGTGATATTGTAGGTGATATGACAAGTATAGGAACATTGTTTGCCTTCGTTTTGGTCTGCATTTCTGTAATCATATTGCGAAAAAAAGAGCCAAATATGACAAGAGAATTTAGAACGCCTTGGGTTCCTTTTGTACCAATACTAGGTGTTTTAGTTTGTTTATCAATGATGTATGGCTTGGGTTGGCCAAACTGGCTGAGACTTTTCGCTTGGATGGGAATTGGAGTTGTAATTTATTTTATTTACGGTAGAAAAAACAGTGTATTAAATAATCCTAAAGAATAATTTTTACTTCATCAAAAAAAAGGGATTATAAAGCATCGTTACTTTATAATCCCTTTTTGTTTACAAACACTTTTCTACAAATCAAAAACCGAAGTGCGTTTGGCTCGAATTAAATCCTTCAAACGAATCCAAAAAGCTAATGTTAGATAAACGCCAAACCATAATCCAGCAGTTACAAACGAAATATAAATAAAAAACAAACGCACACTAGTCACTCTCATTCCTAATTTATCGGCAAGGCGTGACGAAACATTAAAACCGTGCTTTTCAAAAAAATATTTGAGTTGAAGTATGGCAGACATTTTGGATGTTTGATTTTGGGTAAAATTACAAATTTATTTGATTATCAAATTAGTTTTTCTTCAACAAATCCATTCCAATAGCACAATCTAAGCAACGACTTTTGTTGCAATATTCGTTTTTGAGTTGCAATAAAGATTGGGTTTCAAAAGCAGTTTTTGATGGTATTCCAAAGGAACTAAATTTGTCGATAATTGCATTTTTCTCGGCTGTAACTTCATTCAACAATAGAATTAAATTCTCTGAGACTTCTTTACCCAAACTTTTTGCATAAGCAAATTGAAGCGGAATTATAGTATTTATAACAATCAAATCGACAAATGATTTAGAAAGTTTTTTCTTTTTCTGCGGACTTTCTTTATCAAACTGATAATGGTTTTGCCAATAATTGGATACCGAAACATCAAAAGTTTCATATATACTTTTTAAAGAATTTGCCTTGCTGATTATTGAAAATAAATTTTGCTGACTGTGATATAAATTCGCTAATTGCGATAATCGAATGGTTGGAAAATTATCGGGTCGATGTTTGAAAAATTGAACGGGTTCTACATTTTTTTTCTCTATTTGATATTTGTGAAGCAAGTAGAAGTACCTAAATTTTAAATCTTTGAAAAAGGTATCCTCTTTTTCAGCATCTAATAAACCTGCATTTCCCAAAAGTAAAGCTTCTAAATTTTCGACCTCAAAACTTTCTTTTCTAATAATTGAAAACGGAATGGATTGAGCAATTTTCAAAAAGATTTCGCCATTGGTATTCAATCCAAAATTTTTAGCTAAAAGACAAAACAAAACCGATTCCCAATCGCCATTAGTTGCCTTTAATAATTCAAAAATGGGATTTGATTTTCTTTCTAATCGTTCAAAAAACAATCGTTCTTGCCAATTTTTAAAAGCAAATTCATTGATTTCTTTTAAATTTTTCTCACAATAAATCCAGGATTTTGGCGCCATTAAAGATTTATAATTGGCTATTGTGGCTGTATCAACATATTTTTTGAGTTCCAAAACTGGAATTTCGGTATTGTTGCTTCTATAAATTTCAGTGTCATGTTCCCAAACCACGTGTATAATCACATTTTCGTAGGCTTCATCTCGTTCGTGATGATGCACATACCAATCGGAAGATTTAAGATGAATTTCTACATTTCCTGCCCATTTTTGATTTCCAATGACAATTTGTGCATTGAAAAAATCAGGTCCTGCAAGTTCTAAATACTGTCCTACATTAATAATAGTAATATCTTCTCCATTGAAAGTTTTTAAATTCAAGGTATCGAATTTCTTGAATTTCCAGAGATAATGGAGAAAATCTTCTTTCATTTTTACGTTTTTAGATTAAACACTAAAGTAGTCAAAATAGGAATAAGTTGATATTAGATTACTACTATTTATAAAACTTGAGGGTTTTTACAAAAAAACCACTACCGCTTATCGCATCAAATACAATTTGGCACAAGCCCGAGCATCAGATAACGCTTCGTGATGATTGAGTTCTATATTCATTTGACGACAACAATCACTTAATTTTGTTGGTTTTAAACCTTTAGATTTATAAATTTTTACAGTGCATTCCCAACGCGAACCTATATTCAAGGATTCATAATCTAAGCCGTAAAGCGCCATCGATTTGGCCAAAACATTTCTATCAAAGCTTTCGTTATGAGCCACAACAATGCGGTTTTGCAATCGTTTTTGAATTTCGGGAAATACTTGTGCAAAAGTTTTAGCATTTACAGTATCCCGCGGATAAATACCGTGAACTGCAATTGTAAATGGTGAATATTCGTTTTTTGGAGGTTTGATTAAAGTAACATATTCATCAACAATAACCCCATTTTCGACAGTAACAATCCCTACTGAACAAGGATGAAAGGAAGTGGCTGTTTCAAAATCTATTGCGGTAAAAGTCATTTTAGATTGTATTTCTTTTGGTTGTTCTTTTTTTCTAAATTAAATTTTAATCATTGAATACAACAACAATTACATCATCGGGCTTGAATTGTTGTTGGAGTTGCAGCACTCCATTTAATACTGCACCAGATGATTTTCCTGCTACTATTCCTTCTTTGAGTGTTAATTCTTTAGAGCAAAGTAGAGCATCTTCTTCCGAAACTTGTATTAAACCATCTAGTGAATAAGGTTCATTTTCTTGAGTAGCATTCCTTTTCAAACTTTCGATTTCAATTCCCAAAATTTTAATATTTGGATTCTTTTCTTTTAAAAATTGGCCAACTCCTGAACTAATTTCAACTGCATTTATATCAAAAACCAAATGAGTGATTTTGCCTTTAGTTTGTTCCCAAATTTCGATATCTGATTGCTCATAATGAGTTCGATTCGACAGATAATCCATTGGGTTTACAGACCAACTATCTGTAATTTCTTCAGATAATTTTTTAGAAATAGAAAAACAAGAATCAGGATGAGTTGCTTCAGCGTCAGTTTTACAAACGATTACTTTTGCTCCAATAGCTCGAAGAATATCTGTTTTTTCTTTAGGCTGAGTATCTGAAATAATGCAAATCAACTGGTATCCTTTGACATTGGCGGCTAATGCAAGTCCAAGACCAATATCTTGCAAAGTACCGTCAATAATAGTTCCTCCGGGTTTTAAATTTCCATTGCTCTCCGCTTCTTCAACCATTTTTAAAATCATTCTGTCTTTAGCAAAATTGACTAGATTGAAGTTTTCTACTTTGGCAAACACTGCCCCAGAAATTTCAGCAACCACTTTATTGAGTTTTATCAATGGTGTTTGCCTTGCGGTATCTAATATGTTTTTCGAATATTGCATTTATAACTTTACTATAATTTGAAAAAACAAAAGAAAATACCTTAAAGTAGCATACTTAGTTTTTTTAGTGTTTTGGTAAAAATACAAAATAAAATTCTTCTTGATAACCCTTAATTAGAATTTTCAAAAAAACGCGAATTCAGTTATGCCACAGTACAAAAGATATAATGAGAATCCGTTTGATTAATTACACACAACCACATTTTAAAGACGAATCATTCCATTCTAAACCAATCAAAATCGGAGTAACCATTACTTTTTTGAATATTGGGATTTAGAGAAAACAAACCGACTTTGGCTCCAATCCATACTCCTTCTTGAGCCTTAAATTTCCTGCTAATCTTAACATATTGTTTGTCGTCTAGACTATAACTAAATTGAAAATCGTTGGTATCAAAAAACTCCACTTTCAAATAACAAGTATCTGAATTTAAAGAAAATGATTCTAGTTCTTGAGTAAGATCTTCGCATTTATCTTTTTCACCTTTATAGACAACCATTTTATTGCCTTGAGTCGTTTTCTGAAGCGCAATATATGCCCATTCTGCCCCCATTATCACTAATCCGCTTCTATCACCTGCCAAATCTCCTTTGAATGTAAGTTTTGTTTTTGCAGTAAATGAAGGGGAAGAAATTTTTTGAAGAAATAAATTAGGAACAAACCATAGGTTTCCATTTTGAGTAAAATTCTTTTCAGAAAACAACCTAAGACTCCCTTTATTTTCAGATAATGAAAACCAACTCTCTTTAGGATTGGCGTGCCATTGCCATTGTTTCCCGATAATCGTATCATTAAATTCATCACTGGTTTGCGGAATAGTTATGGGATAGTTTTTGCCAACATTGGGTTTTTTGTACACACTAACTGGCTCACCAATTCCATCATTATTAATATCAACTCCAAAAATAGGCCAACCTTTTGACCAAGAAACAGGTTGTAAATGAACAATTCTTCCGAAAGGTTTCTTACTTTGAAAATGCATAAACCACCACTCACCTGATTCTAATTCGACAAGACCTCCTTGATGTGGCCCATTTACAGTTGTATTTCCTTGGTGTAAAATTATTTTATCTTCATAGGGACCATATATATTTTTGGAGCGCAATGCTGTTTGCCATCCTTCAGGAACGCTACCTGCTGGAGCAAAAATATAATAGAAACCGTCTTTTTTTAAGAATTTTGGCCCTTCAATAATAGGTTGTTTTAGTAGATCTTTGTAAATTAATTTCCCGTTATCCAAGATTTTCATTCCATCAGGACTCATTTTATGAAGATACAATTCATTGGCGCAAACTTTTCCTCGAATCAAATAAGCAGTACCATCATCATCCCATAACGGACAAGGATCTTCCCATCTTTCGACTTTTTCTACAAGGTTTAGACTCCATTTTGTAGCTGGGTTTTTAGTTGATGCCATAAAGAGACCATCGTTTGGGGTACAGAAATACACATAAAAAACACCGTTGTGATACCGAATTGAAGGAGCCCAAGAGCCTTCGCCGTGTGCTGGTTTTTCATATTTTTGAAGAGGCAAACTAGTATAAATATGATTTATTATCGTCCAGTTGACTAAATCTTTAGAGTGCAAAATAGGAATTCCAGGCATTGCATTAAAGCTTGAAGCCACCATGTAGAAATCCTCTCCTACTCGAATTATATCTGGATCGGAATAATCTGCATAAAGTATTGGATTTTTATAAGTGTCGTTACCCAAATCAGGAATCCAATTTTGTGCATTAGCAGTACTACCAATAATTGAGAAAATAAAAATGAGTATTTGTATTTTTTTCATACTTATGTCAAATTTTAAAAACACTATTTTTTTCTCAAGGATTCTATTTTTCATTGTTCCAAACTAGTACAAATCTCAAATTCTCATTTGGTTTGATGTTTGAATTTCAACTTATAAATCGAATTATAAAAAATTATTTTCAACCTTATTGGAAAAAACTCCAAACCAATCCTAATCGAATGATAAAATCGCCTATTGGATTAGTCGGTGAAGCCAAATAATTGTATCCTGAAAGCGAAGAATTAAAATGTTCTAAAGTCACATAGATTCTAGTGCGCTGAATTCTAGCATTGAAGAAAAAATCGAAGTTGGTGTAATTCCCAATTTCTTTCTTGTTTTGAACAAAAAACTCCCCAATTACAGGATTATATTCATTTCCGTAATAGTTTGTAAAATAATTAAATGTCACCCCTGTTTGAAAAAACAAGGATTTATTAAACATCTCTTGAGAAAAGTACAAAGTGTTTCTGGTTAGAAATTCTGGGACATTAAGTATTAAATCTGACTGATCTACTTTTTGATATAAAATAGTATTGTCTAAAGCAAATTTCCAAAACTTGAATTCATTACTGGCTTTCACGGATAAATAGTTAATTGTATTTGCGTATTGAGCAGGTGCAACAATTTGTTGATGCAATTTAATTTGATCCTCAGTTGTACTATTGGCAAAATACAAATGATCATTGAATGTTGAATATTGTACTGAAAGATTCACCCAAGGTGAATTAGCATTGACCATGATCGAATTGATTTTCTCATTCTTAAAATCATTAGACCAATTGTAATTTACAAAGCTACTTTGATACAAATTATAGTTGTCATTAGGCAACTTATTTATGTTTTGGTACTGAAAAGAAAGCAAGGTTTCGTCGTTCAATTCATATTGCATCTTAGCATCCAAATTAGAAAGAGATTGATTGGTAAATGACCTAGAAAACAAAAACTTTCCAGTCCATTTATTTTTCTGGTAATCATATTGCCCTCCATAACTATCAATTCTTCGACTTAAAGAAGCTGGAATCGTTTGATCGTCCAAAATTAATATTTGATTGTAATAATAATTGCTAAAAAAATCATCTACAAAAAAATGGAATTTCCCTAAAGTGGAATTTTCATAAGCCAATCCCACTTTGTTATAGGTCTTATTATAATGGGTTTGATCGTTTATACCACTGGTTTTGTAAGAGTCACCAAATCGATATACAGTTGTTCCGCCAACAGTAGAAGTAACTGTGGGCTGATTGTATTCAAAAAATTTATTTTCGTAATTGAATTGATGAGAAACATACAAATTATTATTCCCTTTGACCGAATTGATTCTAAAAAAATGATCCAAAAACACTCGTTTTCCTTTTAGAAAAGACCGTGCATCTTTCAAATAGACTTCTAATCGTTCTCGTGTTAAATAATCGGGATTACCACTTTCAAAAGCTTCGACATCGGTAATTCCTCCATTTTCTTCATTCAAAATGTCTTGTCCAGTAAAATGTGTGTTTGCAAAATAGCGCTTGTTTTTGGTATTATAACTCGCTGTAAACCTAAAATTTCCAGTACTTGCCATTTGATTGATGTATTTCCCATCAGAGCGCAATCCTTTGTAGGCTAACGAAAAATTAAATCTTGGAGAAGTATTTACCGTAAAAAAAGCATCTACATTTTGCCCTTTTTGCATCACTGATTTAAAATAAAATTCGGTAACAGGAGTCGCTACTGAACAATACCGTATTTGATTGGCTTCAATAAAATTAAAATGCTTGGCTTTGAAACCAAATTCCGGAAGTGGCGAAAACGTATTCAAACTGTATTGCAAAGTATTATAAGTCTGCCCCTCGTTAGGAAAAGCCAAAAGTCCAAAAAGGTCTTTTCGCAAATAATTATGACTGTATTTCTTTTGAATTGTAAGCGAAGTATCGATGTAAGTCGTGTCGCGTTCCAAAGTAATCACTCGATACATGTCTATTGTAGCAACTGGCTCATTCTTTTTTACTGAATCTTTGCCAATCAGATTATCCAAAATATTGGGTTTTCTACTATTTTTCTCTTGAGAAAAAAGCAACGTCGAGCAAGACAACAAAACAACCAGAAAGAAAATTCTCATCGAGAAAGGGTATAATTATGAAAAACGATTTTTTTAATCAAGGCAAAGGTAAATGAAAAATCACATAAATAAAAAAAGGTGTTGATTTATAAGAATATTTTAGCAAATTGAAAATAGAAACATTTTTTGAAGAAATTTTTATAATATTTGTGTTCCAATACCATCTACTATGTTGCTCTCTAATTTTTCTAATTTTATTCTAGAATCTGGCACAGATGAAGCCGGTCGGGGTTGTCTGGCTGGTCCAGTAACTGCTGCGGCAGTAATCCTTCCAACCGATTTTGAAAACGCCATCCTAAACGATTCCAAACAATTATCTGAAAAAGTTCGAGAAAAATTAAAGCCGATTATTGAAGCCCAAGCCATTACATTTGCCGTAACCCATTTGCATCCGAAAGAAATTGATGAAATCAACATCTTGAACGCTTCGATGAAAGGAATGCAGGAATGCATTTTGAAATTATCCCAAACTCCCGAATTTATTATCGTAGATGGCAATCGAGCATTGAACGCCAAATTGGGTTTGAAAACCACTTTTGGAAAACGATTTACAAAAGAAGAAATCGAACTACTGAAATCAATCCCGAATCAAAGCATCATAAAAGGAGATTCGAAATACCTGAGCATTGCCGCCGCTTCCGTTTTGGCAAAAACCTATCGTGATGATTTTATGAATCAAATTCACAAAGAATTCCCAATGTACAACTGGAAAAAAAATAAAGGTTATCCAACCAAAGAACACCGCGAGGCCATTAGAAAATACGGCACTACCAAATACCATCGAATGAGTTTTAGGTTGTTGCCGGAACAGTTGGAACTGGAGTTTTAGGTTGTTTTTTTAATAAAAGTTTTTTGATTTTTTGTAAAGAATTATTTATATATTTGATATTAAATAATAGGTGACTTTTGTCACACATATTAACGAGTTGGCTGATATTTTATGAGAAAAATAACGTACCTATTTATCATTTCTATATTATTTAGTTGTGGAGGTGAAAATCCATATCCGAACAAAATTTCTGACTTTAGAAGTGAATTACAAATTCCTCTCAAAAAACTGGCTTCTGAAAAAAAACTTCCATCTAGTGATACGATTGCAAGAAATTACATAAAGGAGAATTGCACAAAAGAAGAATTGCTTAAATTACTTAAATGTGAAGACCCAATATTAAGAGTGATTGCTTACAGAACATTAGTAAATAAAAATGAAAAAGATTATTTTAAAATTCTTTTAGGGCATTTGAGCGATACAACTAAAGTTGAATGGTGGTATTACGAAGATGCGGCTGATAACTTTATGGTTTCAGATTTATTAATTAGAAAAGCAGAAGACAGCAGAAAACTAACACGAACTGAAAAAAACATTTTAGTTGATAGTGTTTTGTTGAAACATTCATATTTAGGTGTTTCAAATTGGATGTTACAAGACATTGAACCAAATGAAAAATATTATTCAATAATAAAACAAAAATCTAAAATGAAAACTGATAGATGTGGAGAACAATTAGGAGCTTGCTACGCATTATCAAAATTTAAGAAAAAAGAAGATTTAGAGTTTTTAAAAAACACATTTAATAATCTTGAAAATCCTTGTGAAGATTGGATTTTTAAATCAATAGAAGAGAATCCAAATGAAATTTATTTTCCAATATTAAAAAAGTATTTTGATAAAACTGTTAAAAAGAAAAAGCAATCCTCATATGATGACTTCAAGTACTATTGTCGTGCAATCGCAAAATATCAAAACAAAGAAAGTTTAGTATTATTAACAGAAATATTAGATAAAAAAAACTATCCTGATACTTGGTATTTTAAATACAACGAAGAAAATGTTTTTAGAGCAATTCACAAATATAAAGCGCCAATTTATGAAGATTTGTACAAAAAGTTGAAACCTAAAATGAGTGAATATGTAATGGAATATTTAGACAAGCCAGATTATAACGAAAGTAAGACTTGGTAAAAAAACAGCTACCAACAGCTAAAGTTTCGTTGCCTCAACACGAACAATGAATTATTAATCACCAAATAAAGTCCTTGACAATCTGTTCAATCCGTTTCATCCGTGGCCTATTTAGTCACAAACTCAGCTTCAAACAATTGAGTTAAATGTTTGATAATTTTTGCTTTCACTTCGGCTTCATCTACTTTTTCGACACCGAGTTCCACATTTAAGGAAGTCACCGCTTTTCCGCGAATGCCACAGGGAATAATGTTGTCGAAATAACCCAAATCGACATTGACATTTAAAGCAAAACCGTGCATCGTAACCCAACGAGAAGCACGAACACCCATCGCACAAATTTTACGGGCAAATGGTGTTCCCACTCCGAGCCAAACGCCTGTTTCGCCATCGCTTCGACCGCATTCCAATCCGTATTCCTGCAAAGTCAGGATGATGGATTCTTCTAGAAAACGCAGGTATTTATGGATATCGGTAAAGAAATTTTCCAAGTCTAAAATAGGATAACCCACAATTTGGCCAGGTCCGTGATACGTGATATCGCCACCACGATTGATTTTATAGAAAGTCGCACCCTTGGCTTCGAGTTGTTTTTCGGAAAGCAATAAGTTTTCTAGATCGCCGCTTTTCCCCAAAGTATAAACGTGCGGATGCTCGACAAAAAGAAAATAATTGGGTGTTGCAATAGTAGTTTCTTCTCTCCTATTCTGGATTTTCAAATCGACAACCTTCTTGAATATTTCTTCCTGATATTCCCAAGTAGTTTTATAATCTTGGAGTCCTAAATCTTGCAGTTGGATGGTTTTGTTCATTGCTGTTTTATTCAAACTCTACATTAAGATTCATTTTGTCTGGATTATCTGTGTAATCTGTAAAAGGATAGGTTACGGTTATCGTTTTTCTGTCATCGCTAAATAAAGCGTCTGGATTAGATACTTTTTTTACAGGTTTCGGAAAATGGTATTTCAAAATATATTTAGACGAAGCAAACATCATTTTCGCCATTCCCAAAGAGTCGTTTTCTGTTTTTTTTATGTCCGATTTTGCAACAATCGCTTTTCGAGTAAAACTTTTGGCATTATAACTAAAACTCAATTTAGCATTATTGATTCCCATTCCGCTCATCATAGCCGCTGGATTGTCTTTTTTATCAGCACTCCCTTTGAGATCTTTTAATGCTCCTAAAGTTTCGGTCAAATCATCCAATTCATTTATGCTTTTGAATGGCGTTTTCATAGCCAACAAAAACTGTTTGGCTTCAGGATCCATTTTGATATTGATTACAAAATTTTCCAGTTTTTTAATTGCCAATTGTTGTTCAAGAGACAACTTGGCAATACTATCTTTTTTGTCTTCAAAAATTTGCTTGAACGAAAAAGTAGAATCGATACTTTTTGTATTTTCTTTTGCATTCATCCCTTTTAATGCTTGGTCTCCAGCCATAGCCATAAAACCCGAACCATCCATTTCTAAAGAGAATTGTCCTGTTCCGTCTGGTTTAATTTCTATGTTTTCGGTAAAAGTGCAACTCGTCATCAGGAGAATTACAAACAGTAAAAGTGCTTTTTTGAATAACTGCATTGTTGTATTTTTTTTTCAAAGATACAAAGACTGCTTTAAATCTATTAGTTTTATGAAAAACAAAAGTTATTGCTTAGCCCCGATAGCCAATTGCTCTCGCAATTACCTTTTGTGCCGGTGTTCGGCACAAGAGATATAGTGAACAGCGGGACGACTGTTGTTGAAAAGCCCAATGTTTCAGCTCCTAAAAATTCTAAAATCCGCATTCTGAAATCTGCAATCTATTTGTTATCTTTGCACTCTTAAAAATCAGAACCTAATGGCATTATCAGAACAAGAAATCATCCGAAGAGAGAAACTTCAAGCCTTACGCAACCTAGGAATCAATCCTTATCCTGCCAATCTTTTTCCTGTAAATCATACTTCAAAGCAAATAAAGGAGTCTTTTGAAGAAGGCAAAAAGGTGATTGTGGCCGGGCGTTTGATGAGCGTGAGAGATCAGGGGAAAGCTTGTTTTTCGGAATTGCAGGATAGCGAAGGACGTATTCAATTGTACGTGAATCGTGATGTTTTGTGTTTAGAAGAAGATAAAACCTTGTACAATACCGTTTTCAAAAAATTAACCGATTTAGGCGATTTTATTGGTATTGAAGGCGAATTGTTTACGACTAAAGTGGGTGCACAATGTATCCGTGTAGATAAATTTACTTTTTTGAGTAAAACCTTGCGTCCGTTGCCATTGCCAAAAGTGGATGAAGACGGAAAAGTGCACGATGCCTTTAATGATGCCGAATTGCGCTACAGAATGCGTTATGTGGATTTGACGGTGAACCAAAACGTGAAAGACACTTTCGTTAAAAGAACCAAATTGTTCAACGCAATGCGTGGTTTCTTTAATGAAGCAGGTTATTTAGAAGTAGAAACTCCAGTGTTGCAATCGATTCCTGGTGGTGCGGCGGCGCGTCCGTTTATTACGCACCACAATTCGTTGGACATTCCGTTGTATATGCGTATTGCGAATGAATTGTATTTGAAAAGATTGATTGTGGGTGGTTTTGATGGTGTGTATGAGTTTTCGAAAAACTTCCGTAACGAAGGAATGGACAGAACGCACAACCCGGAATTTACCGCAATGGAAATATATGTAGCCTACAAAGACTACAACTGGATGATGGATTTTACCGAGCGTTTGTTAGAACATTGCGCGATTGGTGTAAATGGAACGAGTGAAGCGACTTTTGGCGAACACAAAATCAATTTCAAAGCGCCTTACGCTCGTGTAACGATGACAGATTCCATCAAACATTTTACCGGTTTTGATATTTCGGGCAAAAGCGAAGCGGAACTGTTTGAAGCTGCTCGTGGAATGGGGATTGATGTGGATAACACGATGGGGAAAGGGAAATTGATTGACGAAATTTTCGGTGCGAAATGTGAAGGAAATTATATTCAGCCGACTTTCATTACTGATTATCCAAAGGAAATGTCGCCGTTGTGTAAAGAACACCGCGACAATCCAGATTTGACGGAGCGTTTTGAATTGATGGTTTGTGGTAAAGAAGTTGCGAATGCATACTCGGAATTGAATGACCCAATTGACCAAAGAGAGCGTTTTGAAGACCAAATGCGTCTGGCTGCCAAAGGTGATGACGAAGCCAACGGAACGATTGACGAAGATTTCTTGAGAGCCTTGGAATACGGTATGCCACCAACGTCTGGTTTAGGAATTGGAATGGATCGTTTGATGATGTTTTTGACCAACAATGCGTCTATTCAAGAAGTGTTGTTCTTCCCTCAAATGCGTCCGGAGAAAAAGCAGACTATTGAATTATCAGACGAAGAGAAATTCATCGTAGATTTATTAAAAAAAAGTGAAAATAAAATGGATTTGACGCAATTAAAAATTGCTGCGAATTTAAGCGGTAAAAAATGGGATGCGTCTATGAAAAATTTATCGAAACACGGCTTGACTAAAGTAGCAGTTGATGGCGAAAGTAAAGTGGTGGAATTGGTGGAGTAGATTTCACAAACCTATTGACACAAAAGGAGTTTCTGTTTGGAAGCTCCTTTTTTCTATTCCAATAATAGCATTGCAGCAAAATTTGCACTACATCACCGTTTTTAGGATTGATCTGTTATTTACCCTCTGTGCAAACTAATTAATTATTAAATCACTAAAACAACGATTTTTTAGCAAGGTAAGCGTGAATCTCAATTAGTATTAGGATTGGAAGAGCCAAAGGGAATAGTAATGATGTCATAAATAGTTCGACATCCCAGCCGTCACCATTATTTGCTTTTTTATTGGCGATTTCAAATGATGCGATATATGTAATTGCGAGGTATAAGTTTATAAATAGCATTAGCGTTGCATTTTTAGTAGGTTTGGGTTGTTTGATTCCCGTTGGTTTTGAAGGGGGGACTTCGCTACGAGGGAGATCGATTATTTTATATTTGTTGCCATTTTTTGTCTTCTTTTATTTCGGCAAACTTTATTGACTTATGACTAAATTATATTGTTGTACTTTTTCTGTTTTGTGAAGCACGAAATCCTTTAGGCGAAACAGTTTCAAAATCTCTTTTACAGATTTTAATTCTGTTATCACTAGCAAATTTGCAGATTTCAAATAGCATTCTAAAAACAACGAAGTAATCTTCAAATCATAAAAAAAGAAAAGTAATCTACTTTTTTATTTATGCAATAGACTTCGTTAAATTAAATTAGGAATCTGTTTTTTATATATCTCTTTATGTAAATAATTTTTACGGTCAATTGACATAAATTCAGCAGTCAAACTCAATGAAACTAATTCTTAATCAAACATTTTTTGTTTCCGTCCGACAACAAACTTAAATTCTAATTCACAATTCAAAGGTAATTTAAAAAACCATAGGCTCATCACAAAAACACGATTAAATGCATAAATTAATAGTTTAAATGCATTAATTTAGTTTTTTTATAAGTATAATTTTATAAAAATAAATTAAATTACTTCTCGTTTATTGCATAAAATAATTTTCAAGAGTAGCAGAAAAATTATTTTTAAAAACTAAATTATTGTTCTTCCAACAAATGCGTCCGGAGAAAAAACAGACTATTGAATTATCAGACGAAGAAAAATTTATAGTAGATTTATTGAAGAAAAATGAAAATAGAATGGATCTTCAACAACTAAATGACTGCGGATTTGAGCGGTAAAAAATGGGATGCCGCCACCAAAGGTTTATCAAAAAACAACTTGATTAAAGTAAGTCTTGTTGGTGAAAGTAAAATTATGGAATTGGTGGAGTAAGGTTTATTCCAAAATGTATATAAAAAAGGAGTTTCAAATTTGAAGCTCCTTTTTTTATAGAAAAATTATCTTTATATTTGAGTAAAATTAAATGTTATGGAAAATCTAATTTCAAGAATAACAATAAATCCTGATGTTTGTCACGGCAAGGCAACTGTGAGAAACATGCGTTATCCTGTAGAAATGATTTTAGACTTACTTTCCTCTGGGATGGGGTTTCAAGAAATCATTGAAGATTACCCTGCCCTTGAAAACGAAGATATTTTAGCTTCAATATATTATGCTAAAAATAAATATAATGTGTGAATTTGATTGGGATATAATGTCTAAATATCTAGCCCCCTTCTTAGCCTTCTTGGGTGCATTTTTACCAATTTATTTTGCAGGAAATAAAAAAATAAAAGAAATAAAAGCCGATTTAAAACACATTAATACTTTTAAACAAGTTGAATTAGATTATAAAAGAGCTGAATTCTTATATGCCCAAAAACATAAAGGATACGAAGATTTATTAAAAATAATAAGTAAATATTCTACTGAAACTCGTGATTTAATTTTTGAAGATTTCTTGTTAGTTGTTTTTGAATTTAATTTTAAGAAAAATGAACTTGATTCGGATAATGATGATGAACTTAAATTATTTTATGAAGAATATCGCGAAAAATTTAGCTCAATTTCAAAAAAATACAATGATCTATATCAATTATTAAATATAGAAATTCAGCCTTCAATTTTAAATTCTTCTGATGAAGTATATGAACTAATTGAGAATGTAAAGAACAGTTACAATTTAATATTTAAAAAGTTTAACGATGATTATCTTCCCAAACTTACTACATTAACTATGGAAGAAATGGAAAAACATAATGATGAAATAAAAGCTTTTTCTCTAAAATATCAATTATCATTTGATCAACTAAAAATCCAAATGAGAAAGGAAATAAAAGAAGAAGAATCTAAAATCCATAAATAATTTTTTCCTTAACTTTGTTATTCTAAACCACATTAGTTATGAGTACTTTAGAATTAAAACTAGCCATATATGACAAACTAAAATCTGTAGAAGATGATAGCTTGTTAGAAAAAATAATGAATTTACTCAAAACTATTGATGAAAATAAAATTTACCGCCTGAATGAATATGAATTAAATATGGTAAAAGAAGGGGAAGAAGACATAAAAGCGGGGCGTTTATACACAAATGAAGAAGTAATGGCTGAAGAAAACAAATGGCTAAACGAGTAATCTGGACAGCCAAAGCGAAAGCTAGTAGAAAGTCAATTTTAACTTTTTTGGATAAACAATATGCCAAAAAACTTTCCGCCGAAATAAATAGTATTATTGATTGCTTTTCAAAATTTGAATTGATTGGAAAAGAATCAGATTATAAAACAATACGAGTGTTTGTCTTTAAAAACTATTCTGTTTATTACAAAGTCCAGCAGGATGAAATAGTTATTATTGGTATTTTGGATAATCGCAGAAATCCAAATGAAACCAACAAAAACATAGACTTATAAAAAAGGAGCTTCAAAATTGAAGCTCCTTTTTTGTTTATTACATTTTCTTAATTTTAATGTGTTTCGATTTCAATTTCTTATCATCGGCAAACTTCATTAATTGTATTCCCGCTTCGATGTGCCTGTCGGAGGAAAGAATATTGGCACCATTTTCTATTAATTTATAGTACAAATCATTGCCTTTTGCGGCAGCGCTTTTATCAATATTGCCCATCGTTCCAAGAATGCAAGCAATTTTTCGGCTGTGCAAATACTGATACACTTCTGGTTTAGGTTCAGAAGTTCCCACAAAAGCAATCATTTTATCGGCTTTGATCCCAAGGTTTTCCATACGTTCTACATCTTCTTTTCCTCTGGCAGAAACCGAAATCATTAAATCTGGAGCTAATTTAGCCACTTCAGCAGCCTGATTGGCATTGTAAGTAATAATCACAGAATAAGCTTCCGCTTTGTTTCTTCGAACGGCGTCAACAATCATCTGCATTGGAACTCCTTTCTTGACATCGAGATTATAAATCACTTTATCTTTTCCCCATTTCAAAACTTCGTCCAAGGTTTCAATTTTATAGGGCGTTTGATTGCCTTCATTATCTTCCAAAAATAATTGTTGCAATTCTTGATAACTGTAATCGTCAATTTTACCGGTTCCAGTTGTGGTTCTGTCCAAAGTATTATCGTGCATCATCACCAAAACCGAATCTTTACTCAAAGCAATATCAGTTTCCACGATGGTAGGATTATATTTTATGGAATTGCCAAATGTTGCCGTACAATTTTCTGGAAAACCAGTTACAGATCCACCTCGATGAGCGCTCACTAATGGAATATATTTATCGGAATAACTCAAAAATCGATGCAGCTGTTTAGTGGTTTTGAATTGCAACCGATATTCTTTTTGTTGGGCAAAGCTGTTTAAAAATACAAACAAAAATAAGCTAAGAAAGAACCTTTTTGATTTGATGAACATATCTTTTTGTTTTAGTGTACAAAAGTAGCCAATCCAAAAGTCAAAAATTAAAATTAGACTTTAAATTAATCTTAAGAATTAACTATCCAAATCAATTATTCCCAAAATGGATCCGTCAAGTTATCCACGAATTTTTCGTCGGAATGGTTGATTTCTATAGATTGCAATTGTTCTGCTGTGGCAAATTTTTGAATTTCGCCAAACAAAATACGTTCTTCAAAACGAATATGACTTTCTAATTCTTCTTCAATCAAACTAATGTTTTTTGAAATTTCAGTATTGGATTCAAAGAGTTGTTTTATCCTTTCGTGTTCCGAAACGGCTTTTCTAATTAATTCATTTTCGTTTCCCAGAATTGGAAAAACATATTTTTCTTCCACATCAAAATGAGGAATTAAATAATTTTGGTAAAACCAGTCCGCATACTTTTTTATGCGTGATATTTCGACGTTTTTTTCAAATCCAGCTCTTATTTTCCAACAAAACAACAAGCCGTGATGGTGCTCCCTGCTTAATGGCTTTAAAGATTCACTGCGCTTGATTGGCTTATCTGTTTCGTAATCGCTATTCTTTTTCATGATTTTTTCGATAAAACATTTCTCAAAATTATGAGCAATTTATTTTAGATTTAAGACAATTCCTTCTCCAACTCAATAGCTTTAGGGAATAGAATATTATTTTCTAAATGAATGTGCAAGTGCAAATCTTGTTCAAATTCTTTTAGCAAACCAAGAGTTACTCCATAAGTATTGCAAGCATCTTGTGGCGGTGTGTAATTATTGCTCAACTCTTCAATTTTTCTAAATCGATCTCCTTCGTTGGTGTGTTCTTGCATCATTGCTTCGATTGGATTTTGTACTGTTCCAAAAGGAGGCGCAATTACTTTTGAACCTTCTTGTTTTGCTTTGGCCAATTTTCTAACAAATGGAAATAAAATTAATTCTTCTTTTTTCATATGCATTGCCAATTCGCCTGCCGTTTTGTTGAAATGTTCATTGATTTCAAATAATTCGGGATGACGATCTCCGTGTACTCTGCAAATTTTATCCAAATAAGGTAAAATCTCCGCCGTTTTTTCTACTACATAACGATGGTGTTTTTTCTCAATATAATCTGCCAATAAATCCAAAGGCCAAGATTTATAGTCTGTAGAATTATCTCCTTGTGCTTGAATTATAGTGTCCAAATCATTTACTACTGATTTGGAATCAATGTTTTTCTTTTGACAAGCTTCGTCAATGGTTCTGTTGCCTTGACAACAAAAATCTATTCCATATTTTTTAAAAACTGAAGCTGTACGGTAGTCTTTTGCTACCAATTCTCCGATAATTTGATTTTCTTGAATGTTCATTGTATTATTATTTAAGTTTGTTATTATTGGACTAATTTGTCCACTATTAAATTAATTTTTTTTTATCGTTTCAAAAAGGTTAACCCCTCTTTAAAGTCCATTGTTAAGGATTTGACTAATGTTGTTTCAAGCATTTCTCTTAGCTCCTCTCTCACAACTTTAAATTGATTGTGTACGGGACAAGGCATTTTCTCGTTACAGTTTTTTAATCCTAAACCGCAACCTTTATAAATAGCATCACCGTCAATAGCGGTTACGACAGTACTTAGTTTTACCTCCTCCAATTCCTGTTGGCTCATAGAAAAACCACCTGTTGGCCCTTTATCTGAATTGATGATAAAGTTTCTAGAAAGTTGTTGCAATATTTTTGAAGTATAAGCCTCAGGTGAATCAATGGCTTTAGCAATATCCTTCAAACTCACCTTTTTATCCAAAAGAGACTGCTCAGCAATAAATATTGAAGCTCTTATACCGTATTCACACGCTTTTGAAAACATTTTTCTTTTATTTGATTACAAAGATAGTAATTAATTTTAATAGTGGACAAAAATATCCACTAATATTTAAAATAAGGTGAAATTATTTTTTATTATTACCCGAAGGCAAATAATATAACCATCCGAAGCCTATTAAAAACAAAATTAAAGAAGCAATAAAGGCTGGTATCAATATTTCGCGGTTGTTTTCTAAAGCGTTGTTCAACGAGGCATACAACAACCAAATCTGGATGGTAACATTCAAAATCAAAATGACTATCAAAGTCGAAAGAATATTGTTCAGCTTATTGGGATTCGCTTGATTTTGACTAGTTCTAAAGGTACTCATAGCTTTTTGTTTTAGTTTTTAAACAGCCTGTTCTTCTTTGTGAGAAGCTTTGACGTAAATATCATTTTCTTTGAAAAAAACTTCCAAACTCGGTAAAGCTCTGGGTGGTGGTCCAGCCAAAACATCTCCTGTTTTAGCATCGAATGAGCCTTCGTGACACGGACAATGAATGATTCCGGTGCCTGGTTTATAAAACACAGAACACGACAAATGAGTGCACTTTTGCTCATAAGCCTTGAATTCCCCACTTTCGAGGTGAATTAAAATATAAGGAATCGTACTTCCTTCAATTACAAAAGCACGGGTTCCTCCTACTGGAACCTCATCTTTTTTGCACACAAAATGCTCTCCTTCTACTTCTTCTTTGGGAATCAAATAGGCTTTCGCGGCTACTAATCCGCTACCTACCATCAATCCACCCGAAACCAAGGTGAGGAATTTGGCAAAATCACGACGGCTTACATTGGTCGCTTGCTGCTTGAGAATTGGAAAGTCTTTCTTCCAGTTTTTATTTAAATTATCTTCTTTTGACATTTCTTTATGTTGTAAAAAGTTTTTGGTTTATAGTTTATGGTACAAGTTGCTGATTCTAATATATAATCAGTTCCGTACTTCCTTTTGGCATCATAATATTGACTTTGGTGTTGACTACTTCTTGCCCAAATATAAAGGTGTTGATTGGCGTACTGTTCGGACGCATTTCTTGGATTTCGGCTCTTGTTCCAAAAAACAAAGCACCGCTTGGGCAAACCGTGGCACACATTGGTTTTTTTCCAACACTTGTTCGGTCAAAACACATTGTACACTTCATCATCAAATCGTATGACTCTTCTTTTTTAGGCACGCCAAACGGACAAGCCATTACACAATTCGAACAACCAATACATCTTTCGGTATTGGCGGTATGCACGATTCCGTTTTCGTCTTTCGATATCGCATCTGCGGGACATACATTCGCACATACAGGGTCGTCACAGTGCATACAAACTTGAACGGTGGTCTGCACAGTCGAAGCTCTATCCACATAATTCACGTGAATTAAGGATTCCTGACCGTTCGTCTCACATTCGGCGCAAGCCATTTCGCAGGCTTTACAGCCAATGCAACGTTGCATATCTACAAAAAATTCCTCGTTTTTATTGAAACTGGTGTAATTCATATTTACTTTTTATAGATTAAACACTTGCATACGCAGTTGATTCTTTGGAAGGTGGCGCAATTTCATTGAGCGGTTCCAAATGACAGGCACAAACTTTGAACTCCGGAATTTTTGAAATTGGGTCTAATGTTCCCGGCGTTAACTGATTGGCCGATTTTTTACCAGACCAGTGGTACGGTATAAAAACAGTATCCTCCCGAATGGTTTCCACAATATTCGCCGGAAAAATTCCTTCTCCACGTCGTGTCGAAACTTTTATTAATTCTCTTTGTTTGATTCCAAATTGTTGTGCCAATTTAGGATGAATTTCCAATAATGGCTCTGGATATTGATCGACTAATTTTCCAATTCTTCGGGTTTGTGTTCCGCTCAAATATTGAGACACCACACGACCTGTTGTCAAAATAACAGGATAATCCACATCGGTTACTTCGCCTGGAAGCTTGTACGGTGCGGGATTAAAATGTGCTTTACCATCAGGTGTTTTAAATTTTTTATCTTCCCATAATCTTGGTGTTCCGGGATGGTCTTCGGTTGGACAAGGCCAAAAGATTCCCATATTATCCTCAATTCGTTTATACGTAATTCCGTTGTAATCTGCCGTTCCTCCTTTGGAAGCGACACGTAATTCATTGAAAATGGCTTCGCTATCCTCATACGTGAATTTGTCTTCAACACCCAAACGTTTTGCTATTTCCAAGATAATAGAAGTGTCCGTTCTGGCATCGCCCGGAGGTGTTACCGCTTGTCGAATGCGAATTACTCTTCCTTCTGCAGACGTGGTGGTTCCTTCCTCCTCTTCCTGCAAAGAACCTGGCAACACAATATCGGCGTGGCGTGCGGTTTCATTCAAGAAAAAGTCAATACAAACATAATATTCCAGTTTTTCCAAGGCTTCGCGAACATAATTGCTGTTCGGTAAAGACACCAATGGATTGAAACAAATCGAAATCAGTCCTTTAATTTCCCCACGATGAATGGCTTCGATAATTTCGTAGGCCGAAAGTCCTTTTCCGGGCATATCTTTCTCGTTGATTCCCCAAACTTCCGAAATATACTTGCGGTGTTCTGGATTCTCGATATCCCTGTTTCCCGGCAATTGATCGCATTTGTGACCGTGTTCTCTACCGCCTTGACCGTTTCCTTGACCGGTAATCGTTCCGTAACCGCAATATGGTCTTCCTATTCTTCCTGTAGCCAGAACCAAGTTGATGCAACCCACAACATTATCCACCCCTTTTGAATGGTGTTCGATTCCACGAGCGTGAAGCAAGAAACTCGTTTTGGCTTTGCCCCATAATTCGGCGGCTTCGCGTATTTTATTTTTGTTAATTCCAGTTACTTCCTCTGCCCATTCTAAGGTGTAATCCTTTACGGCATCAATAGTTTCCTGAAAACCTGAAGTATAATTATCAATAAAATCGTGATCCAACATATCATTGTCCACCAAATATTTCAGCATCGCACCATACAAAGCCGAGTCGGTTCCCGGACGAACATCCAAATGTATGTCGGCAGTTCTCGCCAACGGAATCATCCTTGGATCAATCACTATAATTTTGGCACCGCGGTCACGGGCTTTCCAAATCCAGTGTGTCAATGTTGGGAATGTTTCACTAATATTGGCACCAGCCACAATAATCACTTCGGCATATTCCAAATCCGAATAATTATTTGAAGCTCTGTCTAGTCCAAACGCTTTTTTGTTTCCTGCACCTGCACTCACCATACACAAACGTCCGTTGTAATCCAAATTTTTGGTTTTCAAGGCCACACGGGCAAATTTTCCAACCAAATAACTTTTCTCATTCGTCAATGAAACTCCCGACAACATCGAGAATGCATCATTCCCGTATTTTTCTTGAATGCGTTTAATTTCCGAAACCGTTTTGGACATTGCTTCATCCCAAGAAGTAGGTACAAATCCTTGACCTTCCACTCTTTTCAACGGAGACAAAAGTCGGTCGGGATGGTTGTTTTGCAAATAACGTTGAACTCCTTTTGGACACAATCTCCCTTCATTAAACGGAAATTCCATCCAAGGTTCAAAACCCACTACTTTATTGTCTTTGACCGACAATTGAATGCCACATTGCATTCCGCAAAAACAACAATGTGTTTTTACCAACGCATCAGGTTCATCTCTTCCCGGATAGCCATCTTTCGGACTATAATTTTTGTGAGGTCCGAACTTCGTCACAATATTCTCCTCTGCTACTGGTAATTTTGCCATTTTATATTTTTTACAATTGTCTGTCTTGTATTTTTTCTTACTTCTAAAATCTAACCTCTAATTTCTTACTTACGAAATTATCCAAACAAATTCCCGCCTTCCAATCTCGCTTTCAAATGCGCTTGTGCCAATCGAGATCTTTTTCCTTCAGGACTTAAATCCAAATGTGACGTTCCGTCTTCGTGCGAAAAATCGAAACCCAATTGTTCTGTTACGGTTTTCAAATCCTGAATATGCAATTTTGTGGCAAACTCTTCTCCCGTATGCGGGCAAACCGCCATTCCCATTTTCATTCCTTCTTTCTTGTAAATATGCGCCCCGATTTGGGCAGGTCGTTGAATGATATGAAAGAACTTTCCGAACGGAATCCAAATCAAAAACATAATCACTGTAACGGCGTGTAAAACCGCCAAGAAATCAAACGCAAATCCTTTCATAAATTGGTACGAATAGGTCAACCCCAATCCAGTTACTGAAATGGCAATCAACAAAATAAGCGGTAATAAATCTCCTTCAAAAGATTGTGTGGCAATTAATCCAGGATTAGTCAAACGTCTTCTTAAATAATACAAGGAACCAAAAATAACCAAGTAAGAAGACCAATTCAAAGCGTGAAAAGTCAGAAAAGCAATTATTGAACCCAGTTCAAAATCCATTACTTTAAACCCAAAAAAGTAAGCTTCATAAGTAGAAATGGTGTTGGGAGCCATCGCAAAATGAATCCAACCAAAAGTCAACGGAATCGTAATCAAAAATGCTGAAGTACAACCCACCGCAATCATAAAATGTGCTACCCAACGGTATTTTCCTCTTGGATAAATAAATTTTTGAAACGCAATATTTTCCACAGATTCTTTGGTAGCAAACCAAAAATGCGAAAACACTTTTCCCGTTACCAAATACGTTATTCCTCTCTTGAAATAAATCCAAGTGGGCGGTCTTTGCAACCACACCGAATACCGATATACAATTCCGAAAAAGGCAAATACTGTCCCGAATAAATAAGTTACTAATGCCGCATCAAAATTTTGTAATTTTCTAGAACCAAAAAACACAAGGGCAATCATAAAAATCGAAAGTCCTGTTGCGATTAGTAGCGCTTTGGTGTTATACGTTTTGTTTTTCATAATTTAATATTATTTTTTTACGAAATTCGGCTTCTTCATTTTTGCACTAAATCTTGAAATCATTGAAATTTAGGTTATATCATTTTATATTCTCTGTTCCGCTAGGAACTAAATATTGGTAGAAAAAGAAATCATCGTCTCACCTTTGTCCAGTAGGGACTATACCCTACTCTATTAACTCTTTAAAAATATATCTTTCATCAAAATCGACTTCAAATTTCTCAAGAAACTCTTTGTATTCTTCTAAAAATGTTTTCTTTTTATGATGTTCTTCTTGATTCTGAATATAATTTACAACATTTTGAATCTGAGATCTACTATATGAAAATGCACCATATCCTTCCTGCCATTCAAAATGACATTTTGCAAGTTTATTTTCATTAATCCAAAGCGAAGAACCTTGCTTTACATCTTTCATTAAATCTGAAACAGATTGTACAGGCCTCATCCCAATTAAAATATGAATATGATCTGACATACCATTTATACACATAAGTTTGTGATTATCATTTTGAACAATACCAGTAATGTATTTATACAAATCATCTTTCCATTCTGTATGAATGATTCCTTTTCTGTATTTTACTGCAAAAACAAAATGAATATGAATCTGTGTATAAGTATTAGCCATAATTGTATAGTCCCTACGGGACATTTTTCTTTATTCACATTTTTTTTCTACCAATATACAGTGCCTAACGGCACATAAAAATAAACGTATTATTCTTTTAAAACCTATTTTTAATCGCCTCTGAGAGTGTCGAACTAACTCGGTTTTTCACATCCTTTACGGTTGTAAAACCACCAATTAATAACAGTTGCTAAGATAGTGAAAACAATCAAACCAATAAAAAATTGATTAACCGATCCATTTGCCGTAATGTTATTTCCAATTAATTTTGAAAAGATAAAAGGGCCAAAAGCTGCGATGGCTGCTGTCCAACCAATTACACCTGCCGCTTGTCTTTGATTCTCTGAAAAAATGATTGGAAACTGTCTAAAAGTGCCCGCATTACCAATTCCTGTGAAGAAAAACATCGTCAAAATCACCCCCACAAACAACGGAAACTGATCCATACTGGTTGGAGAAACCAATCCTTGTGTCACTAAAATTATAGCTCCAGTCAAAATTCCGATTCCGGTTATGGTCGTTAAAATTGCTCCACCAATTTTATCGGCTACAAAACCAAAAGCGACTCTGCTGGCAGAACCAATCAATGGGCCATAAAAAGCGTAAACCAATGGATCTGGCGCATTTGGAAAATCGCCATACAAATATTTTATCATCAAAGGAAAAGCTGCCGATAATCCTGCAAAAGTTCCAAAAGTCATCAGATAAGTAATGGTGCAATACCAAGTATGCTTGTTTTTAAAAATATCCATTTGCTCTTTTATCGAAGCTTGCATCGGAATGCTTTTCAAACTAAACCAACTGATAAATGCCAATACCAAAAGAAAACCAATGTACCAAAATGCAGCAGATTGAATATAGATGCTCCTGTTTGTAACCGCCTCATTTTCGGGACTAATTTTGTTTAATATTTTTTCGGCCAATTTAGGGTTTGCATTGGCAATCGCTTTAGATTTCTCATTGAGTGGCAATGCAGAAAAAATTTCGAAATTTTCATTTGATTTCGTTACCGCTTTAACCGAATCTAATACTGGTTTCTTTACAGTAGCCAGAATTTTATTTTGTGATTTTTCATCCAAGGCCGCAAAAACTTCTTTTTGTTTTTGAACTGTTGAATCTTTTAAAACATTCTTTGTTTCCTTAACATCGATGCTTGTAAATACCGAAGTAGTCCCATAAATACTAACACTCAAAATAATCGGGGTAATAAACTGAGCTAAACTAACTCCAAAATTCCCAATTCCCGCTTGGATTCCCAATGCAGTTCCTTTTAATCTTTTTGGAAAAAACAGACTTGTGCTAGGCATAAAGGATGAAAAGTCTCCACCACCAAAACCACTAGTAATAGCCAAAAGAACAAATACCCAAAATGGAGTATTGGTATCCATTACCGCAAACCCAATTCCAATTGCTGGAATTAACTTAAGTAAAGTTGCCACAGTAACTACATGCCTTGTTCCGAAAATAGGCAGAATAAAGGTGTGTATAATTCTTAAAAATCCTGCTGCCAAACCAGGTATAGCCACCAACCAAAAAAGCTGCTCTTTAGAAAAAGGGAAACCTAACCCTGGTAATTTCACTGCTATTACGCTCATCATAAACCAAGAGGCAAAAGACAATATCAATGACAAAGTTGTAATTGCCAATGTCTTCCAAGCAATTTTACTTCCTGTATTTTTCCAAAATTCTTCATCTTCCGGTTCCCATTTGTCTAGCCAAGTTTTCATACTATTTCTGTTTTAATTATTTTTTTATTGATATTGCAATTGATATTGATTTAATGATTGTGTTCGATATCCTTGGTAAAACTCGGTGATTTTACTCTTAAAATTTTTATAATCGTACGGTGCATCCAAAGCAGACAAAGCACGGATATTACAAAAATGAAAATCCAAGAACTCGTCCAAAGACCGCTAGAATTCAGTAAATATCCAAAGATAATTGGTCCCACAAATCCACCTAATCCACCGATTAATCCAACCATTCCACCTACAACTCCCACTTCATTAGGGAAATATTCTGGAATGTGTTTAAATACTGCCGCTTTACCAATTCCCCAAGAAATACCTATTAGAATTACTAGTACCAAATACACCCACATATTGGCTTCGAACTTAATTTGAGTGATTCCTTTGGCAAGCAATTCTTTCTTTTTCACTTCTTGATTTTGTTGTACCACTATTTCTTGCCACGACTCTCTAACGGGAAGCATTGAAGTGGTTTCTTTATCTAAAACTGCTTTTGCATTTAGCTTTTGTGCTTTTCCATCAATTTTTATTTCGGTAGCAGAAATTTCGGTAACCACGCCGTTTTTTGCAGCCAAAACTCCAGGTCCTGTTGTAAACACTTCCATTTTAGGGAACATCAATAAAAAGCTGATAACTATCGAAGAACCCAATACCCAATACATTACTTTTCGTGCACCATATTTATCCGATAAATAGCCTCCAAAAGCTCTAATGACACCCGATGGCAAACTGAACATTGTGGCAAACATTCCTCCCATAACAAGTGAGGTTTGATAGACATTCATAAAGTTTGGCAACAACCATTGCGAATAGGCTACAAAACAACCAAACACTAAGAAATAGTAGGCTCCAAAACGCCAAACCCTAACCGATTTCAGTGGCGTTAAAAGTGTTTTGATATTTTTGGAATCTCCAAGAGGTTTTTTATTTTTAGCAAAAACTATAAAGATAAGACCTATTATGACTAAAACAATGGCATAAGTTATGGGTAACATTTTCCAACCATTAATAGGATCATTTTTAGAGAAACTATTTAATAATGTTGGCGCTACAAAAGTGGTGATGGCAGCTCCTGCATTTCCCATTCCGAAAATCCCCAAAGCTCTTCCTTGCCAATTTTGAGGATACCAAACTGAGGTATATCCTATTCCAACTGCAAAACTGGTTCCTACCAATCCAAAAAGAAAACTCAACACGGCGAAACTCCAAAAAGTATCAGCGAAAGGCAACATAAAAAGGGGAATAGAGCAAAGTAATAACAGAGCCGAAAACACTATTTTACCTCCAAATTTGTCCGTGAAAATCCCTATGGGTAATCTGAAAATAGAACCAGATAAAATTGGAATTCCAAGCAACCATCCTACCTCAACTACAGTCCAATTGAAAATTCCTTTGTCAACCAAAAAAGTGACCAAAACTCCATTCAAAGTCCAACAAGCGAAACAAATAGAAAAAGCTAATGTATTAAGAAATAATATTTTATGGGATTGTGATAAACTACTCATACATGAAATTTTAAATTATATTTTTCTAATGGGACACTAATTTACTTTAAAAAGGGATGAAAATGTCTTTTTTTAAAAACTAAATAAAAAAAGGCTGCAGACCATCCTACCAAAGCCCTTTTCAGTTGAATTAGTACTATTTATTTTTTAGTTGAAAAAATTTGCGGATTGATGTTTACCATCAAATAAGCCCAATTGTTTGTCGTGTCGTTTAATCCTGTTCCTCCTTTTAACGCAACCATGGAATCTGTTGCAAACATTTGTGAATAACCAGCCGTTAGCATAATATCCTTATACAATTTGTAAGATGCAGTCAGATCGATTTCAGTTCCTAGGTAAGATTCTTGTTCTACTCCACCTGAAATGATTTTGTTTGGAGCAGAGAAAAAGTGAGGTGCTAGGGATGCATTTACTTTTTTGATTGGGAAATCCAATTTTAATGAAATATCATTCAAGCCCACAGAATTGGCGTGATTTCCAACATAGAAATAATCCATAAAACCATTGAAAGCGTGGTTCGTACCAAATATTGGAGCAAAAGATTTTACCATTGTAGAAGTAGATCCTTGATCTTTTCCAGATAAAAATTCATAACCTGCTGTAGCTTTAAATTTTGGAGAAAAAATATAGCCTACATTCAAAGCCGCTTCCCAAGCCGAAACAGTGTTGTTTCCTATTTTCCCAGTTTGACCATATAAACTGTAATCAACTCCCAATTTTGCGCCAGCGTATTTACCATAGGTTCCAAAAGTTTGGAAATAGCTTAACCCTACTTCAGTTGGTGTTTTTAAGTACTCTTTACCAACATTCATTGCTAATACACTAACACCAAGATTTTTGACAGTAGTATGATACCAAGCATATTGCATGTCTTTGAATACATCTGTTGAATAGGGTGTTGCTGGAGCTACTTTTGCTTCAGAATCTGCATTGAGAGCAAAACCTAAATCCAATTGGCTTTTTGCCCCTTTGTATTTTATCAAAGCGGCATCAAAACTACGACCTTGATTTGACCAATCCAACCCTCCTATAACCCTTTGATTGTCATAAGATAAAGACTGACGTCCAATTTTGGAACTCCATTTCTCAGTAAAACTATACTCCGCCCAAGCTTCGAATGCGGTTACCCCATTTTTGCTAGACACCGTTGCCGTTGCAGCATCACCCCAAGTGTGCACATTTTGTAATGAAAGTTTAATTTTTAATTTGTTGTCATTATAATTTAAGTTTAATCTGGTACGATTTCCAATAAAAGAAGTATGTTCGGTTGTTGGGGTCAAAAGGGTTCCAAAACCATTAGTATATTCATAACGGGGTCTAAGTTGAATATCGGAATTGAATTCCTGTGAATAAGTACTAAAAGTTATCATTGAGAACAATAACAAATTGATCGATTTTAGGGATTTCATAAATAAAATAGTATTTAAAATTTTCTTCTATAACTACTTTACGCTAATAAATACATAGTAAAATGTCTTCACTATCGTTCGTAATAGTTCTGCAAAAATAAAAGACTTAATTATCCATTATTATGACAAAAGTCATATTTTGATAAAAAAAAGAATAATAAAGCATAACAACTGTCAAAACAATAATCCCCAAAACAAGACTCAAACTAATTCTCCAAAAAGAATTTGCCTTTTTCAGCTCCATAAATTGAAAATCAACCAATAAGAATTTGATTGCCGAAATTCCCATAATTAGAAAAATCAGTTATAACGAATAATTTTTTTATGTTCGGAAAATAAAAATTCAAAAAGGATTGATTTTTGCTGAATAGCAAAAAAAGGTATATTGATGTAGTTTGCAAAAAAATAGCTCCAAAAGGAACCATTTTTATTAAAAGAATTAAACTCAGTATTTGAAAAAAATCAATCCTTTCTAGCTTCTTCGGTAATTTTATTGATTGTTGCATCAGAGTTTACACCCAATCCTTCTTGTTGAAATACCAATTCACCTTCCGTATTAAAAACACTTATAATATTGGAATGCGAGAAATCTATTGGTGAAACTTTTTTATAATTTACAGCCAAAACAGCCGCAAACTCTCGGGTATTTTCTTCGGTTGAACGCAAGAAAACCCATTGATTTCCTTCCATTTTATTTTCGATAGAGAAAGATTTCAATCGCTTGGGAGTGTCAACTTCGGGATCAATACTTACTAAAACGAGTTGAACTTTTTCCTTGATATCTTGAGGCAATCTACTTTCGATATTGCGCATATCGGCCACTAATCTTGGGCAAGCGGATTTGCAAGAAGTGTAAATCATAACCATTACCAGTACTTTTCCTTTCAAATCCTTCATCTCGATATTCTTGCCGTCTTGATTTGTCCATTTTGAAGGCAAATTGTAGATAGACAAATCCGAAATAGGTTTCTCTTTCACTGCCGTTTCTTTTTTGCCACAGCTATAAAACAGTGCAAAAAGCACTAAAAAAGGCAAAACAAATAGCAAATACCTTCTGTTATTTGAACTAATATTCGATTTTTGGGTTATGTCTGATTTCATTTTATTTGTTTTTTAAGTGTTACTTTAAAAGCAATTATTTGTTTTTTGCACATCGAAAACCTAAATTTTTTGTAGTGTAATTTGCTTTCAAACTGCCTCTAAAAGCATAGCGCATAAAAGCAGCATAATTCATCAAATCGGTCGCATTTACTGATCCGCTGCCGCAAAAGAGGTTCTTATCGGTAGCTTTATCTTTTCTAGATTCTCCCGAAAGAAAAATACTATTGAAATCTGATGTCCATTCCCAAACCAATCCGTGCATATCATACACACCCCAATAATTTTTGAAAGTTTGCCCAACAGGATTCAAATAGGTTTTGGGTTTTTCATACCAAGACATAATGTATTTATTGAAATTTTCTTTGGCACGGGCATCGATGCGTTTTTCATCGGCCATAGCCACATATTCCCATTCGTCCATAGTAGGCAATCGTTTTCCTTGACATTCGCAATATTTTTTGGCGGCAAACCAAGAAACATTGGTTACAGGCGCATCATTTAAATTATTTTTGCCAAAATTAAAATCACTTTCCCATTGAATTAAATAACTTTTGTCTGCAAACAATCCTTTTATTTTAGAACGACTGTACGCTGGATTTTTTTTTACAAAGTCCAAATATTGTGCATTGGTAACAGGAAATACATCAATAGAAAACGTATTGACTTTAACCGGTTTTTTGCTAGTAGCTCCATAAAGAGGGACAAAAAATCCCTCTCTTATAGATGCCATTTTTACTTCTTGGGCAAAAAGAGTGCTGCTTATAAAGCATAAAAAACCAGTTATTATTCTTTTTTGTAGCATCATCACACTCTTTTTAAACTGTTTTTATTTTCGTTGGGCTTTTACCATTGCTGGAGTAACTACTTTTTTGCTATTTCCCCAATTAGCATATACATAAGTCAATACATCTGCTATTTCTTGATCATTTAATACTTGGGCAGGCATAGGCGTTGTATATTTTTTTCCATTTACTACAATTGGGGCAGTAGATCCTTTGATTACTTGTTTAATGGCTCGATTTACATCCGCATTCAGATAATCGGATTTTGCCAATGGCGGAAAAGCTCCTGGTATTCCTGCTCCCGTTGGTTGATGACAAGCGATACAGGTTTTTGCATAAACTGCTTTTCCTTTGGCTGCATTTTGGCTGTAGCTACACAAACCTAATCCCATCATTACGATGCTTAAAACATACTTTTTCATTGATTTTTAATTTAAATTTATTGATTTATAACTTGTTTTTATATTAATGTGCAGATACTGGTTTTGGAGCTGGTTTTGCTCTAATTGCTTTTACTTTTGCTGGCGTAATCACAGTTTTGTTATTGCCCCAACTGTTGTACACATAGGTCAAAACATCGGCTACTTCTTCGTCAGTCAAATTTTGACTGGTCATTACATTGTTGAATTTCTTACCATTTACAGTAATTTCGCCACTCAATCCGTGCAATACTGCGCCAATGGCTCTATCCGGATTCGCATTTAAGAAATCGGATTTTGCCAATGGAGGAAACGCATTAGGAACTCCCTGTCCTTCGGGTTGGTGACAAGCAAAACAAGTTCTTCCAAACAATTCTTTCCCTGATTTGATTTGTTCAGGAACTGTTTTGGCAGTAGTACTTTTGGCAGCACCATTTTCTTTTGGCATGTTTTGAATTGTTCCTCCTTCAGGCAAATAAATTCCTTCCTGTGTGGTTCCTGAATATATTTTTTTATTCTCTACTCCTTCTACTTTAAGCATTCCCAAAGCTCCTTTATTGAATGCTCTAAAAATAGAGTGATCGACCAAAATGAAAGTTCCTGGAACATCAACTTTGAACTCAACAATTGCAGAACCTCCTGAGGGAATCAAAGTGGTTTGAACATTTTCATTAATCTTCTCTCCGCCTTCAATATGAACTTTATCAAAAATTTCCCCAATTACATGGAACGAAGAAACCAAATTTGGGCCTCCATTACCAATAAAAATACGTACTGTTTCTCCAACTTTGGCAGTTATGGCATTGTCCCCAGCAACCGCTCCAACTTTTCCGTTGAAAACTACATAATCTGGTTGCTCTTTTATGGCTTTATTCATATCAAACGGTTGAGAACCTTGCTCTCCGTAACTTCCTTTGGTATAAAAATCACCTTGCATAATGTAATATTCTTTGTCCACTGGAGGCAATCCTCCTTCTGGCTCAACCAATATTAAACCATACATTCCGTTGGCAATGTGCATTCCGACAGGTGCTGTAGCACAATGATAGACATACAAACCAGGGTTTAAAGTTTTAAAATTAAACACCTTTTCGTGTCCAGGAGCGACCAAAGAAGATGTTGCTCCTCCGCCTGGTCCAGTAACTGCATGCAAATCGATATTGTGCGGCATTTTGTTGTCAGGATGATTTTTTAAATGAAATTCAACCTCATCGCCTACTCTAGTTCTGATAAAACTACCTGGCACAGACCCTCCAAATGTCCAATAGTTGTATTTTACTCCATCAACCATCTCGCCTTCTATTTCTTTGATTTCCATGTTTACCACTAATTTTGTCGCTGCACGATCTCCTACTGGTTTCGGAACAAATGGTGGGGCAGTTAGTTCAGCCTCTTTTTGACCTTCGACTGTAATGTTTTCGTAATATTCAGCGTTATGCTTTTCATCTTTTTTATCGCAAGACAAAAAACTCGCGGATGCTATTAAAGCAAAAGCAATTACTTTGCAAGAATTAGTAAAATAAAATGGTTGTTTCATGATTTTTAGTTAAAAGAAATTTATATAAATGATTGTTAAAATTTTTATTATTACAAAATTAAAATATGAGTTTTTTATAAAAAATGATATTTATCATTTTTTATAACTTTTTGTTAATATTTTCACTTCAAACATACAATCAAAATTATAAGTAATCCTAAAGTTAGTATCAAACTAACTTTCCAAAAAGAATTCGCTTTTTTTAATTCCATAAATTGGAACGCAACCAACAAAAATTTGATTGCCGAAATCCCCATAATTAGAAAAACAAACCCTTTAGAAATTGTGCCCGAAGAAGCTATTAATGCAGTCGATACCGTAAGAAGCAACAGTAAAAAGTAGGTGAAAATGAAAGATTTTTTCATTGTTAGAAAATTAAATATAAAACGGGGAACAGCAACAGCCAAATCAAGTCGCACATATGCCAAAATGCGGCACAAGCCTCGACATCTTCGACAGAAGTGTCAGAATTTTGCTGGGTCATTCCTTTGTTAGTCCAAGCCAAAATCACCAATCCCACCAAAACGTGAATCAGGTGAAATGCGGTTAGCATCCAATAAAAACTGAAAAACATATTGGTTTCTAATGAAATTCCAGCTTCGATTTTGTGATAATATTCAATGCTTTTTAAAACAATGAATAACAATCCTCCTAACATCGCCAATTTGAAATAGAAAGACGATTTTTGAATATTTTTTTCCTTGAATTCGTGAACCGCAGCCGCCATAAACAATCCGCTAGTCAACAGAAAAACGGTGTTTATCGCTCCAAATGCGGTATTGAGTTGCAACCTAGATTGATGAAACAATTCGGGTTCTTGATTGCCGTAATACACGAAAGCCACAAGCGCCATCCCGAAAGTGAACAGTTCCAAGAAAATAATAATCCACATCAAAATTCCTCCCGGGGGATAGTAGATGCTTTTGTAATTGATTTTTAATGTGTTCATTTTTTGTTTATTCCCAATCCAACAATCGTTGTTCGCCTTCAATTTTCTTGATATCCGTGATGTCTTGCGATAGTTCTATCACGCCTTTATAATTTTTATCGGCATCGCGAACAGCAAAATAGCGGATGTAAATCAGTCTCTCCTTGAAATTAATCCAGAATGAAGCTTCGTTTTGAGTGCCGTTTTTAAAACTTTCAATGATTTTGAGAACCGTTCCAACACTTTTTGGCGGATGACAAAACTTCACTTCACGACCAATGATTCCAGCACTTCTAGGAAAAACTCGTTCTTCACCTCGATTGTAAAAAATCACTTTGTCGTTTTCATCCACAAAAGTTAAATCCAAAGGCATCGTTTTCAAAAGCAGATTCACTTGCTCCACCGTCATATAGCCTTCATCATAATGCGAAGTGTTTTCGAGGGAAAATGTCATTTCTCTTTTGGTAAAATCCTCGCTTGGGTGAATGTATTCCACGGCTGGGAAAGGCGCTGGAGTTTCCGCCAACATCCAACCTATTTCTTCTTCGCCTTTGCGCATCGAAATCCAGTCTTCTTCGGCAAGTAATTCCAAAGCATTGGGAAACAAAACATTTTCTTCGACTCCCATCAATCGATAAATACCTTCGACCAAAAATGGGGTGTTCGTTTTTATTTTGTCATACGCTGCGGCATCCATATTCTTGCGCAACAATCTAAATTGCTCTCTCAAATTATCGTGAAACGACCACATTCCTTGTGATGGGCCATTCCATCCTTTTTTTTCCAAAAAGGGAAAAAGTTGGTTTTCTTTTCGGGCAAATCGCTTTTCGATGGTTTGCAATTGGTTGAAAATATTCGTGTATTTCTGAAATTCCTCTTTTGGATCTACCGTTGCTATTTCCTCTAAAAGCCCAACTATTATTTCTCTTTCCTGGTAGTAAATACTCACCGGATGTCCTTCGGGAAGTGCTGTTGTATTTGCTTTATCGTACATTTTGTGTTTATTTTAGTTTTTTGAACCATTAAAAGTTTAAAGAATTTAGATTTCTGTGTCGTTCTTAATGAAACTTAATATCTTAATGGTTTAGAATAATTTATTTTTGATGTTTAATTTTCTCATATAATTTCACTAACGACTGCAACAATTCGACTGGTGTTGTCAGGATTTGATAGTGATTTTGCCCGAACATTTGAGGCAAATAATATTTGGCTTCTGCTTCAATAGCCAATGCGTAGGAATTGATATTTCTTCCGTTGAGTTCCCGAAGTGCCTGTTTCACGTCGTTTATGCCGTACTTGCCTTCGTATTTGTCATAATCGTTGGGTTTTCCGTCCGAAATCAGGATAACCCATTTGTTTTTAGTACTTCTTTTGTCCAATCTTGCTCCTGCGTGACGCAAAGCAGCTCCAATTCTGGTGTAGCCATTGGGTTCCACTGCTCCTATTTTATGCTTGGCAATAGACCAACTTTCGTCAAAATCTTTCAAGGTTAAATACGTAGAAAAATTTCTCGTTTTCGAATAAAAACTATCAATCGAAAAATCGATATTGAATTCATTCAAAATTTCTCCAAAGAGAATCGAAACGTCTTTTTCTACATCAATCACTCGGTTTCCAGCGGCATATCCATCACTGGAAAGACTAATGTCCAACAGAATTAAAATGGATAAATCTTTTTCTTTTTTTCGATTCGAAACATATATTTTTTCCGAAGGCGTACGTTGCGAATGCACATCGACATACAAATCCGTGATGGCGTCAATATCGAACTCATCGCCTTGTGTTTGGCGTCTTTGCTGTTGCATTTTGTTGTTTACATTGGTCAACATTTTGCGCAAACCCATCAGCGTTGAAGCATTTTTGGTTATCGTGTTTTTATAATAATTACTGTCTGTTTTTTGTTGTGATTTGGGATACACTTTACAAAAATTCTCTTTGTAAACTCGCTTGCTAAAATCCCATTCGTCATAAGTCAAATGAAACCCTTTGTCATCCAGTTCGGCACTTTCTGAAATGCTTGTATTTTCGATAAAATCGGCTTGATAAACCGAATGCGAAGTGTCATCGACCCGAACGGTGAATTTCATATTCAATGCTTCCAATGCTTCCTGATGGTCTTCAAGTTCGTCCGAACCATCAAAATCGCGCCAAGTTCCGTTGAACTCTTCGGCGGTTTCCGCTTTTTCGAAATTGTGCAACAAGACATAATCTTCCTGTTGTTTTTTATCTAATTCAACCGTAATCACTTCTTCCACTGCTTTTGCTTTTAGAGTGGTCAAAGCTTTATTTTCATTGACTTTTTTGGTTTTATCCGAGAAATTTTGAAGAACCGAATCTGTTTTTTGCTCTGTTTCATTTCGCATCCATTTTCCGTAAATCCACGAATAGTCAACGCCGATTTTTGAATCAATTTTTTGTTCAAAATGCCGTTTTGCTTTGTTGTAAATTTCTTTTGTAATCGGAAATTCTTCGAATAAAACAGATAAAATTTGATGGGATGTTTCTTCAGCTTTTTGCTGCGAAAGAGATAATGATTGCTCTGTTTCTGATGCTTTCCAATTCAAATCCAAACGTTGCTGAATAATTAAATATAAAATCCTGAAAAGGTAAAATTTTCGATTTTCTTCAATAGTTGAAAATTCGGCAAAGGAAATGGGAAGGAAAAAATTATTGTTTTTATAACCACCTTCTCGTTCTGCTGGGAAAATTTCGATAGGTTTTCCTGTAAATGCTCGTGCCAAAATAGTCAATCGTGGCTTAAGGTCATTCAAAGAAATAGTTCTGGCACTTATTTCAGGATTTATTTTTTTAATCCTTTTTAAATGCTTGAAAAATTTTCCAACTATATATTCATCAATTTCGAAACCCATTTTTAAAAAGTTTGTGGTTTTTAGTTTATGGTTTGTGGTTCTTAAAACAACAAACTATAAACACTTTTACTATATCATCAAATTACACAAATCTTTCAGTGCTTCCACGGTTTGCAAATCATCGGTCAAAGGTTCTACGATGGCGACGTGAACGGACAATCTTTTGGGTAATCCACTGTGAATTATTTTCGCAGCATCGACCAAAAGTCGTGTCGAAACCGTTTCGGTCAACCCTAATTCGGTCAAGTTTCTGATTTTGTTACCAATGGCAACCAGTTTTTTGGCAGTGTCTTGGTCAATATTGGTTTCATTAATCAAAATTTCAATCTCAATTTTTGGTTCGGGATAATCAAAAGAAACCGCAATAAATCGTTGCCGCGTTGAAGGTTTCAATTCCTTAAAACCTCTTTGGTAGCCCGGATTAAAGGAAGCAACCAACATAAAATCGTCGTGGGCTTTTACCGTTTCGCCTAATTTGTCGATGAAAAGTTCGCGTCTGTGATCCGTCAAGGAGTGAATGGCAACAATTACATCAGGACGCGCTTCGGCAATTTCATCTAAATAAATAATGGCACCTTCTTTTACCGCAGTTGTCAATGGCCCGTCGAGCCAAATCGTTTCAGCACCTTTGATGATGAATCGTCCAATCAAATCGGTCGATGACGTTTCTTCGTGACAGCTAATGGTGATAATATTTTTATTCAATTGGTGCGCCATATATTCAACAAAACGAGATTTTCCAGTACCTGTTGGGCCTTTTAACAGAAAAGGGATTTTGTTTTTATACGCTTGGTTAAAGACTTCAATTTCTTTTCCCACAGCGTGATAATAAGGTGTGTTTTCTAACATTTTATTTTATTTTAAAAAAACCAGAACCCATTAACCGTCTTTTCTTTGGAAATGCATTTCTAAAAAGGGAAATTAAAGGATTCTGGCGGGCAATTATTGAATTAATTAATGTCTGTTTTATTGGTTTTCATCCAAAGCTTCGTCTGTAGGTCGGCCGTATTTTATGAAATCGTAGATGAACATACTAATTCCCACTGTAAACAAGGTGGCACAAATAAGAAGCACCACAAAGTGAACGGCAATTTCATTTTGAACATCACCATACTCCATTTTCATTTTTCGTTCCAAATATACTTGGGCAACACCAGCAACACCAAAGGCTACCGTCATTCCCAAAATTCCAATATTGGACAACCAAAAAGCCAAATGACCTTGGGTACTATCGTAACGTTTTCGACCCGTTAGATTAGGAAGCGCATAACTAATTATGGCAAAAACGATCATTGCATAAGCACCCCAAAATGCGTAGTGACCGTGCATTGCCGTTACCAAGGTTCCGTGTGTGTAAATATTTACTTGTGGCAACGTGTGTGCAAAACCAAGTAATCCAGCTCCAATAAAAGAAACGATAGCTGAACCAATAGTCCAAAATAAAGCGATTTTGTTGGGATGACTTTTTTCGCCTTTTCGATACATATTCACGGCAAACAATGCCATTGCCAAGAAAGCCAAAGGTTCCAAAGCAGAGAAAATACCACCCACAATCAACCAAATTTTATTTACACCTATATAATAATAGTGATGCCCTGTTCCCAAAACTCCCGAAAGGAAGGTTAATCCAACGATGACATACAACCATTTTTCGATCACTTCTCTGTCGACTCCCGTCAATTTGATTAACAAGAACGAAAGAATTCCTCCCATAATCAATTCCCAAACACCTTCAACCCACAAGTGAACTACCCACCAACGGAAGAAGGAATCCATAACCTGACTGTCAAACCAAATCATTCCGGGTAAATAAAGTAATGCTGCAAACAACAATCCCATTGACAACACCAAAGCTGTCGTGGTTTGACGTTTTCCTTTGAATAGCGTTCCTAGAATTAACCCAAGAAAAAGCAATACATTTATTACTACTAAAAAGTCTAATTCTCTTGGGATTTCAAGAAATTTTCTTCCTTCCCAATGGTTTAGGTGAAAACCGACAACGGCTACAACACCAACAACCGCCAAGGAAATAAGCTGAACATAAGCCCATTTTACGCTAATTAATTCGCGTTGCGCTTCTTCGGGAATGATGTAATAAGCTGCTCCCATAAAACCAGTTAACAACCAAACAACTAATAAATTGGTATGCACCGCACGGGCGACATTAAAAGGAATAATTTCGTGCAATCCTTGAATTCCGATACGGTCGAAGCCCATAATAAAGCCGTAGATAATTTGCAAGGAGAACAAAAGCATACACAATGCAAAAAACCAATAGGCTACTTTTTGTGATTTATATTTCATAATACGATAATTTAATTTTTAACTTTAGATAAAGGAGAAACCACTCGATCGAAACCATTTAAGTCGATTTTGCCAATCCATTTGAAGTAAGCAACAACGGCATCAGCGTCGGCTTCGTTCATTCCGTAAGCCACCATTTTTCGTCCACGAGGTTGCCAAGGTTGTTTAGACATCAATACAATTTTTACATAAGCATCACCTCGACGGTCGATGACTTTGGTTAATTCCGGAGCATAATACCCTCCTTCTCCTAGGATGGTATGACAACCCATACAATTGTTGGATTCCCAGATTTCTTTTCCTCTCACAACATTCTTGTCGATTGAAGCGTAATTGGTTTGATCATTACTGGGCATAAACGAATAAATAGTCAACCCTATAAAAATTAAAAAGGTGACTAATGTTCCTCCCAGAAAAAATGCTCTTGCTTGTGATTTTGAAAGCATAATTATCAGTTTTTTGTTAGTTAATAAATTTACTTATTTAAATAGCGGACAAAATCATCCATTATTTATTTTATGCAAAGTAAGTATCGAAATATTTTGCGTCTTATGATTCCAATCATATTTATTGAGAATTTTATTTAGATAAAATTTTCAATAAAAAAATTTGAAAATTGATGCGGAGTAGGATTTAATTTTATCAACCTTGTGTTAATAAAAAAATGATAAATAAAAAGAAATATGATTTAAATCATATGAAATAATGCTTTTAATCTGTAACATTATAGTCGAAAAAAAGAGGTTATTTTTTTTCCTAATCCATTGAAATTAAATCCTCTATTAAATAAAAAATCATGAGTTTACAAGAAATAACTACTATTGGAGACTTTGTCGCCAAGGATTTTAGAACAGCTTCAATATTTACAAAATATGGAATTGATTTTTGCTGCAAAGGTCAAAAAACTATCGATGAAGTTTGCAAAAAAAAGGGAATAAATGAAGCTGTTTTATTAGATGAATTGAACGCAGTTTTTGCTAGTAAAAACGAATCAGGAATAGATTTTAACTCCTGGCCTTTAGATTTATTAGTAGATTATATAGAGAAAACGCATCACCGTTTTGTTGAAGAAAAAACCCAAGATTTGATTCCTTTTTTAGATAAATTATGCAATGTTCACGGAAGCAATCATCCCGAGTTATTAGAAATAAATGAACTCTTCAAAAGTAGTGCACATGAATTAGCATTACACATGAAAAAAGAAGAATTGATTTTGTTTCCCTTCGTAAAAGAAATGATAAATGGTACAAAAAATCATGGTTCTGTCTCCCAGCCTCAATTTGGAACAATAAAAAACCCAATCGCTGCTATGATGCAAGAACACGATTTTGAAGGCGAACGTTTTAGAAGAATTGCTGTCTTGACCAATAATTACACCCCACCAGAAGATGCTTGCAACACCTACCGTGTAACCTATGCTTTACTACAAGAATTTGAACAAGATTTACACAAACACATTCATTTAGAAAACAATATCCTGTTTCCAAAAGCCAAAGCTTTAGAAAAATTTTTCTCTACCGAAGAATAAAACAACAACCCAACCTATAACCAAAAAAATCAGTAATTACTATGGAAAAGTACGTTATCAAAAGGAACGGAGATTACAAACCGTTTGAAAGCTTCAAAATTGAAGATGCCATCGCAAAAAGTTTTAAAAGTGCTACCGTAGCATTTGATGAAAGTGTTTTTGAAAATGTAATCAAAGGATTGCAATACAAAGAAACTTGGGCAGTCGAAGAAATTCAGGATTTAATTGAGAAGTGCCTTTTTGAGAAACAGTATTTCGAAGTAATGCGCTCCTTTATGTTGTACCGTCACACCCGAAAATTACAACGGGAACACGTTGAAGGTCTCAATGAAGACACAACTTATGTTGACAGTTCACAAACTATCGCCGAATATATTGAGCAAACGGATTGGCGCATCAATGCAAATGCAAACACCTCTTATTCTAATGCGGGTTTGGTAAATAATGTAGCGGGAAAAATCATTGCCAATTATTGGTTAGACAAAGTATATACCAAAGAAGAGGGTTATGCTCATAGAAATGGCGATGTTCACATTCACGATTTAGATTGTTTGACGGGATATTGCGCAGGTTGGAGTTTACGAGTTTTGCTTAACGAAGGTTTCAACGGAGTTCGGGGTCGTGTCGAAAGCAAAGCACCTTCACATTTTAGAGAAGCCTTAGGACAAATGGCGAATTTTATGGGAATTTTGCAAAGCGAATGGGCTGGTGCTCAGGCATTCAGTTCGTTTGATACTTATTTAGCTCCTTATGTTTTCAAGGACGATTTATCTTTTGATGATGTGTTGAAAGCCATTCGTAGTTTTGTCTATAATTTGAATGTTCCGGCACGTTGGGGACAATCACCTTTTACCAATATCACTTTGGATTGGGTTGTTCCAGAAGATTTAAAAACTCAAATTCCAACAAAAAACGACTTCCATTTTTTCGAAAATAATTTCAATCATGATCTTTTGGTAAGAGCGCAAGAACGTGGCGTTACTAAAGTTACGGATTTACGTTATGAGCATTTTCAAAAGGAAATGAACCTCATCAACAAAGCGTATTATACCGTAATGACCGAAGGCGATGCTAACGGACAACCTTTCACTTTTCCAATTCCAACGGTAAATATCACCGAAGAATTTGATTGGGATGGCGAAAATACCGATTTACTTTTCGAAAATACCGCAAAAATTGGTTCGTCCTACTTTCAAAATTTCATCGGAAGCCAATACAAATTAGATGAAAATGGAGATAAAGTCGAAAATGAAAACGCCTATAAACCCAATGCTGTTCGCAGTATGTGTTGTCGTTTGCAACTCGATTTGCGTGAATTATTAAAACGCGGAAATGGTCTTTTTGGAAGTGCCGAAATGACTGGAAGTATTGGTGTTGTAACCATAAATATGGCACGATTGGGGTATTTGTACAGAGGAAACAAAGTCGAATTATTCAAACAATTAGACAAATTATTATACATTTCCAAATCGACTTTAGAGAAAAAACGTGTGTTCATTCAAGAAATGTACGATCGCGGACTATATCCTTATACCAAACGTTATTTGAAACATTTTAGAAATCACTTTTCAACCATTGGTGTTAACGGAATCAACGAAATGATTGTCAATTTTACTGGAAAACAAGACACCGTAACATCGACAACAGGAATTGATTTTGCATCAGAAATTTTGGATCATATTCGCAATCGAATGAAAGAATTTCAGGAAGAAACAGGCAATTTATACAACCTTGAAGCCACACCCGCCGAAGGAACAACTTATCGTTTTGCCAAAGAAGACAAAAAACGTTTTCCAAATATTATTCAAGCTGGGCAAAACGAAAATATTTATTACACTAACAGTTCACAAATTCCAGCAGATCATACTGACGATCCTTTTGAAGCTTTGCTTTTGCAAGATGAATTACAATGCAAATATACAGGAGGAACCGTCTTGCACTTGTATATGAGCGAAAAAATGAGTTCGCCCGAAGCTTGTAAACAGTTTGTCAAAAAAGTAGTTTCAAGCTTTAGATTGCCATATATCACAGTGACTCCTGTATTTAGCGTTTGTCCTGTTCACGGCTATTTGAATGGAGAACACGAATATTGCCCAAAATGTGATGATGCCCTAATTCAATATGACACCTTAAAAAAAGAAAAATCAAAACAACATTAAACCCAAAAACATATGAAAACAGAAACAAAAACCAATCCTATTTTAGAAGAAAATCAGCATTTGAGAACCAAATGTTTGGTTTACACACGCGTAATGGGCTATCACAGACCCGTAGAAAGTTTTAATATTGGCAAAAAAGGTGAACACAAACAACGAACTCATTTTACCGAAGGTAAGTGTTAGTACTCCTATTTACAGCTTAACATCTTTCACCTTATTAGATTATCCTCATAAATCGGCCTGCATTCTTTGGTTTGCAGGCTGCAATATGCGGTGTTTGTATTGCTATAATCCAGAAATTGTACTCGGAAAAGGAAGTCTTTCTTTCGAAAAAATACTTTCGTTCCTGCACACCAGAAAAAATTTATTAGACGCCGTTGTTTTCAGTGGAGGCGAATGTTTATTGCATAAAAAAATCATTTCCTTTATTACAGAAGTCAAAAAAATGGGTTTTTTGGTTAAAATCGACACCAATGGAAGTTCGCCCGAAGTTATGCAAGAACTGCTAAGCAAAAACCGTATTGATTACATCGCTTTAGATTTTAAGGCACCAAAATCAAAATTTAAAGCCATTACCAAATCTAATTTGTATGATACTTTCGAAAAAACATTTGACTTAATTCTACAAGCCAAAATTCCTTTTGAAGTCAGAACAACCTATCATTCAGAATTGCTGTTAGAGGAAGATTTAAAGGAAATGATTCGTTTTTTGGAAAGCAAAAACTATTCTGGCAATTATTATATTCAATACTTCAAAAACGATGTTGAAACACTTTCAAAATTGGAACGATCGAACAACAGAATTGATGCCGAAAAATTATCAACCAATACGATACAAATTGTTCTAAGAGAATAAAGTATTTAAATTAATTTAATACAAAAATTATGTTTTCAAAAACCTGTGAATACGCCATTCGTGCTTCTATTTTTATAGCCGCACAATCCTATCAAGACAAAAGAGTTACGATAAAAGACATTGCCGAAAATATCGATTCGCCAAAGTCTTTCACAGCAAAAATCTTGCAGATTTTGGCCAAAAAAGAAATTGTTCACTCTATCAAAGGAATTGGTGGCGGTTTTGAAATTCCAAAAGAAAATATCAAAAGAATCAATCTTGCTCAAATTGTAATTGCCATTGATGGGGATTCTATTTTTAAAAGTTGTGGGTTAAGTGTAAATCATTGTTGTGATCAACATCCTTGTCCTCTTAACAAAAAATTCAAGAGTATTAGAAATGATTTAGCCAAAATGCTCGATAGCACTTGCCTCGAAGAACTTGTGCTTGATGTGAATTCAGGCGAATCTTTTTTGATTTAAATCAAGTTTATAAACGAAATTAAAGCAAAAAAAACTCGCCTATAAATAAGCGAGTTTGATTTTATATAAAGAAACCTCTTTAAGCAACCACTAATTCTGGCACTTCTACTCCAAGCAATTCATTGGTATAAAACTCCAATTGGTTTTGAATTTCTTTGATACTATTTTCGAAATAATGGGTGTTTGCAAAAAAGTTTTGATAAAAAGCTATACCTTCTAACAAATTACTTTTAAAAGCTTTTAACTTTTTCACTTGCGAAGCATTAATCTCAGACGATATGTTTTTGATGTCATTTTTCAAATAATCGATATACATTTTCAATTCTTTGACAAATAAATTGGGGCGATTTAAATCGGTCATTACATTGAAATTGCCATAAATATGTCGAACCATTTCAGAAAGCGAAACTTCTTTGTCAAAATAAGCCATATTAGGACCTGGACAAACAATCACACCCTGAGCCTGACCTTTTATCTCAATATCATTTTCCAAATAAGAAGCATTGGCAAGACCTACGCAAAGACAAGCTTTTTCGGTAATATCGAACTTCTTTTTATCATAATCTTCTTGAGTTAAAGTTTCTTTTATTTCATTTAATTCATCCAATTTTACGTCTTGGTATTTCTTTGAAGAAGTACAAATTCCTTCGGGCCCAAATTCTTTGCTTAACGCCAAAAACTTTTTAGGGCAAGAACTTCCTGCTTTATCATCGTCAATACGCTTTTGTTTGAACATCTCGTTTGAGGTTCCTCTAACAGTATTGAATGGAACTCCCAAAGGCGAAATATGACTCAAATACAAATCATCCTCTTTGGCATTTCGCAATAATTCTCTTGTTTCTACATCTACTGAAGTGGCTTCTGGAACTAGCAAAAACGGTGTTCCCCAACCCACAGCATCAACATTATAATAATCCAACATAAAGTCGTGCTCTTCTGAAGTTCCTACACCACCTTGAACTGTAATTTTCAATTCCAAAGGAGTTTCAGGAGTGTGCATTCCTTTTTGCGCCAAGGCTTTCACCATAATATCGTGAGCCGATTGCACCAATTGGTCTTTTTTATGTTTAAATTCCTCCATAATTGGCCCTAATAAAATCCCATCTGTTGCAAAAGCGTGTCCGCCACAATTCAACCCTGATTCTATACGATATTCTGAAACCCAAAGCCCTTTTTTGGCCAAGAAATTCCCTTGAATCATTGCCGAACGATAATCACTCACTTTCAGAATAATTTTCTTTTTCAATTGATTGTTGGCATCTGGAAAAAAGCAAGGAAAACTTTCGAAATAAGCAAATAATCTAGGATTCATCCCTGCTGACAATACGATTGAAGAAGACAAATTACTATTAGCAAACCCGCGAAGAGCAGCATGCGCATCATTGAATTCTACTGGCAATTGCTCGTTATTGATAAAGTTATCTTTATCTAATTTGGTCATAATATTCACATCAATATCTCCAGGATAAAGATTTTCTTCCAGATATTTGAGAACATTTTCTTTCAAGGCGATTCCATCTTCCAAGAAGTGTTCTAACCCTTGTTTGATTTCGGATTTGTTGGGCAACATTGCTATGTAATTTTCTAATGCAAGTTTACTTTCTGACAATTCTGTCTTGAAATTCTCGAATTTTTCTTTTACGATTTTATCAACCAAGTTCAAATAAGAAGTAATCCTTTCGGCACGATAATCGTGAATTTTTTTTGTTATTTCTTGATAAGGAACGTCGAATTTTTCGCTGTAAAAAGCTCTCATTTTTTCAATAAGCTCATCATCTGCAAGTGCTATAACTGATGATATTCCGTATTTTGCTACTCGAATTGGGCTATCAATGGTGAAAGCCAATCCCATAACTGGAATATGAAAAGTATGTAACTGTTTATTTGTCATCATCTGCTTAACTATTTTTGTTATATGGTTTAAGCTGCAAATGTCGTAAATGTAATTAACACAAAAACTGATATTTATCATATGCGAAATTCTCAAATAATACATTATGCCTAAAATTTGTTAAATCCAATGAGAATGCAGAAAATACCGTACTTAAATTGAGTTTTTTGTCTTTCAAATAATTGTATCTTTGTAAAAATAATATCCATAAAACAGGATTACAAAATTGACTTAGGAATGAAAAATCTTAAAGAACGAATATTAGAACTTAAGAAAGAGAAAAATGCGGTTATTTTAGCGCACTATTATCAAGAAGCCGATATTCAGGATGTTGCTGATTATGTAGGAGATAGCTTAGGATTATCACAAGAAGCAACGAAAGTAGATGCTGATATTATCCTTTTTGCAGGAGTTCATTTTATGGCCGAAACCGCAAAAATTTTGAATCCTTCCAAAAAAGTAATCCTTCCCGATTTGAAAGCAGGTTGTTCTCTTGCAGAATCTTGTCCTGCGGATACTTTCGAAAAATTCACTAAGGCACATCCTGATCATATTGTGATTACTTATGTAAATTGTTCTGCCGAAGTTAAAGCCCTGACTGACATTGTTGTAACTTCTTCAAATGCAGTTAAAATTGTAAAATCTATTCCAAAAGACAAACCTATCATATTTGCTCCAGATAAAAATTTGGGAAAATATGTAATAGAACAAACAGGCAGAGAAATGCTACTTTGGGATGGCTCCTGTGTGGTTCACGAGGCTTTTTCTTTAGACAAATTAATTTCTCTATACAAAGAAAATCCCGACGCAAAAATCATAGCGCATCCAGAATCAGAAACCCATATTCTAAAAACGGCCAACTACATCGGTTCGACTGCTGGAATGATTGAATTTGTAAAGAAAGATCCAAGTCAGAAATTTATTGTTGCCACTGAAGCGGGAATTCTTCACAAAATGAAACAAGAAGTTCCTCATAAAATATTAATTCCTGCACCTTCAAACGAAGACAACACTTGTGCTTGCAGCGAATGTGGGTATATGAAAATGAACACTTTGCAAAAAGTATATGATTGCTTGTTAAACGAAACACCCGAAATTTCTGTTCCTGATGAAGTTATGAAAAAAGCATTAATTCCTATTGAACGAATGCTAGAATTATCTAAATAATGATCCAAACCAACTACTTGATTATAGGCTCTGGCGTTGCCGGACTGACCTTTGCACTGAAAATTGCAGAACAATTTCCAGACAAAAAAGTCACGATTGTAACCAAAGCCAATGCAGACGAATCCAACACTAAATATGCTCAAGGTGGCATTGCAATCGTGACGGACAAAATTGTCGATTCCTATGAAAAACACATCGAAGACACCCTAATTTGTGGTGATGGATTGTGTGACGAAGAAGTAGTAAGAATGGTGATTACCGAAGGTCCAAAACGATTAAAAGAATTAATTGAATGGGGAGCAAAGTTCGACAAAAATGCTGCAGGAACCTTAAATTTAGGAAAAGAAGGCGGCCATTCAGAAAATAGAGTGGTGCATCACAAGGATCAAACTGGCCAAGAAATTCAGCGTGCCATATCCTATCAAGTACATCAAAAAGAAAATATTCTCGTTTTAGATTACCATTTAGCCATTGATTTAATTACCGAAAACAATCGTTGTTTAGGAGCTTATGTTTTAGACGAAAAAACCAATGAAATCCTGACATTTAAATCCGATTTTACTCTACTTGCTACTGGCGGAATTGGGCATCTGTATGGTCATACCACCAATCCTGTCATTGCAACTGGCGATGGGATTGCAATGGCTTATCGAGCTAATGCAGTAATCAAAGAGATGGAATTCATACAATTTCACCCCACTGCTTTATACGATGCTTCGACTGGAACATCCTTTTTGATTTCGGAAGCCGTTCGTGGTTTTGGGGCTTATTTGCGTACCAAAAACGGTCATCGTTTTATGCCCGATTATGATTCTCGAGGCGATCTTGCTTCGCGTGATATTGTTTCTCAATGCATCGAAAAAGAACTTAAAAAATCGGGTGACGATTGTGTTTATCTCGATTGTTCACATTTGGATATGGATGGTTTCATCAAACATTTCCCAATGATTTATGAGCGTTGCAAAAGCATTGGAATCGATTTGTCTAAAGATTGGATTCCGGTGGTTCCAGCCCAACATTATCTTTGTGGCGGAATTGTGGTGGATAAAATGGGTAAAACTTCGGTCGAAAATTTATATGCCTGTGGCGAATGTTCCAGAACTGGCTTGCACGGAGCCAACAGATTAGCCTCCAATTCTTTGTTAGAAGCCCTAGTTTATTCGGATAAAATTTTTAATTATTTGGCTACTACTTCTTTCGAAAAAAACCAATTCGAAGGAAAAGTGACCGATTGGAAATTAATTGAAAAACCAGCCATCAATCCAGATTATGTTGCCAAAAGAAAAACAGAATTACAACTTTTGATGCGTCAAAATGCTGGAATTGTGCGCAATGACGCCGATTTGCTTCAAGCCAAAGAAGAACTAACCCTTTGGAAAACTGAAATCGAAGAAAAAATAAATAAATATCAAATTAATGCCGACTTGTGTGAATTGCAAAACTTGATCACCATTGGAACTTTAATCGTTCAGCAATCTATCGACCAAGTTGAAAATCGTGGCGGTTTTGTAAAAACAGACAACACAAATTCTTAGTTAAAAAAAAAGAAAAACCAGTAAACAGTATTTTTTATCTTACTTGTTTACTGGTTTTAATTTAAGTTGTTTCAAAAACTAAAACTCACATTCAAAAAGAAATTCCTTCCCTTTCTAGGAATGTTGTTCCAGTCTGAAAAAGTCGAATAATAGGTATCTAAAATGTTTTCGACTCCTGCTTTTAGACCACATTTCACTTTTTCAAAATCTAAAGAATATCCCGCATCAAAATTCAAAATAGCATATGATGGAGTTCTGTCTTCGCCATAAAATGGGCTGAATTGCGTTTGAGTTGCATTACCTTGAACAGCAATTGATGATAAAAATTTTTCTTTTTTGAAATTTAAAGAAGAAAAATACCTCAGCGGACTAATGAACGGCAAATTCTGGTTTTCAAAATCTTTTCCGTAGCTGTAAACCAATTGTCCCTTCCATTGTATAAAATCTGAAAATTGATACTCCAAATTTAAGTCAGTATTAAAAATAGTAGCATAATCCAAAGCGGTATAAATTTTAACTCCACTTGCTCCAATGGTCATTGGAACCAAACTCGCATCGGGTTTTCCAACAATATAATTGGAAATATGAAAATAGGAAGCCGACATTTTTGCACTCCATTTTTGGGTTTTATACCCCATAGAAACACTTGTTTCTAATGAATTTTCATTCTTCAATTCTGGATTTCCAATGTAATCATACGTATCAAAACTATTGAACAAATAGAAACCATATCCTTCAGAAACCGATGGAGCACGCTGACCGTAAGCCAATCCAAAACCATACGAAAAACCATTTTCATCAAACGAATAATTAGAAGAAACGCTTGGTAAAATTCGGTTTTTACTAGCTTTCATATTGGGATAAAAAATCCGTAAACTTTCTAAACCCAATTCACTAGCAACCTCGTTGAAATGATTACCCAAACTAGTTGAAAACTTCAAACTCGAATGACAATTTAACGCAATATTATCTTCTAAAAACAAAGCTGTATAAAGGGTTTTTACATCAGGCCAAGTGTACATAAACATTAATTTTTCGTTAGAATCGGCTGGATACATGGTCATTTCGGCAACAGAACGATTGTAAAACGAATTCAAATCGGCTATAAAATGATGGTTTCTAAGCGTTCCTTTTGTTTTAGAATAAAATCCAAACGTGTCGCTCCAACCAGGCATATCCATATGAATCGGAACCGAAGGTCGCTTGGTGTCATCCATTTTATGAGTGATGGTATTGTAGTAAATTTTGGTTTCCCAGTTTTCTATTGGGGACGACTCAGGAACATATTCAAACTTCAATGAAGTAATTAAGGCTTCGGCCAAAGAAACATCCATTGGCAAAGCAGGATAACCCACATCAGTCGCTTTGTCATAAATAATTGAACCTTCTAAGAGTTTGTTTTTATCAAAAGAAAAACCAGAAGTCGATGAAATATTGAATTTTCTAAACTGCGAAAACAAGACTTCCTGTCCATTTCCTGCTGTATAATTCTCGGCATCGCGAAACATAAAATCGGTATCTATATAGAACGAATTATTCGCATAATTGATAGCCGATCCTACTATTTTTTGTTTACTATTGGTTTCAAAACCTGTATTTACAGCCGCATTCCATCCTAAATTAGAAAATCCTGCACGATTTCTTTGTAAATCAACAGAACCCCCAATTGTTGCTCCGTGACAAGCGCCTTGTTGGCCTGATTTTAGGGTCGCTTCGGATAAATTGGAAACCTCAACATATGAAGTTATAGGATCCATTTTATCGGTACAAGCTCCAAAAATCCGCATACCATCAATGGTGACCAAAGTCCTTTCGGTAGGCATATTATTGATCATAGGCTCCCAAGCATAACTCCCTCGACGAATCATATCTATTTTGGTAGATTGCTGCAAATATTCGTCAATTGTAGCTAATGGTTTGGCTTGCTTTTGATACAGTTGTGCCTTTTTCCCAATTACAATTACTTCGGTTAAATCTTTTGGAGTTATTGTATCTGTTTCTTTTTCTTGGGCAAAAAGTATCTTGGGAAATAAAAAACACAATCCTATTATGATTATAAAGTTTTTCATCTTAAAAATTGTAAAATTATTTCTGCCAAAATGGTTCATTCTGGCAGAAAATAATTGTTTATTAAAACTCAATTTCGAAGTAAATACTACTTGCTGGAACAGCATCGGTAATGGTTTCTCCCTTCAAAACGGTTCCTGCTGCATTGAGTAATTGTAGATTAATTTTCCAATAACCTGTCATAGTAAGTGATAGTTTACCATTATATAAATCACCAGCAACAGTTTGAACTAAATCTACATTATTAGGCGAACTATGATTGCCCATGCTTGGCATTCTTGGGTCAATTTTCAATTTATAATTATCTACAACTGGAAAAGTCATCATGTCTTGCATTTTCCAAACTCCAGCTACCATATCGTTTACACCCACTTTTGGATGATGCGGATCAACATAGGCAGCTATATATCTAACCCCATCAGAACCTGTAAAAGTAGTCACTCTTTGTTTTGCCGATGCAGGAACATCGATTACAGAAGTCATGGTATAACTTGTTCCATTGATGGTGTAATCTATTTTTAAATCCCAATATTCAGTTGCATTTTGAGCCATTTGAAAAACAATATAACCTTCATAAACCAATCCATCGGTTGACACTTTTGTTACTGGCGATTTAGGACAAGAATGATTCATCGTGGCCATATGCATCACTGGTGTCCAAGTAAAGGTGGCATTTTTTATATATTGGTTTGTTGCATTGTCTTTAATTTTTAGTGCAATTTCGTTATAACCTTGCTCTAAACCTCCCATATGTTTGTATAATTCAATGGTGTGAGTGGTATTTGTAATTTCTTTAATCTTAGACAATCCATACAATTCATCAACTGCGGGTTCTTCATTATTTGAACAAGAAGCAAGAATGGTTAATAAAACCAATGGTAGTATTCTTAAAAATTTCATTTTTATATTTTTTAAAATTTGATAATAAACATCCTCTCGATATGTTTCTATATCGAAAATAGTATTTGTGTAAACTTGAAAAATTAAGAAATAAAAATGGGCGGTCTAAAAACGGAATCACTATTCAAAAAGTAGTATAAGTCAGAATAGCCACTGTTTGTTTTTGGGCAATCATCAAAACAAATTGATGCTAATTGAAATGTTTTTATTTTTTCAAAAAACAGAATTTCTGATTCTTGAGAGGTGTTTTTTTTATCGGACGAAATGGGTTTATCGTCTTCAGATGCTTTGGCAAGTTCTTTCATTAAATGGCATTTACCATTACAATGCATTTTGGGTTTGTCTTTATTAACGCAAAGCACTTTCGAAATATACTCATAATTAACAGCATAGTCTATCACCGGAAGTACCGGTTTTACTAAAATGAATAGCGCCAAAAGGTATATTATCTTTTTCACGTTGCAAATATAGAGCTTCAATTAAATTTTTTCTTATGATTGTGGTCATATTTTTTTTAACTTTATAAAAATTAAATTTGCGGTTCTAACTTGTTTTTACCCATTTAATTTAAAATAAACAAAAAAATTAACTTTCGAAATTAGATGCAGATAGATTTAGATTTACTATATTCTTGGGGAGCAGTTGCCAAAAAATACAAAAAAAATGAAGTCATTTTTGAAGAAGACGAAGCAGCTCATTTCTACTTTCAAATACTGGAAGGAAGCGTCCGAATGTTTAATTCTAATGAGGAAGGAAAAGAATTTACTCAAGGATTATTTTGTGATGGAGATGGTTTTGGTGAACCTCCTTTGTTTATTAACGAAACCTATCCTTCCAATGCTGTAACCATTCAGGACAGCACCATTATCAAATTATCGAAAGATAAGTTTCTGAAAATTTTAGACGAATATCCCAACATACAAAAAGACTTTTTATTAATATTTGCCCAGAAAATACATTCTAAATCAAGGACTTCAAAAGAAATCATCAATCAAAAACCTGAATTTAGAATAACTTCTTTTTTAAATTCTTACAAAAGAAAATCTGGAAATTCTACCGAAAGACTCCTAATTCCATTTACTCGTCAGGAAATTGCCAATTACACTGGACTTCGGGTCGAAACTGTCATCCGTGTTTTTAGCAAAATGAACGAAGCCAAAAAGGTAGAAATCATCCATCACAAAATCTATTATTAATGCAATTGAAAACTAAATTTTGGCTTAAAATTTCGCTACTTAACCTTTGTATTGTTGCTACTCTTGGTGTTTTGATGCGATACAAAATAGGATTTGAATTTCCTTTTTTTGACCAAAAACATTTGCAACATTCTCATTCTCATTTTGCTTTTTCAGGTTGGATTAGCCATACATTAATGACATTGATGGTTTATTATCTTCAAACCAAAACACTGAATTTACAAATCATCAAATACAATAAAATAATTATTACTAACTTGATTTGTGCCTACGGAATGCTCATTTGCTTTATTATTCAAGGGTATGGTTTCTTTTCTATAACTTTCTCTACAGCTTCAGTTTTAGTTTCTTATGTGTTTTGCTATCAATATTTCAAGGATTTAAAATTAATTGAAGATGATTTACTGGTAAAAAATTGGTTGAAAGCAGCTCTGTTTTTTAATATACTCTCTTCTTTGGGCACCTTTTATTTGGCCTATATGATGGCATCCAAAAACGTTGTACAGGATTTATATTTGTCATCAATCTATTTTTATTTGCATTTTCAATACAATGGATGGTTTTTCTTCGCCAGCATGGGATTGTTTTTGGGATTTTTAAACCTTCGAAAATCAGAACATCCGTTTTATGAAACTTTCTTCAAATTATTCGTCTTTGCATGCATTCCGGCCTATCTTCTATCCATTTTATGGTTAGATTTACCTTTCTGGCTTTATGTGATTACGATAATTGCTGCCATAATTCAGGTTTTTGCTTGGTTCAAATTCCTTCTTGTTTTATTAAAATCTAAAATAAATTCTTTAGAACAGTACTCTCCTTTGTTAAGATACATTTTAGTGTTTGTGGGTTTTGCTTTAAGTGTAAAATTAATACTTCAATTGGGCTCAACAGTTCCTATCATTAGCCAGCTGGCATTTGGCTTTAGACCTATTGTAATAGCCTATTTACATCTTGTTTTATTGGCAATCATTTCTTTGTTTTTATTGTTTTATATTTATTCCAACCATTTGATTATCCTAAACAAGAACATAAAATACGGAATACTATTGTTTTCGACTGCAGTGATTCTAAACGAAATTGTTTTGGCAATTCAAGGTCTTGCAGCCTTCAGTTACATCCCGATTCCTTATGTAAACGAAATCCTTTTTGGAATTGCTATTGTTTTATTGATTGGCATTGGATGTGTTGCTTATTTTTCTATTAAAAAAGCAAAAAACAAACCTCTTTTATGATTGCACTCATAAAATGATGGTTTAAAAATTAAGTGCTTTGCTTTATAAAAAAACTTAAGCACTTACATTATGAAAAAATTAATTTACCTATCCCTAGCTACTTTTATGTTTGCCGCTTTTGGATGCAAGCAAAACAGTGAAACCACCCCCGAAACAACAACAGAACCGACAGAAACTCCTGGAATGGGACAATCTGGTGTTAAAGATGAAACTTCTGCGCCAAATATCGTTCAAGTAGCTGTAGGAAGCAAAGACCACACCACTTTGGTCGCTGCTGTCAAAGCTGCCGGACTTGTTGATGCCTTGAGCAATGCTGGCCCTTTTACCGTTTTTGCCCCAACCAATGCAGCTTTTGATAAACTTCCTGCCGGAACTGTTGAAGGCTTATTGAAACCAGAGAAAAAAGGCGATTTAGAAAATATATTAGGCTATCATACCTATGTTGGCTCTTTGAAAACCGAGTATATGCAAGACGGTCAAGAATTTGATATGGTCTTTGGTGGAAAAGTAAAAATAACCAAAAAAGGAGACAAAACCTTTGTCAATGGTTCCGAAATTGTGGCTTCCATTCCTACATCAAACGGAATTATTCACGTGATTGGCGATGTATTGCTTCCAAAATAAAATTATTAATTCGCTTCTATATATTAACCAAAAAAGCGTGAGTTACTGCAACTCACGCTTTTTTTATTGGAATAAATCACTATGGACTTAAAGTCTGCAAGGTTAAAGTATTTGTGTAATTTGTGGTTAAACTATTTTAGAAACTAACGCAAAATGCACTAAAGTACATAGTTTTAAACTATATCTGAGGCCTATAAACCCAGTTATTATCGATGTGCCTTCTGCATCATTGCAGCGGCAATATTAACAGATCTTTGTTTAATTTCCTCTGCTTTTTTCCCTTCAAATAATTCATCTACTGTAGCATCAAATAAAGCATTCCAGTGATTAAAATGTTCGCCTTTAACCTCACTTTTTTTATGTAAATCTTCGTGTGCCACCATTGGATTACCGTCATAATTTCCCGAAAAGAACAATATGTTTTCAAAAAAATCACACATTTTAGGCAAATGTTCATCCCAATTGACTTTGGCAACCTCATTAAAAAAATAACTAATTGACGCATCCTCTTTTATTTTACCATAAAAAATCGCTACCAATTGCTCTATATCAGCTCTATCTTTGATATCTGTTTTCATTCTTTACCTTTTTTATAAATCTTTATTTTTAAACTTTTCTAGTGAAACCCAAAACGGGATAATTACCCACAAACATAACAACAAAAACGAAACTGACAACCCTATTGCCGTGCCAAAAAAATCTTTGAAAATAGCCCCCGTATAACCCATCATTGCTGAAACATCAAGTTGCAACAATATTTGAATTCGAGCTAAATCTATTGGACTAAAAGCCGTAACAGCCACCATAGCTTTTTCGATCGGATAATCTGAAAATTGAAATAATAGAAACAAAACCAATCCATCAAAAAGCAGGGCAAAAAACAACCAACTCATTATAGAAATCCCTATTCCTTTGGCCTTATCTCGAGTAAGAATTGAACTCAAAAAAGCCAAAGCAACAAAAACTAAGGAAATCAAGCATCCTACAATAACCATCATTAAACCGACACTATCGGGCGCATTTATCAAAAGAGGGATTCCAGCACCAATAAAAAAAGCAGCCACCATTGACAGCGATAATCCCAAAAACAAACTCAACCAAATCTTTTTTCGCTTGATAGGCTGGCTTAACAAAAGCTCGATAAATTCGGAACTGTTGTACAAATAAATTGTTGCAAAAAGGATGGAAACTAATGGAACCGTGAATAAAATGACGTTCAAAATAGTAAGTAATCCTTTGGCAGAATTGTCTTCCAATCCGAAAGAACTCCAAGAAAGCAGGGCCAAAATCAAGGTGTACCCCAATACAATCTTGTTTTTTAGAATGTCGAGAAATATGATTTTAATGATTCTGTTCATGGCTTTCACTTTTTAGAATTTTGGCAATAGCTTTTGAAATTTTTTGTTCGTTGGTAGATTCTAACAAATCGGAGATTGATTTATGAAAATGAACTTTGCCGTCTTGCATAAAAATAATTTGGCTAATCATATCGTCGAGTTCACTCAAAAGATGGGAAGTGATCAAGATGAGTTTCCCTTTTTCTCTCTCTTTGATAATTTTTTCTTTCAAAATTTCGGAAGCCAATGGATCTAAACCTGCTGTGGGTTCGTCTAAAATCAAAACCTGTGGATTGAACAAAAAAGCTAAAATGGCACTTACTTTTTGGGTTGTTCCACCTGAAAGAGTCCGCATTTGTTTGTCGAATATTTTTTCGAGTTCGAAAGCTTTTATTAAATCTTCGTCCAAAACTTCATCAGAATTTCGAATTTTTTTGATCATTTCGATAATTTGCACGACGGTCATATAATCAGGATAACGCCCTATTTGAGGCATATACCCAATTTGATCTCGATATTTATACTTATTCAATATCGATTTTTTATCAAATAAAATATCGCCTTTAGTCGGAATAACCATTCCCAAAATACTTTTTATCAAAGTGGTTTTTCCGCAACCGTTTGGACCAATTAGTGCAATGCATTCTCCTTTACTGAAAGTAAGATTAACATCGTTCAAAACTTCTAATTTTCCGAATTTTTTAAATATATTTTTAATTTCAATCATAAAGGCAAAGAATGCATTAATGGTTTTTTATCTATAAAATTATCAGGAGTTATGCTGGGCAAAATTTTCTCGGATTTGTCCAAAAGCGTAATCATAAAACTCCTGAAAAGCAACATCGCCGATGGATTATTTTCGGTAATTACAGAGAACAAACTCAGGGGATGAAATGGCACGTCACCCACTCCATTTTTGTCTAAATCATAACCTTCGTATTTGTCCCAATAATTGCCGTTGAAAGTATTGAGAACCAAACTTCCGTTAGTACTAATATCAAAAGTGTTACCCACGAAATTATTGTTTTGTATTTCATTATCCATACAACTGGCCTGAATTTTCATTCCCCAACCATTGGCTTCGAAACTATTTTTTTGAACCAAAATTCGGCTAGTGCCTTCCATATGAATTCCCGAAGTGTTTTTGGCAAATTTGTTTCCGATGATAAAACTATCAGAGATTTCTTTGAGGAACAATCCATAAGCGGCATCACCCCAATTTTCTTCAAAATGATTATTGACCATCTTGACTCTTCGGGTAAACATCACGGCCACTCCGGCACCATTGTTTTTGAAAACATTCGAAATATAGGCATCATCATTAGAGAACATAAAATGCAATCCGTAACGAATATTCTTGGTAGAAAAATTACCTTTAATTGTCGAATTGGTTACAAATTCAAAATAAATACCATCGCGATGCCCCGAAATAGTGTTGGAAATAATTTGGAGTCGGTCGCTTTTCCAGCAATGAATTCCATTGCCGATGCGTTGTTCTTCTTTGCCATAAGCCGAAACTTTGTTGTTTTTGACAATGCAATTGGCACCGTTTTGAATGTAGATTCCAAAGAAATTATCGTCGAGAATATTGTTCTGAATGACCACGTTATTTTTATTGTACACCTTGATTCCACAAGGATCTTCGAGCGTGGCATAACCCGATTTTATGACTTTAAAACCTCGCACAATTACGCCATCGGCTTTGATGGACAAGACTTCATATTTTTTTTGTCCGTCTAGAATTGGGTAATTTTTACCAATAAAAACTATTCTTTTATTGATGATGATATTACCTTCTTTATAATGTCCTTTGTGAACCAAAACCGTATCACCCACTTTGGCCAATACAATGGCTTTTTGGATTGATTTAATAGGTTTATTTGTCCCAACTTCAATCACTTTTGCTTGAAGAATGGAAGAAAACAAAAGCAGTATGTAGAAGATTTTTTTCATTATTTTTTTATAATTGCTGCCCAATTCATTGGTTTTGCATTCGATTTCGTTGCAAATTCTTTAGCTTCTTTTTCAGACGAAAAAGCAATAATTCCACCGTGCATTGGACTTTGAATCGTTCCACCTGAAAGGAAAAAAGCGGTTTCGGCTGGAATTAAAACATTGTCTTGAGCAAAGTTGCTTACAAAATAAGCTCCTATTTTTGTGTTGGTATTCTCTTTGCAATAATTAACCATACAACCAATGTCGTCAAATTTATAAATTCTCCCTTTTTGGGTAATTATTTCGGCTGCATATTTCCCGTCGGCGATGCTCATTTTACAAAAATCGCAATTGTCTTTATTTAATTTGATGGGTTCTTCTTTAAAATCGCCACAGGACATAAAAGAAAAAGACAATAGTAAAACCAAAACAGGATTGATTTTAGGTTTTCTAATAATTTTACTTATCAAACGGGTTTCTTTTGCCACAATAATAAAAAGCAAAATTCCAGCAGCAATCAATAGCCATCCCCCAATATCTGGAATGGAATAAGCCCCAAAATTAAGCAGTTGTTTATACCCAATCAATGGTGGTTGATAGGCCATTCCGGGCACCACAATGGCTGCATTGGGATTCAAATTGTGTCCGTATTCGTAGTTCCATCGGTAAAAATCCACACCGGCCAAAACTCCGAAAAGTAAAAAAGACAAGAATAATAAAACTACTCCTTTCCGTTTGTTTACAAAAACCATTGCCAAAGCAAATAATCCAAAAAAACCAACTATATAAGGGATGATTTGAAACTCTGGAAAATCTTCCGTATGCAAGGTTTTCATTCCGATATAATGATTTAATCCGTTGATAATATCCACATCGCCACCAATTTTGTTGGCGTGCAATTGCAACACCAAACCTTCTGGATATTGAGGCGCTTCGAGTTCAATTCGCCACATTGGAAACAATAGTGATGCAAAAAACAAAGCACTCACTGCCAAAAGAAATACTTTTGAAAATACAGTTATTTTTGAAGTGTTCATACTAATTGTTGTTATAAAAAAAAGGGAACAAAGAGACTTTGTTCCCTTTATAATAAAGAAATTAATTATTTAACAGCTGGAAGATTTGTTCCCAAGCTAAAAGTTAATGGAATAGCACTTCCTGCGGGGGAAACCCTCACATAACCTTGCATTTCTTGGTGCAAAGCACTACAAAAATCGGTGCAATAGAAAGGGACTATACCTACTTTTTTAGGCAACCATTTTAGGGTGCAAGTTTCTCCTGGCATAATAAGTAACTCTCCGTTATCGGCACCTTTTATAGCAAATCCGTGAGGCACATCCCAATCTTGTTCCAAGTTAGTTACGTGAAAATATACTTCGTCACCCACTTTTATCCCTTCGATGTTATCTGATGCAAAGTGTGAACGAATAGAAGTCATATAAACATCGACTCTATTTCCTTTTCGAACCACTTTGGCTTCTTTTTCTCCTTTGGTTACGAAAGGATGATTATTTTCTTCAATTTTATAGAATTTTAATTGTCCATTATTTCGAATCAAATCGGCTGGTGCAGCTTGTGCATAATGAGGTTCTCCAATGGTTGGAAAATCTAAAACCAATTGCATTTTATCGCCACTAATGTCGAATATTTGAGCACTTTGGGCCAATTCTGGACCAGTTGGCAAAAATCTATCCTTGGTGATTTTGTTGTAAGCAATCAGGTATTTTCCGAATGGCTTTCTACTGTCTCCTCCTGGAATACACAAGTGACCTACAGAATAATAAGTTGGCACTCTATCCAAAACTTTCAATGATTTGATGTCCCATTTCACCACTTCTGAAGAAACGAAGAATGTGGTATAGGCATTTCCTTTTCCGTCAAATTCGGTATGCAATGGACCAAGACCTGGTTTTTGAACTTCACCATGAAGAGCTGCTTCATATTTTACGACTGGAATTCCGTCATATTCTCCGTCAAATTGTTTGTTTTTGATGGCATTTTGCAATTTATCAAAACTAAATACAGGAATTAATGCGGCTAATTTTCCTGAACCAACGATATATTCTCCCGTTGGATCCACATCACAACCGTGAGGCGATTTTGGACAAGGAATCATATAACAGATGTCTTTCAATTCTTTGGCACTCAAAACCAAAACTTCGGTTCTGATTTCAGATTTTGCAGAATGTGTTTTTTCGTCATAGACATTATGAGCATATTTTGTTGCTACTTTTTTACCTTTTCCTGCTTTAACATATTCTTCGGCTTTTTTCCAGTTAACTGCCATAATAAAATCTTTGTCTTTTTGGGAAGCATTAACCTCTAACAAAGTATTCGCTTGTTCGGTATTGTAACAAGAGAAGAAAAACCAACCGTGAGATTTGCCTTTACCGGCGTGACTCAAATCGAAATTTACTCCAGGTGCTTCAATTTGGAATGCAATATCCAATTGACCTTCTTTACCTACTTTTACAAAACTTAAATAACCTTTAAAGTTTTTCTTATAGGTATTGATAGGCACATCTCCATTGGCATTATCTGGTGGAACGCTAAAACGAGTTCCAGCTACCACATATTCGGTGTTTTCAGTAATAAATGGAGAGGAATGATTTCCTGCACTATTTGGTAATTCGATAATTTCTTTGGTAGTAAACGTTTTCAAATCTACCCGAGCAATACGAGGAGTGTTATTGGCATTGGCAAAAAGCCATCGACCATCTACTTCTCCATTGGTTTGAGACAACTCAGTGTGGTGCTGATCGTCCCAAGGAATAAATCCGTGAGAAGTATTTAGCATAGGTTTGGTCTCTTCGCTATAACCATAACCACTTTGAGGGTCGGCAGAAAAGACAGGAATAACTCTAAAAAGTCTTCCGCTTGGAAGGCCGTAAACACTTACTTGACCGCTAAAACCTCCGGAAACGAAATTATAAAATTCGTCATACTTACCAGGAGCAACGTATGCTTTCTGAGCTGCGTCTCCACTTACAACATCTCCTGAATTTTTGGGTTTGCAAGAACTGAAAAAAGCGGCAACCATAACAATGGCCAAACTCGCTTTCAAAAATGTATTGTTCATATTATTTTGGTTTTAAATTAGTTGCAAATTTCTTATTTCACTCCGTCGTTTTGACGCATAAACTCCAATAAATTTCTAGCATCTTCATCTGTAAGAGATTGATTTGGCATTCGCACTAAACAAATTTCCAATTGAGCTTGAAGTTTAGGATCTTTGTCAATCATAGGGTCAGGATTAGTAATAAAGTTCATAATCCATGCAGGTTTAAATCTAGAAGTTACCCCTTTCCAGCCTGGGCCTACTAATTTTTCGTCTGTTAGTTTGTGACAAGCAGAACATTTAACCACTTGAATTTTTTCGCCTTCAGCAGCCATAGTCGCATCTAATGTAGCCCCTAATTCTACTGTTGTATGTTTACCAATTCCTCGATTTGGGTCATAAGAAGAGGCATCACTTGCAGCATCAGAAGTTTTTGCTCCAGTTGAAAAATCTTCAGTTGAGGCTTCCTTTTTACCACATGAAATAAACAAAGCTACAGCAACAATAAATAATGATAATTTGTACATATAAATAGTTTTTAAATTTAATAATACAAATTTGCAATTAGTTTAATCGATTGATTATGATTGTAATCATACTTAAAAAAGTATTTTGGGTGCATTGCTAACCATAAAATATAATTATTTGTTAAAGATTAAACCTTTAAACCTTTTTAATGTCCTAATACTATAACTTCAAAAAAACACAATACATATGAAAACGAATGCCCAAGAATTATCGAAAAACATTTTAAAAATTGTGAGCAAAAATTTATTGATTTTGGCATTATTATTGGTAGGTACAACTATGCTTGCACAACCAAAGAATGGAAGGCCTCACAGAAATCAAATGGATCAATTTACTCCAGAACAACAAAGTCAATTAATTCTAAAAAAGATGACTTTAGAATTGGATTTGAATGATTCGCAACAAAAAGAAATGAGCGCAATTATTTCTGAAAAAATGACTAAAAAAGAAGCTCATAAAGCTGAAATGAAAGCCAATAAAGAAAAAGGAGTTAAGCCTAGTAATGATGAAAGATTTGCTATGAAAATGAAAATGCTTGATGAACAAATCGCAACTAAAAAAAGAATGGAGAAAATTTTGAATGCGAAACAATTCGAAAAATGGACTTCTATGAAAGAAGATTTTAAAGAAAATCGTCAAGAAAGATTTAAAGAAAATCGTCATGGAAACCGACAAGGAAGAAATCAAGAAAAAAGACAAGGTTAATTAAAAATAGTTAGTGTAATTTGTTTGTCTAAAAACTTCCGGCTGGTTACCGGAAGTTTTTTTTATATTTTTAATTAAAAAATCAATAGAATAAATAGCCTCCTTAAATTCTAAAAAAGTTATGAAAAAATTAATTATAGCTGCATTATTGTGCATTGGAATAACAAGCTTTGCACAAGAAAAGAAAAACAACCCTAATCAAGGGCAATTTCGAACTAGCTCTCCGCAACAAAAAAACGAGAACCGCGTAAAAAGAATGGTCGAAGAACTGAATTTAGACTCCAGTCAAGAACAGCAATTAGTGAGCCTTTTCAAAAATTATCCAACAAATGGGACTAACAAACTTACTCCTGACGAACGAAAAGAATACAACAAAAAGCTAAAAGAAATCCTAACACCCGATCAAATGGCGTTATTGAAATCGAAAAGAAAACAATAAAATGAAATGAAAAAGCTTCGGACAAAACCCGAAGCTTTTTTATATAAACTAAAACGTTCTTGAAACTTTATCGATAGCTTGAATGGTAAAATCTAAATCTTCATAGGTAAGCGCATCGGTGATAAACCAAGTTTCATAGGCCGATGGTGCAATATAAATTCCTTCTTTCAACAAGCCGTGGAAGAATTTTTTGAAGGTTTCGTTATCTCCTTTTGCTGCAGTTTGAAAATCGAATACTGGCGTTTCGGCAAAATGTACTGAAATCATCGAGCCTGCTCTATTTATGGTAAAATCTACTTTATTTGCTTTTAGAACTTTATCAATGCCTGCGGCCAAATAAGCTGTTTTTTCCTCTAATCTTTTGTAAATTTCTCTATCCGAATCCAAAGCTTGCAACATCGCTAATCCTGCTGCCATTGCCAACGGATTTCCAGATAATGTTCCCGCTTGATACACTGGACCAAGTGGAGCCAAATAATTCATAATCTCGTTTCTGGCAGCAAATGCACCTACTGGCAAACCGCCACCAATCACTTTGCCGAAGCAAACAATATCGGCTTTGATGTTGAATAATTCTTGAACTCCACCTGCCGCCAATCGAAAGCCAGTCATCACCTCATCAAAAATCAATAGAATTCCATTGTCTGTACACAATCGGCGTAAACCTTCCAGAAAGCCTTTGTTTGGAGGAATACAACCCATATTTCCTGCAACTGGCTCTACAATTATGGCAGCAATTTCATCTTTATTAGCTTCGATTAAAGCCGAAACATTTTCTAAATCATTGTAATTGGCAAGCAATGTATCTTTGGCTGTTCCTGTTGTTACGCCAGGACTATTTGGCGAACCAAAAGTAATGGCCCCACTTCCAGCTTGTATCAAAAACGAATCGGAATGACCGTGATAACAACCAGCAAATTTGATAATTTTATCTCTTTTAGTATATCCACGAGCCAGTCTGATGGCACTCATACAAGCTTCTGTTCCTGAATTTACAAATCTTATTTTGTCAATATTTGGAACCATTTTCACAGCCAAAGCTGCGATTTGAGTTTCTAATTCGGTTGGCATTCCGAAGGAAGTTCCCGATTTTGCTTTTTCGATTACAGCATCTACTACGGGTTGAAAAGCGTGACCCAAAATCATGGGTCCCCAAGAATTGATATAATCTATTAATTGGTTTCCGTCTTCGTCTAACAAATAGGCTCCTTTGGCACTTTTTACAAATATTGGAGTTCCTCCAACTGCTTTGAACGCACGAACAGGCGAATTTACACCACCCGGAATTACTTTTTCTGCTTCAGCAAAAAGCTGACTGCTTCTTTGATATAACATTTGTTTTATTTTTGAATTAGTATGGATTGTCCAATTGAAATGGCATTGTCATTCAAATTATTCTGCCTTTTTAAATCTTCAATTGCGATATTAAATTTTTTAGAAATCGAATATAAGGTATCGCCTTTGGCAACTATATATTGATTTGAATTTGTATTTGATACAACTTTCGGTTTTGGCTTTACATATTGATTTTCATCCAAAACATAGTCTTTGCCCAAAACCATATTATCATATTGATCCAAATGAAAGCGTTCAATGTAACCAATTAATTTCTCTGGATAATTAGGATCTGTTGCATAACCTGCTGCTTTTAAACCTCTCGCCCAAGCCTTATAATCTCCTTTTTTCAAGTTAAATAAGGAAGCATAACGGTTTCTTTTAGAAAGAATATCGGCGTGATCCTGAAATGATTCTTCTGGATTTTTATATTTCCTGAAACATTCTTGGGCAGAATCGTCATCTTGATGGATTGTTTCGCCTTTCCAATCGGTGTAGCATTTTATTCCAAAATGATTGTTTGCTGTCACCGCTAAATTGCTTTGACCTGAACCCGATTCAAGAATTCCTTGAGCTAAAATGATACTGGCAGGAATGCCATATTTTTTCATATTGCTCATTGCAATGTCTTTGTAATGAAACACATATCCGTTTACCAAATCAGAAGTTACAAGTGCTCTTGAATTGGATTGTGAGTTTTTATTTGGGGTGGAATTTGTTTTATTATACTTCGAATTTCCTGATTTTGTAGTTCCGCTCACAGATTTAGAAGAGGAACAACCCACTAAAATTAGAATAAAGGCGATAAGTACTATCTTTTTACACATCTATGTTTATTATTGGTAAATGCTTGTTTTTTAAATTAATGTTCATCCCTTTTATTCCCTGTAGTCCTCCAGTGTGAATGAGTAAAATTTTGGAATATTCTGGGAAATAATTTTTATTGATTAGATCCATAACGCCAAAAACCATCTTTCCTGTATAAATGGGATCCAAAGGAACTTGATTTACAACATAAAACTGATTGATGAATTCGATTAATTCGGAACTGACTTTTCCGTAGCCACCAAAATGATAGTCTGTAATTAATTCCCAATTGTCCTTGTGGGCAAATTTACGAATTTCATCGTTTAAAAAATCACCTTTCAGGGCAGGAAAGCCCAAAACTTTTTGATGTGGCAAACTGCTGTTTATTATCCCTGAAATAGTTCCGCCTGTTCCAACGGCTGTACACACAAAATCATATTTCGAATCTTCTTTAGTTAGAATTTCTTCGCATCCTTTGACTGCAAATTCATTGGTTCCACCTTCTGGAACTAGATAAAAGTCACCATATTTTTGCTTTAAATTTTCTAAAAAAAAGACTTCGGTTTTATGACGATATTCTTCTCGGGTGACAAACTCAAATTGCATTCCGCATTCCTTAGCAAACTTTAGGGTTGGATTTTCTAACACTTTACTTTCTAATTCATCACCTCGAATGACTCCTATAGTTTTGAAACCGTATTCTTTTCCAGCATAAGCGGCGGCGGCAATATGATTTGAATAAGCGCCCCCAAAAGTAATAAGTGTGTCTTGATTTTCTTTTTTTGCCTGAACCAAATTGTATTTGAGTTTGCGGAATTTATTTCCCGAAATAAAAGGATGAATCAAGTCTTCGCGCTTAATATCGACTGAAATGAAGTGGGGAAATTCTATGTCTATTTTTTGATTCAAACCTAATAATTTTCACAAAGGTAAAATATATAAACAACAAAAAAGCAACCTTTTTAGAGATTGCTTTTGTAGTATTATCTGTTTTTTGAAATTTAATTTTTAACGATAATTTTGGTTCCCATTTCTATTTTGTCACTAGAAGTCAACTTAACGATGTAAATACCATCTCGTAGATTGGCTGTTGAAAATTCGTATGACAAATCGGTTCCTAACTGTGTTTTACTTGATATTAATCTTCCCACTACATCATACAAATTGTAAGTAGCAATTTCTTTTTGCATTGGATTTTCAACAGTTACATTTTTACTGGTATTGTTTTGATACACTTCGAAGTTATTTTCTACAAATTTATCGGTTCCTAAAGTAGTTCCGTTTTTAAAAGTAATTTCATATTGCGTATTGTTTGTTCCTGCTGGCAAAGTTAAATCATAGAAACAATTTTTAATATCATAATATTGATTAGTGATTTTATCGTGTAAATAAACATTTGTAACTTCGGGAATGTTCAACATTTCGTTTACCATAATTTTATAATTGGCTTGAGCGCAATTTCTAAATCCAACGGCAATTTTTTTATCGATGTCAAAAGGTACAACTTCAATAACATATTCATTATTGTTAATTACAAAGTAGCTGTTTGCGGGTCCATCATTTGGTGATAATGCATCCATTGCACGATCTACACCTTCTGTTGACAATGGACTAAACGCCAAAACCATTTGACTAATCGGCCCGTTATCCAACGTTGTATTAAACCTGATTTGCGGAATTATAGCCGTTGGTGCAACTGTTTTGGTATTAGTCCTTTTCTCAAACTGAGAATTATTGGCAACCCCTTCTTTCACAAAAACTCTATAACTATTTTTCATTTGAACATTACCATTATTTTCCCCTTCAATCATAAAACCCTGACCAATTGGAGAATATCTTCTTTTGTAATTGTTTGACGAACTAGTTCCTGGAATTACTTCTCCTCCAGATCCATTATAGGAATAAAAAACTGCAGGGATATAAATATCGGTATCCCCTGAGTAACTACCATATCCTCCTTTATAATCTGCTATATAATGTGAATTTACAGTTTTGTCTTGTTCCCAAAAATACGCTACTCCTGTGCAGTTTGATTCGTTGAGTAAAAATGCTTGTAAATCTATTGCCGATGGATAAGGATTTCCTGTAAATGTTAATTCACCTTCTAAAACAGGGATGTCGATGGTTCCATCATTTGGTTTTCCTCTAAAATCATAACGTTGATGTTTTCCGTCAGGGTTATTTTGAACTTCATCTCCATGAATATCAATATTATCTGTTCCAGAAGTTCCTTTCATTGTAAACCCTTCGCCAGGATTTATTGTAGCATTTGACCCCACATAAACCCAATCAGAATAAGAACTTTTGATTATAAATTTATATATCCAGTAGGACGAAATTGCCAATGGATTTGCAATTCCATCATATTTATTTGTTGCCAAAATAGATGCAGGTGTCGTTACTGTTGTTGTTATAGGTCTTCCTAGTTGGGAAATTCCGAAAGCAGTATTTATTGCATTTGATGTCGCAGTATTTCCTACTGGAGAACACCAATAATTGTATTGAAAATTATTCACGGTTCCTTCTTGAAAAACAGATAATTTTCCAGTTCCTTTATTTGCCCCTGAGCCTGTAGTTCCTTGTAGCAACTGCCCTTCTTTTCTTAAAAAAAAGTTGCTATTTGAACCGTTTAACTCTAAATCATTTTTTATGAAAACATATTGATTGCTAACATATACATAAACACTTGCATTGTCTTTAACAAACATATCTTGAGCATTTATTTGAGGTTGCATTAAAATATATGCAACTAATAACAATTGATTTTTAAGTATATTTTTCATAATCGTAAGGATTAAATTGTTTTATAATGCTTGATATAGTGTTGCTAAATACATTGTATTTCTTAAGCTAACTAATTACATTCCATTCATATACATTCATAATGCAGAAAGGGTTAAAGATTTTACTTTGGCATTATCCGCTGAGGTGTAATCTCCCATATAAAGTTCTAAATAATCATTTGTAGCAAGAGTAGCCAATACGTGTAAGGTTGTACTTTGCGTGTCATTTCCATTTCCAAGTTTTTGAATTACTTTAGAGGAAGGAATTACCACCCCATTTTTGGCTATTCCAAAAATAAATTGATCTGTGCTACTGCTTGCTGCTACAACAGAAATCGTACAAGTAACGTGGAAGGATTTAGTAATCGATCCTGTATATCTCAATCTTCCATTGTTACTACCTCCATTGTCAAATTCCATTGCACCAGCAGAAAGAGTTGTTGCAGGTTCACATTTAACCAAATTAGTAGATCCATCAGAAACAGAAGATATGGTTACGGTAGTTCCAGTTCCTGGGTCAAAATAATTTATCTCTCCCATTGGATATTGAACATTATTACTATCATTACTACTCAATTTTTTCCAATCTGCACCATTACTAATTAGGGTTACGGCTTCTTTAGAATTGGTCAATAACAATGTAGCCATCCCATCAATCATTTGTGATGACGTCGTAGCTATTGTAACATTTTTTGTGCTTGAATCATCTCTTTTAATGGTATAAATACGACCATCAATCCCAACTGCTGTTGGTAATGTAATAGTAATTGGAGTTGAGCCATTATTACAAATAATGACGCTTTCGGTTTCATCTAATGTTGCATTCGACGTCACAGTGGTTACTGATTGACTCATTGAACCATTTACTTCAAAAGTTGAATTTGGAGTTGTTGTACCAATTCCTACTTGTGCACAAATATTGTAATTATTGAGAAGTAAAAATGAAACTACAAAAACACATAAAATTATGTTTTTGCTTTTTGTAATAATTTTTTTCATAACAATAAATATTAGTAAGTTAATATTGAGATTTGATTTATTTAAAAAAAAGGTTTATTCTTATTAAATAAATAAAATACTGTATTTCATCGAATAAATTTACCTATTATCTTTGATTCAAAGTATGATTTAAATCATAATTTGAAAAAAAATACCAATAAATTAATGATTTTATGATTTTTTCTAATAGAAAATAGGAAAAGGAAAAAGAAAAAAATAGCAATAAGTTGAATTTTCTTAAAAAAATATTTATTTAAGAAAAGAAGAGTTTAAAATATGAATATTAATCAATAAAACATCCATAAATTAAAAATTATAAGAATTTTACATGTTTAAATATACTTCAAAAAAGCCCAAAATTTTCTTTTTTTTAAATAATCGAGGTCTTTTTCATTCGCGTAAGCCTCACGTTCAAAACTGATATTTTTGTAAGCTAAATCTCTATTCTTGAATTGAATTAAGCGCAAAAGAAACTCAACAAAATACCAAACCAAGAAAGGGAATACTAATAGCTCTAATTGCTGACGCAAATGAATTCGCTCGTGATTCACAAAAACAGAATTCCTTTTATCTTTTCGCTCTTTTACAAAAACAAAAGGAAACAAAGCCAATCCACGGTAGCCTCTAGGAATTAAATATTTGGTAACAATTAGAAACATTCGTTTTAAAGTGTATAAATTTGTAGTATGAACGAACAAAGTAATGAAAATAAATTAATAGAAGGTGAAGATTTTTATTATACGCCCGAAGGCTATAAATGTTTTACCGAAAAGTACCACCTAAAAAAAGGCTATTGCTGCAAAAACGGCTGTCGCCATTGTCCTTATGGTTTTAATAAAAAAACGGGAACTATTAAAAAGTAGGCAGTACTCAGCACGCAGATAAAAAATTACACCTTATAAAATGACTTTCAAAGAACAAATTCAACAGGGAATTCCAACTATATTGCCTCATTCTAAGCCGTTTGAAGTCAACATCAATCACGCCCCAAAACGAAAAGAAATTCTTTCTACAGAAGAAAAAAAATTGGCTTTGTGCAATGCCCTTCGCTATTTTGAACCGCAGCATCATGCCGAATTAATCAAGGAATTTACCGAAGAATTAAAAACCTACGGTCGAATTTATATGTACCGTTTTCGTCCCGATTATAAAATGTATGCTCGTCCCATTACTGAATACCCTGGAAAATGTGACCAAGCCAAAGCCATAATGCTGATGATTCAGAACAATCTGGATTTTGCTGTGGCACAACATCCTCACGAATTGATTACCTATGGTGGAAACGGAGCTGTTTTTCAAAACTGGGCTCAATATTTATTGACAATGCAGTATTTATCTGAAATGACCAACGAGCAAACTCTCGCCATATATTCTGGTCACCCAATGGGATTATTCCCTTCTCACAAAGAAGCACCACGAGTTGTAGTAACAAACGGAATGGTTATTCCAAATTATTCCAAACCCGACGATTGGGAAAGAATGAATGCACTTGGCGTTTCGCAATACGGGCAAATGACCGCTGGAAGTTATATGTACATTGGTCCACAAGGTATTGTTCACGGAACAACAATTACAGTTTTGAATGGTTTTCGAAAAATAAAAAAAACTCCAAAAGGAGGATTATTTGTTACTTCAGGATTGGGCGGAATGAGTGGAGCACAACCCAAAGCAGGAAATATTGCAGGTTGCATCACAGTTTGCGCCGAAGTCAATCCAAAAATCACACACATTCGACACAGTCAAGGTTGGATTAACGAAATTATTGAAAATCTTGATGAATTGGTAAAAAGAATCACTTTGGCCAAAGCCAATAAAGAAATTGTTTCCATCGCCTATTTAGGAAATGTGGTCGAAGTTTGGGAAAAATTTGACCAAGAAAATATTTTTATCGATTTGGGTTCCGATCAAACTTCGTTGCACAATCCTTGGGCAGGAGGGTATTATCCCGTGGGAATTTCATTTGAAGAATCCAATGAAATGATGGCCAATAATCCTGATTTATTCAAAGAAAAAGTACAAGAAAGTTTGCGAAGACATGCTAAAGCCATCAACAAACATACATCAAAAGGAACTTATTTTTTCGATTACGGAAATGCTTTTCTGCTGGAAGCTTCCCGAGCTGGAGCCGATGTTATGAACGAACATCCAACATTAGGAAGAGAATTCAAATACCCAAGTTACGTTCAAGACATTATGGGGCCAATGTGTTTTGATTACGGTTTTGGTCCTTTCCGATGGGTTTGTGCCTCTGGAAAGCCAGAAGATTTAGAAAAAACAGATGCAATTGCTTGCAAAATTTTGGAAGAAATGATTAAAAATTCGCCAAATGAAATCCAACAGCAAATGGCAGATAATATCCATTGGATAAAAGGCGCACAGGAAAATAAATTGGTGGTAGGTTCGCAAGCCCGAATTTTATATGCTGATGCCGAAGGTAGAATGAAAATTGCCGAAGCTTTTAACCAAGCTATTGCCAAAGGCGAAATTGGAACTGTCGTTTTAGGACGTGATCATCACGATGTTTCGGGCACAGATTCTCCTTATAGAGAAACTTCAAATATTTATGATGGTTCTCGTTTTACTGCCGATATGGCGATTCAGAACGTGATTGGCGACAGTTTTCGCGGAGCCACTTGGGTTTCTATCCATAATGGCGGCGGTGTAGGTTGGGGCGAAGTCATAAATGGCGGATTCGGGATGGTTCTTGATGGTTCAAAAGAAGCTTCCAAACGAATAGAATCTATGCTTTTTTGGGATGTCAACAACGGAATTTCCAGAAGAAGTTGGGCTCGAAACAAAGGGGCAATTTTCGCCATAAAAAGAGCCATGGAAACACAACCTTTACTGAAAGTTACGCTACCTAATCTAGTAAACGATAATTTATTTGAAAGTTAGGAATCCTATTACCCTTTTATTTTTTGATTAAAATCAGCTTCTTTTTCGATTAGGTTTCCTTTATTTTGTAGTTTCCAACACTTAACAAGGACATGAAATTCTTAAAATTTTAAATGAAAAAAGTAATACCACTAATTATAGCAATAGGACTAGTCATTTTTGCATTTTTGTATTATTCAAAAATGCAAAAAGAGAAATGGGCGAAGGAATCTCCCGAAACCAAATACTCCGAACAAAGAGAAAACGAGGTTTGGGGAAAAATATTAAGAGGCCATAACGCCGGTTTATTTTACGGTACACCTTTGTATGAAGTAGCCGATGCTATGTCAGGTTTGCCCTATTTTAGAAATGAGAAAAAAATAGCAAAACTTATTGACGAAATACCAAAAGAGTATGTTAACTATCAAGAAGGTAAATTTGGAACAACCATTGGTCATTTTGCCTTGATAACATATAATTTTGTTGCCATTCGCAAGTTGTTAGACAAAGGACTAGATCCCAACTTAATGGATAAAAATGGTAATGCCATTATTATTGACATTAATAGCTCTGCTTACTCATATAAATCTCCAGAGAGTCTAAAAACATTGAAGTATATGATTCAAAAAGGAGCCAATGTAAATTTATATTCCAAAAATGCATCATTAAGCACACCTTTGATTGAAGCTGCAAATAGTAATCTTGAAAATGTAAAAGTGTTGGTTGAAGCAGGAGCAAATCCGCATTTTATAGATGAATCACTCGCTAAACCTTTTCAATCTCCATTGGGAGCTGCATTGGTTAACAGACGAATGGAAGTTATCAATTATCTAATATTTGATCAAAAGGTTGATTTCAGAACACTAAAACATCCTATGGATTCAAAATTTCATCCTGGAGAGTATGAAATATTATATGATCTTAGGGAGTTAAGATTTGATCTAAACACAAAAGATTACAAAGAAAAAATGAAACTGGTAGCTTATTTAAAAACGCAAGGCTTGGATTACTGGAAAACACCTATTCCAGAACGTTATAAGAGTAATCCTAATTACACCTCAGACTATTTGAGTAAGTATTAATTTTAAAAACAATAGTAAAGACCTGAAAAAGACAGCTTGATTGCGGAATTTTTTAGGTTTTTATTTAGGCTGTGTTTCTATTCCAAGAAGTCTGCTCTAAAACGAGAATATTATCACATCCTAGGATACTATGTGAATGTCTCCGACTTCTCCCCCACAATATCGAGCTCATTATTATCAAAATTAATTATAAATTTGTCTAAACTTTTGGGGGCAGTCTAAAAAGGTGTAGCTTTTTGTATTAAAAGAAGATTATTATCCCTTAATTTTTTGATTAAAATCAGCTTCTTTTTCGATTAGGTTTCCTTCGTATTGCAGTTTCCAACCCATTGTATTGGTCAGAATTAGCATTTTCGAAAGTTCCGAAATCAATCGGTTTTGGGCGTTGGTTTTCAAAGATGATTTTTCGATTTTCTTTGCCAAATTGGCTCGAACTATTTTGTTTATTTTGTTATAATCATCGCCCGTAAAAGGATTCATTTGGCTTTGTTGCACATCATAATATTTAATGTCCGGACTGATTTTGATTTCTTCTTTTGGAATATTTTTGATGGTAATGGTTTTATTTTTTTCGTCGATATCGTATTTCATTTGATGCAAATCATAAGCAACAGTCACATCGGCATTGACAATGACTATGGCTTTCTTTTCGAAAGAAACCATATCCATCAGGTATTTATCTTGGTCTTTATACGTAATCACTTCGGCAAAATGCCCTTCGGTAACGACCAGCTTTCCTACGTTGACAATTTGCTGTTGAATGAGATTGGTATTGTAATCTACGGTGGAATCATCTTCTTTTTTGAAATCACAGAATTTGAAAAGTAAAATGATTGCCACAATAATTCCCGCACCTATTAAGATTCTTCTTTGCATTTATATTTTTTTTATAAAAGTAATAAAAAAGCCGTTTGATAAAAAACGGCTTAGCTAATTATTTTTGAAGATTCCAGATTACTTCATAATCTCCTTTCTCTAACTCTTTTTGTTTCAAACTGCTTAAAGTTTCTTTATAAATTTGATTCAAAAGAGCTACTTGGGTTATTTTTACGTATTCGTCTGGAGTTATGACTTTCCCTTTTTTGATTTCATAAGGCTCCCCTTTTATTTTTATTGTAAAATAATTTGTGTTGCCTGATGCCGATCGGAATGCTCCGTTTGAAGCGCCATCCATTGTAACATACAGGAATGGTGTCATCAAAGGCTTGCTGTCCCAAGACAATTCTAAAACCATTTTTATTTTCAACAAAGCATCCGATTTTGTTTCTGATAAAAGTGCATTTTCGCCATACATTTTTAAACTGGATGTGCTTAATGGCTTAATAGGATTCAAACCTTTGTATGCTCTCAAGAAATTTGAACTCGTATTCGTTTCTTCTCTAAAAAAGTTTTGGACTTCATTATAAGATGGGGCTTGCGTAACAATTTCAACAGGCAAGATTGTTCCTCCGAGGATTTGACCGGTGGTTGCAGTAATATTTTTGTGCATTTCTACCAATGTGGCCTCTTGCCAAGCATCGGGAATTTGGGGAAATTCGATCGTTTTTGTGGTTTCTGTTTGCTGGAAAGCATTGACTTTTGACGATTCGGAATAGGTGGTTCCTTCAATACTAAGCGATGCGACAGTAATTTTTTGGGCTTTGCTCAAAGGCATACTGTAGGCTGCATTTTTCTTTTGGGCCGTCACTTCTGTTGTTTTGGTTTTGTTTTCGATGGATATTCCATAAAACTGCTCTGGTTTTTGGGTTACATTGATCCACATCCCATCATTCGACCCCGTAAGAGCATCGATTGGAGACTTAAAAAATCCAGTATTATTTATGGTTTTCACTGCCAATTGATCGCTTACCGAAAGGTAACAATTAGAAAACCCAAGTCCTTTGCTCATTGTTTCAATATTTCTGAAAGCTTGAAAAGGGATGACCACTTTTGCTGCAGGTTTGACATAAGTTACCAAATACAAGGATCGAATTCCTATGACCGAAGCAATAATATCTATGCGCAAAAGCGATTCTTTTGTAGTCGAATAGTTTGAAAATTCCAAGACAACATCTTTAGTCAAATCGATATTTACATTGTCTTTTTGCCCGTTTATTGTCAATAATTTTATATTGTTTTTGGGTGCTGGAACTTCAAAAGAACCTTCTACAATACCATTTTTCTCAAAAGAGATTTTTTTATTTCCTGAATTTGGATTCTCACAAACGGTATGAACTCCGTAGGAAGAGTGTTTCAACTCTTTGTTGTTGACTTTTATGCTTCCCGCATATTTATTGAGCTGAAAACTATTCTTTGACGACAACATTATCATCGTAAAATCGCCATTATCAATCCAATCGTCTCCTAAAAAATCATTGACAACCAAACCCAATTTTTTAGAATAAATATTGGTTCCTATCGAAGCTAAAATATCGACATTTTCTAAATTATCAACTGTACTGACCATTCCGGCCATTCCTCCAGCCGCATTTCCAGCAACTTTTGCCACTTTTGCCACAATATTCTGAAAAAGACCACCTCCTACTTTCTTTTCCACTTTGGTGGTGTCAGTTTCTTTTTTGCCAGTGATTTTTTTTAAAAACTGGCCTTGAGATGTGGTTATCACGCAAAATAAGATTGCACTAAAAACAAGTTTCTTTTTCATATCTTCTTAATTTACGATTATTTTTTTGATGGTTTTTTTACCGTTATTTTCAATTTCGATGATATAAACTCCCGAGGTTAAATTGCTGTTTGTTTTGTTAGAATTCAGAACAAAGGTTTTTATTTTTTGACCAAGAATAGAATACACATTCGCTTTTGAGCCCATCATTTCGTTCGTGATTTCAATACTAAAATCGCCATTGGAAGGATTTGGACAAACGGCCACTTTGCCAATACCAAATTCCGATGTGGAAAGAGCCGAGAAATTCATTACCGAAAAGGGCGAAAAACTGCTAATTCCTGTTCCCGAAAGCGTGTAAGGATTGCTTCCCAAAACGGTTCCAGAAGTTTCCTGCATCCAGTTTCCTGCTGTAAAATGCCCAATTTTTGCAGCATTTCTGTCAAAAGTGCCGTTTTCTTGAGCTTGATTCCAGCCCAAACTCAAATTGACATTGCTTCCGCCAACAACCGCTTCAGCTATATCCCAAGTAGCATTGACGGCTCCGTTTGTTGCACCTGAAATCCCATCAGAAACTCGGGCAGAAAATGTGTCGCTAGTTCCTGAATTGGAAAGTGAAACGGGATTGTAATTTGTAGCGGTTCCAATAGGCAAAGAAATCGTTCCTCTAGTCGCATCCAGATTTTCAACGTTTATGGTTCCTGTTCCATTGGTTATCACATAACTGGTATTTGTTCCTGTCAATGACGATACTGCCCCTTTTAGGTTTAGCATATTGTTGTTCAAAGTAATTTTTGCCGAATTGGCTAATGTTATCATCCCAGAGAAGTCTAAATTTCCGGAAACTAAATTTAGATTGCCATTGATGACCACATTTTTAGCATAAGCGTTTGCGGTTACTTCAATATTTTGTCCGGCTGGAATTGTTACCACATCTGTCATACCAGGTTTCAACAAACTATTCCAATTGCTCTTATTGTTCCAATCGTTACTTATACTTCCGTTAAAAGTAAAATCACCAGTGTATTGATACAAATAATGCGAATTGTTGTTATTGCCTTTTCCAAAAAAGTACAATTTATCATTTAATTCAAAAAACGCATTGGGATTACTACTCATAGGAATGCCAGAAACAATGGTAGGTTCTATATCTAAAGCTAATGCAGTGTTTACTGATAATCCATCACTTCTCCACACTTCGGCATTAGCTGGTGTTCCGCTATTGGCGGCTCTAAACCACAAAGCGCCTTTATAGGTAGTCAGGTTTTGAGCAAAATTTAATGTTGAATAAACTTGAGAACTTCCTGCAACCGTTCCATTGGATTTATACAATTGCTGAACCGCATTTGTGCCATTGTAATTTACAAACCATAAGTTTTCGGCATCAGTTGTAGAATAGCCCGCATCGCTAATGCCGTTGGTAACATTAGGAATCACTTCGATTGTACCGTCCACTGTTCCATCGGTTCTCCACAAAGCGTTTGTAGTTCCATTATTGGCAATAAAAAAGCAATACCTGTCGGTCATTTTTAGGTGTAAACCCATAGCTTGTGTTGTTAATGAGTTACCCGTTGGATTGATATTTTTCAGCATAAAAGTTCCTGCTGCCGTACCGTCACTCACATAAGGTTCATAGCCATCGACCGTGTTGTGGGCAAAGAAAATAACTTTATTCCCCAATCTTGCCATATCTTGATTGACGATATAAAACGGTTCTGCCACAGGAATTTGTTCGGTACCCGAAGTAGTTCCATCGGTTTTCCACAATTTGCTTTCTAGACCTACACTTTGAGCAATAAATAAAGTAGTACTTGGAATTTTACAAAAGCCCGATGATTGGCTACTTCCTGTTCCGGGTTTTATATCTTTAACCAATATGGTTCCAGCGGCAGTTCCGTCGGTTTTCCAAAGTTCTTTCCCGTTGGTTGCATCAAAAGCCGAAAAATAAAGTTTGTTTCCATCGACAGAATAGTTTTTTCTGTGTGCTGGAACGCTGTAATAAACTCCCACATTGGTTAATCCTGTAGCTGTTTCAAAAGCATAAACCAAAGATGTTCCTGCTACCGTTCCATCAGTTTTCCAGATTTTGTCTGTTGAGGCTGTTGAGGGCGAAAAAGTGATATCGCTGGTAATTACATACACAAAATCTTGAGCGGGAATTATTGCTGAAATATTAGTAGTTCCTCCTAAAGCAGAAAGTCCAATTGTTCCAGCGGTTGTTCCATCGGTAACGCAAAGCATAGTACTGCCACTACCAGCGTAAAATAGTTTACCGTTCCATTTGGCATAATTCAAATCTGCTTTGTCAGAATTACCCGTGGGTTTTAATGATGATGTTACGTCTTTGACTACAAGCGGATTTTGAGCATTTACTATCGCTGAAAACAATAAAATGAATAGGGTAATTTTTTTCATAATCTTTGATTTTTGGTTCCATACAAAGATTATGATTCCTACAAAAGCAATCAATTAGCCGTTCGGCTAATATTTACAACAACTTGTTTTGTTTAGCTTTTTGAATCAATTCAATTCTATTGTGTGCCTGAAGTTTTTTGTAAATATTTTCGATATGTTTTTTTACAGTCGAAAATGAAATAAACAAATTATCGGCTATAGCTTGATTTTTCAATCCTTGGCTCAATTGTTCCAAAACTTCTATTTCGCGGTCAGAAAGCGCTATTTGTTCTGGTGTTTCCAAGTCTTCAAAAACAACAGGATTTTTTAAAAACTTCAAGGTTTTCATTGCAATGGATGGCGACATTGCTGCACCACCCGACAGTGTTTCGCCAATGGCTTCGTATATTTTTTCGGCTTTGGTTTCTTTGAGTAAATATCCATCAGCACCGGCTTTTATCGCATTAAAAATATTTTCGTCATTATCAAAAACGGTAATGATCACAATTTTGATTTGTGGATATTTCGATTTAATAATTTCCGTGGCTTTAATTCCATTCATTTTTGGCATTTCGATATCCATCAGAATCAAATCGACCACGTGATTTTTTTCTAATATCACCAAGGCTTCTTCTCCGTTTTGGGCTATGTCTTTTATGATGATATCTGAAAAATTAGACAGTTTTTCTTCCAATGCTTTTTGCAAAAAGAAATTATCTTCGACTATTAGAATTTTTATCATCGTTACAACTGTATATTAATGGTGTAAATGGTTCCGTTTTTGCTACTGGACTGCACCTTCATATCCCCTTTTATTTCCTGAATTCTATTTTGAATATTGGTCAACCCAAATGATTTTTTCTTTTTTGCTTCGTAATCAAACCCAATTCCATTGTCTGAAATTTGAATTTCCAATTGCTTTTGATTTTGGTTAATTGCGACAGAAACAGCCGTTGCATTGGCGTGTTTGATGGCATTATTGACGATTTCCTGCAATATTCGGTAAGTATTAATAGCTTGTTTTGACGACAATTGAACATCATTCTTGACTTCAAAATCAAAATGAAATTGAGTACCATCAACTGATTCGCCTGCATCTTTGATGAAATTCAACATTCGGGATTTCAATTCGGCCAAGCTCAATTTTTTGGAATTCAGTACCCAAATTGTGTCTCGCAACTCGGCAATGGATTTACCGGCAAAGTTGGACAAGGTGTCTATTTTTTTGTCAATCGCTTGCTCGAATTGAACTGGCGAACTTTTCAAATTATCTAAAATGGAAATGATGAATGTAAGTTGCGACCCCACATTATCGTGCAATTCTCTAGAAATTTCCAAGCGTTGTTCTTGCATTTTATAGTTGGATTGTTCTTCCAATAATTTGTTTTCCAATTCCAATTGTTCTTTTTGTAATTTGGATTTAATTCTAAAATTTCTAAACAAGATCCCTACAATTAGCAAGATGCTTGTTGCAAAAAGCAACCAAATATTTTTTTTCCTGGATTCGGCTTGTTGTTGTAGTATCTGATTTTCTTTCTTCTCGGTTTGGTATTTTGCTTCTAATTCGGCCGCTGTTTTATTCCTTTCAGAAGTATAAACCGAATCTCGAAAGGCAATATAATCTTCTTGCTCTTTAATGGTAGCCTCAAGGTTATTGTACTTTTTATTGAATAATGCCTTTTGATAAAAATAGTCTCTAATTTTTTCGGCAACCTGTGATTTTTTGGAATATTTTAAAGCCAAATCAAAATAGTTTTGTGCCTCTTGATACTGGTTTAATTCGGATGCAATTGTTGCTAAATTAGTATAACAGGTCGCATAATTATAATCTATATATACCAAATCATTGTGTTTTACTTTGTAATCAAGAATCGCAACCGATCGTAAAATCCACTTTTTGGCCTCTTCAAATTTTTTCTGTTTTAACAAAGTATTCCCAATATTATTGTAGGTATGATTCAATAATAAGGTATCTTTTCCTTTCAGATAAATTAGATTTTGCTTGTGGTAATAAAGAGCCATTTCAGGCTTATTCCAATCATCATAATTGATTGCAGTTGCATTAAATGCCGACCTAATGTCTTTAGGTTTAGCATTTTTTAAGGTTGTGAAAATTTGTATAGCTCTTTTGCCAAATGCAATTCCTTTAGAATAATTTTCGAAATCGTGGTAATCATAAGACAGATTCACACAGAAGGTTCCTTCCCAATATTTAAGCCCCGTTTTTTCGGCTATTTTCAATCCAGAAATATTATAATCTATCGATTTTTCGTATTGTCCTTTGTTATTATAAACATTGGCAATCCTATAATAAAGATTCAAAATAGAATTATAATTCTTTGAGTTTTCAAATTTTTTTAAAGCTATTTTTCCATAATAAATAGCGCTATCTTGAATCTCTAATTCGGTACATAAAGCGTTTTTATAATAAAAAAATGCCGCTTCGTCGTCTTTGCTTTTTATTTGATTTTTAGCTTTTTGAAAATAAAAATCAGAGGAATCTTTTGAAACTATTGCTTTTTCTAAAAACTCCTTGTTACTTTGAGCTCCACTCAAAAAAGCAGAAAAAACGAACAAGATTAAAAGTATTTTTTTATTCATAAAATTTACAGGATAAATTCGTATAACATCAAAAATAAATAAATTTTATTTAAGATATTTAGTAATAATCAACTTATGCAAATCCGAAACTTGTTCTAGCATTTTATAAAAATCGATTGTTATTAAATGATTTGCATCACTCCTTTCTTCAATCAAAGCTCTTTTTAATTTTAGCGCTTTGATTTCAGCTTTGATTTTTTTTGACTTTATTTTATACTTTTTTCTAATCTTTCTAGATTTAAAAATTAAATATAACAAACCTAAAATCAAACCTAAATAGACTAAAATTTCCATTTCATTTATTTTTCAACAAAAGTGAAATATAAAATTTCCGGACACAATTAGTAAAACGGCTTATTTTTCAAATCAACTTATTATTCTTAGCTTTTTGAATAGCTTCTAATTTATTATGCACTTGGAGTTTGGCATAAATATTTTCGACATGTTTGCGAATGGTTCCAGCCGAGAGAAACAGGTTTTCAGCAATAGCATTGTATTTTAATCCTTTGCTCAATTGTTCTAAAACTTCGATCTCTCGGGAAGTTAAATTGTATTCTTCTTTGTCTGAAATGGTTTCGAAAGCTATTGGGTTTCTGAATAATTTCAGGGTTTTCATAGCTATTGAAGGCGTCATTGTTGCTCCTCCGTTCATCGTTTCTATAATTCCTTGATTCAAATCTTTGGGGTTGACTTCTTTAAGCAAATAGCCATCGGCACCAGCTTTGATGGCGTTAAAAATATTTTCATCGTTGTCAAAAACGGTGAGCATAATGATTTTTATTTGCGGATATTTTTGTTTGACCAAACAAGTGGCTTCGATTCCGTTCATTTTTGGCATTTCGATATCCATCAAAATCAAATCGACATTGTGGTTTTTTTCTAATTTTTCAATTAAATCCAAACCATTTACAGCAGTAAATTTCAAAGAGAAATCTTCAAAAAAAGACAATTTTTCTTGTACCGTTTTTATCAAAAACGAATTATCATCAACAATGGCTATTTTTATCATAATCAGTTCTTTTTTAATAAAACAGTAATAGAAGTTCCTTCGCTTGAAGAGTCTAAACCAAATTTTCCTCCTATTTCCTCGATTCTCTTTTGCATGTTTTGCAAACCATTCCCTTTTTCGACAGTAGCCAAATCAAAACCAATTCCGTTGTCCTGAACACTGATTTTTATTCGGTTTTCGATTTTTTTTGCGTTGATGGCAATAATGCTGGCGTTAGCATATTTTATGGAATTATTAACCGCTTCCTGAATGGTTCTATAAATATTCATTCCTTGAACCGAGGTCAATTTTTGGGTTTTCAATTCTGGGTCAATGGCAAAGGAAAAACTGATTTGATCTTTGGCTTCTTTGGCCTTTTCGATATAATTATTGATTCTGATTTCTAAATCTTCGAAGGTAATTTCGTTGCTGTTCATTGCCCAAATCGTATCGCGAAGTTCTAAGATGGTTTCTTTGGCAAAACTGGAAATATTGGTGAGTTTGCTGTCTAATTTTTCGTTTGTGATGTCGAAAGCATATTTTATATTATCAACTGACGAAATGATGAAAGTCAGTTGTGCTCCAATATTATCGTGTAAATCTCTGGATATATTCAAGCGCTGCTCTTGCAATTTGTTTTGGTTTTCAATTTTAATGATCGCCTTTTTGAGCTTGTATTCTTGAGCTTGTTGGATATTTTTTTGTTTTTGTTGGCGGTAAATCAAGTAACCAATTAGGGCAATGAAAAAAGCTAAAACCGAAATCCCAAGTATGAGTGTGTTTTTTTGTTTGGCTTCGACTTCTTTTTCGAGTAAGAGTTTTTCTTTTTTCGTGGTTTGGTATTTGGTTTCAAGCTCTATAGTTTGATTTTTTGCGTCTTTTTGCAAAAGTTCTTCAAAAAGATTTGAATATTTGTCTGTATAATAACTAACACTATCCTTTTTATCTAATTGTGCACAAATAGGAATCATATATTTGTAGGTATATAACAAATCTTCTTTTGAATTTGCCTTTTCAAATATTTTTTTGATTTCAAGAAGAATAGTATTTGCCTCAACAAACTTTCCCTTTTTGATTAAATTTCTAACCAAACTTAATTTGACATTAGCCAAATTTAAAGTTGAATTATACTCTTTGCCTATCTTTTCAGATTTCTGCAATTGAACTTTAGAAAGCGAATCTTTACTAATCTTTGCATTGATTACGCCTAAACTTTGATAAGCAATACCTGTTGCTATTTTATTACCTATTTCAATACAATTCTTTAAACTTTTATTGTTATAGAGAATCGCACTCTTATAATTTCCAATCAATTCAAATGCTTTGGCTAAATTTAGGTAGTTTTCACAAAGACGTTCTTTTAAATTTTCTTTTTCAGCATATTCTGTCGATTCTTTAAGATATTTAATTGCTTTTGGATAATCCCTTAAATTGGTAAACAACTGACCAATATTGGCTTTTGTAACAGCAATATTTTTCTTATCATTAAGACTTTCAAAATATTCTAACGATTCCAAATAGCTTTTCATTGCTGCTTTATACTGCTGTGTATGAGTATAAACACTTGCTAAATTATTGTTGATTTTAGCAAGTCCTGAATAATCTTTTCTAATTTTTCTAATTTTATATGCTTTGAGATAATTTTCCTTTGAATTTTGAAAATCTTCTTTTCTAAAATATACTGCACCTACATCGCTATAGACTTGTGCAATCAACGTTGAGTCTCCTAGTTTTTTAGATTCCTGAATGGCTTTATTTCCGTAGCTTAATGCCGAATCTATTGAAACGTTTGAGTAATACCAAGTCAAATCCGAATAAATTGTGGCCGTTTTTTTTGCATCAGGGCTGTTTTTCAAATCTTTCTTTAGTCCATCAATAATTTCTTGAGCATTTTGAGAAAAAGCTGTTGTAGTAATTAAGAGAAGTAGCAGTAATTTTTTTTTCATTGTTTATAATATTACTTCAATTAGTGTTCCTTCATTAGAGGAAGAAAGATGAAACTCTCCTCCAATTTCTTCGATTCGCTTTTGCATGTTTTTCAAACCATTCCCTTTTTCGACAGTAACCAAATCAAAACCAATTCCGTTGTCCTGAATACTGATTTTTATTCGGTTTTCAATTTTTTTTGCATTAATGGAAATAATACTTGCGTTGGCATATTTTATGGAATTATTAACCGCCTCTTGAATGGTCCTGTAAATATTCATTCCTTGAACCGAGGTCAATTTTTGGGTTTTCAATTCTGGATCAATGGCAAACGAAAAACTGATTTGGTCTTTGGCTTCTTTGGCCTTTTCAATATAATTATTGATTCTGATTTCTAAATCTTCAAAGGTGATTTCGTTGCTATTCATTGCCCAAATCGTGTCCCGAAGTTCCAAAATGGTTTCTTTGGCAAAATTAGAAATATGAGAAAGTTTATGGTCTAATTTTTCGTTGGTAATGTCAAAAGCATACTTGATATTATCGACCGATGATATTATGAAAGTCAATTGTGCTCCAATATTATCGTGCAAATCTCTTGAAATACTAAGTCGCTGCTCTTGCAATTTGTTATGAGTTTCTATTTTAGAAATTTCTTTTTTGAGTTTGTATTCTTGCTTTTGTTGTACATTTTTTTGTTTTTGTTGGCGGTAGATTAAAAAACCTATAAGTGCTATAAAAAAAGCTAAAAGCGAAATTCCTATGAGCATTGTATTTTTTTGTTTGGCTTCGGCTTCTTTTTCTATTAATAGTTTTTCTTTTTTGGCGGTTTGGTATTTCGTTTCGAGTTCGGTAAAGGTTTTTGCTCTTTCTAATTCAAAAACTGAATCTCTGAGTTTAATATAATTTTCTTGAAATTCGACCGTTTTTTCGAGGTTTTTTCGTTTTTTATTGAACAAATATCTTTGCTGAAAATAATCCCGAAATTTTTCGGCTGATTTGCTGTTTTTTACAAAAAAATAAGCTTTATCAAACAAAGTTTCAGCTTTGGCAAAATCATCTAAATTGTATGCTATTGTTGCTAAATTGGTGTAATGAGTTGCGTTTTCATAATAATATCTAGCGTCTTTTATTCCGTTTGAATTCAAGTCTCCAATAATCATTGCTCTTTTAATCCAACTTTCGGCTTCTTTATACTTTTTTTGTTTCATATAAGTATTGCCAATATTGTTGTAAGTATGACTGTAATCAAGAGTGTCTTTGCCTTTTACATAGTTAAAAACTTTTTTGTGATAATATAATGCACTATCAGGCTTATTCCAATCATCAAAATTTATTGCAATAGCATTTAAAGCAAAAGTGATTGATTTTTTATCTCTATTTTTGGCTTTTAAACCATAATTCAAAGCTTTTTTTCCATACAAAATCCCTTTTTGATAACTTTCGAAATCGTGATAATTTAAGGAAATATTTGAGTTGTAATTTGCGAGCCAATATTCTTTATTTTCAGTTTCGGCAAGTTTCAATCCATCCAGAATATAACTAATGGCTTTTTCGTACTGTCCTTGTTTCCTATAACTTGCTGCAATATTATTATAGACATAATACAGAGAATTGCTATTTCCAATTTTTTTAAATTTCTGAATCGCAATTAGTCCATAAAAAACACAGCTATCGGGTTGATTATAATCATTGCATCGGCCATTTTTACCAAAGTAGTATTCAGCTTCATCTGCGGGAGTTTTGATGTTTTTTTTAGCCAATTTAAAATAATAATCCGAAGAATCTTTTGACCCAAAAGCTTTATAAATTAACTTTTTGGCCTCTTGGGAATACGAAAACTGAACTAAACAAAGTAGTAAAAAAAGAAAAAGTCTAGCTATTTTCATAGGCCTATTAATTTTATTAGCTGCCAGAAACAGACAGTATTCTCTATACCAATTTGGATGCCAAGAATTGTAATAGCCACATTACCTTTTTTACTATGAAGGCATCGATTCAACTATCTTAATCTTGGTTATCTTCAATTGGAAAAGGTATTAGTAGATTGAAAAATAAATGTAATAAAAAAAATTTAGCTACAACAAAAAAAAACAACTACCCAACTTAATAATAAATCAATTACAGCATTTTTAAGCCAAATTGTTTTTGGACAAAATTTCGAATAATTCTTTATTGAGTTCGAAAATATCAGACCCTAAAGCGCTATTGAATGCCTTTAATTTACTATTCAATTCGTCTGAAAGCCTGATTTGATTGCCTTTCCCTGATTTATCTCTACTAATTTGAACGATAATCTCCCCCAAAACTTTCATTTTTTTTTTGAAGCTTTTTTTTTCTCTATAAAACTGAATGTTCAATTTTATGATTACAAAAATAAGTACCAAAATCAGGGTCGTCAGAATTACAATTATTGCATTTGAAATTTCTATTGGCATAGCCTTACTGAATTTTAATTAACAATCAGTTTTTGGGTGGTTTTATTTCCGTCTTTTTCGATTTCCAAAAGATAAATTCCTTTATTTAAAACCTCGGTTGTAGTGGTGGTTTTCAAATCTAAAGTTTTTATTTTTTGTCCTAAAAGATTGTAAATGTTCGCTTTAGCACCTATTAAATTTTCATCAATTTCAATGTTGAAATTTCCTGAAGTTGGGTTGGGATAAATTTTTATGGTTTGACTTTCAAAGCCATTTTCCAGACCCGAAACACCTAAATTATTCAAACTTTTTTTCCAAATTTTTGCTTCTTGAATGACATACAAATCCGTTGAACTTTTGCTAAGAAATTTGGCAGGACTGGCATTTGTAAATCCTGAAATATCAACCCAATTCGTTCCTTGATTAGTAGTTTTATAAACCCCATAATCATTTCCTAAATACACCTCTGTTCCAATGCCAAGAAGCGAATAAACCCCTACACTAGGAAGACCATTCTTAACGACACTCCAACTATCGCCTTTATTTGTTGATATTGTGACATCATTGGTATTGACGGTCGATTCGAAAAGGCTTATGTTTTGCAGATTGTCTTTTGTGTAAGTCAAGGAGGTAACGGTATTGTTTGGAATTCCAACACTTTTACTAATCCAATTTTGATTTACACTATCGTATTTGTACACCTTTTGATTTACTCCTACAAATAAATCCGTATCCACTACTAGCAATGGTTCGGCTACCAAACCTACAAGCCCAGTATTGTGTTGTGTCCAAGAACTTCCGTTGTCAGAAGAGATATAAACCCCTTTATTGGTTGAAGTGGCAAATATCTTATTGTTGAAAAAGGCAAAATTCCTAATTATTGTGGTCGTGCTAATTCCGGTATTAGACAAAACCCAACTATCTCCACCATTTGTTGACTTGAAAACCGTTCCGTTAGTAGAACTGGCAAAAAGGGAGCCATTGACATAGGCTATATTCCAAATTTGCATACTTGTAATACCGTTGTTTATTTGTGTCCAACTGAACCCTCCATTTGTTGAACGATAAATACCATTGCTTAAAGTTCCTAGATACAGGGTATCATTCTGAATTGTTAATGAAAAAGGTAGCGCACCACTTGGATTATTACACAATGTCCATTGCGCATTTGTAATTGTGGTAAAAAACACAATTAATAGTATAGTAATTATTCTTTTCATCTTTGTAGTTTTAAAAATTATTCTTCAAAAATAAGAAGGGTGTATTAACAAAAAAATACGAAAAATGTCGTATTTTTTTGTTTTTAAAATCCGAGATCAACCCTTATTAACAATCAGTTTTTGGGTGGTTTTATTTCCGTCTTTTTCGATTTCCAGAAGATAAATTCCTTTGTTTAAAAACTCGGTTGTAGTGGTAGAATTCAAAGAAAAATCTTTTATTTTTTGACCTAAAAGATTGAAAATTGTAGCTTTTGAGCCTATTAAATTTTCGTCAATCTCAATATTAAAATTTCCATTGGAAGGATTTGGATAAATTTTGAAATCATCTGGCTTTTGATTTTTGGCAACACTTAAAGTTGAAATTCCGTATTTAAAAAGTACTCCCGATAAAGCCGTACCACCTCCAGCAGTCATTCCATAAAGTGATGAGCCTACAGCAATAAGCGAACCCCAAGGAATTTGACCGTTTGTGATGTTAAAATCTATTAATTTTGTAAACCCTGTTCCATTAAGCATAATTTTATACAGCGTTCCAAAATTGTCAATACCACCATTGTAGCTCATTCCGTATAGATAGGTTCCGTCTGATAGTAACGACCCATAAGGATATCTCCCTTTTGTGACATCATCAAATTCCAGCAATTTTACATATCCTGTTCCATTTGGCATTATTTTGAAAATAGTTCCAAAATTTGTAGATGAGTTTGTTCCACTACCCGAAGTAGTTCCATAAAGATAAGTGCCATCGAAAATTAGGTTACCACGTGGATTTCTTCCATTGGTAACACTGTCAAAGTTTAGGAGCTTAGTATATCCAGTTCCATTGGGCAGCATTTTGAACAGGACTCCGAAATTATCCGAACCACCAACACTAGTCATTCCATAAAGGTAAGTTCCGTCATAAAAGAGATCTCCCCGAGGATTTCTTCCGTTAGATAATCCCGCAAAATCTAATAATTTTGTGAATCCAGTTCCGTCAAACTTTATTTTAAAAACGGTTCCCATACTGTTTGAACCTCCCACAAAGGTCATTCCGTAAAGATAAGTTCCATCAGAAATAAGCGAACCCCAAGGATTGCCACCATTAGATGTTCCTGCAAAGTCCAACAGTTTTGCGTAGCCTGTCCCATCGGGCATTATTTTGAAAATGGTTCCCAAATTATTAGCGCCACCATTGACCGTCATTCCGTAAAGAAAAGTCCCGTCCGAAATAAGATTGCCGTAAGGATTGCTTCCGTTTGTGGTTCCTGCAAAATCCAATAGTTTTGAAAACCCTGTTCCATCAGGTTTAATTTTGAACACTGTTCCCAAATCGTTTGTTCCGCCAATGCTTGTCGTTCCATACAGAAAAATGCCATCGGAATACAATGTCCCGTAAGGATATTTGCCTTTGGCAGTACCGTCAAAATCTAATAGTTTGGTGTATTGGGCAAATGAACTTTTGCCAATGCATAAAAAGAATACAAAAAAGAGTAGTTGTTTTTTCATTTTGAATGATTTTATAAATTGTTAAATCAAAAATAAGCAGTGGCCATAACCAAAAAAATACGAAGTTTTTCGTATTTTTAAAGTATTAAAAATCAATTTTTCACCAGTTCTTTTTTCGGAATTTTCACCCGACTAATAGACGATTTACCTTCAACAACTCTGGTAAAATAAAGCATTTCAGTAGTTTCGTCATAAAATGGGGAACCCTCGAAACTGTCGCTGTTTATTTTATTTCCAAGATTAATGGGTTCCGACCATTTTTTCCAACTGTCGTCCAATCTATATGACACGTAAATATCATAATTGCCGTAACTGCTGAAACCAATGCTGCTAAAAAGCAGGGTTTTGTTATCCGAGAGCAACTGTGGCATTCCCTCATCGGCAGCTGAATTGATGATTTTACCCATATTTTGCAACAAACCATAAGTGCCATCTTCTTTTCTGTCGGCAAAATACAAATCGGTTCCGCCTTGGGTAAAGTCTGTTTCGATTCCCATAATCAAGATTTTGCCGTCGTTGGTCATCGTCAGGTCGGCAGTTTTATCATAGTTGTTGTAAGCGGCAATTTTCAGTGGTTTCAGGCTTTGGAAACTCCCGTTTTTGTTTTCGAGAAATTCAAATCCGGTTTCGGTAGTGTTTTTTGTGTATTCCACGCCACCTTTCAGAATGAATTTATCACTGTAAAACTCCAGATAATTGTATTCGTCGTTCAAACTCAAACTGGGTTCTGCCAAGGCTGGTTTTGCCCACTTTCCGTCGGCTTGTTTATGGCTCGAAAAAACTACATCTTTATTTTCGGCAAAAGCGGAATAGAAAATTTTTTGTCCGTCTTGCGAAACTATCACATTAGAAACTTCGCTGTTATCGAACTCCAAAGATTCTGGATTGGGCAAATTTTCGAAAGCAGAATTAGAATTGATTTTTATTTCGATAGGTTTCTCTGAATCGGAAATACCGATGGCGTCAATTTGTTTTGGACCTGGAAGCAAAGCAAAATTGAATTCCACTTTTATTGCAACTACGTTGGCAACGGCATTTTCCAAAACCGCATATTCAATTCCGGGATTGAAAACATTGGGCACTTCTTGCACTTTTCGTCTTTTTCGACCAAAATAATAAGCGTGATCTGCTGTTGCGGTCGATTTGAAAGTGGGTGTTCTCCAATCTCTTTTTCGGGCCCAAACCGTTTCATAATTTCCAGAACCATTATCCACTGAAATCTTCACCACGCAACCTGCATTCAGATTTTCGCAAACGGCAATCTGTTTTACCAATTGTGGTTTTTCGAAACCTACTTCTATCACTTCTTTGCCGTCGAGTGCATTTTTGGGCATCCAAGCATTGGCAGAACTGCCTCCTTGCGGAAAAGAATCGGGTTTACCAAGAATTCTTTTGATGCCGTTTTGTTTACCTCCTAAATCGGTGGAGAATTTGATTAATTTGCTAGCCCATTGAATTTGTTGGGCTTGCACAGAACAAAGAGAAAAGAATAGAGAATAGAGAAGTAAAAATGTAGATTTTTTCATAAAATTTTTTTTAAACCATTAAGAAAATTAAGCGTATTAAGAGTTTTATTTTTAGTAGAATTTAATTAGAAAAGGGCCATGAAAATCAATTCACAACCCTTTTCATTACAACTAAAAACGCTTAATTGTTTACTTTAATTTTTTCTACTTTTCTACCTTTGAAAGCAAAAATATATTCTCCATCTGAAGTAATATCGATTCCATCTCCATATTGTGGACTACCACCTTTCCCTTTAGATTGCACCGACCCTTTGGTTTCGCCATTGGTCATATCGATTCCGTAAATGATGTTTTTGCTATTTCTTTGATCTCTCAAGAAATAATTATTACCTATGTGATAAAAATAATCCACTCCTTTGATTTTTTCGGTGGCATAGGCTCTTGAACCGTCTTTCTTGTTGTAAGCCGCTAGACCTTTTTCAGAAAGCACCACTACTTTGTCATCAAAATCGATAACGTCGGTCGCTTTTCCCACTCCCGCATCGTCGTGTTTTACATCGAATAATTGTTTGCCCGAAGCAATGTCGTAGCAATAAAACTGGTCGCCATCACCAGCAAAAACGGTTTTATCTTCGTTCAAAATCATATCGGTAATGCGTTTGTCGAATTTATCGGAACGCCAAGCCAATTTTCCGTTGCTATCGTCCAAACAAACCAAGCCGTTTTTCTGTGCTTTGTAATCCCAATAGATATAAGGCACTCGCTGTTTGTAAGTTCCCCCCATTCCATCAGATCTGCTTTCCATTCTATACTCCTGAACTTGTACTTTTCCGCCTATTTGTATCAATACTTTATTGCCTGTTTTGTAAATATTGGGTACACAAAATGACCCAGTTACTTTCTCGGTAGCCCACAATAATTTACCCGAAGCTAAATCGTGTTTTTCGACATATTTCGTTCTATCTCTGGTTCCTAACATCACGATATAAACCGCATTATCGGTAAATAAAGGTTCGGCAATGGTTCTATAATACTTTTTGCTTTGAGTATTCGAAAACATTCCACCTCCGCCGCCGTCCATATCATTTTCATAAATGGCTTCCCACAGTTTTTGTCCGTTATTGTAGTCATAAACCGTAAGTCCGTTGAGATACAAGAACACTTTGTTGTCTTTAATCCACATATCCAAAATGGCTCTTCGGGTAACCAATTCTTTTTCTACAGTTCCCACAAAAGTGGCGTCCCACAAAATTTCACCGTTCGAAGCATTGATTCTTACCAATTGGTTTTTGAAACCTGCAAACAAAGCTCCCAAAGCCGTAGGTTTGAAATTGGCCAAAATGATTTCGTTTTTTTCTTTGTTGTAAATATATTTTCCAACTCCTCCTTTGAATCTATTGGTTTCCCAAATTTTTTCTCCTGTTTTGGCTTTCACCAAAATAATGGAGCCTTTTTGCGAAATCATAAAAGCATCCAACTCTGAAATGTATTTCACGGTTTCCAATTCGCCTTGATCGGCACCTTCTTCGGCTTTAGTTCCTTTTGGAATCAAGTTTTGATACGATTCTGAATTCCACAATTCTTTTCCGGTTTGAATGTCTAAACAGGCCACTCTGTCTGTTCCCAATTTGCGTTCATCGAAAAGAAAAAGATATCCTCCTTTATCAGCTCTCCATTGTGTATATTGATACTCCGATTTATTAGTACCGTTAGTGGTTAATTTTTTATAATCTCCATTCCACATTGCTTTTCCTGATGCGTCTAATACCGATGCTGAATTATCGTCGGTACCAATAACAATTTCGCCATCGTATCCACAAACTGCTAATCGGGTAGCTTTGTTTTCAAATTCTGATTCCCAAACTGTGGCAAAGCTTCCTGTTTTTTTTCCGGCACCGCTGCCAGAAACTGCATTTTTGGCTTTATCCAAAAGTTTGCCGAATTGTGCCGAAGTTGGCGCTGTTGCCATCATACAGATGCTCAACATCAAAAGTGTTAGTTTCTTCATTTTTTTGCGTTTTTAGTTAATTATTTAAAAAGTTACAGTGTATCGAATTTTATAACGTTGTTGTTTTTGTAGTTTGAATTTGAATTTATAATTGATGATATAATCTAAAAGAAAATTAGTAAACGAAGGATTGTTGATATCGCTATCGACCTTGAAAAGTGTGGACACTTTTCCGCTTTGAATCACGCTAATGTCTGAGACAATTGTTCCTTTGACATCCTTAAATTTTTTGTCTTTTTGTTTAAGGAAATCCTTGTCTTTGAAAAGTTCATCCATTTCCTTGGTCACCATTTCGGTCACTTCTTCTTCGTCGGTCAACACTTTTTTCTGTGCAAAAACTGGTTCAGAAAATAGTAAGAGAAAAAGCCCAAGAAATAATATAAGTTGGTTTTTTTTCATAATGATTTGATTTGTTGGTTAGTACTTTACAAATCTGCATCAATTATGTAATAGAATCAATACGAAGAATTACGTATTTTTTAAAACTGAATTTGAGGAAACTGTTTTTGAATTTGCATCATTTTATCTTGAAGTTTGGATAAAAATTGCTGATGACTTTCGGAATTGGGATTGAATGGTCGGTGCTGCAATCCTTTTTGAATGGTTTCGACTTCTTTCATAACAGAAAGACTTTCCTCAGAAATGGAAGTTTCTGAAAACCGTTGCCAAATATAATCAATCGCCACCTGACTCGGATGAATCATATCTTCGGCATAAAAACGATAATCACGAAGTTCGTCCATCATTATTTCGTAAGAAGGGAAATAGTTGTTAGTTGATAGTTGTTGGTTGATGGCTGTATGGATTGCTGTAATCAAATGCGCTTTACTTTGTTGGTTTTCTACAAAACCGTCTTTGAGGTGACGAACTGGCGAAACCGTGAAAATAATCGTCGCTTTTGGGTTCACTTTCTGGATTAAATCTAAAGTGTTTTGGATGGATTTTTCAATAGCACCAACCGATAAAAGCTCCTTTCCAAATTGCTTTTGCGGCACTTTATGGCAATTCGCCACAATTTCTTTGGTTGCTATATTTCGATACACCCACGAAGTTCCGTAGGTAATTATAACGTGTGTGGATTCGGTTATTTGTAGCCTTGTCGATTCGAGAATTGTGTTTAAATTCAGCAATAATTCATCTTTATTTGAATGACTGCAATCGGAATGCACATCGAAACAATGCCAACGTTCATTATGAAAAAAAACGTCTTCCGCGCAAAATTGTTTTCCAGAAACGGCAAAATCTATTAGTTTTTCGATTGCTAATGGGTGAAATAAAATCCCAACAGGATTACAGGTGTTTTCGAACTTAAAATAATCGAATTTCTCCGCCATATTCACTGCAAAACAAGAACCCAAAGACAGAATTTTAGAATCGTAATCTATTGGAAAATCGCTTTGAGGAATAGAAATTTTAGTTCTGAATTGCATCTATTATTTTTTACAAAAATAGAACTAATTATAGAATAATTGCGACTTTAAATGGTTGGAATCAGAACCACCAAATAGTATTTTTTCAGAGACAATTTCGGTTGGATACCCATTTGAATTGTATTGGCATTGGCTATCGATTCGTTTTATGGAAGAAGTAATTTGGTCGTTATCAACATCCTTAACCGAGTAAACCTCTGTACTAACAACCTCATTATTAGTAGAAACTAATCTCGAGTAATCTAATAATTTAGTAAAACCCAAAATATTTTTCAATGCATTATTTTTGTAATCATATTGAATGTTGATTGTGTTTTTAATCAAAATCCCTGATCCTGCATCATCCTGAGTTTTATCGTCTTTCACTAGATTTCCGTTTTGAAAATACAAAATTCCGTGATAATTTTTAATTTCAGGCTTAGTAGCATCTTTGGTCAATTTCTCATAAGAAACTGAACCATCACTATTGTGAACATAATTTATTAGGTAATTATCTGAGGAAATTATTTTAGTCAATTGACCCTCCACAGAATAAGAATAGTCTAATGTATTGGTGTGTTGCGTAGTTTTATCTAATTCCACAACTTTTGTAATGAAATTGCCAGTATAATAAAATTTCAAAAGTTGGTCCACTTTGTCAATAGTTAGAATTTTATTTCCGTCGTAAATAAGATTTGTGGTGTTTGAAGTGCCATCAACTGAAACTTCAACTATCTTTTTTAAGAATGATGTTTGTTCAACAGTTTCTGTTGTGCAAGAACAAAGCGTCATTAAAACAACAACTAGAACACCAACTATTTTTTTTGCTTTATTCATATAAACTTTTAAATCCTTTTGTCTTTCAAAAAACCAAGACTCTAATTTGGAATGCAAATCAACTTTATAAGTAGAATGCCTCCAAAATTCTCCGTTACAAACCTAATATTTCGGTTAAACTACTTTCAAAAATCGAAAGTTAAGACAATTTTCGCTCCATTTCATTGGATAATTAGACATCAATATTAAAAAATAGAGCCATTTATTCGAGCTTTATTTCCTTTCGAATATTAAAAATATTGAGTTAAAAATCATAATTTCAGCCATTGACTTACATTAATATTTATATTTGCAACTTAGTTTTTTAAAATTAATTTTAGTAATCCCCAAACCTAAAAAAATGAAACACTTATTAACAACATTGTTCGCAGTATGCCTCTCCTACACGGCGGCTGTAGCACAAGAAAAAGAGGCAGAAAAAGCCCCTCAAGAAAAAACCGTATCCAAAGAAGAAAAAGAAACTGCCAAAGCCAAAAAAGAAGCCAATCTTTTAGAAGTTTTCAAAATAATTCAGGCTACACCCGAAGAACAAGCCAAAATGAGAGAATTCATAAAAGAGAGTGGCGAATACGGAAAAGAATTAAGAGCTGATCCTGATTTTACCGAAGAGGAAAAAATTATGAAATTAAAGGTATATGCTAAAATCAAAAATGCAAGACTAAGAGAATTATTAGGTGATGACAGATATAAACTCTATCGAGATGCCGTAAATGCTCAAAAAGGTAGGGCTCCTAAAAAATAATTTGATTTCAAAATAAAAAAGGGTTTGATTTAAAAGTCAAACCCTTTTTTTAGAACTATTTCAAATACTACTTCACAAAGTCAACTGCCTTTGCCAAAGCCTCTGGAATTCCATCAACATTTTTCCCTCCTGCAGTGGCAAAGAAAGGTTGTCCTCCGCCTCCACCTTGTATAAATTTACCTAATTCACGAACAACTTGACCTGCGTTTAGGTTTTTCTCAGCAACCAATTCTTTGGAAATATAACAGCTTAGCATTGGTTTACCTTCTTCGGCTGTAGCCAAAACTAGGAAAATATTTTTGCCTAAAGTTCCTAATTCGTAAGCCAAATCTTTTGCTCCTTCTGGACTTAAATCAACTTGTTTTGCTAAGAATTGTACTCCGTTTATTTCTTGCAGTTCTTGTGCTAATTCGCCTTTCATATTTTTGGCCTTATCTTTCAATAAAACTTCCAATTGTTTTTTTAATTTGGCATTCTCGTCTTGCAACGAATGAACTGATTTGATAACATCTTGTGGATTTTTCAAAATGGTTTTAACCTCTTCTAGAATTTTTTCTTGGGTTTCGAAATAGGTTTGCACCGCATCGCTAGTAATCGCTTCAATACGACGAATTCCTGCTGCAACTGCTCCTTCTGAAACAATTTTGAAATACCAAATATCAGCTGTGTTACCTACGTGAATTCCACCACACAATTCCATACTTTCGCCAAATTTGATGGCACGAACAGCATCCCCATATTTTTCGCCAAACAAGGCCATCGCTCCTTCGTCAACCGCTTGCTGAAAAGGAATATTTCTTCTTTCAATCAAAGGCAATTGCTCTTGGATTCTAGCATTTACAAAGTCTTCTACTTGTTTCAATTCATCGTCTGTCATTTTCGAGAAATGCGAGAAATCGAAACGCAAATTATTAGAATTTACTAAGGATCCTTTTTGCTCTACGTGAGTTCCAAGAATAGAACGCAAAGCTTGGTGCATCAAATGCGTCGCCGAGTGATTGGCAGCCGATTTTCTTCTGCGATCTGGAGCTACAATTACTTTAAAAATTTCTGTAAGATTTGCTGGCAATTCTTTCGTAAAATGAATAATTTGGTTGTTTTCTTTTTTGGTATCAAGGATATAAATCACATCGCCATTAGCCGTTTCCAAAACTCCCGCATCGCCAACTTGACCACCACCTTCTGGATAAAAAGGCGTCATATTGAAAACCAATTGGAAAATTTCGCCATCTTTTACACTTTCTACTTTTCTGTAACGAGTGATTTTTACTTTGGCTTCGGTGTAATCGTAACCAATAAACTCTTGCTCTTCGTCATCAATTAAATCTTGCCAATCTCCCGCTTTCACTTTGGATGCCGCACGAGAACGTTCTTTTTGTTTTTGCAATTCCGATTCAAAAGCCGCTTCGTCTAAACTCAATCCTTTTTCCGAAAGAATCAAAGCCGTTAAATCAATTGGAAAACCATAAGTATCAAACAATTCAAAAGCTTTTTTACCTGAAATAACAGTATCTTTTGAATTGGTAATTATATTTTCTAATAGCACCAAACCTTGATCCAGTGTTCTTAAAAAAGAATTTTCTTCTTCACGAATCACGTTGCTACAAAGTGTTTTTTGTGATTTTATTTCTGGGAAAGAATCCCCCATTTGAGCACTCAAAGTCTCTACTAATTTGTAAATAAAAGGCTCTTTGGTATTTAAAAAAGTAAAGCCATAACGAATTGCACGACGCAAAATTCTACGAATCACATAACCCGCTCCAGTATTCGATGGCAATTGACCATCTGCAATAGAGAAAGCTACTGCACGAACGTGATCGGCAATGACACGAATAGCAATATTTATTTTTTCTTCCTCTTCGTTAGAAGCTTTGATGGTGTATTTAGCTCCTGTAATTAATTCGATTTCTCTAATTAATGGTGTAAAAACATCGGTATCATAATTCGATTGAACACCTTGCAAAACCATACACAATCTTTCGAATCCCATTCCAGTATCGACGTGTTGTGCTGGTAATTTTTCTAGAGAACCATCGGCTTTACGGTTGAATTCCATAAATACATTGTTCCAAATCTCCACCACGTGAGGATGGTCATTATTCACTAAAGATTTTCCTGAAACCAAAGCTTTTTCTTCGGCAGAACGAATGTCCACGTGAATTTCTGAACAAGGTCCACAAGGTCCTTGATCTCCCATTTCCCAGAAATTGTCTTTTTTATTTCCAAGAATAATTCGGTCTTCATCGATTAAAGTTTTCCAAATATCATAGGCTTCTTGATCGAAAGGCACGTTTTCTTCGGCATTTCCTTCAAAAACAGAAACGTAAAGAATGTCTTTTGGTATTTTATACACTTCGGTCAACAATTCCCACGCCCAGTTGATAGCTTCTTTTTTGAAATAATCGCCAAAGGACCAGTTGCCCAGCATTTCGAACATCGTATGATGATAGGTATCGATTCCTACTTCTTCAAGGTCATTATGCTTTCCTGAAACACGAAGACATTTTTGCGTATCGGCAATTCTTTTGCTTTTTGGTGTGGCGTTGCCCAAAAAATATTCTTTGAATTGCGCCATTCCTGAGTTGTTGAACATCAGAGTTGGGTCGTTCTTAAGAACAATTGGAGCTGAAGGAACTATTAAATGGCCTTTGCTTTCGAAAAAATCTAAAAATTGTTTGCGTACGTCTTGTGATTTCATTTTTATAATTTAAAAATTAAAAGATTTAAAAATTAAAAGATTAAGTAAGCTTTTGGCAAATTTTAAGTTATCTGCTCTAAGGCTAAATTAAATCTCTTGCAAAATTCATAATTCAACAATTCTTCAATCATTAAATTTTTAAATCTTTCAATCAGCTTTATATTTATTTATTATCGAAAAAAGGGTTGAAAAAATGAAACATTTATTAAATTTGTTCGACTAACCTTTTTACGATGTGCAAAAATAGGGTATTTTAAAATATGGCGAAAGTAAAATATTATTACGATTCCGAAAATCTAGCCTATCGAAAGATAATAACCAAAACCAGGAAGAAAATTGGCGTTGTTTTATTGTTTTTAGTAGCCTCGGGATTGTTTGGTGTTTTAAGTTTCATTATTTTATTGAATACACCTTATTTTGAAACTCCAAAAAATAAAAAGCAGGCTCGCGAAATCGAGAATTTGAAATTGCGATATGCTATTTTGAACAAAAAAATGGAGGAAGTCGAGGATGTAATTGAGATTATAGAAGAAAGAGACAACAATTTATATAGGGTTTATTTTAATGCGTCACCTATTTCAGAAGAAGAAAGGAAATCGGGATTTAAAGAGGTTAATCGCTATAAAGATTTAGAAGGTTATGACAATTCGCAGTTGGTAACCAATACGACAAAAAGAATTGATGTGTTGCGAAAAGAGCTAGCCATTCAGTCAAAATCATTGGATGACATTTTGAAAATGGCCAAGGCAAAAGATAAATTATTAGCAGCCATTCCAGCAATTCAACCGGTGAAGAATGAAAATTTAAAAAGTATGGTTTCGGGTTTTGGATATCGAACTGACCCTTTTACCAAAGCCAGAAAAATGCACGAAGGAATGGATTTTACGGCTAAAACGGGAACTCCTATTTATGCCACAGGTGATGGCGTTGTTGCTAAAGCTGATAATACAGCTTCGGGATATGGAAATCATATTGTAATTAGACACGGATTTGGTTATGAAACTTTATATGGTCATCTTAGCAAATACAAATGCAGGGCAGGACAAAGTATTAAACGTGGCGACGTGATAGGTTATGTAGGAAGCACCGGAAGATCAGAAGGACCACATTTGCATTATGAAGTGCATAAAAATGGTAAAGTTGTGAATCCGCTGAACTTTTATTACGGAAACATTTCGGCTGTAGAATATGTGGCCATTGCACAAGCAGCGAATCAGGAGAATCAGTCGTTTGATTAAGTCGAAAAGAGAGAAAAGAATATAGAAAAGAACATAGAAAAAGCTATAAAATATGCACATAGAATTATCGGCAGACAAAAGATATTACAGCATTGGCGAAGTAGCCAAAGCTTTTGATGTGAATGCCTCGCTCATTCGTTTTTGGGATAGTGAATTTGACATTCTCAAACCCAAGAAAAACGCAAAGGGCAACAGGATGTTTACACCAGAAGATGTAAAAAACCTGCAATTGATTTATCATTTAGTCAAAGAAAGAGGTTTTACGCTCGAAGGCGCCCGAACACATTTGAAGGAAGGCCAAAAGAAAACTTTGGATAAATTTGATATTATCAGTAAATTGGAAGCAATTAAAGTACAATTAACTAATATTAAGAATGAATTGTAGAATTTAGAAAGCAGAATTTAAAAACAATAAATAAAAACTAAACCTTAAATTAAACAAAAATGGATTTTAAAAAATTTTTACCTTGGATTGTTGGAATTGGATTTATCTTAATCATTGCTTTTTGGGTAATGGGAATTATGAACACAGGCTTGCAAAAAGATCAGGCTGTCAATAAAGAATGGGGAAATGTAAACACAGCCTACCAAAGACGAAATGACCTTATTGGAAATTTAGTAAACACCGTTAAAGGTGCTGCCGATTTCGAAAAAAGTACTTTGACTGCCGTAATCGAAGCGAGAGCAAAAGCAACTTCAGTAACTATTGACCCTGCAAACGTTACTCCAGAACAATTGGCAGCTTTTAATTCTGCTCAATCTGGAGTTTCTTCTTCTTTATCTAGATTATTAGTTAGTGTGGAGCAATATCCAACTTTGAAAGCCAATGAAAACTTCTTGAAATTACAAGACGAATTGGCAAGTACCGAAAATCAAATTCTTACTGCAAGAACTCGTTTTAACGAATCAGTTCAAGATTACAATGGTTATGTATTGGCAATGCCACAAAGTATCTTCTTAGGAAAATATAAAGAAAAACCATATTTCAAAGCAGTTGAAGGTGCTGATAAACCAGTTGAAGTAAAATTCTAATTCAAAACTAAATGTCAAAAGTAGAAGATTTTTTAACCAAAGAAGAAGAACAAGCGATTGTTGAAGCTATTCGTATGGCTGAAAAGGAAACTTCTGGCGAGATTAGAGTACATATAGAAAAAACGACTTCCAAGGCTCCTTATGACCGGGCTTTGGAAGTTTTTCACGAATTGGGAATGGATGCCACCGAGCTCCAAAATGGAGTTTTGTTTTACTTTGCCGTAGCCGATAAATCATTTGCCATTTGTGGCGACAAAGGAATAAATGATAAAGTGGAAACCGATTTTTGGGATAGTACCAAAGATAAAATGGTAGTCGAATTCAAATCAGGAAACTTCAAACAAGGCATTGTTGATGGCATTTTAAGTGCCGGCGAACAACTGAAAAAATATTTCCCTTATCAAAACGGTGACACGAACGAATTATCAAACGAAATATCAAAAGGATAATGCTATTACAAAAAAATATTACTTCACTTTTCCTGAAACTACTCGTTTGTTTCCTGTTTACACAAATTGGTTTTGCTCAATTTACAATTCCCAAAAAGCCAGATTTTCAAACTTCGGTTTATGATTATGCCAAAGTTTTGAGTGCTGATGAAAAAGCACAACTAGAAGAAAAACTCATTCGGTATTCGGATTCTACCTCAACCCAAATAGTGGTTATCACTATCGAAAGCTTGAAAGGCGAAGATATTGGCATTTTGACTCCAAAATGGGGACAAGAATGGGGAATTGGCGGAAGCAAAGAAAATGACAATGGCGTTATTATTCTATTAGCAAAAACCGAAAGAAAAATTTGGATTTCACCAGGTTACGGCCTTGAAGACAAATTAACTGCTGGAATTGGCGGAGAAATTACCAGAAATATCATCATTCCCGAATTCAAGGCGGGAAGTTATTACAGAGGATTGGACAAAGGTGCCGATGCTCTTTTTGACGTTTTCAAGGGCAAATACAAAGGCGAACGAAAACAATCCAAAGGGAAAAATTTTCCGTTTGTACCTTTTATCATCATTCTCATAATTATCATTGCACTCGCTTCTAGAAACAAAGGTGGTGGAAGTGGAAATTCAGGCAATTCAGGTGGTGGACCAAGTTTGTTGGATGTCATTATCTTAAGTAATCTAGGACGTGGAGGCGGCGGAAGCTTTGGTGGCGGATTTGGAGGAGGTTCATCTGGCGGTGGCGGATTCGGTGGTGGATTTGGCGGCGGAGGTTTCTCTGGTGGTGGATCTGGCGGAAGTTGGTAATTAGTGTTCAGTTTTTAGTGCTCGTTTAGTTTTAATAAACAAATCTAGAATTCATTTATGAAAATTAGCCTCTATTTCTTTCTATTATGTTCTTATTTTACAACTTATGCTCAACAATCTTTTGATGATGAATTAGAAATAGAGATTACAAAAGATATTGAAGAGTTAAATGCTTTAATTATTAAAGAACCCAAAAATGTAGAAAACTATTATTTTAGAGGGTATCGTTATTATGAATCCAAGCAATATCTTGATGCTATTTCTAACTATGACACAGCCATTTCATTAAATCCAAAGGACGCCAAAATTTATTTTAGTAGAGGTATCTCGAATATTAAACTAAAAAGATTCAAAAATGCCATTGAAGATTTTACAAAAAGTATTTCTTTGAATGGAAATTTAAAAAAATCCTATTTTAATAGAGCGTATTCCAAATCAAAAATCAATGATTTGAACGGAGCAATTTCTGATTATTCAAAAAGCATTGAACTTAATCCTGAATATCTCGCAGCTTATGAAAACAGGGGGGTTTTAAAAAAGGAATTGCATTTACATAAAGAAGCAATATTAGATTTTGACAAAGCAATAAAAATCAATCCAAAATTTGCAGAAGCCTATCAAAATAGAGCTATTTCAAAAGCTATGCTCAATCTAAAAGATGCCATAAATGATTTTGACCAAGTCGTGATTTTAAGCCCCAATGACCCCGAAGGATATTACAACAGAGCACTTTATTATATTAATTTTAAAATCAAAAAAGACTATTGCTCCGATTTAAAAAAAGCACTTAGTCTTGGCTATTTAGAATCCAAAAATATTATTAACGAAAAGTGTAAAAAATAGCGCAAGCTTCACTTCCAACCAGACAAACAAAACCAAATAATGGCATCAAACCCTCCAATTATTAAGCAAGTTGCTTGGATTTCATTAGTTCCCCAGATTCCTTTTATATTTTTATTAATAGCTATTTATCATTATTTGGGTTTTAAAGATCCTGCATTTTACGGTGCTTTGACCTATTTGACTCTATCTATGGGTTTACGCTATTTTATACCCAAAAATCATAGAAGAGGAATACAATTATTCAAAACCAATCAATACGAAAAGGCCATTTCTGAATATGAAAAAAGCTATGAATTCTTTACCAGAAATGAATGGATTGACAAATACAGATTTATCACTCTTTTGAGTTCTTCCAAGATGAATTATAGAGAAATGGCATTATGCAATATCGCTTTTTGTTACAGCCAAATTGGAAATGGAACAAAAGCCATTGAATTTTACAAAAAAACTCTTGAAGAATTCCCTGAAAACCCAATTGCAGAAAGCGCTTTAAAAATGTTAAACTCAACTAAAGAGGTTCAATGAAAAAATACATTCTCTTTTTACTTTTCCCTTTATCTTTATTAGGCTCGAATACGACGAGAAAAAATACAATCTACAACGTTTATGAATACGGTGCAAAAGGTGATGGCGTATCGAATGACCAAGATGCGATTCAAAAAGCCATAAACAAATGTAAAGGAACTGGAGGAACAGTACTTTTTCCGAAAGGAAAATTCTTAACAGGTCAACTGCAATTAGGTAGCGATATGACTTTGCAAATAGATTCATTGGCAACCATTTTGGGCATACAATCTGATGAAGAAAAAGATTATCCACATCACAAAATCAACACTTTATTTCCAAACCGAATGCTCGAAGACTGCCAACGCCGGTTATTCTATGGCGATCATATCCAAAATGTAACGATAACTGGCAAAGGTACAATTGATGGGCAAGGTGATTACAACAAATGGATGTATGTTAAAGATTTAGGGACAGAAAAAGACCGCCCTTCTATCTTAGCTTTTGTAGCTTCCAAAAACATAACCGTAAGCCAAATCACTTTGATTGACCCAGCTTGTTGGACACAGGTTTATATAGAATCAGACCATATCAAGATTCAAAACATCAAGGTCGATTCTGGTAAATTAACCCCAAATAGAGACGGAATAGACATTGTAGATTGCCACGATGTGCTTATAGAAAATTGTGACATCAAATCAGAAGATGATGGCATTTGTTTTAAAAGCGGTAGCGAATATGGATGCAAAGACATTGTTGTAAAAAATTGCGTTATAGACAAACTGAATGTAAATGCTGGAAACGCATTTAAGTTAGGCACCGATGGACTTGGGAGTTTTACAAACTTTGACGTTTCAGGTTTGATAATCAAAAATGTAAAACAAAATTCTGCCATAGCCATTGAATCAATGGATGGAGCAGTTATTGATAACATTAGCATTTCAGATTGTACAATTACCAATTCAGGTCAAGCAATTTTTATACTTTTGGCCAATAGAAACAGAACTGTACCTGGCAGAAAACCTAGGATTGGCAGTATTTCCAACATTTATTTTAAAAACATAACCGGTACAGATTTTACCCAACAATATCCTTCAATAATTACGGGTATAAAAGGGCACCACATTCAAAATATCACATTCGAAAACCTAAATTTTATGATGAAAGGCGGAATAAACACAACTGACCAAACCGTTATGGAATATGATGGCAAATATCCTGAAGGAAGTAAATTTGGCAACACCAATGCCTTTGGTTTTTATATTCGTCATACTGATAGTGCTAGCTTCCTTAATTGCAATATTAAAACACAACTCCCCGATTCTCGAGAATGGTTAGTTCAAAATAATGTTGGACAGATTGCAATTAAATAAAGATATCAGCTCTCCTGAATTATCTAACTTCAATTTGTTTCAAAATTGATGTAAATAAAATTGTAAATTCGATTGAAAATTTTCATCGTAGCAAATACAATAAAAATCATTATTTTTACACAAATAAACCTATATTAAAATGCTATCACATAAAACCAAATACGCACTTAAAGCTTTACTCTATTTAGCTCAGCAAGAAGAAGGTCACATTGCTAGGACTATCGAAATTGCAGAAGGTGCCAATATTCCCAAAAAGTTTTTGGAACAGATTTTATTGGAGCTAAAAAGAGGTCATTTTGTGAGTAGCAAGCAAGGAAAACTAGGCGGATATTACCTCATAAAATCAAAAAACACAATAACATTGGCCGATATTCACCGATTATTTGATGGCGCAATTGCACTTCTTCCTTGTGCTTCATTAAATTTTTACGAGCCTTGTTCGGACTGTACTACCGAGTCAGAATGCTCGCTAAGACACGGTTTACTAACTATTAGAGACGAAACTCTGAAAGCAATGCAAGGCATTACTATTGGTACCTTGATAAAAAATTAAAAAAATATTTCATTAACTCTACTAATTATATAGAATTAATTATATATTTGCCCCAGAATTAAAACAATAATAACTAGAAAATTTAAACCTATGAAAACGAATCAAAACAAATTCGCTTTTTTGAAAGAACAAAACCCCAAAAAAAAACTGATAAGAATTGCAAAACAAGACTATAAAATGATGTGTATGTGTTGGCTTTAAAAAATTTGATTTTAAACTCTACTAATTACATATAAGATATATAACAATGAAAACAATTTATACAAAAACAATTTCGACCTTAATTTTACTTTTAATTTTCTCAACATCCTATGGTCAAACTCTTTTAGAAGGAGTAGTGAAAGACGAACAAGAATCACCTGTAGAAGGTGTTAACATAGTGGTGAAAGGAACTGTCAATACAACAACTACAGATGCTAATGGTAACTTTAGCATTGCTGCCAAAGCACTTCCGTTTACCATCATTGTACAATATGCAGGTTATAACACCAAAGAACTTAAAATAACCGAACTACCAACTACTACTAAACCCTTACAAATAACTATTGCTACCGGTGAAGAAAAAGTACTTTCGGAAGTAGTAGTTACCTCAAGAAGAAGGATCGAAAAAGCACAAGATATTCCGATTGCTGTATCAGTAGTAACAGGTAAGCAAGCAGAACAAGCTGGCGCTTTCAACGTAAATCGCATCAAAGAATTGGTTCCATCTGTTCAATTATATTCCTCCAATCCGAGAAATACAGGAATTAACATTCGTGGTTTAGGTTCTCCTTATGGATTGACCAATGACGGTATTGACCCTGGAGTTGGTTTCTATGTGGACGGAGTTTATTATGCTCGTCCAGCAGCTACGACTTTAGATTTTATTGATGTAGAGCGAATTGAAGTTTTGCGTGGGCCGCAAGGTTCTTTGTTTGGAAAAAATACGACTTCGGGTGCTTTTAACATTACTACTCGCAAACCTAGTTTCACTTCGGGAGCGAATTTTGAAGTGAGTTATGGAAATTTTGCCTACCTACAAGCAAAGGCTTCGGTTACTGGAGCTTTAGCTAAAAATGTCGCTGGTCGCCTTTCATTTTCGGGTACACAACGTGATGGTATTATCGATAATATTAGAACCGGAAAACCAACAAACACACTGAACAATCAAGGTATTAGAGGTCAATTGCTTTTTACTCCAACTGAAAACACTAATATCACATTAGCAGCAGATATTACTACTCAACACAATGACGGATATGCTCAAGTAGTTGCAGGTGTTGCTCCAACAAAAAGAGTTCCACAACGCCAATTTAACGCCATTATTGCTGATTTGAATTACCAACTTCCTAGTTTAAATGCTTTTGACCGTAAAATCGATCACGACACTCCTTGGCGTTCAGGACAAGATTTAGGTGGAGCTTCTTTGAATGTTGAATCAAAAATTGGCGGAGGAACATTGACTTCAACCACAGCTTGGCGTTTTTGGACTTGGGATCCATCCAATGATAGAGATTTTACCGGTTTGCAAGTATTGGCAAAATCACAAAATCCTTCTAGACAAACACAATTTACACAAGAAGTTCGTTATGCTGGAAAAATTACCTCAAAATTAAATGGTGTTGTAGGTGTATTTTTTATTGACCAAACCTCAAAAACAAAAGGAACGGAAGAATCTGGTACCGCACAATGGAGATTTTCACAAGACTCATTTACACCCGCAAATACTGCATTATGGAAAACCCCAGGTCTTTTTGAAGGATATGGAATAAAAACCAATGCCCAAATACATTCAACTAGTGCTGCAGTATTCGGTCAATTGGACTGGGCTGTAACAGATAGACTGCATGTTTTACTAGGTTTAAGATACAACTACGACAAGAAAGATGCAGATTATGACCGTAAAACATACGGAGGACTTCAAACTACTGATCCTGCATTAATTGCGTTAAAAAAGAAAGTTTATACCGATCAAAACTTCTCATCAGATAATGATGATACGGACTTTTCTGGAAACATAACGGTATCCTACAAAGCATCCGCTAAAATCAATGCTTATGGAACTTTTGCAAAAAGCTACAAACCTATTGGAGTAAATGTGGCAGGTCTTCCTACTCCGCCTGCTGGTCAAACTTTAAGTGATCTTGCAACTGTTAAGCCAGAAGATGTTACTCATTATGAATTTGGAATTAAAACCTCGCCTTTTAAAAATTCTATTTTGAACTTGACTTTCTTTAATACTGATATTAAAGATTTCCAAACCAATGTTCAAGCCGCTGAATTAGGTGTGAATCGAGGGTATCTTGCCAATGCAGATCAAGTACGTGTAAAAGGGGCAGAATTAGATGCTAGTTTTGTAATTAACAACCATTTCTCTGTAAATGGAGCTGCCTCTTATACTGACGGAAAATATGTGAAATTCACTAATGCTCCACTCCCATTAGAAGAAACTGGATCTGCTGTATCTTTCAAAGATGTATCAGGAACCGACTTGCCAGGAACTTCAAAATGGGCAGGAAGCTTAGGTACTGAATATACTAAAAACGCAAAATTCTTCGGAAACCTAGGTAAATTTTTCATAGCTCTTGATGGTTACGCTCGTTCTGAATTCTCATCAAGCCCTTCTGCATCGAAATATTTAGTAGTTCCTGGTTACGCTATTTTCAATGGTCGTTTAGGTTTCCGTGTAGCCGATGGTTTGTCTGCTAGCATCTGGGGGCGCAACCTTTTGGACAAAGATTATTACGAACAATTACTTCCTGCAGGAGGAAATTCTGGTCAATATGCAGCAGTTTTGGGAGACCAAAGAACTTATGGAGTGACTTTGAAATATTCTTTATAAACTCAAATTCTACAAGTTAGAACAAACAATAATCAATCTGAAAACCATCAAATTAATTTTTGATGGTTTTTTTAGTTTTTTCCTATCATAAATAGATTTAAAAAATTAAATTCTCCTTAAATTAAGTTTGTTTAAATTTGCCGAAATTTGAATTGAACTTGATGAAATTTACACATACCCTTTTTTTATTTCTGACTTGTAGTTTTTTATACGCCCAAACCGAAAAAAATGTAGATCATCAAAGTTTGCTTTGGACACGTTACTACAACATTTTAACTTTATCCGACAAATGGTCCATACACAGTGAATTTGACAATCGAATTTTTATAAATCCTGTGGAACAAAATCTTTATGAAATGCGATTTCAAGGACGTTACAAAATCAACAAGGATATAGAAGTAGGCGCTGGATTTGCTTATTTCTCGGTAGCTACACAAATACCAGAAATCGCTTTTGATTTTAGACTACCCGAATACCGAGGACAACAAGACATTAGTTGGAAGCAAGATTTCAAGAAGTTTGCATTGCTTCAACGGTTTCAGGTCGAGGAACGTTTTTTTCACAATGCCAACAAAGACGGTTTACTCTCGGGAACCACTTTTTTTTGGCGATTTAGATACCGCCTCCAAGGTGAATATTCGTTTTGGAAAAAAGAAAATCAATTTTTAAAAGCTATTGTCTATGACGAATTGATGATTAATGGCGGAAAAAATGTAGTCAAAAACACTTTTGATCAAAACCGAATTTATGCAGGTTTACAATATGGCGTCAATAAAAATATTGCTTTAGAATTGGGGTATTTGAATAGTTTTCAGCAACGTGCTAGCGGTGTCGATTACTTCAATCGAGATATTATTCGGTTTACTTTATATCACAAAATCAATCTTCAGAAAAAGAAGATGTAATGAATTAGCATAATTGTATTGAATCTGTCAGTATAAATTCAAATACATAATTTAATATCTTTGAAAAGAAATTTAACTTCGTTTGTTCAAAAAAATATTTATGTATTTTAAATCCAATCCAAAAAAAATCAAATACTTCACTTTATCTACAATAAAGCTTTTAGTATTGTTTTTTTTTACTTTCAATACTGGCTTTTCACAAACCGACACTGAAAATCAATTTTCGAATGAATTTCAAACCAATAGTAATCTTGGAAAAAAGGTAGCTATTGAGAATGATTTTGGACAAGTTTTTACGAGTGGAACTGTAGAATCGAATCCTTTTTATAAAAACTCACAATTGTATTTAAGGAGTTGGCTTCATTATTATGCCTCCGAAAAATGGAAATTATCGGGTTTTGTAGCTTACTTTTTCAACAAAGATGTTCCAGAGATTTCTCAAAACAGATTGCCTGAAATTCGATTTGCTGCTCAAGGAATATACTATTTTTCAAAAGGCGGAGATTATACACTTAGCAATAGAATTAGGGTTGAAAATCGTATTTTTATAGAAGACACTATTGAAGTGGTTTGCCGATTTAGAGATGCTGTAAAATTCGTTTTTCCAATATCTAAAATAAAATCGGGTAATGGATATACCTATGGAATTGTTGCTGACGAAGTTTTTTTTAAAACTAACGGAAATGCTACTGGTAGGCAATTTTTTGATAGAAACCGCTTCACTTTAGGTTTGGGATACAATTTATCAGACACAGTTCAATTCGAAGTTGGGTATCAAAATGAATACTTACCTCGTCCTAGCGGTGACCAAATGTTTCACGTTATATCGACAACGATTATTTTTAATGACTTGATTTCCTCGATTAAAAAACAAACTGGAATTTTTCAGAAACATTAATCAATCTGAAATAAAAATCTACCAACCGTTTTTGACCATATTACCATAATAAAAAAGGAGATCTATAAAGACCTCCTTTCTTATCAATAAAAAAACGATTTTATTTATCAGCTTCTACGTCAACAACTTCATATTTGTTTTTGCCGTTATCCTGAAAAGGTTGGTAATACGTATCGCCTACTTTTACATAAGTAATATCGCCCATTTTCACTTCTTCACCACCTTCCGGAAGATTTTCTACAATAGTTCCGGCTGTTGGTGGAACTACGGTATATCCTTTATCTGATTTCTCATAGTAAGTACCTCCGTAATAATAATTATTGGTTGTTTCGTTGACAACTACTGTTTGGGCATTGCTTGGCAAAGTAGTAACTGTTGCCCCAACTGGTGCTGCAACCACAGTATACCCTCCATTTCCTTGAGTATAATATACTCCGTTATCATAATGATAATGCTGGCTATTTACTTCAACAACAATAGCTGTTACAGCCAAAGTTGTAATAAAGAATCCCCACGGATGCCATACTGGTCCCCAATAAAATGGACGATAAGGATGGTAGTAATAAGGATGATAGCAGTTGTAACGGTATCCACCATATACATAAGGAGGGCGAGTGTAAGGGCGGTAGTTATTACTTCTTCTTACCGTTGTATTATGACTATTGTTTATTCTGGTGTTGTGGTGGCTGTTATCAACATTAATGTTTACATTATTACCACCTCTATTGTTACTGTTGTTGCCTCTATTATTGCTACCCACTTTGTTGTTGCCACCAATAGAGTTGTTATTGCCAATCTTGTTATTACCGTTTCCAATTTTATTATTACTTCCTTGGCTTGGACGACTCATCTGGCTTGGACGACTCGTTTGACTGGGGCGACTCATTTGACTGGGGCGACTTTGCATATGGCTTCCACCGCCGCCTCGTCTTTGCGCGTGCATTTCATTTGGTGATAAAACCAAAGTGGTTGTAGCCAAGGCTAAAGCTCCTAAAAATGTTTTATTGATTAATTTCATCTTTTATATATTTAATTTTAATACTCCTTTAGAATAGGTTTTATTGAAATAGTTTAAAAATCATTCGAATTATAAAGTCTTTTTTATCACAAAACCCAAATTAGATTTTGTTTCGATTATTTGGCTAATTCCCAAATTCTAGAAAGCTCTGGATTGATGATAATTTCAATTCTTCTGTTTTTCTTTCTGCCTTCTTCCGAAGTATTGCTTGCTTTTGGGTTGTATTCCGCTCTTCCTGCTGCTGTCAAACGAGCGGGATTAATGTTATAAGTGTTGTGTAAGATTCTAACAACCGCATTGGCTCTTTCTGTACTCAATGACCAATTATCATTAGTTCCTTTTGCAACAACTGAATCGGTGTTTCCTACAATAGTTGCAGTTACTCCAGGATTGTCTCGCATCACTTCAGCTATGGTATTCAAGGCCTCTCTTCCTTTGGCAGCAATTACTGAACTATTTGGACTAAAGAAAAAATCATTTTCATAATTGATATATACCAATCCATCTTTATAGGTTACTGTTGCGCCAGCTTCTTCTAGTTTTGTTACAGCATTTTGTGCTTTTTCTTGAATTTTTTGCATCGAAGTACCTCTCTCTGCTAGACCTTTGTTGATATTGTCTATTTTTTCAGACAAAACTGCTTTTAATTTATTACAATCTTCAGCATCTTTAGTTAATGATTTAATAGTGCTTTCATTTGCTGTTACCACAGAATTTAATCGTTCGTTTTCTGCTTTCAATTCTTTACTTGCTCCGCAAGAAAATAATAATGAGCTACTTATCGCAACTCCAATAATCATTGTAATCTGTTTCATTTGCTTATTGTTTTAAATTAGTATTTTTAATGAATTTCATAATTTATAAACAGGACTTCTAACTGTCAGATTTTATTTAATTACAAACTTAACACTAAAAGTTAACTGTTTTTAGTTTTCAAAAAATATTTTTTCAGAATTGATTACTCTTAAAGCTGTTTGCTTTTATTTCATCTCGAATACATATATGATTCCAAAAAAAATAAAACGCCTAAAAAGAAATTAACGATGGTGTTGATTAATAAATCCACTGCAACCTAAATTGCATACTATTGGTAATTCCAGTTACTCCGTTTTTATCTAAATTACTAACTCCATACACCATACCTGCTTTCCAATATTGAGTTGCCCACCAGTTAAGCCCCAAATTATAGCGATTGTTAATACCACCGTGAATATTTCTTGAATCTAAATCTTTTTACCAAAACGAGTAAAAACTTCCCAAGCCCCATATTTTCCTGTAGGTTTTATTCTTCGGGCATAGGCTGCTCTTTTGTCATAAGGGCGTTGCTCTCCGCTCAAAACATAACTTCCTGTTACATAATAACCATTAAATTGTTCGAGTCCAAAATCGGTTGTTGTGGTCCAGTTATGAACGTATTCCATCAAGACAGAAAAATTTTCCAAGCTCCATAATTGTTACATATTTACATTCCATTGATGGTCAGCATTCATATTTCCGGTGTCAACACAATTGTCTGAGACATTCGATTCGTTTTTTCCTTTAAGGCGAATTACACCATTTTCGGCTTCAACGTAGCGAACACCAATTCCGGTATGCATAAATGTTTTTCCTTCGTTTTCCCATTTGGGTAAACCTGTAATTCTAGCCGTAAATGTTGTAGCTCCGTCACCAAGATTTTTTCTGTTTCCTGGCCATTGATTAAAAACTCCAGCCGAAATGGTCATTCTATCTTTCAATAAAAAATGACGATAGATAATTCCATTGTTTCTACTATTGAAAAACGGACTCATCAATCGTTCGAAATGCGGTAAATTGGCAGCATCACCTACCATTTCATAACAAAAAGTTTCTTTTTGTTTTCCGACTTGAAGTTCCGAATTTGATCCAATTGGAATAATAAGTTTAATATCGGTAAATCCAAAAGCCGCTTGATCTCCTTTTCGATCCAATCCTCGGTATTCATAGCTTAACAAATAGCTCTATTTGGTTTTAAAGTTAATTTTTCCGCGAACCATCACTCTGGCACTTCGAATATCCCAACGACTTTCTTGATTGCCTACTTGATCTTTACTATCATTATCTTGAATAACGGCATTGTAATCTAAAATGGGAGCAAAACCCAGTTTGGCCGAAAACCATTTGCTTCGGGTTTTAGAGCAATTCATAATTTTATGCGAAACATCTGGAATAAAATACGATCGAGTCGAATCGGCTAATACTTGTGTTTGGGTATCATCTACATAATCGGTATGTTGTGCTATTGCAGTGTAGTTGCAAAACAAAAAAAGACGATTAGGATAAGGAAAAAACTGAATTTATAATGGATTGATTGTTTCATATTTTGGTATTTTATTTAAAAAAAAACGAATTATTCCCCAAATGATTTAGAAATTCCTGCTCCAAGTGCCCAGCTATCATAGGCATTCCATTTGATATCATAAACTACATTGGCTATAAATTCCCAGCCATTGCGAATTTCTAAACCGTATTCTACTCCCAAACGGGTTAAAGCAAAGTTTTCTTCTTTTGCAAATTCGCCTCCAAGACCTGCTTGAAAAGTAAAATGTTTTCCTGGTTTATAACCACCAACAATTGCACTTGCAAAAGGAGATGATCTTTCTAAAATTTCACCATCCGACGTTTCGACTTTGAAGGATTCGATAATTAAATCGTTGTGCAAACCAATACTCCAATTGGGAGAAAAAACATAGTTATAATCTAACGCAAAGGAAGGAAAAGTGAGCCATTTTCTATCCCCATCTTTACTCCCTTCGCTTATATGGGTATGACCAACAACAAAGCCTAAAGTATGATGCGGTTTGAAAGTTTCATTTTCTTGCTCTTGAGCAAAAGCATTATTCATCAAAAATAATACTAAAATTAAGAAGTGTTTTTTTCATTGTAAATGTTTTTAAATGCAAATTTGATTCTGAATAATTAGTCTCTAAAAACCTTTTTCCAATCGGTCTTCATATCGATTACATGCCATTTATTAGCTTTGGCAGCAGTCAAAGAAACGCTATCTTTTTCGACCACCGCTTTAAAAGGTTGCTTGCTGGCTAAAGCAGGATTAGCAGCCATCATTTTTTTAACCTGATAAAAAGCAAACAACTCTTGCACCAACGGTTTTTCGGTCCAAAGCGTTCCGTCATTATCAAAAGTAGCGATACGATCGGCTTGTGGAATAAAATTCTTGGAGGTAGAATCTACTGCTTCTTTCACAAAACTAATAATTGAATTTTTTAATGCTCCTTCATTCCAAGAAGGTAATGGATCGGCATTAGTCCCTGAAACCTCAATAGCTGTTTGTTTAGATTCTGGACTGTTTTCGCCTTTTTTACAACTGATAAATATTGCAATTGAAACCAAACAAAGTAATTTTGGGAGTGCTTTTTTCATTATTTTTTGGATTTTAAGTTTGGAAAAATAAAATTTAGATATGTAAATCACTCTTAATCAATCAAATATAATAAATAACTAATTTTTTATCATTTATTTCAACAGATGATACGTTTTTTTATTTATACCAAATTCTAATAAAATTTAATACAAACGCACTACAAGCAAACTATTTTCAAGTTTACATTCGAACCTTTTTTTTAAAATTGAAATAATATCCAATTCAAATCACTAAAGTAATAATTTTATTACTTAAAAAAACTTTCATTTAAAAATTGCTGTAATAGTATTTTTTGAAATAGTGTCTAAATAAAAATTCCCAAACACAATCAAATTGTATTTGGGAATTTTATTTAAGACTTTCAAATCTTTAAATCAGATAAAAATTAGGGATTAGTTTTCGCTTCCATTTCCACCATTTCCACCGTCTCCACCTCTATTACCACCATTATCTCTATTTCCTCTGGCTTCTCTCATTTTTTCTCTTGCTGCCTCTTCATTTTCTTTCATTTTTTTGAATTGTTCTGGAGTCAAGATGGCTTTTAATTTATTTTCTGTAATAGTGCGCTCTTCTTGTCTTTTTTGTTGCATTGCTTTTCGTTCGTCGGCTGTCATTTCTTTTGCGCCACCATTCATTCGTTGGTCTCTCATTGCCTGAAGTTTGGCAGTTTGTTCAGCAAGAATTGGTTTGATTTGTTCTTGCTGCTTAGCATCTAATTTCAGTTCGGTTGTCATTCTATCCAACGAAGCTTGATTCCTTTGCTCAGGAGTCATTCGCTCTCTTTGTTGCCCGTTATTCCCTTTTTTTTCTGGTTGGTTTTCTTGTGCAAAAGACGAAATACCAATAACCAATAATGCTGCGATAATTAATTTTTTCATTTTTATTTTTTTTTAAGTTTAGATTTATATGACTATATAATTACAGAATGGTTTAATTGATTAATTATAAATTATTTAAAACAATTAATCCATATTATCCATTCCTCTTCCGCTTCCATTTCCTTCGCCTCCATTACCGCCACCGCCTCTAGCATTTCTAGAACGACCTTCTCTCCCACCAAAATTCCCTAATTTATAAGCCAAAGAAAACATTGCATATCGCTTTAAAACCGTGTTTTCTTCATCACGAATTGTGGTTGGCGATATGGTTCTAGTAGCGCTTTGATTTTGATTTAAGACGTCATAAACTTTTACTTTCAATGTCATTTTTTTAGCCAAAAAAGCATAGGACAAACTCGTATTCCATAAATAAAAATCTTTTTTGAAATTATTTGAGATATTCGAATTGTAAGTATATCCAAAATCATTTCCAAAGACCCAATTTTTAGGCCAATAGTTGGTCGTTTGAATATTAATTCTATGAACAACATTTGAACTCGCTTTTAAAGATGAGTTGGTATATTTAGAGTCGTTATACGACAAACTATAGGAAGGTGAAATGGTAAACAACTCACCGTAATCATAAGCAAAATAAACTCTCGGTGTAGCCCCTAGTCTTTTTGAGGTGTACAAAACGGTATTTGTAAATCCTTTGTCCAAAGAATAACTCCCATTTATACTTAGTCCGTATCGCAAAACGTGAGCTTCCCTTTTTATAGTTTGATTCCAGTTTCCGCCAACTGAAGTGGTATAGGTTCCAGAAATGTTTCTATAAGTGGTGGTCCTTTTACCACTTTGATCATAAACCGAAGTTGAAACTATTTCGTTGTTGAAAAAATCTCCTCTCATAAACAAGGTGTAACCTGAACGAGTTCGCACATCGAAATTCCTATAATTCATATTGAAACTATTTTTTTCGGTTGGATTCAAGTTTGGATTTCCTATTATGGTGCTCAACGGATTAGACAAATTCGCAACAGGCATCAATTGAGTAGATGAAGGAAGACTGCTAGAATAATCATACCTTAACGTAAAAAATTTAGAGCGATCTACCCTATATCTGATTTGTGCTCTTCCAAAAGGTAAAACATATTTCTGGTTCAAATCGGTAATTTTATTAAGGTATAAAGAGTGATTGTCAAAATCTATAATAGAAGTACTCGAATTCAAGTTAAATGTAAAATTATTTTTTTCGAAACTAAGTCCCACTTTTGGTGTAATGGAATTTCGTGTATAGGAAGTATAATTTGTTTGCAAATCATTTAGAGTAGAATATGTTTGAGAAGCAGCATCAAAATCATAAGTTTTGCTGTCGTTCATGGCGTTCTGCCAATCAAAATCAGCACCAATTCGAACACGCAACGAATCTGTAATAGGCTCTGTATATTCAATATCGGCCGAATAAGCACCATAATTATTATTTCCTTTGCTATTTTGATTTCGTTCATCGTTAGGTTTAGACCCTTGATAAAAAATAGTTTTAGAAATATTGAGCGCATCCGATTCGTTATCAGAATTATTATTGCTAAAGACAAAACTTAAATTACGAGATCTCTTTTCGAAAGTTTTATTGAAATTTATTGTGTTTGCAAAATTTGTGGCCGTACTTTCTCTCTGCGATATTCCAGCACTTTCGTTCAATAAAGCGTCATTCTCATCTTTTGAAGAACTAGAAGATGCCGAATTACTATTAGAACGGGTTTGATCTACTCTTGGAGTTACAACCAGCCTCATAGTTGGATTAATTTTATATTCAAATTCAAAATTGGCTTTATTCCCAGTGTTTTCGCTTCTTGCTTTCGAATTAGATTCTGTAAAAAAAGTACTTGTAGGCAAGAAATTGGCCTGATTGGATTTACTTTCATTTTTATTTACCGCATTATCAAAATTATAACTCCCTGATGCTTCAAATTTTTTCGACCATTCATCGTTATAATTAAATCCAATCATATTAGACTCGGTAATTCCCCTTCCTGTTCCCGTTGCTCGGGCATTCCCATTAGCATTTCTTCCTCCTCCCATACTATCAAAAACTTCGTCTTGGGTAAATCCAGTTGAATTGATATTATTGGCTGAAGCCAAAATGCTTATTTTTTGTTTATCCTTAAAGAAATTCAAAATCATACTTGTTTCATAGCGATCATCAGTTCCGTATCCCGCTAAGAATTTCCCAAAATAGCCTTTGTTTTTCTTTTCGTCAATGGTCAAATTGATGCTGGAATAATCTGAACTAGATTCTTGTTTAGACAATTCCTCTTTTTTGGTTTTGTAATCTGATACTTGCACTTTGTTAATAATATCCGCAGGTAGATTTTTCAAAGCGATGGCTCCATCTTTATCAAAAAAAGCTTTACCATTTACTAAAAACTGGTTGACTTCTTTTCCGTTGACAGTTATTTTTCCGTCACTATCTACTTCGAATCCTGGCAATTGTTTCAACAAAACTTCTAAATTGGCATCAGGACGCACCTTGAAAGAAGCCGCATTAAACTCTAAAGTGTCTTTTTTTATTCGAATTGGCGGTGCACTGTTGATTACAACTTCTTTCAATTCGCTTGTATTGTGTAACAAATATATTTTTCCAAAATCCTTGCTTTCCAAAAGCCCATTTTGCTCTTCAGTATATGTCTGATAGCCCATGTAATTGACCTTCAAAAGAATGGCTTTATCATATTTTTTGGTGGCAATTTTAAAAGCTCCATTTTTATCAGTATTGGCATACTCAATAATGGTTGAATCTTTGGCATTCGAAAAATAGACCGTCGCTAACTCTAGCGGAACTTGGGTATTGATGTCATAAACTGTTCCCTTGATGATTACTTCGTTTTGCGCATTGGCAGCATAAACAAATAGAAAGAGAATTAAAAAAGAATAGATTTTAGCCATTGAATAATTTTTATAAAGTATTTAGACTAAATAAATTTCTAAAGGTTTAATTGTAATTTCTACATTTATTTCCAAAATCTAAAAAAGGGATAAAAAAATCCCGATTGCTCGGGATTTAAATTGTTTAAATAAATAAAAAAATGGGGTTAATCACGCTCTTTCCCATTTCCTGGTCCTAAATTAGTTTTATAAAAATTATCATAAAATCCTTTATGATCATGCACATTATTGCTTTTAGCATAATCTTGCCATCTTTTTATTAAATCAGCTTTTATTTCAGGATACAACTTAGATATATCCTTGGATTCGATTGGGTCTTTATCAATATCATATAATTCCCATTCACCAGTTCCAAAAGGGACTGGAAGCCTTAAAATTTTATAGTTTCCTTTTCTGTAGGCTTTCATTTCAAAAAGTTCCCAACCTATTCCGTTTTCATGCAAAACACTAGGATTACCATTCAAAACTGGAACTATAGATTTTCCTATAAATTTGTTAATGACTTTTTTTCCGTTGAATTCGGTAGGTAATTTAGTTTTTGTTAATTCGAGGATAGTCGGAAAAATATCTGTAACATGTATTAATGTATTATTCCACTTGGCTTGACTTTCGGTTTTTGAAGGCATTTTAACAATCAAAGGCGCTTTAATTCCTCCTTCAGAAGTAAATCCTTTGAAGAATCTAAAAGGTGAAGATGAAGCTTTTGCCCAAGCAGGTCCCATTTCAACAAAAGACCCTTTGAGTCCTTTGTTTTTCATAGAATTATCAAAAGTGCTTAAATATTTACCATCAGCATTACCAGGATACGAAGTTGCCATAGCGCCATTGGCTCCATTATCTGACATAAAAATTATCATTGTATTGTCGTATTTTCCTTCTTTCTTCAAATAGTCAAATATTCGTCCAATGCTCATATCCATATAGTCAAGCATGGCGGCATATACCTCCATATCACGAGCAAATTCTTCTCTCTTTTCTTTTGGTAATTTATCCCATTTGGGGATGCTTGGATTAGAAAAAATATCTTTTAAATCTTTTGGAACTATACCCAATTTCTTTAAGTTATTGAAACGCATTAAATTTAAAACATCCCAGCCAGAGTCAAATTTGCCTTTGTATTTATCAAGATAATCTTGGGGAGCCTGCAATGGGTCATGCACTGCTGTAAAGGATTGAAATGCAAAAAAGGGTTTCTTATCATTCTTGTTACGATCAATGAATTTTATAATTGAATCTGTATAATTTCGTGTAGAATAGAAATCCTCTGGCAATTTTACCTCTTTACCATTTCGAGTATAGGTCATAGATTGTGGTGGTGCTAAGGATCTTTGATCATTTGCATGACTTCCTCCTCCTGTTCCAAGTATAAAAGTTTCCTCAAACCCACGTTCATAAGGATTTTGACCTACTCCTTCTCCTAAATGCCATTTCCCAACCATATAAGTATGATATCCGTTTTTATTCAAGATTTCAGGCAGTGTTATTAAATCATTTCGTAAACTTCCTGCATATTCTGGAAGGTTTAATTTATGAAGTTCAGGATAATCCATTTCATGCATAATTCCCAAACCAGCAAAATGATTATCACAACCTGTTAATAATGAAGATCGTGTTGGTGAACAAGTAGGTTGTACATAAAAATTTGAAAAAAGTTGACTTTCCTTAGAAAGACCGTCTATAACTGGAGTACTTATATTACCTCCATAACAACCTATATCACTAAAACCTAAGTCGTCTGCAACAATTAAAAGTACATTGGGTTTTTCTGAAATAGAATCATTATTTTCTTGATTTTTTTTACAAGAAACTAAAGTAAAAATGGCAAAAACAGCAACAGCAATTTTATTAAACTTCATAATTCACTACTAATTTAAATTACACAATACATAAAAACGAGGTAAAAGTAAATATAAATAAGAAACTAAAAAAAATGGATGCAAAAAAAATCCCGATTGCTCGGGATTTTTTTTTATTTCTCTCTGATGTAAATATCGATTGGCACTCCTGAAAAATCCCAATTTTCTCTAATCTTATTTTCAAGATATCTTTTGTATTGCTCTTTAACATATTGCGGCATATTGGCAAAAAACACAAACTGTGGTGTCGCGGTTGGCAACTGCATACAATATTTAATTTTTACATATTTCCCTTTGGTCGCTGGCGGCGGATAAGCTTCAATTACCTTCAACATATATTCGTTGAACTTTGATGTGGCAATGCGCTGTTGTCTGTTTTCATAAACTTTAACAGTTGCTTCCAGTGCTTTCAACAAACGTTGTTTGGTCAATGCCGAAACAAAAAGAATGGGCACATCGGTAAATGGCATCAATTCTTTTCGGATTTTTTCTTCGTAATCTCGGGTTGACATCGTGTCTTTTTCGACCAAATCCCATTTGTTGACCAAAATCACGACTCCTTTACGGTTTTTTTCGGCCAACCAAAAAATACTTTGATCTTGTCCTTCGAATCCACGGGTGGCATCGATGACCAAAATACAAATATCCGCGTGTTCAATGGCACGAACGGAACGCATTACAGAGTAAAACTCCAAGTCTTCCTTCACTTTGGCTTTACGGCGAATTCCAGCCGTATCGACCAAGTTGAATTCGAAACCAAAACGGTCGAATTTGGTATCAATCGCATCACGAGTCGTTCCCGCAATATCTGTAACCATAAAACGATCCTTACCAATCAAGGCGTTGATGAAACTAGATTTTCCAGCATTTGGACGACCTACAACCGCAAAACGTGGCAAAACCACTTCTTCTTTTGCGGGTTCTGGTTTTACTGGGAATGCCTCAATCAAAGCATCCAACAAATCGCCTGTCCCACTTCCTGAAATACTGGCAAAGGTGAAATAATCACCCAAACCTAGATTATAAAATTCGATGGCGTCTTTTTCACGCATCGCATTATCTACTTTGTTTACGGCCAACAAAACGGGTTTTGTCACTTTGCGTAACAATCGGGCAACGGTCTCATCCATTGGCGTGATGCCTTCTTCCACATCTACCACAAAGATAATTACGTCGGCTTCGTCGATGGCCAATTCTACTTGTTTGCGGATTTCACCTTCGAATACGTCGTCACTTCCGCGAACGTATCCTCCCGTATCAATCACGGAAAACTCTTTTCCGTTCCACTCGCTTTTACCATAGTTTCTGTCTCGGGTCACCCCAGATACTGAATCTACAATAGCTTCTCTTCTTTGTATCAGCCTATTAAAAAGGGTCGATTTCCCCACATTAGGTCTTCCTACTATCGCAACAATATTATTCATAATATAAATTCAAATATTTTGCAAAGGTAGTGTTAAATACCATACTATCCATTTTTTTACTATTTTGCATCGTTATTAATCTTTTCGAACCAAAAAAATTACCATTATGGATGCCAATAATGAAATAAGACTTCGCTTGCGTTTTTACAAAGACGTTCCTGGAAACATAGAATCCATTCGTCAAAAATTTGAAAATTATAAAGTAAATTGCACCGAAGATTGCCATCTAAAAATCAAGCACAATCATATTTGGATGAATATGCCTGATGCCAAACGCGAATATTGGTCACCCCATTTGCATTTGGAATTAGAGTCAAAAGACAATAACGAAACTCATATTCGGGGATTGTTTGGTCCAGAGCCCACTTTATGGACGCTTTTTATGTTCCTGCATTTTATGGTGGCGGGAATTTTTGTGATTTTTAGCGCCATCGCCTACTCCAACTATGTCTTGAAACAGCCGACCGCAATGGATTTAATCGTGATGTTGCTGATGGTTTGCGTCTGGTTTTTACTCTATTTCATCGCCAAGCAAATCCGTTTCAAAGGCAACGGACAAATGAATGAATTGGAAAGTAAGTTTTTGGAGATTTTGGAATCCTAAACTACTGATTATACCCAAATCACTTCAAAATTTTTCGTTAAAATATTTTTTTTGGAAAAATACGGAATCTGATTCCATATTTTTCCGTATTTTTACAAAATGATAGTAAGAGACGCAAAACCAAAATTAGAAAGTTTAGCCAAATCGTTCAAAGCCATTGCTGTAATTGGTCCACGGCAAGCTGGAAAAACGACATTGGTTAAAAGTACATTTCCAAATAAACCCTATATTTCTTTGGAAAATCCTGATATCAGAAATTTTGCTTTAGAAGACCCAAGAGGCTTTTTACAAAACATTCCTAATGGAGCAATTTTAGATGAAGTACAGCGCGTACCTTCATTGTTTTCCTACTTACAAGAAATTTTAGATAATAGTAATGAGAAAGGATTGTTTATTCTAACTGGTTCTAACAACTTCCTTTTACAGGAAAACATTTCACAATCATTAGCCGGAAGAGTAGCTTATTTGAATTTATTACCTTTTTCTGTAAATGAATTAGCTTCTGAAAATTTAGTTCCTAAAACTGACGAAGATATATTATTCAAAGGCTTTTATCCTCCTATTTATGACCAAGAAATCAGTCCATTGGACTGGATTCCAAATTATATAAAAACCTACATTGAACGAGATGTTAGACAAATTAAAAATGTAACGGATTTATTAATTTTCGAAAAATTTATGCGTGTTCTCGCAGGCAGAACTGGACAGGAACTCAATTTGACTACTATTAGCAATGAAGTCGGAGTAGATTTAAAAACAATTCAATCTTGGATAGGGATTTTAGAAAGTAGTTTTATTATTTACTTACTAAAACCACATTTCCAAAATTTCAACAAAACAATAGTCAAAAGACCCAAAATTTATTTTTATGACACTGGATTAGTTTGCTCTTTTTTAAGAATTTCAGACCCAATACAATTAGAAAGTCACCCATTAAAAGGAGCTATTTTTGAAACAATGGTTGTAATTGAAATGGTTAAAAAATTCACAAATAAAGGTTTATTCGTTAACCTTTATTTCTGGAGAGACAAAACAGGACACGAAGTAGATATAATTATTGATGATGCTGGAAAATTAATTCCAGTAGAAATAAAATCATCTAAAACAATTAATACTGATTATTTTAAAAACTTAAAATACTGGAATAACCTAAGTAAATTAAACAATTCTATTCTAATTTACTCAGGGGATCAAGAACAAAAACGAAGCGACGGCACATTAATCACTAATTGGAAAAATATAAACCAACTCGATTTTTAATGCCTCTTAGTGATTATATCCTAAACACTTTCGCTTTTTTACCGTTTGGTTTTTGCTCTATTTCATCGCCAAACAAATCCGTTTCAAAGGCAATGGACAAATGAATGAATTGGAAGGGAAGTTTTTGGAGATATTGGAATCGTAAATTATTGATTATACCCAAATCTCTTCAACATATTGGCGTTGCTTCGCCAGTTTTTGTTCACTTTTACATACAATTCGAGGTGAATTTGTTTGCCAAAAAACTTTTCCAAATCGGCACGAGCATCCATTCCAACTTTTTTCAAAGCAGCTCCTTTGTGACCAATGATGATTCCTTTTTGAGTATCGCGCTCCACCATAATTAGGGAACGGATTCGGATGATATTTTCGTTTTCGAAGAATTCTTCGGTTACGATTTCGACAGCGTATGGAATTTCTTTGCTGTAATTCAACAAGATTTTTTCACGAATAGTTTCATTCACAAAGAAACGTTCTGGTTTATCCGTTAATTGGTCTTTTGGATAATAGGCTGGAGATTCGGGTAACAAGGCAATGATTCTTTGAAAAACTTCAGGAACATTAAAATTTTGCAAGGCTGATATAGGATAAATCTCGGCATTGGGAACTTTCTCTTTCCAGAAAGCGACTTGAGACTCTAATTGCTCTTGATTGGAATTATCAATTTTGTTCAATAACAACAAAACCGGGATTTTGGAATGAATAATTTTATTGAAAAAAGCTTCGTCTTTCAGTTCTTGTTCGCCAATTTCGACCATATAAATCAAAATATCGGCATCTTCAAAAGCGGATTTCACGAAGTTCATCATCGATTCCTGCATTTCATAAGCGGGTTTGATAATTCCTGGTGTATCAGACAAAATCAATTGAAAATCTTCGCCGTTTACGATTCCTAGAATTCTGTGACGGGTAGTTTGTGCTTTTGACGTGATGATGGATAATCTTTCGCCAACAAAGGCATTCATTAGGGTTGATTTCCCCACGTTTGGATTTCCGATGATATTTACAAAACCTGCTTTATGCGACATAACATTGTTTTTTATACTAGTAAAAAACCATTCTAGCCGAATGATTTCTTTTGATGTTTCGGTCACAAAGGTACAATCTAAACGACTGATTTCAATAAATAATTTTATTTGAATCAAACGCTCTTCATTGTTTTTTAAAATCTTTAAATCATTTTGACACTACTTTTGAAATTTATTCCGAATTTTACAACACAGTACCTACCAGTTAAATTATAGCTATTCATTTTCATGAAAATAATATCCATCCATAAAAATCGGGGTTTGCCTATTTACAAGCAAATTATTTTTTCTATTGAAAAAGCAATTGAGGAGAAAAGCATCAAAATAAACGATAAACTCCCCTCGATAAACAAAGTTTGTTTAGAGTTTTCATTATCACGCGATACTGTTTTACTGGCCTATGATGAGTTAAAAAAAAGAGGCATTCTGTATGCCATTCCGGGAAAAGGATATTATGTAAAAAGTATTGGTATTACTATAAAAAACAAAGTGTTTTTACTTTTTGATGAGTTGAATGTTTTTAAAGAAGACCTTTATAACTCCTTTATAAAAAATATGGGAACTGATGTTCAGGTTGATATTTATTTTCATCATTTTAATATAAAAGTGTTTCAAAAATTGATTCAAGAAAACAACGGAAACTACACCAAGTATGTCATTATGCCTACCAATCTCAAGAAAATTGCACCAATATTAAACACCTTACCCATTCAAGATGTTTATATTTTGGACCAAACCAATCCTGAATTAGAAAAATTCCCTTCTATTTCGCAAAATTTTGTAAAAGACATTTATGCTGCTTTGCTTGAGGGCAAATCAAGACTAGACAATTATCAAAAATTAATTCTGATTTTCCCTGGATTCCGAGAACCCATCGGCATGAAAATTGGGTTCGAAAAATTCTGCATCGATCATCATTTTGATTATGAAATTATATCCGAATTCAATAAATTAAAAATTAATATTGGAGAAGTTTTCATTATTCCGAACGATAGAGATTTGGTACAAGTTATCGAACAATCAGAAATTGATAATTTAAAAATTGGTCAAGATTTTGGAATAATATCTTATAATGAAACACCGCTTAAAAAAGTTGTTGCCAACGGAATTACCACTATTTCAACCAATTTTGAAAAGATGGGAGAAATTCTTGCTCAAATGATTCTAGAAAACAAAAAGGACCAATTGGAAAACAAATGCCAATTGATCCTTAGAAATTCTTTATAAAAAATACTATCTGTTTTTATAGTGAATATCCGAGCAATCTCTTAGTGTTTCAGCACTTTTTTCGGGAGTAATGTCACGTTGAGACTCTCCCATCATTTCATAACCAACCATAAACTTTTTCACTGTTGCAGAACGAAGCAAAGGCGGATAAAAATGCACATGAAACTGCCATTCAGGATGCTCGTTCCCATCGGTAGGAGCTTGATGAATTCCTGACGAATAAGGAAAAGACGTGTTGAAAAGATTGTCGTATTTTGTTGTCAATTGCTTCAAGATCGTGGCAAAAGCCGTTTTTTCAACAGCTTCAAAATTGGTAATTTTTGTAACATGTCTTTTGGCAACAATCATAGTTTCGAAAGGCCAAATTGCCCAAAAAGGAACCAAAGCCACAAAATGGTCATTTTCAATTACAATTCTTTCTTTTAGTTCTAATTCTTGTTTCAAATAATCTAAAAGCAAATTGCTTTTGTTTTTCTCAAAATACTCACTTAGGCTATTTTGTGTTTTCTCTACTTGTGTTGGCAACGAAGATTGCGCCCAAATTTGTCCGTGTGGATGTGGATTGCTACATCCCATAACACTTCCTTTATTCTCGAAAATTTGAACATGATTGATGTAATCTATTGCCCCTAAATTGGTATATTCTCTTTGCCAAGCTGTGATAACATTTTCGATATCAGAAACTTCTAATTCAGGTAAAGTCAAATTATGATTCGGAGAAAAACAAACTACTCTTGAGATTCCACGTTCCGATTTTGCTCTAAAAAAAGTATTTTCCTCAACCACTTCTTGGTCGATTTCCTCTTGTTTTAAAGCTGCAAAATCATTTTCGAACACAAAAGAATTCTCATATTGGTCGTTTATCGCACCATTTGCCCGAACATTTCCAGGACATAAATAACATTCTGGATCGTATGCTGGCAACGTGTTTGTTGCTACAACTTCATTTTGCCCTTGCCAAGGTCTTTTAGAACGATGAGGAGAAACCAATACCCATTCTTTAATTAATGGATTGAATCTTCTGTGTGGATCTTCGTATATATCAAATTTTTTCATAACCTTATAAAGTGTAAACTGTTGTTCCGTTTCCTATTTTAACATCGTAATTTTTTAATTCTATCTGGAATTTATCGTAATATAATTTCTTGATTTTATCTTTGATTACTTCTTCCTGACCTTTCTTAACCAAATTAATGGTACAACCACCAAAACCACCTCCCATTAAACGGGAACCAATTATAGCAGGTTCACTCTTAGCAAAATCAACCAGAAAATCCAATTCTTCACAGCTCACTTCATATTCTACAGACAATCCGTGATGTGTTTCAAAAAGAAGTTGACCTAAAGCCTCAATATTTCCGTTATCTAACGCTTCGCATGCTTTGGCAACTCTAGCAATTTCATTGATTACAAAATGACATCTGGTATAAACTTCTTCTCCAAGTTGGTCCTTCAAAGCTAGAAGTTGCTCTTCAGTACAATCTCTAAAACTTTTTACTTCTGCGAAATTTTTCTTCACCAAAGCAATTCCGTTTTCGCAATCTTGTCTTCGCTTGTTATAGGCTGATGTAACCAAAGAATGTTTGACATTGCTATCTAATAAAATCAATGAATAATCCCCAAAATTGGCATTGTGATATTCATATTCTAATGTTTTACAATCAATTTTAATTACTTTGTTTTCTAATCCTAAAACACTGGAAAACTGATCCATAATTCCACAATTTATCCCTACCCAATGTTCTGCTTTTTGCCCCATCAAAGCAATATCAATTGGCTTTATATCCAGTTGATACAATTCTTTGACCCCTTTTATGAAACCACATTCTAAAGCTGCAGATGAAGAAAGTCCAGACCCAGTTGGGATATTGCTACTAAAAACACAATTAAGACCTTCAAATTGAAAGCCATTCAATTGCAATTGGTTGACAACTCCACGAATGTAATTAGTCCAAGTGACATCACTCAAACTAATTTTTTCTGAGAAATCAACACTAAATTCTTCGTTTAAATCTAAAGCGATTATTCGGGAAGTATTGGTTTTGCTCTTTTCGAATGCAAAACATATTATTTTATCTATGGCAGCAGGCAACACAAATCCATCGTTATAATCGATGTGCTCGCCTATTATATTGATTCTACCTGGAGATAAAATTACTTTTTCTGGTTCTTGACCAAAATATTTTTGAAATGATTGAATGGTTTTTGCAATTAACGCTGTATTCATGATATTAATTTTTCACTTGAATTATACTCACAAAAATAAACTTTTTTATAGCTAATGCCTAACCAGTACCTACCAGTTTATTTATTTTTTACAACCACTTCTAACTTTTAAAATAGCACTCTTAAAAACAAAAAACGCCGTTATAAAAATACAACAGCGTTTTAGAAAAAAAATTAATATTCTTTTTTATTACAAAAAATTCAATGTTCGCTCTAAAGCCATTCCTCTAGAACCTTTTATAAGAATGGATCTGTTTTCCATTTTTGTAGTTTGTAAATATTCTGAAAAAGCGTCAAAAGTTTCAAAAAAGTAAAAATCATTTTTATCTGTTTTATGGGCATAAAACTCTTTTCCAACAAAGTATAAAGTAACATTTTGGGTGTCTAAAAGCGAATTAACAATAACTTTGTGCTCTTCTTGACTTTCTTGTCCCAACTCAAACATATCGCCCAAAATCATAATCTTATTCGAATTATCTAATTGCAAAAAATTCTCGATTGCAACAGCCATACTACTTGGATTGGCATTATACGCATCCAGAATAATCTGATTAGTTCCTTTGGTAATCAACTGAGAGCGATTATTTTCGGGAATATAACTTTCTAGAGCTTCCTTAATAGCAATTTCTTCAACACCAAAGTATTTACCGATTGTTAAAGCTGCATTGATATTATTGGCATTGTACAAACCAATCAAATGGGTTTGAATAATATGGTTTGAATATTGAATTTCTACAAAAGGATTTGCAGCAATAGCACTAATATTTACATTCGCATTTTCCTTATTTATACCAAAAGAATACGATTTTAATGTCTTGGATTTTTCGACTTGGATTTTATCTTCTAAATTAATGAAAGCCAATTTGCCGTTGCTTGAAAGATAGTGATACATTTCACTTTTACCTTTAATAACTCCTTCAACACCGCCAAAACCTTCTAAATGTGCTTTTCCAAAATTAGTAATATACCCAAAATCGGGTGTTGCAATTTCGCATAGAAATTCAATTTCTTTTTGATGATTGGCGCCCATTTCTACAATTCCAATTTCGGTTTCAGAAGTAAACGACAATACTGTCAACGGCACTCCAATATGATTGTTTAAATTGCCTACGGTTGCTTTGGTTTTGAACTTTTTAGAAAGAACAACGTTTATTAATTCCTTTGTTGTGGTTTTTCCGTTGCTTCCTGTTAGCGCAATTATAGGTAATTTCAAATATTGACGGTGAAATTTTGCTAATTCTTGCAAAGCAATTAAGCTGTTTTCAACCAAAATAGTTCTTTCATCAATACAATAATTTTCATTATCAATTAACACATAGGAAGCACCTTTTCCGAGTGCTTCTTTGGCAAAAGTATTGGCATCAAAATTATCGCCTTTGATAGCAACAAATAAAGAATTCGATTCAATTTTACGAGTATCAATCGAAACCGAATTGCATTTTAAAAATAAACTATGAATGTATTTTATATCCATCCTAAACCGATTTTAAAAAATAAAAGCCCTAATCAAAGGGCTTTTACTACTATTATATATAAAAAATTAATTTCTGGCAGATTTTCTTTTGTCTGATTTTGCACCAACTCTAGACATTGCGCATCTAAATCCGATATAATCTGTTGCCATATCTTGTGGAAAATATCTTCTTTGTGCAGGATCTAACCAATAAGCTCTATCTCTCCAAGAACCTCCTTTATAAACTCTTACATTATCGTTTATTAGAGTAGTTCTTTTATTGTTTTTATCATATTTTCTAACCATTTTACCAAGACTATCAACGCTCACAGTGTGGTTAGGAGAATTATACATTTTTTTATCGTCTTTTTCTTTCTTAGCATCAGACTCTGAATCTCCAAAATTAAAATATCTTGTCGATTGTTTATCACCATCTCTATAATTGGTATTGTCACTCTTGTCAAAATTTTGCCTCAAATAGGTTTCGTTTTCATCAACTGGAACTTGAGCTATTTGACCTGGTAAAGCAGTTGCTACTTTTTTACCATTGCTTAAAGTGGTATATTGAATACTATCGGATTTAATGATAACAATTTTTCCGTCTTTACCAATTTTATTTTTGGTGTATTGGTTTCCTCTAAAATAATTAAAGTCATTAGCTTCGTTATCTACAATTGGTCTGTAAACGTCCATAACCCATTCGGCTACGTTTCCTGCCATATCATATAAACCAAAATCATTGGCTGGATATTTTTTAACTTCATTTGTAATATCAGCACCATCATCAGACCATCCTGCTATACCACCATAATCTCCATTTCCTTGTTTGAAATTGGCCAATTGATCGCCTTTACTTTGTCTTTTTCCTGATCGAGTATAACTTCCAGACCAAGGATATTTTTTCTGACCTTTGTAAATATTATATTCTCTTTGTCCCACATCGGCGGCAGCTGCATATTCCCACTCAGCTTCAGTAGGCAATCTGTATTCTGGAAGCACAATTCCTGATGAACGTTGTGCATAAATATTTGTTGGCGGAACAACTTTCCCATTTTTTGGTGCTTTTGGTTGCTTTACGCCTCCTTTTTTGTTAGCATATTTTCCAGGTAAAACAATATCTTGATTCCCGCCATAAACCGATGTTGGTGAATTTAAATAGGTTTCGGTATTAAAATTGGCATCTGCTGTTACATCATTTGTCTTAGCTCCTTTTTTAAGATAGCCATTTTTTTCTAACAAGGCTTCGTTTACACGTTCTGTTCTCCATTTACTAAATTCAACGGCTTGAACCCAATTTACTCCTACTACAGGATATTTAGCATATGAAGGATGTCTTAAATAATTATTAGTCATTGTTTCGTTATAACCCAATCTATTTCTCCAAACCAATGTGTCTGGAACAGCACCTTCATATATGTCTTTATAACTCTCTTCTGTAGGAGGAAATACTTTTTTGGTCCAATCCAAATATTCTAAATACATTGCATTGGTAACTTCTGTTTCATCCATATAAAAAGACTGCACATGCTGTTGAACTGGAGTATTATTCCAATCATGCATTACATCATCTTCTACTTTACCCATTGTAAAGGTTCCTCCTTCTACAAATACCAATCCAGGGCCAGCTTCTTGCTTTTTTGAAGTGCCTTTTTTACTATCTACATTCCATCCTGTGCCTTGTGAAGTATTTTTTGAGCTAGATTTTTTACTGCAACTAGCAAAACCAACAATCAAAATCATTGATAACATCAAACGTAAGGCCATAATTTTGTTTACTTTCATACTCTTTAGTAGGTGATAATTTCTGAGGTGCAATATAATAATTAACCATTAAACCGCAACAACATTTTTTATTTTATAAATTGATTCTTGAATTCTTAGGTAAAACTCACAATCCAAACGCAAATTTATACTATTTATTATTAGAATTACATGAAATGATATATTTTTACTCGCCGTAATATTTTACAAATTATTGCGTTAAACAAAACAATGAGAAAAACACTTTTGGTTTATTTAATCCTAATTCCTTTTGTTTCTTTTGCGCAAATAAAAGGAAACATAACCATTGAATGGCTTGAAAAAAAAGAAATGTTTGTAGGCAACTCTAAAATTATTATACCAAAATTTATTGGAAATAGTTATCATTACGACCCTTCAAAAAAATCACTTTTTTTTATTCTAAGCCTATCTGAATCAAACTATTCAAACGAAAACAACATTCAACTATCAAATATTGTTTATGAGTCTTTATCTGCTTCTCAACTTGGAGATTTAGACCCTGAAAACATTACAAAAAACCCATCAGCCGCATTAAAAATCAACAAATCTAGAGACCTTACACAAGGTTTTTTAGTTTTATCCCCTATTATCAAAGATGAATTTGGGTACAAACGAATTAAATCTTTCTCTTATTCTATAAGTGGCAATAACTCTTCAAGAATTGCACAAACTACAAAAACAAGTGCCTTAACTAACTCTATATTATCTTCTGGAGATTGGTACCAATTTTATGTTGAAAAATCGGGAGTTTATAAAATTTCAAAATACTTTTTACAGCAATTAGGACTTAATGTAAGCGGAATCGACCCTAAAAAAATAAAAATTTACGGAAATGGCGGCAGAATGTTACCCCTATCGAATGCGATATTTTATCCAACGGATTTAACCGAAAATGCTATTCAAGTAATTGGAGAAAGTGATGGCGTTTTTAACTCTGAAGATTACATTTTATTTTATGCCGAAGGTGTCGATACTTGGAACGAAGAAAGCCAAACCAATGTTAACTTATTCGACACAAAATCCTATTATTATGTAACTGTTCAAGGAAATGAAGGAAAAAGAATCTCAAATATGAATCAACCAACAGGAAATAGCACGTTGAGTTTGAACACTTTTGACGACCATCAATTTCACGAATTAGACCTAGTAAACATTGGAAAATTGGGCAGACAATGGTTTGGAGAAGTTTTTGATGTCAATCAGGACCAAGAATTTTCGTTTAATTTTCCAAATATTGATACAGCAACGCCCATAAAAATGAGTGTAAACACAGCTTCTGTAGCATACACCAATACATCTTTCAAGGTATCGGCAAACGGGCAAGACCTAGGAACAATGTCCTTTCCTCCGCTTGTTCAATATTCAGGAATTCAATTTAATAACAACTCATTATCAAATATTTCATTCCCAAGTTCGGAAAGCGTAAAAATTAAATTATCCTACAATAATAATGCTGTTCCAGGTTCAAAAGGGTATTTAGACAAAATTATGCTTACCGCCAAGAGGAAACTGCAAGGCTACGGAAAACAATTTCAATTTCAATACGATTTATCGAAGTCGAGTTTAGGAATAGTAAATTATGACATTTCGAATGCAAATGGAATTTCACAAATTTGGGATGTTACAGACCTATATAATGTAACCAAGATTGAAAACACAAATCAAGCTTCAATTTCTTTCAAAGCAAATTTAGGTGAGATCCGAAAATATGTAGCCATTGATGCCCTGGATTATTACACCCCTTTAAAAACTAGCAAAACCAAAATTGCGAATCAAAACTTAAAAGGAACTCTTTTCAAGAATGCTCAAGGTCAGATTCAAGATATTGATTATGTGATAATAACTCCAGCATTCTTAGCATCACAAGCCGAAAAATTGGCCAATTTTCATCGTTCTTATTCTAAATTGAATGTCAAAGTAATACAACTGGAATCAATTTATCAAGAATTCTCCTCGGGCAAGCAAGATATTGCCGCTATTAGAAATTGTATTAAATACATTTATGACAATGCTTCGACATCTGAAAAAAGAATAAAATATGTCAATCTTTTTGGAGACGCTTCCTATGATTATAAAAACCGAACTTCAAACAATACTAATATTGTACCTATATATCATGCATTAAATAGTAATACTACCGGAGAATCCTCCTATGCATCGGATGATTTTTATGGTTTAATGGATGCTAGCGAAGGAAATATTGGTTCTTTCTTTGGCGGAATAGACATTGCTGTTGGAAGAATGCTTAATAATGACGCTTCTCAAGCAGAAGAAATGGTAAACAAAGTAATTGAATACCACGATGTAAAATCATACGGAAGTTGGAGAAATAATTTTGTTATGATAGCCGATGATTCCGATAAATCCTCAGATGCTAGCTTGCAATACAGACAAAACAATTTGGCCGATAAAATCACTTTTGAAAAACCTTTTCTTAATGCTAATAAAATATTACTAGATTCTTATACACAAGAGGCATCAGCTGGAGGATCCAGATACACAAAAGCTCGTACTGATTTGTTTAGCGCATTCGAAAAAGGGGCTTTGGTTTTTAATTATTTAGGCCACGGTGGCGAAGATGGTTTGGCTAGCGAACGACTTTGGGAAAAATCAGACGGACAAAACTTAAACAACCAATACAAATACCCATTATTCATAACCATAACTTGCGATTTTTCGAGATTTGATAATCCTTCACGACCAACAGCAGGCGAATATACTTATTGGAATCCAAAGGGAGGAGCAATATCAATGATCACTACTATCCGAGAAATAGGACAGTTTAGTGCCGAAAACTTCAATGATGTTTTGGCTCAAAATTTATATTCCTACGGCTCTAACCAATACACTTCGATAGCCGATGCATTACGAATTTCAAAAAACAGCAACCCAAATTCATCTACCAATGTAGTGTTTTACATTGGCGACCCAGCAATAATGCTTGCCATTGCTAAACCAAAAATAAGACTTACAAAAGTAAATGATGTTCCTGTTTCACAACCCATTGATGATTTCAAGTCATTAGCAAAAATGAAAATATCGGGTGAAATAACCGATGAAAATAATATTCCACTAACCAATTATAATGGAGAACTATTCACAGCAATATTTGATAAATTCATAACTAGATCCACCTTAAACAATGATGGAAACAGCCCTGTAATTCCATTTACAACACTTGGAGAAACCATCTTTAGAGGGAATGCTTCGGTGGCAAACGGTCAATTTGAATTTAGTTTTATTGTGCCAAGAGACATCCGAATCCCATTAAACAATGGAAAAATTAGTTTCTATGCTAAAAAAAATCAACAATTCGAAAATCAAACAGGTTATGACACCAGCATAAAAATAGGTGGAATAAATGAAAATGCGGTTGCAGACAATATTAGTCCAAGAGTGAAGTTATATATGAACGATGAAACTTTTGTTTCAGGTGGAACAACAAATGAATCTCCGTTCTTAGTTGCAAATCTTGAAGACGAAAGCGGCATCAATACTGCTAGCGGAATTGGTCACGATATAATTGCCATTTTAGACGGAGATGTTGACAATCCGTATATCTTAAACGATTACTACCAAACCGATTTGAATGATTTCACAAAAGGAACTTTGCTGTTTCCACTGCGAAATTTAGCCGTAGGCTTACACACCATAACTTTCAAGGCTTGGGATGTTTACAATAATCCAATTACTGCCGAGATTCAATTTGTGGTAGCAGGAAACGATTCGATAACCTTAACTCATGTGTTAAATTATCCTAATCCTTTTGTAAATTATACTGAATTTTGGTTTTCACACAACAAACCTTTTGAACCTTTAGAAGTTCAAGTTCAAGTAATGACCATTACTGGAAAAGTGGTTTGGACACGTAATCAAATCGTTACTAATGAAGGTTTTCTATCAAAAGACATCACTTGGGACGGCAAAGATGACTTTGGAAACAAAATAGGAAAAGGAGTTTACGTGTATAAACTCACCGTTAAATCGAACATAACAAACACGAAGACCGAAAAATTTGAAAAACTTGTAATACTTTAATTAAATACTATATTTGTCCAATTATTATTTTAAACCAATGAGAAAAATATCTTTACTTTTTGTGTGCTTATTTATTGCAATCTATGCAAAAGCTCAGGAAAATGTTATTACCACAGCAGTTCCGTTTCTATTAGTTAGTGCCGATGCCCGATCAGCGGGTATGGCAGATAATGGAGTAGCTTCTTCTGCTGATTCCTATTCACAACAATGGAATCCGGCGAAATATGCATTTGCAATAGAAAAAACAGGTTTCTCTATAAGCTACACCCCATATCTTACTGATTTAGTAAATGATATTTCTTTAGGACAACTTAACTATTACAATAGAGTCAATGAAAGAAGTGCTTTTGCAGGAAGTTTTCGCTTTTTTGGACTTGGTGATATCGAATTACGTGAAAACGCTGACGACCAACCCAGAGTGGTTTCTCCAAGTGAATTTGCATTTGACGGATCGTATTCCTTGAAATTAAGTGATAAATTCTCGATGGCCGTTGGAGCAAGATACATTAATTCTAATTTAAAAGTAGCCTCAGATGTAGGTGACGCATCCTCAGCAAGTGCATTTGCTATTGATGTTGCAGGTTTTTTCCAAACCGAAGAATTACCATTCAGCGATTTCAACGGAAGATGGAGAGCTGGATTCAATATTCAAAATTTAGGACCAAAACTAAGCTATGATAATACTGAATTTAGCAGCAACTTTTTACCCGCTAATTTAAAATTGGGTGGTGGATTCGATTTTATATTGGATGATTACAACAAAGTAGCCGTAAATTTAGAAATAAGTAAGCTATTGGTACCAACACCACAAGACCCAGATTTAAACGGAGATGGAACAATTACACCCGATGAAAGAAATCAAAACAATCAAGATTACCAATCTATCGGATGGCTTCAAGGTGCTTTACAATCTTTCTCTGATGCACCAGGTGGTTTCAGTGAAGAGTTAAAAGAAATTACCTATTCATTAGGAACTGAATATCTATACCAAGATTCATTTGCTTTAAGAGCAGGTTATTTTCACGAAAATAAAGATAAAGGTGCAAGACAATTTTTCACTCTTGGTGCAGGTTTTAGATACAATGTTGTAAAAGTCGATGTTTCTTACTTATTTTCTACATCTAAAGTTAAAAACCCTTTAGAAAACACCTTAAGATTCTCACTTACATTTAATATTGGTGACAAATACGATGAATATTAGCCAATAAATAAAACAACTATAAATCCAAATTTCTCCTGAACCCTCTGGAAAAATTTGGATTTTTTTTCCAATAATACGTATGAAACGCGCATACAGAATAATTTATTTTAAAACTGAATAGTTATTTGCGAGTTCCATCTGACCGTTGAAAATCAATATAAACAAACAGATGAAAGACATTATTATTTCAACCCGATTTTCAGTCTTTGAAACCGTTCAGGAATTACCTAGCGACATTCAGAACCTAATGAAACAAGCCATCGAAGTAAGAAAAAATGCCTATGCTCCTTATTCAAAATTTAGAGTTGGTGCTGCACTTTTATTAGATAATGGACAAATAGTTTTAGGTTCAAACCAAGAAAATGCAGCCTATCCATCTGGACTTTGTGCAGAACGTGTTGCCGTTTTTCAGGCAGGTGCCGTTTATCCTGACGCAAAAATATTGAAAATGGCCATAACAGCGGCTTCCGATACCAATCAAACAACCGATCCAATTCCACCTTGTGGTTCCTGCAGACAATCTATAGCCGAATACGAAATCAAACAAAACACTCCAATAGAAATTTATTTTATGGGCGAAATTGGTGTTATTTACAAATCAGATTCGCTTAAAAACCTGCTGCCGCTTCTATTTGACAAAAGCTTCTTGTAAAAAAAACTTAAAAATTAGGTTTTAAATTTTACTTCTTCCGTATAATGTCCTATTTTTGCAGCTTGTAATTTTGGAGAAGCAAACCCGTTGCGTTATCGATTACATTTTTTAATAAAACAAAATAACTAGCAAAATAAACAATTCAAATGAAAGAAGTTACAAAAGAAGTTTATTTAAAGTGGTACGAAGACATGCTACTTTGGAGAAAGTTTGAAGACAAACTTGCAGCATTGTACATTCAACAAAAAATTAGAGGATTTCTACATTTATATAATGGTCAAGAAGCCGTATTAGCTGGTGCCTTACACGCTATGGACTTGACAAAAGACAAAATGATTACTGCATACAGAAACCACGTTCAGCCAATCGGAATGGGTGTTGACCCAAGAAGAGTAATGGCAGAATTGATGGGAAAAGCTACAGGAACTTCCAAAGGAATGGGTGGCTCTATGCACATTTTCTCTAAAGAACACGGTTTTTATGGTGGACACGGAATCGTTGGAGGGCAAATACCTCTAGGAGCTGGAATTGCATTTGGAGACAAATACAACAATACAGGCGGAGTTACATTGACTTACTTTGGTGATGGTGCCTCCCGTCAAGGTTCACTTCACGAAGCCTTCAATATGGCAATGCTTTGGAATCTTCCAGTGGTATTTATCGTTGAAAACAACGGTTATGCTATGGGGACTTCTGTAGAAAGAACTGCAAACCATCCAGATATTTGGAAATTGGGTTTAGGTTACGAAATGCCGTGTGGACCAGTTGATGGAATGAACCCAGTGAAAGTTGCAGAAGCTATGAGCGAAGCCATTGAAAGAGCAAGAAACAACGGAGGACCAACTTTCCTTGAAATGAAAACATACCGTTACAGAGGCCACTCTATGTCTGACGCACAATTGTACCGTTCGAAAGAGGAAGTGGAAGAATACAAAAAAATTGACCCGATTACTCAAGTTTTGGATGTAATCAAAGATCAAAAATATGCTACCGATGCCGAAATCGAGGTTATCGACCAAAGAGTGAAAGATTTAGTTGAAGAATGCGTGAAATTCTCCGAAGAATCTCCTTTCCCAGAAATTCAACAATTATACGACGTAGTTTACGCTCAAGAAAACTACCCATTCACACCTCATAAATTATAAATCAATTATGGCAACAATAATTACAATGCCCCGTTTGAGCGATACAATGACAGAAGGAACGGTAGCAACTTGGTTAAAAAAAGTAGGAGACAAAGTAAGCGAAGGCGATATGCTAGCTGAAATTGAAACCGACAAAGCAACAATGGAATTTGAATCTTTCAACGAAGGAACTCTTTTATACATTGGAATTAAAGAAGGAGAAACCGCTCCAATTGACTCTTTATTAGCTATTATCGGAAACGAAGGCGAAGATATTTCTGCTTTAATTAGCGGAGCAGCAGCTCCAAAAGCCGAAGCTCCAGTTGAAGCTAAAAAAGAAGAAGCAGCTGCTCCTGCAGCAGCAACTACAGCAGCTTTACCAGCAGGAGTTGTGGTAGTAACAATGCCTCGTTTGAGCGACACCATGACCGAAGGAACAGTAGCTACTTGGTTGAAAAAAGTAGGCGACAAAGTATCTGAAGGTGATATGCTTGCCGAAATCGAAACCGACAAAGCAACAATGGAATTTGAATCCTTCAACGAAGGAACTTTATTATACATCGGAATTAAAGAAGGTGAATCAGCACCAATCGATAGTTTATTAGCAATTATAGGACCAGCAGGAACAGACGTTAGTAGTATTGTTGCTAGCGGAGGAACCGCTCCTGTAGCCGCTCCAGTTGAAGAAACGAAAGCTGCTCCAGCCGCACAAACCGCAGCACCAGTTGTTCAAGAAGCAGCTGCTAACGGACAAAGAATTTTGGCTTCGCCATTAGCAAAGAAAATTGCCAGCGAAAAAGGAATTCAATTACACCAAGTAAAAGGTTCTGGAGAAAACGGACGCATCACCAAAAGTGATGTGGAGAACTTTACGCCTCAAGCTACTGCTGCTCCAGCCGCTACCACAAGCGCTGCTCCAGCTAAATCAGAAGCCGCTGCACCTGTTGCAAAACCTTACGTTCCAGCAGGACAAATTGCTACAGAAGAGATTAAAAACTCTACAATGCGTAAAATCATTGCCAAACGTTTGGCTGAATCTTTGTTTACTGCACCACATTACAATTTGGTAATCGAGGTAACTATGGACGAAGCAATGAAATCAAGAGCAGTCATTAACAGCGTTCCAGATACCAAAGTATCTTTCAACGATATGGTGATTAAAGCTTCTGCATTGGCTTTGAAAAAACATCCAAAAATCAATTCACAATGGTCTGCTGATGCAATAACCATCAACTATCACGTGAATATTGGTGTTGCCGTTGCTGTCGAAGATGGATTGGTAGTTCCAGTATTGCCATTTACTGATGGTATGAGTTTATCTCAAATTGGAACAAGCGTAAGAGACCTTGCAGGAAGAGCCAAAAACAAAAAATTATTGCCTACCGAAATGGAAGGAAGCACTTTCACGATTTCAAACCTTGGAATGTTTGGAATTACCGAATTCAACTCCATCATCAACCAACCCAATTCTGCCATCCTATCCGTAGGAGCGATTGTGGAAAAACCAGTGGTAAAAAATGGACAAATCGTGGTAGGAAACACAATGATGCTTTCATTGGCTTGCGATCACAGAACTATCGACGGTGCAACCGGAGCACAGTTCTTGCAAACTTTGAAACAATACATCGAAAACCCAGTGACGATGTTAGCGTAATAGATTTTTACTTTATCATAATAAGAATCCCGTTTTGAAGTATCAAAACGGGATTTTTTTTAATTCAAAACTTGCTCCAACGATTTTTTAAATTCGTTTTCGTTCTCATTATTATAAAAGGGAACACCCGTAATTAGGTATTTATCTGTATTAATTTTTATAGTTTTTTCTTCAGATTTTATTTCCTTTAAAAAATCTTCTTTCCATTTATCGTGACTTAACAAATGATTCCCTTTAGGTTCAATGAAAACTTGATAGATCATTTCCTTTTCTTTTTTCTGTTTGCAGAATAAAATAAAATCAGGCTCAAATGCTCTTCCGAGTTTATCAATAATTTTAATTTCTCTTTCGTTACGGATTAAATAAATGTCTTTAAATTTCTGTCCAATATTTTCAAATCGAGTAGCGAACATTTTTACAAATGCTTTCTCTTCACTTGTTCCATAGTTAGCATTGTAAACATACCAAGGCTCATTTACCACAAGCGCTTCTTGTCCGTCACTTCGTTCACTGTCTTTGTAAACTTTGATCTCCTTATCTTTGAAAACCTTGTGAACGTACTCTTTTATGTAGCTAGAGCCTTCAAATTCAGTTAAATTCGTTTTTATTTCCGATTCAATGTTTTGCAAAAGTCCCTGAATAGCAAGCAAATAATCATTATTAGTTATGTCTGCAAGTCTTGACGTCGAACCATTAAAAGTAATTTCTAAACTTCCTAAATAGTCAGTACTTTCAACGAAGCTGGAAAGAGAACCAACATTTGGAAAATACCTTTCCAAACTATCAAAATAAAAGAATGGATTTTGCGCCAAAGCATAACGAATAATATGTTTTGGAATAATGGAAAGTTTGATGTCTCGACTTTCAATTTTGTCGACTATCGTTTCCTCTTCTACTCTAAAAACACCTGACATTTTGCCAATTCCAGAAGACAAAGTAAAAACAAAGTTTTTCCTTGAAACTCCAAAGTCAGCAAAAGATTTTACGTTATCATAACTTTTTTCAACTCTTTTATTGAAAACAACTTGACCTGTTTTGTAAAATTCTGTTTCCTTAAAATCTAATTTTAATGTAAGTTGTTTTGTGACCAACTTATCTTCATCCTCATAAATTCCAGATTCAACAAGTGCTTTCTTCAACTCCGAAATATATCGGCTATCCTCTTTGGTGTGATAATACAATTCCTCCAATATTTTCAAATCGTTGGCTTGATCATCATCATATTTTCTTGTGTATTTGTCTTGTCCTGATTCTAAGGCAAAAGGGAAATATCTTGCACCTCTACCAATTAATTGAGCTTCTGAAAGTGTAGTTGCTCCAACGGTTGTATTTGTTCCTCCTGTATTTTGTCCTTCGTATAAACGAACAATATCAAACAAATTCAAAACGTCCCAACCTTCGTTTAATTTTTGAACAGCAAAAACGGCTCGGATTGGATTATTTTCATCTTCCAATGTATTTAAAAGCAATTGATTTTTCTCTGCTTCATCATCATTGTTAGCACTAATACAATTTTCAAAACGAAAGTTAGATTTTATTCTTCTTGCAATTTCTGCTGATAAAATATTTTTTGAGTCAAAGAAATTAAATGCTTTTTGAACAACCGAAACCGTTGCAGTATTTCTTATTTGGTCAACCAATTGAGCTGACATTAAATCAATAAGGTTGTGGAAGTTTACTTTATTTTGTTCAGATTCCTTGATTGTCTTTTTAGCCTTGAATAGAATTACAGGCTTCAAATTAATATTATGAGCTGTTGCCAACTCTTGACGGTATAAATTTAAAATCAAGGCTTGTAAGATGCGCTCTTTTTCATCATACAAAGACCGCACAAGATTGATTTCTTTGGAGTATTTGTCAATCCTGAATTGGGTAAGGTCATATTTGAATAGTACTTTGTCTTGATACTTCTTTAAAATTTCGGCATTGTCGTAGTCAAGCGTAGCGGTAAATTCTAAAAGTATATTGTCGAAATTCTGTTTTAGAATTTCGATAACAGTTCCCTCCCAACTACCAAATAAATCGCCTTTGCTTTTTGTTGCTGAACTTAAATGATGTGCTTCATCAGCAATTAACACCATTTTTTTATCTATAAAATCTTCATAAGTAACACTATTTTCTTTAGTGTTATTTAAATCAATGTGCAACTGCTGAATAGTTGTAAATTTGATATTGATGTTCTTATCATCCGCACTTTCAAAAGTGTCCGTTTCCTTAATGTAAACCTCTTTTCCGTCAATAACTATTTTGTCGTTGAACAAGTATTTTGAAGCTTGAGGATTCAAAAAATTGTCTTTCGTTTTCTTGATAATGTTGTTTGAGTTTACGAAAAACAAAAAATTGCGATATCCTTTTTCATATAAGTAAAGCATCAAACCTGCCATTACTAATGTTTTTCCGCTTCCTGTTGCCATATTATACAACAAGTGAAAAGGCTTTTTAGGTTTGGCTTCAAAATCTTCAGTGTGGCAAAGAATGTAACGCTGAAACGATTCTATTTGATAAGGTCGCTGACCAAATCCAGGTTTAAGATTGTCGGTTATGTAATTTGGAACAGGAACACGGGCAATTTCTCTCTTACCAAACTCCTGTACCAATGTGTCGTATAAAAAACCCATTGTGCTTATTTTTTAAGTTGGTAAAAATCTTGTGTTATTTTCTTTTCTTCTGCTGAAACCGCAAAGTCTTTATCATTCAATGAAGAAAGGTTTACATACAATTGGTTTTTGTCTAATAACTCAATTAGATGTTCTTTTTGCTCGGATAATGTTAACGCCTTAAAATCTTCAATGTGTTGTTCTTGCTTTTGCAAATCCACATTGTAATTGAGGAAAGATTTTAATTTCATCTCTTCCCAAATTTTCAATACTGATTTTGTGTCTTTAGCAGATTCTATTTGCTCAATAAAGTTCTGGTTGTATTTCTTTAGTTCCAGGTAAATAAATTCACCACCACCTTTCCAGTTAACAGATTTTGATATACCGCCTTGTTCACCCCCAATTACTTTTTTCAACCTTTCAACGGCTACATCTTCAATGTAGTCCATTTGTTCAATTCCAATGTATTGCCTGTTTAATTTGTGAGCAGTAGCAGCGGTTGTTCCACTTCCTAAATGATAATCAAGAACAATATCATTTTCTTTAGTTACAGCTTTGATAAGAAACGCAATAAGCGTTTCAGGTTTTGGATATGAATTGAATTTAAGTTTTAATGCATCAATATGTTTTTTAGAATCTTCATTTGTTTCAATCCCAATAGCCTTAGATAAATATACATCATCAATCAATTTATCAGGAGCCATATTAGAGGCAATTTCTCTCTGGTACCTAATTGAAAATTTGTTTGACTTAATTAAAAAATATGTTCCATTTTTTACTTCGTTATCCAAGAAAGATTGTTGCCACTTGAAACGTCCTTTGAGTTTTATAGAATTCTTGTTTTTACCATTTTCAACTGTTAACTCGTTTAGTAATTCAACTTTATCATAGTTGTCTTTTTCATAAACTCCGTCTGCAATTCTAAATTCAATTATACTAGGTTTGAACTCTAAAGTAGTTATTGGGTTTCCGCTATTTAACAAAGGTGCATCATCATTATCACTGTCTCTGCCAACATAGCCTTTTGTAGTATCAATTATCTTTTCGTAACAGTGGATAAACTCTATATTCTTCCTTGTCTTTTTTGATAAAGCGGGAGCATTATCGGTATTCTTCCAAATAAATGTTTCAACAAAATTTTGAGAATTGAATACATCATCCATCAAGATTTTCAAATAGGCTTGCTCGTGGTCATCACATTGAATGAAAATTGTTCCGTTGTTTGCCAATAAATCTCTTGCAACAACTAACCTGTTACGCATAAACGTAAGCCAAGTGCTTTCATTGAATCTGTCATTGTATTGAAAACTGTCGCTTCCAGTGTTATATGGTGGGTCTAAATAAATGAAATTTACTTTACCCAAAAACTCTTCTTTTAATGTGTGTAACGCCAAAAGGTTATTCCCTTTTACTATTAAGTTGTCTGTAATTAAACCTTCTTCGTTTCTATTGAACTTATCAAGTGGTTTTTCTCCTTTTCCAGTTATACGTTTGGCATTGGTTAAAACTTTTGGTTCAAGTAATTGGGTAATTTCGTCTTGTGCCAGAGTTTCATTAAAAAATATTTCTTCTCGTTTGTCTTCTTCTCGGCTTTGTCCACCTTCTAAAACGCAGTCCTTAAAAGGCCAGACTAGCACCACTTCGTTTCGTTGCTTCAAATATTTACCGTCAATGTTTAAACCTACTTTGTTTTTGTACGCTGTATAGCTGTCGTTCAAATAGTTCTTTTGTTCCAAAAACTGCACAAATAAAGATTGGTTGAAAACCAAAACACCCGCAACTGGCTTAAAATATCTTTTTTTAAGTTCTTCGTTTTCAAGTAAAAGTTCTAATAATTCGGCATCGTAGTTTTGTGCCTTACTAATAACAACCCATTTTTTAAGATTACCTTCATCAGTAACAAAATTAGGCTCAGTTTTCAATACTGTTTCGAGCGTAGTGTAAAGTTTCATTTAATTAATTTTTTCAAATATAATTAAATAATCAGTTGTAAACAATCTGATTTATACAATCCTATTTATTTAATCAGACGAAAGTAACTTTCCAAGTATGGAAAAAAGAGTTCGGAAATCGGAAATGAGTCAAGAAATTATCCTTTTAGGGAAACGTATTGAGGGAATTATCAAAGAAAAAGGATTAAAAACCAGAGAAGTAGCTCACGATGCTAATATGGATGTAGAAAATCTAAGAAAATATATTAAAGGAAAACAAGAAATGAAGGTTAGTACTATGCTTAAAATTGCTTCTGCATTGGATATAGAAGCATCAGAATTAATCAAAGATTTAAAAATAAATAAATAAGTCATACATTTACAATCCTTTAACAAATAATATTCAACTATTTCTTTATATTTACCTATGTTTAGACGAATAAATAACGACAAAATTAGAAATCCTTTTTTTGTATATTTGTTTTGTAATACTTATTCTTATGACAACAATCACTTTAAAAATAGACGAGAGAACCAAAAAAGGCAAAGCATTTTTAGCACTTGCTAAAGTTTTTTATGACGAAAAAAATGAGATTGAACTTGTTGACGAAAAAAACAAAAGCCCCTATAATCCTGAATTTGTTGCTAAAATAAATAAAGCAAGAAATGAAAAAGGTCGTGTTATGAATTCTGCTGAGGAGTTATGGAAAAGTATAAAGTAATTATCAATCCAACAGCTGAAAAGGATTTTTCAAAACACAAAAAAGCAGGAAATGCTGCAACAATAAAAAAGATTTTGACAATTCTTAACGAATTAAAAGAACATCCTTACACTGGCGAAGGTCAGCCAGAAGAATTAAAATTTGATTTAAAAGGACTTTGGTCAAGACGAATAAACAAAAAAGACCGACTTATTTACGAAGTAAAAGAAGAGATTGTAACCGTGTTCGTAATTTCTGCAATGGGACATTATTTCGATAAATAATTTTCCTATTCACCTTTCCTATTCTTCTCCTCAATCCATCGCGACATATATTTAGTGCTGGTCAAAGTGTGATGTTGCAATAGTGAACCCATAAAATTATGCAATCGGTGTTGTTTTAAATGAGTTTGAATTTTTAAAATATGCTTAACAAAATCATCTTTAAACAAGGATATTAAATAACGTTTTTCTATAATTTCAAAACCGTTTTCTTGGGCTTTTAGCCAAAGGGTTTTGTCTTGATACAATTCCACCGCTTTAGCGGCAAAAACTTGGACATCATCAGCAATAAATCCATTCCAAAGTAATTCGCCACACATTGATTCGGCTCCAATAGTTGTCGTTATGCTTGGTGTTCCGCATTGCATTGCTTCTACCAATTTTCCTTTTATACCTGCGCCAAAACGTAACGGAGCTAAAACTATTCGAGCATTTTTCACCACTTCTTGAGCATTTTCGGCACGTCCTTTTACTAAAAAACCTTCCTTGACATTATTCAATTGCACTACTTTTTGCGAAGGATAAGCACCATAAACATTCAAAACAGCTTCCGGCATTTGCTTTCTGATGAGTGGCCAAATCGTTTCTTTCAGGTATTGAACCGCATTCCAATTGGGTTCGTGAAGAAAGTTTCCAATGAAAACAAAGTCATTTCGTTCTTCGAAAGTTGGCAAATTTTGGATAGTTGAATCTTCAATAGGCTCCAACAGCAAAGGTAAATAATACAACAAATTGGAATCGATTTTGAAAACCGTTTGCAACAATTCCATTTCATATTCGGCAATCATCAAGGACATATCACAACGCAAAATGCTGGCAATTTCTCTTTTGGCAACGTCTTCCACCAATAAATCGTCTGTTGAAAACGATCGCTTTTCCTTGAATGCTTTTTGACGAGCCAAACGCAAACAATGCAAATCTTCAGTATCCAATAATCTTAAAGCATTGGGACAATTTTCGGCAACACGCCAGCCAAATTGTTCTTCGATCATAAAACGATCAAACAAGACAATAGTTGGATTTAATTTCTTTACAAAAACATCAAAACTGGAACAATTCAAAGCAATCGATTTTTTGGTAACGCCAAGCGATTCCAAGTCCACCATAAAATCGCTATCCATTGCAGGACTGGCAAAAGTAACTTCAAAACCTTGCTTTTTAAAAATGGAAATCAACTGCACCATCCTTCCTCCTGCTGCCGAAGAATTGGGCTCTGGCCAAACAAAACCAATAATTAAAACGTGCTGATTTGCATTCATATATTTTATTTATAATAGGTATTTTCGCTTAGCTGACTAAACTAAAAATGGCACACGGATAACGCAGATGGAACGGATAAAAACGGATTTTTTTAATTTTATCAGTGATAATCTGCTAGAATCCGTTTCATCTGTGTTCCAATTTTAGCATTTAGATAGTCCTTTTTACGACACAAAATAAGGGAAATAATCCCAAAATCAATCCGTTATAGCATAAATAAAAACTGTATTTTTGTAAATAATTTTCATAAGCAGAAAAAATGTTAGGATTAAAATTAGTTACCGACCCAAAATGGGTAAACATCGTAGAATCGAACATCGAAGAAATCTTGACCGATCACGCTTGGTGCGAACAAAAAGCAGCAACCAACATCATCACTATAATTACTTACAATTCGGAACACGAAGAATTGGTTACGGATTTATTGGAAATTGCCAAAGAAGAAATCGAGCATTTTCAGTTGGTACACAACATCATCAAAGAACGTGGACTAAAATTGGGAAGAGAAAGAAAAGATCATTATGTGAACGAACTTTTCAAATTTATGAAAAAAGATGGCAGCCGTAACGATGCTTTTGTGGATAGATTGCTTTTCTCGGCAATGATTGAAGCCAGAAGCTGCGAGCGTTTCAAGGTATTATCTCAAAATATTGAAGATAAAGAATTGGCCGAATTTTACCGAAAATTAATGATTAGCGAAGCAGGACATTACACCACTTTTCTAGCATTCGCCAGAAAATATTCAGAGAAAGCTGACGTTGATAAACGCTGGGCAGAATGGTTAGATTTTGAAGGCAAACTAATTACAAACTACGGAAAAAGCGAAACCGTTCACGGATAAAATCTCAGCATATAAAGACACTGTAAATAGTTATAACATCAGAAAATTAAAATATGGATGCTACAAAAGTAAAATCAATTTTGGTTAAAACGGCAAAATATATCGGGATAAGTCTTGCGGTAGTTTTGGCTCTGATGTTTGTCACTCCTTTAATTTTTTCAGACAAAATAAAAGATGAAATCAAAAAAACGGCTAATGAAAGACTAGCTGGAGAAATGAATTATTCGGATGTTAATGTTTCATTTTTCAAACATTTTCCGTCATTGACCTTAACTTTAAATGATTTTAAACTCAATGGTTCGGCTCCATTTCAAAAAGAACATTTAATAAATTCAAAAGAAGTTTCTTTTGGGATTAATGTGTACAGTTTAGTTTTTGGGAAATCCATAAAAATTGATGAAATTTATTTATCTAATGCAGCAATAAACATCAAAGTTAACAAAGAAGGATTAGCCAATTACAACGTTTACATCGCCGAAAAAGATGAGGAAGTCAATAAAGAAGACGAGGAATCGGCAGCTATAAAATTGGATCATATCGAAATCATAAACAGTCAAATGACTTATGACGATCAATCGACTCAAGTTCATTTTGATGCATTTGGTTTTAATTATCTCGGAAAAGGAGATTTGAGTGAAGACATTTTCGATTTATATTCAAAAGCAAAAATTGACAAACTCAATGTACTCTATGCCAATGAGCAGTATTTAATGAACAAAAAAGTAGATGCGGATTTAATTACCAAAATAAACGTCAACTCACTTTCTTTTGTTTTCGAACAAAATGATTTGATGATTAACCAACTTCCGGTAGATTTCAAAGGAAAATTCGACTTCATCAAAGACGGTTACAATATGGATTTCATCCTAAAAACAACCAATAGCAATCTGAAAGATTTATTCACGGCATTCCCGCCAAAATACATTACTTGGCTTAGTAAAACCGAATTGAATGGCAAAACAGATTTTCTTCTTACCTTAAAAGGAAAATACATTGAATCGAAAGCAATTGCGCCAGACTTGAATTTGGATTTAAAAATAAGAGATGGATTTGTCAATTATAACAAAAGTGCTTTTCCGGTTTCGAACCTGAATTTGGATTTGTCAACAAGCTTGCCTTCATTAAAACCAGAACTTTTAATTGTCAATGCTAAAAATCTTGCCTTAAATATAAATCAGGATTATATCAAATCTAAATTTCTTGTAAAAGGAATGGAAACGCCTGAAATAGATGCAACTTTCAATTCCAAAATCGATTTAGAAAAACTCAATAAAGCACTAGGAATTCCAGATTTAGAACTCAAAGGAGTGCTTGTTGGGAATGGAAATGCCAAAGGAAAATATGATACGAAGAATAAAATTTTCCCGATTACGGATGCCAATATCAACCTGAAAAGTGGTTATATCAAAACCCAATATTACCCCAATCCAATTACCAATATCAACATTCTCACCACAATAAAAAACCAAAAAGGAACATTCAACGATTTGAAAATAACCCTAAAACCTGCTGAATTTACCTTTGAAGGGAAACCTGTTTTTGTAGAAGCTAATTTAGAAAATTTTGATGATCTCAACTATGATGTGAAAGCAAAAGGAACGCTTGACATCAGCAAAATATACAAAGTTTTCTCCCAAAAAGGACTCGATGTAGATGGTTCAATAAAAGCCGATTTAGCTTTGAAAGGAAAACAAAGCGATGCCGAAAAAGGAAATTATAGCAAACTGAACAACAAAGGAACATTAGAATTAAGAAACATTTTAATCGCTTCAGAATACCTCCCAAAGAAATTCCTCATCAAAGAAGGCATCTTCAAAATCAATCAGGACAAAATGACTTTCAATAATTTCTTGGCAGCCTATGGACAATCTGATTTTAGAATGAATGGTTATTTGCAAAATGTAATCAACTTTGCTACCACGAATACTGGAGTATTGCGAGGTTCATTCAAGCTAAATTCCACCTACATCAATGCCGATGAATTTATGTCGGAAACTGAAGTTGCTTCAACAAATACAACAAATTCAGAAACAAAACCAGCAGCAACAAAAGTAGAAACGGGAGTCATTATAATTCCATCTAACTTGGATTTAAAATTTCAAGCCAATGCCAATAAAATCAACTTCAACGAATTGGCACTTAAAGATGCTAAAGGAAATATGATTGTAAAAAAAGGCATCTTGACAATGCAAAATACTGGCTTCAATTTGATAGGTTGTACAGTCAATATGAATGCAAAATACCAAGCAAGCACTCCTAAAAAAGCAAATTTTGAATACGATATAAAAGCTTCTGATTTTGACATCAAAAAGGCATACAACGAAATAAAAATGTTCAGAGAAATGGCAAGTGCTGCCGAAAAAGCATCAGGAACAGTTTCGTTAGAATACAAACTCAAAGGAAGATTGAATGCTAATATGGAACCCGTTTATCCTTCATTAGTTGGAAATGGCGTTGTATCAGTTAAAGACATTAAATTACACGGAATGAAAATGTTTAGTGCTGTAGCCAAAAAAACCAATAACGACGGCATTAAAAATCCTGAACTATCTAAAGTTGAAGTCAAGAGTTCTATTAAAAACAACATCATTACTTTGGAAAGATTCAAGTTTAAATTTGCAGGATTTCGACCAAGAATTGAAGGAACAACAAGTTTGGATGGAAAATTAAACATCAAAATGAGATTGGGTTTACCTCCATTAGGAATCCTTGGAATTCCGATGGTAATCACAGGAAATAAGGATAATCCAAAAGTAAAAATAGGTCGAAAATCAGATGATTTAGAAGAAACGAAAGATTCGGAAGAGTAATTATAACTTTACCTTTTTCCACGTTTTAGTCAAAACTGGAATTTGATAGCCTAACATAAAAATCCAACCTATCAAACACGCCAAGGCAATTCCTTTGACCCCAAAATAAGAAGCGATTAAATAAGCGGCTGACACCCTAACAACAATTTGCACCAAAGTGGCATTGAGCGTTATTTTCATTTTGCCAAGGCCTCGAAAGTACCCTTGAAATATATTGGTTATTCCTGGTAATAAATAAAGAAAAGCCATTAGCTGCAAATACTGAATTCCTGCTTCAACCACTTCGGATGCTCCATTTCCCATAAATAAAATCATTATTTCTTTGGCAAATACAAATACAATAACGGTCATAATCAAACTGTAAATTACCTCAAGCTTAACACCAACCCAAAATCCTTTTCGAATACGACTAAAATTTCCTTTTCCTTTATTCTGTGCCAAGAATCCAGTAATCCCGTGGCTGATATTTTGCTGAACAATCATCACAAAGTCGTCCACTCTGGTAACGGCATTAAAAGCTGCAATAGCAAAAACTCCTAGGGGATTCACTGCACCTTGAACCAGAAGTTTACCCAAATGCAAAGTGATTTGTTGGGTAGCGGTTACAAAACTATATCCTACTATAACACGTAGCAAATCACGATCCAAAATAAACTCATTATTCTTAAATCGTAAAAAAGGGACTTTAAATCGAACATACAATACACAGAAAAGAGCCGCTGCTGCTTCTGCAATAACGGTTGCCCAAGCAGCGCCTTCGATACCTTGTTCCCAAACGGCAACAAAAAGTAAATCCAACACAATATTAAGAACTGCAGATGCACCTAAAAAATAAAGAGAAACTTTAGAATTGCCCATACTCCGAAGCGTAGAGGCGTAAATATTGTAGATGAAAGTAAAAACAAGACCAATAAAAATGATTTGCAAATAAGACGTAGCATCATCAATAATTTCAGACGGCGTATTCATCAAAGTAAGTATTGAATGAGAAAAAAAGAATCCTAAAATCACGATAAATAGTGTAAAGAGACCTCCCGAAATTAGAGAAGTAGAAATCACTTTTTTCAAGCTCGCTAAATCGCTATTGCCAAAAAAGTTGCCCATCAATACAGACATTCCCAAACAAATCCCAACAATCAAAAAGAGCATAATATTCATCACCGGACTTGCTGCTCCCAAGGCAGCCAAAGCGTGAGCACCTATAAAACGTCCAACAATTACGGAATCAGCGGCATTGTAAGTGAGAAGAAAAAAATTACCAATAATCAGTGGCAAGGTAAAATGAATAATCTGAGGAGTAATCACTCCTCTAGTCAAATCTACAACATTTTTATTATTCATTTTGCCTATAAACTAAATTAAAATAGTCAACAATTATATCAATAAATTTAATCCTATTTTTTTATTTTAAACTTGTTTTGCATAAAAAAACAAGAATTATTTCAAAACCATTATAAAACAAAAAACCCTTCATCGATAGATGAAGGGTTTTAAAAGAATCTGAAACAAGTTCAGATTAAAGAAAGGCG
>NZ_PQVG01000008.1 GCF_002920895.1 Flavobacterium alvei
TCTTGAACAATTTGTAATTTAAAAGACATTGTGTAGTCCTTTTGGGTGCGCTTTACATAGCGGCTTTCTTGGGCGTTTTCCATAACGATGAATTTTGTGTATCGTTATTTCAGGACAAGACAAGAACAACAAAACAAAAAAGAGTTTGCCTTGCAAGCTCTTTTTTGTTTTCTTTTATTAAGACGAATGCTGATGCGTTTACTTCATTGGTCGCAAATACAAAATAAATTATGATTTTGGTTGTCGATGTTTCAATTGCATTGATTTTATTTTATAATTCTATATAAAATCCAAATTACAATAAATACAACTCCAATGATTAAAATTCGGTTTCCTTGTTTTCTATCATTTTCAGAATAGGCATAAATTCGGTTCCCATTGGGTAATGTTTTTTTAAATGTCAATAAATGCCACCCGATAAAAACACCTAAAAAACCTCCTAAAAATGCGCTAACATAACCAATAATTATATAAACACGTTGACTTTCTTCTGGCTTGGATAGTTCAACCATTCTTTGCTTTTTAATTTCGCTAATTTGATGCTCTGTAATTTCTTTTCCTCTATCTTTTAGTAATTTATGAGCAAGCTCAACATCAAATTTATTCCATTCATCACTTTTTTCAATTACCTCTATTAATTCTTCGTCTGAAAAACTTAATAGATAATAATCATTTTCAAGTGCTTTTATTTCTGCTTTAGCAGTTTCACGCAAAATAGTATCTGCTTTTTCAAAATCCGCTTTTTTAATTTTTACGCAATACTCTTTTCCAAATTCATTATTTGAGAGAATGGGATCGAAATTTATTGAAGTATTTTCAATCAAATATTCAATTTGATTTAAATTCATTAGGTTCCCAAAATCTTTTGCGGCATTTTGATTATTAAATTTTTGGAATACTATAAATTCTTCTATCATTGCTTTTTTGAGTTTGGAATTTTATTTTTTGGAATTTAAATTTTTTATTACTCCAACAACTTCAAAACTCTTTTAAAATTGTCACTTGGCAATCCTGCTTTTTGGAAGGTTTCGAAATCTGATTTTACTTTTTGAGTCCAACTAATGCTGTCGGTTACGTTTTGTGATTGGTATTTTTTATAAATAAGTTTCGCTGATTTGAAATCATTATTTAACAAATAGGCGTGTGCCAAATTCATTTGTATCAACAATTCCGAATCGTCTATTTTTTCGCCTTCTTTGAGGGTTTTGATAGCTTTTGCATATTGTTTGGTCATCAAATAAGAATAACCAAGGGTGTTAAAATCAAGCGGATTGGCTTTTCCGTAAATCACAATAATCCCAATTTTATCAATTGCTTCGGCATATTTTCCTTGTTGGACTAAATTGGCAGCTTGATTGCGTAAATCCGAATATATTTTATCTGAAGTTCCTATTTCTTTTAAACAAGAATTACCAAAATCAGTATAGGCTTTCGATTTTTCGACAGTCAATAGTTTTTGGAATTCCTGAAATTTGTATTCTTTTTGTAACTTATCAAGCACACAAACACAAAAATCGTCAGGATTAATGAGTTTCTTTGCCAAATCAGTGGTTTTGCATTGATTGAGAATCAATTTCCGGTTTTCGAGATTCCAACCGCGACTTAATCTAGTATTGACCCAAGGCACTACTTCTAGAACTATTTTTTGGTTCATTATCCAGTTTTTGCTTTCAAAACCAAACCACATTGCATTAGAATTGGGTAAAATACACAAAGATTTATCAACAGAAAGTCCTTTGGCATCTTGGCTAACGGGAACATTTTGTTCATAGCAAGCTTTTGTAGTTGTTCCGTTTTTTTGGTAATCTGAAGCTGAAATTTCATTCGAAAAAATAGCGTATTTGCATTTGTCTTCGCCTGAAATTTTGGAAAGTAAAAAAACTGCTCCGGCAGAACCTTGGCTAATTCCAGTTGGGTCTGGTATGGATTTTAAGACTGAAACTAAGCTATTGGCCATTTCTTGATTCTGATCCAAGAGAGTAATTCGATAAACCACTTCGGTGGTTCCTACTGGCAATTCTTCAGTTTTGAAAATAAATCTATCTCTTGCCGAAACTATAATTTCTTTTTTGGTTGCTCGTTCCTTATCCCAATAACCGTCTTTTTGAGCGAAAAGGGTGTTAACAGAAAGGCTAATTAGTAGAACGAAACTGGTGTGTTTTATATTCATTTATTAAGTGTAAATACGCTATAATTATTTAAATTTTAGTTGTCTATTCGAATGATTATCAATTATCCTTTTATTTAAATTTACCCGTCTCTTCGAGTGATTTTGAATAGTAATGCGACAGCTTTACTATTCAAAATTGTATCGAGAAGCTTTATAAATCGCAAATATTCTCTAAGCATTGAACATCTTTAAAACTTTTTCTTTGATAAATTAGGCAGTTTGTCATACTCATCATTTATCAACGCTTCTTTTTTTGCTCTTGACCATTTTTTTATTCTTTTCTCTGTATCTATTGCAAAATTAATATCTGTGAATTCACAATAATAAACCAATTCAACAGGTCATTTGTTTGCTGTATAACAATCAGGATAAAAACCTGTTTCGTGCTGAAAAAAGTCGTTGAGTTAAATTACTCGTCACTCCTGTATAATAAGAATGATCGGAACATTTTAAAATATACACATAAGATTGTTTCATTTATAGATAAATTTTAAAAGGGTTCTCGATACAATTTTTAAAGCACTACTTTTTTTATTTAATGAACATTTATCAAGCTTTAAAAATCACTCGAACTGACGAGTAAAATAAACGCTTTTATTGTCAAAGACTACAATTCGATACTTTCTCCAATTTCAAGAAGCATTAAATCTTTTCCTTTATCAAAAAATTTGCGAATAGCTTCTTCGTGATTAATTTCGATGTAGCCAAAAGTATCGTAATGAGCGCCTAAAATCTTATCGCATTCTATAAAATCGGAAGCGATTATAGCATCCTCGACATCCATTGTGAAATTATTACCAATTGGGAGTATTGCCAAATCGAGTTTGGTTCGCATCGGAATGAGTTTCATATCCATTGTTAAGGCTGTATCGCCAGCAATGTAGATGTTTTTATGCTCTCCTTCAATAACAAAACCACCAGGATTTCCGCCATTACTTCCGTCGGGAAAAGAACTAGAATGAATTGCGGTTACATATTTTACTTTTCCAAAGTCAAAATTCCAGCTTCCTCCGTGATTCATGGGGTGTGATTTCAAGCCTTTGTTGGCATAATGTGTGGCAATTTCGTAATTAGAAACGATTACCGCATTGGTTCTTCCAGCAATATATTCAACATCAAGAATGTGATCACCGTGAGCGTGGGTCAACAAAATATAATCGGCCGTAAGCTCGTTGATATTGATGTGTGACGCATTTGGATTGGCAGAAATATAAGGGTCAACCAAAATGTGTTTCCCACCAACTTGAATTCCTAATGAACCGTGACCGTAAAATGTTATTTTCATTTTTGATATTTTTAAGTGATTTATTCAAACTGTTAGACTCTTAAACCTTTAAACCCTGAACCAAAGATTTATCTTCCTCCCAAAAAGAGATTTACGATTAGGTCTTGAATTAGCGAAATCATACAAATTGCTAAAAGCATAGAAAGTGCAAAAGTGCTTAAGGCTAATTTTTTCAATTCAGGGTCTAATGCTCTAGGCTCTTGATTTTTATATACGGTAATCAAATGTTTAGTCAAAGGGATGTAGGCCAATAAAAATAAGTATTGATCCAAGTTAAAATCATTTAGTATTGCAAAAACCAAAACCAAAACCATTGCGGAAACAATTAGAAAATAATGGTATTTTTTGGCTTTTTCTCCGCCAATTTTTACAACAATGGTATTTTTATTTGACTTTCGGTCAGAAGCTTCATCTCTCATATTATTGAGATTCAAAACCCCTACACTCAAAAAACCGATGGCGGTGGCAGGCAAAATTAAAGGCCATTCGACTTCTTTTGTATATAAAAAATTGACTCCAATAGTACTCACCAATCCAAAGAATATAAAAACAAATAAATCGCCAAATCCTCTGTATCCATAAGCAGTATTGCCAACAGTATAACGAATTGCCGAAGCGATTGCCAAGATTCCCAAGACCAAATAAAACAAAGAATAACCAATATTTGTATCCTTGAAAGCAAAATAAATCAACAATATTGCCGAAATTAGTGTCAGAAACGAAGTAATAACCAAGGCACGTTTCATGGCTTGTGGAGAAATCAAACCGCTTTGTATAGCACGTTTTGGTCCAATTCGATCTTCGTTATCAGTTCCTTTCATTCCATCGCCATAATCATTAGCAAAATTGGATAATATTTGCAAACCAAGCGTAGTGAGAATGGCAAAACCAAAAATGGTCCAACTAGCCACTTCGGTTGGAGTGAGTTCAAAATCTGTAGGGTGGGCTAAAGCGTACATACTTCCCACTACTATTCCGGAAACGGATAGGGGCAAGGTTCTTAATCGTGCGGCTTGAATCCAATGCTTCATTTTTTGTGTATTAAGTATAGTGAATTAAGTATTAAGATTGTTTAAAGGTTTAAAATGGTTTAAAGTTATTTGAAAATTTAAGATTCCTATACAACTTTAAACTTTTAAACCTTAAACTATTAAACATTTTTATGGTAACCATTTTTTTTCAAAATTCGGTTTTCTCTTTTCGAGGAAAGCATTTCTACCTTCTTTAGCTTCTTCGGTCATATAGGCCAATCGAGTAGCTTCGCCTGCAAAAACTTGTTGTCCTACCATTCCATCATCAGTAAGATTCATAGCGAATTTTAGCATTTTGATAGAGGTTGGTGATTTTTCCATTATTTCTTGTGCCCATTGATAAGCGGTATCTTCGAGTTCATCGTGTGGAATTACAGCATTAACCATTCCCATTTCCATAGCTTCTTGAGCGGAATAATTTCGCCCAAGGAAGAAAATTTCGCGTGCTTTTTTCTGTCCAACCATTTTAGCCAAATAAGCCGAACCATAACCTGCGTCAAAACTGGTTACATCGGCATCGGTTTGCTTGAAAATAGCGTGTTCTTTGCTTGCCAAAGTCAAATCGCAAACTACGTGTAAACTGTGTCCACCTCCAACAGCCCAACCTGGAACTACAGCGATAACTACTTTTGGCATAAAGCGAATTAATCGTTGCACTTCTAGAATATTTAAACGATGCTGACCATCATCACCCACATAACCTTGATGTCCACGAGCATTTTGGTCACCACCCGAACAAAAGGAATACACTCCATCTTTAGTTGAAGGGCCTTCTGCCGAAAGCAAAACCACTCCAATAGAGGTATCTTCTTGAGCATCATAAAAAGCTTGATATAATTCTGATGTAGTTTTAGGACGAAACGCATTGCGAACATTGGGTCTGTTGAACGCTATTCGAGCCACACCATTGCATTTTTTATAAGTGATATCTTCGTATTCTTTGACGGTAATCCAGTCCATTTTATTCGGTTTAAAATATAAATGTAAAAATAGCTCATTTTTTAGATTTATCTAATACTTCTGAAATTAAAAATGCAGACTAATTCAAGGCATTCGCTTTCAAAAGTTTTCGCCACGAATTACACTAATAATCACGAATTAAAATTGTTTTTTATTGTACGAATTATTAGAGATAAATGAAATTAGTTTAATTCAAACCCGTTGGGTGTAATTAATTTTTAATACTAATTTTCGTCAGTTCGAGTGCTTTTCGATAGAAAAGTGTATCGAGAACAAAAAAATTAGGATTAAAAATGGTTCTAGATACATTTTTTGTTCCGTTTTACTCCACAAAAAACACTCGAACTGACGATTTTAATAATTACACCCAACGGGTTAATTCAATTTTTAAATTACACTAATTTCTAAAAGTGAGAGAATTAGTGTGATTAATTTTAACAATAATTAAATCTGCCTATTGTTAGATTCAGATTTGTGGTAATTTGTGTAATTTGTGGTAAAAAAAAAGTATGAGTTTGCCCTGCCAGACTAATTCTTAAAATTATTAGGAAAAATATTTTAACTATATTTGCAGCCGTTGTAAATAACCGAGAGCAAAATCGGTTGCATCTATTTATTTGAATATCCAAATAGTATAAATTAAAAAGTGCTTTATAGTCATACTAAAAAAGTGTTTTTTATTTTAAATTTTTCTTTCTATGACTCCTAAAAAGGCTTTTTTTTCTATCGCACTATTATTTTTTATTTACACTTCTACGTTGGCACAACAGTTAGTAAGCAATGATTTAACTGTAGAAGTTACTCCAGAATTTGTTGATAGCACCGCTGTGAATCTAGACAAAACTACGCTAGTACTTAATGACAGCCTTACGGCAATAAACGATTCGGTTGCACCGATTGTACAAAATGTTCCCGCAGCTTATCCGCCACCATATCGAGATTATCGAAGATTGGGTTATGATACAGCTTTATTTGCTGGAGCTGCTGTTGTAGGTTTTGGAGTACTTTGGGTAATGCCAGAAAGTGTTACCAATTGGGATAAAGAGGAGATGAGAGACAAGGGTGTTTTTTGGAAATGGAAAGAAAATGTAAAAGCTGGCCCCGTTTGGGACAAAGATGATTGGGTATTAAACTGGATTACGCATCCTTATTGTGGAGGTATTTATTATATGACAGCCCGAAGCAGTGGTTTTACAGCATTAGAATCTTTTGGTTATTCGGCAATAATGTCCACGTTCTTTTGGGAATATGGAATCGAAGCATTTGCAGAAGTTCCCTCGATTCAAGATTTAATCATAACACCTGTTGTTGGTTCTGTGGTTGGAGAAGGGTTCTTTTATGCCAAAAAATCTATTGTTCGACACGATAAGAAAGTCTTGAAATCAAGATTTTTAGGAATAACAACTTTATTTTTAATGGATCCTTTCAACACTATTTTGGACGGATTTGGGTATAAAGATAGAGTGAAAACTCAGATGAATATTGCTCCAGTTGGAGTCAATCAATTTTCCAAAACACCTGTTTGGGGTGTTAGTTTCTCAGCCATATTTTAAATCAAATTTTACTAGAGTTATTCTAAAAAAACATCGCAAATTCTCAAATTATTTGACCCTTTTGGATAAAAGAAATTTGAGAAATTGCGGTTTATTTTTGCATTTTTTTAAAGAACTTTATTCTTTTACTAGATAAATTCCGTCTTCCTTAATTTCAATTAGTTTTTCTTTATATAACGCTCCGACGGCTTTCTTGAAGGTTTTTTTGCTCATTTTCAAGACCGTTTTGATGTCTTCGGGATGGGAGTTATCTGTTAATCGTAAGAAACCACGACTCGCACGAAGTTCATCTAGAATTTTCTCGGCATTAGGTTCAATATTTTGATATCCTTGTATTTGTAGCGAAACATCAATTTTATGATCGGGACGAATGGTTTTGATGTAACCTCGCAATCTGTCACCAGTTCGAATCGAATCGTCATAGACTTCGTCTTTATACAGCAAGCCTTTGTGTTTTTCGTTAATGATAACATTAATCCCCAATTCGGTGATGTGAGAAACAATCAAATCGACTTCTTCACCTTTTTCGACCGTTAAATGGTCATTTTTCAAGAACTGGTTGGTTTTACTGGATGCCACTAAACGTTTGGTTTTTTCGTCCATATAAAGATAAACCAAATAGCGTTTTCCTTTTTCCATTGGTCGAGCTTGCTCTTTGAAAGGAACCAGAATATCTTTTTCCATTCCCCAATCCATAAAAGCACCCACTTGATTGACATAGTTTACACGCAAAAGTGCAAATTCATTCAACAAAATATAAGGTTCTAATGTGGTAGCAACTGGGCGTTCTTCGTGGTCTAAATAGACAAAAACAATAATTTCTTCGCCTATTTCCCATTCGTTGGGAACGTATTTATTGGGTAAAAGGATGTCGTGAATTCCTTCAGGATCTTTTTCGGGATTTCCCAAAAACAAACCCACTTTGGTATCACGTAATATGGTGAGGGTGTTGTATTTTCCTATTTCAATCATTTTATTCTAATTTTCTAAAGCGCAAAGGTACGAAGATTGAAATGATTTATTTTGAATCCACGGCATTAGCTTTTAAGACTTTTAGCCGCAAATTATCACGAATTATTTCATGCCGTCACAAAACGGCAGACAAACTACATATCTTTGAAAAATAAATTAAAACATTATGTCAAAATTAATCTATTTTAAAAGGTATTTGTACGTTATCGACCGCTTGCGAAGCCGACCTTGTAGTTTCAACGATTTGCAGGAACACGTGATGCGTAAATTGGAAAACGACGACATCGACACGACTTTCGAATATGCGATTCGTACTTTTGAGCGGGACAAGAAAGACATTTCGACCCTTTTTGGGATTGACATTCACTACAACCGAAAAGACAAAACCTATGCTATTGACGAAGCTGAAATCGAAGACCAGTCGGTTACTCGAATGATTGATGCTTTTTCGATTCATCACGCACTGCAAGAAGGCAATAAATTATCGCCAAGTGTATTTCTAGAAAAGCGAAAATCATTGGGAACCGAACATATTTACGGAATTATTCACGCCATACAAAATGCTAATATCCTGCAATTTACCCATCATAAACATTGGATAGACGAGATAACGCAACGGGAAGTAAAACCCATTGCCATTAAAGAATCGCAACAAAGATGGTATTTAGTAGCTTGGGACAAAAAAGGAGAAACCGTAAAAACTTTTGGACTGGACCGAATCTCCAATCTAAAAATCACTGATACCAAATTTAAACTCATTAATTACAACGTAGAAAAAGAATTTCAACACGCTTTTGGAGTAGAAACTTATGAGGCAGCAGAAAAAGTGATTTTGGAATTTTCGAAACAACAAGGTAACTATATCAAAACCTTTCCGTTGCACGAATCCCAACGCATTGTGGAAGAAACCGAAAATACTGTAATCCTAGAAATTTTCATTCATACCACCAACGATATTAAAATGGAATTGTTGAAATACGGTAGCGATGTAAAAGTACTCTCTCCTATTTCACTTCAAAATGAAATCAAAAACAGGATTTCGGAAATGTCTAATCTTTATAAATAATTATGGAAAAAGAAGAGTTTGTGCGCTTGTTTTCAAAACGGATTGATAAGCTTGAGCGTACTTTTAAGGAAAAATTCCCTGATGGAATAGATGATAGAACAACAGCGACTATTCCGCTGGGTTTTCTGAATCGATTAGTAATTGATGGCAGACTATATAAGATAGAAATTTCAGGAATGAATATTACAAATAGTAATGAATAGCAATTAAATTTATGAACTCTTTTACTGCCTTAGATTTTGAAACGGCAACAGGTTATAGAAATAGCATTTGCCAAGTTGGATTGGTTAGAATAGAAAACGGAATCATTACCCAAGAAGTCAATCTATTAGTACAACCACCCGATAATTATTATTGGAATCGCTTTACGGACATTCACGGAATTGCTGCCAAAGACACTTTGAACTCGCCAAATTTCGCCCAAATTTGGCAACAAATCGCACCTTATATCGAAAACCAAAATGTAGTGGCACACAATGGTTTTGGCTTTGATTTTCCTGTTTTAAACAAAACACTCGACTATTATAATTTACTCACTCCTGACTATAATAAATTTTGTACTTATAAGATTTATAGGTCAAATTTGGCTACCTTGTGCGAAGAACATAATATACTGCTGAATCATCACGATGCGTTGAGCGATGCTAGGGCTTGTGCGGAGTTGTGGTTGAGGAGTTTGGGGAAAATTAAAAAATAAAATTTATGGATAAAATTAACAACCTATTGCAGCAAGTTTCAATCATTCAAAAAAAATATGATGAAATCGCAAAAATTACTGGAGAAAATTTTAATATTTTTTCTATTATGAGAGCCGAAAGTGATGAGGTAAGAACACACTCAAGGATAATTGCAGATTTTTTAAATCCTAAAGGGCTGCATAGCCAAGGGAGTATTTATCTAAAACTTTTTTTTGAAGAGGTGAAGGCTCTAAATGAGATTAAAGAAAACTTTGATTTTGAAAACGCAAAAGTTTTGGTAGAAGAGCATACAGGTAGGATTGATGGAGAATATTCAGAAGGTGGTTTTATCGATATTGTGATAAAAGATTCAAAAAATCAAGTTGTTATTGAAAATAAAATTTATGCAGGTGACCAAAAAGGACAATTGTTGAGATACAAAAAAAAGTATCCTATGGGTACATTGATTTATTTGACTTTAGAAGGTAAACAACCTTCTAAATTTAGTTATAAAATTGATAATGGTCAGGAATTGAGTTTAAAGGATATTATTTTAGTCTCATATAAGGATGATATAAAAAAATGGCTGGAAAATTGTCTCGAAAAAACACATTCTCTTCCTATAATTAGAGAGACTTTGGTACAGTATTTATATTTAGTAAAAAAATTAACCAATCAATCAACAAATAAGAAAATGAGTAACGAAATTCAGAATATAATTTTAAATAATTTTCTATCTGCTGAACAAATTGTAAAAGAGTTTGATTCTGTAAAATATAAAATATGTGGAGGCATAAGAGCTGATATTATTAATAAGTTAAAAACAAAATTAATCAACAAATACGATATTTCTGATAAAGGAAGTAAGGTTGGAGATAAAAACTCTAAAATATGGATTGAATCCAAAGAATATATGGGAAACTCTCTGTTGTTTGGAATCGAATCTTTTAGTGGTAGCGGAGGTAATGGTTCAGAATTATTTTACGGAATAATCGATTTATATGAAAAAAATAAAGATTTTTTTGTAAAATTATCTGAATTTAATCAAAAAGGTTGGTGGAGAGAGATAAGATATTTTGAGGATTTTGAAAACTTTAAAGTTGATTTTAGTGATTCTAATTTCATCGGTTTCCTAGGGAGAAATAAAGATAAAAAAGAGGAATTAGTACAGGCTTTATCTCAACAAATTATTGAATATATCGAATCAAGGGAGAAAGTGTTATTTGAGATTTATAAAGAAATAACAGAAAAAAACAATAAATTTTAAATCTCCATTTTTTTAACAAATAAATATAGTTAGCACAAGGGTTGTCGATAATAAAAAAAAGGTGGTGATACCAAAATTTGGTTTTAAACGGACAGGGTTTGGCAGACACTCTTCATAAATTTGTTCCATAACAACTAAAAACAAAAAAATATGTCACAAATGATTAACAGAAATGGGGAATTAATTAGAATTAACCCAAAAAAGAACAACCAAATTGAATACTCAACAACCAACGGAAGGTCTTGGCACGTTCGCTATTCGGGTTCTGGTTGCGGAGATTTTCAAGATTTAATTGATAATGGCAAAGAAATATTAGCCAATACCTCAAAAGGTCTTTTTTATTCAACTACAAACGGGATGAGTTGGCACAAAAGAGGGTAAATAATGCCATCGTTTTTCTTTTAAATTTGAACCGTCACAATATGGCATTGTGGCGGTTTATTTTTGTTTCACAATAATTAAAACATAGCAATTATGGAAGAGAACAACATTATTTCAGCACTAGAAACCATTCACAAAATAGCTGAAAAATCCGAATTGAAACTGGACGCTTTTGCTAGTATTCCAGTTGAAATAAAACTGGTTTGTGACTATTTTGGCTAAAGCCAATTACACATCAAACCTAAATTCCTTTGACTGAAGTCAACGGCAATTGAAAAATGTAGATTGCAGTTTCAAAAAATTAGAGATTATTTTTTATTGTAAACCAACCTAATAACTCTTGAGCAACTAATGAGATTGCTTCGCCAGTTCGCTATTGCTCGAGTCCTCCTTCGTCGGAATGACAAAATTGGGTCACTTTTTCTTTAAATTATTGAAATTATAATTCTCTAATAACTCGTATCGTCCAATTCAACTTTTCCATTAAATGTTCGGTACAAAAAGAAAAAATAACCTGCTAATAACGGTGCTCCAATGACAACAATAGTCAGCATAATTCCTAATGATTTTTGGGAAGAAGCCGCATTGTAAATCGTAACATTATATTGGGGGTCAATGGTCGAAATTAAAAGCGTAGGATACAATTGCAAAGCCACGAGAATAAGCAAAAACGCCATTGTCAAAGACGAAAACACTAATGCCATCATATATTGTTTTTTGGAAACCAAACGAGGCACATTGGCCACAGCCAAAAACGACAATACTGGAACAACAAAATAAAGTGGTTTTTCTCTAAAATTGGCCGTAACTTCTGGAATAAAAACCAAGGTGTAAAGTGTTGTAATTCCGAAGCTGATGATGAAAAAGATCATCCCTTTTTGGAGTAAAAAAGTCAATCGAGCGTGTAATCTTCCTTCGGTTTTTAATAACAAAAAAATCGCTCCTTGAGTCATAAATATAGAAAGTGTAGTAAACCCCACCATTATAGCATACGGATTCAAGAATGAAAAAAAGATGCCTCCTTGATAAGTAAAATTAGGTCCTAAAGCGAAACCTTGCAAAATATTTCCCAAAACGACACCCAACAAAAAGGCAATCATAATACAGGAAACACTGTAAATGACATCCCAACTGGTTCGCCACCAAGGCATTTCTTCGGCACTTCTGAACTTGATGGCTGCTGCTCTGAGTACATTAAACATCAAAAATAACATAAAAGGAATGTACATTGCCGATAACATCGTAGCATACATTACTGGGAATCCTGCAAATAATGCGCCACCGCCAATGACCAACCAAACTTGATTGGCATCCCAAATAGGACCAATGGCGTTGATGGCGATTCTTCGGCTCAAATCTTTTCTGAAAAACAAATGCCAAGCTCCTGCACCAAAATCAAAACCTTCTAAAATGGCATAACCTGAAAACAACAATCCGATGACCAAATACCATAAAGTGGGATAATCTATTCCTAAAAAAGTTTCCATAAGTCTTGATTAAAAGTTTTTAGAGTTTGAAAATGCTACTGCTTCTTCATAAGGGCCGTGTTTTATTTTTTTATTGACCGAATACAAAAACAAGACCAACAAAAGCGAGTAAACCACGGTAAACAATACCAATGAAAACACAATTTGATTGGATGCGACTTCTTGCGAAAAAGCTTTACTGGTTCGTAATAAACCGTAAACTACCCAAGGTTGTCTTCCCATTTCGGCAGTGAACCAGCCCACTTGATTGGCTATTTGAGGCAAAATAACCGAGAAAGAAAAAATCCACATTAGCCATTTGGTTTCGAATAATTTTCCTCGCCACCAAAGGAAACTAGCATAAAGTGTCATTCCAATTAACAGCATTCCAATGGCAACCATAATGTGATAAAACTGAAAAATAGCATTGATTTGACTGGGTCTGTCTTCAACAAGAAAATCATTCAAACCTTTTATGGGAGCTTGAAAATCTTGATGTACTAAAAATGATAATCCACCTGGAATTCCAATTCCCGTAACGGTTTGTTTTTCTTTATCGACCCAACCCAAGAGATACAAATCGGCAGGAGAGTTTTTCTGGAAATGTCCTTCCATAGTCGCCAATTTTGCGGGTTGATTTACGGCAACACCATCGGCAGTACTGTGACCTGAAAGCAATTGAGTAAGCGAAAATAGGGTAGCCACCACCAAAGAAATTTGGAAAGCTTTTTTAGATATTTCGACAAAACGTCCTTTTCTAATATAATAAGCGTGAACACTCAAAACTAAGAAAGCTCCAGCCAAAATTGCACCTTGCCAAGTATGAATAATTCGATCGACGCTGGATGGATTGAAAACCATTTCCCAGAAATCAGTCACTTCGGCACGAGCGTGCAAACCTGTTCCGACAATATGGTAGCCTGCAGGAGTTTGTTGCCAAGAATTGGCCACTACAATCCAAACGGCTGAGAACATTGAACCTAAAAATACGCCCAAAGTAGAAACAAAATGCACCCAAGGTTTTACTCGATTCCATCCAAATAGTAGAATACCTAGAAAAGTGCTTTCTAAACCAAAGGCAAATAATCCTTCGGCAGCCAAGGCACTTCCGAAAATATCACCAACATAACGAGAATAGACCGCCCAATTGGTTCCAAATTCAAACTCCATTATAATTCCGGTAGCCACGCCAATTCCAAAAGTCAAGGCGAATATTTTAATCCAAAAACGAGTTAGAATTTCATAATCCTTGTTTCCGGTTTTAAGATAAAGGCCTTCAAAAATAACCATTATCAGCCCAATTCCGATACTTAATGGTGGATAGATGTAATGGAAAGCAATGGTAAATGCAAATTGTATTCGAGCTAATATTTCGACATCCATGATAGTAGATTTTAACCCAAATTTAGGCAACAAATCTGGGAATGACATTCAACATTCGTTAATTAACTTATTAATTAGAAATTAAAAAAAAATGTGTGTCTATTTATGGATATACCATAAAAAAATCTTTATTTTTTGATGGTGTAATACACTTTTTTTGCCACCGGAATTCCTGTAGCGGTAATTCCTTCCAGCTCAACTTTTACCTTGGTTTCGACCTTAGTGTTGAAAAAACTTAAATTGGCATTACCTGTTGCGTCTGGATGCACGAACGGATTCCAGTAGATGGTGTTTCTTACAGCCAGTTTATTATCCAACTCGGCTTGTTCTGGAGTGGGTGAATAAAAAACACGCTCTGTGTAAAAACCATCGATTTCTTGCTTGACGGAATAAGAGTTTTCGCTTACAGCCTTGTTTCTGTTTCCATTCGTAAAAACGGAAATCACAGAACCCCTTCCGTACAAAGCATCTACAACATATCCGCTTACCACTTCTATTTTCAGGATATCCTCGGGTGCAATTCCCAAGAGCTCTCCGGCTTCATAAGCTTGATATCCATCTATCAAAATAATAGGCATGTTGTTCTCTGGTGATTCAATAAAATAAGAATTTAATTCCATACTAAAATTGTTCGGGATTACTCCCTTACATTGTTCTTCAATAAGGTCGGCACTGTTGCTCAGTTTTTTTGCCTCTTCTTTGTCAATAATGTACTTGTAATCGGGTGCTCCATAGGAGACAACTGCGTATTTTTTCTTTTGGCCTTTGATTTGGATTTCGTCCAACATATTTTCGGGTTTTACCCCAAAAGCGGTAAATTTTCTAAATACATTATATACTAATAAGCGAGTTGATTCATCCCAAATAAAGGGTTCTTTTATAGCAGAAACCGGCATAGAAGATTGTTCAGAATTTGCTATTAATTCGCCTCCATACTTCCCATTCTCATTTCTAGAATTTAAAACCATTTTGGTTTTTCCAGAAAACATTAGATTTTCAAATTTAAAACTTCCTGAAACATCTGTAAAAGTCTTGAAAGAATTCATATGGTTTTTATTCAATAAAACCAGACCAACTCTGTTGTTTACTTTTGCTTTATTTCCAAAAAGTTGCTTTACTCTACCAGAAATTGTAATGCCTTTTTCTGCTTTATAGGTTGTCAAATCACTGAATTTTGAGGTTGATTTCCATAGAAAATCTCGCCAGCCTTGCGTCAAAAGTAAATCATCTAAATGTTCTAGTCGTTTTAAATTAGAAGGATCAAAATAGTATCCCGGATTAAATACTTTGCCTCGAATGTCAGACTCCAACAAGAAATAAGAACAAATAGTAGTGCCAGAATTTTTCTCATCCGCTCTATTCATATCGGTAACGCTTACTGAAAAACTGGCCGATTTGGCAACGCCTGTTTTGGATTTTGAAACCACATTTACAGTAGCTTTTTCATAGGGCTTGTATATCACTTTGTCTGTCAAAAGTTGAACGTCTAAATCCTGATCTTTTTCAATATAAATTAAACGCTCGCTTTGGGGTTTCGAATTGCTGTCGTAAAGTGTTATTTGGCTTATACCATCCAGAGTTTTATCTTTGGAAAGTTCAAAAGAAAATGTGGTTTGGGTTAGTGTTGGCGAGCTTTCAAAATAAGAAACACCTCTTGCTTTGCACACCACAGTTAGTGCAGCGTTCGGATTTTGGAGCAAGGTTTTTTCGTTCGTTAGTATGGATATAATATTTTTGCCTTTGAAGGTTTTAAAACTTAACGAATAGCCTTCTTTAGCCACTTTTGGAAGTTCTATTCGTATTAATTTGCCATCGGGAGTTTTGATTTTTGCGTAATAATTTTTTCCTTCCATGGGAATCATTTGAAATTTCCCCATCCCATCGTGTGGACTTGAAAAAGGTGTGACTAATTCATCATCGGAATTATAAATTTCGCCCGTAACATCTATCGGATTTCCATTGCTATTCACCCCTTTAAAGCCTACAATACTAGCCACATTTTCTATAAGCGAACCTCCCTCGGGAAAGAAATCAATTCTAAAGTTGTTTGGGTTGCCCATTGGAGCGATTAGCTTTTTGGTAGCGGTATTTTGTGCCTCATCGGTTTTTGAATACGATTTAAAAGCATCTATAATTTCGATATTTTTTTTAAACACAAAATCTTCTCCAAAATTTCTATTCCAATTGGTGTAAGCCCGTAATTGGTAAACCCCTGGTTTTACGCCAAGCGAATCGGTCAATTGAAAATCGCCGTGTCCCAAACCTATTTCAATATTGGTTTTGTTTCGGGCAATTATTTCAGAATCGGGAGAGATGAGTTCTACATACAAAATATTGCTATTGTCAAAAAGTAAATTATTGGAAGCTCGAACATCATAGGCTTTGTACCATAAATCTTCCCCTATAAAATAGATAGATTTGTCGGTATGAAGGTAAATTTTCTCTATCTCGGGAATCTTTTTTTGTTCTTGCGCCTGCAAAAAACTAATTGATAAAACAAAGCACAAAAAATAAAGAACACGACAATTTCTATTCTTACTAAAAAACTCAAACATTTGAAATCAAGATTAATTATTTAAAAAATAAAGATATCTAAAAACTTGTTATCTTAATAATAAATAAGAAAAAACTTCAGCAAATTCGTAAATTGTTTTAAAATTTGCAGTATAAATTGTTTTAAAATTTGATTTTAATTAAGTTAGTTCCTTAAAATACTGCAACAAGATTTTGTTGTTTTCTAATGTTGGTGTAAAAATTTCCAAAATAGCGGGTTTATCATTTTGAGAATACAAAGCAATTAAATTCTTTTCTAAACTTACTTCATCACTAGCGATACTATATTCAAAACCATACATTTTTGCCAATTGTTCTGCTGTTAGGCAATGCGAAGTTTCGAAAAATTTGTTAAATACTGGCGTTTCTTCGTGTCCGGGCAAAATCCTAAAAATTCCTCCTCCGCCATTGTTGATGAGTATGATTTTGAAGTTTTTGGGAGTGTATTCGTTCCACAATGCGTTGCTGTCATACAAGAAGCCGATGTCTCCCGCAATTAAAGTAGTTTGTCTTTCGTTGGCAACAGCCGCACCAATTGCCGTAGAAGTACTTCCATCAATGCCGCTGGTACCACGATTACAGAAAACAGTAATCGAAGGTTTTATGGAGAACAATTGTGCATATCGAATGGCTGAACTATTACTTATATGCAACATCGAATTATCGGGCAAGGATGGAATTATTTTTTCGAAAGCCTTGAAATCCGAAAAGGGAGTTTTGGCTAAATATTCCTGATGTTTCTTTTCTCTTAAAGCTGAAATGGCATTAAAAGTCGAAAAATAATTACTTGCAATAGGAATCGTAAAAGGCAAAAATTGAGTAAAAAATTGATTGGGATCAACTTCAAAATGTTTCGTCAAGCAATCGTAAGTATCATAAGCTCTCAAAGTATCAATATGCCAATGATGTGTGGGTTTGTATTGTCTCAAAAAGGCTTTTATTCTTTTGGAAACCACCATTCCGCCAAAAGTAATTAGTATATTGGGTTGTAAATTTTCAAAATCTTTCTGCGAAAATGGAGTAATTATAGTATCAATATTATTCAAAAACGAAGGATGATGTATGTTCGAAGTCGTTTCTGTCATCACCACTACCGATGGATCGTTGGCTAAAGCCTCAATAATTGTTGTATCGATTGTATTGGGTTTATTTTCCCCAACAAGAATTAATTTTTTTTCGAATTGGTTCCAAATACTAGTAAACTCATCAATATCGTCAATTGAAACTTTGTTATTTTTTTTACCGAAAGTTGAAAGCGTCACATCGACATTCAATTTCGAAACCGTTTGGTACAAAGGCTCTTCAAACGGCGCATTGATATGAACAGGGCCTTTTTTGGCGAAAGCCTCATTAATGGCTTCGTTGATTTTTAAATCATTTTCAACCGAAACTTCTTCGGTTAAATTGGCATTGTATAATGAATGATTTTGGAACACATTTTCCTGACGAATAGTTTGACCGTCACCAATGTCAATCTTGCTTTGAGGCCTATCTGCCGAAATCACGATTAATGGAATTTCACTGTAAAAAGCTTCCGCAAAAGCAGGATAATAATTCAACAATGCCGAACCCGAAGTACAAACTACGGCAACGGGTTTCTGAATTTGTTGGGCAATTCCAAGGGCAAAAAAAGCAGCGCAACGCTCGTCGGCAATACTGTAGCAATTAAATTCGGGATTGTTTACAAAACCTATGGTTAAAGGCGCATTTCTGGAGCCTGGAGAAATTACTATATTTTTGATTCCTTTGTCCAAACAAATCTGGATGATGCTTTGTGCAAGGGGTATTTTAGGATAAATCATTAAAGTTTTGGTTTAAAAGTTTAAGTTTTAAAAGTTTAAAGTTTAAAGTTTAAAGTTGTTTGAAACCTCAATTCAGCAAAGTTACAAACTTGCCTACCGATATCCTTTAATTAAATCAACTTTTTCATACTTTTGAAGAGAAATAATTTTAGGAATGGAAATCAAGATTAGACCTTATAAACCTGAAGATACCCAAGCCATTTTGGATATCATCAACCATAATATTTTGCATTCAACTGCTTTATATGATTACAATACCCGAAGTTATGAGCAACAACAAACTATTTTAGAAGAAAAAATAAATAAAAACTATCCCGTAATTATTGCCGAATTGAATGGGCAAGTAGTTGGTTTTGGAATGTACAGTGAATTCCGATTTCGGGAAGCCTATAAATTTACGGTGGAACATTCCGTTTATGTAAACAAAGATTTTCACGGCAAAGGCATTGGCAAATTATTGCTTCAGGAATTGATTTCTTTAGCCAAAAAACAAAAACTCCATACAATGATTGCTGTTATCGATGCTGAAAATCAAAGTAGTGTGGAATTTCACGAGAAATTTGGTTTCAAAACCGTTGGAATTATTAAGGAATCGGGCTATAAATTTGATCGTTGGTTAGATTCGGTTTTTATGCAATTGATTTTGGAGTGATTGATTCTAAAAAAGTTAGCCACGAATTATAGTAATTGATTATTGCGAATTATCAAATACCTAATAGTTTTAAAAAAACTTTTAGGTATTGACCAGAAAAATTTAACGAAAAACCAATTTAAATTCATAGTTTAGTAATTAAAATTAAATTGATAAATCAAATGTCAAATAGAACCGAAAAAGAACTTTTAATTGAAATTGTAGATTATTTCAACGTGTATATTTTTGAAAATCATATTAATGCATCACTAAAAGTTCATTCTAAACTTAAATCTTATAACATTAACCCAATCGTTGTTAAATATTTATCGAAAGTTTTAGAAAATAATTATAGTCCAGAAGGAGTTGCAAAAGCCCTTTTTTATCCAAGAGTTTTAGGAACTTCTATCAATACTTCTTTTGGTACTCGAATTCAAAATATGTTTGTTGAACTTAAAATCGCAGAAGGTTCTTTAATTCCAGGAATGGACATTGAATTTATTGACAAAATAGAAAACCGCAAAAAATGGTGTCAATTGAAATCAGGTCCGAATACTATAAATTCCGAAGATGTAAAACCATTAATAAGAAAATTTACAAATACAATTCAGTTAGCTCGTACAAATAAAGCTCTAAAAAATATAAATAACACTGATTTTATTGTTGGCGTTTTATATGGTGAAATTTCCGATTTAAGTATGCATTATAAAGAAATTGACAAATTTCATCCTGTAATTATTGGAAAAGATTTTTGGCATAGAATAACAGGATTTCCTAATTTTTATGATGGATTAGTTACTGCTCTTCATCAATGTATTAACAATCTTGACACAAAAGATTTTATTACAAAAGGTTGTGATGAATTAGCTAATGAAATTAAAAAATCACCTTTATTTAGATTTCAATAAATTATAATAACTATTCAGAAATTTTACAATCGAATAGCCAACTTCTTTTCCTAAATTAACTGGAACCGCATTTCCGATTTGTTTGTATTGTTGCGCTACAGAACCTTCAAATTTCCAATCATCGGGAAAGGTTTGAATTCTAGCATATTCCCTAACTGTAAACGGTCTAGTTTCTTCGGGATGACATCTTTCCGTTTGTTTTTGGGCAGGACTGCAAGTTAAAGTTAAGCAAGGTTCATCCCAACCAATTCTTCTTGCAATTCCTGTTTTTCCTCCACCAAGATGGAAACTTCCTCCCATAAATTCTTTTTGAATTTCAAGAGGTAAATCTCTCCAATATCCTTTTTGCGGAACCAAATCCAAAACATCTATTTTACTTTTTGGGTATTTTGAACCTTCGGATTTTGGAACATCACAATCAAACAAATCTCCTTTTTTCAAAGCGTCTTTCAAATTGTATATTTTTTTGTTGGGTTTTGGATATTCGTATTTTAAATCAATGTCTTTTCTAATTCCAACCAAAATTAGACGTTCTCTTTTTTGAGGAACATTATAATTTATCGCTTTTAAAACTTGAACAGGAACAACATTATATCCAATTTCATCTAATATAGAAATCATTCCTTCTAGCGTTTTACCATTTTCGTGACTTAATAGGCCACGAACATTTTCGCCAATGCAAATTGCAGGATTTACTTCTTTGACAACTCTTGCAAATTCATAGAACAAAGTTCCTCTTGCATCTGCCAAACCTAATTTTTTTCCAGCATAACTGAATGCTTGGCAAGGAAATCCGCCAGTCACAATATCAATTTTATTGTGGTAATCGTTAAAATTTAAAGTTCTTATATCGCCTTCCAAAACATTCCAATTTGGGCGATTTTTTCTTAATGTTTGACAAGCCCATTTATCAATTTCATTTAGCGCCACACATTTTAAACCAGCTTTTTCCATTCCAACAGCTAATCCGCCAGCTCCAGCAAAAAGTTCTAAAACAGTGTACTCATTTTGAGGTTCTGCATAATTTGAAGTTATATTTTGACTATCTTCATCCAAAAAATCAGCAAATAATGTATCAACATCTGATTTTCTGTAAACTCTATAGTTACTCATTGGCTCACGAACAGCAGACAATTTTCCTTCTTTGTCCCAACGTCTCAAAGTTTCTTTACTTTTTCCAATGTATTCCGAAGTTTCAGAAAGCGTCATATATTCTTCATTCATAACCATATTGTTTAACATTACACAATGGTTACAAATTTAGAAGAATAAACGGGATAACCAAACAAATAGAAAAGAAAAAAAAACATTAGTTATCACAGATTTTTTTTATCCCTTATCTTTGCCTCTTTACAAATATTTATGAGCTTTACCCTTCTTTCATCTCCTTTACAAGGATTTACTGATTTTCGTTTTAGAAATGCCCAAAACAAACTTTTTGGTGGAATCGATACTTTCTATTCGCCATACATTCGTTTGAACGGAAAATTGGAGATAAAAGCCTCGTATCAAAGAGATTTATTGCCAGAAAATAATTTGGATTTAGAAGTGATTCCGCAAGTGATTACTAATAATGCCGAGGAATTTTTATTTGTTGCCAAATATGTTCGGGAATTGGGTTATAAAGAATTGAACTGGAATTTGGGTTGCCCGTATCCAATGGTAACCAAATCAGGAATGGGTTCTGGACTTATTAAAAACACACAACAAATCAATCATATTTTGGACAGAGCCCATTCTGAAACCGACATTATTGTGTCGATGAAAATGCGTTTGGGTTATGAAAATACTGAAGAAATTTTGGATGTTTTGCCTATTTTAGATCGATATCCGATTAAGAATATTGCCATTCACGCTCGAATTGGTAAACAATTGTACAAAGGTGGTGTTCATTTGGATGCTTTTCAGCATTGTATAGACAATACCAAGCACAAATTGTATTACAATGGTGATATAACTTCGGTAGCTAAGTTTCACGAAATGCAGGAACGTTTCCCTACGATAGACCACTGGATGATTGGACGTGGATTGATTTCAGATCCTTTTTTGCCCAGTATGATAAGAAATAATTCAGTTGAATATCCTGAAAATAAAATGGAATTGTTTAGCGAATTTCACGATACTTTGTATGCTATTTATAGTGAATCTTTGTCTGGACAAAGCCATATTTTGTTGAAGATGTATCATCTTTGGGAATATTTTTCGGTGACCTTTTCGAACCCGCATAAAGTGCTGAAACAGATTAAAAAAGCACAAAGTATTCGAAATTATGAGGCGGCTGTGGCATCGATTTTTAAAAACGAAAAAATATAATTATTACAATTGTCAACCAGAAGGGAAGACAAAGTTGAACTTGATAAAACCAGATATCTAATTTTGAAAGCAACCTATCACAAATATATTTTAAATTTTAAACGACCTTCGGGAACTTCTCGTGGCGTAATGACCGAGAAAGAAACTTGGTTTATTGTTTTGGAAAAGGACGGAAAAAAAGGAATAGGTGAGTGTGGAATTTTGAGAGGATTAAGCGCTGACGATAGACCTGATTATGAAACCAAATTGCAATGGACTTGTGACAATATTCATTTGGGCGAAAAACAACTTTGGGAAGCTTTAATCGAGTTTCCTTCGATTCAATTTGGAGTGGAAATGGCATTCCAATCTTTGGCGAGTGAAACGCCTTTTTTACTCTTCTCATCAGACTTTACAAAAGGAGAAAAAAGCATCGAAATTAATGGCTTGGTTTGGATGGGCGAGGAGTCCTTTATGAAGCAACAAATTGAGGAAAAACTAGCCGATGGTTTTCGTTGTGTGAAACTCAAAATAGGAGCTATAGATTTTGATAAAGAACTACAATTATTGCGGTATATTCGTCAATATTTTACTCCAGAGCAAGTTGAAATTAGGGTTGATGCTAACGGAGCTTTTGATGTAACTTTAGCTTTATATAAATTAAATCAATTATCTGGTTTTAAATTACATAGTATAGAACAACCTATTCAAAAAAATAATACTGACAGGATGTCAGAGCTATGTGAAATCACTCCAATTCCTATTGCTTTAGACGAAGAGTTGATTGGTGTGTTTTCATTGGAAGAAAAAGAAGCTTTACTGCAAAAAATCAAGCCACAATATATCATTTTGAAGCCTAGTTTTGTGGGTGGTTTTCGTGGTGCAAAAGAGTGGATTTTATTGGCCGAAAAATACAATATTGGTTGGTGGATTACCTCGGCTTTGGAGTCGAATATTGGATTAAATGCTATTGCACAATGGACTTTTTTGCAGCACAATTTAATGCCACAAGGACTTGGAACAGGAGCTTTATATACCAATAATTTCGATTGCCCTTTACAAGTTTCGGAAGGTCAATTGTGGTATAAAAAAGAACTCAATTGGAAGTTTGATTTTGAATTTTTTTAGATTTCTATCAAAAAAAAAAGCAGTATTTCTATATGAAAAAACGAGAAAATAGAGCACAAAAAAGAGTTCCTTTAATTTGCATTCAACTGCTTTTTATAGTTGTTTTTGTACAATGTAAATCCCATTATCAAACCATGAAACAAGATCCTTTAGTTAGACAAGATCAGAATAAATTGCAATCTATGAAATTCACAAAACCTTCTTATCTTAAAAAAGGAGATACAATTATGATTGTGGCTCCCGCAGGATTTGTTCCTGATTCTACCGAAATTGAACCTGGAATTGAGTTAGCCAAAAGCTGGGGATTGGAAGTAATAGTCGGAAAAAATGCTTTTAAAAAACACAATCATTTTGCAGGAACCGATGAAGAGCGTCAAACCGATTTGCAATTGGCATTGGATGATAAAAAAATTAAAGCAATTTGGTGTTCAAGAGGTGGATATGGAACGGTTCGCATTATTGACCAATTGGATTTTACAGCTTTCGAAAAAAATCCAAAATGGGTTATTGGTTTTTCTGATATTACTACTTTGCATACCACTATTCACAATCTAGGAATTGCTACTATTCACGCTACGATGCCTGGTGGAATAAAGCGAGCTTCTGATGAAGCTAAGCAAACTCTGTATAAAGCTCTATTTGGTTATAGTTATGGATTGGAAATAGCATCAAATTCTTTGAATAAGAAAGGAAGTGCCAAAGGAGTTTTGNTACACTTTGAAAAGAACGGGTGCATTGAAAAACTTGAAAGCCCTTATCGTAGGTGATTTTGATTATAATATTGAAAAAGACACCTTATTTGGAGGAACCCATCGTGAAATTATATTAAATGCTGTAAAAGAGTATCATTATCCAGTAATTTTTGACTTTCCAGCTGGACATATTCGTGACAATCGAGCTTTGATTTTTGGAAAAGAAATCACAATTGAGGTGAATGAAACGGTTTCAAAAATTTGGCATTAATCACGTTTTTTACTTTCTCCTTCGCCCAAAAGGATAGCTAATGTTTTTAGACCATTGGTTTTTTCTGCAATTAATTTTGCAATGCTTACAAACGGAATAAACAAAATCATTCCCGCTGCTCCCCATAGTATTCCGCCAATAATGATTACTACAATTATGACTAATGTATTTATTTTTAGTCGCTTTCCAACTGCCAGCGGAAAAATAATATAAGCTTCGATTAGTTGAACTAAACTAAAAACTGCTATTACTCCAATTGGATACCAAATAGAATTGAAGGTAATCCAAGAAATTGTGATAGGCAAAAGCGATGATATTAGGATTCCAACATAAGGAATAAAAGTTAAAATGGAAGCAATAAACCCAAATAAGAATGGATGCGGAACGCCAATTAATGCAAGTCCAATACTATTCAAAAGTCCGACTAATAGATACACCACAAGCATTCCTTTGATAAAGTCATAATAGGAGTGAATAGTTTGAATAAGGATTTCTCGAATGGTTTCTTTTTTTTCTGATGAGAAAATGTGACAAAGTACATCGACCAATAATTGACGATAATAGAGAATAAGCGCCGAATAAATAGGGATAATTAGTAAATAAAATACTGATTCGGATAGAGAAGATAAAGTGTTTTGTATAAATAAAATGGTTTGTGCTCCTGAATTGTTGATTGCATTTTTTAGAAATAAAGATTGATTTTCTGAGCTGAGATTGAATTGCTCCGACAAATAAATACTCCATTGCGTTCCTGTTTCCAACAGTTTTACTTTTAATAATTGCCATTCGTTTGAAAATTCAATTAGTTGCAAAAAAAGTAAATAGAGTAGGGCTCCAAAAAAGAGTAAGATTCCAAAAATAGAAATGAATATAGAAATGCTTTTGCTAATTCCTTTTTTTTCCAGCCATTTACATACTGGATAAAGTATGAAACTGATGAGTAAGGCAAAACTCAACGGAATAAAAAGAGGTTTTCCGAAGTAAAGCAATACTGAAATTAATACGGTGTACTGCAGAATTTCTAAAACAGAAAATTTCTTATTCGTTGGAATTGGTATCATAATAATTCAGGATTATAAGCTTTTAAACTTTTTTGAGAAGATTAATTCTTCTTCATTTTATTTGAATTATCGTTTTAGTTTTTACATAGGTCAAACAAAAAAAATTATTTAAAATATTTGTAAATTAGTGTACTCAATGACGCTAAATTTACGGGTTTAGAGATATAATCAGTGCATCCAGCAGCAATTGCATCGTCTCTGTCACTTGCAAAAGCATTAGCTGTTTGAGCAATAATCACAAGGTCTTTATTAAATTCTCTTATTTTGTTTGTAGCTTCATATCCGCCCATTTCGGGCATATTTACATCCATCATTACCAAATCAATATCGGGATTATTGCGGCAAGCTTCAATGGCTTCTATTCCGGTATTTGCGTTCAGGATTTCTCCAGCAAATTTTTTGACTGCAATTTTGATTAGCAATTTTGAAACAGCATCATCTTCGACAATTAATATTTTTAGTTTTCGTAAAGGAGCATCTATTTTTTCGATTTTTGTATCAATTTCTTCTTCATTTACTTCATTTTTAGTCGGTATAAACGGAATTGTAAAATAGAAAGTACTTCCTTTTCCTTCTTCACTTTCGACCCAAATTTTACCATTAAGCAATTCAGTGTAAGCTTTAGAAATCGTTAATCCTAAACCAGAACCGCCAAAATTTCTGCTTACTGATTCGTTGGCTTGCCTGAATCTTTCAAAAATAAGTTCTTTTTGGTTTTCAGAAATTCCTGTGCCAGTATCTTTTACAAAAAATTCTAAGAATTCACCTTTTTTTGCATATCCAAATTCTATAGTGCCCTCATTTGTAAATTTGAGAGCATTTTTTACGAGATTGGTTAAAATGGCGTCTAGTTTTTCCTTATCGGTTTTGATGTTTGCTTCCTTATCGTTTAACGTATTGGAATAGGTAAGTTCTAATCCTTTTTGATTTGCCTCGTGTTTAAAGAAAGTATAAAGATCTTTTATCTGTTCGTTTACGTTTGTTTCAGATATTGAAATTTCTGTTTGTCCTGATTCTACTTTAGATATGCTAATGATATCATTGATGATGCTTAGCATTCTATTACCACTTTTCTCAATGATATTGATATATTCTTGTTGGTTTTTGCCAGACAATTTAGGTTCTTTAAGCAATTTTGTAAAACCTAGAATTCCGTTCATAGGAGTTCTAATTTCGTGACTCATATTAGCCAAGAAGGCTGATTTTAAACGATCACTTTCCTCTGCTTTTTCTTTTGCTTTGGTCAATTCAAACTCGGTTAGTTTAGAGTGGGTTATGTCTTGAGTTGTACCAATAGCTCTCAAAGGATGTCCTTGTTCATCATATGAAATATGCCAATTAGCTTCTACGTATTTTATTTTTCCTGATGGGGTTATAATGCGATGTTCCATCGTATTATAGGTGTTTTTATTAAAGGAGTTTTTGAATTGTGCATCCACTCTTTCACGATCATCGGGATGGATACTGTTCATAATTCCTAAATGCGATGCTTGAAAACTAGTAGGGTCAAGTTCGTAAATTTTATAGAATTCTTCTGATAATACTACATCAAAAGTAGTTAAGTCAGTTTCCCAACTACCTATTTTAGCCAAAGTTTGTGCTTCGGTTAAACTTTCAGTAAGGAGTTGTTTTTCTTTCTCAATTTTTTTGCGATCGGTTATGTCTTCCTTAATAGCAATATAGTGTGTAGTTTTGCCTTTTTCATTAATTATTGGCGAAATCAAGGCATATTCCCAGTAAAAAGTTCCATCTTTTCTCTTGTTATAAAATTCGCCATGCCAATCGTTACCTAAAACAATAGAATCCCACATTGCTTTGTATTCATTTGGTTTTGTATGGCCTGAGTTGAGGATTCTTGAATTTTTACCCTGAACTTCTTCAAACGAATATCCGGTTGTTAATTCAAATTTTGGATTAACATATTGTATATTTCCCATTAAATCAGTAATTACAATAGTGGCAGGGTTTTGTTCAACGGCTTGGGATAGTTGACGAAGTTGAACTTCTGATTTTTTGCGTTCTGTGATATCTTGTATGATGAGTTGAACGGCTTGTTTGCGTTGAAATATGGTGGGTATTGCTTTTATTTCTACATCAATGGTTAGTCCGTCCATACGAAGAAATTTTTCTTCTGTTGATGGGAAAGAATTTCCTTCTTTAGAAACTTCTTTCAACATTTTGTAAACTTCAGCACGATTAAAAGGGTGTACAAATTGTAAAATAGATTTGCCTAAAATTTGGTTTTTGCTTTTGGATGCTATTAAATTGACACACTCATTGTTGATAAAAACAATTTTACCATCTACTTGAATGATAATAGCATTAGTTGAATTTTCAACAAGACTGCGGTATTTTTCTTCACTTTCAAATAATGATTCTTCGGTTTCTTTTTGTTCTGTAATATCAAACATTACTCCTCGCAACCATTTTGGTTTTCCATCCTCCTCAATCACGTTTGTAAGGGCTTTGAGCCAAATGATTTTGTTTTTTTGGGTAATAAAACGATAAGTAATATCATAGGATATCATTTTTTCTGTTTGTAAAGCACAAAAAGCGATTATTTTTTGTTTGTCATCTGGATGCAAATGATTTTCCCAAAACTTTGGTACATACCATTCTTCTAGTGTATAGCCCGTTAATCGTTCGGCTTGTTTGCTTATGTATGAATATGTTGAAGTCTTAGCATCAGCTTCCCAAACAATTCCATTAGTTGAATCTACAATATCTCGAAATCTTTCTTCTGCTTGTTTTCGATCTTGTTTGTTTAAAATGGATTCAATAGAGAACGCCATATTATCTGAGACTTTTTCGAGTAATTCAATTTCCTCTTTACTCATAAAAAAATTGTTTTCCTCAGAATACAAGTTAAAGATGCCAATGGTTTTGTTGCGAATTATGATGGGCAGTGCCAGTGAGGAACGATACCCTCTTTTTAAGGCTTCATTGCGCCAAGGTTTCATTTTAGGGTCGTTTGCAATATCATTGCAAACAATAGATTTATTATTAATGAGTGCTTGTGCAGCGGGGCATTTGCCTTCATTTGGATTTTCGATATGAATACTTTTTAATTTTGAAAGATAACCTTCTTCATATCCATACCAATTTGTTGGAATTATTTCATTTGTAACTTCGTCAAGGAGACCAATCCAGCACATTCGAAATTTACCATAGGTAACCGCAATTTTGCATATTTCTTGAAAAAGTGTTTCTTGATTATGAGCTCTAAGGATCAAATTGTTAATTTCACTATTAAGTAAATGTGCTCTGTTGAGTTTTTCTAATTCTTTATATTTTTCCTTGCGTTCTGTAATGTCTTGAATGCTTCCAAGCATTTTTATAGGTTGGTTCTTGTCGTTGAATTGTAATTCTCCTAAACCATGAATCCATCTTTCTGATTCATCATTTTGTCTTATGATTTTAAATTCTAAATCAAATGTGTTTTTTTTGGCAAGTACTTCATTAAAGAAATAATTTGTAACGGGTTCTCGCCAATCTTTATGAATGATAGGTTTCCATCCGCTTAATGATTTTTCATAATTGGCGTCAATACCAAATATAGAATCTAATACCTGAGAAGTTTTCCATGTGGCAGTTTCAATATCTAAAGCATAAGTTCCAAGATTGGCTATTAGTTGTGTTTTTTTTAAAAAATTTTCGCTTTCTTGAATTTTTTTTTCATTTTCTTTTCGTCTAGTAATATCGTGTATTACTGCTACAATGAACTTATTACCATTAGCATCTATAAACCTTGTTTTTGTTGTAGAAATTGTTAATGTTTTACCTCCTCTGACGGTTAATAGTTCTTCATTTATATTTTCTTGTCCGTCTTCAAGTACTTGTTTGTCTATTTTTAAAAAAGATTCTTGTTCTTCTTTAGATACGTCCTCGGCGAGTGTTTTTCCAATTATTTCGGCTTTATTTTTACCAAACATTTTACAAAAAGCATCATTGACAACCAAAATTCTACTTTGATCATCTTTTACAAAAACTGGATCTCCAACATTGTTGATAATGTTGTGCAAGTATTCGCTACTTATTTCGGCTTTTTCTTTGGCTTTAATTATTTCAAATTCTGCGTTTTTGCGTTCGGTAATATCTTGAATAGTTCCTATCATTTTTATAGGCTCATTCTTGTCATTAAAAACTAATTCGCCCATTCTGTGAACCCATCGTTCTTCTTGATTGTTTTGTTTAATTATTTTGTATTCTTTGTCGAATGCTTGTTTTTTGCCAATTACATCATTGGTAAAATAATCCATCATTGTTTGTCTCCATTCAGGATGAATTAGGGTTGTCCAATTTTCAATTGTATGGTCAAAATTTGAATTAATACCAAAAATAGAATCAAGAATTTCAGAACTTGTCCATTTATTAGTTTGAATATCTAAGGAATAGGATCCTAACTGTGCTATAAATTGAGTTTGTTTTAAGAATTTTTCACTTTCTTTGAGAGAATCTTCTGCTAGTTTTTGACTTGTAATGTCAATAACGATAGCTGTTGCATTTTCTATTTCATTGTTTTTGTTTCGATTGGCCGAGATAGATATATTGCCCCAAAAAACAGATTTATCTTTTCTTATATATCTTTTTTCAAAACTGCATTTATCTAATTCTCCATTATAAATTTTCTGTACTAATAGTTTACTTTGCTCTATATCATCAGGATGTGTGATATCAATAAATGTTAATTTGTATATTTCTTCATATGTATAACCAAGGGTTTTTATCCACCAATCATTGACAAAAATAAATTCTCCTTCTTTGTTTACTGATAAAATTCCCGAATTGGCAATATCAAATATAGTTTGAAGTTTTTCTTCACTTTCTTTAAGGGCTTCGATAGCTTTTTTTCGTACAGTAATGTTTCTGGAAAGGGCAATAAAGTGTTTGTCCTTGTTTTTGCTATCATTGATTTTTGAAACTGAAAGTTCGAACCAAAATTTCTCTTTTTGAATCTCTAGCGAAAACTGTTTTCCAATTGACCACCCATTTTTGTTGGCTTCTTTTAATGCTTCAAAAATTATATTCGATGCTTCGACAGGAAGTACTTCCTGAAAAAATTTACCGACAAATATTTCTGGTGGTACGGCAAGAAAGTCATCGCTGTGGGACTGGTAATGATAAATTTTTCCATCAAGTCCAACTTCAAATAGCAAATCAGGAATGGCTTCCATGATTGTTCCTAGATTTTCATAGGCTTTCTTAATGTTATTTTCCAGCTGTTTGCGCTCAGTAATGTCTCTTGTAACATTCATTATTGCGAGTTCATTGATGTAGTTGATCAGTGCTACTTGAACTTCAATGTTTTTCTCTTCACCATTTTTTGTTTTGATAACGGTTTCAAAATCAATTTTACCATGAAGTTTTAGGTTTTTTATTCTTTCGTCCTTTGTTTTCTTGGATATTTTTTCTAAATCATAAACTGTAAATGACAAAAGTTCTTCTTTTGAATAGCCAAATAGTTTTGTAGTAGCATTGTTTACTTCAATAAAAGGACCAGGTTCCCCATCTTTGTCAAGTCTAAATATACCTATACTGTCTCTTTCGTTTTCAAAAATAGTTTGGTATTTTTGTTCATTTATCTTTAATTTTTGTTCGTTTATTTTTTTTTCTGTGATATCAATTGCAGTTATAAGCGATTGCTTTTTATTTTCGATGGCAATACCATCAAGATGAAGGTAAAGAGTAGTTTTGTTTATGTGTAATCTTATTTCACAGCTTACTTTGGTTTCGCTTGCAAAAACTTTGTTGAGAAAGGAGCTAAAAGCAATTTTATCATCATCATCAATAAAAAAGGTAAATCGTCGGTTTAATAAATAGCTACGTTCTTTGCCTAGAATATTGGCTCCCATTAAGTTTAATCCCAGAATTTCGGCTGAATCAGATAGAATGTAGTAGCCTGAAGGCGCAAAATCATATAATTCCGTATATTTTGGACCAGTAATTTCTGGATATTCTTGGGTTGTTTTTAATTCTTCTTTTAGTTTTTTGCTTTCTAATAAACTAAGAATTTTGAATTCGTTTAAAATCTTAATTATTTCTGATGCTGTATGGTTAGAATCATCAATAGGTATTTTGTTTTTTATAATTTCAGTTCCTTTTTTATGAAGAATTATTTCAAGTTCTGATTTTGGAACGCTCTTTTTCATAATTATTGAGTGTTTGAATTATTATTTAATTTTGCTTTTTTTCAAAGTTTTAGTACTTTGAAATAGTACCAGATTTTTTTTTGAAATAAGTCAACTTTTTTATTCAATGATTGAAGTATTGATTTTATTGTAATTCATCATTATTTTAAAGAGGAAAGTCTGGATGTTTAATTAGCTATTTAATGAATTTAACTTAAGAAGTTTCTTAATAGCTATTAGTAAATAAGCAAACTATATACACTCAAATTTAGTAAAAAAATATCATATTTTTATATAAAACCCACTATTTTTCTATAGAGTAACAGAAATGATAGTTTTTATAAACTATTGATTAGTAGTTAATAAGAAATAAAAATAGAAAAAAATATAAATATTGATGTATTAAAATATATTTTTCGAATTTATTTCTTGAAATGCTTGCATATTAATTTGCTTAATGTAGAAATGTTTATTGGTTTTGAAATGTAATCAGTAAATCCAGCTGCAATGGCTTTGTCATGATCGCTTTGCATTCCGTTTGCGGTTTGAGCAATGATTACTAGATCTTTATTGAATTTACGTATTTCTTTCGTGGCTTCATAACCACCCATTTCGGGCATATTTATATCCATCATCACTAAGTCTATATCAGGATGATTGCGACAGGTTTCAATCGCGTCATAACCCGTGCTCACTTTTAAAGTTTCTTTGCTAAAAGGTTTTACAGCAATAGTAATTAGCAATTTAGAGATCGCATCGTCCTCGACTATTAATACTTTGAGGTCTTTGATGTTGTTTTCCTCTTGGTCACAAGATGTAATTTTTTCTACAACCAAGTTTTCTTTACTTTCATATTCTGAATAGAAAGGTAGTGTAAAATAAAAACTGCTTCCAACTCCTTCTTTACTTTCTACCCAAATGTGTCCGCCTTGCATTTCAACATAGGCTTTTGAAATGGCCAATCCTAAACCTGAACCTTCGTGTGTTCGACTAATGGTATCATTGGCTTGTCTGAACCTTTCGAAAATTATATTTTTTTGAGAATCTGAAATTCCTAAACCAGAATCTTTCACGAAAAATTCTAGATAACCTTCTTTTTTTTCGCAACCCAATTCGATGCTACCATTGCTTGTAAATTTGATGGCATTTTTCACAAGATTAGTTAGAATTGCGTATAATTTTTCACGGTCTGTTTTTATAAAACTTTCATTTGGAGGCAATGCTTTAGATGAAAAAAGTGATATTTGTTTGTGTTTGGCTTCTGGTTTAAAGAAAGTGGTTAAATAGTCAAACAGTTCATTTATATTCGTTTCGGATGTTGTTATTTCTATTTGTCCTGATTCAATTTTTGAAATACTAATGATGTCATTGATGATGTTTAGCATTCGTTTACCACTTTTTTCAATGATGTTTATATATTCTTGTTGAATATCACTTGACAAATCTTTTTCTTTTAAAAGTTCGGTAAAACCTAGAATACCATTCATTGGAGTACGAATTTCGTGACTCATATTGGCAAGGAAAGCTAATTTTAAACGATCACTTTCTTCTGCTTTTTCTTTAGCTAAGATGAGTTGTTGTTCAATAATTTTGCGTTCTGTAATATCTTCTTTAATTGCAATATAATGGGTTGTAATTCCTTGCGAATTTAAAATTGGAGATATTGACGCAAATTCCCAATACTTGGTTCCGTCTTTTTTCTTGTTATGAAATTCGCCATACCATTCTTTGCCAGAATTTATGGTATCCCATAATTTTTTATACTCAGTTGGCGATGAATGTCCTGATTTTAAAATATTCGAATTTACTCCAATAATTTCATCATAGGAATAACCCGTTGTTTCAAGAAATTTTGAATTGACGTATTCGATGATTCCAAATTTATCCGTAATCTCAATGGCAACAGGACTTTGTTCTACTGCTTGCGATAGTTGTTTTATTTTATCTTGTGTTTGTTTTTGTTCAGTAATGTCGTGTATAATAACTTGAACAGCATTTTGCTTTTCATATAATGTTGGGATAGCTTTTAGTTCGACATATACTGTTTGACCAGTTAAAGAAACGAGTTTTTCTTCGACCACTCTAGAAGCATATTCGTCAAGAATTACTTCTTTCATTTTTTCAATGATGCTTTCGAGGCTATCTTGATGAACGAATTCTAAGACCGATTTTCCAATAATTTGATCACTATTGTCAGCATTTACAATTCGAACCGCTTCATCGTTGGCATAAGTGATTTTGTCACCGACATAGGTAATAATTCCGTCTGGTGAATTTTCGACTAGACCTCGATATTTTTTTTCGCTTTCTCGAAGTAATTGTTCTGCTATTTTTTTTTCGGTAATATTAGTAACAACTCCAATTGTGCTTGTAATAGTGTTGTTTTTATCTTTTATAGCAGATACGGAGGTTTGACCCCAAAAGATTGTTTTGTCTTTTTTTATATAGCGTTTCTCAAGTTCATATTTATCTATTTCGCCATTTATTAATTTTGATAACATCCTTTTGCTTTTTTCTAAATCAACTGGATGGGTAACACCTAAATTTTTCAAGTTGCTGAATTCTTCCTGCGAATAGCCTGTCATTTTGAGCCACCAATCGTTGAATTCCAGAAAATTACCATTCAAATCGGCTAGAATAATCCCTGAATTGGCTAGATTAAAAATATTCATTAACTTTTCTTCGCTTTTTCGAAGAGCAATTTCGTTCCTTTTGCGTTTGGTTATGTCGCGGGCGGTAACGATTAGAACGTATTTTCCATAATATTTTCCTCTATTGACGACCACTTCTTTGGGGAAAATTTCACCATTTTTGCGAATAGACCAGAATTCTAGCGAGATAGGAACACCGTTGTCAAATACAGATTGAATTATTCTATTTACTTCGTTTAAATCATTGAGTCCAGGGGCAGCAACGCTTTGAGGGTTTTTTCCAATGAGTTCTGATTTAGGTAATTGATACATTAATTCGGCACCTTTATTTACATCAATAAAAGTTCCATTTTCATCAAGTACATAAATGGCTTCTGAAACAGAATCAAAAATGGATTGCAGATTTTCTTCACTTTTTTTGAGTTCTATTTCATTTTTTTTGCGTTCAGAAATATCGTGGATTACTGCCACAATCAACTTATTGCCATTGGCATCAATAAATCGGGTCTTCCTTGTTGAAATTGTTAAAGACTCACCACCTCTTATTGTAAGTGTTTCCTCGTTTATGTTTTCCAGACCATCTGCAATTACTTGTTTGTCTATTCTTAGAAATGATTCTTGTTCCTCTTCGCTTACATTTTCGGCAAGTGTTTTGCCTATAATGTCAATCTTGTTTATGCCAAATAATTTACAAAAAGCATCATTCGCAATCAAAATTCGACTTTGTTCGTCCTTTACAAAAAGAGGATCACCCACATTATTGATGATTTTGTCTAAGTATTCTCTACTTTTCTCGGCTTCTTCTTTGGATTTTATTATTTCAAATTCTGCTAGTTTGCGTTCAGTAATGTCTTGAATGGTACCTATCATTTTTATAGGCTCATTCTTTTCATTAAAAATTAGTTCTCCATTTCCCCAAACCCATCGCACTTCATTATCCTTTTGTCTAATGATTTGGTATTCTTTATTGAAGTTTTCTTTTTTACTAATCACTTCATTTGCAAAATAGTCTGTCATCGTTTGTTGCCATTGAGGATGAATAATGGATGTCCAGCCTTCAATTGTACGATTAAAGTTGTTGTCTATGCCAAAAATAGAATCAAGAAGTTCAGAACTTATCCATTTGCCAGTTTCAATTTCTAAAGTATAAGACCCTAGCTGCGCTATAAATTGAGTTTGTTTTAAAAATTTTTCGCTTTCAATAAGTGCTTTTTCTATTTCTTTTCGCACAGAGATGTTTCGTGCAAGAACAATGAAGCGATTGTCTATGCTTTTTTCTTTGGTTTCCTTTATTTTAGAGACTGAAAGCTCGAACCAAATTTTTCCTTGTGGCAATTGTAGTGAATATTGTTTGCCTAATGACCATCCTTTTTGGTTAGCTTCTTCAATGGCTGAAAAGCAAGTTTCTATTACTTGTTGAGGTAAAATGTCCTGTAAAAAACTCCCAACAATTTCATCAGGCGGAACGGCTAAAAAATCTTTGTTATGTGAATGATAGTTATATACTTTGCCATCATGACCTACTTCAAAGAGTAAATCTGGTATAGCTTCGAGAATTGTTTTTAGGTTTTCTTCAGTTTTTTTTGAGTTTTCTTCGATTAGTTTGCTAACTGAAATATCTCGGGTAATGTTCATTACAGCAGCACTACCTTCATAATTTATTAAAACCGCTTTTACTTCAATATTTCTATTGACACCGTTTTTGTCCCTAATAATGGTTTCAAAATCTATTTTTCCTTTAGACAATAACTCTTTTGTTCTAGAGATTTTTTCTTTTTCGGAGATTATTTCAAGGTCATTAAAACGCATCGCTAATAACTCTTTTTGACTAAATCCAAAAAGTTCAGTTGTAGCTAGGTTAACTTCAATAAAAAGGCTCGGATTCCCTTTCGAGTCAAGTCTGAATATAGTAACACTATCTCTATTTGATTCGAAAAGGGTACGATACTTATCTTCGTTTGCAGTGATGCTTTCTTTTGCTATATTTTCTGTTTTCATATAAGAATAAAGATTCTTTAATGTTTCAGTTTTTAGGATTGTTTTGAATTCATTTCAAAACATTAATTAGTGTAAAAAAAAAATAGGTTTTACTCAAAAAACGAATAATTATAATTCAGATAATATTCTTTTTACAGTATGTTTTTAAGGTCATTCGAGCATTTTCTTGAATTTTTTTCTGCATAAAGCCTGTCCATCCAAGGAGTAAGCCTTTAATTCCCAGCGCTTGTTTTGCCCACTTCCAAATGTCAAAATCATCGGTGTGTTTGACAATCAATCCGTCTTGAAAGTGAAATTTTGCCGATACTGAATTGACCACTTTGCGATTTGTTTTGCTAAAATTGTAAGTTGCAATCCAAAGTGCAGAGCCATATTGTCCTTTTGTTTTGATTTCTGAGAATTCGATTTTTATGTTTCCTTTGCTTTTTTCTAGAAGCATTTTCCACATTTGGCATACATCATTGCCATTTAATGTTCCAAAAGCGGGATCACTAAATTGAATTTTAGGATGGTAACATTCACACATTTGATTAGCATCAGCGTTGGCAAATGCAGTGTAGAATTTTGTAATGATGCCTTCGTTTGCTGTCATTAATTTAATTGTATAATAAACGTAAAGCTAATGATTTTTTTTTAGAATTGCTTTTTTATAGCATCTAATTTAGTAATAAAATAGTGATAAGCCCAAAATAAAAGAATTGTGATTTTGAATAAAGAAATTACTATTGAATATTTATTATTTAATTTTTAATAATAAATCGGGGTCAGGACAATTTTTCAGGTAATATTTCAAATCTTTTTGGTTGCAAACACCAGGATAATCACTAAAATGATCTTCTATGTTTTTTATAATTTGAAAATGCAAATGCGGAGAATAGCCACCATTTACTGTCGAATCTCCCAAAGTAGCTAGCTGTTGCCCTTTTTTGAAAAAGGAGCCAATTTCAATATTTTCAATACTTTCAATTGATAAATGACCGTATAAAGTATAAAAAAAATGATTTTCTAAATTATGTTTTAAGATAATGGTTGGCCCATAATTTCCCTTTCCAGCGTTGTAATCAAATCCATAAACTATTCCGTCTATAGCTGCTAAGACAGGCGTTCCAGCTTTTATCCACAAATCCATCCCGATATGAATGTTTCTTTCATTGACTTGTCCATCTCCAAAAAGTGACGATTGTTTGTATAGATTTCTCACTTCATTATAACCGCCAAAAGCTACTTTTGCATTGTTTTTTTTAAGATAAGTTTCTATATAAATTTCAAAATCATTGGGGTTTTTTATGTCAATTTGAGATAAATCTAAATTGGAAATCGATAAATCTAATGGAATATATTGCGAATAGGGAATGGTGTCATCAATGACTTTTATAGAATTGAGCTGTAATAAAAGAGTTTCTAGTGTTGGCATACAAATTATTCTATTGTCATCGATTTTAGCTTGGTTCTATAGGCTTCGAGGGCATTGGATTTCGAAATAAATCCATAATACTTACTGTTTTTTATTACAGGAAGAAAAACGACTTTAGCTTTTTCGAACTTGTTCATTACAATTTCCATACTATCGGTAGGATAAATAATTTCCAGAGGTTCTATCATTATATCTTTCACCAAAGTATATTTTACCCGATATTGGTTGAAGATTATTTCTCTAATAGTATTAAAATGAACGATTCCTAATAAGTTTTTTTCTTTGTCCACAACGGCAAAAATAACCTGATTCGAATGGGATATCAAATCGACCAATTTTTCTAAATTTTCGTCTGGACTAACCGTCAAAAAATCAGTTTGAATAATCGAATTAGTGTCTAAAGTAGTAAGGATATTGGTGTCTTTATTGGTGGTTAAAACATGACCTTTTCGGGCTAAATTTTTTACATCCATAGAATGTTTTTCGAATCGTTTTGAAATTGTAAATCCAATAGAAGCTACAATCATCAACGGGATCATTAAGTCATAGCCACCCGTTATTTCGGCAATAAGGAAAATAGCTGTCAATGGAGCGTGAAATAATCCACTTAAAATCCCTGCCATCCCCACCATTGTAAAATTGCTAACTGGTAATTTTGTGAGTCCTATTTGATTTAAAAAAGTAGAAAAGAAAAATCCAACATAGGAACCTAAGAACATGGAAGGAGCAAAGTTTCCTCCATTTCCTCCACTTCCCAAAGTAATTCCTGTTGCAAATGTTTTGAGCATGACCGTTAAGCCAATGAATAATAGAAGTGCCCAACTGTTATTTCTGTAACTACTAAATAGCGTGTTTTCAAGTAATTGACCCGGGTCATTTTCAGATAAGGTTTTAATGCTTTCATAACCTTCTCCAAATAAGGTTGGGAAAATAAATATCAATAAGGCTAAAATTGAAGCTCCAAAAAAAGCTTTTTTATAAGGTGAAAATTTCAGTCGGGCAAAAATATGTTCTACTCTTTGAAAATTTCTTGAGTAGTAAACCGAAACAACTCCTGTAATCAATCCAAGTAAAACGTAATAGGGAATGTTGTGATAATCAAAGCCTTCTTGCTGTTTGAAAGTTAACAGGATTGTTTCTTTCAAAACAATTTTAGAAACTAATGCACCTGTTGCTGCAGCAATCATAATTGGGGTAAAAGCCGAAATACTGACATCGACTAATAGTACTTCAATAGCAAACAAAACCCCTGCAATTGGCGCATTAAAAGCGGCCGCAATCCCTCCAGCAACACCACAACCAATAAGAAGTGTTCGGTCTTTGTAGCTTAATTTATAACGTTGTGCATAATTAGATCCAAAAGCAGCTCCTGTAATTACGATAGGACTTTCTAATCCTGCTGAACCTCCTAAACCAACAGTAAGCGAACTAGTTACGATTTGGGCATACATTTGCTTCTTCGGAATGATACTAGCTTTTTTGGCAACAGCATACAAAATTTGAGAGGTGCCTTTTTCTATATTTCCACCTAGAAATCTTTTGACAACAAAAACAGTCAGCATAATTCCTATAACGGGTAGCATTCCTTTGATAAAACCGTATTTAAAGATGCTAATACTGGTAACATAGGTGGCAAAAGTAAAAATGCTGTGGGCAAAAGCTTTTAAAACAATTACTGCAAAAGCCGAAGAAATACCAACCAAAACACTAGATAAAAATATAAATTGTTTGTTTGTGATTTTATCCCGCGACCAGGCAATTAGGTTTTCAATTCTATAAATTGTTTTCTTTAACATTTTGCTTTTTTAGAAGTGTACAAAAATACTTATTTAGAAATCAAAGAATGTTTTTTAAGGCTTCTTTTTGACTTAAATTTTTTAAATTAGTGTTGGCTACATAATTTTTTACTGCTTGAGGATTCGTTTTTGCATACTCTCGTAATGCCCAGCCTATGGCTTTTTGAATAAAAAACTCGTTGGAATTTTTATGTTTTTCACATTCTGATTTCAATAAATCGAAATTGGTTTTTTGCTTGAATCCCAATTGAAAAAGAATCGCACTGCGGTTGAGCCACATATTGTCTGAATTCGAAAAACGTTCTATCACTTTTTCGATTTCTTGCGGATGTTCAAGTAAATATTGACCTAAAATATTTTTTGAAATCGTATCGACACTGTCCCACCAGGAGTTGGTAATTAATAGTTTTTCAATTAGTTGAATATCTTCAATTCTATAATTTCTTTTCAATTGTTTTATCAGGATTTCAAGTCCGCAATAGTGCAATTCACGTTCTGGTTTTAAAAATAATTGCAAAGCAATTTCCCTAGAATGAGCTGAAACTTCTATCCGATTTTCGCTCCAAATCGATTTAAAAACAAGTCTTCTTTGGTCGGTTTTCATTCCATAAAACGAAAAATAATTTCGCATATATTTGGCCATAGCCAAAGCATTTTCAGGATTGCTATTTTCTTGAAAAGCGTTTTCTAAATTTTGAATGAAACTCATTGGTTATAGGGTTTGTATTTTTTGGTTGGAGTAGTATTGTATTTCTTTAAAAAACAAGGTGAATTCTTCTTCAAATTCAGAGTAGAAAGTTCTCAATTCAGCTACAGCAAATCGCATATTCGAATTGCGTTTCATTCGATTATCCATTTTTTCTAAAATTATTTCAATGCCTTCAACGGTTTGGTAACTCATTAACCAGTTTTGAGTAACTAAATAAGGCACCATCTTTTGGGTTTTAGGAGTAAGAACTTCAAAATTATCTCTCAAAGATTGGTAAAAGCGTTCTGTATAATCTTCCAATTTTTCATCCGAATAATTTTTCCAGTTTTTTGCCAAGAAATGGTCGTAAAAAATATCGACAATAATTCCAGAATAATGATGATAATTAGCGTGCAAACGTTTGGTGCTTTGTCTAAATAAAGGATGTGAATCGGTAAAAGTATCAATTTCTCGATGCAAAATAATTCCTTTTCGAATTTCTATAGGAAAAGAATCGAAGTGTTTTCCGTGAATGCCATCGGCCATAAAATTGCCAATTTTTATCAAGCCGTTTTCGCCAGAAAGATAGATATGTGCTAGAAAATTCATTCGACTAATCTATGAATTTTAAATGACTTTTCTAAACTGTGTTTATTATATTTGTAGTCAAAAATTTTAAAATCTAAATTTAATTCAAAATGACTTTAATAAAATCGATATCAGGAATTAGAGGGACTATTGGCGGAAAAGTAGGCGAAAACCTGACTCCTGTTGATGCAGTAAAATTTGCTTCGGCCTATGGAACCTGGTTAAAACAACAAACAATCAACGATAAATTCAAAACAAATTTTAAAGTTGTCATTGGTCGTGATGCTCGTATTTCGGGGCCAATGATTCATAATTTGGTGGTAAATACATTAATTGGTTTAGGAATTGATGTAATCGATTTAGGGCTTTCGACAACGCCAACTGTTGAAGTAGCAGTGCCTTTAGAAAGTGCCGATGGAGGAATTATTCTTACTGCTTCGCACAATCCAAAACAATGGAATGCCTTGAAATTGTTGAATGAAAAAGGGGAGTTCCTAAATGGAATTGAAGGAGAGAAAATCCTTCAAATTGCCGAAGCCGAAGCTTTTGATTTTTCGGATGTGGACAATTTGGGCGAAATTATTGAAAATAATGCTTATATGGATATTCATATCGATGAGGTTTTGAACTTGCCATTGGTAGATATCGAAGCTGTAAAAGCGGCTAAATTCAAGGTGATTGTTGATGGTGTGAATTCATCGGGCGGAATTATTATTCCAAAATTATTAGAATTAATGGGCGTTGAAGTCGTGAAATTGTATTGTGAACCTAACGGACATTTCCCTCACAATCCAGAACCTTTGAAAGAACATTTAACCGATATTTCAGAATTGGTTGTTGAGAAAAAAGCCGATTTAGGTATTGTTGTTGATCCAGATGTAGATCGTTTGGCTTTTATATCTGAAGACGGAGAGATGTTTGGCGAAGAATATACGTTGGTAGCTTGTGCAGATTATGTTTTGAGTAAAACTCCAGGAAATACAGTTTCAAATATGTCTTCTTCGCGTGCTTTGCGTGATGTGACTAATTTACATAATGGTAGCTACGAAGCTAGCGCAGTAGGCGAGGTGAATGTTGTCGAATTGATGAAGAAAAACAATGCCATCATAGGTGGAGAAGGCAATGGAGGAATTATTTACCCTGAATTGCATTACGGTCGTGATAGTTTGGTAGGTGTTGCCTTGTTTTTGACGCATTTGGCCAACAAAAAAATGAGTGTTTCTGCTTTGAGAGCTTCATATCCAGAATACTATATGAGTAAAAACAAAATTGAATTGACACCACAAATTGATGTGGATGCTATTTTGGTGGCAATGACCGAAAAATATAAAAACGAAGATATTGCTACGATTGACGGTGTGAAAATTGATTTTGCCGAAAACTGGGTGCATCTAAGAAAATCCAATACGGAACCTATTATTCGAATTTATACAGAAGCAGCTTCGCAAGAAAAAGCCGATGCTTTGGCCTTGAAAATCATTGATGAAATAAAGGTTATAGCAGGGATTTAACTTTCATAGTTTATTAAAAGCCGTTTTTGAGTAAAATTTAAAACGGCTTTTATATTTAGTATTAGATGTTTTTTTTGAAAAAGCAATTTTTGGTAAGATTTTTGCGTAAGAATATACAAATTAGCAATAAGATAAAAATTAGTATTAATTTTGTAATCTCCAAGGGGTGTAATTAGGAAATGAAATCAGTAAAATAACTTCCATCTGATTTTGAAACGAATAGAAAACTTTTATGAAAAAAAACGCACTACTTTTACTAATAGTTTTTCTAATTACAAACATAGTTTCTTCACAAGAATCCTGTTATAATTTAGATTTTGAAACGGGTACCCTTGTTGGTTGGGAAGGGGGAACGGGACAATGTTGTCCAGTAGAAATCAAATATTCAGGAATTATTAGAGGTAGGCATACTATTATGAAGGGAAAAGGAGTTGATCCCAATACCTGCGATAATTTGTCAGTTGTAGCTCCTGGAGGTTCCTATTCTGCAAGATTAGGTAACGACAGCACGGGCAAAGAAGCCGAATCACTATCTTATACTGTCGATATTACAGAAGCCAATTCCTTATTTATTTATAAATACGCCGTTGTTTTACAAGATCCAGGTCATAAACCCGAAGAGCAAGCCTACTTTAGGGTAAACATTTATAATGATAACAGAGAACTCATAGATCCTACTTGTGGTTCTTATAATGTAATTGCTACAAGCAATCTTCCTGGTTTTAAAACTTGTGATAAATATGGAGTTGTTTATAAAGATTGGACTACTGTAGGATTGGATTTAAGTCCTTATATCGGTAAAAATATTACTGTAGAATTCGAAACTAGTGATTGCTCGCTAGGAGGTCATTATGGATATGCTTATGTAGATGCTTATTGTTCCTCGCTTAGAATAGGTTCTAGTTATTGTGTTGATTCTAATGGGGTTACTCTTTCAGCTCCTACAGGTTTCGAGTATTTGTGGGAAACGGGTGAAACTACCCAAACAATAAAAATTGACAACCCTATTGACGGAAAAAAATACATTTGCGAATTGACATCTGTAACAGGATGTAAGGTTAATATTTCAACAGTTTTAAACCTTCAAGATCCTATAATTAATTTTGAAGTTGCTAATGCTTGCGATAAAAAAGAGGTTGTTTTTACAAATACCACCTTAAATACTGATAATACATTAAATACTTTTCTTTGGGATTTTGGTGATGGAACAACTTCTACAGTTGAAAATCCTAAACATACTTATGCTGCTCCTGGAAAGTACAATGTAACATTCGAATTTAAAAACATTTTAGGTTGTGAATTTAAAATGACCAAAGCAGTGACTATAAATCTAACTCCAGAACCTCATTTGAGCGATGGTGTAGTTTGTTTAGACTCAACCGGAAATTTAGTAAATGGTTATGTTTTGGACACTGGTTTATCTGATGTTGAAAATGAATATCAATGGTTTTTGAATGGTACGTTACTTTTTGGCGATATAAAAAGCACTTATACCGCTCTTGAAAAGGGAAAATATTCCGTATTGGTTACAAATTCAAAATCGGGCTGTTCTAATCAAGCTTTCGCATCAGTAACTTCATCGATAATGGCTAGTGATTTTATAGCAAATGTTAGTGAAGCTTTTGCAACAATTGGTTCTGTAAATGTTCAGGTTGTTGGAGGAACAGGGCCTTTTCGTTTTAAATTAGACGATAATGAATTTCAAGAATCCAATGTTTTTAATGGATTGCCATACGGAGAACATAGCATTACAGTAAAGGATAGTGTTAATTGTACTTTAATCACTAAACCAATTACTATTATGGGATACCCCAAATTTTTCACACCTAATAATGATGGTATTAATGATTATTGGAATATTCCAAATTTCAAAAATTTCTATCAAGCACAGATTTATATTTTTGATCGATATGGTAAATTGATAAAAGAAATATCTCCAAAGGAATTAGGATGGGACGGTACTCGTCTTGGTAATTTTATGCCAGCTTCAGATTATTGGTTTACTTTGAATTATACAGAAATGGATCAAAATGGGGATTTAAAATCAAAAACTTTTAAGTCTCATTTTTCTTTAAAGCGATAATTTTACATCAAAGCCCATTTGATGACAGTAAGTAGTAATTTTTATTTCTCAAATTATTGATGAATTCAAAATTATTGCTGGAATTTGAGTAATAGTTAATCCAAAAAGCAGAATTAGTTAAAAAAATGCATTCAATGTTTTTATATATTGGATGCATTTTTTTTATATTTTTAACAAAAAGGTGTGTGTTTTTTTATGTGTTAAATAAAAACTTGTATATTTATAAAGTTTTTTAAGAAAATAGATTACAATTCAGGTTTGTTAAACCAGCTTTCAATAGATTGTCCAGCAGATTCAGGCCCAAGATAATTTATAGTAATTTCCTCATCTTTTGCGATGGGTTGAACTGCTTCAAAAATCATAAGTTCTTTGTCTTTGTTGAAATAATAAATGGCATTGCAATTGTCTGAATGGTTGTATAAAGAGCCATAACCTAGTGCAATTCCTGTATATTCGCTTTGTTCATCAATCATAAAAGCATAATAGTTTAACAACATATGCTTTCTAACTGTCATTTCCTGAAGTTTCATTTTTATAATGGGACATTCTTCAATAATGGAGCCAACTTTAATAGGATGTTGAGCAAAAACGCCACGACCGTGAATAGTTGAAATGGCAACATAAATAGAATTATTGGGTTTAGTAACAAAAAAAATATTTTTATCACTTTTAAATTTCTTGAAATATGAAAAAAACGATCGCATTAATTGGAGCTTTTTTTATGGGTGCTTTAGCGTTTGCGCAAGTTAGCAAAAAAGATACTATAAATAAAACAGCTAGTAGGAAAGTAATGAGTAATGATTTGAAAAGTATGCCTTCAGATGCTGATAATGAGGTTAAAAGCGATGCAATTAAGAGGGGATATAACCAAAAAACGAGTAGTCAACAAAACGGATATATGAAAATTTCTGATCAAACTTCTCAAAGTAGTAAAGCATCAGTTATCCAAAAAGGCAAATCTTCTGCTACATCAATGTCAGATGAAACAATTACTCAGAAGGGAAGAGAGGGAAAAATGACAACTACAGAAAAACAACATTATACCATAAAAATGAGTAATGCAGATAAGAAAGTTGTTAAAGACAGTATTTCTAAGCCTACAAAATCTTCGGATACTTTTATAAAAATATCAGATGTAAAAGGAGAATAATATTTTTTTTAATTTGTAACCATATGTATTTTAGCTGTTTACATTTTTGAAAAACAATTCAGTACTATTTTTTTTAATATTTTTAATTTTAAGGGGTAACAATTTTTGGACTTAAAGTATCTACTACTATAACAACAAATAAACTAACATTTTAACTTTAGAAATCATGAAAAATCAATTTATTATTACAGTAGCATTTATTGCCGTAACAAGTTTTACAAATTCATTATTAGCACAACAACCCGCTGCCAAAACTGCTGGTTATGATCTCAAAACTGCAAAAGGACTTAGTTGCAGTGTCGTTAGTACAGACCAAGGTTGCTCGCTTAATTTCACAAAAATTGAAATGTCTTACAGAGATGGTGCCAGCGGAATGGCTACTGGAAAAAGACAGCACAAACCTTTTGTTGTAATATATGATGTGAGTTCAAGTGATAATTCAGTTAGCCAAGTGAAAAGCCCAAGAGATGCAGCTAGCGGACAAGCAACGGGAAAAAGAACATCTTCAGTAACATCTGGAATGAGTGAAGTAAGTTCTAGTTCAACAGTTCAAGGTTCAGGTGGTGGAGCAGGAAAAGTTTCGATGCAAGATTTTCATTTCTCGATGAAAGGTAACGGAAAAACAATAAGTTTATCCTGTCCTGATGGCAGTTGTGATATTTCAACTGATTTGCCTGATGGTCAATACACATTATCTTGTGATTGGAGCTGGGGTTTGTCTCAAACAGGAACGATGTCTTCTGGAACTGGTGGAAAATCAAGCCCAAAAAGAGGTTCAGTTGACTTTTTATTAGATATTGAAAATGGTGCTTGTATGGCAATTAATCAAAAAGGAACAGGAGCTTCGAATAAATAGATTAAATGATGAACAGGGAATCAGATTTGATTTCCTGTTTTTATTTAAAAAGTTATTTGGATTTTTTTACTAAAACAGAAACCATATGAATAACAATACGCTTCATTTGTCAATCTGTAAAAAAGCAAAAACTGTTGTATTTAATCCTTTTTTATTGTTTCTTCTTTTTCTTGTAGGAAATAGTTTGTTTGCTCAGAAAGATGTAATAATTAAAAAAGACAGTATCGAAATTAGATGTAATATTCTAAAAGAAAATCACACAAAATATACCTATGCTTATATTAATTCAGCTAATAAAGTTGTAAAAGCATCAATTTTAAAATCAGTGGTAAGTACTATAAAATATGATAAATATGACTCTAATTTAGTTGCCAATAAATTATTTGACCCCGAACCAATTCCTGCGGGTGAAGAACCTGTAAAATCGTATCAATTTACTTTTGGTATTGGTTTGAATGTTAGCAATATATTAGAATTTAATTCGTCTTCGGGACCTGATAAAAAAGCTTTTTCAGCAACAAGTGCTTTAGATTTAGGATTAGATTATTACAAAGAAGGAAATAGATTTGCAATGACCAATGAACTTCATTGGAATCTTTCCTTACAAAAAACAGGAATTTCTGCTACAGATCATATTCAAAAAGTCAGTGATGAATTCGTAACCTTACACGATTTCTCCTATTCACTGGGCAAAAGCAGCAAGTGGAACGTAAATTTAATTGTCAAAACAAACACTTCTATTTTTACCACTTTTGATGGTAATTATTTTAAAGATTACAACAATAACGGAAAGATTCAAGGTTTTTTAAGTCCTTATGAAATTGTGCTTTCGCCAGGAATAAAATACCAACCCAATGATTATTTCAGACTTTCTTTTGCACCTTATTCCGTTAGTTTATATGGATTGACAAGCCAAGAGATTGCTAATACAGGATTTTATACCCAAACATTTGATACAAATAATAACTATGATTTATTTGTTTTTAAACAATTGGGTGCAGAGCTTAATATTTGGTACGACAGGAAATACAAAAAATGGTTAGAAATGCAATATCGATTAGGAATTTCTTCGGACTATTTTTCAGAAACTTCAACGACTGTTCTGTTTGAAGGCTTATTTATTACAAAATTTAAAATCTATAAAAATATTTCTTTGTCTCATAGAGCGAGTTTGAAAGGAGACTTTATGGAGAGTCCTTTTAAACCTTATTACAAGCAAACCATTTTGTTAGGATATTCAAAAAGCTTTTGATTAGAAAGCAAACTATTCTATTTCAATTTAAACTATATAAAAAATGAAACGACTCTTTTAGTGTTTTAAACTCTGAAAGGGTCGTTTTGTCGCTTATTAAAATAAACGATAAAGTCTAAAATAGCTTTTGATGATGCAGGATGGTACAGGATACTATATTATGTCTTTAAGGCTAAATTAGCTTTTAACTAAAATAGTAGCTAATAACCAAAATTACAACCAATTTTTATGAAACAAAATAATTTTATTGTTAAGCATTTGCTTAAAATTTTTATGATTTGTGGGTTAATCATCACTTTTGGTGATTTAAATGCTCAAACATTATCATTTCCAGAGGCTTCTGGTTTTGGACGATACACACTTGGAGCAAGAGGATATGCAACTCCTGAAGTTTATTTTGTAACAAATTTAGACGATAGTGGAGCAGGTTCATTTCGAGATGCAGTTAGTAAACCGGGTAGGTTTGTAATATTTAAAGTTGGTGGTGTCATTAAACTAGCGTCTGCAATTGCAGTAGCAGCTAACACAACTATTGCTGGACAAACCGCACCTGGCGAAGGTATTGTACTTTTAGGAAAAGTATCCTTTTCTGGGTCAAGTAATACAATAGCTCGATACCTTCGTATTCGTTATGGAGATACGACACAAAATCAAGATGCTTCTGGTATCTCAAATGGAGCTAATATCATTTTGGATCATATGACTTTTACTTGGGGTACTGATGAAGTATTTTCTATTAACTGGGACAGTAAAGGAACTAGCCCTGATAATATAACTCTTCAAAATTGTATTATAGGTCAAGGTTTGCATCGTCACAATCACTCTGCCGGAGGATTGATGCAGCCATCTGGTGGAAAGATAAGTTTAATTGGGAATTTATACATCTGTAATAAAACGCGAAATAATAAAATTAAAGGAATTAATGAATTTGTAAATAACGTGGTTTATAATTGGGGTAATTATGGCAATACTTATGGACATGTCGAATCTGGTGATGCCTACATTATGGGTGGAGATTCAGCAGGAAGTTCAGACGTAAACATTATCAATAATTATTTTATTGGAGGTCCTAATACAAGTACTACAGTTTCTACTCCTTTCAATAGAGGTAACTCACTTTTCTCTCTATACGGAGCGGGTAATTATTTCGATAATAATAGAAATGGTATTTTGGATGGAACATTAGTTCCTGCCGATTTAACAGGATATCCTGTTGAAGATGCGGCTTCTATTTTGGCAACGCCGTATGATTATCCAATGAAGAATACTACTTTAACTGCTCAAGATGCATTTGATAAAATTGTTTTAGGTGTTGGAGCATCTTATCCAAGACGTGATCAGGTTGACAATTTGATGATTTCTGATTTGATGTCAAAAGGAACAACAGCAACTTATGTTTATGTTCAAACGGATTTAACGAAAGCCCCATATAATTTTAGTAACGGTGGTGCTGGACATGTTTATGGTGCTCCAGCTCCTTTGGATACTGATAGTGATGGAATGCCAGATGCTTGGGAAGATGCCAATGGCTTGAATAAAAACGTTGCCGATGCTTTGGCTGTAAGCACTACTTATGCACCGTATTTGAATATAGAAGTTTATATAAATGGTCTAACCAATACAACACCTACTGATTTTATTATACCTCCAACTAATGTGACTTTTACTAATGTAATTACTACTGAGGTTCCAGCCGCAAGCTCTTTTACTGTGAATTGGAATGATAATGCTGCTAATGAAACTAATTATGTATTAGAACGTTCTACAGATGGAACTAATTTTACGGTAATTGCAACATTGGGGGCTAATGTAACAAGTTATAACGAATCAGGTTTAACACCAAATACTTTATATTATTATAGAGTTAAAGCTATCAATGCTACAGAATCATCGGTTTATACTTCGATTGCATCCTTAACTACTCCGCCAATTCCATCGGCTCCAACTAAACCATCAGCTCCATCGCCTGCTTCAGGATCAAATACTGTTGAGTTAGTTAGTGGTAATTTAACTTTAAAATGGACGGGTAGTTCAAACACAACCACTTATTCAATTTATTTTGGAACTGATGCAGCAAATTTGACTAAGCTAGCCGATCTTGCTTATGTTGCTTCTCCTTCTTATGTAGTTAATGGTCTAATTCCTGCCACAACTTACTATTGGAGAATAGATGCTTCTAATGTAAAAGGAAATATAATTGGGGATGTGTGGAGTTTCAAAGCATTGACTCCTGAGCTTGTTGGCCATTGGCCTTTTAAAGAAGTTGCTGGCGACGGACAACAAATTGCCGATATTTCAACTTATGCTAATAATGGTCAAATTGATGCAGCTTATGATAATAGTGCTGTAAGAGTAGCTGGTAAAGCCAATAATGCGATAGATTTCTCGACATTATTACCCAATAAACTTATGGTAAGTGTCCCAAATCAGGATAATCTTTTTTTTGATAAAAATTCATTTACTGTTTCATTTTGGATGAAAGCTGATGCAAGTATGCTACCGGCAACGTCTCCAACAGCTTTAAGTTCTTATATATTGTGCAAAGGCTCAATGACTAAAAATACCATAACAGGCGCGACAGGTAGAAGATTTAATGTCGAAATTAAAAGTAATCAATTGCGTTTTGCTATAGATAATGATGTAACTAAAACAGAACTTAATTCAACATTAGCAGCAACTAGTTATTTTAACAGTACTTGGGTTAATGTGGTTATTATGAGAGATATTACCGCAGCCAAAATGAGGATATATACCAATGGTGTTTTAACCGGCGAGAAGGCAGATGCAACAGGAACTTCAGTAGGTATAGGTGAACCAACAGATTTAGTAATTGGTAACATCGGAGCGCTAGAGTTGTTTGCTAATACCACTCCTGCACCATACAAAGGATTGTTTGACGAACTAAAAATGTTTAATTATGTCCTTACAGCATCAGAAGTAACAGCCCTGTACAATCAAGCTATGTTAAGTAATGAAAAATTTAGCTTTAACAATTATGGTACTGTTTATCCTAATCCTGTAAAAGACCAAATTTTTGTTAGTATTCCTAGTTACAAACAATCGCAGGCAACTGCCACATTAAGTGATATTTCAGGAAGAATTATCCTTAAAGAGAAAGTTGTTTCTGATTTGAATGGAACTTTTACTTTAAATATTGCAAACAAAAAAGTGTCAGGAATATATATATTGAATGTTTCTGGCGAAAATTTAAATAGTAGTTTTAAAGTTGTGGCAGAATAAACAATTCAAGTTATTTATTTTTCACAAAAAAACCGTTTTAGATTTTTCTAAAACGGTTTTTTGTATTCAATAGACATTCTAAAATCTATCTTTTATGTTTCCAACGTTTGTGAGTCCACAAATAATATTCAGGGGCTTCATAAATTTGTTGTTCAACTAGTTTTAAGAATTTATCAGTAATTTGATAGTTTGGAACTTCTTTAGCATTTTCCGAAAGGATTTCAAAACTAGCTTCATAAAAACCACGTTTTACTTTTTTGACTTTCAAGAAAATGACATTCATATCATATTTTTTCGAAAGCATTTCAGCTCCAGTATGAACAGGAACTTCGATTCCCATAAATTTTTGCCAATGAAAAGCAGAAGCAACTTTGGGCGATTGGTCACTAGCAAATCCGTAAATAGACAACAAATGATTATTTTTATTTTTAATAATATACGGAACCGTTTCTTTAGTCGTTATTAATGCTGCCTTAAATCGGGAACGAATATCACGAACTAATTTATCAAAATAAGGATTTGCAATTTTTTTGTAAATAGCAAATGCACTGAAATTTACATAGGTATTCATCGAAATAACCCATTCATAACTAGCATAATGAGCCAGCATCATAGCAATGCTTTTATCTTGTTCTTCAAGTTTTTTATATACTTCAAGATTAGGAAATACAAAACGCTTGCTGATCTCTTTTTTTGAAATAGTCATTGTTTTAATCATTTCAAGAAACATATCGCACAAATGTCTAAATGATTTTTTTTCGATGTTTAATCGTTCGGAAGCAGACAACTGAGGCAATGCCAATGCTAAATTTTCCCGCACTGTTTTTTTTCGGTAACCAATTACATAATAAACAATTAGATACATGAAATCTGAAAAAAGATACAATAGTTTAAATGGCAACATCGAAATGCACCATAAAAACGGATAAACAATAAGGTAAATAAGAAAACGCATTAACTCCATATTTTCAACAAATATAATTCAAAAAATGGTCAGGATAGTAATTTTAGATTCATTGCTCTATTTTATTACCACAAATATTAATTAGATTTACATCTTAAAATACATTCAAATTAGTTATGGACTCACTTTTAATTGCAGTTATTGCCGCCACTTGTTTATTCAGTTACAAAGGATTTAATGATTTGGCATTTTTTAGAAAATATGAATTTCACATTGGTAGCATTCGTTCTGGCGAACAAATCCGAATGATTTCATCCGGTTTTTTGCACGCCGATTTGGGACATTTATTTTTCAATATGTTCACACTTTATATGTTTGCGCCTGTTGTGATTCAGTATTTTGGAAATACTTCTTTTTTATTAATTTATATGATTAGCCTTGTTTTTGGTAGCCTTCTGACCTTATTGATGCATAAAAACGACTATAGTTATAGAGCCATAGGGGCATCAGGAGCAGTGACAGGAATTTTATATTCGGCTATTCTGATTAATCCTAATATGAGTTTGTATTTATTTTTTATTCCCATTCCCATACCTGCATATCTTTTCGGTATTGGCTATTTATTGTATTCCATTTATGGAATGAAGGCCAAGAATGACAACATTGGTCACACGGCTCATTTTGGAGGTGCAATAGGAGGTTATTTGATTACATTGATAAAAGACCCAGATATGCTAACAAATAATACTTCTATGGTAGTGCTTTTAGCAATTCCTATTCTGATTCTATTTGTGATGACAAAATTAGGAAAGTTATAATTGGCACAAGATTTGAATACAGATTGTATAATCTAATTAAATTTATTTTAAAATGAAAAAAGCACTATTGATTCTAGGTATTCTATTTCTAACAATGTCAAATGCACAAGAGCAAAAGCAAATTCCGATGATAAATGTTTCTGGCGAAGGAAAAGTAAAAGTGGCTCCTGACCAAGTTTCGATTTCAATTTCAATTGAAACAAAAGGAACTAAAGCCGAGGACGTAAAAAGGGAGAATGATAAAAAAATGGATGGAATTTTAAAATTCATCAAGAAATCGAACATTTCAGCCGAAGATTTTCAAACCCAACGAATTTCCTTGAATCCAAATTATGATTACGAGAAAAAGAAATCTAATTACATAGCCACTCAGTCAGTTCAAATTTTGTTAAAAGATTTATCAAAATACGATACTTTGATGGAAGGCTTGGTTAATGAAGGAATCAACAGAATTGATAATGTTGAATTCAAATCTTCCAAATTGATACAATTGCAATCCGATGCTCGAAAATTAGCAATGAAAGATGCCAAAGCCAAAGCTGAAGATTATGTTTCTGTTTTAGGACAAAAAGTAGGGAAGGCCATATTGATTTCTGATAATTCACAAACCTATAATCCGCAACCGCAACCCCGAATGTATGCAATGAAATCGATGGCAATGGATGAAGCAACCCCAAAAGAAACCTTGGCAATTGGTGAAATCGAAATTGTAGCGAATGTAAGTGTGAGTTTCGTTTTAGAATAGCAAATAAGAAACTGTAGTAAATAAAAAAAGTCCTGAAATTTCAGGACTTTTTTTGTGGGGACAAGGTTTCCTAATTACGATTGGCTAGGAATGGTTTAATTTCTAAAAAAAAGTCGGATTATTTTCAATGATCCTTGAAGAGGAAACCTTGCACAAAAATAAAAACACATTTTTAATGAAGCAAGCTTCTTAAAAATGTGTCATTTATTCTTGTGGGGAGAGCAGGATTCGAACCTGCGAAGTTCACACAGCAGATTTACAGTCTGCCCTCGTTGGCCGCTTGAGTATCTCCCCAGAACCACTTTATTAGCGGTAAGCGGTTGCAAATATAATAACTGTTTTCAGGTTTCCAAATTATATTTCAACTTAATTTTAGATAAGTTTTTAATGTGTTGGTATTGAATAAAATAAAAAAATCTCCACTAGGGAGATTTTTTATATTCTATAAAACTTAAATGTTATTTAGATAAAAGCTCGGCTATTTTTGCTCTAAGTGCTTCGCCTTTTAAATCTTTTGCAATTAATTTACCCGAGGCATCTAGTATAAAAGGAGCAGGAATAACTTGAACTTGATATTGTGCGGCTATAGGTTCGTCCCAATATTTTAGATGTGATACCTGAGTCCAAACCAATTTATCTTTTGCAATAGCTTCTTTCCATTTAGCTGCATCTTTATCTAGAGATACCCCAATAATATTTAAACCTTTGGAATGAAAATCTTTGTAAAGGGCAACCATATTAGGGTTTTCAGCTCTACAAGGTCCGCACCAAGAAGCCCAAAAATCAACAATAGTTATCTTTCCTAAACTTTCTTTTAGACTAACTATTTTTCCCTCAGGATTTGGAGCTGAAAAATCAGAACTTCATTTAGCTGTACCCGGAGCTGCTTGAACTGGAGGCATTGCTCCAGCACCAACAGAAGGTGTTTTTGCGGCTTTAATTTTTTGTGAGATAGCTTTACCTGGTTTTGTTGTTTTTAATGATTCATCAAGACCATTATATAATTTTTCAACAGCTTTTATATCAACTGATGGATCGTTTGTCATTCCTTGAACAATCAATACACTGATGAATGATTTAGGATGAGATTCTGTATAGCTATTGTATTTCTTTTTAGATTCAGTAGTTACAACTTCTTGAAGTTTGTTATACTCTGCCATTAATTTATTGATAGTAGCAGTGTCATTACTTTGTTGTGCTTGAGACATTAATGGAGTGTTTTTCTTTTGGAAAGCCATTATCTCTTTTTGAATTTTTATAAGTTCTTCGTTAAAACTTACAAACTCATCATTATTGTATGTTCCAGAAACTTTAGATTTATTGATACTATCTTTATTAATTTCAATACTAATATCTCCATTTTCTAAGATAAAAGGAAATTTCCCTTGAACTCCTTCTACGTTTATCATATGAAATGAAGGTTCTGTAGCTTTTCCTGTGATTTCAAATTTTCCATTTTCTACTTTTACTGTATCTACGGCAATAAGACCCATTCCTGAAGCATCTTGTGTTTCCATAATTACGGTTTTACCATTTTCAATTCCTTTTGCAGTTCCTGAAATAGTGTACTTGGTTTTGCTACAAGAAATTAAAAGCACAGTAGCAGATAGTAATAAAATTATTTTTTTCATTATGATTAAGTTAAATGATTTAAGTGTGCAAAAGTATTTAATTTTATAAAATATCAATAATTTTAAGCCTTAAATTTTTGTTATAACTAATAAATAGTATTTCTCATTCAGGCACAAATGATTTTATGACTAGTTTTAGTCAAAAAATCAAATTATTGAAATATTAAGTAGAGTTTCCTAATTTGAAATTGGAATGTTTTTTGAGATACATTCTTGAATATTGTATTCAGCATGTTCAATTTCATTCAAAGTAATTCGAATATCCATGTTCAAGGTTCTTAATTCCTTATGTAAATTAGCACAGAAATCATTTGATTTAAGTTTAAAATTGATTTCATCTCTTTGTTTTTCCAGAATATCAAGTGCCTCTTTTGCTTTGTTGCGTTGTGAAATATATAGATTACAAGGGTCTTTCATAATGAGTAATTTGAAATAGTATTTAGGGTTGCTAACTTACTCAAAATAAAACCACTAAACAATTCTTACTTTGTTTTTTCGATGAACAACAAAAAAAACACCCCTAAAAGGAGTGTTTCTAAATATATTCTAGTAAACTGTTTAGTCTTGGTTGATAGTTTTTCTCCAAGTAAAAGAATTTAATATATGTCTTTTTGCAAATCTTCCTGGAGAATCAGCATTTACCATTTTTACGTAAGTAGCTTTAGGTACACTAATGTACTCATAAACACTACCGTTAGAGAAATTGATAATTAATCTTCCTTCAACAAACTTGTAATCAGTTATAGTTGCTGTAGAAATTGTTTCTGTATATTCTGGCAAGTTAGCTTTGATAGTTTCAGGGTTGATGCTTACTAAAAAGTGGTAGGCTTCAATAATTTTGGTACTGTTTTCTTCAGCAGCTTTCAAACCGGCTTCGTCTCCTTGAAATTTATCAGGATGCGATTCTTTCATCGCATTGCGATAAATGGTTTTTAATTCTTTTAATTCTACTGTTTTATCAACATTTAGCAGCTTGCGGTATTCAACTATTTTTTTCATAAATAAGATAACTACTTGTCTTTTACTATGGAATCAGTCTAATTTAGATCCAAAATCGACAATTTTTTGCAAAGGTACACTTTTTTTTAAGTTTTCAATTTTCGACTGAAAAAAAATCAATTAAAACTGATTATTGTTGCGGTTTGTTATTCGCTTTGTCAAAGTTTTTTGACTTTTTAGGATATGTATTGTAGTTGATATCACTTGGGTTTTCAATCACTGATTTGATAGTAACCCTATCGCCAAGTTTAAAATTGGCCATTACCATTTTGTAATCCAATAAATAGTCGCCACAAAAAAAGTTATTGTTTTCGTCTTGTTCAATGATTCCTGTGAAAACTCCTTTTTGAAGCATTTTTTCTTGTGAAGATTTGGTCATAATCGTTTTGTATTAAGTGAATTCTTGGTCGCAAAGTTAATCAATTATTGTTTGTCTTGCTTAATTCTGCGCATTCTGATTATCTTTGCAGGATGAACAAAGTATTTCGTCCGAGTCCTAATTCTTTTAAAAACACCTTTTGTGTATTTCAAGAACTACTGCCTGAAAAAGTTCAAGGAATGCCAATTCAATACGATAGCAAGTCGGGAAGTAAGTATTTTTATACCGAAGAAGGAATGTATCGATTGTCGAACCATTGGGGAAGATTGGCTAACAGCAAATGGCGATTGGAGCCAATGGAACCAGAAACTGCATCAAAAACAAAATTAGGTTTTGCTGCTTGGAGCGAATTTTATCCCGATAATGCCGAAGAAAAAATCTATTATTTAGAAGCTAATTTCATCAAAAAAACGGTTAATTATCAGCATAAAAATAATCCGAATTATGATAAAAAGGCGATTCTGCGAACGAGTTTTGAAACGACTAAAAAAATCAAACAAATTCGGAATTTATTTGCGTTAACTTCTTGGGCAAAATATTATGAATACGACGATTTGGATGAATTACGTGCAACAATAATCAATCAATTAATTTTTACCAATAAAACATTGGAAGAAATAAAAAGAGAACTATAATGGGAAGAAATAACGAAAGGAATATCAAAATACACAACGATAAACTGCACAAAGAACAGCAGAAAGTTAAGGCTGCCAAAGAGTTGCGCAAAGAAAAACTGAAACAAATCGTGAAAAAATTCAACGAAGATAAATCTTCAGAAAATAATTAATTATGGAAAAAAGTCAATTCGAAGAATTAAAAAACGGCGTTCAAGAAATTATAGATTTCATTGCAGCCAAAGACAATAAATCAGCCAACAATAAATTATTGGAAGTAAGCGATAAATTAGACGATTTTTTGGATCATACAGACGAAGACGAAGATTTAATCGAAATCAGTAAATATCAAGTACTTTTGAATCAATTGTTTAAAAAAATCAATCCAGAAGAAGAAGGTGAATAATTCAGTTCATTGCTTTTGTGGTTCAACAATTTCGTTTGAAGATTGTTGCCAAAAATACATCAATGGAAGCCAAAAAACCCCTACTGCTTTAGCCTTGATGAAATCAAGATATTCCGCTTATGCCACGCATCAAGCGGATTATTTGTTTGATACTACTCACATTTCCCAACGAAAATACTATTCTAAAGCCGATATTTTGAATTGGGCTACAGCCAATGAATGGCAAAAACTAGAAATCATTTCCTTTACAGAAACTACGGTGGAATTCAAAGCCTATTTTCTGGATAAAAATAAAACTGCCCAAGTACATTATGAGTTTTCTACTTTCAAACAAGAAAACGGTAATTGGTTTTATGTGGATGGAAAGTTTGAATAAACATTAGAGTTGAAGAACACTTCTTAAGAAAAAATAAATTATGGTATTCCTGATTTTAAGTATTATTTGCAGCGTGAGTGTGGGTGTTATTTTTAAAATAGCTCGCAACTATTCCATTAATATTCCTCAGATTATTGCCGCAAACTATTTAATAGCGCTTTCCCTTTGCTACTTTTTTTTTCGTCCAGATTTTGCTGAAATTGGAGAAGAGATTCCTTGGAAGATCTATTTTTCTCTTGGCGTTTTAATGCCTACTATTTTTCTTTTTTTAGCGGCTTCGATTAAAAATGTGGGAATCGTAAAAACCGATGCGGCTCAACGACTTTCGTTGTTCATTCCTATTTTGGCGGCTTGGTTACTTTTCGACGAAAAATTCAGCATTTTAAAAATAGCAGCTTTCGGGATTGCTTTTCCTGCACTTCTTTTCATTTTGAACAAACCTTCAGAAAAGACATCAAACAAATGGGTTTATCCTGCCATTGTTTTAATTGGATTTGGAATTATTGATATACTTTTTAAACAAATTGCCTTGTTCACAGATTTGCGATACACAACTTCTTTGTTTATCGTTTTTGGCTTGGCTTTGCCGATAATGCTGGTGGTGGTTGGTTATGAAATGGGGTTCAAAAAAGTAAAATTCGATTATAAAAACCTTCTTTTTGGAAGTTTGGTCGGTATTTTCAACTTTGGCAATATTCTGTTTTATCTAAAAGCACATCAATCTTTTGCCGAAAATCCTTCGACAGTTTTTGCGGGAATGAATATGGGAGTAATTCTCATTGGGAGCCTAACAGGTATCTTCATTTTTAAAGAAAAACTGTCCAAAATGAATTATGCGGGATTATTTTTGGCTTTGATTGCAATTGTATTAATTGTGTTATCACAACAATAATTCCAATTATTTGATGTTTTTTTGAAGTATAATTTCGTTTAAAGATGCCAATGCTTTTTTCCATTTATCAAGATTCAAGGAATAAATCGTGCGGTATTTTGAAATAATTTCCTGATGTTTGATTTGAAAGTCATTATTCATTTCATAATTCCAATTGTTATCTCTAAAAATGGTTTCGAAATTGAAAACATCTCCCACCAACATTTTATAATCTTTAACTAAATCTTGATGCTGTTCAGAATATAAAATGGGTTTGATTTCGGTATCATAAAATTCTATGGCAGTTTCGTTTACAGCCAATCCTTTTTCTACCCAATGTTGTTCTAGAGATTCTTCTTCATATTTAAAAAAATCAGTGATAAGTTTGTCTGCAAACCATTCTGGAAGTTTAATATTGGGTTGATTTGCATTTATTTCTTCATTAGAATCAAACTCTAATTGAGCATTAGTAATCATTGATGAATTGTATAAATACCATTCTGAATCCATAATTAAATAGATGAGTTTTTTGGTTTTAAGTTTGGCAAGCCAAGTTCTGTACCGAACAAATTCATTGGGAAATAGCCCCAAATCAATAACCATTTTTCGCACTTTGTTTCCAATTTGGACTTCTATTACAGGGGCTACGTGATAACGCCAATCGATGGTTCCTGTTGGAGAAATATTTTTTTCATCGATAAAAGAAATCAATTTACTATTGGAAGTAGAATAAACTGCTGGCGCAAAAGCCCAAATTTTGGCACATTGATACCCTTTCGATTCTAATAGCGAACTAATATAATGCGAAATATTATGACAATTAGCTTGTTGATAGTCATAAGGAATTCCAGATTCTGTAATTTCAGCAAATAAGGATTTTGCTGTATTTAGATCTAGTATTGATGCTTTATGCGACGTTAAAAGTGGATGCTTTTTGATGATGCAATTGTTTTGATTTATTACAAAGGTATAACATCTACTTCAACTTTTATTTTTTGTTCGCCAGAACTAAAAATAATTCCTTTTAGAGGCGAAACATCGGCAAAATCTCTTCCGTATGCCGTTACAATATGGCGCTGTTGCGGAATCATGTTGTTGGTGGGGTCAAATTCGCACCAGCCCATTTCTGGAATGTAAACAGATATCCAAGCATGAGAAGCATCAGATCCTTCTAATTTTACTTTTCCTTTTGGTGGCAGGGTTTCAATATAACCGCTTACATATTTTGCTGGAATTCCAACACTTCGCAAACTCGCAATTGCCAAATGGGAGAAATCTTGACAAACACCTTTACGTTCTTTAAGTACTGTTTTTAGTGGTGTATTGATATTTGTTGCACCCGATTTGAATTGGAATTCGGTATATATTTTTTTGATTAAATCTAAAACTGCTTCAAAAAGGGGAACATTGGGTCGTAAACAAGTTTCTGCAAAAGCTACAATTTCTTCGTCCCAACTGATGAATTGACTAGGTAATTGATATTGTAAAACTTCAATTTTCAGTGGACGATCGGTGGTGAATTTCACCCTAGCTTCTTCACAAGTGATGGTGCTCAAGGGTTGAACTTCATTTTTCAACACTTCAATTTCGCTAGAAACTGTAACTTTTAAGGATTTATGCGATTCGTGAAGCGAAAAATAATGCTGAATATTGCCAAAATAATCGGTTCGTGAATATATTTTAGAAGGTTTTGGTTCAATTTCTAATTGGAAATTTGTGCAAATTTGTTTGGCTGAATTACGAGGTTGCAAACACAAAATACTTTGATAATTGTGAACTGCGTTTGCATAAGTATAAAGAGTCTTATGTTTTAGTTTATATTTCATCTGTATCTCTATTTTCAAGGGTGTCTAAAGCGGAATGTTGCATCACAGAATGATTAAAATACAAACTGGATAAATTGGTAGAAACTTGACAAATCAGATCAAAAACTTGCGATATTGTTTTATCTAATTTCGGTCGAAATTGAGTGAATTCATCTACTTGTATTAATTCATCTGCATCAATTAGTTTGACTATAGTACATGCTTCCAAAGCTGATTTTTCGGCAATACTCAATCGATTAGGGTCATTGGCTTTAGGCAATTTTGACAAATAATAACAAAGAGTATCCAATAAATAAGAAAGGGTATAAGGCAAGTTTTTTTCCAAAAACACCATATTGACTACGGCTTTCAAACTCAAATGCGATTTGTAAATATTTCGATATTTGGCCAATAAATGGTGATTTTCTAGAATAGCTTCCATCAAAAGGGCCTCTTCTTCCTCTTTTTTCTTGAAATTTAATGTAGATCGAAAAACCGAAAGCAAGGATAAAATGCGTTCCACATTTTTACCAGTTTCTAACAAGTAAAAACCATTGTCACGAGGCAAAGTTTCATAGATATTGCCATAAAATGAAAACAGGCGAATATGTAATTTGTCTAAACCGTGGTTTACAAATGTTATGTTATTAGTGTTGGTGTTTTTTAGGGCAAAAAGACTGTCTTCCACCAAGTTGATAATTCGTCTTGTGTCGTGATTCCATTTTTCGCTAACTTGATTAATGGTGTTGAGCATAGACTGAAGATTATAAACTACCGAACCGGGTTTGGTCGAATCATTGATCAAAAGAAGTAATTCTTCTATAGGGTTTTCAAAAATGGCTTCGTTGTCAAAGACTTCTCCTAGTTTAGGCTCTTTCCCCACAAAACCAGGATAAGTTTGTGTAAGATGGGTCAAAGATTTAAGTAAAACGACTAAAAAATCGGGTTGTTTATTATCACTTTTAGTTACATTTTCGTTGAGACTATTCAAGATGATTTTCAGGAAACTACGCAATGCCATTGTTCTTTCGCACAAACGTCCTAACCAAAATAAATTTTCAGCATTTCGGCTGGTCAAAGAGTTGTTGAGTTGGTTGTTGGTGTTTTTTCGTTCTACAGACTTTTCGTGATATTCTGTTGGCGAATCCGAAATAATCCAAGTATCTTTTGAAATCCCTCCCAATTGGTTTGAAATTTCAAACTTTCCTTTCACGGCTGAACTTCTGGTTAAACCACCTTGCATAACAATATAATCTGTTTCATCGGCAATTAAAAATGCACGAAGAGCGGCAAATCGAGGTTCGATAGTTCCGTTGATAAAGGATGGCGTTGTTGATAAACTTACTTCCTCTTGGGCAACAAAATCTTTTGGGTTTTTGAGAATAAGTTTTTTTAAATCTTCGAGCTGTTCTTTGGTTAACAAACGACAATAAATGGATCTAAAACCTTGTTTCCTATTGGTTTTCTTAATGATTAATTTGGGCAAATTGGTTAGAACAAAATTCAATTCTTTGGCTTGACCACACCACCAAGTAGCCACTGAATTCATCAATAAAGGTTCTTTGAGAAGAAATTTACATGCATTTTGCATAAAAGCCATTAAACCATAATTCTCTAAAATACTAGTTCCAGGAGGATTCACCACCGATACATTGCCTAAGCGAATCACTTGTAGCAAACCAGGAATTCCTAGTAAAGAGTCTTTGCGTAATTCTAATGGGTCACACCAAGTGTCGTCCAATCGTTTGATAATTACATCAACCCGTTCGAGTTGGTCAATAGATTTAAGCCAAACAAAACCATCCCGAACCAATAAGTCATTTCCTTGAACTAGGGTATATCCTAAATAGGAGGAAAGGTAAACGTGTTCAAAATAGGTTTCGTTTCCGGGACCTGGAGTCAAGAAAACTACATTTGGATTTTCATTAGAATTATTCCCTAGTGTGTCAACGGTTTGCTGCATTTGACTGAAGTAGGGTGAAAGTCTTTTTCTATACGTTTTTTTGTTGAGTTCAGGAATTACCTTACTCATTACAATTCGGTTTTCGAGAGCATAACCTGCACCCGAAGGCGCTTGGGTTCGGTTGTCTAGAAGCCACATTTTTCCGTCGGGACCACGAGCCAAATCAACAGCATAATTCAATAATTGTTTGTTGTGTTTTTGTCTAATGTCAAAACAAGGCAAAAGAAAACCTGAATTATCAAACACTAATTCGGCAGGTATAATGGCGTTTTTAATTAATGTTTGAGGGCCATAAAGGTCTTTCAAAATCAAATCTAGCAATCGCGCTCTTTGTTTTAACCCTTTTTCAATCGTTTTCCATTCCGATTCGTGAATTAAAAACGGAATAGGATCTAGTTTCCATGCTCGATTCGAATTTTTGTTGGAATCATAAATATTGTAGGTAACTCCGTTTTCCTTTAATTTTTTTATGATTTCTTCATTGCGCAAATTAAGTTCCTCGATGCCGATGGATTCTAAAGTATCAAAAAGCCCTTTCCAATAAGGCTTTACTTGACCATTCTGGTCAATCACTTCGTCGTATGAGTTGATGCTTTCTTTATATGTGTTGAGTAATCCCAATGAAATATCTTGAATCATTTGTTAATATTGAATGATTTACATGTATTTTGGTTTGCAAAATAATAGTTTTAAAACAAACCACAATACAATTGGCTTAATTAAATATTATTCTTTGGCTTTCCAATAATGTCTTAAATCTAAAGTATAAGGATATTCAGGATTTATTAGTTCTATCGGTGTATCAGGTCTTAGTTCTGATTTTGATTCTACTAAAAATCGAGAAGTGGCATTACTATTTACGATAGTTTCTCTTTCTTTCTCATTTTCAGCTTCTTCAAGTGCTGAAGAAGGCGTGTGGCCAAAATCCCAGAAACGACTTATTTTTCTGGATTCTGCTTCAAAACTATTTATAGGGAAAGTATCAAAACTTCTTCCGCCGGGATGCGTTACAAAATAGGTACAACCACCAATTACTTTATTATTCCAAGTATCAACTAAGTCAAAAACAAGAGGTACATCAATGCCAATATTGGGATGCAAAGCCGAAGGTGGATTCCAAGATTTATATCGGATTCCAGCAACATATTCACCTTTAGTTCCAGTACTTCTTAAAGGAATTCGACAGCCTTTGCACAATAAAATATGACGGTCAGGAACAATTCCAGAAACCTTTACTTGCAAACGTTCTAAAGAGGAATCAACAAATCTAGAAGTTCCAGAGCTAGAGAGTTCTTCGCCCAAAACGTGCCAAGGTTCTATTCCCAATCGAATTTCTAATTGAATATTATCGATAGTCACATTACCGTGATGCGGATATCTGAATTCGAAGAATGGATCAAACCATGATATGTCAAAATTATAGCCTGCATCTTTCAAATCATTAACCACATCAATCATATCCAGATAGGCGAAATGAGGCAATAAAAACTTATCGTGCAATTCAGTTCCCCAGCGAATTAGTTTCTTCTCGTAGGGGTTTTTCCAGAATTTGGCCACCAAGGCACGAACCAATAAGTTTTGAACCAAGTTCATATGTTTGTGTGGTGGCATATCAAAAGCACGTAATTCTAATATTCCCAATCGTCCTGTTGAGGAATCTGGAGAGTATAATTTATCGATACAAAACTCGGTGCGATGAGTATTTCCTGTAATATCGGTCAAGAGGTTTCTAAAAATTCGATCCACCATCCAAAACGGAACTTCTTTGTCTTTTGGGATTTGTTCAAAAGCAATTTCCATTTCGTATAAACGCTCATCACGACCTTCGTCAATACGGGGAGCTTGACTTGTTGGACCAATAAAAGGCCCTGCAAAAAGGTAACTCAAAACCGGATGATGTTGCCAATAGGTAATCAAACTGCGCAATAAATCGGGTCTTCTTAACAGAGGACTATCTTCAGGTTTTGAAGCACCTAAAGTTACGTGATTGCCACCGCCTGTCCCAGTATGACGACCATCTACCATAAATTTATCGGTTCCCAAACGAGATAAGAAAGCTTCTTCATATAAAGCGGTGGTATTATCTACAATTTCTTGCCATGATTTTGCTGGATGTACGTTTACTTCAATTACACCTGGATCTGGCGTTACCATCATTTTCTCTACTCGATAATCTGTTTTGGGTTGGTAGCCTTCAATTCTAACAGGCATTTGTAGTTTTTCGGCTGTAATTTCTATCGAAGTGATTAAGTCGATATAGTCTTCCAAATAATCTGTTGGCGGTAGAAAGATATATAACATGCCATCACGTTCTTCTATACATAAGGCTGTGATGAAAGTATCTACTTCAAACAATAAGGATTCTTCGGCTTTCTTTTTCTCTTCTTTTTTTGACAATACTTTTTTGACCACTTCAAAAATCTTTGAAATGGTTCCGTAGCGATTGTTTATTTTTTCGGTAGGATCTCCTAAAGCGGGTAAATCTTCGAATAAACTTCTATCTACAACGGTTTCTCTTTTGTTTTTGGAAGTCTTTGGAAGAGAATCCAATGGCAAACGCAAACCAATAGGGGAGTTTCCAGGAATTAAGAAACAATTGCCTCTTCTGAATTCCCAAGCGCAACTTTCCCAATTGTCTTGAGCGTAATCTTTTCGAATTGGTAAAACGAATCCCGATGGATTGTTCAAGCCTTTTTCTAGGACTTTGGCTAAATTGTGGCGTTCGATAGAATCTTTTAAATTTACTTTCAAGGGATCTAAATTCACAGGAAGTTTTCCTTCTTCCAATGCCCAATAAATAGGGTCTTCGTAGGTTGGTAATAGGTTTTTAGTGTCAATTCCAAGAAATTTGGTCAACTCTAGGGCAAATTTTTCGGCATCGTGAAAATTGTATTTGGTTTCACCTTCTTTGGCTACTAAATCATCATTTTTCCATAAAGGCAATCCGTCTTTTCTCCAGTACAATCCATATTGCCAACGCGGAAATAATTCGCCGGGATACCATTTTCCTTGTCCAAAATGCAGCAACCCTCCGTGAGCAAAGCGTTGTTTCAATCGAAGGGCTAAATCGTAAGCTAATTTTCTTTTCAATGGGCCATCGGCAGCAGTATTCCATTCATCGCCTTCAAAATCATCAATAGAAATAAAGGTGGGTTCGCCACCCATTGTTAGACGAACGTCGCCTTCAATTAAATCTTTTTCGACCACATTTCCCACTTCCATAATTTCTTCCCATTGCCTGTCGGAATAGGGTTTGGTTACTCTTGGGTCTTCGTGAATTCGGGTGACTATATTTTCAAATTCAAAACTTACTTCACATTTTTCTGTTGCACCCGTTACTGGAGCTGCACTTTCGTAATGTGGTGTACAACACAACGGAATATGACCTTCGCTGGCAAATAGTCCCGAAGTAGGGTCAAGTCCAATCCAGCCCGCACCAGGAATATAAACTTCTGCCCAAGCGTGTAAATCGGTAAAATCTTTTTCAGGTCCTGACGGGCCATCAAGTGATTTAATATCTGGGGCTAATTGTACGATATAACCAGAAACAAAACGCGCAGCAAGACCAAAATGACGCAAAATATGAATCAACAGCCAAGCAAAATCCCTACAAGATCCGCTTTTTATTCTTAAGGTTTCTTCTGGAGTTTGCACCCCAACTTCCATCCTTAGATTATAGGTCAGCTCTTTGTAAACAGCTTGATTGATGTAAACTAAAAAATCATTTATTTGTATAGAATCATTTAGTTTTATCTTTTCAATAAACTTCAAAAAAACAGGACTTTCTTCGCTTAGTTTCAAATAAGGAATTAATTCGTCTTTTAGTGTACTATCGTATTTGAATGGGAATTTTTCAGCATATTCTTCTACAAAATAGTCAAATGGGTTAATGACTTGTAGTTTGGCAATAACTTCAACTTCCACTTTTAATTCCTTGATTTTATTAGGAAAAACAACTCTAGCTTGATAATTTCCAAAAGGGTCTTGTTGCCAATTGATAAAATGCTCTTCTGGACTTATCTTGAAAGTATAGCCCTCTATTTGAGTTCTCGAATGTACCGCTGGACGTAGTCTAAAGATGTGTGGAAATAATTGAACACTTCGGTCAAATTTATACGTTGTTTTGTGGGAAATGGCTATTTTTATGGACATATAAAAGTGTTTTTTATAGAATAATTTTACTTATACAAATATTGAAAAAAAAACACCATTTACCCAATTTATATGATAATTATTTATCAAAATTATTTATTAATACCTTTAAATCGATAATTTTAAGTTTTATTTTTGAGAATAATGTAATTCAAGTAAAAATCCTTTGTGGTACACTCTATTTTAAATTGAGGTAACTTATTTTTTATTCCATATTTACTCCAAAAAAGAATAGGCTTTAGCTATTTTAATGCTATTCGAATCAATTACGGTATTTTCTCTAATTCGAGTTTCAGTTGATCGGATTCGTTTTTTAGTTTGGATATATTGGTTTTAATCGAATCAATTTGGTTTTTCAACAAATCCATTTGTTCTTTTTTCTCTGCTGCGGTTCTCAATAACTTAAATTCAGCTGCGTTGGTTAGTTTATTTTCATAGGTATTCAAATTATTTTGAGAGTTGACCAATAGTTGCTCAATTTCCAAAAGTCTATTGTTGTTTTTTTGTTTTAATTCTGCAGCCATTCTATCTGCATCAATTTTTTCTTGTATAGCTGCCTGAATTTTTTCGTCTTCTAATTCTTTTTGTTTAAGTTCCAATTGATAATTTTCAATTTCGGTTTTGTGGTTTTTTTCTTTTAATTCTTGACTTCTTTTTTCTTCTAAGGCTCTCAATACTGTTATTCCAACTAAAATAATTATCGCAGCACAAACAATCCAAAACGTATTCTTGGACAAGCCTAAAATCTTGATTGTATTTCTTTCTGTATCTGTTTTTGTCTCTGGTTCAGGAGTCATAAACGGAGGAAAAGGAGGCGGGTTTACTACAAAAAGTTGGTTCAATTCGGGGATTTCTCCAGCGGTTTTCCAATGTAGCATTCCTTCAAACCATACAGGGCTAGAGGGTGTGATTTTTTTGAACTTTAATTCTCCTATATCAAAAGGACCACTGCTTTCGGTTCCGTTGTGTAGATAGTATTTTTTCATAAAAAGACGCTATTAAATCGATTTTTTCAAATCTACAATCATTTTTTGATACTTCAAAATGGGTTTGTATCTAAAAGTAATTTTAACTATTATTCTTTGCAATTATTATAACTTGTTGAAGTTATTCAAAAAGTAGTTTGCTACGTCCTTCACTTGGGGCATAATTGTTTTTGCAGTTTGTATTTGAAAAAAAATACTAAATTTACAATCAAAATTCACTAAAATCCCCATCTCTATAGCTGTTGGGTTCAATAATAATATGAGTAAAGTTGTTTTAATCACAGGCGGTTCTTCGGGAATCGGAAAATCTATTGGCGAATTTTTACACCACAAAGGATTTATTGTTTACGGAACTAGTAGAAATCCAGATCGGGTCTTAAATTCAGTATTTCCATTAATTGCTTTAGATGTTAGAAGTACTGAATCCATTCAATCGGCTGTTGCTAAAATTATTGCATCTTCTGGGCGAATAGATATCGTTATAAATAACGCTGGTGTTGGAATTACTGGCCCTTTAGAAGAAATTCCGACTGAGGAAATCAGAAATAATTTCGAAACTAATTTTTTTGGACCAATTGAGGTAATGAAAGCGGTTTTGCCACAAATGCGTTACCAAAAATCAGGAATGATTATCAATATTACTTCTATTGCAGGTTATATGGGGTTGCCTTATCGTAGTGTTTATTCAGCATCCAAAGGCGCTTTAGAATTAATTACCGAAGCGTTGCGAATGGAAGTACAATCATTTGGAATTCAGATTACGAATGTAGCTCCAGGAGATTTTGCTACAAATATTGCTTCTGGACGTTTTCATGCGCCATTATTCAAGGATTCGGCCTATGAAATTCCGTATGGAAATACTTTGAAAATGATGGATGAACACGTGGACAGCGGCAGTAATCCTAACGAAATGGCAGAAGCAGTTTATCAAATAATTCAAGAAAAAAATCCTAAGATACATTATAAAGTGGGGGCTTTTATGCAAAAATTTTCGATTGTTTTGAAGCGAGTTCTGCCTGATAAAGTGTATGAAAAAATGCTGATGAACCATTATAAATTGTAATTTTACTAATCAATAATAGTAACTATAAACTTTAAACAATGAAATTTTTTATCGATACAGCTAATTTAGCTCAAATTAAAGAAGCCCAAGCATTAGGCGTTTTAGACGGAGTAACTACCAATCCATCCTTGATGGCAAAGGAAGGTATTACCGGAAAAAATAATATTTTGAAACATTATGTTGACATTTGCAACCTTGTAGATGGAGATGTAAGTGCCGAAGTAATCGCGCTGGATTTTGATGGAATGATCAAAGAAGGTGAAGAATTGGTTGATTTACACGAACAAATTGTGGTAAAATTGCCAATGACTAAAGAAGGTGTAATGGCTGCAAAATATTTTTCGGATAAAGGAATAAAAACTAATGTAACCTTAGTGTTCTCTGCAGGCCAAGCTTTATTGGCTGCTAAAGCGGGTGCCACTTATGTTTCTCCTTTTATTGGTCGGTTAGACGATATTTCTACAGATGGATTGGCACTTATTGAAGAAATCAGATTGATATATGACAATTACGGTTACGAAACACAAATTCTAGCTGCTTCAGTCCGTCATACTATGCATATTGTAAACTGTGCTAAAATTGGTGCCGATGTAATTACTGGGCCACTTTCTGCTATTTCAGGTTTATTAAAACACCCATTAACCGATATTGGATTGGCACAATTTATGGCCGATTTTGAAAAAGGAAATAAATAAAAAACAAAGTATCTATGAGAAAATTGGCTTTAATAATAGCATTCTTGTTGACAGGTTTATTTGTCAATGCTCAAGTAAAAAAAATTGTTATATCTGTTGATGAGTCTGGTGATGTAGCCAGTTTTGATTTGGATTGTAGTACAAGTTTTCCAACCTTGGCCAAAGGTCTGAAATACAATGTCACTCGACATGAATACAAAGGCGAAGAACTGAAAAACACCTATCATTTATTATTAGTCATGGATGGATTTTTTACTAAAACACTAAATAAAAAGATGACTATTTCAGTTGTATTTAGTGATGATACCACTTTTTCAGAAATTGAAACCATAGAAAACGATGGTTATTTTGATGGAGCATGTACGCTAAAAATGAAAAGCCCACCAGAGAATGCTTTAACTTTGGATTTGAAAAAAGTTATTGTAAGTACTGGTACTAAAGATGTAGTTTATACAATTTCTGCTCAAAAAGCAGCTGATTTTAAAAAGAATGTACAGAACATTGTTACTGCTAAATAAAAGTTAGATCTTACTTATAATCATTGAGTTGATTTTAAATTTTAAAAGCCACTAAATTCAAAATTTAGTGGCTTTTTTGTTTGGAAAATGTTTTAAATTGAAATTATTTTTTTGTGTCCAAAAATCTAAACAATATGACATTTGTCATTTTATTTGCAATGGATAAGTTGTAAATTTGAGAATAATAAAATTATGATTGAATAATTACATCTAAATTTATTAAAATGGCAAAAGTAAGAGGTGCTATAGTTGTAAATACTCAAATTTGCAAAGGTTGCGAAGTTTGTGTTCCTGTTTGTCAGGAAAAAGTCATTGGAATCTCAAGCGATGTCAACAGAAAAGGCTATCATTATGCTTATATGAAAAACCCCGAAGCTTGTAATGGTTGCACCAATTGTGGCACTGTTTGTCCAGATAGAGCCATTGCCGTTTATAGGGTAAAAGTCGCAACATAATCCTTTATATTTTAAAAAAAATGTCTGAATTAAAATTAATGAAAGGAAATGAAGCATTAGCAGAAGCTGCCATCAGAGCAGGGGTTGATGCATATTTTGGCTATCCAATTACTCCACAAACCGAAATTATCGAATATTTAATGACTGCTCGACCAGAAAATAGAACAGGAATGGTCGTTTTGCAAGCCGAAAGTGAAATTGCGGCGATAAATATGGTTTATGGTGCAGCAAGTACCGGCAAAAAAGCGATGACTTCATCTTCAAGTCCTGGAATTTCTCTGAAATTAGAAGGAATATCGTATTTGGCTGGAGCCGAATTACCAGCTGTAATTGTAAATGTCGTTCGTGGTGGCCCTGGTTTAGGAACCATCCAACCTTCGCAAGCCGATTATTTTCAATCGGTAAAAGGTGGAGGTCACGGTGATTACAAATTGTATGTTTTAGCACCAGCATCGGTTCAGGAAATGGCCGATTTTGTAGAAGATGCTTTTGATATCGCCTTTAAATATAGAGCTCCAGTTTTAATTCTTTCCGATGGATTAATTGGTCAAATGATGGAAAAAGTAATTTTAAAAGACCAAAAACCAAGATTAACTGATGCCGAATTAATCGAAAAACAAGGCAATTGGGCCGTTACAGGCAAGAAAGGACGTGAACGCAATATTATCACTTCACTCGATTTGCAATCCGAGAGAATGGAAGCCAGAGTGCATCGATTGCAAAAGAAATATGCCCAAATGGAACAAGAGGATTTGCGTTTCGAAAAAATAAATTGTGATGATGCCGATTATCTGATTGTGGCTTATGGTTCAAGTGCCAGAATATCGCAAAAAGCAGTGGAATTGGCTAGAGCCAAAGGAATAAAAGTGGGGCTTTTGAGACCAATAACTTTATTTCCTTTTCCAAAACAAGCCCTTTTTGAATTGGCCAATCAAGTCAAAGGAATTTTAAGTGTGGAATTAAATGCAGGACAAATGGTAGAAGATGTGCGACTTTCGGTAGAACATAAAATACCGGTAGAACACTTTGGAAGAACTGGAGGGATTATTCACACTCCAGAAGAAATTGTAGCTGCTTTAGAACAAAAAATCATCAACAATGGAAGTTTTAGACATCATAAAACCAGAGAATCAAGTATTTTGTAAATCGCAATTAATGACCGATACGCCTTTGTCGTATTGTCCGGGTTGTGGTCACGGAACGGCCAATAATTTGATTATGGAAGTCATTGATGAAATGGGAATTTCTGAAGATACTATTGGGGTTGCGCCTGTAGGTTGTTCCGTTTTAGCCTATGATTTTATGAACATCGATATGACCCAAGCCGCTCACGGACGTGCTCCGGCGGTGGCAACAGCCATTGTGAGAACTTGGCCCGAAAAATATGTTTTCACCTATCAAGGAGATGGTGATTTAGCCGCCATTGGCACTGCCGAAACGATTCACGCTTGCAACCGAGGCGAAAATATGGTTATCTTTTTTATCAATAATGGAATTTATGGAATGACTGGTGGACAAATGGCTCCAACAACTCTTGAAGGAATGAAATCCTCAACTTCGCCTTACGGAAGAGAAATTGCTACGATGGGTTCTCCCTTAAAAATAACCGAATTAATTGCTAATCTTCCTGGAGTATATTCCGTGAGTCGTCACGCACTTCATACTCATAAACATGTTCGAAAAGCTAAAATAGCCATTAGGCAGGCCTTTGAAAATACCCGGTTGAAAAAAGGGCTTTCGTTTATTGAAATCCTATCCAACTGCAATTCGGGTTGGAAAATGACTCCCAACGATGCCAACGAATGGATGGTTGAAAATATGTTTCCCTACTTTCCTCTTGGGGATATTAAAGTCGAAGGAAAATTAAAAGTATAAATCATGACTGAAGAAATAATTATAGCAGGTTTTGGTGGGCAAGGAGTACTCTCGATGGGAAAAATTTTGGCCTATTCTGGAATAATGCAAGATCAGGAAGTGAGTTGGTTGCCGTCTTATGGTCCAGAAATGAGAGGAGGAACGGCAAATGTTACTGTGATTTTGAGTGATGAAAGAATTAGTTCGCCTTATTTAAAAATAGTAGATACCGCCATTATTTTGAACCAACAATCGATGGATAAGTTTGAGGCATCTGTAAAACCGGGAGGCATTTTAATTTATGACCCTAACGGAATCACCGCACATCCCACAAGAACCGACATTAAAATTTACCAAATCGAAGGCACCAAATTAGCGGCTGAAATGGGCAATAAAAAAATCTTCAATATGGTGATTTTAGGTGGGTATTTGAAAATAAAACCCGTAGTAAAAATAGAAAATGTGATTGAAGGATTAAAAAAATCAATCTCCGAGAGATACCATCATTTAATTCCTTTAAACTTAGAAGCAATAACATTGGGAATGAATAGTATCGTTCCTTACAAAGTTGTTGAACCCGTTTCTTAGAACGAAAAAAATAGTAAAAATCATTTTGAATTAGTAACCCATTGATTTTTTATATATGACCTTTGAAGTACAATTGCTTCAAAGGTCTTATTTTTTTGATAATATAATACCTTTATAATTCAATTTATCATCCAATGGGTTTGGCATAAAAATCGAGCCGAGTATATAGAAATTTGCATATTTTAGATTATAAATTGACAGTTTTGTATCTTTATTTTTGGTATTTATTTAATATTTTTACTGCTTTCAACATAAATTCTTAAAAAAATGATTTTCAAAAAATGCTCTTTTCTTTTTCTGTCCTTGTCTTTTTTCATAGCTTCTTCGTTTCAGAATTTGCAAGCTCAAAAAACCTTTTTTTCTTCAGCAGCAAGGGTTGAAATTCTTGACCAAAACAAGTTCATTCTCATCGGAGCAGCTTCGTCTGTGTCTTTCGATTTCAAAGGAAATTCCTGTTCTATTTCCTTGCAAAGTTTAGTAGATCATCAAAATTATGTTTCCATAGAACTGGATGGTAAATATGTGGGAAGAATTCGAATTGAAAAAGGAGAAATGAAATCCTTTCCGATTGAAGTTTCAGGAAAGAAAAAAACGCATCAAATTTCTATTTATAAAGCTACAGAAGCAGCTAATGGAGGCGTTTTATTTGCAGGCACAACTGCCCAATTAATAGAGAGCCCTGCTCCAAAAATTAAGAAAAAAATTGAACTCATTGGCGATTCCATAACTTGTGGCTATGGCAATGATGATTCTGCAATTGCTTGTGGAGCAGGGGATTGGTTTGATCAACACAATGCGTATTGGGCTTATGGACCAGTGCTTTCCAGAGCTTTGGATTTGGATTATGTGCTGAGTTCGGTGTCGGGTTACGGAATGTATCGCAATTGGAATGATGAGCATCTGTTAGAACCCATTATTCCCGATGTATATGAAAATTTATACCTCAATAAAGACAGTTCAAAACCCTATGATTTCAAATTTCAACCCGATTTGGTAAGCATTTGTTTAGGAACCAACGACCTTTCCGAAGGCGATGGCAAAAAAACGAGATTGCCTTTCAATGAAGAAAAATTTATTTCGAATTATATTGAATTTGTCAAAACGGTTTACAAACACGCTCCCAATACCCGAGTTGTTTTGCTCAATAGTCCAATGGTTTCGGGCGAAAGAAATGTAACTTTTATCAATTGTTTGAAAAAAGTAATTCAGGCATTCGAAAACGACAATGCTCACAAAAAAATTGAATTATTCGAATTCCAACCCATGCAGCCAAAAGGGTGTGGCTATCATCCTAATATTGCCGATGACAAAGAGATGGCCGACCAATTAATTCCTTACTTTAAAAAATTACTCGATGAAAAATAATTTAAAAGCATTTGTTTTTTTCCTACTACTTTCGAATACGGCTTTCGCCAATGTGATGCTTCCGAATGTGATTTCGGACAATATGGTTTTGCAACGCAACAGCGATGTTAAAATTTGGGGTTGGGCAAATCCGCAGGAAGAAGTCGTGATTGCACCAAGTTGGAACAATCAAACCTACAAAATCAAAGCCAGCAATCAGGCAAAATGGGAAATTACTATTCCAACTCCAAAAGAAGGAGGCCCTTATACGATTTCGATAAAAGGCTATAACGAAATTGTCTTGAAAAACATTTTGATTGGCGAAGTTTGGGTTTGTTCTGGTCAATCTAATATGGAAATGAACGCCAGTTGGGGAATTGAAAATGGTGACGAAGCAGTAAAAGCTGCCACCAATCTTAGTATTCATTTTTTTGTGGTTCCGAAATTGACCGCTACAACTCCTCAAAATAATCTGTCGGGAAATTGGACAGAATGCACGCCAGAAACGATGAAATATTTCAGTGCTACAGGCTATTTTTTTGCAAAACGCTTGCAGGAAGAATTGAAAAATGTGCCTATTGGTTTAATTTCTTCCAATTGGGGCGGAACTCCAGCCGAGATTTGGACACCCGAAGAAGTGATTCAAAACAATGAAGTTTTACTTGAATCAGCCAAAACAAGAAGAGAAGAAAGTTATGGTCCCAACCAACCAGGACGTGCCTTCAATGCTATGATTTATCCTTTGACGAATTTCAAAATCGCAGGTGTAATTTGGTATCAAGGCGAAAGCAATGTGGGTTCGCCGGTGTATGACAAAACATTTTCGGCTTTAATAACCTCTTGGCGTAAATTATGGAATACCGATTTTCCGTTTTATTATGTTCAGATTGCGCCTTATAAATATGGTGAAAATCATTTTGGAGGTGCCGTAATTCGCGATGCACAAAGAAAAGTCTTGCAAGAAGTCCCGAATACAGGAATGGCAATAACCAGCGATATTTCTCCAATAGATGATATTCATCCGAAAGACAAGAAATCGGTTGGAACTCGTTTGGCGAATTTAGCATTATTCAATACTTATAAAACCAACACTAATTTGGTTAATGGGCCACTTTATAAAGCAATTCAAATCGATAAAAACAAAGTTATAGTTTCTTTTGATTTTGCCGAAGGATTGCATTTTACCCATACAAAAACCAATCAATTTGAACTAGCTGGAATCGACGGTGTTTTTTATGAAGCTATTGCAGTCATCAAAAATAATACAGTAATTTTACAATCAGATAAAGTGAAAAATCCTGTGAAAGTCCGTTTTGCTTGGAAAAACACCGATCAATCTCAACTTTTTAATAAAGCCAATTTACCAGCTTCTTCATTCCTATCAGAATAAATACCAATTTTAACTAAACCAATAAAAATACCATTATGATTCATAAAAATTTAATTTTTGCAGGGACTTTTTGTCTGTTAGCTTTTGGAACTTTAAATGCCCAAAAAAAAGCATATTTAGACAAATCCAAACCTACCGAAGAACGAATTGATTTGTTGATGAAACAAATGACAATCGAGGAAAAAGTGGGACAAATGAACCAATACAACGGTTTTTGGGAAGTAACTGGGCCTGCGCCAAAAGGAGGAAATGCCGAAGTCAAATATGAACATTTGCGCAAAGGCTGGGTAGGTTCAATGCTAAACGTTCGGGGAGTAAAAGAAGTTCGTGCAGTTCAGAAAATTGCAGTCGAAGAAACCCGATTAGGAATTCCTTTAATCATAGGTTTTGATGTCATTCACGGCTACAAAACATTAAGCCCAATTCCGTTAGCCGAATCAGCGAGTTGGGATATGGAAGCGATTAAAAAATCTGCTCAGATTGCAGCTGACGAAGCTTCGGCAGTTGGAATTAATTGGACTTTTGCTCCAATGATTGATATTTACAGAGATGCTCGCTGGGGAAGAGTGATGGAGGGGGCTGGAGAAGACCCTTATCTAGGTAGCAAAATAGCAATAGCAAGAGTAAAAGGTTTTCAAGGCGAAACCAAAGCCGATTTGTTAAAAGTGAATACGATTGCGGCTTGTGCCAAACATTTTGCAGCCTACGGTTTTGCCGAAGCAGGAAGAGATTATAATACGGTTGATATAAGTAATTCAACGCTTTACAATACCGTTTTGCCTCCTTTCAAAGCAGCGACCGATGCAGGAATTCGCACCTTTATGAATTCGTTTAATATTTTGAATGGAGTTCCAGCCACAGGAAGTAGCTTTTTGCAAAGAGACATTCTAAAAGGAAATTGGAAATTTGACGGATTTGTAGTAACCGATTGGGGTTCTATCAGAGAAATGATTGTTCACGGTTATGCCAAAGATGGAGCAGAAGCTTCTGAAAGAGCTGTAAATGCAGGTTCCGATATGGATATGGAATCTTCTTTGTATGTTGCTGAATTGGTTAAATTGGTTCAAGAAGGAAAAGTAAAAGAAACTTTGATTGACGACGCCGTTCGTAGAATTCTTCGTGTAAAATTTGAATTAGGATTATTTGACGATCCTTATAAATATTGTGATGAGAAGCGAGAAAAAGCAATTGTTGGCAGCAAAGCTAATAATGATGGTGTTTTGGATATGGCTAAAAAATCTATCGTTTTGTTGAAAAATGATAAAAATTTATTGCCACTAAAAAAATCAGGACAGAAAATCGCCTTAATTGGAGCTTTGGCAAACGACAAAAACAGCCCATTGGGAAGTTGGAGAATTGCAGCTGATGATAACACGGCAGTTTCTGTTTTGGAAGGAATGCAACAATACAAAGGCAATCAATTAACCTTCGAAAAGGGAGCTGATTTAACCATCGGAAAAACCTCTTTTACTAATGAAGTAGTTCTCAATACCACCGACAAAAGTGGTTTTGAAGCTGCTAAGAAAGTTGCCGCCAACGCTGATGTTGTTGTAATGGTTTTAGGTGAAGTTGGATTTCAGACCGGAGAGGGTAGAAGTAGAAGCAATTTGGATTTGCCTGGTTTGCAACAAGAATTATTAGAAGAAATCTACAAAGTAAATCCAAATATTGTATTGGTTTTAAACAACGGAAGACCGCTTGCATTGCCTTGGGCTGCAAAAAATATCCCTACTATTGTTGAGGCTTGGCACTTAGGAACTCAGGCCGGAAATGCTGTTGCACAAGTTTTATATGGCGATTATAACCCAAGCGGAAAATTGCCAATGTCTTTCCCTAGAAACGTGGGGCAATGTCCAATTTATTATAACAATTATAGTACTGGAAGACCTGGAAATTCGGATACAAATGTTTTTTGGTCGCATTATACTGATGTGGAAAAAACACCACAATTTCCTTTCGGATTTGGATTGAGTTATACGACTTTCGATTATAAAAATTTGAAAATCAACAAAACGGCTTTCGCCAAAGGAGAACCTGTAACTGTTTCGGTTGAGGTAACTAATTCAGGAAATTATGATGGTAAAGAAGTAGTTCAATTGTACATTCACGATGAGTTTGGCAGTTTAGCACGACCAGTGAAAGAACTCAAAGGTTTTGAGTTGATCGAATTAAAAAAAGGCGAAACCAAAACGGTAAGTTTTACTTTGACAGACAAAGAATTAGGTTTCTATAACAATGACGGCAATTATTTGGTAGAACCAGGCACTTTCAAAATTATGGTAGGAGGAAGCTCTGACAAAGGTTTGGAGAGTGGTTTTGAGTTGAAATAATAAATAATCAAACACAGATTCCACTAATTTCACGAATTAATTTGTGAAAATTAGTGGGATTTTTGTTTTAAAATTAGTTGTATATTTGGAATTGAGCGGATATTTCAAGTTAGTGGTATTAGATCACAGAATTCAACGAAAATCTAATATAATGAAGAAATTAATCATCATGTCAATTCTTATCTTGTTTTCTTGTAAAAATGAAAATCCAAAATTGACAGCAAATTTTAAAGACTTTTTTTACATAAACTTGAATTTAACAGAGACTAATTCTTTAAAATTTAGCGTAAATGATACTTTGTATTTACAAAAAAGTTTTTCTGAAAAACCAGATGAACATTACATTGTAATTCTAAATAGACAAGTTAAAGATTCTCTAATAAATAGAATTAATGCATTAAGTTTTGAAAAATATGAACCCAATTATATAGGTGGTGTTAATAAACAAGTTTTGATAATATGCAGAAATAAAAAATCTGAATTCATTTCAATTGACGAAAAAAATGGTTCATCAGAAATTAGAACTTTTAAAAATTGGTTAGAAAAATTGGAAAACGAATTAAAATTTATCAAAACAAAAGAAAATAGTCACTTTTGGAATAACAAAAATATTGTTCCAGCACCACCACCGCCAAAAAAAGTGAATATAAAATTTAATAGTAACAGTCACTAACAGCCGTTGGAGAGCTAAATTTCAAAACATAAAAGGGGCAAATTTTGAATTTCAAGTTTTGCTCTTTTTTTTATTTTACCGTGATAATTCCAGATAACCCACCACCGCTAGCCAAATGATAAGTCAATTTGGTTGAAGAATTTACAGTAACAACTTCTTTTTTATAATCTTGTGCAGCTTTGTCAGCATTTAAGCCGTCAGAGTAAATTTCGGCTTCGAATTGTTTTCCTTTTTCCAAAAACGAAAAATCAATTGTAATATCTCTAGCGTTCCAGTTGGTTATGGCACCCAAATACCATTTAGACTCTTTTTTTCGAGCTATCGCAATATACTTTTCAACTTCGCCATCCAAAGCCACTGTCTCATCAAAAACGGTTGGAATTTTGGCAATAAAATCAGTCGATTCTTGCTCTTTCATATAAGCCGTCGGACTGTCGGCCATCATTTGCAAAGGAGCTTCAAAAATGGTATATAGCGCCAGTTGATGGCATCTCGTTCCTTGACTTACTGGATTGGAATGGCTGGGTTTGAATTCGCTTTTTGTAGCATTTCGCATCGCTCCTGGAGTATAATCCATTGGCCCCGCCATCATTCGGATAAACGGAATCGAGCAATCATAAGTAGGAACATTATCGTTGGGAGTCCATTTGTTGTTTTCCATTCCTTTAACCCCTTCAAAGTTCAAAATATTGGGAAAAGTACGTTGAATTCCAGTTGGTTTGTACATTCCGTGAAAATCGAGCAACAGCTTGTAATTTGCAGCTTTTTGAGCAATTTCATAAACTGAATTCACCATTTTGGCATCGTCTCTGTCCAGAAAATCCACTTTAAAACCTTTGACACCCAAATTAGAGTAGTTTTTGAAAATCGCTTCGGTATTTTCGTGTAAAGCCATCCAAGAACTCCACAGAATAATGTCCACATTTTTCTCTTTGCCATAAGCGATTAAAGCATTTAAATCCACTTTTGGGTTGTTTTCCATAATGTTGGTTTCCACGCTCCAACCTTCATCCAAAACAATGTATTCGACTTTGTTTTTTGCTGCAAAATCGATGTAATATTTATAGGTTTCGGTGTTGATTCCCGCTTGAAAATTGACGTTGTAAATATTCCAATCGTTCCACCAATCCCAAGCTACTTTTCCGGGTTTTATCCAGCTAATATCTTTGATTTTTGAAGGCTCAGATAATTTTTGAACCATATCATTGTTGGCTAAATCTTTGTCGTTTTCAGAAATAACCACAATTCGCCATGGGAAATTTCGATTGCCTTTTGTGACAACCAAATAATCGGCTCTTTGGCTAATTAATTTGTTGAGAAAGTTGAAACCTCCATTTTTTTCCTGCAATGGATAGTTAGAAAATCGAGCTTCAAATCCTGTTTTGGTTTTGTTATGGGTTACAAATAAACCAGGATAATCTTCCAAATTAGCTTCCAAGAAAACGGCTTTTTTATTATTTTTTAAATCAACTAAAAACGGTAAAAAGGCCAATGTATCTTTGGCAAATTCGCTAATTTTTTTGTTTTCGTAATGCGATTCAAACGAAGAAATATATGGGTCTTTCGGGTTTCTTAAATCCCGAACATAAGGCATTACAGTACTGTAATCTTCATCGAAATTTAAACTGACTTCTTCTGATTTTACTGTAATATCTTTTTTATTTTTGGTAATAAAACGATACGCAACACCATCATCAAAAGCACGGTATTCAATGCTGAAATCATTTTTAAAATTTAAAAGCAGCAGATTGTACTGGTTTTTGATGGCACTTTTTTTATAAAAAGGGGAATCAAATGAAGTGTTTACTTTTTCTCTTTTTGAATTCAAAAGCACACTATTTTTTCCTAAAACTTCATTTGGGTCTAACGTCATTGACATTGCCGATGGTGTCAAAACCACTTCTTTTTGGTGCAAAATGGTCCAAGTAATGATATTATCAATCACAATTTTAACTTGAATTTTTCCGTTTGGAGAGGTTAAAACAAAGTCTTGTTTTTTTTGTCCAAAGGAAAGGTTCATTAAAAGTACTGCCAAAAAGAAATAGCTTGTTTTTTTCATTATTTTTTGAATTTCAAATTGTATTTCTTCACGATTTCTAAAGTAGATTTATCCGATGAAAAAACACTATTCAATCCTTGTGGTTCTTGCGGTGGATCGGTTGTTAATGGATCTCCTGGTTTCCATTTTCCATCAGCGGTAACTGCTTTTCCTTCGCCACCAAATCCCCAGAAATTTGCCGCTTGTAATGCCCCATTTTTAGCAACACTTTCGGCTACTCTGTTGAAAATATAATTGTAAAAAATATCTCGGTTGGTAACAGAAGTTGTTGAAACTAAACTTTCATTTTCTCTTGGTAAACCAAATTCTTCAATGATGATGGGTCTTTTCAAATGATTGGCAACAGCAATATGAGCATCAATATATTTACCTGCATTTTCTAGTGTTGTTGGCAAGGTTTTTTCGGCATCGTCGGCTTTGAACCAGTTCCAGTTTTTGGGCCAAATGTGCATTGTTAAATAATCGATATTCGGGTTTTGATGTGTTCTTTCAAAAATTTCTATCTTGTCATTTGAACTATTCAAGCCTTCGGATCCAGTCGAAATCAAATGATTTTTGTCTAAACTATCCATCAAATTGACAATATTGTTTAACCAAACTGTGAATTTCGCTTCGTTTTCTACCGAAAAAAGTCTTGGTTCGTTGCCTACTTGCCAAGCCATAATGGTGTTGTCTTCGGTGTATTTTCTTTGGGTATAAACATTTGTTCTACCCATAATAAATTTCACGTGATTATTTAAGGCTTCCATACAAGATTCGCAACTGTAGAATTGTTCAGTGTAAGCCATATATTGCGGCCAAGTATTAGGCGGAATCGCAGGAATTGGAATTGCTCCTTTTCCAGACCATTCTAGATATTGCGACATTCCGCCTGACCATTCCCAGTTGTTGGTCAAAAATAAAACAGCATACATTTTGCGCTTGCCCATTTCGGAAATCAAGAAGTCCAAACCATCTAGCAAATCTTGGTCGTATTTTCCTTGCTCGTATTGCAAAGCTGGGCGAACGGTATAATCGTATTTTCCGCCATCTCCACCTACCAAAATACGCAAGTTGTCGATGCCATTTTTTTGCATTAAATCCAGTTCACGCAACAATCTTTTTCGGTCGCCCACTTTTTTGGAAGCCAACAAACTTCCGTACCAATAATTGGTTCCAATGTAGGAATAAGGTTTGTCTCCTTTGAAGAATTGAGTTCCTTTAACCGTGATTCTAGGTTGCTGTTTTTGGGCTTGACAAGAGATATTTCCAATGCAAAAAAGGATTACAATTATTTTTAAGAGTGATTTTTTCATATTTAAATTTATAATATTATTGTTTTTCGATGACAACAAATACCGAAGAACGTGCAGGCAAAGTTACATTGGTTCCGTTTGTTGTTGATGCAGAATACGGTTTAATGGTTTCATAATTAGTAGGACCACCCGCTTCTAATGTTGGGCCAGTGCCATTGATGATTACTTTTCTTGAAAATTCACCGTTATCGGTATCGCCAACAAGAGAGTACCAATACATTCTTTTACCAGTGAGGAAATTATTTAATTTAATTTTTATTGTAATGGCAGTGGTAGCTTTGTTCACAAAAGTAATTCCCACTTTTCCATCCGAAAACGAAGAAGCATACACTTCGTAGTTTCCTGTGGCATCTTTGGTGGCATCGATAAGGCGATCTCCCATATTTTTTTGAAAATAATACATTTGATAGAAAGCTGGACGGGGATTTCCCTTAGGAATATTGGGTTCATCTCCATTGCTGAACAAACCGTGGTCGTCACCTTTACTCCAACCATTGAATAAGTCCCAACGTGCGGCAAGACCTATTTTGTTTTTTAAAACTTCGCCTAGCAATAAAACGCTGTGTAACCCATTAATATGCGATACTTGTTGCTTACTACCATTAGCAAAAATGTTCCATTCATCGAGTGCAAAAGGTTTAATTTGTCTATTATTGGCACTCAAACTATTTTTGACGTAGGTCGTGAATTCGTTTATTCTTGCTTTTGGTGTTTCTAAAATGGTAACAGCATCAACATTTGCAATTGCCGTAAAATAGCTGTGTAATACATAATAATCGGCTTCTTCGAGAATGGTAGGCAAGAGTTTGTCGTTCCAAGTTTTATTGTTGGTGCTCATCCAAGTTTCAGGTTTGGATTCAAATAGCACTGCGCCAATCTTGATGTTTGTATTCCCAACAGATTTGGCAGCTTCTCGCATTGCGGCAGCGATTATTTTGAAATGTTGAGCATACAATTCGCCTGTTAGAAATTCGGGTTGACCGTCTTTATTAAGTGCTGTATTGATGCGATATCTGGCTTCCCAATCGCCAAAATTTTCATTGCCAATTTCCCAATATTGGGTTCTGCCGTTGTCATATTTTACCCAATCGGCGGCTAATTTTGCAGCATCTTGAACTGGGTTTGTACCTGTTCCATATCGGGCATAGCCATAATTTACGGTTATTAAACCTTTGCTATTGGTGGCTTGCAAAAGTTGGTAATAGTTGTCTAATGAAATCGTCCAATTGGCGTCATTTTTTCCAAACCAAAAGTTAGAAGGAACAGTTGTACCGTCTGAATTGACCATAGTCGAAGGTACGGTTGAAGGATTGCTAGCTGCATTCCAAAAGTACACATCACTTATACTTCCACCAGGAAAGCGTATGATATTGGTTTTTAAATTGGTAAGATCGGATACTAATTTAGTATCTGTGACCATTTTGCCAGACCATAAATTGGCGTTGTTGCCATAAATAGTAGTAGGAATTTTGGTAATTACATTGGCATAATCAATTGTTACTGTCGAGTTTGTAGTTGTGGGAACTGCTGTTTCAACAAAATTTGTTGGCGAAGTCCAATTTTTTGGACTCCAATTGTCCATAAAGAAGCCTACTGTGTTTTCTACAGTTGGATCAACCTGTGGTTTTATCACGGGAACTTCAGGAGTTGGAGTTACTGGAATTGGTGTTGGATTTTCTTGACTCGAACAAGCCGAAAGCCCCAAAATAATGATCGCTACGATACTAATTTTGTATGTTTTCATATAAGTTTTTAGTATTGAACAGCAATTTTACTGCCATTGTACTTCACTTTTTTACCTTCATTTGCGTTTGAAGTCAATTGAAATGTTGCGTTTTTGTTTTTGCCAATAAAGACAATGTTAAAAACTCTATTTTTTAGCATTCCGTCAAAACTACCTTTTCTGTCGGCAATAGTTAGTGTTTTTGAAGCTTCGTTATATTGGAATTCTATGTTAGAAAATTTCCCTTTTTCGTAATTGTAATTGGTGTTTTCATCTTCGTATAAACTAAAATTAGCATCTTTTCCGGTGTAAACATAAATCGTAAAAGGTTCGGATGATTTTTGTGAAGTATATTCAATATTTGGACCACAAGGCAGGATAGAACCTTCTTTTACATACAATGGAATTTCATCGTAATCGGCTTTTGCTGTGATAGATTGACCACCTTCTAAGAATTCGCTAGTATAAAAATTGTACCAACCATTGGTGTTCGGCAAATACAACTCACGACTGCGTTTTTTGTATTCGGTTACAGGATTGACCAATATTGCTGGGCCAAACATAAACTGATCGGCGATATTTAATACTTTTTTATCAGAACTAAAATCCATTGGAAGTCCACGCATCATGGTGTAATCGTTTTGGTAGATTTGTCCCATTAACGAATAGATGTAAGGCATCAATCGGTAACGCAATCTATTAGTATTTAAGATGCTTTTGTAAGCTGGATGATCTTCGGGTGCAATGTTGAATATTTCTCTGTATGGAAATTGACCGTGAGCTCTAAAAAGCGGACAGAAAACACCATATTGATACCAACGTGCGTTTAATTCTCTCCATTCTTCAAGAGTTTCACCAGTAGCTTTTTCATAACGAGTTTCTACAGAAAAACCTCCAATATCAGTTGTCCAATAGGGCAATCCAGACATTGAAAAGTTCAAACCTGCTGGAATTTGATTTTTCAAATCTTCCCATCTTGAACCAATATCACCGCTCCAAGTGGCTGCCGCATAGCGTTGCAATCCTGCAAAACCAGAACGTGTTAGCATAAAGATTCGTTTGTTGGGATCAACGCTGCGTTGCCCTTCATAAATTCCTTTGGCGTTCATTAGCGAGAAAGCATTATAATTGATTTCTGCCGCTCCAAGAAAGGTGTTTCCAATCATTTCTTTTCGAACTTCGGGTGGCATATTGCTGTGAATATCTGGTTCTGAGGCATCCATCCACCAAGCGTCAATTCCTGTACTGTAGATATTTTTGTTGATTAATTTCCAAAATTCTTTTCGAGCATCGGGATTGTAAGGATCATAAATAGCGTTGTTGAATCCTAACCAGTCTTTACGGTTTTCGGCTACGTTTCTTTTTAAAATATAGCCTTTTGCGTCTAAATCTTTGTAGTTTTGAGTGTCTTCATAGAATTTTGCCCAAACCGAAATCATTAAATTAGTATTGTATTTTTCGTGCAATGTTTTCATCATTCCTTTTGGGTCTGGAAAACGTGCTGGGTCAAATTCTTGACTTCCCCATTGGCCTTCTCTCCAGTATCTCCAATCGAGTACAATATTGTCTAATCCAATTTTTCTTTTTCGGAATTCGGCAACAGTAGTCAAAATTTCGTCTTGTGTATTATAGCGTTCACGGCTTTGCCAAAATCCCATTGACCATTTTGGCATCATCGTTGCTTTGCCCGTAAGGGTTCTATAACCGCTAATTACTTCGTCGATATTTTTTCCAGAAACAAAGAAATAATCTATTTTTTGCCCTGCTTCTGATTCAAAAGCGAATTCATTTTTTTGAGCTTCAGTTTTCGGTTTTGACCAAGTGAAACTTATGAAAGATTCATTTCCTAATGGATCCCATTCGATTTTTAGTTTGTGTTTTACTCCTTTTTCAAGATTGATTCGAATTAATTCGTTGGTAGCATTCCATCCTTGTCTCCATCTTGCAGCTACTAATTTATCGTCAATATAAACATTGGTGTATCCTGATAACCAAAGATTGAATTGGTGTTCACCTGAAAAATCAGATTCGAAAGAGCCTTCCCATTTTACAAGTGTATTTTCTAATTTAATTCCTTCAGGAAGCTGTTTTAATGATGGAATATAACTGTAATCAATATAGGATTCTGGACGAGTAAGTACTTTTTTAGGGTCTTTTTTATCTGTGTATGTTGCTGTCAACCAACCTTTGTCTCCAGTAGCAGAATACAATCTTAGCGTAGAAATTTTATCATAATTTTGAGTATCTATCGACTTTGTAAGTGAATTATTGTCCCACAAAATGCCATAATTTTTGCTGGATACCAAGAATGGAATCGCCACTTCGGTATTGTATTGCGATAATAAAACTTTAGTGCCTTTGTAATTGAAAGCACCATTTTGATGTTGTCCTAAACCGTACAAAGCTTCATCAGTTTCGCTGGTGAAGGATTGTTTTACGATATAGGATTGTTTGCCATCCAATGTGGTTCCTGTAATGGTTTTTCCGCCACCTTTGGTTTCTTGTAAGAGTGTTTTTCCAGCCCTATCTTTAAATACTATTTCACCTGTTTCTATCGAAACGGTGGCTTTCAAATTTTTTGTCGAAAGGGTCGCAGTATCGTTTGAATTTATCACTTCAAATGGAGTCGAGTTTGGTTTTAAATCGAGAAGCATCAAGCTTTTTGTAGTGTCAAAAGTAGTGGTTGGGCTAGCTGTGATGTGTAAAATAGCATTTGAAACTACTTGTATTCTTAGAACAGCGGCATCGTTTTGTTGTGGCTTTTTAATTTTAATTTCAATTCCATCGCTCAGTTTTGTTACATTTTCTTGAGCCGAAACTTGGAAAAAAGGTAGAATGATAAATAAAAATAGAAATTGTGGTTTTAGTTTTTTCATTTGGATAGGTAATTTAAGTAACGATTTTATTTAGCTAAAGGTAAGTTTTTTATTCGATAAATCAATTCGATGCATGCTCTACTATTGTGATAGGGGCATTTCCAAAATCCCGTTTTGTCTTTTTCAATTTTGGAGTAATCTTGGTTGATTCCCCAAATCCATTCTCCATTTTCGGGGTCTAAGATGTATTGCTTTACAAATTCCCAGTTTTTAAGTACAACATCCAAGTATTTTTTGTCATTTGTCATTTGGTAGGCATTAAAAAAACCAATCATCAATTCGGATTGTGGCCACCAATGTTTCTCTGCCACCAAGGTGTTGGTTTCGGGCTCTAATTCGTACCAAAGTCCTCCATCTTTTGAGTCAATTCCTTCGAAAGTGGCATCGGTTAAGAGAATAGCGTATTTTTTGTAACGCTCAATTATGTTTTCATCACCCGAAATTTCAGCACATTGTAATAATAACCAAGCAGCTTCAATATCGTGTCCATAAGAAATCACGTCTGGCTTTTCGATCCAATTTTCGTTAAAAAACAGTTTTAAATGCCCCGTTTTTTGGTCGATAAAATGGGTTTCTATGACTTCGAGTAATTCTATAATGTCTTTTTGTAAACCTTCGTTTTTCCAGACTTTATACAAATTAGCATAGCCTTCAACAATGTGTAAATGAGTATTCATTGTCTTTTTTTCGTTGGCATCTTTATCGCTCAAACGCAAATCTTCGATGGGTTGCCAATCGCGGGTAAAAGCTTCGAAATAGCCTTTGTTAATGGGGTCGTAACTGTATTCCTGTATTTTTTTATACAGTGCTATTGCATATTTTAAAGCTCTTTCATCATTAGAAATTGCGTAATATTCGCTCATTCCATAAATGGTAAAGGCTAGTGCATAAATTTGGTTTTTGGTGTCTTTTGGTGTTTTATCAGGATTGATGCTCCAAAAAATTCCACCAAATTCCGCATCATAAAAATGGGCAATAACATATTTAAAAGCTTGTTTTGCAAGCTGTTTGTGTGCTTTATTTTTAGTGATAGAATAAGCAGCAGCGAATGACCAAAGAATCCGAGCATTGAGTACAGAACCTTTTTCGGCTTCGAAATTTTTAAACTCTTTGTAATCAATTTGACCAATAAAACCACCGTTTTTTGAGTCAATAGTGTGTTTCGACCAATATTCAAGAATGTTGTCGAGTTCAGCGGTTAATTCGGTTTTAAGATTATTAGTTTTTTGAGTCACAGTTTAATTTTTTATAACTATTTTGTTTATAAATGCGGATGGAGACCGCTAGTCGCATCCGCAAAGTCGGAGACTTTGCGGAGCAGAATTTATTATTTAATTTCTTTGTTCTTGTTCACTTGAGCAATGATAGTATTTACTGAACCTGCAGATATGAAAGTGTCTTCGGGTGTATTCATCACATAATCTACTAATTGATCTACGGAAGAAACAGCTACATGCATTCGAGTATCTGAAGAAGCATAATAAATGAAAACTGTTCCGTCTTCATCAGCAATCCAACCATTGGAGAACAAAACATTGGACACGTCTCCAACTCTTTCGGACTCTTGAGGCGCCATAAAATGTCCAGCAGGAACGTGAGTTACTTTCGAAATATCATTTAAATCGGTCATAAACATATAGAGTGTGTAGCGTAATCCAGCAGCGGTATTTCGAACTCCGTGTGCCAAATGCAACCAACCTTTTTCGGTTTTAATTGGAGCTGGGCCCAAACCATTTTTGAGTTCATAAACGGTGTGGTATTGTTTTCCGAAGATTATTTTTTCTTCTTTTACAATTGGATTTAACATATCATCGATATAACCCAATCCAATTCCACCACCACTTCCTACATCAATAAATCCATCTTGTGGTCGAGTGTAAATAGCATATTTCCCGTTTACAAATTCTGGATGCAAGACAACATTTCTTTGTTGACCTGTATTTGAAATTAAATCGGGCAAACGTTCCCAATTCACTAAATTATTTGTGCGCACAATTCCTGCATTGGCAATAGCCGAACTGGTATCGTCTTTTGGAGCGTTGGGATCTTTTCTTTCGGTGCAAAAAATGCCGTAAATCCAACCGTCTTCGTGGTTGATTAAACGCATATCATAGACATTGGTATCGGGCTCATCGGTTTGTGGAATCACGCAAGGTTTATCCCAAAATTGGAAATTATCAACTCCATTTGGACTTTCGGCAATAGCAAAAAATGATTTTCTGTCCACACCTTCTACACGAACGGCAAGAATGTATTTATTGTTCCATTTCATCGCACCAGCGTTGAATGTTGCATTGATGCTAATGCGTTCCATCATAAATGGATTGGTGGCTTCATTTAAATCAAATCTCCATTCTATTGGTGCGTGATTTCGGGTTAGAACTGGATTTTTATACCTGCTGAAAATTCCATTTCCGGCACTTGATTGTGGTTCGTTTTTTTTCTCAATCAATTCTTTAAATTCGTTTTGGATAGCCGCTTTTCTTTTATCAAAAAGTGTATTTGTTGTTGTGTTCATAATCGATATTGCTAAATCAAAGATTAATTTGTTGTATTTCTTTGTTGGGTTAATTCGTGTTCGATGGTTTCTAGTTTTTCTTCATTTAATGGATAAAGAAGTATGAAGAGTACTGAAACTCCAGCAGCAATTGCAGGAAGAATACTCAACATTAATTGTATTCCGTTTTGGGTTACTGCGGTTTGAACAACATTAGCTTGAAAACCATAATATCCCAATAGCCATCCTGTTGCAGCTCCGCCAATTGTCCAGCCAAATTTTTGTGACATGGAGGATGCTGAAAAGATAAGTCCAGTAGCTCTTCGGCCTTGTTTCCATTCCGAATAATCGGCGCTATCGGCATACATAGACCAGATTAATGGGAAAATACAACCTGCACAAATGCTTATCAATACTTGGAAAACCATAATTAAGAGTACGTCTTCTTTTCCAAGGAAATAGAAGAATACACTTAAAATTGCCGCCAAGGCCATTGCTCCAAAAAAGGTGTTCTTTTTTCCGATTTTGTTGGCGATTGGTGTGGCTGCGATTACTCCGATGATATTGGCAGCTTGACCTAAAACTAAGTAAAAGGAGGTGGGTGTCATGGCAAAATTTTCGCCAAACACATTGAAACTATAACTTACAGTACTGCTTACAAAATATTTAAAATAATAAACAGCAGCACCATCGCGAATAGAATTGAAAACCAAGGCGCCAATTCCAGCCCCTAAAAGAATCCACCAAGGACGATTTTTTAATAAGTCGCTTAAATCTTCTTTCAAATTGGGTTTTTCGTCTGAAATGGGTACCACTCTTTCTTTGGTTAGAAAAAAGCAACCCCAAAAGAAAATTGTGGTAATCATTCCGAAAACAATTATGGTGTATAACCAGCCTGTTTTTGAATTCAAACTCCCTCCAAAATGATTTACCAAAGGCTCGATTAACCAAAGTGCTAATAAGCTTCCGCCAAAAGCAAAAACCATGCGATAGGAGGAAAGGGTTGTTCTTTCTTTTCGGTCTGAGGACATTACCCCAAGTAATGAAGCATAAGGAACGTTGATTATAGAATACACCATCATCATTAAAGAATAGGTTACATAAGCATAAATTATTTTTCCTTTTTCGTCAAAATCTGGAGTGTAAAAAGTTAAGATTCCAATGATGGCAAATGGGATAGCTGTCCATAAAAGATAAGGTCTAAATTTGCCCCAACGTGTTTTGGTTCGGTCAGCCATAATACCAACAAAAGGGTCAAAACATGAATCCCAAATTCGAGTAATGAGGAACATGGTTCCAACAACTGCTGGTGCTATTCCGAATACATCGGTGTAAAAAAACATCAGATACATACTGAATATTTTCCAAAACATAGACGAAGCTGCGTCTCCCAGGCCGTAACCTACTTTTTCTTTTAAATTAATTTTTTCGTGCATTGGTTGGTTGTTAATTTCGATGATTGGGTTAGTACTTATTTATTATATAATTTTTCTTTTGCGGCTTCTTTTTCGAATAAAATTTGGTCTAGATTATAAAAATCAACAAAATCTTTTTCGCTTATTTGTCCTTTATAAGGAGCGTAGTAGTGCATTTTTTTCTCATCTTCTTTCCATCCGTGATTTCGCCATAACAAAACATAAGAAATTTTATAATCGCCAATAGCTTTCATCAAAGTGTTCGTCCACCATTTGTCATACGGAATGGCTTCGTAACCTGTTTCGGCAAAAGCCATAATTTTGTTTTGTTCTTGGGCTATTTCGTTCATTATTTTGAATTGTCTTTGGCAATTTTCTACAAAGGAATTGTCTTTTGTTGGGTCATTGTATTGGTAATTGTCAAAACTCAAAACATCCGCATAATTAAAACCGGGATAATAGTCTAAAAAATCTTCTTTGGATTTGAAATCGGCAGTATTGTAAACGTAGATTAAATTATGAAGTCCTTTCGCTTGAAAATAATCGAAGGTAAATTTCCACAAAGTCTTAAATTCTTCGGGGCTTGCATTGTTTTTGCACCACCAAAACCAAGTACCTGTCAATTCGTGATACGGACGAAAAAGAATTGGAATGGTTTTTCCGTTTTTATCTTTTAATGTTAGAATGAATTTTGCAACTTCATCCATCCAAGATTTAAATTTTTCGTGATTTTTTCCTCCAGGTAAGGCAGAAACGAGTGATTTTGGCGTGGTGTCCCAAGCGTTTTTACCCGTTAACGGATTGTCAACATGCCAACTAAGCGTGATTAATCCTCCACGAGAATGCCCATCTATTATATATTTTCGCATTTTGTCAAAAGGAACTCCATCAATATTTTTATCGGATTTTTTTTCTAATCCGCTAATATCCCAACCATAAACTGCAGGATAGTCGCCGGTAACGTCTTTTACATCGCTTCTTCCTGCTTCATATTTCCAATTTACACCATAGGCCAAATCGTCTTGGTGACCAAAAAGGATTCCTTTATTGACTAAGGTTACTAAATTTTTATACATTATTTTAGTTTCAACTGTCGCTTTTGGGTCGGCCAATGATGGTTTAGTATTAGTAGTTTGGGCTTTCGAGGCACAAGATATTCCTATATTAATAATGATGACGAACAGAATTAGGTGTTTTTTCATGGTTTTTGAGTTGTTGTTTGGAATCACTTTGATGCTGTTTTTTTTTGATAAATTACTGAGAATTAATTCATTCTGTAAATTTTTATAATAGGAATGATTTTTCTGTAGAATTATTAAAATCATAAAAACTAGTAAGGTTTATAACGATTAGTGTTTTTTATAAATATTAATTCTAAAAATACTGTAATTATATCTTTTCAAAGATAATTTGATGATACAAGTTTTAATAATATTATTTTATCATTTATATATCCTATTATTGCAAATAAAAACTCGATATGAGTAATTTGAAAAAATTTTACAGAGAAATACCGCCACTTTCCCCGCAAGATAGTTTTTTGGTTTTCGATAGAGTTAAAGATACTTTTGATTTTCCAGTGCATTATCACCCTGAGTATGAGATTAATTTTATCCTAAATGGCAAAGGTGTAAAACGGGTCGTAGGCGATAATATCGAAGATATTGACAGTGTAGAATTGGTTTTGATTGGTCCTAATTTATACCACGGATGGGAATTAAATAAATGCACTAGTGATAAAATTCACGAAATAACCATTCAATTTGATACTAATTTATTTCCCGATTCTTTGCTTTCTAGACGAATTATGAATCCTATAAAGGAGATGTTTAATCGTTCGATTCATGGGATTTTATTCTCAAAAAAAGTAGCCGAAGAGCTGACTCCCAGACTTATTAAATTATCAAAATTAGACGGAATGGATTATTTTTTGGAGATCACTTCGCTCTTGTTTGATCTTGCAAACTCCCGAAATCAAAGGCTTCTTTCAACTTACACTGTTGATTATGCCACTTTTGAAGATTACGACAAAATGAAGTTGGTGTATGAATATGTTCAGAAAAAATTTGCCGAAAAAATAACTCTCGAAGACGTTTCGAGCGTTGCTAATATGACTAGTATTTCCTTTAATCGATTTATAAAAAAACGTACAGGTAAAACATTTGTCAATTACATAAACGACATCCGAATTGGGTATGCGGCAAGATGGTTGGTCGAGAAAGATATGAGTATTTCCGAAATTGCCTTTAAGTCTGGGTATAACAATCTGGCTAATTTTAATCGAAGTTTTAAAGCTATAAAAAACCGAACTCCAAGCCAATATCGGGATGATTTTTCGGGGTTGAAGAGGATACTTTAGAATATTGGTTTAAGGTTATCTAATTATTTTGATATGAGAACTTTTTTGGGGGTTGTGTAACGGCTACGGCTGTTGGCAGTAGTTCATCTATTTCTCGGTTTCTTGATTCTGAGCCAAATTCCAAATATTCCAATTCCGCTAAAATTTGCAATAAAGTAAAAAAGTGCACTATCCAATATTGCTGGAGATTTCAATTCGTCCCAATTTGAATCATAACCATATATCATCCCTAAAATTTTGTCGACAAGTATTCCCGAGCCAATTAGTACAATAATTGATACTATTCCAGCGTAAACAAATTTCTCGACAAAGATTAATTTCTCTGTTGTCATTAAGTAAACTAACATATTCAAAATTGTAATTAGGAAATAGAATCCGTATGCTGGCTCACCGTAATAATCTCCATGATATGGTGATTCTAAAAATACTGAACAGAAGGTCAATAATAATACTATGAAAAGTATCCTATATTTAGTGAATTTGTCAATCATTCGCGTAGTTTCTATAGATATGCATGTGAATTACCACCAACTATTATATACTCGCTACTAGCTAGCGACTATACACCCCAAATAGGTTAGATTGTTGCAACAAAGTTTTTTGCTTTGCTAATATATAAATAATTCTTTACAAACCACTTCCAAATAAGTATAAAAAAACGACGTTTAAATCAATTTTAAACGCCGTTTTATATTTATATTAAAGTAAATTTATCGAATTCCCTTCACAAATTCTCCAATTTTTGAAGTACCTTCTTCAGATAAATGTTTGATAAAAGCACTTCCAATAATTGCCCCTTTGGCAAATTGTGTGGCTTGATTAAAAGTTTCTTGATTGCTAATTCCAAAACCTACAATTTGAGGATTTTTCAGGTTCATATCGGCAATGCGTTTAAAATAGTCTTCTTGTGTGCTTCCAAAACCCGATTGCGAACCCGTAACACTAGCCGAACTCACCATATAAATAAATCCATCCGAAACGCTGTCAATAAAACGAATGCGCTCGTCAGAGGTTTGAGGTGTAATTAGGAATATGTTTTTGAGTCCGTATTTGTCGAAAGTAGCTTTGTATTCATCTGCATAAACATCAACTGGAAGATCTGGAATAATTAATCCATCAATACCAATTTCGGCACATTTCTGGCAAAAAGCTTCTACACCATATTGCAGCATTGGATTAAAATATCCCATAATCACTAACGGAATGGAGACTGTTTTCCGAATATCTTTGAGTTGGTCAAACAAAACTTGAGTAGTCATTCCGTTTTGCAAAGCTTGAGTCGAACTAGCTTGAATCGTAGGTCCATCAGCCAAAGGATCACTAAAAGGTAATCCAATTTCTATCATATCAACCCCGTTTTTTTCTAAATCTTGAATGATTTGCACGCTATCGTTTAGGCTCGGATATCCTGCCGAAAAATAGATGGAAAGTATTTTTTTGTTTTCTTGTAATTTTTGATTTATTCTGTTCATTTTATGTTTGTAGCAGCACTATATGATGCTTTTTTGAATTTAGAAATATTTTAAAAGTGGGTTAAATTAGCAGCACTATAAGCCCAAGCTTTTTGGTTCGAATGCAAATGTACTGCTACTCGTTTGTAATGCAATCCTTCATACAAATCCGCTTGATTCAGTTCGTGTTCTGTAAGCTCATATACAATTCCATCTATGAAATCCTCTTCATTATTAGTTTCTACAATAACTGGATATTGAACTATTCCAAATTCTTCTTCGATCTGAATTCTCTTTAAAATATATCCTATCAATTTTTCGGGGGTTCCGGTTAGAACACGTCCAAAAAGGTTTTCTTGTACATCATCATGTTGCAAAGTTCCGTAGGTGAATAATTGTATCATAGCATGCAGTTTTTAACGTCAATTATAATTTAAAATAATCTATATAGGTGTTCAAATCTTTGTCGCCACGACCTGAAAGGCTGATTACGACAATATCTTCGGGTTTGAAATTCTTGTCATTTAAGACCGCCAAAGCGTGTGAAGATTCTATCGCAGGGATAATACCTTCGAGTTTGCAAAGTTCTAATCCTGCTTTCATAGCATCGTCATCGGTTACAGAGAAAAATTCGGCACGACCGGTTAGCGCCAAATGTGCGTGCATTGGTCCAACTCCAGGATAATCCAATCCAGCCGAAATAGAATAGGGTTCGGTTATTTGACCGTCGGGAGTTTGCATCAATAAGGTTTTGCAACCGTGAATGACACCTACTTTTCCCAGTTTGCTTGTGGCAGCACTGTGTCCAGAATTGACTCCTTTTCCAGCGGCTTCTACAGCTATAATACTCACTTCGGGCTCGTGCAAAAAGTGGTAATAGGTTCCTGCTGCATTACTTCCGCCACCGATACAAGCTACAACATAATCAGGGTTTTCACGTCCTTCCTTTTCTTTTAACTGCCATTTAATTTCTTCAGAAATAACACTCTGAAAACGAGTTACCATATCAGGATAAGGATGTGGACCAATGGCTGAACCAATGATGTAATGCGTATCGACAGGATTGTTAATCCAATCGCGAATGGCTTCATTAGTAGCATCTTTTAACGTTCTTGAACCAGAAAGTGCTGCACGAACTTCAGCGCCCAACATCTTCATTCGAGCTACATTTGGAGCCTGACGAGCGATGTCAATTTCACCCATATACACGATGCATTCCAATCCCATAAGAGCACAAACGGTAGCTGTGGCCACTCCGTGCTGACCTGCTCCAGTTTCGGCAATGATTCTTTTTTTGCCTAGTTTTTTGGCTACTAAAATCTGACCAATAGTATTGTTGATTTTGTGTGCTCCAGTATGATTCAAATCTTCTCTTTTCAGATAGACTTTGGTGTTGTATTTTTCAGAAAGTCTTTTGGCAAAATACAACGGACTTGGGCGACCTACATAATCTTTTAGCAATTGGTCAAATTCGGCTTTAAATTCGGGTTGAGCCGTGATTTCAAGATATTTTTGACGTAATTCTTCCACATTTGGATATAACATTTCAGGGATATATGCTCCTCCAAATTCTCCGTAATAGCCTTTTTCGTTAACGTTGTATGACATTTTTATTTTTTTAATTGTAGAGACGTAATGCGTTGCGTCTCTGCATAATTGTATATTTTTTAATCCAGGTTCAATTTCAAATTTACTGTTTACATCAATGGCATAAATGGGTAAATTCGTTTTCAAAATTTCATTTATGGCCTCTATATTATCCATTCCGATTCCGCCACTCAAGAAAAACGGCTTCGTCGAAGGGTATTTTTCTAAAACTTTCCAATCAAAAGAGGTTCCGTTTCCACCAGGCAATTTTCCTTTGGTGTCAAAAAGAAAATAATCACACACTTTTTCGTATGGTTTGAGCAAATCAAAGTCAAAGGTATCTAAAATTGAAAATACTTTTATGATATCTATCAGGTTTGGTATATTTTTTTTTAAATTTTCACAAAATTCAACAGATTCGGTACCGTGAAGCTGAATGGCTTGCAAATCGTGCATTTCAATTTTCTTTAGAATTTCTTCTAAAGAAGCATTGACAAAAACGCCTACTTTCTTAATAGACTTAGGCAGTTCGGGAATTATTCCATCAAAATAACGTGCCGATTTCTCCCAGAATATAAAACCCATATAATCGGGTAGGAGCTCGCATACTTCGAGCATGTTTTCGGGGTATTTCATTCCGCAGATTTTGAGTTTCATAGTTTTAGTTTTTGCCATAGATTTGCTTCGCCTATTTGCTGTCGCTTGGGTCACAGATTTTCACAGATTTGATTCGTGTAAATTTGTGAAATTTGTGTCTTATTTTAATTGCTTAATAAATTCTGTTGCTGCTTTTCCAGCATTGTCGGTTTTCATAAAGTTTTCTCCAATCAAGAAGCCTTTGTAACCATATGGTTTTAATTCGTTAATCGCTTCAATGGACGAAATGCCGCTTTCGGAGACTTTCACGAAATCATTCGGAATTTGGTTGGCCAATTCTTTGCTGAAATCTAGGCTAACCTCGAAAGTTTTCAGATTTCTGTTGTTCACGCCAATCATATCTAATGTAGGCATAATTGATTTTTCCAGTTCTTCCTGATTGTGAACTTCCAATAAAACTTCCAATCCTAAACTTTTGGCAAACTCTGATAATGATTTGATTTCCTTGCGAGTCAAAACTGCTGCGATTAATAAAATCAAATCGGATCCGTGGGCTTTGGCTTCCAATATTTGGTATTCATCCACAATGAATTCTTTTCGTAATAACGGAATATTTACCGATGCTCTCGCTAAAAGTAAATCGTCTAAAGAACCGCCAAAATATTTTCCGTCTGTTAAAACCGAAATGCCGCAGGCACCAGCACTTTCATATCCTTTTACCACTTCTTCAACGGTGAAACTATAATTTATTTCAGCTTTCGAAGGTGAACGACGTTTGTGTTCGGCGATGATTCCAGAGTTGCTGTTTTTTAAATTTTGACTCAAAGAAATCGTCTTTTTTTCAAAGAAAACCGAAGTTTCCAATTGCGAAACAGGAATGATGGATTTCTTGAGAATAACTTCTTTTTTTTTGTCGATTATGATTCTGTCGAGTATGTTCATTTTTATTTACTTAATTCTTGTAATTTATTCAATGCTGTCAATGCTTTACTTGAAAGCAAACTTTCTTTTGCCAACTGGAAACTTTCCAAAGCAGAATTTCCGTTCACCGTTGCAATTGCCATCGCCGCATTGGCACAAACCACATTATTCTGAGCTTCATTTCCTTTTCCGGAAATGATATTCATAAACATTGCTGCCGATTCTTCTATGGTTTTTCCGCCTTCGATTTCGCTTTGCAATAATTGTCGAACGCCAAAATCTTCTGGTTTCAGCACGCCTTCCATTCTTTTCGTAATGGTCTTCGTTGGGCAGGTCAAAGATACTTCATCATACCCGTCCAGCGAATGTAAAATGGTAAAATTCATATCGGTGTTTTGATACAAATAGGCATATTTTCTGGCGAGTTCTAAATTGAAAACACCTACCAATTGATTTTGAGGAAAAGAAGGATTTATCATTGGTCCGAGCATATTGAAAAAGGTTCTCACACCTAATTCTTTTCTAATGGGGCCCACGTTTTTCATTGCAGGGTGAAACAAAGGTGCGTGCAAAATGCAAATCCCAGCCTGATCAATACATTTTTCCAAAAAATCATTATTATTACTGAATTTTACGCCTAGTTTTTCCATTACATTGCTGGAACCCGAAATAGACGAAACCCCATAATTCCCGTGTTTCGCCACTTTGATTCCTGCTCCAGCTGCCACAAAAGAAGCTAAAGTGGATATGTTGAAAGTGTCTTTTCCATCGCCCCCAGTTCCGCACAAATCGATAGTGTTGTAAGTGGATAAATCCACCCGAACACACAATTCCAGCAAGGCTTCGCGAAAACCGGCCAATTCATCAATACTGATGCTTCGCATCATATAAACGGTAAGAAAAGCAGCAATTTGACTCGGATTGTAATTTCCGTTGGATATGTTGAACAACACGTTTTTGGCTTCTTCCTTGGAAAGCATTTCGTGGTTGATGAGTCTATTTAATATATTTTTCATTTTGATTTAAGATTCTAAGTTTTATTTTTGAACGGGCACTGCTAACTAAATACTGATAACTGACTACTTTTTTAGTGTTCGTTTCCAGAATAAATCCACATTGGTTTCGTATTTCCAGCACGTTCAAATCCATTTTTTTTATAAAAATCTATTGCTTTTCCATCAGCTGTTAGCATTTGCATATGGAAATCTTTATATTTTTCTTGCATTTTATCCATAATCATCTTGCCAATTCCTTTCCCTTGATAGTCTGGAAGGACTAATAAATGCGGATAATAAACGGTTAAATGTCCATCGGAAATGGCGTTTCCAAGTCCAACCAATTTTTCATTGTCCCAAGCGGTTACCAAAGTTTCAGAATTCAAAAGTCCGTTATATAATTGATTCGGTTTATTTGCCGAACTCCATTCATTTGCTTTATAAAGTTCTAAAATGTCTTCAAGATTTAAATCTCTTCGATCGGAAATTTGGATATTCATTTGGCTTATATTTTCTTTTTATTTTCAGACATATATTTTAAATAATCAACAATTTCCTGGGATTGTTGTTTGGTGATTCCGAGTGTCGGCATTTTTACCTTGTTTCTGAAAGAAGCCGGATTCACAATGTAATTTACCAATTCGTTTTCTTTCCAATATTCGGTCACGCTTTTCGGATAATTCAATTCCGGTCCCATTGTTCCTCCGATGCCGTTTATCGAATGGCAAGTTAGGCACTGATTTTTGAATAATGTATAGCCCGTTTCCAATTTTTTGTTTTTCAGAGGATACAATTCCAAAGTTGATTTATTCAGCGGTTCCAAATAGATTTTCACCAGATTATAAGGCCATTTGTAACGCGAATCTTTTTCCGAAATCGAAGGATAAACAATGTAAAATGGTTCAGCATTCATCTCGTTCCCTTCCTTTAGAATAGGTTCCCATTTGCTTCCTTTTGGCGCGTCAACATCTTCAAATGCCAAAAACGGATTGGCGTTTAAAAACAATTCCAAAGGCATTTCAGGTTTGTAACCATCCACACATTCAAACACTATTTTGGTGTTTTTGCTGTCGATTTTGTTTAATTCAATTTCAGTTTTAACCAAAAGCGACGCACTCACGGCTTTGTATTTCTTTGCTTTGTGATAAACAGGATCATTCACAATGGTCACAAGCGTATCTTTTCCTAATTTGTTATTTGCCTGTAAATCCAATAAATCCAAAACCATTTCGGGTTGGGAAATACTCGTGGTTTCTATTTTTTGCTCCTTCTTTTGATTGCAAGAAAGGATGCTAAAAATAAAAAGACAAGAGAGTATAAGATGGATTTTAGCTGTTTTCATTTTATTTACCGTAAGGTAGGGACGTGTTGCAGTGCAACGTTTCTTTTTTATTGTTTTTTTATTAACAATGTACAGACGTTGTATTGCAACGCCTCTACGATTTCAACCAATTCTCCAAAATCTTCTTTCCATTTGGTGTCAACACACTTTCCGGATGAAATTGCACGCCGCGAACATCGTATGTTTTGTGACGCAAAGACATTACTTGTCCGTTTTCGTCAAATGAAGTGGCTTCCAAAACATCTGGTAAATTGGCATCAACCACCCAGGAATGATAGCGTCCCACTTCGAATTCATTTCCTAAACCTTCAAATAAAAGTTCATCATTAACAGATGTTTTTACCATTGAGGAAACTCCGTGATACACTTTGTCCAAATTAGATAATGTCCCGCCAAAAACTTCTCCAATAGCCTGTTGGCCAAGGCATACACCAAGAATACTTTTGGTTGGAGCATATTTAGCGATTACAGGTTTCAATAATCCTGCTTCATCAGGAATTCCAGGTCCTGGAGAAAGTAATATTTTGTCGAAATGAGCAATTTCGTCAATATCAAATTCATCGTTTCTGTACACGGTAACTTCACAATCCAAATCTTCAAGGTAATGCACCAAGTTGTAAGTGAAGCTGTCGTAATTGTCTATAACTAGTATTTTTTTCATTTTGTTATTTTTGTTTTAGTGACAAGTCGTGACTTGTCCTTACATTATATTGTCTCTGCTAAATCCAGCGCTTTATTCAACGCCAATAATTTATTGTAAACCTCCTGCATTTCGTTTTCTTCGCTAGAATCGGCTACAATTCCGGCTCCGGCCTGACAATGCAACTTATGATTTTTACTTAAGAAAGTTCGAATCATAATAGCGTGATTGAAATTGCCTTCAAAATCCATAAAACCGATAGCACCTCCGTAGAAATTACGATTGGTTTTTTCGTAATCTTCGATTAATTGCATCGCTCTGTGTTTGGGCGCTCCGCTTAATGTTCCTGCCGGGAATGTATCGGCAACGACCTGCATTGTGGTGGCTTTTTTATGTAAATGTCCAGTCACTTTGGAAACCAAATGGATTACGTGAGAGAAAAATTGAACTTCTCTGTATTTTTCCACTTCCACACCGTGACCGTGACGGCTTAAATCGTTTCTCGCTAAGTCAACCAGCATTACGTGTTCGCTGTTTTCTTTTTTGTCTTCGGATAATTTTTTGGCCAAAACGGCATCTTTTTCGTCATCGCCAGTTCTTCTGAAAGTTCCTGCGATGGGGTGAATTTCGGCTTTGCGGTTTTTGACAATAATCTGGGCTTCTGGAGAAGAACCGAATATTTTGAAATCGCCATAATCAAAAAAGAACAGGTAAGGAGAGGGGTTGATGCTTCTCAAAGCTCTGTACACATTGAATTCATCACCTTTGAAACCTTGGGTAAATCTTCTGGACAATACCAACTGGAACACGTCACCTCTGTGGCAGTGTTTTTTTGCTAAAGCTACATTGTGTTTGAATTCTTCATCAGTTAAATTAGAAGAACCTTCGCCATCTCTTGAGAATTTATACGAAGCTATATTTCGGGATTGCAACAATTGTTCAATTTCAGCAATGTTATTTTTTCCGTCTACACTGTGGCAGAAAATATAAGCTTCGTTTTTGAAATGATTGATGGCAATGATGTTTTGATACACTGCATAATACACATCGGGAATGGTGGTTTCTCCGTCTTTTTTGGCTATAGTTACTTTCTCAAAATAACGAACAGCATCATAAGAAATATAACCAAACAATCCATTGTTGATGAATTTGAAATCATTCTTTTCGGATTGGAACTGACCTGAAAATTCCTGAATTACTTGAGGAATATCCGTTTTTGAATCTATCGAAATGGTTTCGGAAGTTCCGTCAGGAAATGTTTTGAAAATGGTTTCGTTTTCGATTTTGATGGAAGCAATCGGGTTGCAACAGATGTAGGAAAAACTATTGTCGTTTCCGTGATAATCACTACTTTCCAAAAGCAAGCTGTTGGGGAATTTGTCACGAATTTTAAAATAGACGCTTACTGGGGTAATCGTGTCGGCAAGGATTTGCTTGTAATGTGTATTTAAAGTAAATGCTTTCATTTTGTTTTTATTATTTGATGGAGATTTTTACAACTCCTGTATTTTTGAAATAGAAAAAGGCTTGTCGTGATGACAAGCCTTTTATATGATAGTTTATACTACAGGTGCTTTGTTCACGACGTTTGACGTAAATTGTTCCACCACCAAGTATTGTTTAAAATCGTTTTCATTCGACAAATATAGAAATCAAATTTGAAAATCCAAACAGAATAAATTAAAAATACTTTTTTTTTGTCTTTTTGTTAAAAAAAGTAACCCTGACAATTGCTTGTCAGGGTTTACTAAAATTTATTTTAACTTGAAATTAGAATTTCAAAGTCACTTTCAATTCGAATTCATCATTGATTGCTTTGTCTCCAATGCTATCAAAGAAAGATTTTGAACCGTATTGAATTCCGTAAATAGTTCTGTTTACATTGAAAGCTGTTGTAGCAGTATTTCCGTTTACAGTGATGTCAAAAGTTACCGGTTTAGTGATTCCTTTTATAGTCAAATCGGCAGTTGTAGTGTAAATGTTGGCTGATTTAGCACCAATTTTTTTGATAACCAAGGTTGCTGTTGGGAATTTATCGGTTCCAAAAAAGTCGTCTGCTTTCAAGTGTCCGTTCAGTTTCCCTAAATATTCACCAGTAAGATCGGTAGCGGTCAATGAAGTCATGTCAACTGTGAAAGTTCCACCCACCAATTTTTTTCCTTTTAATACTACGGCTCCGTCTTTGAAATTTACGGTACCATTATGTTGTCCAGTTACTTTTTTTCCAACCCATTCGATGGTACTTGTTTTAACATCAATTTTTTTGGTTTGAGCTGATACTGAAAGGGTAGCGAAGGCTACGAATGCTAATGCAATTGTTTTTAGATTTTTCATAATGTTTGAATTTGTTTTTGGATTTATAATTAAAGTGTGATAAATAATTCTTCGTTTGATTTTCTAACTTTTGCGTAATGCTGGGTGTCATCTTCTTGGCTTCTGTAACCGATAGGCGCAATTAATGAAGCGTTCAATCCCAATTCGTTGAAACCTAATATTTCGTTTACTTGGGCAGGAACAAAACCTTCCATTGGCGTCACGTCAATTTTTAGTTCCGCTGCGGCATTCAATAAGTTTCCAAGTGCTAAATAGGTTTGTTTAGATGTCCAATTGGCTTTATCGTCATCTGATCTGCTTAGGATTCCACCTTTCATAAAATCGCCGTAACCTGATAATGCTGTTTCTGGGATGTTTCTAGTTTCGGCTACGTTTTTCAAATAACCATCAATATCCGCTTCTGTTATATTAGTTTGATTTGCGAAAACGATAAGGTGAGAAGCATCCACAATTTGGGTTTGACCCCAAGCAGCAGGTTGAATTTTGGCTCTTAATTCAGAGTTTTCAATGATAAAAACTTTGTAAAGTTGTAATCCATAAGAAGAAGAACTTAAACGAATGGCTTCTTTTAATGTATTTAAATCTTCGGTTGAGATTTTTTTGGTGGAGTCGAATTTCTTTGTCGCGTATCTCCAGTTTTGGTGTTCTAAAAAAGTACTCATATTGTATTTGATATTTAATTTATTGATTTCTATATTTTTCTAATAATTGGTTTAATACCACAATTTCGTCATCCGTTAAGTTTTTCGAAAAAGCGATTTCGTGTTCGGTTACTTTTGGATCTAGTTCTTTCAAAACATCTAACCCTTTTTGAGTGATGGTGACTTCGATTTTGCGTCGGTTTTCTGGGCAAACTTCTCTTGTAACAAATTCTTTCAACAATAATTTATCAACTAACCGGGTGGTATTACTTGTTTTTGCCAGCATTCGTTCTTGAATCACACACATATTGGCTGGATTTCCTTTTTGACCTCTCAAGATTCGCAATACATTATATTGTTCTCCTGAAATATCGTAAGGTTTCAAAATTTCATTAAATTTTTCTGCCAAAATATTTTGTGTGTACATCACATTCAGGATAATTTTTTTGGAATTTTCCATCGGTACAGTTGATTTTATAACATCTTCAATTTTCATATTTGTATGTATGTTATTTGTTGATACAAATGTAATATGTTTTTTAGTTGTATATACAAATGTTTGAGTTAATTTTTTGTTAAAACAATTCTAAGAAAAATTAATGATTAGTAGATATTGTATTTATGTACTTGATTTTTAATGTTTTAAAATGGTGTTTAAAAAATAATTACAACATATAATTATTGATTATTTATAATAATTAAAATTTTTAATTAGAGATAAAAACAAATAAACTGTAAATTAGCTGCATAATAGTTAGTTTTTCGAGTAGTTGTTAATGAATATTACAGTAGAATTAAAATTTTATTGTTTTTTTATTTATACTAAAACGTTTTCTGTAAAAAATTATCCAATTAACAGATAGTGCCATAAATGTTGGGCAAAAACTTTGTAATTTTACCAAAAACAATATTATATGAATTTAACACAAGAAGATTGGGTTTCTCAATTGAAAGCCGATGATAATTCAGTTATTCTGGATGTCAGAACCGAAGCCGAGTGCGATGAAGGAATGATTGCTAATGCTATCAATATTGATATTTATGAAGGTCAAGGATTTGTATCAAAAATTGAAGACTTAGACAAAACCAAAAATTATTATGTCTATTGCCGCTCTGGAGCTAGAAGTGCTAAAGCTTGCGAGGTTATGAATAGCCTTGGTATTGAAAATACCTATAATTTATTAGGTGGAATTTTAGAATGGGATGGGGAAGTAGTTTAAATATTTAAAAGTTTAAATGTTTAAGAGTTTAAAGGTTTGAATGTTTTAATCGGTTAAACAAATTAATGAATCAACAACAAAAAAAGAATGAATACAATACCACAAGAATTTCAAATTAGCAGTTTACTTACTCAAGATACCTATTTAGTTAATGGCGAATTAAAAAAATGGTCAGGCGAAACAACTCCTGTTTATTCGACAATTTCTTCAACAGAAAATTATGCACCTACTTTATTAGGAAGTATTCCTTTTATGGGTGAAAAAGAAGCATTGGAAGTGCTAGAATCAGCTTCTTCTGCTTATAATAACGGACAAGGTTTGTGGCCTACTATGAAAGTAGCTGATCGAATTAAATGTATGGAAAAATTTGTCGCTCAAATGAAAACTACTCGAACAGAAGTGGTTAAGCTTTTGATGTGGGAAATTGGAAAATCATTAGGAGATTCTGAAAAAGAGTTCGATAGAACGGTTGAGTATATTTATGATACCATCGAACATTACAAACAATTGGATAGAAATAGTGCTCATTTTACCAAAAGTCAAGGTGTAAATGCAATGATTCGTCGTGGACCATTGGGAGTTGTTTTGTGTTTAGGACCTTATAATTATCCTTTAAATGAAACTTTTTCCTTGTTGATTCCTGCCTTAATAATGGGAAATCCGGTTATTTTCAAACCCGCAAAGCACGGAGTTTTATTGATTTCACCATTATTAGAAGCTTTTAGAAACAGTTTTCCCAAAGGTGCTATTAATGTAGTTTATGGAAGAGGACGCGAAGTGGCTTCGCCAATAATGAAATCAGGGAAAGTTGATATTTTGGCTTTGATTGGCAACAGTAAATCAGCGATTGCTTTGCAAGACCAACATCCAAATAAAAACAGATTGCGTTTGGTTTTAGGTTTAGAAGCTAAAAATCCAGCCATTATTTTGCCAGATGCCGATTTAGATTTGGCTATCCAAGAGTGTATTGTAGGAACTTTGTCTTTCAACGGACAACGTTGTACTGCTTTGAAAGTTTTATACGTTCACGAAACAATTTCCGAAGAATTCAACAAGCGTTTTGCTGCCAAAGTAGATGAACTTGTTTTTGGTAATCCTTGGGATAAATCAGTTTCATTAACACCATTACCAGAGAGTGAAAAACCAGCTTACATTCAGGAATTGATTGATGATGCAACCAGTAAAGGAGCAAAAGTAATTAATGCCAAAGGTGGAGAACATTCAGATAATTTCATATTTCCAGCGGTTTTATTTCCAATAAACAAAGAAATGCGTTTGTATCACGAAGAGCAATTTGGGCCCATTGTGCCTATTTTGACATTCAAAGACATTCAAGAACCATTGAACGATATGGCCGAGTCTAATTACGGACAACAAGTGAGTTTGTTTGGGCAAGATATCAAAACCATTGCTCCGCTAATCGATACTTTAGTGAATTTGGTTTGTAGAGTAAACCTAAATAGTTCTTGCCAAAGAGGACCAGATTTGTATCCATTTACAGGTCGAAAAGATTCGGCTGTAGGAACATTGAGTATTTTTGATGCGCTTCGTTCTTTCTCAATCAGAACTTTTGTGGCATCCAAAGACAATGAATATAACAATGCAATTTTGCAAGAATTGTTAAATAGCAAAGAATCAAACTTCATCAATACAGATTATATTTTATAGTCTAAATTTGATCAATATTCTAAACCGCATCAGTTTTGCTTTTGCGGTTTTTTTGGCTCAAATAGTATCTAAAGAATTTACAATCAGTATCACATTGCTATATTTGTTATAATATTTTAATTGTTTGAATATTTTGTGATATTTATGATGTTTTATTGAATAATATGTAGTAACTTTATTATGTAAATTTTAATCTATACTATTATGAAAAGTAAATATTTGTTATTGGTAGTGTTTGCAATACTGTTTTTTGTTAGTAATACAGTTATAGCTCAAAAAAAATGGGCAGTTCCAGAATATACTAAGGGATTAAAAAATCCTTTTGATGGTAATGCGGTTGCAACCAATGAGGGAAAAGTAATATATGGACAAATGTGTGTGTTATGCCACGGTATTTCTGGCAAAGGAAATGGAGAAGCTGGGTTGAGTTTAGAAAAAAAACCAGCCAATTTCTTGGCCTTAAAAAACATTCCCAATGAAACTGATGGTGAAATTTTTTGGAAAATAACTGTTGGAAAACCACCAATGTCTTCTTATGATGAGTTGTTAACCGAAGACCAACGTTGGAAATTAGTTAATTATATAAGAGAACTCAATAAGAAAAAATAATTTTTATTCCATTTCAAATACAAAGAAGCCATTTCAGTAAGGAGACGGCTTCTTTGTTTGATTTTTATCCTAAATCGTTTTTGTATAGTTTTCTTGTACAATAATTTCTAAAGGCAAATATTGCTTCTCATTTACTGGCTCTTTTAAAACTACTTTTTTATACAAATGACTGATGCCTTTGTAGCCTTGATCTTCGGGTTTCTGATTGATTAAAAAGGCTATGGTGTCCTCTTTTAAAAATTCAATGTTATCTTTCAATAAATCATAACCTACTAAGTGAATGTTTTTTAAATGATTGTCTTTGATGAATTTAGCAACAATGTGTGCTCTAGAATTTGGAATAAAAACACAATCAATACCTTCGAACATTGTACTATTTAATTGGTTTTTACTGTCATATTGTATGCTAATTTCAGAGAAATTAAATTTTGGAAGATTTGTTTTTTCCTTAAAATAAGAATAAAATCCTTTAATTCTTTGTAAGTAAACATTTGTTCTTGTGGTGCTTTCTGCATTTCGATTGATTTCTAAAATCAATACATTACTATTTTCTTTTATTCCATAACTAATGAGTTTGCCCCCAAGATAACCACTCTGATAGGAATCTTGGCCAATGTAGGCAATGTTTTCGATTTCTTCAATATTAGAATCGATCATCACAATTGGAATGTTTTTTTTCTTGTATTCGTTCAGAAAAGAAACCGATTCTTTATAAAATATGGGTGCAAACAGCAATCCGTTGTACTCTAATTTTAGGATTTCTTGGGCTATTTGATTAAAAGAAGTAGTGTTGTATTCAAAAAAGAAGTAATCAATAGTCACTCCAAAATTCGCAAACTCTTCTGCCGCTTTTTTGATTCCAACAATTGGAGCTTGCCAATATTCAATGTTTTCATTTTTGGGGAGAAAGACGGCAAATTTAAATTTCTTATTGAAGGCTAAATTACTAGCAAAAATATTTTTCTTATAACCATATTCTTTGATTATGGCATTTACTTTTTCAATGTTTTCTTCCGTTACTTGACCTCGATTATGGATAATACGATCAACTGTTCCAACTGAAACATTGGCAATTTGAGCTATTTTTTTTATTGTTATAATGATTTCAAGTTTTTGTATTGGGCTGTAAATTTATCATTTTTTGCCTCAATATATTTATAATTTATTTTTAGTTTGACTTAAGTTTTTTTATATATTTGCATAAGCCGTGTGCGTACACGAATATATAACTATTTTTTAAAACAATAATAAATTAATACACAAAAAATGAATTCAATTTTTAATTTAAAAGGAAAAGTTGCCCTTATAACAGGTGGTGGCGGTGTTTTAGGAGGTAATATGGCCGAAGTTTTAGCAAAACAAGGCGTAATTACAGGAATTGTGGGACTTACATTAGAAGAAGCGGAAGCTACTGTTGCAAGGGTTAAAAATAATGGTGGCGAAGCATTTGCAGTAAAGGCTAACGTATTAAACAAAGAAGAACTAGAAGTGGCTAGAGATTTTGTAATAGAGAAATACGGAAAGTTAGATATTCTGATTAATGCAGCAGGAGGAAATATGCCCGGAGCTACTATTGGGCCAGATCAGGCTATTTATGATATGCAATTGGCACATTTGCAAAAAGTGATTGACTTGAATATCATTGGAACCATGTTGCCTTCGCAAGTGTTTTCTGAAATTTTTGCTAAACAAAAATCTGGAATTATAATCAATTTATCATCGGCTTCGGCTCAAAGACCTTTGTCTAGAGTAGTTGGTTATTCGGCTTCAAAAGCAGCAATCGACAATTTTACCAAATGGATGGCTGTAGAATTAGCGGGTAAATATGGTGAAGGATTACGTGTAAACGCCATTGCTCCAGGATTTTTTATTGGAGAACAAAACCGAGCTTTATTGCTAAACCCTGAAGGTGGATTAACTCCAAGAGGTGAAAAAATTATCGATCATACTCCAATGGGAAGATTTGGTGTGCCGGAAGATTTAGATGGTGTATTGTTGTTTTTATGTAGCGATATGTCAAAATTTGTAACGGGTGTTGTGGTTCATGTTGATGGAGGTTTTGGAGCTACAAGTATTTAATTATAATTAAAAATATATAAATTATGGAACAAACATGGAGATGGTATGGACCAAATGATCCAGTAAAATTATCGGATGCCAAACAAGCTGGAGCAACCGGAATTGTGACTGCGCTACATCATATCAAAAATGGTCAAGTGTGGGAAGTAGAAGAAATTATGAAGCGTAAAAATGAAGTGGAAGCGGCTGGATTAACTTTTTCAGTAGTCGAAAGTATTCCAGTTCATGAGGATATTAAGAAACAATCAGGCGATTATTTGAAATATATTGAAAACTACAAGCAAAGTATCAAAAACTTGGCTAGTTGTGGAATTCACATTGTTTGTTATAATTTTATGCCTGTTTTAGATTGGTCTAGAACCGATTTATCATACGAAATGCCAGATGGTTCAAAAGCTTTGCGTTTTGATATTAATGAGTTTGCAGCCTTTGAATTGTTTATTTTAAAACGTCCTGGAGCCGAAAATACTTATACTGACGCTCAGAAAGCCAAAGCCAAGGCTACTTTCGAAAAATTGACTGATGCTGATAAAATTAAATTGCAACAAAATATTATTGCAGGTTTGCCAGGAGCAGAAGAGTCCTATACAGTTGAAGATTTCTTAAAAGTACTTCAAGGATATGATGGAATTGATGCCAATAAATTAAAAGAAAATTTATATTATTTCTTGCGTGAAATCGTGCCTGTGGCCGAGAGTGTTGGCGTAAAAATGGCCATCCATCCTGACGATCCACCTTATCCTATTTTAGGATTGCCAAGAGTAGTAAGCACCGAAGCTGATTTGGTACAACTTCTCAATGCCATTAACTCTCCTTCTAATGGATTTTGTATGTGCACCGGTTCTTATGGAGTAATTGCCGAGAATGATTTGTCAGGAATGATTGATCGAAATGGTGAGAAAATGAATTTTATTCATTTGAGAAGCACTCAACGTGACGAAGAAGGAAACTTCTATGAAGCCAATCATTTAGAAGGAAATGTCGATATGTATGAAGTGGTAAAATCTATTATTAAAATGGAAAAACAAACGGGTAGAATCATCCCGATGCGTCCCGATCACGGACATCAAATGTTGGACGATTTGAATAAAAAAACCAATCCAGGTTATTCAGGAATTGGCCGTCTGAGAGGGCTTGCTGAGTTGCGTGGATTAGAAATGGGAATTAAAAGAAGTTTGTTTTAATAGCCAATTTCAGTTTCTATAATTTAAAGACCTTAAACCAATCGATTATGATGGTTTAAGGTTTTTTTTAGGGAACAAAATTTCTTTTTTAAATTTAAAAAACAATTATAATTACCGTTATATAAAGTTTAATTACTCGCTTTTTTTCGTATTTTAGCATTGGCTATTGCCACATTATTAAATTAAAAAATGGATTATTATGAAAAATCTAAGTTTGTTTGGTTTACTATTAGTTTGTGTTTCATTCGGAAGTTGTAATAAAAATCAGAAAGCTGCTGATGCTCAAACTTTGAATGAAAAACCAATTGAGGTAAAATGTTATAAAGCCATTTATGAAAAAGACACCATTAATTTGAAAATTAATACTTTAAAAAACAATAAAGTTTCAGGAGATATGGTGATGAAATTTGCAGATATGCCAGTTAAAGATGGTAAAATTGCTGGAGAAATGCGAGGAGATACCTTGTTTGCCGATTATACTTTTGCTTTAGGTGCGAATACTTTCAAAAACCCAATTGCTATTTTAAAAAGGGGAGAGGAACTGATATTGGGTAACGGTCAAATAGAAACTTATTTAGGCGCATCTTACTTTGCAAAAGGCAAACCAATAGACTTTGATAAAGTCAAATTTAAGTTTACTGCTGTGGATTGCATCGAAAAAAAATAAGTCGATTTTTTAAATAATCTAACTCCCATTGGAAGCAAAATTTCTGTATTCGCTGGGAGTTTTTCCTGTTCTTTTTTTGAAGAAAATAGGGAAATAATCAGGGTTTTCAAAGTTTAAGCTATACGATATTTCTTTGATGGGCAAATTGGTATTGTTCAATAAAAGTTTGGCTTCATTGAGTTTTAATTCCAACATATATTTTGAAGGAGAAGTTCCTGTTAGCTCTTTAAAAGCTCTACGAAAACCAGAATAGCTAATGCCCAAATTTTTGGAAATATCCTCGGCGGTGACGTTTTTATATACATCTTCGCGCATCATTACTTTGGCTTTGTTGATTTTGTTGATAAGCTCTTGATCTTCAAAAGCTCTTGTTTTGTTTCGGTAATACATCAAACCCAAAATATTCATCACAATTCCAGAAAGTGCTTGTTGAAATCCAGAACGTTCCTCGTTGGCAATTTCTATCGCTTTGTAATACAAATCGATGATTTCTTCATTCATACCAAGATTAAATACGGGAGTTTTATTCAAGAAAAAGCCTTCTTTTACAATTTTTTCGATGATTTCGCCCTTAAAACCAATCCAATATTCATTCCAACCCGAATTTTCTAATGGTTTGTATGTGTGCCAAACTCCAGGCATTAAAAAAAACATTTTTCCTTCGGTAATGAAACAAGATTGCTTCGAATTGCCATAAGTAAAGACTCCATTGCCGTTTGTGATATACAACAGTTGATATTCATTTAGAACACGGCCTTTTTCTACATCGAAAAAATAACCAACAGGATGTTTTTCGGGAGGATAGTTTTCCTTTTCACAAATATTTTGGCGTCCAACTGTGGTAATGGTCAAACCCCATAACTCATCTTCCTCAGAAGATATGGGGTAATTAACACTATTATTGAGGTCTTTATTAAGCATCAAATAAAAAATTCAGGATGTAAATTTTAGGGTAGTTTTCATTACAAATATAGCTAATAATACCGTTTTAACTTTAGAAATAAAATCAAAAAAACTCCCCAATCTCTTATTAATTAGAAATTGGGGAGCAGTATAATTATCTTTTTGAAGTTACCTCTTTTTCATATTGTTGAATGTCTGAAATATAATTTTCGGCAGCAATAATTCCTTTTGATGCACAATAGTAATCATAAACAGCAGCCCAAGGCAAGGATTTAGCTTCTTCTAGCAAAGCCAAACGCTCAAAATTTTGACCATTTGCTTCATAAGAACGCAATTGAACCGTTGGCTCTAATAAAGCTTGCAAGAATGCTTTTTGAGTGGCACGAACTCCAATAACATAAGCGCCAATTCTGTTGATGGAAGCATCGAAGAAATCTAAACCTACGTGAACTCTTTCTAGGGCATTAGCACGAGTAATTTCTTGTGCAATGGCTTGCAATTCGTCGTTTAAAATTACTACGTGATCGCTATCCCAACGAACACCGCGACTTACGTGAAGCAAGATTTCAGGTGTAAACAACAATAAGGAAGATATTTTATCTGAAATGACTTCGGTAGGATGAAAATGGCCAGCATCGAGTGTAATCATTTTGTTATTAGCAATGCCATAACCCATATAAAATTCGTGTGAGCCTACTACAAAACTTTCGCTTCCAATACCGAATAATTTACACTCGATACTATCTAGCATTAGTTCGTCATTGGTTTTGTATTCGAAAATTTTGTCTAATGAATCTTTTAGATTTTGACGGTATAGTGAACGGTCAATCACTAAATCTTTGGAACCATCAGGAATCCAAATGTTGTGAATACATTTTGAACCCAATTGACGTCCCATTTCTTCAGCAATTTTGCGACAACGAATGACGTGTTCAATCCAAAATTGACGGATAGCTGGATCAGGATGTGATAATGTAAAACCTTCTGATGATTTTTCGTGAGAGAAACAAGTGGCGTTGAAATCTAATTTGTATCCTTTTTCTTTTGCCCAATCAATCCAACTTTGAAAATGTTTGATTTCGATTTGGTCGCGATCTACTTTTTCTCCTCCAAAATCACCATACAATGCGTGAAGATTTACTCGGTGTTCGCCAGGAATTAATGACATTGCTTTGTCGATATCAGCACGAAGTTCGTCAATGGTTCTGGCTTTTCCAGGATAATTTCCTGTAACTTGAATGCCTCCTGTTAATTCGTCATTGCCCGATTCAAAACCAGTTACATCGTCGGCTTGCCAACAGTGAAGCGAGATAGATAATTTATCCATTTCGGCAACTGCTTTTTCAACATCGATTCCAAGACCAGCATATCTTGATTTGGCATATTCAAATGCTTGATTAATTTGTTCTGTTTTCATTATTTTTAATTTTTTTATTTGTGGTAAGTTAAAATGCTTTTTTATAAAGTGTTAAAATGTCGTTTAATTGTACTTCACGAGGATTTCCTGGCGTGCAAACATCTTCAAAAGCAGATTGAGACAAACGCTCCAAATCTTCTTCTTTTACATTCAACAATTGTAATTTTTCTGGAATACCTACTTCAATAGCCAAGTTTTTCACAGCTTCAACTGCCGCTTGAGCCGCTTCTGAAAGTGATAAATGATCTACTTTTATTCCCATAGCACGCGCAATATCTACATATTTGGCAATAGACGATTCGGTGTTGTATTCCATAACAATTGGCAATAATAAAGCATTGGCAACACCGTGTGGAATGTCATAATAGGCTCCAAGTGGATGTGCCATTCCGTGTACCAAACCTAATCCAACATTCGAAAATCCCATTCCTGCGATGTATTGGGCAACCGCCATTCCGTCGCGAGCTACTACATCTGAAGGATTTTTGACAACTACTGGCAAATGTTTAGCAATCATTTCGATAGCTTTCAATTCAAACATATCCGACATTTCCCAAGCTCCTTTGGTAATATATCCTTCGATGGCGTGGGTCAAGGCATCCATTCCTGTTGCAGCTGTCAAACTTGGTGGCAAACTCAACATTAATTCGGCATCTACAATAGAAAGAACTGGAATAACATTTGGGTCAACGCAAACCATTTTCTTTACATTTTCTTCGTCGGTAATCACGTAATTGATGGTTACTTCGGCAGCCGTTCCAGCAGTGGTTGGCAAAGCGATAATCGGAACGGATTTATTTTTGGTATTGGCAACACCTTCTAGTGAAACCACATCGGCAAATTCGGGATTGTTGGATATAATTCCAATTCCTTTGGCAGTATCTATTGGCGAACCTCCACCGATTGCCACAATCGCATCAGCGCCCGATGTACTAAATTCTAGCACGCCTTCTTTTACTTGGGCAACTGTTGGGTTTTGTTTTACATTTGAAAAAATAGTGTATTCAATTTTTGCTGCATCTAAAATAGAGGTCACTTTTTCGACTACTCCAAATTTTAGTAAATCTTTATCGGTTACAATAAAAATTTTCTTCAAGCCTCTTTTTTTAATTTCTTCGGCAAGTACAGAACGACTTCCTGCACCGTAATAGGACGTTTCGTTTAAAATAATTCGTTTAATGGAACTCATAATATTTTTTATTTTTAATTTATCTAATTATTGCGCTAAAGGCTACTCTCAATTCCTCTATTTCAGCATCTCCCATTGGACATAAAGGCCCAACAGACGCAGCCATTACAAGTGAATTGGCACTAAATTCAGCTACTTCAAGATAGTCGAAAGTGTTTAGTAGTTTGTCTCCTGTAACCACAACGCAGTCATTTTCTATTAAAACAACACGGTTTTTGTCAAACATATTTGCCATACCATCAATATCATCGAATAAAGAACCGAAAGGAACCGAAGGTACATCCTGAAGGAAAATCCAACTTTCTGGAATGGTTCGAACGTCAAATTTGGTTCCGCTAATCGAGTGAGCCATCAGATTAGGTGACTGTGTCATGATGATGGAATTGATGTGCGGGTTTTGTTCGTAAATACGTTGGTGCAATGGCACTTGATAACTTGGATTTTTATTGTCTTCGGTCATTCCGTTTTTAACCTGAATGATATTATCGGCCGTAATGTTCCAACGAGAGACATTGTGAGGCGTAATCAAGAAGTCATTTCCACTCCAACGCGCTGAAACGGTTCCAAAAGTTGAAATCATTAATCCTTGCTCACAAGCACGGTGAATGATATTTACCATATCTCTTCTTATGGCCAATTCATCTGATGGATATCCTGGATCTGAGAAACGAGTGGCTTTTGAAGGAATTTGTGCTCTGTACTGTAGAATTTGTTCATCGGTCAATACATTTACTTTACCCAATTTTCCGGCACTTACGATGGTGCAACAGCATAATTCCAAAGTTTCAAATCGTTGGTAGGCATCCAGCATGTCTGAACCTCCTAGCACCACTCCGTGATTTTCCATAATTACTGCTTTACTGTCAGTACCAATAAATTGATCCGCAATTTTTTGGCCTAATTCCTCACTTCCCGGACAACCATAAGGTGCATAACCTACTTTACCGCAAACCGAACGGAAATGGGGAGTAATATTGGTATTGGGAACTTGGCGAGTGATGCTGAAAGCTACCAATCCAGGAGGGTGTGCGTGAATGATGGCGTTAATGTCAGGACGCGCTTCAAAAATGGCTTTATGAAAAGGGAATTCAGATGATGGCTTGTGCAAACCTACAATGCTTCCATCTTTTTTGACGCAAACAATATCCTTTGGAGTCAAATCTCCTTTATCAACAGCTGAAGGAGTGATCCAAATATCTCCGTTTTTATCTCTTATCGAAATGTTTCCACCTGATGTAGTAGTCATTCCTTTTTCGTAAATTCTTCCGATTACCATATTGATTTGCTCAACAGGGTGCATTAATTTAATATCTAACTTTTTCATTATTTTATAATTTGTCTTATGATGTGTTTTTAATTTAGATTTGATTTTCGAATGTTTCTTTTTGGAGTTGGGTTATATCCAAGAATTTTTCATATGCTTCGTTCCAAACAAATGAATTTTCAGGTGTGAATTCGTCTAATGGTACTGAATTGGCAATAATCTGACGCATTTCATGTAGTGAACTTACATCGCCAGCAGCTTTAGCTTGAATCATGATATTCCCGATAGCAGTAGCTTCAGAAGGACCTGCAATTACATTAATTCCGGTAGCATTTGCAGTCCATTGATTTAGTAAAGGATTTTTCGATCCACCACCAATGACGTGTAATTTTTCAATTGCGAAAGGAGATAAGTTTTTGAGTTTTCCAAGGACATAATTGTATTTTAGGGAAAGACTTTCAAAAATGCAACGAACAAATTCAGCGTGAGTTGAAGGAACGATTTGATTCGTATTACGACAATAAGTAGCAATAGCCGTTGTCATACAACTAGGATTAGCAAATGAACTGTGATCCGGATCAATTAATGATTGAAAAGCAGGAACTGAAGCTGTCATTTGAACTAGTTTTTCGTAGGCATAGGTAATGCCTTGAGTTTTCCAATCTTTCAAGCATTGTTCTAGAAGCCACATGCCAGTAATATTTTTCAAAAAACGAGTGGTTCCTTCAATTCCGCCTTCGTTAGTGAAGTTCAAATCAAAGGTTTCTTCGTTGATAATTGGCTCTTTAACTTCGATTCCCATCAAAGACCAAGTTCCAGAACTGAGGTAAGCAAAATTTTCGTTTGTTGCGGGAACGGCTGCCACGGCTGCAGCAGTATCGTGTCCTGCCACCGCAATAACATTTATTTTGCCTAATTCACTTTCTAAAGCTATATCTTCTTTAAGTGTTCCAATCAATTGACCTGGCATTACAATTTCTCCAAGGATTGAAGGCGAAACTCCAGCTTTCGAAAGTAATTCGCTTTCAAATTGTTTGGTTCGAGGGTTTAATAGTTGAGACGTTGAAGCTACAGTATATTCCACCACTTTATTTCCGGTAAGCATATAGGCTAAGGCATCGGGAATGAACAACATATCTTTAGCACTTTTGAGCAGAGAATTGTTAGCTAGACTTAGTGCAAAAAGTTGGTATAAACTGTTAAAATTCATTACCTGAATTCCGGTGAGTTCATAGACTTTTTCACGAGAAATTAATTCGAAATATTTTTCAGGCATATCGACAGTATGAGGATCACGATACGCATAAGGTGCTCCAAGTATAGAACCGTCTTCGGCAAGTAAAACAAAATCAACTCCCCAAGTGTCAATGCCAATCGATGCAATTTCGACCCCTTCTCTTTTGGCAGCAACGAGTCCTTCTTTTAGATGTTCGAATAAGGAATAGATATTCCAGTGAATGTGATTTCCAATTTGAAGTACATGATTTGGAAAACGACTAAGTTCCTTCATTTGAAGTCGGCCTTGTTCAATTGTTCCTAAAATGGTACGTCCGCTAGTAGCGCCAAGGTCGAAGGCTAAGAATGATTTATTTTTCATCCGATGGTATTATTTGGTCTTTAATAGAATAAGAAATAAGTGTTTGATAGTTATTGCTTTCAGTAGTATTATTTTTCTAAACGGCTAATAACTCTATACAAATGTATTTTTTAAACTAAATGAGGATAATGTATTTTTGATATTTAAACTTAGTTTTTTGATAAAATTCTAAATTTTAACACTTGTTTTTTATCATATACGCAATTTTATCGATTATATCGTTTTCGTAGAGTAGTTGGATTAGTTTAAAATGGAGTGGAAGATTAGAGAAAATCTGTTGGGTACAATTCTCAAAAACTAATTGCGCTCTTGGAAGATTAAATTGTTATTATTTCTGAAGATTATTATTTTAGTTCGGCAAGAAATTATGCAGGATTAGATTATGAATTAGAGGTGATTTTGTTAGATTTGTTTTAGTTGCCAATTGGAGTGGGCACAGAATGCAATTCTGCGCTATCCAACCGCTACTATCCAACCGCTATCCAACCAAGTATATTTATTACATATCCGAGCGATCGGGGGAAAGTGTATTAATCACTGATGGAGCAACGAGTGTAGATTTATCTCAAACGGTGATTATACCTAATAGTTATGCTGGAGATGATTTACAGTTGTTTATTTCGTTTATGAACGCAGAAGAAACACAATTATCAAATAGTATCTATATCGGCTCTGGTACGGCTTCATAAAATTATTAGATACTTATTTCAAGAACCACCTGTAAAATGGTGGTTTTTTTATGCTCAAAATATAATGATTGTGGGGATAATGTAGGGATATTCAGTAAATAAAAAACCCTAACTAATTGATAATCAATCGTTAGGGTTTTAATTCCGCGGAGAAAGAGGGATTTGTCAACTACAAAAGCCACCAATAAAATCAATACTTCGCAAAGCATTTTATTTAAGTGACACCTCGACTGACACCTCTTTATTAGGATTACAATTATCTTAAATTCAAAGTAGTCAAATATAAGCATAATAATCTGAATATTAAAGTATCAAGACTAAAAAATGAACTAGTTATTTAATACTATATTTATCTAAAATGGTTTAAAATGGAGTTGGGATATTATCCACATTTTAACCAAAAATCAAATGAGCTACTTGTTCATATTTTAATCCTGCATACAAACAAAACTCTTCGATAGTTAAAAACTCATTTTCGAGCTTGTTGAGGTCAGTTTTTACTTTTTGCATCAATCTAGTACTTTGACGATAACTCTTTCCCGTTATGCGCTGTATGTCTTTCGGATAGATGCACACCCTCTGTTTTTCAAATTTCATACACTATCTATGCCTTTGACTAGGCTTTGATTAGCTTAAACCTACTGATTAGTAAAGTTTAAGATTATACAAAAGTAAGTTTTTTTGAAATGTAATTTTCTCCCGCAATTTACTATGTTTTTGAATGCTTTTTGACAGGCATTTATGTCGATTTAAGCCATTTATGTCGCTATGCGACATATGGAACTATCCTTGCTTTTTTATTCTGTTTAATTGACTAAAATTTGTTCTCAAATCATTCAAGATTTAGTTGCAACGAGTATTCGGAATGAAGGAAAAAAATGATTTAATAACTTAATTTTTAGAAATTATGGCAAGGCAAAAAGGCATAATTAAATTGAAAGGTACTATCGGGGATATTACTTTTTACAAAACCCAGGACGGGCATTTGGCGCGTGAAAAAGGTGGAATAGATGCGAGCAGAATTGCGAGCGATCCTGCATTCCAAAGAACACGTGAAAATGGTTCTGAATTTGGTAGAGCTGGGAAAGCAGGAAAGATTTTGAGAACGGCTTTGAGAGCTTTGCTCTTGAATTCTGCCGATGGCAGAATGGTAAGCCGTTTAACTCAAAGAATGATGCAAGTTATCCAAGCTGATTTAATCAGCGTGAGAGGTTTGCGAAATGTAATTGATGGTGAAGCGGAGCTTTTAGCAGGTTTTGAATTCAATATTCGTGGAAAACTGGGCACCAGTTTATTCGCTCCTTTTGTGGGAACAATTGATCGTGCATCTGGTGAGATTACTGTTGATTTGGATTCGTTTATTCCGGCGAATATGATTGCTGCACCGATAGGAACCACACATTTCAAAATTATATCTGCAGGAGCAGAAATTGATTTTGAAGCGGAAACTTTTGTTGAAGCACATTCTGAAACTGCCATTTTACCTTGGGATGCTGTGGCAACAGTTGCCATCAACCACGTGAATGCAGTTACTCCAGCCAGTACAAAACCTTTGTTTTTGGCTTTAGGAGTGGAATTCTACCAAGAAGTTAATGGTCAAATGTATGCCCTTAAAAATGGTGCTTACAACCCATTGGCATTGGTTCAAGTGAGCGGATTATAAGATGGTTTTACAACTATCGAGAACTTATTTCCCTGATGGAACCAATGGCAAACTCGAATGCGAGGGTAAATTCATTTGTAACACGATTGAATTGCCTTGGAAGAATAACGAAACGAAGGTTTCCTGCATTCCGGAAGGGAAATATTTTATAAGAAAACGATACAGCAAGAAATTTCAATGGCATTTGGAGGTTTTGGAAGTAAAAAGCAGAAGTTTAATTCTGTTTCATCCAGCCAATAACGCCTTGCAAGAATTAAATGGATGTATTGCTCCAGTAACAAAACTTTCTGGACCAGGTTTAGGTCTTATGTCTCGAAAAGCGTTTACTAAATTAAAAGACTTGGTTTATAAAGTTTTAGATCAGAAAGAAAGTGTTGAATTAATTGTGGCTCCCGCCTTCGAGGGAATGACAAACAGGAATTACTAATTCCTTCTTTTGAGGGAATGACAAAAAAAGAGAAAAGATGAATATTATAAAACGAGTGAAAGCTCCAACGCCTAAATTTTTTAAAGTGCTTCGAAATATTGGATTGGCTATGGCTGCCATTGGCGGAACGATCCTGGCTGCTCCAGTTGCTTTGCCAGTTGTTTTGACTACTGTTGGTGGTTATCTAGCTGTTGCTGGAGGTGTTGTCTCGGCGGTAAGCCAGCTGACCACAGGGGAAGCGGTTTTGGCACCAAGCGAAGATGACCAACAGTAACCATACCCTGATGGGGACAGCCGGAGGTACTTTTTTGAGTGTTTTGCCGAATTTACATTCGGAAGATATTTTAAAAACGATTATATTAGCTGCTCTTGGAGCGATTGTCAGTTTTGTAATATCGATGCTACTCAAATACCTCATCAAGAAGCACAAAAAATAGTCTAATTCTAGTTGTGGTGACCTTTGGATTAGACCATATTGAAGCCCAAACCGCAAGGAATGGGCTTTTTTTGTGGCTAAAAATCATATTTCTTCAAATAGATTTAGCGTAACTTCTAAAACTACCACTTCGGAATTGTGGTTGTATAATTCTTGCCATTTTGCGCTGTCAATGGCTTTGGCTCTGGTGTCGAAAACACCAAAACACACTCTTGATGTCTTGGATTTCCAGTTATCGGTTTGATATAGAATGAACAGTTTCATAGTATAGATTTAGGTTAATAAAAATTATTTCCTGCAATAGCGGTACAAAATGGCTTTACGGATGTCATTTATGAGCATCATATCCTCTTTGTATTGTTTTTCTTTTTTCTCCAAAAGTTTGAGAGCTGCAACATTTTTTAGATGCTGCTCGTGCTCCAGCATCATCAAACTGGCTTGTGGATTAAACTCTTTTTTGAAGTCTGGAAGTCTCAAAAAGGGAATAACCGAACCAATCAGGAATGGATGCCAGAATTTTGTTTGCCATAAACTATACGCCACAAAAAATAAGCTTTCACAATCTTCTTCTTTCTCAAAAATGACTACAAAACTGTTTGTGAACTGTTCTTTTTGGGGCTTCCCGCTGTTCATCCCCTTGTTAAGTATGAATAAATGGGGTTTTGAGTAAGCAGTATCTTTTCGGTGGGTCTTGATGATGAAATTCGGCATAGCTTCGGATTTAAGGGATGTGCTTCGCTACGCTCCGCACACATAAAATTTTTAAAAGAAAAAAAAGAAAAAAAAGAAAGTCGTCCTTCAAGTGGAGGTTTCAAGAAAGTCAAGTTTTTTTATAAAAAAATACTACCCGACTCGTCCTTAGAAACGGAGGCGTGATTCATCAATCGGAAGTTTGTTATGAAATGGCTAGGGTGGAGATTTTTTTATAAAAACCGGAGGCTTGAACTTTACTTTCTTGAAACCGGAGCTTACCTTTACTTTCTTTTATTTATTTTTTTATTTTCTTTTTGACCGAGGTGTTTCTATTTAAGACAGATTGAAAACGTTGATGAGATAGAGGGTCGTCTTCGGAAAGTGTGTGGATTTTCAAAACAGAAAAAAGAAATATAAAATCCATTCCAATTATTTTTCTGTTTTGAAAATCCATACTCTTTCTTGGACTTGATTTTGTGGGTATTGAAAATGACTTTACGGAGTTTTTCAATTTTATGCTACAGGTTTTCAAGTGATTTTCAATACTTACAAAAACAATGAAAAAACAATACCTAGTGCGATGGGGCAGTAGCGCAGGCAAGTGTGTGGTTTTTTATTTGCTTACTGGGGTGTTTTTGATTGCTTTTGTGGAAAAGTCGATGCCATAGACTTGAAAGAAAGACAATGCTTCGGGCTGGACAACTTTATATTTAGGAACGGTATGGCATCGGCTTTTCCGCTGAAGCAGTTACTTTGGGTTTTCTGGCAAATAAAAAACCACACTCTTGCTGGCTTCTCTTGATTTTGTGGGTGTCGCAAATTGCTTATTCCTATATCGTGAATGTTTGAAATGGAGTTGATAAGCAATTTGCGACACGCACAAAAACAATGCAAAAACTTACCGCATTAAACATCAAGTTGCTAAAAACAGTGACCGTGAACGTCCTTGAAACTAGGTAGTTCAGTAAAAGTTCTTATGAAATGGCGAACGTTGTTAATGACAGTGGCGAAGGATGGTTTTTTTTATTGCAGGCCGGTGCGAGGAAGCAATAAAAAAGACTGTCCTGGAGCCACTGTCTTGCGCGTTGGGTGTGGCGGCTGTTTTACATAAATGATATTATAGCTTCATTGCAAAAACCAAAAAAACAATATAAAAGCTTTGTAATGAACTATAATACTCAATTATGTAACACAGCTTGGGGAAAAAAATTAATGGCGCAAGTTGCGAAGCATACGTGTTTTTGTTTCAAAAACTGTGACAGTAATTTTTTTTGGAGCGTTGGCAAAGGAGTGCCTTTTGAAATGTAAAACGTCCTTTTTAAACCGAACGAAAAAGAATATTCTCGTTATTGGAAAAGTAATTAGCGAAATGAAGCAAACAAAGACTTGAGTTTAGGAATACTTGGACTAAATGAAAGTTTTGTGCAGCTGAATGAGATAATGGGTAGTTTTCAATACTATGTTTTTAATATTTCGATTAATAACTTTTGTACAATTATGTGTAATTTAAAAAAAATAAGTATCTTTGTAACATAATTAGAGAATTAAAATTGATTACTTAACCTTATAATTTAAAAAATGATGGAAGCAACTACAGGATTAGTAATAAAAGGTTTGCGAGAAAAATATGGATACACACAAGATAAAGTCGCAAATTATTTAGGAATAAAACGAGAAATGATAAGTTTCTATGAAAATGAAGGTAGAGAGATTCCACTTGATGTTTTAGAAAAATTATCAGATTTGTTTGGTGTTGAATTAGATGTTTTTTTTGTTGATAATGTTGATGATGCACTTGCCGAAGTTGTTTTTGCTTTTAGAAAAGATGATATGGATAATGATGATATGGATAATATGGCAGCTTTCGGTAAAATTGTAAAAAACTATTTGAAGATTAATAATTTGTATGGTAGCATTTAATGATAAAATACTAGAAGTAAGGGCTAATAAATTTAGACGTCAATGCGGTATCAGCGATGATAGTGCTATTGATTTTGAAAAATTATTAATATCACTTGATGTGCTAACTGTTTTTAAGCCATTGAATGGGGAATTCTCTGGAATGGCATTGCGAACTCGAAGCAGTAATTTTATGATGATTAATACTAAAAACCCTGTTGGTAGACAGCATTTTACTATTGGACACGAATTGTATCATTTATTTATTCAAGAAGGTTTTAGTTTTAAAATGTGTAAAGCTGGTAAGTTTGATAAGAAAGATAGAGAAGAGTATAATGCGGATATTTTTAGTTCCTATTTTTTAATGCCGGAAGTTGGAATAATAAAACAAATTCCAGAAGAAGAGTTGGCTTGGGGTGGAGAAATCTCATTGGCAACAATTATCAAATTAGAACAATACTTTGGTGTTTCAAGATCGGCACTTTTAATACGATTAGATAAAATAGGTTTGTTGCGAACGGATTATTCTAATTACAAGAAAGATGTCAAAAAGAGTGCTATTGAACACGGATATTCGGACAGATTGTATAGTAAAACTGACGAATTTAAAGTTGTTGGGAATTATGGAATAAAAGCAAAAGAATTGTTCGATAAAGATAAGATTTCGGAAAGTCATTATCTCTCATTAATGTTTGATATTAATATTGATATTGACAACTTAAATAATAAGGAAGATGACAAAGAAATCTAATGATCCAAAAATATTATTGGATTGTGATGTCATTATCCATTTTATAAAAGCAGGTAAGCAATTGCTTTTACCAAAAATATTTCCTGGTCGGTTTGTTATTCTTGACAAAGTTTTTGAGGAGTTGATGGCAAGACCCAGTAATAAAATACCTGTGGGTAATTTTATTGAATACACAAAAATTGATGTGATACCAATACCTAATAAAATTGAAATAATTAAAGAATATTCGAGACTTAAAAAGATTGTAGGTAATGGCGAAGCTGCTTGTATGGCGGTTGCAAGAAATACAAATGATTATATAGCAAGTAGTAATTTAAAAGATATTAGGCTGTACTGTGAGGAGTATGATATTGTTTACTTGACCACAATGGATATTTTGTTAGAAGCTTATAGATTAAAGATTATGAGTGAATTAGAATGCGATAATTTTATAAAAGAGGTGAAATCTAAAGACAGTAAACTAATTTATAATATAGATAGTATTACGGCTTATGAAAAAACAAAAAAATAACCGAAGCAAACTGGAATAGCGCTTCGGTCAGTTGAAATTAAAAGTGTGGTAGCTGTTTGATTTCTTCTGCAAAAGTAATAGAATTCTATTTATTACCTAATTATTCCTTGGGTTTTTAGTCAAACACCTCAATTTCAAATTGTTTGGCTGCACTAAATCATATATGCAATGGCAAAAAATGGTAAAGTTGGTGATGGTCATCGAAATGGTGCGGTTAAAGACCGTAGCCAGACTTATAATCCGAAAACAGAGCAGTGGGTAAAGCGTGATGCTGATACTGGCCGTTTTATGGATGTTAAGCAAGATGGTACGCCATTTAAAGGAGTTACTAAAGAAAAGTAACGAATTATTAGGTAAGCTGATATGACACGGCTTGGTGTTGTCTGGAATTCTATTAACGACCAAATTATTTAAAATGAGTAATTTAATTAAGTTCCCTACTAGGGAACAAGCAACTCTTTGCTATAAAAACAACTGTGTAACAGTTTATGGTGGAACGGCTCAATTTGTTAATGCGATAGCAGTAACTGTTGTAGTCGTTTCTGCAATAGCATTGATTGCAAAGGCATTGAAATAATGTCATTAAAAACGAGTTTTGCATTGGCAAAACTCGTTTTAATAATAAATTTTTGAATTCAAAAACAGGTTTTTCCTTTGATATAATTAATAAAACATACCCTATGAAATTAGACAACAATCAATTACATTTCTTTATTGATAAAATAAAATTGAAGCCTGAAAATATGCAAAAGTATAGAGATCAGATAAACAATTTAAAACAAAAATTAGAAGATAAAATTAAAAACGACGATAGAACTGGGCTAAAAGTTTCTAAATATATATTAGCTGGTTCTTGGAAAAAGCATACAATATTGAAGCCTACTGGAGAACACCCAATCGATATTGATTTAGTTCTATTTGTTGTGGGAGATGATAAAATCCAAAATGACCTTAAGAAATTACACGATTTTATCGTCAAATATTTAGAAGAGATATATCCGCAAAAAGACATTAATAAAGATGTTGATGCTGAAGGAAATACAAAATCAATCACCATCACTTTTACTGGAACTGGTTTGCAAATAGATATTGTTCCTGTTGTTCCTCTTTCCGAACCAGTTGACTATGTGTGGCAACCACAAAGAGGTGGAGGCGGTAAATACATTACAAGTGTTTCTAAACATTTATTGCATAATCTTGAATTAAGAAGAAATAATTCTTCTTATACTTCAATTGTTAGGGCTTTAAAATGGTGGAAAAACTACAAAGAGATAAACCCCACAGATACGGAACCAGGTATTTCTTCATTTGTTATTGAATTGATTGTAGCATATTTGGATGCAAATTTTGGTGTTGAAGAAAATATTGAAGAGGGAATTATTAGATTTTTTCAATTTGTTAGTTCTGAAAATTTTCCAGAAATTACTTTTGAGAATGCTATAAATGAAATTCCATCATATCAATCTCCAATATTTATTGCTGATGATACAAATAATGAAAATAATGCTTCAAAAAAAATAAACAATACAATTTGGAAAGAAATAAAAGCGGAAGCAGAAGACGCATTTGATTCACTTAATATTGCTCAATCTAAAAATTTTGAAGGAGATACAATTGAGGAATGGAAAAGAGTTTTTGGACCAACATTTAATATAAAATAAAAAATATGTACAATACAATTACAAACACAACCACTTATACAGTCATTGATATAAGAAAAACATTTGAAGGATGTGAAACAGATATTAGAACAATTGCTCGGAGAACTGGTAAATGGGAAGTAAGTTATACTGATAATGTTTTTAACGATATTATGATTTATGCAGAAAATGAATATTTAAAATCGGTAGATATTGTTTTACTAAATGAGAATAATACTGTTTTAAGAGCATCAAAATTTGTTGTAAATGCAAATGGAACTGCAATTTCCAGTGAAAGAGCAGGGAATAATAATGATTGGAGTAATTTGCCTGACACACATCTATCTGTGATATTGTCTTTTTCTAAAAAGTGGAATGATCTTACGGCAACTGATAAAAGTAATTTCCAAAAGAATAATAATTTTAAATTGTCTTGGAGTACTACTGATATAGACAATTCTTTTCCTCATTTGAGTAATTCTCAAGGGCAATTATATGGAAGTAAGGGCTACGAATTACAAAAAACAACATATAAATAATGGCTACAATTTTTGATAATACAATCGACTTACCAAATTCGGAAATACAGGAGAGAACGAAATACCTAATAGGATTTGATACAAAATTTAATAGGATATACTCCAATTTAAAATTATTATTAGACCAAGATAGTTTGATAGAATGGAGTGAAAAATTCCACCACGTTGAATTACCAATTATTGGTCAATTAAAGGATAAATACCCTTTAATAATTTTGGCAGGTGATGCTGGAACTGGAAAAACAGTTTCGGCTGAATCAATTGCTGATAGAATGACAAGAGAGTTGAAAAAGGAAGGTTTTTTTCTAAAATTAAGTACAAGAGTAAGAGGAGAAGGATTACACGGACAGATGGGTAATTTGGTTAATGATGCTTTTGCAGAATTAAAAGTTCAGGCAGGTAAAAAACGTATTGCTTTTTTATTAATAGATGAAGCTGATGCAATTGCAACAACGCGTTCTACATCTCAAATGCATCAGGAAGAAAAAGCTGCTGTAAACACATTAATTCAGAAAATAGATGAAATTAGAGAATTGAATGGAAGAGCTGTTGTTTTTATGTCAACCAATAGACTACATTTTATTGACGAAGCAATTATTAGAAGAGCTGCAATTATTTTAGAATTTGAAAGACCAACTACAGAAGAAAGAAAAGAACTTTTTTCTAAAAGTCTTATAGGTTTGGATTTTACTGAAGAGCAATTAAATCAATTAGCAGATATCACTAGTCCAGAAAAGAACGAAAATTTAGGTTATTCTTTTTCAGATATAAGATTAAAAATTTTACCAGAGGCAATCGCAAATGCTTATCCGGACAAAGCATTAAGCTTTGAAATTATTCTGGAAACAATTTCAAATGTCAAACCAAGCCCTAAAATAATATGACAACAAGACTTTCAAACATAGTAGTTCTAATAATTTTTGGCGGATTTATACTTTTTAGAACCCTTTTTCCAGCTAATGAAAATGATCAATTATCCAATACACTTTTTAATCTTTCGATTGAACTTGTAGGAGGTATTATTTTGTATGGATTACTTCAATTATTGCAAAATATAAAACAATTAAAATTTTATTATCAAACCCAATTTCTTTACTGCAAAAAAGACATTCGTTTATCGTTAGCCTATTTGTATAGAATTAAAATTGACAACAAATATTTATTAGTAAAAAGCAATCATAGGGATTATTTTCAACCAGTTGGAGGTGCTTATAAAACGTTACCTGGTTCAGAAAAAATATTTGAGAAACTAGATGTGAAATCCGATAGATTAATTGAGACCGAAAAAGGAATAGCAAAAGGAGATTTAAGAATATTTGTAAAAGGTATTAATGTAATAGAATTTTTAGAATGGTACAATTCAAAAGAAGATAGAGAAATTTCTCCTTGGAGAGAATTCTGTGAGGAATTAATTTCTACTGATATATTACATTGGAAAGATTTTAAATTTATTGACTATAAATTCAAAGGAACTATTAAAACTCCTATTATCAATTTAGACAGTGGAGATAAGGGTATATTTATTTTTGATGTTTATGATTTCATTCCTAATAACGATCAAATCAAAATTTTAAGAGATTTATTGAGTTTAGGTGATACTGAAAAATATATTTGGGTTGATGAATATCTTATTAATCGTTTAGGACACGACGAAAGGACTAAAAAATATGTTTATAAAATTGGGAAACACACTAAATGGGCATTAAATCTTAAATGGGATAATGGATAAATAGATAGATTGTGTCTTATTTGAATTTAATTGTTTTTTATCTAAACTATTAAATATCTTACCCTAGTTTATATACGATTAACTTTTGGCCAAAAACATATGTTTTGTTGAAAGTTAATTTTATTTTTAATATAGGCTCCTAAATTGTAAAGCTCCATAAGCTTTAATTTGTTATAATCACAAGGTATTTGTGCAATATCAATCAAGCTAATATCATTTGCAAATGATTTTTCTCCTAGCAAGTGTTCCAAGTGAGAATAAACAGTTTCTCTCAATCTTGGGCTGTCTTTGTAAACTATGTGATTTTTGATGTAAACTTTAATCCCTAATTCTAAAGGTTTGTTTTCAATTTTTAAAGCTTCAAAATACATTTCGCTTATTTTTAAAGAAATTCCATAGTTTTCTATTGGTTTGTCTGTGCCTTGCTGGTATTTAGAAAGATTTGTTTCTGGCTGAAGGAATGCCGTTATTTTCCAACGTTGTACAACTGGAGCATAATACACTAGTAGTTCTACTTCTTTGAAAAGATAGGGATTTCCATTTGCTGTAATGATTAGTTCTGCTCCTTTGTTTTTGTTTTTTATGATTAGATCTAAATCTTTGTTGTAGTGGTGTAGAATCGCAATTAATTTATCAAAATGAATTTTGAGTTCGTCGTTTGAGATTTCGTTTAATAATAGAAAAACAAAGTTATTTTGTTTGAAGTAATTCCAGAAGTTAGTTATTTGGTTCATCGTTTGTCTTTTATGTTTTTGTCATAGGCAATTAGATTAAACATTTCTCGCATTCTACTTCTAACCCGATTCCCATAAACATTCTCAATTTCACTTGCAGAAAGGTTTGTAGTTATATGCGTTTGGATTTTTTTACTTGTAAAAATATCATACCGGCTTAATAGAATTTCTGCCATTACGTTACATTCGTTTCCGTAATATTTTAGATTGTTTTCAGTTCCTAAATCATCGAAGCATATTGTTTTGGGTTCGGATTGATAGAGTTTGCCTTTACTGTATTTGTGGATGATTTCGTAGCCATCCTGGATAAATTCAAAGCTTATATCTCGACACGGTTTTACGAAAAACTTATGTTCGGTTGGCGTTAAGTGTTTCATTAAATTCATTAGTGATGTTTTGCCACAGCCGATTGGTCCAGAAAGTAAAATTCCTTTGTTGAGATTAATGTTGTATTGAAAGCAAGTTGCTTCATCTTTTAGAAAATAAGCAATAAGTTTGTAAATTACGGGATGATCGTTTTCAAGGATTTTGAAATGATTGCCGTATAATTCAATGCCTTTTTTCTCGAGCCAAACAATTATTTCAATGTAGCTATAATGGCTCTGAATAGTCTTTGTCTGTTCCTGTGTTGAGGTGTTTTGCTCTGTTGGATTGTGGTTCATTTGAAATGAATTTAGGTGCGTTTAATATCCAATTTTGTGCTGATGCTTGCCAATCGACCATCGGAGTTTTGCCGCCGACTAACCAACCATTACTGGAGAAGTAATTGAAAAACTTGATAGCTTCAATTTCCGGAAAGTGTTGTTCGAGAAAATAAGCTTTGACGTTTTCAATTGTTGGCACATTCTCTTTTTCTTTTTTGGCGGAACTTTTTTCTTTTTCATCTGTACCAACATTTTTTAAAAATCCATCGTCATTTTCAATTTTTTTTGCTTGCTCGTCCAAGTTTACAATCTTTAAATCGTTTAAAATGTTTGGTATGTTTGTATTGTTTATATAAGATACTAGAGCTTGTTCAGTACCTGTTTCATTACTTGTACCACTACCAGTATAAAGCTTGTTCACTACTTGTTCATTGACTTGTTCAAAAACAGGTTCATTTTTTGGTATTGTTATTTTTTCGCCTTTTGGAATTGGTTTTAAATCATCCGAAAAATTGAATAGATACACGTGGCTTCCTTTAAATGGATTGTAGGATGGCTCATAGTTGATATAACCAAGAGAATGCAAGTTTCTCAAACACTTATGATAGGTTGCTTTGGAACTGATTTTGCTTATTCGCATTACCTCATCACGCGATATACTGATTGGGTTTTTGAACCGATTACAATTCCAGAATTGGAATAGTGCCACATACAGACTGACGTGAGTTGGATTGAGTGTTTTGTCAATTGCCACTTTCTCAAAAAATCCTGTTAGATGTTTTATATAATTCATCTTGGGGGTTATTTGCGATTGAATAAATTGGGGGCGGCTTCGACTTTGTTAGTTTCTAAAACTTTATCTAAATCGTTACTAGCATAATATAGAATACCGCCTATTTTAGTATAAGTGATTGTTCCGTTTACTCGTAGATTTTGTAAAGTACCTGGGGAAATGTTTAACAGCTTTCTGACTTCGGAAGATTTAAGCCATTGTTTTTGCTGTTGTGGTTTTGAATTAAATATTGCGTTTAAATCAGAAAGAAGAAGTGTACGGAATTCGTTCAAATCTTCGCGAGTAATAACTTCGATTGCCATAACGTGAGGTTTTAAATTGTTATGGAACAAATTTGTGGGTTTTGATTGGTTTTAAATCACAAGTCAATCACAAGTTGTGAAAGATTTTACTTAAAACCCAACGAAATTACCATCTTGCACTCATTCGATAGAAAGTTGTCAAGATAATGATGCATTATTTTAATTATTCTTCATCAGCTTCATCCATTCGCTTAAGGAGTGTTTCTTTGAGCGTATCTAAAAATTTTGTTCTCCCAGATTTTCTAGCTCGAATTTCAAGGAATACTCTATTAAATTGACCTAAATCTATATTGAAAGTGTATTCAAAAAAGCTAACAAATTCTTTTAAATCAGATACTCCATTATTGAGTGTAGCTTGTGAATGTAAAGCGTACAAAAGTTCTATTAATGCGACTTTAGAGGCTGTCCATTTTTGTGTCGACTTGTGATTGACTTGTGATTTTTCTTTAATTCCTTTGTTGTTAATTTCTAGTAGTTTGCTTTCGATATACACTTGAACCAGATCGTGAGCCAATATTTTCGCCACTTTAAAGTCGTGGGAAGTAGCAAAATTATGATCAGCTTCGAAAATGAAACTATCAATTGTTAGTTTTATATCAAAATTGCCTCGAACAAAGTATTTATAATCTAAATAATTATTTCCCGTTCTGTAATATCCATAGAAGTCTAGATTATTATCAAAATATCTTTTTAGTTTGTCCAATTCGTTATTGAGGTATTTTTTCATTACACGTTCGCCACCATAAGGTTTTTTGGTTTCGATTTTGTAAATTATATTGTAAAAGATGAACTTTGAAGTAAACTTAGGTTTTACATTTTTGAAAAAATCTATTTCCTGTTCTTGGTTTTTGATGTTTTCTTTAAGAAATAATGTTTTAAGTTTTTGAACTGATTTGATCGTAATTTCGATTGCTTTTTCACATCGTTTGATAGTGTCATCAATTTCTAAATCTATGAAGTTGAGTTGTTCGTTTAGGTCTAAAAGTAGCTGGTTTATTTTTGAGTTCAATTTTTGGATTTAAATTAATTGATAGGGGACTTTACTAAATGGTTAATTTTATTAACGTTTTTTAAATTGATTTTGCGATTTTTTCCATAATAGAATGATCTGTTTCAAATTTGCAAATCGCATCATATTGAGGTTTTAATTCTGAAAACAGAAAGTATTTAATATATATTCAGTTTATTAAGGTGATATTAACAACAACTTTCACCAGTCTGTATTGATGGACATTTTACAGTACCATAACTACAATAAACACAACAATCACCTTGTTTGGGTTTTAATATGACCTTACAATTTTCGCATTCATAAAAGAATTGACAAGCATCGGTAGGCATTATTTCGTCTTTTTTATGTTCGCAATTTGGGCAAGTTAAAGTTGATTTTAGTTCTACTGACTTACCATTGTAGATTGCACAAGTGTTACAAGTACCATACAATTTATTTCTGTAATAATTTACTCCAGTTGCAATCAATACCCCAAACATACCTATGTAAATAAAATAAGGGTTGCTGTTAAAATAGTATTCGTAATAAATTAATAGAACTGATGGTACCGCTATTAATAAAGGATAAACACTACGATGTTTGCAATAAGAAATGATTAAGCCAGCAATTGAGACTAAGATCATTGCCTGAAATATCCACATTGTCCATCCATCAAACAATTCGAAACTACCCAATCCCAAAGCAGAAGCTACGAATGCAAAAAGGGGAAAACAACAAGGGGAGAATAATGCTGTGAAGAAAAGTCCAAGTGTACCTAATTTATCCATATTATTATTTAATTTCATCTTTAAATTGATTTTGCGATTTTTTCCATAATAGAATGGTCTGTTCCAAATTTGCAAATCGCATCACAATTGGCTCTTAATTCTGAAAACAGAATGTATTTGATATTCATTTTTGAGTTTTTTATAACTGGTCGGTTGAGTTGTTGGATAACGTCTTTCTCTCGACTGTCTGGAATGATTATATAAAAAACTTCTTCGCCGTTAGAAATACTAAAATATAAATCAGATAATCGTAGTATTCCTGAATAAATACTGGTGCTTTTTTCGACTTCAAATGCTCCGATGATTTTGTTAGTTCCTTTTTGAAACCATAACACATCGATCAGTTTTATGGTGTTTTGTGTGTCTTTATCAGTTGGAAGTTCTGGAAATTTATTTATTGATATAAATGAGAAACTTTGTCCGCCAAACGATTTGCTTTTGTCATTAGTTGCTGGTGTAACATCAAAACCCAATGAAGCTCCAATTTTAAGTAAATGGTATTGCATTTCATTATGAAGATTTTCTGCTAATTTCTCTTCCTGGATTTCTTTTTGTCGTTTTAAGATGTTTTTTTCAAACTTATTGCGTTCTTCTTCGCTTAAATATTCATCGTTACCAATAAGCATTTTTTGTGTTCCTATTTCAAAGCATAATCCTGCAATAGCTCCTAAATCATTTGATAATTCGGATTTATGTTTACTGTTAGTTTCTATTAAAGTTTCCCTGATTTTTAAATATTCTGTCCAACTTCCAAGTTTCTTTTTATCCTTGAATAGAAAATTAAACCCATTAAGTATTGCCGTATTGAATGGCGGAAACCAAGTTGGATGCAAGAAATATAAAATACTGGCCACGGCTGGGCCAAGACCTTTTATTTTGAGTTCGTCCAGTTTTACAATTTCTTTTACTACTTGTTCCTCTGTTTTGGCATTAATACAGTTTTCGAGAAATTGACCAAAAGCAATTTTATTGTTTTGGTTTTCGTAAATATCTGGAATTCTTAATTTTGGTTTCCAATAAAAAGGATGCGCTACGCCTACAAATATTTGTTTTTGTTCTGCGATACAACTCAATACAAATTCTAAACTGCTTCCTTTAAAATCGTTTGGAAAAGTTTTGTTTTTGATATCGTCTATCACTTGCAAAACGCCACGACGAATAGTCCGAAATGCTTTTAATCGTTGGTCATTATCAAGAAACCAAGTAGTATAAACACTTTCGGCATCGGTTTTGTATTGTTGGATTATTTGAGTAAGGTTGTTCATTTTTTATACAGCTATAACTTATTTCTTATTCGCTTACAATTAACAGATAGTCGTTTTATATTATAAAATAAATGGTTCGTCCTAAAACGAACCATTTATTAAAAAATTAATTTTTAGATTTTTCCTCATTCATCTTTTTCTCCAACAATAAGCAATGGGCGGCACACGCGTGGAGTTTGTAATTTTTATGTACGCTACCGACATTATGACCTTTTGCATCCAGTATTTCGCATTTTTCTTCTTGTGTTTTTCCAATATTAACCACGTTTTCACCTTTAATGTTGTAGTACGAACCATTCTTTTTAGCCATACCCATCTTTTTTCCATTAGAATCAATAACATTCCCATTTCCATCAATAAAATAGATGGTCTTACCTTGGTTGTCTTTCACGATATTGTCTTTGGTAATAAATCCTAATTTGTTCCAACCGTGATCGTGAATTTCACCCTTTTTATTGATATAAATTTTTTCAGAAGGGGTGGAGTCAGGTTTAGTTTGTGCATTGGCACTTAACGAGATTACCATTAAAAACATTGTTAGTAATGAAACTGTTTTTGTCGAAATTAATCTTTGAATTTTCATAATAAATTGTATTTAATTATTCTTCAGTTCCGCTGTTGCTCGGTCTTCAGTATCGCTGTTGCTCGATTTTAAATTATAAAATTTTTATTTTCTCAATATTAAAGGATTTACAATCAAAGAAACCAGATACGCTAAGTATTTCGTTTGCTAGTTTTAGGTATCACATCTTCATTCCCTCCATTGGATTACTGCCTTTTCTAAAAATGTACTCGCTATTTATACCATAAGCACCAGTAATCACGACTTTTTTCGTACTGTCTATTTCAGATTTGATTTCTATCATTCCATTGGTTTCTATTCCTGTTTCGACCATTAGGTTTTCAAATACTCCAGGTCTTTTTTCTACCCAAATATAGGAAGCGTTTTCTTCCCTGATAACTGCATCAACAGGGATATACAATCCTTTCAGATTAGATTGTGTTAATTTTGCCATTGCTTGCATCCCGGGTTTTAATTGCAAATTTGGATTTGGTATTTCCAATCGAATTAAAAGCAGCCGAGTATCAGGATTTATTTCGGGATTGATAAAAGAGACTTGTGCATTTATGGTTTTCTCAGGAAAATCGGTAAATGTGATTTGGGCTTTTTGTCCTATTTTTAGATTTTTAGCATAGTTTACGTTTACCTGTGTTTCTAACCAAAGACTGTTTAAATCTGCCAATTTGATAATGGGAGAACCTTCCATTGCATAACTGCCTTCTGTGGTGCTTATTTCAGATAGTGTTCCACTAGCGGTGCTATAAAAAAGGGTATAAGGAGATACCTCCTTATTGGTTTTTAGGCTTTCAATTTGGGCATTGGATAGACCAAAGAACAACAGTTTTTGTTTTGCTGCATTGAGCATATTTCGGGCATTCTTTCCAAAATCGCCAGGCATTGCCAGTTGTTTGTATGCCGTGAAATAATCCTGTTTGGCAATGGCAATATCTTCACTATACAATTGATATACGGCTTGGTTTTTAGCCACATAATCTCCAACGGTTTTGAAGTACAACTTTTCAATTCGCCCCATTGCTCTTACAGAAATGGTTTTAATTTTCTCTTGATTAATGGTCAAGACTCCCGTATAATTTTGCTCTAAACTGCTTTGAGTTTCTGAAATAGTTTGGGTAGTGATATTTCCCAGTTGTATTTGCTGTTTACTCAAACTTATTTCATTAGCCTCTGTGTCATCTTGTTTTATAGGGGTTAACTCCATATGACAAATGGGGCATTTTCCCGGTTTATCTTCCTTAACTTGTGGATCCATAGAACAAGTGTAAAATGTTGTTGCTGCACTCTTATTGTGTTTGCTATGGTCTTCTTTGTTTTTAGAATTACAAGCTATCATTACCACAAATAGTATTGATAGTAAACCTATTGTTTTTATTGTCTTCATCATTATTCGGTTTTAATAAAGCTTTCGCTGTCAATTAAATATTGTGCGTTTTTGGCAATGGTGTCTTTTACTGAAATACCCTCCATAATTTGAACAAAATTATCCATTTCAATTCCTGTTTTTATGGAGGAAGCCTTAAAGCCATTCTTTATTTTTAAGAAAACTATTTTCTTGTTTCCAATGCTTACCATTGACTCTTTTTGTATCCAAATTCCATTTACTGGATTTGTTTTCACAACTCCTTGCAATCGTAAACCAATTGGTAATTTCAATTTGTTGTTGTTTAAATAAACTCGAATTCTATTGGTTTTGTCAGCTGTATTTAATTGTGTTTCGATAAAATTTATTTTTGCATCCATAAATTCATCTTTGTCTAGTTCGGTAGTAATTTTGATAGATTGATTGGCTTTGACAAGACTATTGTATCCTTGGATAACATTGAATATTCCCCAGACTTTATCCGTATTTAAAAGTTTAAAAATGACTTCTCCCTTTTTTATATAATCTCCTTCCTTGACATTCAAAACTTCAGTGTTGCTACTTGAACTTTGCATAACAACATTAGTTGTGTTATCCATCGTTTCTGTTCCTTCAATAATCCCGGAAGCGGGACTGTAAATTGAAATTTCAGGATTTACTTTTTTGGAAGTGGTCAAAGTATTTATTTGATTCTGGGTCATTCCATAAAGCAACAATTTTTGTTTGGATGCATTAATAATCGAAGGATTTTCAACATCATTAGTAATCATATAAATGAAGTTTTGTTGTTCTGTCAGTAATTCCGGGCTGTATAAATCAAATAGCTTTTGTCCTTTATTAACTTTTTGGTATTTATAATTGACATACATTCGTTCGATTCTTCCGCTCATTCGAGCTGCAATGTTTACATATGAATTGGGATCATACCCCACAATTCCCGGTAGATTTATTTCACTGCTTAAGGTGGAGTCTATTGCCGTTGTCGTTTGATAATTACCTACTATAAAATTGTCGGTAGGTTTTATAAGATTGTCGATTGAATTGTCGTCAACGGAATTGTTTTCTGTTACTTTTTTTACTAAAGTCATACTGCAAATGGGACAATTTCCGGGTTTATCTCTAATGATTTCCGGGTGCATCGAACAAGTGTAAACCTCGTTTTGATGTTCCATTTCTGAATGATTGTCTGATTTTTTGGCAAAGAAATAGATTGCAATTCCGATAATGGCAATTGCAGTAAAAGCCAAACCATATTTTATATACTTGTTCATAATTATTTGGTTTCTAATTGTTTTTCAATTTCTACTTGTGCTGCCAAAATATTTTGTAATTTATCTAACGCATCAATTTGAGCCATATTTAATGCTTCCCAAGCATCGAGAGTGGGAAATAAATCACCCGTGTTATTTTGCCAAGCCAAAATTGCAGTTTCATAATTTTTTTTCAAGGCAGGAATGATGCTTTTTTGGGCAACTTCGTATTGTTTTTTTAAAGCGTTCAATTCGGTGGTCATACCCGAAATCATTCCTGTGGCTTCATTCAAAATCATTTGTTTTTGATAGTTCAGACTTTCATTTTTAATTTGAAAACTATTGATATTGGCTTTATTCATTTTGGATGACCAAGGCATAGGAATGGTAATCATACCCATTAAGGAGAACTGTTGAGGTTGTGTTCCAAAAGCAAACATATGATCGTATTTTATACCGAACTCGGGCAATAATTTTGTTTTTTCAGCTGCAATTTTGAGCTGATTTATTTCCATCGTTTTTTCAATAGCTTTCACATCGCTTCTGTTTTTGGAAAGGGAAGTTGTATCTGATACTGCAGAATTGAAATCTTTTATTTCGTATATTTCATCAATTTCAAATGCGGTGTTTTTATCTCTAGCCATCAAGGTATTTAGCATAATCCGTTTTTGGGAAATGTTATTTTGCAACATTAGAATCATACTTTCTAATGCGCTGTATTGTGATTTTGCTTTGTAATAGGTTGGCAATTTGTCCATATTATACTGATAGCGTATCTCCATACTTTTAATCATATACTCTAAAAGTGACAAATTATCATTGGCTATTTTTATTTTTTTATTTAAAACCAACCATTGATAATAATTTGTTTTTGCCAATGCTTTCAATTGATTAATTGTATAGTTTTTGTTTTCTTTTTCAACAGAAGACATTGCATTCATAAGATTAGAATCCGCTTTTAACTTGGAAGCATTCGGTATCATTTGCGTAACTCCCAACATATAATTTCCCATACCAGGGTTCATTTCATCTGCTTTCCACATTTTGGTATTGTAGGGTGTCATAAAAAAACCGGTTTCCACCTGAGGAGGCATCCAGCTTTTAGCTCCTTTTGCCGCTGCATCCATACTTTGAATATCGGCATCATACATTTTTAGTTGAGGATTATTTGTCTTGATTGTACTCAAGATATTATCCAAAGAAAGTGTTTGGGCTGCCAGATTAGTGGCGCTTAAAATCAAACAACTTATGGCTATATAAAATTTATTCTTTAACATCTATAATATCTATTTTACCTTTTGTTTTCAATTCACGAAGCTTTACAATCTCGAAAACAATTGGTGTTACTAATAATACATAAATCGTGGAAGTAATAGTACCTCCAATTAGTGGGACAGTAATGGGAAGCATTATATCGGATCCTGTTCCTGTTGCCCAAAGAATAGGGATTAATCCAAATAAGGAAACCGAAACAGTCATCAATTTTGGTCTTAACCTTTTGGCAGAACCATCAATAATATATTGTTTCAATATTTCTTCAGTTATGGTTTCCTTACTATTTCCGTACTTTTCTACCATTTTATTCATTGCTTCATTCAAATAAATGGTCATTAACATTGCCGTTTCGATTGCCATTCCAAATAATGCAATAAATCCAACGGCAACAGCAACGGATAAATTAATTCCATAAAAATAAACCATAAATATTCCTCCAATTAGAGCAAAGGGTACTGTAATCATCGTGATTAAAGCTTCTTTCATTGAATGGTAAGTAAAATATAAAACAAGAAATATTATGACCACAACAATAGGCAGTATTAAGCTTAATGTTTTATTGGCTCGAATTTGATTTTCCCATTGTCCGCTCCATTCCACATAATATCCTTTTGGCATTTTAGTCATCATTGCATTAAGTTTCTTCTGCGCCTCTTTTACAGTGCTTCCTAAATCACGTTCCCGAACGTTGAACAACACAGTGCCACGAAGCATTGCATTTTCGCTATTTATCATTGGAGGGCCATCACTTATTTTTACATTAGCTACAGTTTCTAATGGTATTGGACCAAAATCCATTGTTTGTACTTGTAGTTTCTTTAAGGCCTCAAGGCTATTTCTGTATTCTTGTGCATATCGTGCATTTACAGAAAAACGCTGTCTACCCTCGATAGTCGTGGTTAGTTTCATACCTCCAATTGATGCTTCGACCACGTTATTTATATCATCTATGGTTAGTCCGTATCTGCCAATAACATCTCTTTTTGCTTCAATATCAATATATTTCCCTCCTGTTATTGGTTCAGCATACAAATCTTTAACTCCAGAAGTTCCTTCCAATGATTTTTTAATTTTTTGAGCCAAAACATTTATAGTATCTAAACTTGCTCCGTAGATTTTTATTCCCACATCGGTTCTGATTCCTGTCGAAAGCATATTGATACGGTTTATGATAGGCTGCGTAAAACCATTGGTCACACCAGGAATTTGCAGTTTGTTATTTATTTCCGTGACAATATCATTCTTGGTTTTGTCTTCTCGCCATTCTGCTTGAGGTTTTAACAAAATAATTGTTTCAACCATACTTATTGGACTGTTATCAGTTGCCGTATTTGCCCTGCCTGCTTTACCCAACACGTGAGCCACTTCGGGAATTGATTTTATCAATTTGTCCTGAACTTGAAGAATTCTTTTTACTTCGGAGTTGGATACATCAGGCAAAGTAACTGGCATAAACAATACAGATCCTTCATCTAAAGGAGGCATAAATTCTGAGCCAAGCCTTGTAAACATTAATACACCAAGCAGTAATGCAATGATGTTGATACCCAAAACCGTTTTTCTCCATTTTAAACAAAAAATTAAAATTGGGGTATAAATGCTTTCCAGTTTTTTGTTAATTGGGTTCTTGTTTTCTGGACGAAGTTTTCCTTTGAGTAAAAAACTAATTAGCACTGGTGTAAGTGTAATGGCTAAAAAAGCATCAACTATCAGTATAAACGATTTCGTCCAAGCTAATGGTCCGAATAATTTGCCTTCCATTCCCGTGAGAAGAAATACAGGCAAAAAGGATGTAATTACAATTATTGTTGAATAGAAAACTCCCGGGCCAACTAATTTTGAAGAGCTTTCTATAAGCTTCAACTTATCTTCAGGAGATAACGGATCGTTTTCTTTTTTGAATATATTTTTAATTTTATTTTTCATCTTATTTCCAATTACTGGTTATTATCCATTTCTTCCTGTTTCTCCGAAATTGTCCGGTAAGCATTCTCCACCATTACAATACCATCATCAACGACAACGCCAATTGCCAGAGCAATACCCGTTAATGACATAATATTGGAAGAAATACCAAAAGCTTCCAACAGTATAAATCCGACAGCAACAGAAATGGGTAATTGTATCAGAATAATAAGCGCACTGCGCCAATGAAAAAGGAACAATAAAACAATGATAGAAACGGCAATCATTTCCTCGATTAAGGTGCCTTTGACTGATTCTATTGCTTTTTCAATTAATTCACTTCTGTCATAAGATGTTTTAAAAGTAACTCCTTCAGGTAATCCTTTTTCGACTTCTTTCATTTTCTCTTTTACTGCCGTGATTACTTTATCAGCATTTTCGCCATAACGCATTACCACAATTCCGCCAACAACTTCACCTGTTCCATTTTCGTCAAAAATTCCTAAACGTAAATCACCACCCATTTGTATTGAACCAATATCTTTAACTTTTACCGGAACGGAATTATAGTTTTTAATGGCAATATCTTCTACATCTTTTATGTTTTTGATATAGCCCAAACCCCTAACTATATAAGACATATTGCTCATTTCAAATTTCCGTCCACCAACGTCATTATTACTAGTTTTGACGGCATTCATTACTTCCATCATACTCACATTGTAGTATTGCATTTTCAAGGGATCTAACACTAATTGATATTGTTTTTCAAATCCACCAAAGGAAGCCACCTCGGCAACTCCCGGAACGGTTTGCAAGGCAAATTTCACGTACCAATCTTGCAAGGCTCTTTGTTCACCCAAGTCCATACCATTCGCATTTAAATGATACCAAAAAACGTGACCAACACCTGTACCGTCTGGACCCAAGGTTGGAACTACATTTTGTGGTAATAATCGTTGCGCGTAATTTAATCTTTCTAAAACCCGAGTTCTTGCCCAATAAATATCGACATCATCTTCAAAAATGATGTAAACAAAACTCATCCCAAACATAGATGCTCCACGAATATTTTTAACTTTTGGAATTCCTTGCAAATTTGAAACTAGGGGATAAGTTACCTGCGCTTCTATAACCTGTGGACTTCTTCCCATCCACTCCGTAAAAACAATCACTTGATTTTCGGATAAATCAGGAATGGCGTCAATGGGGTTTTGTTGAACGCTGTAAACGCCCCAAGCAAATAAGCAAGCTGAAACCAGCAAGACAATTGCTCGATTTCGTAGTGAGAATGTTATTAATTTTTCTACCATTATTTTTAATTTTGTTTAGTTAATTTGCTTTTTAACACTACCACATTTTAGCATTTTACTTCCATAATAAGGATTTTTCACTTCTTTGGTTGTGCTTAACCACGCACTTCCTTTGTCATACATTGGGCAAAACTGCTCATATAATGTGTTTGCAGTTCCGGTAATGGTAATCAAAGCAGTCACATCCTTGCTCAACGTTTTGAAATGTTCTCTTTGATGATTTATTGGGCTTTTTACAATGTGTTCTGCTTGCTCGGTTGCATCTGCAATAATTTCAATAAGTTCCATTTGTTGCATATCTTCATAAGTTTTTCTATTAAATGCCTTTAGGGATGCTATCAACTTTGACCCTGCTTGGGCAGCCTCTTTGGCATCATCATTCACCAAAGCATCTTTTAAATTGAAGTATTCCCATAAAATAGCCTCTGCTTTCGCATCGCTTTTCATAATCATTTTGCTATGATTCATTTCCTTGTTGTCCTCCATTTTCATTGTGCTGTGGTTGTGTCCACCTTGTGCGTTCACATAGGTTACTGTTAACAATAGTATTGCTGCGATATTCATTTTTAATTTCTTCATTTTTATTTATTTTTAAATATTAATTATAAACTGTCTTCTATTTTATTTATCCAATCCAATACTTCTTTTTTTTGAGTGGCTGAAAGGGTTGCATTTTTATGGATCAAAGTATATGATGCCAAAGGCATTTCGTTTGATTGGATTTGTTTTGCAATTCTATCTAATTTGTTATTTTGCTTACGGCTACTATAATTCCCCCATTCATTAAAATTCAAATTTTCTTTTCCGGCTGCAATATGACTTTCCATAAGAAACCGAGCGGGTTGAATGTAAGAATACCAAGGATAATTGGTATTGTTACTGTGGCAATCATAACAAGAAGTTCGCAAAATGATTTCAACCTTTTTCGGAACATTATATACTTTTGTAAAATCAGCAGTTATATCCTGCTCAAAACCAATGTTTCGAGCAGGTTGATACAACTGCATCAACAAAAAAATAATTAACCCAATAAAAAGTATTTTTTTGATGCTAATTTTCATTCTAGAATTCTTTTTTTACAGAACCGCAAGTAGCCATATCTTTTCCAAAATAAGGGTTTGTAATTTCTTTGGTTTCGCTTATCCAAACGGCACCTTTGTTGTCATCTGCCATTGGACAAAAATCCAGATAAAGTTTTTGATTGGTTCCAAATAATTGAATTAAATCTTCCATATCCTTACTTAAAGTTACAAAGTGTTCTCTTTGGTGTTCTATCTTTCCTCCATTATCTCCAATATGCTCTGCGTGTTCTTTTACATCATCTGCTATACTCATATAAGTTTCCATCTGGTCGGCAGCAACTTTTTCCATACCAGTTTTTGCCATCGTCTCTGACAATGCTTTTCCGGCATCAGCCGCAGCATCAGAATCATCATTTGCCAATGAGTTTTTAATTGCCAAATAATTCTTTACAATTTTATCAATTGAGAAGGCGGATTGATTGACTGCTTCTGTTGAGGTTTCTACCTTCATTGTTTCTTCTTGTTTGTTTTTTTGGTTACAAGAAACTAATACGAATGCCATCGCAATGGCTGAAAGAATTATATTTTTCATTTTGTTTATTTTTAAATTGTTATTGATAAAGTATTTTTAAATGTGTAATAAGGGTAATGTTTTATGATACTTGAAATTGTCCCATCATACCAGTTTCCTCGTGTTCTAAATTATGGCAGTGAAAAACGAATTTTCCTGTATAACCATTAAATGGCACTATTGTTTTTACTTTTTCGCCCGGCATACACAAAGCCATATCTTTCCATCCTTTTTCTAAAGCTGTAAGTGTACCTCTTCCGCCTGTTCGATTTAGTATTTGAAATTGTACACCGTGCAAGTGCATTGGATGTGGTTCTGCACCGTTTGTGTTATCAAAAGTCCAGATTTCGACTGCTCCATTGTTAACTAATTCATCAATTCTATTTGCATCATAGCTTTTATTATTGATTGTGTGCATCATCATTCCTGACATTGAACCACTATCCACATTAGAGATTTCAAAACTTCTAGTTTTAGTAGCCATACTTTCGGTTAATTGAGAAATGGAAGAAAGAGTAGTTGGAATGCTAAAATTGTCAACCACTTGTGTAGCGACTTTGAATTTCATTATCTTAAATTCCTGTGTTCCTTGTGCATTTCCACCAACAAAAGTTTTACTGATTAAAAATAATTCTGAATTCAGCCCCATTGAACTAAAATCAATTATTAAATCAGCACGTTCTCCAGGAGCAATAATCAGACTGTTTACAGTTTGTGGTTTTGCCAGTAAGCCTCCATCGTTACCAATAACCGTAAATGAAGCTCCATTTGATAGCGCTAAATTGTAAATTCTTGCATTGGAACCGTTTAGTATTCTCACTCTATATTTTGCAGTTTCAACATTGTGAATTGGAGCATATACACCGTTTACAAGTATGTATTGTCCCATTAAGCCCGTCATTTGATCCATCATTGTAGGTGCATAAGGAATTCTTCCTGCTGAAATTCTTTTATCTTGAATTACCAATGGTAGTTCTCTGATGCCTGATGGTAAATTCAATGCTGCCTCTTCACTGTCATTGACGATAATTAAGCCTGCCAAACCTTGAAAAACTTGTTTGCCTGTTGTTCCTTCAGCGTGTGGATGATACCAATACAATCCAGCTCTTTGATTCACCGTAAAATTATAATTGAATGAACCTCCAGCATTGATAAAATTTTCAGGATGCCCATCCATATTAGCAGGTATTTTTAGGCCGTGCCAATGAATGTTTGTTTTTTCATTTAATTGGTTTACAAAGTTTACGTTCATAGATTGACCACTATTTAGTTTCATAGTTGGGCCAAGTAAACTACCTAAACTATAACCTAACCCTTTGATGCTTCCAAATCCATTACTATTAGCTGTTACATTTTGCGCTGTAAGAGTTGTTGTACTACCAACAATTGGAGGAATTGCGAATAGGGCTGAAAAGCCGCCTTCTGTTACTGGAACAGGTTGCCCCATATTCATATTTCCTCCCATATCCATATTCATATTGCTATTTGAACAAGAGGAAAGAAACGGGATACTGCTACTTACTAATAAGGCAGTAGTTGATAATCCTGATAATTTTATAAAATTTCTACGTTTCATTTGGGTTTATTTAGTGTTTTTTTTCCAGTGAGACAAGTAGTCCCACTGGTTTATTAATTCAGGAAATTAATGTTTATGTTTTTTTTCCTTTTTTTGCTCATTCATTTTTTTCATATCCATTCCACATTTAGGACATTTTCCTGGTTTATCAGAAGTTGCTCCATCCATTGTGCAAACATATTTTGTAACGACTTTTCTACTTGTTTGACTTCCTTTTACTGCTGGGTTATGTTTTCGAACTATGGTTTTTACCAATTTCATTTCGCATTTGCTACATTTACCTTCAATAGGACTCATTTCTTCAGGATGCATCGGGCAGGCGTACATTGTTTTTTGAACTTCTTTTTTAGAAGTATCTTTTTTTACTTGAGCCAAAACAGTTGTGTTGGCTACAAAAAATAAACTCAAGACAATAATTAGATTTTTCATTTTATTAAATTGTTTAGTGTTACTATTTCCAACATTTTTCGTTGTTAGGTTTTTACTTTTCATCAGATTTTTTTTCGGTCATTTCCATTCCACATTTAGGGCATTCTCCTTTTATGTCGGCAGTTGTTCCGTCCATTGGGCAAACATATTTTGTCACAACTTTAGTTTTAGGTTGACTGCCTTTTTGAGGATGGTTATCTACAATTTCGGTGATTTTTACCATTCCTGTTCCACATTTAGAACATTTCCCTTCAGTTTCAGAAGTTGAACCATCCGCAGGGCAAACGTATTTTGTCACCGTTTTAGTCATCGGTTGGCTTCCTTTTGTAGCGTATGTAGGTACCTTTTCGGTGGTTTTTACCATCATTATTGCACATTTAGAACATTCACCTGGTTTATCAGAAGTTGAACCATCCATTGGACAAACATATTTGGTTACCGTTTTAGTCATCGGTTGACTACCTTTTGTGGCGTAAGTAGGTACTTTTTCGGTAATTTTTGTCAATACCATTCCACATTCAGGACATTTACCTGAGCTTGGATTCATCTTGTCTGGGTGGGTAGGGCAAACGTAAATTGTTTCAGGGCTTTCTTGTTTTGTAGCTTTTTGAGCTGATACTGATGTAATTGCTGTTAAGAATACGCTTAATACGATAATTAAATTTTTCATTTTATTTGATTTTATGAAACAAGGTAATGCCTTCATCGAAATTTTCGATTTAGTGAATTACAGTTTCGTTAATAAGTTTAGATAATTTTAAATTGAACACGCTAAAGCATAAGTAAACAATAGCAAAAAGCCATAATTTAATAGTTGATTAGGTGATAAAAAATAGATAATTTAAAAGCAAGAATTGCTTTCAATTTGACACACCTTTGGCTGTCAAAATTTAATTTAGCTTATTTTTGGTATAAGCCAAAGAGAGGAAAAACCAGAAGAAAGATTGGCTTCTGAATTGAAATAATTTGATTTTTTTTCTGAAAAAGCAAAATTGCTGTTGTTGAATTGTATTTCGAAAAAGGGAACACTAAATTGAGTTGAAGTAGTTACACAATTTGAATGACCACATTTTCCATTGCAGCCTTCTCCTTTTTTATTTTTTGAATGATTGTCATTTTTGCAACAATCCATCTTTTCTGTATTTGCAGAAGTTTCTTTGTTGCAAGAACTTTTTTCTGAATGGCTTCCACACGCAAAAGCATTACCTGGAATCAGTAAGAAACTAAATAATACAATTGTTAAAATGTGAATCTTTTTCATTTATGAAATTAAAAGTAATCAAAAGTAATCAAATTAAATTATTTTTTGATTAAACTATTGTTAATTTTTTCAACAATAATAAAGCTAAAACTTCATTCGTTGTATTCTGGCGGCATTTAATATCGCCAACAATGCTACCCCAACATCGGCAAAAACGGCTTCCCACATTGTGGCTAATCCTCCTGCGCCAAGAACCAAAACAATTGCTTTTACAGCAAATGCCAAACCAATGTTTTGATAAACAATTTGTTTGGTCTTTTTACCGATGTTTATGGCTGTGTATATTTTATAAGGCTGGTCGTTTTGAATTACTATATCGGCAGTTTCAATAGTGGCATCGCTTCCTAAACCTCCCATTGCAATACCGGCATCGGCAAGGGCAACTACTGGGGCATCATTTACACCATCACCCACAAAGGCAATTTTTAGGTTTTGTAATTTTAGTTCCTCGACTTTTTGGACTTTGTTTTCGGGTAACAATTCGCCAAAGGCTTGATCGATATTTAATTCTTTTGCAACAGCATTAACAACCGCTTGTTTATCGCCTGAAAGCATTACTGTTTTAACGTTTATTTTATGTAAACTCTGAATTGCTTGTTTTGCATCTTCTTTGATTTCATCAGCAATTAGAAAATATCCTGCATACTTTTGATTGACAGCAATAACGATAATCGTGAAAGGTGTATTGTCGATTTGAACATCATAACTGATATTGAATTTCTTCATCAATTTTAGATTTCCTGCCAAGATTTCGTTTCCGTCCACTTTACCTTTTAATCCGTGTCCTGCAATTTCTTCTACATCGGTAACAGTTGCCTTTTTCTCTGTTCCTTTTGCATATTCTATAATAGCGGTTCCAACGGGATGAGTTGATTTGGTTTCTAATGCAGCCGTGAATTTTACTAAATCAGCTTCGGAAATATTCACCGCTACGACTTTTTGAACTTTGAAAACTCCTTTGGTCAGTGTTCCTGTTTTATCCATAACTACCACTTGAATGGCTGCCATAATATCTAGAAAATTGGATCCTTTAACCAGAATTCCGTTTTTGCTTGCAGCACCTATTCCTCCAAAATAACCCAATGGAATAGAGATTACCAATGCACAAGGACAGGAAATAACCAAAAAGATTAAGGCTCTGTACAACCAATCGCTGAAGACATAATTATCGACAAAAAGCATTGGCAACACGCAAATTGCAATGGCTAAAAACACTACCGCCGGCGTGTATATTTTGGCAAATTTTCTGATAAATAATTCGGTTGGTGCTTTTTTGGCTGTAGCCTCTTGTACCATTTGGAGTATTTTGGACAATTTACTATCGGTATATGCGGTTGTAACCTGTACTAGTGCAATTGTGTTTAAGTTTATCATTCCGGCGAGCACTGTTTCGTCTTTTACTTTGGTGTCGGGTTTGCTTTCGCCTGTTAGTGCCGCCGTATTGAAAGAAGCTGTTTCTGACACTAATTTGCCATCCAGACCCAACTTTTCTCCTGCTTTGAGTTGGATGATATCACCAATTTTTGCATTTTCGGCTTTGATATTTTTGGCCTCATTATTTACCAAAATGGTTACTGTATCCGGTCTTTGATCGAGTAAGGATTTGATATTTGCTTTTGCTCTTTTGACTGCCAATGTCTGAAACAATTCGCCAATGGCATAAAACAACATTACTGCCACACCTTCGGGATATTGTCCGATTGCAAATGCTCCGATGGTAGCAATGCACATTAACAGGAATTCTGAAAATATTTCGCCTTTGCGGATACTTTCAAGAGCTTCTTTCATTACGGGGAAGCCCACTGGTAAATAAGCAATAGCATACCATATTATTCTTACCCAACTGGTGAACCAATCTTGTGGAAAATAGTTGTCAAAACCAATGGCAATAAGTAATAATGTAAAACTTATGATTGCCGGGACGAACATTCTAAGGGTACTTTCATTTTGTTGGGAATGGTCGTGGTCGTGTCCGTCATCATCGGAATATTCCGATTTAGAGTCAATCGCACAACAACCAATATCAATATTGGTTTCCTTATTTACTTTTTCTTCGAGTGTGCAACAAAGCTGTTTGCCGTTTGCATCGTATTTATGTTTGTGTGTCATTTTTATAGTAATTGCAGTTTATTCTTCTCCTTTGTTGGTCAATTTTGCATTTACAAAGAAAGCTCCTTTGGTTACAATTTTTGCATTTGTTGGTATATCTTTAACTAAAGTGATTGCGGTATAACCCATATTAGCAACGCCAACCGCCACTTCTATTTTTTCAAAATTGGTTGTCACTTCTTTGGTTTTTGGTTCTTCAGTTTTGTTTTCTTCTTCTTTTGGTTCGTCTTCCGCTTTTTTATCAGTTAGCACGAAAATATATTCTTTTCCATCTGCACTTACTATGGCATCGGTTGGTACTGCATCAGTAGTAACATTGTTTAAACTTACTATTGCAGTAATATTCATTCCGTCGATTAGTCCAGATTTATTACCCTGAACGGTGGCGTGAACTGGAATACTTTTACTGTCATTCTCAAAGGCAGCACCTATTGAATACACTTTAGCATTGTAATCTTGCCCTGAATTATTGGTAATTCTAAAATGTATAATTTGTCCCACTTTCAGCATTGGCAAATCTTTTTCGAAAATATTCAAATCCAAATGCAATTGTGAGTTGTCTACAATTTCGGCAACAGGCGAAGACACATCCACATAACTTCCAATTTTAGAAAATACATTGCTAATAGTGCCCGTTATTGGACTTGTAACCGACAAAGCAGAACGCAAATTGTTATTATTGAGGCTATTTGGATTGATACCCATTAACTGGATTTGTTGTTGCAAAGAGGCTCTACGGGTTCTAATTGATTTTAATTCAGCATCGGCATTTTGGTAGTTTTTTAATGCCCCTGCGTTTCCTGCACTGAGTTCTTTTTGTCTTGCTAATTCTTGTTCGGCAAAGATTACTTTACTGGAAGTACTCAAATATTCCTCCTGTAATTGAATGAATTGCGGATTAACGATTGTAGCAATTACTTGTCCTTTTTTTACAAAATCGCCTAACTGTACATTAATGGTTTTTATAACACCACCGTACATCGAAGTTGCATTGGCTTTGTTGTTATTAGGCACTCGCAATGCCCCGTTGGCTCTGAGTGTTGCCGTTAATTGCTTTTGTTCGATGGTTCCGAATTGTATGTCCACCGTTTTTATTTGCTCGGTTGTAAGTGAAGCGATTGTAGGTGCAGCTTCTTCTGTTGTTGCTTTTTGTTCCTCTTCTTGTGGTTTAGTTTCCGTTTTACCACAAGAAACAAGCAAGAAACAAGAGGTAAGCAGCAAAAGGGAGTACTTATATATTTTTAAAGATTTCATTTTAATAAATTTATTTGTTTGTAAAATAATTGTATTGGATAATAGCTTGGTTGTAGGCATTTAGATTGTCTAAATAATTTTTTCGTATCTCGATGGCTTGGCTCAAATACAATGAAAAATCGGCGTAACTAATTTCTCCGGCACGATAGGATTGATTGGCAGCTTTAATAATTTCGTTAGCCTGTTGCAAACCTGAAGTTTCATAAAATTGTATACCCGACAAGCTTTTTTCTACTTCGGTTTGTCTTTGTGCCAAAGAGGATTTCAGTATTTGTGTCTGGTATTGCAACTGTTGTTCCTGCATTTCTTTTTCTGTTTTGGCTGCTTTTATTTTATTGCTGTTAGCTCCGGTTCCGAAAACAGGGAATGAAGTGGCAATCGAGAAACCGCTATACGGATCTTCAACTCCATACAGTTTTTGGGAAAAAACCCGACCCGTGAATTCTGGTAGGCGGTTGCTTTTTTGTATTGCAATTTCACTATTGGCAATCACTACATTTTGCTGCAATAGAAGAAGATTGGGGTGGTTTTCTGTTGCATTTTGCAAACCAAAATCCAATTTACCCAAGGGTTCAGCAATCGGTAAAATAACTTCCGAGCTATTGAGCAATTGCATTAATGCCTGTTGCTGCACCTGCATTTCTTTTTGAAGCTGGATAATGTTGGTTTGAATTTCATTGCGTTTTACATTAGCCGAAATTTTTTCGATACCTGCACTTTCTCCCGTTTTTACTTTTAGTATCGTGGTTTTTAACAATCCGATGTAAATGCTGTCCAATCTTTGGTACAAAGCCATCTTGTCCTGTAAATACCACAATTGATAATATACCGAACGGATATTTTTTTTCAAATCAGTATTGATTACTTCCTTGTTGTATTCGAAGTATTTTGTTTGTTCCCGATAGTAATTTTTTCTGGCTTGGTTTACTTGGGGCATATAGAAACTTTGTTGTAAACCTATTTTCAATACACCCGTTTTATCCGAAGGACGCAAATCTTCATTTTCTACAAAGATTCCTGTTTTGGGGAATTCGTTGTTTCCTTTCACCAAAAACTGGTTTTTTGCGATTTGCGATTGATTGATGTTGTATTGCAGATTGTCTTTCAAACCCAACTTCAAAACTTCATCGATGCTTTTTCGGGATTGTGCCTGACCATTATGGAAGGAAAATAATAATCCGATAACTAGAATTGTGGTGATTGATTTCACTTTCGGTATTCTTTTTAAATTCATTTTTGTGTTGAATATGATGTAGAGCAACGGCAATACAAACAAGGTTAAAAATGTTGCCGTGATTAATCCTCCAATAACTACGGTGGCTAATGGTTTTTGTACTTCGGCACCTGCACTGTGTGATAATGCCATTGGCAAAAAACCTAATGAAGCAACGGCAGCCGTCATTAATACAGGTCGTAATCTTATTTTTGTTCCTTCAATGACCCGTTTTATAACATCATCCCAACCATCTTTTTCGAGTTGGTTGAATGTGCCGATTAATACAATTCCGTTTAATACGGCTACACCAAACAAGGCAATAAAACCAATGCCTGCCGAAATACTAAACGGCATTCCACGAAGTAGTAAAGCAAATACCCCACCGATGGCACTCATTGGAATTGCCGTGAAAATCAAACCGGCTTGTTTCATTGAATCGAATGTAAAATACAACAGCATAAAAATTAGCAGCAATGAGGCTGGCACAGCAATCAGCAACCGATTGGTTGCTTTTTGTAGATTTTCAAAAGTACCGCCATACGTAAAATAATAACCTGATGGCAGTTTTACTTTCGTAGCCAACTTATCCTGAATTTCTTTAACCACACTTTGCACGTCTCTGTCCTGAATATTAAAACCAATTACAATTCTTCGTTTTCCTGCCTCACGGCTTATTTGTGCCGGACCCAGTTTGAAATCTATTTTTGCCACTTGTGATAACGGTATTTGATTTCCAGTAGGTGTTGGTATCAATAGATTATTCACATCATCAATACTTCTTCTTGATGTACTGTCCAAACGCACTACCAAATCGAATTTTCGTTCATTTTCATACACTACACCCGCTGCCTTTCCTGCAAAAGCAGTACTTACAATACTGTTGATGCCTTCAACATTCAGCCCATAATTGGCAATGCGCAATCGGTCGTATTCAATGTTGATTTGTGGTAATCCATCCACTTGTTCTACCTGAGGAGCAGAAACGCCTTTTACTTTTACGATTACACTTTCTACTTTTTTGGCATATACAGAAAGACTGTCCAGGTTTTCTCCAAATATTTTTACTGCTACATCTTGTTTAATACCCGTCATTAATTCATTGAAACGCATTTGAATGGGTTGGCTTTTTTCGACAAATACGCCAGGGATAACACTTAATTTTTCTTCTAAGGCATCGCCTAATTCGTCATAAGTTCTGCCCGATTTCCATTCGTCTTGAGGTTTTAGTATAATCATCATATCCGTGGCTCCTGGAGGCATTGGGTCAGTAGGCACTTCACCTGCTCCGGTTTTTCCTACCACCATTTTTACTTCCTCGAATTGTTTTGCAATTCTGGCGCCTTGCATCGAAGTTTCGATGCTTTGGGATAATGAGGTTTCTAGCGGCATTTTAAATTCAAAGGCATAATCTCCTTCGGCCAAATTGGGGATGAATTCGCCACCCATTTTGCTGAAAACAAAAACGGTAATCAACAATAAAACGACAGTAGCGCTAACGACCTTGTATCTTATCTGAATGACTTTTTCTAAAAGAGGTTCGTATTTGCTGTACAAGAAATCCATCATTTTATCCGAAAATGTTTTCTTGTGACTGATGTGTTTCGGTAAAAACAAAGCACTCATCATAGGGATGTATGTTAACGAAAGTATCATAGCCCCAATAATGGCAAACGAAACAGTCATAGCCATTGGACTAAACATTTTACCTTCGATACCCACCAATGATAAAATTGGGAAATACACGATCATAATGATGATTTGCCCAAATGCGGCACTACTCATCATTTTTTTAGCACTATATTCTACGGCGTGATCCATTTGTGGCTGGGTCAGTTTTACGGGGCTTTTATTATGCTCTAAAAAATACAAGGAAGCTTCCACTATAATTACAGCACCATCCACAATTAAACCAAAATCTATTGCGCCGAGGCTCATTAGGTTTGCACTTACACCAAATATTCTCATTAATGCCAATGCAAAAAGCATTGATAGCGGTATTGCAGAAGCGACAATAAGTCCCGCACGAAGGTTCCCGAGGAACAATACCAATACAAAAATTACAATTAAAGCTCCTTCGACCAGATTTTTTTCAACAGTAGAAATGGCACGCTTTACAAAGGTACTTCGGTCAATATAGGGTTCTACAATCACATCATCAGGCAATGATTTTTGAATAATGAGCATTTTATCTTTAACCCTTTGAACTACTTCGTTGCTGTTTGCCCCTTTTAGCATCATCACAATACCACCAACGGCGTCCACTTTTCCATTGTAAGTCATCGCTCCATAGCGTACAGCACTGCCAAACTGCACTTCGGCAACGTCTTTTATGAAAATTGGAACGCTGTTTGGGTTGCTTTTTACCACGATATTTTTTACATCTTCCAATGAAGTGACTAATCCAACTCCACGAATAAAGTAAGCACTTGGTTTTTTGTCAATGTAAGCGCCACCCGTGTTTTGATTATTTTTTTCCAAAGCGTTAAAAATGTCTGGAATAGTAACACCCATTGCTTTTAAGCGGTTGGGGTTAACACCCACTTCGTATTGTTTCAGTTTACCGCCAAAACTATTTACTTCTGCAATACCGGGAGTTCCGTTGAGTTGTCTGGCTACAATCCAGTCCTGCATAGAACGCAAATCCATTGCGGAATATTTTTTTTCGCTTCCTTTTTTGGGATGTAAAATGTATTGATACACTTCGCCAAGTCCTGTACTGACTGGGCCTAATTCGGGTATTCCAATACCTTGAGGGATTTGATCGGTTGCTTCTTTTAGTCGTTCACTAATAAGTTGGCGTGCAAAATAAATATTTACATCATCATCAAAAACTACCGTGATTACCGATAAACCAAAGCGAGAAATGCTACGGGTTTCTTCTAAATCTGGAAGATTTGCTATGCTTTGCTCAATTGGAAAAGTGACTAATTGTTCTACTTCTTGCCCTGCCAAAGTGGGACAAAGTGTAATAATTTGTACCTGATTGTTTGTAATATCCGGTACGGCATCGACGGGTAACTTGGCAGCACTCCAAACTCCCCAAATGACGAGAAACAAAGTCATCAAACCGATGATGAACTTGTTATTTATACTAAAATGAATGATTTTGTCTAACACTATTGAAAATAATTAATGTTTATTAATAAATTTATAAATCACAGTATTTGAATATATTAAATACTGTAAAATGATTAATGAAAATCAATATTGTGATTAATGCACAAGTCATTCATCACTATTCATTTAATCATTAATCCAAAAAATATTAAGCATTAATTTGAGGCGGTTGCCAAATACTCCCGAAGAAATTGGAAGCAAGAATTGATTTGTATTCCGGTACTTTTTTGTCAATTATGGTTTTAACAGAAAAGAAATTATAAGCGTAAACAGTATTGTAAGCGAAACCTTGACAGCCACAACAGTTGCAGATGCACAAAGGAGAACAGGCATCTTTGTCGTGTGTATGATTTGATTCATTGCTAATTGTCACTTTATTATACGACACATTATGCTCCATATCTGCGCAAGGCATACAGGAAAGTGTTATTAAATAAATCGATAATATAAAGTTTAGAATTTTCACGGCTGTAAAAGTAGGTATTTTTTATTATATCATTGAAGAAAAATATTAGTTACAGGCATAATTTCATATAATTTTTTCTATATTATTATTACTTGTCAATGAAAATTTCCCTCTCAATATTTTCATATCCTCACTTACTTTTTTATCCAAAATTTTTGCATAATGCTGGGTAGTTCTCAAATTTTTATGACCAAGCATTTTACTCACACTTTCAATAGGAACGCCATTTGTAAGCGTTACAGTCGTTGCAAAAGTATGCCGGGCAATATGAAAGGTTAATTCTTTTTCAATCTCGCAAACGCCTGCTATTTCTTTGAGATAAGCATTCATTTTTTGGTTTGTCAAGATAGGCAATAATCTATCTTCATTATTGCTTTTAGGATGGTCTGCATATTTATCAATAATCATTTGGGTTACTGGAAGGATTGGAATTTTAGAAGCCGTTTCTGTTTTCTGTCTGTGGGTAAATATCCACTTCTCGCCATCAATACCAATGCTTATATGTGACTTTGTTAAGTTTTTGACATCAATGTAAGCCAAGCCAGTAAAGCAGCTAAAAAGGAAGATATCGCGTACTAATGATAATCTTTCTGTTTTGAAATCTTTGTTGATAATACTTTGAATTTCATCTTCGGATAAATAAACTCTTTCAACTTCTTTGACTTTCGATTTATAGTTTGCAAACGGATTTTTGTCTAGCCAGTCATTGGCCAGACAAAGCTTGATTATTTTATTGAAGTTCTTGATGTATTTAACCGCTGTGTTATTGGCACAGTTCCGAACGCTTCTTAACCAAAATTCATAATCCGTAACGAAAGCGTGATCTATTTTGTTTATTTCGATATCGGAAACTTTGTATTTCCATTGTAAAAATTCGATTGTATGGCTCAACGATGTTTTATAGCGTTCTAATGTTCCTGGCGCATATTCTTTGCCAACCAATTCTTTTATTTTGTTATTGTGGTCTTGGAATATTGGGATTAGCATTCTTGCTCTTTCATCAACTCCTAGAATTTTGCTTTTGAGAGTTTCTGCTGTTACTGGAATTTTTTTGTGTACTAATTCCATTTGCATATCTATGATTTGAATTTTCAACATATCAAGATGGCTATTTATTGAACGAGCTTCTTCTGAGTTGCCTTTCATTTTGCCTGCTTCTGTAGACCATTTGGACAATTCTACAAATCTGTTGGAACTTAATTCAATTCTTTTGCCATTGATTGTAATTCGTGTGTAGATAGGTACTAAACCGTTTACACTGGCTTTTGCTCTCTTTGCGTAAAAGAGAATAGATACTTTTGTTTTCATCGTGGTAACCTTTTAGTTGTTATTAAATTTAATTCTAATAAGACTAACACACAAGATGTACAATTTTTAAACTGGTCATTGAACTGGTTGTAATGCCTTGTGAATGCTAGGTTGAGATAAAAATCGGTTACCCTAATTTCGGGTAGTTTAGGGTAACCGATTTTATCCCTTTCAGTTCACGCATTAATGAATAATTTGATGGTATGGGAAAAGAAAAAACCCTTTAAATCATACGATTCAAAGGGTTTTAATTCAATTTGTATTTCTACTGGCGGAGAAAGAGGGATTCGAACCCCCGGACCTGTTACAGTCAACAGTTTTCAAGACTGCCGCAATCGACCACTCTGCCATTTCTCCAGTATGTTGCTATCATTTTGTGATTGCGAGTGCAAATATAAGAACCTTTTTTGGTTATGCAAGTGTATTTTTAGAAAAAACACAGCTATTTGATTCGCAATTTTTTAATTGTTTCATTTCCTTTGTGTTAATTAAAAATAAAATCTGAAAAAAATTAAAAATGGATGCTAATACTTCACATATTCTTTGATTTCAAGACCATATCCTATCATTCCCACACGCTTGGTTTGCTCAGTATTTGATAGTAATCTAATTTTTGAAATATCTATATCGTGCAAAATTTGGGCACCAATTCCAAAATCACGATTGTCCATCTTGATTTGTGGGGCTTTGAAAATTCCTTTGGATTGCAACTCTTTCAATTCAACAATTCGATTTAGTAAATCACCCGATTGGCTTTCCTGATTGATGAACAATACAGCTCCTTTGCCATCGGCATTGATTAATTCAAAAAGGTCGCATAATTTTTTATTGGCATCATTAGTTAACGTTCCCAAAATATCATTATTGATTAAAGTCGCATTAATACGAGTCAAAACGGGTTCACCAATATTCCAAGTGCCTTTTGTCAGGGCTATATGGACACGATTATTTGTGGTTTGTAAGTAAGCTCTAAGTCTGAAGGTACCAAAACGTGTTTCTATATCAAAATCCTCTTTTTTGACGATCAAACTGTCGTGCTGCATTCGGTAAGCAACCAAATCTTCAATAGAAACTAATTTTAAATTAAATTTCTTGGCCACTTTGACTAATTCCGGTAAACGTGCCATCGAGCCGTCTTCATTCATAATTTCGACAATCAGTCCCGCAGGTTTAAATCCGGCTAAACGAGCAAAATCTATAGCTGCTTCTGTGTGTCCTGTTCGTCTCAATACACCTCCCTGTTTGGCTATTAAAGGAAATATATGTCCTGGTCTGGCAAGTTCGTGGGGTTTGGTGTTAGGGTCAACTAAGGACAAAACTGTTTTGGCTCTATCAGCAGCCGAAATACCTGTGGTAACACCGTTTCCTCTCAAATCAACCGATACAGTGAAAGCGGTTTCCATAGGATCGGTATTGTTATGAACCATTGATGACAATCCCAACTCTTTACATCTATTTTCGGTTATTGGGGCACAAATAAGTCCTCGGCCATGGGTAGCCATAAAATTGATCATTTCTGGAGTTACCTTTTCGGCAGCTGCAAGAAAGTCTCCTTCATTTTCACGACCCTCATCGTCAACAACAATAATAATTTTGCCCTGACGAATATCTTCAATAGCTTCTTCTATGGTGTTGAGTTTTATTTTGGAGGTTTTCATATAGTAATTATTTTGATGGAGGAAATATTTTTTGATATATTTTTTGAAAAGGAGCCATAATTATGTCCATATTAATTAATCCAATATCATTGGTAGCCCGATAGGTCAGTAGTATGGCTAATGGTAAAAGTATTAATGTGGACATCCAAGCTCCTAGAAATGGAGAAAGCTGATTTTCTTGTGAAATTCGTTTGCCAAAAGTATTAATAAAATGGAAAGTAATAAAGATTAATACAGCAAATACAATAGGCAATCCTAATCCTCCTTTTCGAATGATAGCACCCAGTGGAGCGCCTATGAAAAACATTAGGAAACAAGCAAAAGCAATTACGAATTTGTCATAGAAAGCTAAAATGTGACCATTAATGTTCTTTTGTTTGAATTCTAATTCGGAATTAGTAACCGAAATTGAAAGCAAATTGTTTTCAATATTGCTAATGGCAAAGTTTAGTATATTTAACTTTTTATCATTCGAATACTTAGATAATAAATTACTAGGGAGCGTCTTGGTTTTATTGAAAACTAAATCATTTTTGATAATTCTTTGCATACCAATACGCTGATTGATGTTTTCTGAAAAGGAAAGCACTTCTGTTTTCATGTTTTTATGTAAGGAATCTAAAGTATAATTTAGTTCACTTATATTAAGCATAGTATTTGTATTTGATACGCTTTCATTATTAACATCAACCTTATTTAATTTTGACAAATCAATATTGATATTGTATTTTTTGAAGGAGCTTTTAGCAAATGGAACTTTGATGCGATCTTCATACTTTTTTGGAATGACATCTTCATAGTAGTAACCATCATTCAAAACCATTTGCAATGTATTTGATTGTTCGCTACTTATTAATAAACCATTTTTAGCTTTTATAACAGTTTTATTACCTTCACCCACAGGTGATTTTTTATGTATTGTAATTCCAGTTAGGGTGTTCCCATTAACGCCAGATTTCTTGTTTACCTTTATAGAATACAAACCAACATCGCTAAACTGACCTTCAGCAATAGCCATTGCGGGTTTCAATTGAGCAATATTTCTTCTAAAATTAATGAATTTATATTCGGCATAGGGGATGACGTTATTGGCAAAAGTAAAGGCTACAATACTTAAAATTGTAATGAAAATAATTAAACTCCTCATCGCTCGTTGCAACGAAATTCCAGCCGATTTCATAGCAGCAAATTCATAGTTTTCTGCCAAGTTTCCAAAAGTCATTATTGAGGACAATAATACTGATAGTGGCAATACTAATGGAATAATTCGGGGAATGGCAAATAACAAAAACTTGATTACCATTGGAAAATCTAAATCTTTACCAGCTAATTCGGCAATAAATAGCCATACCGATTGCAGTATAAATATAAAAAGCAAGATAATAAATACCATTAAAAAGGTACTCAGAAAAGTCTTTAGTAAGTATTTGTCGAGAATTTTCACTTAGAATTAATCTATTTTATTGATGTAGTAATTGGGATATTTACTCGCAACAAATGTAAATTGATTTTTCGACAATGGTTGGTTGGTTTTAAAAGAATTAACAGTCAATGTAGTTTTTGTCCCTTTTTTGTCTGTTTCAATCAAATTATAGATGTGTTTGGTTTGCACATCAATGCCCAATAGAATTTCTTTTCTTTTGTCCTTCGTGTTGTTTGGAGTCAGTTTTACATACTGAATTTTTCTCCCTTTGACATCTTCCAATTTATCTATTGTACATCTATATCCTGAATTAAAAAAGGTTAGCATTTTTGATGGAGTGATAGCGCTATCGTCTTTTTCATTTACTGTTGAAATAGTAACTTCCTCGTCTTCTGGAACTATTGTATAGGATTTTTTTCCGTCATAGATTTTAGTAGCCCCCATAAAATTCAAAACATATTGGTTGCCCATCATCGTTACATTTCCTTTGCTATCTTGCTTTATGTTTTCTTTGGTATTGTTAAGACTGTATTTAAAATCAATTACAATATTCTTGTATCCTTTTACAATTGCGGATACTTCGTTCAAAAGGTCTTTCGCTTTATTTTCTTGAGCTTGAATTGAAAAACTGAATAAAAGCAATGCGGTAGTAATTAGAAAAAAGGATTTACTAAAGCTTTTCTTTTTATCGTTTCTGTATTCGTGAATCTTCGATTTCATTTTTAATTTTTAATTTTGTTCATTATTGAAAAATTGTTCAAGACCATTCATATCAAGAATGTTAACACTTCTAGCTTTGCTACCTTCAAATGGGCCTACAATTCCGGCAGCTTCTAATTGATCTATCAATCGTCCGGCTCTGTTATAACCTAATTTTAGTTTCCTTTGAAGTAATGAGGCTGATCCTTGTTGCGCCATCACAATTATTTCTGCAGCTTCTCTAAATAATGTATCTCTTTCGGAAATATCCATATCAAGATTAATGCCAGTTTCTTCTCCAACAAATTCTGGAAGTAAATAAGCGGTTGCATAAGCTTTTTGTGAACCAATAAAGTCAACAATTTTTTCTACTTCTGGAGTATCTACAAATGCACATTGTACACGAACTACATCATTACCGCCGTGGAATAACATATCACCACGTCCTATCAACTGATCTGCTCCTTGGGTGTCTAAGATGGTTCTGGAATCAATTTTAGAGGATACTCTAAAGGCAATTCTAGCTGGGAAATTGGCTTTGATTAATCCCGTAATTACATTTACCGAAGGTCTTTGAGTAGCAATAATCAAATGGATTCCAATGGCTCTGGCTAATTGTGCTAATCTTGCTATTGGGACTTCAACTTCTTTTCCAGCTGTCATAATTAAATCAGCAAACTCATCGACTACCAATACAATGTAGGGTAAAAAGCGATGTCCGTTTTCAGGATTTAATTTTCTAGATTTAAATTTCTCGTTGTATTCCTTAATATTTCGAACCATCGCATCTTTTAGCAAAGAATAGCGATTATCCATTTCCACACAAAGTGAATTCAAAGTATTGACAACTTTGGCATTATCTGTAATAATAGCATCATCAGTATCGGGTAGTTTGGCCAAATAATGTCTTTCAATTTTATTAAAAAGTGTCAATTCTACTTTCTTAGGATCGACCAAAACAAATTTGATTTCAGCAGGATGTTTTTTGTATAATAATGAGGTGATTACAGCATTCAAACCTACTGATTTTCCTTGTCCTGTTGCTCCAGCCATCAATAAGTGGGGCATCTTGGCTAAATCTACTACAAAAGTTTCATTCGAAATGGTTTTTCCTAAAGCAAGAGGCAATTCCATTTCCGCTTCCTGAAATTTGGCTGAACCAATCACACTTTTCATCGAAACCATTGTAGGATTCTTGTTTGGAACCTCAATACCAATCGTTCCTTTTCCAGGAATAGGAGCAATGATTCGAATCCCTAATGCCGATAGTGACAAGGCAATATCGTCTTCTAAACTCTTAATTTTCGAAATTCTAATTCCAGCCTCAGGAACTATTTCATATAGTGTAACCGAAGGTCCAACTGTGGCTTTAATTTGTGCAATTTCTATTTTATAATTGCGTAATGTTTCAACAATTCTATTTTTATTTTCTTCTAATTCTTCTTGATTGATGGTAATTCCTCCTGTTGAATATTCTTTTAATAAATCAATTGTTGGATACTTGTAGTTGGATAAATCCAAAGTGGGGTCGAATAATCCAAAATCGGCCACCAATTTTGAAGCTAAATTTTCTTCGATAATATCTTCTTCTGGCGCTTTTTCGATTACAAAATGCTCGTCTTCTGTTTGGATTATTTCGGGAATATTAAATGGAGGTGGTGTTACTTCTTTTGGAATTGGTTTTAAAGTAATTTCAGATGCATTACTAATGGTTGGTTTTAAGGCTTCTTTGTTAATTTCGAATTGAGAAACTGGAATGGTTTTTAATTGAATTCCTTTTATATCTTCGTCCTCCTGATTTTCTTCAACGGCATATTCTTCTAGATTATAAGCACTTGTAGCAGGATTAGTTGTCGAAGCCGAATTTAAATCGTTTTTAATTTCTTTTTTTGTGTTTTCGAAAAAAGATTTTATCCTCTCAGGAGACAGTTTAATTTTAAAAATCAAATAGACAATTAATCCAAAGATTAAAACCAGTAAGGTTCCTGTTTTACCAAGATAATCCTGCGAAAACAAATTCAATTCATAACCAATAGTTCCACCCAATTCAGGTAGGGAAGTGGCAAAAAATCCGAACAATACCGATACTATAATAATTACGAATAAATCCCAAAACCAAATTCTTTTAAGCTTTTTTAAAGAAATATCAAGAACTAAAAAGACACCCGTTAGAAAAAACAATCGAACAAATAGAAAGGAAGCCAATCCAAAACCTTTGTAAACAAAAAAATCGGCTAAAAAAGCACCAAATTTTCCCAACCAATTCTGAACCGTTTCTGTTCTATCAGATAATTGATTAACGGCACTTTGATCGGCTTGACCATGGATATAAAAGGATAAAAATGCAAGCAATAAAGCAATTGAAAATAACACCAAAAGCGATCCCAAAACAATTTTGTGCTGTTTTGTAATCGCCCATGATTTTTTTGCTACAGAATTTGTGTCAGATTTTTTATCCGAAGTAACTGATTTTATTGTTTTTGCCATTCTAGGTCGAACTGTTTTCTATAAAAATTTTGGTACATAAATGATACATCCAATTGCAATTGCAGTTAAAGCAGCAAAAAATACCGCACCAGCTGCAATGTCTTTAATAAATCCAATGCGCTCGTGATAATTAGGATGAATAAAATCGGCAATCTTTTCGACAGCAGTATTAATTCCTTCTATACTCATTACTAATCCTATGGCTAATATTTGAAATAACCATTCAGTAGCACTTATATGCATACAAAAACCAAGAATTGTCATCATTATACCAATAAAAAACTGAGTCATTACACTATGTTCGGTTGTAATTAATTTTACAGCACCTTTGACAGCAAATGAAACGCTTTTTAATCTTCCGCTAAAAAAAGAAGTGTCTTTCTGAAATTCCATCCGTTAATTAAAGTACTGCTAAAGCAGCTTCATAATTAGGCTCGTTGGCAATTTCAGGAACTTGTTCAGTATAGAGTACAGAACCACTCGCATCAACAACAATAATACATCTGGAGTGTAAACCTGCTAAAACTCCGTCGGCAATTTCTAAACCATTAGTTTTACCAAAACTACCATCATTGAAATCAGATAAATTAACCACATTTTCGATTCCTTCTGCTCCACAAAAACGTTTTTGGGCAAATGGTAAATCTCTGGAGATACACAATACTTTGGTGTTTTCTAATTTTGCAGCAGAAACATTAAACGTTCTTACAGAAGTTGCGCAAGTTCCAGTATCAATACTTGGAAAAATATTTAGCACTAAATTTGTTCCTGCAAAATCACTCAATGTAGCAATAGTTAAATCGTTTTTAACTAATTTAAAATCAGCTAGTTTTGTGCCAACTTTTGGTAATTCGCCTGAAGTGTGGATTGGATTTCCACCTAATGTGATTGAAGCCATAATGTTTGTTATTAAATGAGGTTCAAAAGTATGAAAATTTATTTACGATTTTGAATTTATAATTTACTAATTTACGAAAAAAAACGCTCACATTGCTGAAAGCGTTCTAAAATAGATATTATTTTATATCCTAATAATTAGTATTCAAAAAGGGTTCTTCTTACTTATCAATTGAGCCCAAAACGCGCTTCATAAAAGTATTCAGAGCTTCTTTTTTGTCCATTCCGTCTTTAGTCATTTTGTGTACTTCTAGTGCTCCGTACATATTCGAAATTAGTTCGCCAATAACGTCTAATTCTTCATCTTTCAAGGAAGAAACTTCGGTTAAAGCTTCCAAAACATCGATAGTTTCAACAAGGTAATCTTGGTCATTTTCGTCAATAAATTGAGTTAAATGTTTGATTATAGGTAGTTTCATAATTACTTAATTTCGTTTACCAATTCTGTCAAAACTTCCGCTTTATTGGTTTGGGTTTCGTTTACTAATTTCCCATTTACGAAAGTAGCAAAGGTAGGCAAGTTGCTCACGTTCGCTAATTTTCTTGATTCGGGAGAATTTTCAGCATCCACTAAAACAAAAGTCAAATCGTCATTCTCTGAAGCCAATTTTTTGAACTTTGGTTTCATAATTCGACAATTTCCACACCAAGAGGCCGAAAATTGAACGATTACTTTTTCCTCTTTAGCAACTAAATCTTGTAATGTATCTTCGTTTAATTCGATTAACATAGTTTTTTGAAATTTCAATTTCAATTTCAATGTCAAAAATCAATTTTTAAATTGGTGCAATTAAAATGTAGCTATTTATTTAAAATAAGAGTTTTATAAAATCAAATTCTATTATTCACATTGAAATTGCAATTGATTTTTGACATTGTAATTGAAATTATTGTTAGTGAATGTTAGTGAGATCCTAAATAAGCAGCTGTACTATTTCTGTCAGCTGTCATTGCATCTTTTCCTTCTTCCCAGTTTGCAGGACAAACTTCGCCTTTAGTTTGAACGTGAGTGTAGGCATCTACTAAACGTAAATATTCGTTCACATTACGACCTAATGGCATATCGTTTACACTTTCGTGGAAAATTTTACCTTCTTCGTCAATTAAATAGGTAGCTCTGTAAGGAACGTTTGAGCCTACTAATAGTTCACCGTCAAAAGCTTCGTCATATTCCATTTCGATGTCTAAAATACCTAATTCGGCAGCCAAATTTCTAGTTGTATCTGCAAGGATTGGATAAGTTACTCCTTCGATTCCACCGCTATTTTTTGGAGTGTTTAACCAAGCAAAGTGTACTTCGTTAGTATCGCAAGAAGCTCCAATTACGATAGTGTTTCTTTTTTTGAATTCGCCTAAAGCAGCTTGAAAAGCGTGTAATTCTGTTGGACAAACGAAAGTAAAATCTTTTGGATACCAAAACAAAAGTACTTTTTGATTGTTTTCTGTAGCTTCTTCAAGTACATTGATTCTTAAATTGTCGCCCATTTCTGAAATAGCGTCAACTGTAATGTTTGGGAATTTTTTTCCTACTAATGACATTGTGTTATGTTTTAAAGTTATTATTATTTTTTACTGAGACAAATGTAATTCAAAAGCTAATTTTGAAATGGAAATTGTAATTATATATTTTTATTATTGTATAATAAAATCTTATTGTATTTAAAAATACAATAGTAATTAGCTATTTAAAAGCCGTTTATAGTTACAGGTAAACTTCCTCTGCATCTTGAATTTCTTAGCAATTGGCGTGCGGCACTTTCTTGAAATTCACGAAAATCTTGATACACTTGTACGATTCCAATAGTTGATTTTAAATTAGGAATTACATCTAGTACATAAGGATTTCCAAATACGTACAAAACGCATTTCTTTTTAGAAAATAGATCTTCTAAAAATTCTAATACAGAGTCTTCTATACCAAAATTATTCAAAGGTTTGGCTTTCGGAACAAAAAGAGTTACAAGAATTGTATCAAAACATTTTAATTCTTCTTTAATGTTTGCTATGGCTGTTTTATCTCCCGTTTCTAGTGCGAATTTTTCTGAAGGAAGAACTAGTTTTAGTGATTTATAAAATATGTTATCAATATTTTTATAGAGACATAATTTAGCAAGTTTGTCATTATTTTTAGCTTCAAACAAGTGCAAACCATTTTGCTTGTCCTTGATTAAAGTTGTGCTTTTATCAGCAATTAGACGATTTAATATGGAAGTGGCTTCAAAATCGAATTCTCCTTCTGGAGCAAAATTTCCATCTAATATTCCCGCTTTTTGTTTGCATTTCCACAAGCGATTGAAACTTTCTTCGATACGTTTTGGAGTTGCATTTTTGAGGATTTCCTGAATTCCTTCGGCTACATTTTCGGCAAAACACAGTACATCATTTCCTGCATTAAAAGCTTCCCATTCGAGTTGTCCTTTTATATCATACAGTTTTGAAACGCTATGCATATTCAAAGCATCCGAAATGACTAAACCATCATATTTCAATTGTTTACGCAAAAGATCTTCAATAATTGATTTGGATAAAGTTGCCGAGGTGTTTTTTCCTTCATTCAATGCCGGAACTGCCAAATGTCCAATCATAATCGAATCGACATTGTTTTCGATTCCTTTAATGAAGGGAACTAATTCGTTTTCCATTAATTGCTCCAAAGTTTCTTCTAAAATAGGTAATCCCAAGTGCGAATCGACACTTGTATTACCGTGACCTGGAAAGTGTTTCAGACAACCTAAAACGCCAACTTCATTCAGTCCACGTAAATATTCAGTAGAAAAATTAGCAACTCTATTTTTGTTTTGACCAAACGAACGATAGCCAATTACGGGATTTTTTGGGTTGTTATTAATGTCTGCCAAAGGCGCCAAATTGTAATGAATTCCAGCTGCTTTCAAATCCAATCCTGTTCGTCTTCCTACTTCGTAAACCAAATATTCATAACGCTCTGGCAAAGCACCAAGAGAAATTGCGTAAGGATATTGAGGTGTGTTTTCAACTCGCATTGCCAATCCCCATTCGGCATCAATACTCATCAAAAGTGGAGTGGAAGCACATTTTTGAAAACGTACCACAAGTTCTTTTAAACGCTCAAAACTAGAGTCGTTAACTTCAACTTTTTCTTTGGATTCATAGTTGGTTGCAGCACTGGCACGACTATGAAAAAAAGTAAGTCCACCAATGTTGTGTTCTGTAATTAAACGTTCAATTTCTTGAAAATTTTCTTCAGTATCATTAATAAAAACTGCAGGAAAAAAGAATTGACCAATTTTTTGTTCTAATGTCATTGATTTAGAAATTTAAACTAAGATGAATCTCAGATTAAACTGATTTTTGAATCTGTTTTTTTCTGAGTTTTTGCAATTAGTATTGCTGCATCTGAGTGCTATTTTTTGTAGGTTTAAATTTAGCACTATTTTTTTAAATTTCAATTATTTAATTGGCATTAAATTGTTAGGTTACAAAGTGAATTTAATTCTTTTGTTTTATTTTTTTGAGCATTAATTAGTCTATTTTTTTTCCAAACTCTTTTGGGAAATTCAAAAATTGTGATAAAATCAACCCCGGAATTGTAGCCAAAAATACCCAAATAAAGAAATTGCCATAGCCCAAATATTCCTGAATATATCCACTCAACATTCCGGGTAACATCATCCCAAGAGCCATAAATCCTGTTGCAATAGAGTAGTGCGAGGTTTTTGATTCGCCATCAGCTAAGTAAATTAAATACATCATAAAGGACGCAAAACCAAATCCATAACCAAATTGTTCTGCAATTACAACTGCATAAATATAATAGATAGAAGTTGGATGAAAATGAGCCAGCAAAATGAAACCAATTATTGGCAAGTGCATAGTTAATATCATAGGCAACATCCATTTTCCGAGTCCATTTTTAGAAATGGCAATTCCGCCCAGAATTCCACCAATTGTAAGGGCTAAAACACCAAAAGTTCCATAAATGATACCTACATCTTCAGTTAACAATCCCATTCCTCCAACTGCTTTATCGTCAATCAAAAACGGAGTTAGCATTTTTAACAATTGAGATTCGCCTAATCGAAATAATAGTATGAATGATAAGGCTATTCCAATTTGTTTTTTTTGGAAAAAGCTCGAAAAAACAGTTCCAAAACTCACTTTAGGAGTGGGTTGAGATTCGGTTTCTAGCGAATTAATTTCGGTTTTTGGAGTTAAGAAATAATTATATATCGTTAAAACGGTCATTATTAGCCCCACAATTATCATCGTATAAGACCAAGCTTTGGTTTTGTCGGCATATAATTGTTCAAAATAACCAGCAATAATTACAATCAATCCATTTCCTGTTAGCATTGCCAATCTATAAAAAGTGCTTCTAATTCCTAGGAAAAACGATTGTTGATCTTTAGTTAAAGCTAGCATATAAAACCCATCACTGGCTACATCATTCGAAGCAGATGCAAAAGCTGCTACCCAAAAAATGGCTAAACTCAAAATGAAAAAGTTGCTAACAGGAATCGTAAATCCAACTACTAAAAAGGCAATTGAAATTAACAATTGCATTACCAGAAACCAATTTCTTTTGGTCGAAAACAAATCAATAAATGGGCTCCATAACGGTTTTATTACCCAAGGTAAATACAATAGACTTGTATAAATCCCAATATCTTCGTTGCTGATTCCTAGGTTTTTGTACATTATTACCGAAACCGAAATTATAATAGCATAAGGCAAGCCCGAAGCAAAGTTTAAAAACGGAATCCAATACCAAGGTTCATTTTTTGTTTTTGAAGTTTCCATTTTAGTTTTGTTTTATTTCGGTGTTTAAATTGACAATTTCAGGAACACTTTCGTTTCCGTAAAAATCGATAAATGTAAAAGCTACTTTTTTGATATTATTTAATTGGTCTTTAGCAATCGAATATTTTATGGACTCGCTTTTTGCATCGATAAATATTTTTTCTAAGATTTGACTAGGGTCGTTGCTGTCAAGTTTCGTATTGTTTTCGGTGATATAAACCACTATATATCGAACTTGGTCTGATTGTGTTTTTTTGAATGCAAATTGATATAAATTTCCTTCTTTAGAAAATGAATTGATTAAAGGTCGTTCAGTTCCTGTTTTTTTTGAATTAGGTACAGGCAAAGGAATTGCAGGATATTTATATTGATTTGCTTTTAACAAGTCTGCAACGTCTTTATTGATATTGACAAAAGCTTTGGCACTATAAAAGGAATTTCCTTGTATATTAGGAAAGGTTCGGGTTAAATCGATTTGATTAGGAATTTCGCCCGGAACAAACCACTTTTTGTCTGAATCATTTTTAATTTTATAACTTCCATTTCCAATATAAACATTAGCATTTATAGAATTATTGGCCCACCATTTAATTAATTTTGAATAAGAAGCTGTTTTATGATCGATGCTCCAATACAATTGTGGCAACATATAATCTATGTAATTTCCTTCCATCCAAGCAATTGGATCGGCGTATAAATCGTCATAATTCGTTTGTCCTGATTGTGTATCTGACCCTTTTGGATCCACTGATTTATTGCGCCAAACCCCAAACGGACTAATTCCAAATTGAACCCAAGGTTTGATTCTTTTTATTGAATAATAAATGTTTTTTACAAAATTATTTACGTTGTCACGTCTCCAATCTTCAAGCGATTGTTTGTAACTGTATTTTTTAAATGAAGCTGCATCGTTAAATTCTTTGCCACTAACTTTATAGGGATAAAAATAATCATCAAAATGGATGGCATCAACATCATAATTTTTTACAACTTCCTCAACAACAGCAGTCAGATGGCTTTGAACTTCGGGTAGAGCAGGGTTGTAGTAGTATTTTTCTTTTCCAGTCTCTCCATATTTTATCATCCAATCCCGATGTTTGAAGAAATCGTGTTCTTTGCTCAACGTTTCTGTTTTGGTATCGAAAGTTGCTCTATAGGGATTTAGCCAAGCATGAAATTCGAAGCCTCTTTGATGTGCTTGTTCGATCATCCAAGCTAGAGGATCATAATAAGGTTTTGGTGCTTGTCCTTCTTTTCCGGTTATATATCTTGACCAAGGTGCTAATTTTGAAGGATAAAAAGCGTCTCCAGTACTTCGTATTTGAACAATTACTGCATTGTAATTCAGTTTTTTATAAGTTTCTAAAATTTCAATAAAATCGGCTTTTTGTTTGTTAACAGAATCTGTACCCGCTTTTGGCCAATCAATATTTACTACAGTTGCTATCCAAACGGCTCTGAATTCATTTTTCGGATATTTGGCATCATATTGTGAATGAGCATTCCAAAATGAAAGCAGAACTATAAAATTCAATACAAAAAAAGGCTTAATTCTAATCATTATAGTAGTGTTATGTAAAAATCAAAAGTAGTTTTTTAGAGAAGTTTATCCTATAATTTTTTTAATAAATTCTAATTTTTATTGCTGCAATTTGTTTGCCAAATTAGTTGAACACTTATTTTATTTTTAAATAGTTAGTGATTATTATTAGATTACACTTTGAAAATGAGCTTCTGTTTGTAAAAAATATATAAAATAATAGTCCAAAAAAGTACATACAATAGGGCATATGCCAATGAAGCGTTTAAAGGATTTAAAAATTGAGGTGTGATGACATAAGTATAAAAATACTCATTGATATTTATTTTTTCGGATGCAATTTCTGGATTTTGAATTTCAATCATCCCCCAGACTCTCGGCAATATTCCTGACAAAAAGAATACAATCATTGGATTTACTCCCCAAATCAAAAAAAGCTTCGTCCATTTTTTATAATTGGCAATCTCTATCAAATAATATAAAATCATTAGAATTGATATGGCTAAGCCAGCGGTGTATAAAACATAAGAGCTACTCCAAAGTGATTTGTTTATTGGGAAAACCAAACTCCAAATCAAACCCAGTGCAATAAGTGAAATACCAAGAACGATGAGTTTTTTTGTGATTTCTATTTTTGTGGCTTGTATATTCAATAATTGACCGATTAACATTCCTATAATTCCTGTTGCAATGGCAGGTATTGTGCTTAAAATACCTTCAGGATCCCAAGTTTTACTAGCACTCCATAGATGTCCGTTCAAGATAGAATTGTCTAACCAAGCAGCTAGATTAGTTCCTTTTTCAAAATTAGCAGCACCAAAACCGGGTACAGAAATACAAGTCATCAAAAACCAATAAATCAGCAATAATAGAACTGCAATTCCGATTTGGATTTTTGGACTAGTTTTCAAAAATAGGAGTGAAGTAAAGAAATATACGATTCCAATTCGTTGCAAAACTCCGGGGATTCTAACTTCTTGAAAACTTTCAATTGAGCTGTAAGCTAAAAATAATAATATCCCCAGAACTCCAAAAGCCAAATAGGTTTTTATTTTTTGATTAAAATTTCCCAAAAGGGCAATTCCAACAATAGTAGTAATTAGGATTCGGATTGTCAGTAATGGAATTCCCTCTAATCCTAAAAAGTGTATTTTTCCAAAATAATTTAAAAACAATCCTAAGCAGAAAATTCGAATGGAACGAACCACAATTTTATTAAAAATGGAACTGTCAAAATGTTTGTCAGGCATTGCAAAAGGAATTGCTGTTCCCATAATGAATATGAAAAATGGAAATACCAAATCAGTAGGAGTACAGCCATTCCATTCAGCATGTTCCAAAGGTGGATAAATGTGTGCCCAACTTCCGGGATTATTGACAATGGTCATTAAGATTATTGTAAATCCTCTGAAAACATCAAGTGAAATTAAACGTTCTTTTTTCATTGTTTTGGAGTTTTTAATTCAAATTATGGGTTACTATTTCACAATAGCATTTTGTATTATTTGTTGAATGTCTTCCCTAATTCTTCCTTTAACTAGAGTATTTCCTTCATATTCAGGATATGTTCTGTTAGAAAGAAAAACATAGATGATTTGGGTTTCGGGATCAGCCCAAGCCATATTTCCTGTAAAACCAGTATGACCAAAACTAGCAGGAGAAACACAACCGCAAGTTGAGCCGTCTTTTCCAATTCGTTTGTCAAAACCTAAACCTCTATTGACTCCTTCTGTGTAAAAATAACAAGTATTAAAATCATTAAATGTTTTTTCGGAAAAATAGCGTTGGTTGCCATAACTTCCTTTTTGCAAATACAATTGCATCATTTTGGCTACATCCATTGCATTCGAAAATAATCCTGCATGACCAGAAACGCCACCTTCCATAGCGGCTCCCATATCATGAACATATCCTTGAAGCGTTTGATGGCGGAAATAATTGTCTTTTTCAGTTGGCGCAATCGAGTTTTTATCAAACTTTTTTAATGGATTGAATAAGGTATAATTCATTCCTAATGATTTATAGAATTTTTCCTGAACCAAAACATCTAATTTTTTATGGTTTACTCTTTCTAGATATTCTTTTAGAAGAATGAAGGTTAAATCGCTGTATTTATACTCAATTTTTTTGTCCAATGGACTGTCGGCAATGATTTTAATGATAGTATCGTGATAGTCATTTCTGATGAAAATACTATCGGCAACTTGTCTAATATGCTGGGCATCAAAAGTTTTTTGGTAATACTTTTTCGAAGGCATTTTGGCACTATCCAATGTTGCTTTGTAGAAAGGAATCCAAGCTTGAAGACCTGCATAATGCGAAAGCAAATTTTTGAAACCAATATCTTTTTTATTGGATTTACTTAAAGAAGGCAACATCTTAGACAATTTAGTATCCAATGTCACTTTGTTTTGGTCGTATAATTGCATCACATTGGGCAGTGTGGCAACCATTTTTGTAATTGAGGCTAAATCATATAAATCGGAATTTGTGACCAATTTTTCCTTTTCATAAGTCTGGTAACCATACGATTTTTGATAAATTACTTTTCCATTTCTAGCCACCAATACTTGTGCTCCAGGAGTCATTTTTCCATCGATGGCTTTCTTGGCATATTCATCAATTTGGTTTAAAATCATTGGATTCATACCTTCGTTTTCGGGTGCTGTGAATCCCAAACGATCTAATTTTTGGGTACTTATCCCAGTATTTACAGCAAAGTTAGAATTGATAGAAACAGGTAATTTTCCCTTGGCTTCGATGGCACCAAAAATAAGCTCAGCCGATACAATTTGTGAAATTGTTGAGTTTTGATAGGAAACTACTAATCCTTCAATCTCATCAAAATTAGTTATAGGCAACAAAGAATAAGGTTTTGCAAAAACATCTAAAATTACTTTATTGTTTTTGGCAATTTCTTGCAGCCACAACAATTCTTTTTCTGTGAAATCGTGATTTTTCCAAGCCAAATCTGATTTGTGGAAACCAATAATTACGGTGTCGAAATTTTTTAATTTTAAAGTAAGACTGTCAATACTTGAAGCTGTTACTTCGGTAATTTCAGTATATTTTTTTAAAGTCGTCAGAAAAGAACTGTTGTCATCGTCTCCCAATTTTACATAGGCTATTTTTTGATCTAATTTTTTTATCGGAAGTACATTGCTTTTATTATTCAAGACCGTGATTGCATTTTCAAATAATTGATATTGTAAAGCATCATTTTCGGTTTTGTTTATGTCTTGATACAAGTTTGCAAGGTCAATTGGTTTTGGTTTATTTAAGCCTGCTTTGAATTTGTAATGCAAAATTTTCTTTACTGAATGTGCCAATCTTTCCTCAGAAATTGTTCCTTGATTGTAAGCTATTTTAATTTTTTCGACTGCCAGCGAAACATTTTCTGGACATAATAAAATATCATTTCCTGCCATAAATGCGGCCAAATCGATGTCTCCTGGTTGCATAAAATTGCTTGCACCCTTCATTCCAAGCGCATCGGTGAAAATTAAACCATTAAACCCCAATTCCTTTTGAAGTAAATTAGTAACCACATTATAAGAAAGGGACGAAGGACAATCTTGTTTCGTTTCTAGACTTGGAATGTTCAAATGCGCAACCATTACCGAGGCTAAACCATCGTCAAACATTCTTTTGAAAGGATATAATTCTACTAAATCTATTTGTTCTTTAGAAAAATTAATTGTTGGTAGAGTTTTGTGAGAATCTGTTGCAGTATCTCCGTGGCCTGGAAAATGTTTGCCTGTGCAAAAAACGCCTTGACTTTGCTCTCCTTTTAAAAACGCAATGGCTTTATCGGCAACATTGACTTTTGATTCTCCAAAAGAGCGATTTCCAATAATTGGATTTTTGGGATTGGTATTGATGTCGAGCACAGGAGCAAAATTGAAATGAATTCCCATTCGTTTGCATTCATTCCCCATATTTGAGCCCACTTTTTCAATCAGTTTTAAATCTTGAATAGCGCCAAGAGTAATATTCCAAGGATAGCGATAAGTAGAATCAAGTCGCATTGCCAAACCCCATTCGGCATCAATCGCAATAAACAAAGGGACATTGGCTTTCGATTGGAACCTATTGGTTAATTGAGCTTGACGAACTGGCCCACCTTGAAAAAAAATAATGCCACCCACTTTGTAACCCTGAACCAAAGAATCAATTTTCTTGGCGTGAAGACTATCTTTATTAGAGTAGGTAGCAACCATAAAAAGTTGTCCTATTTTTTCTTCCAAAGACATTTTTGTATAAATGCTATCTACCCAATGATTTTCTTCATCCGAATCTTTAAAAAAAGTAGCGCCAACGGTTTTATTTTTAGCAACATATATTTCTTTATTTGCTGAAATCGTAGTTTCTTTTTTGGCATCAATCGTTTTTTGGTCTTTTTTTAAACCTATACAATTGCTAGCCAAAAAGGCAAAAGTTAAATAGAAAGTAATTTTTATAAAGTAATTTTTCATTGTTCAATGAATTAATTTTTGATTATTATTTGGACTAAAAATCTATTTTTTCTGCTTTTTTGCTGATGGAGTAGAGACCAATAAAAGTAATTAAAGCGTTTATGATAATGAGTTCATTGTCAAATATATATCCAAAGAATAATGTTGCGGAATTTTCACTTACTAAATAGGTTATTGCCGGTGACAAAAAGCAGATATAAGGAACCAATTTGTCGTTTACTTTTCGTCCTTTATGAAATAATCCGAAGGCATATAAACCTAACAAAGGGCCATAAGTGTAGGAAGCAACCTTGAAAATCATTCCAACAACAGAACTATCATTTATAGAATTAAAGACTAAAATTATTAGAAATAATAAGGCTGAAAAGCTTAAATGGACTAAATGTCTAGTTCTAATGATATTTTTTTTGGCCTGATTTTCGGATTTTTCCATTCCCAAAAAATCTACGCAAAAAGAGGTTGTCAATGCAGTTAAAGCTGAATCGGTAGTGGCAAATGTAGCTGCAATAAGTCCCAATAAAAATACTATTGCGGGTATTACTGTTAAATGATTCAAGGCAATTTCTGGAAATAATAAATCGGTTCTGGGTTTATTAGTAATGGAATCAATTGGGATTTCAATTCCGTTTTTGGATGCATAAATGTATAATAATGCTCCCACGCTCAAAAAGAAAATATTAATGACCACGAAGATTCCAGTGAAAGTGAACATGTTTTTTTGGGCATCTTTTATGTTTTTGCAGCTCAAGTTTTTTTGCATTAAATCTTGGTCAAGACCTACCATTGCTATGGTTACAAACATTCCGCCAAGAATTTGTTTGGCAAAATGAAACTTGTTGGTCATAAAATCATCAAAGAAAAATATTTGAGAATAATTACTATCCTTCACTTCGTGGAATGCGCCAACCAAACTCAAATCTAAACTATTGCAAATGAAATAAATTGTTAAAAACACTGAAGAAACTAGAAAGAATGTTTGCAAAGTATCTGTGATAATTATTGTTTTAAGTCCGCCACGATAAGTATAAGAAAAAATTAATAATAAAGAAATTAAGACCGTTAACGAAAATGGAATGTTATAATAATCAAATACAAAACGCTGCAAAACAATAACCACAAGATAGAGTCTAAAAGCAGAGCTAATGGTTCTGCTTACTAAAAAAATAGAAGCCGCAGTTCGGTAACTATAATGTCCCATTCTTTGCTCGATATAGCCATAAATGGAAGTTAAATTCATTCGATAATAGAGCGGAAGAAGGAGTTTTGTAATGATAATAAACCCAATTGCATTTCCCAATACAAACTGAAAATATTTGAATTGTTCTCCATTTGGCGAACCCACTTCTCCCGGAACCGAGATGAAAGTTACTCCAGAAAGTGCTGTTCCAATCATTCCAAAGGCAACTAAATACCATTTAGAATTTTTATTGGCTTTGAAAAAGGCATCATTTCCATCATTTTTCTTGCTGACGCTATGAGAAATGTAGAAAAGTAGTCCAAAATAAACGATGATTAATATAAGGATTGCGCTTGGAGTCATTTTGTGTTTTTTAGGGTTTTAATTAAGCTTTATTTCTAGATAGCAAAACAGCTCTCACACTTTTGTGTTCTTTTAATAATTGGGCGGCTAATTTTTCGTCAATATCAAGTGCTTCTACTATCATTTCAACACCTCTTTGCACTAATTTTTTATTTGACAATTGCATATCAACCATTTTATTACCTATTACTCTTCCGAGTTGAATCATTACAGAAGTCGTAATCATGTTTAAAACCATTTTTTGCGATGTTCCAGCTTTCATTCGGGTACTTCCAGTAAGAAATTCGGGACCAACCAATAATTCTATCGGGTAATCGGCTTCTTTGGATATTTTACTATTATTGCTGCAAGTGATGCTGCCCGTTATGATGCTATTTTCTTGAGCTTTTTTTAATCCGCCAATTACGTAGGGAGTATTTCCCGAAGCTGCAATTCCAATGACTACATCCAATGAATTTATATCGTGTTTTTTTAAATCAATCCAAGCTTGCTCAAAATCATCTTCGGCGTTTTCGACCGCTTTTCGAATGGCAAAATCTCCACCAGCAATTATTCCAATGACCATTTGATCGCTTACTCCAAAGGTAGGAGGACACTCGGATGCGTCTAATATTCCTAATCTACCCGATGTTCCTGCACCAATGTAAAACAATCTCCCACCCAATTTCATTTTGGAAACAATTGCATCTACCAATTTTTCTATATTGGGTATTTGAGTTTCAACGGCATGAGCCACTTTTTTGTCCTCGGCATTGATGTTTTCCAATAACTCTTTGGTTGACATTTTGTCCAAATTACTATAATTGGATTCTTTTTCGGTATCGGGATATATTTTTTTCATTGAATTTGTTTAGGTGTGTTAGAAATAAGTTTTTTTGAATTATTATTTTGAAAACAAATCTATTTCAGGATATTAAAATTAGTAAATAAGATACTTTGCCCTTTTAGTTTTGAAGTCTTTTAATCCTTTTTTCCAGCTTTTTCTAATTTTATTTTCAGATTCACCATTTTCTATTTGTTGTTGGAGTTGTTTCGTTCCAGCAAGCTTTGTGAAAAATGCATTGAAAAATTTAGTTTTGTCGGTGGTCATTTTATAAGAACGAATCAACCATTGCAGTTCCAACCGATTCACTTTTTTATGAGTTGTCAAATCTTCGCCATAGCAAATTTGACTGTTATAAAGAGGTTCTTTTGCCCCAAAATTAGGCTTTGGAGTAAATGAAAAATCGTTTTTGGGTAGAAAAGGGGAGCCAAAAATTTGAAATTGTTTTTCGGTTCCACGTCCCACGCTTACATTGGTTCCTTCAAACAAACACAAACTGGCATACAAGTTTATGGATTGATCGTTGGGTAAATTTGGCGATGGTTTTACAGGCAAACTATAGTCTATTGAATGATTATAGTTGATACAAGGAATTACTGTTAATTGGCATTGTGCTGCATTTTTGAGCCATTTTTCGCCATTAATCATTTGGGCATATTCGCCAATAGTCATTCCGTGTAGGATAGGGATGGGGTGCATTCCAACAAAGCTGGTATATTCTTTTTCTAAAATTGGACCATCAACAATTCCTCCGTTTGGATTGGGTCTGTCTAAGATAATAAGTGGAATATTGTTTTCGGCACAAGCTTCCATCACGTAATGCAAGGTAGAAATATAAGTGTAAAATCTTGCACCAACATCTTGCAAATCAAAAATCATTATTTCAATTCCTTTCAATTGTTCGGGTTTTGGTTTTCTGTTTTCTCCATAAAGTGAAACAATAGGAAGACCTGTTTTGCTGTCTTTTACATCTACAACATGTTCGCCAGCATCGGCTGTACCTCGAAAACCATGTTCGGGTGCAAATATGGTTTGAATAGCGATTTGCTTTTCAATCAGAAAATCTACGAGATGCATTTTGTTAGTCAAAATTCCAGTTTGATTGGTGACAATGCTAACTTTTTTATCTTTTAGCAGTGGAAGGTATTTTTCGAAATTATCCGCACCAGTTTTAATTTTTTCATGAGTATTTCCTTTTGTAAATCTTTCCAACGGATTCGAATAGGAATTGATAGCAATAATTGCCATCAAAAAGAGAATGTATTTTTTAAAGGATAGTTTCATAATGAATTAATTTTTGTTTAAAACCTAAAGATAGAAAAGGATGGTATTAATCTTCTTGTTTAATAATTTTAAAACTTTCAGTAGTTCCATTTTCAAAACTAATTTTTACATAATAAATTCCATTAGTTATATTCATTGGAGCTATTGCTATTTTTGAATTTGTGATAACATAATCTTGTTCCAAAACTTGTTTTCCATTAAGGTCATAAAGTGAAATTTTTACATTATTTGAAAAAGCATTTTGAAACTCAACTTCAAACTGATTGAAGAATGGATTGGGATAAACTAAATATGATTTATTAGCAATTAAATCAAAATTTGGATTCCCTAAAACAGCATTGAAATTCCCGGCTTCATTATTGTTTTTATCCAATGAGGTCACTACAAAATATTTGGTGTCAATCAAGGATTGAGAAACGACTAATTCATTTCCAACAACAATATCAATTATTTTCGTGCCATCGTCTTTATTGGTAATGGCTTCAGCAGCATTATTGAAAGCATAGACTACATATTTTATAGGCAAATCACCGTCTGAAGCTGCAGCAGGAGTATTCCAAGTCAATGTCGTGTTAACAAACCGAATATTTTCAGGAACGTTTGGACAAATAATATCTTTACCTACAATTGGTGGTGCAAATGATTTGTATTTGTATTGAGCGTTGTTTAAAATATCATTAATAGTTTTCGAATTATTTTTGATTGTTACGTAATTATAAGCAATTTGCCCAAAACTAGCATCCATAGATGGGGCTCTATTTTGAATGAGTTGATTTTGTATTTCAGTTCCTGCCCAATTACTCGCATCTGCCATTCTATAATAAGCCTGACTAATATACAGTTGTTTTCCATTGGTTTTAACTTGGTCATTCCACCATTGCGATAATTTTAAATAATCCTGAGTTCCACCGATGACCCAATATAATTGTGGTGCCAAATAATCTACTTTTCCAGCATTTAACCAAGCTATTGCATCGCAATAAAGGGCAGAATATGCCGAATTTCCCGAAATTCCAGTTGGTGTTCCGCTTTTCCATATTCCAGCTGGACTCACACCAAAAACAATATTTTTATTTAAATTGGCATTTATGGTCTGGATTGCATCATAAGTTCCAGCTATCATTTGGTTTACATTATCTCTTCTCCAATCTGCAATCGTAGCAATGTTTTTTGGATTGTTGTCAATGTAGGTTTGGGCATCTTGGTTGGTTGTCATTCCACCATTGGGATAGAAATAATCATCAAAATGAATTCCATCTACATCATATCGTGTGGCAATATCTTGCACAATACTGATGATATAATTTTTTACGGCAGGCAAACCTGGATTTAATATTTTTTGTGTGTCAGCCGATGATGTAAACCACCAACTGGGTTGTGTGACTGTAATGTGATTTGCCGAAGTAGTGTAGGTAGAAGTTGTTTTTGCTCGATAGGGATTTAACCAAGCATGTAAATCTAGACCTCTTTTATGGGCTTCGGTTATGGCAAATGACAAAGGATCCCACAAAGGATTTGGTGCTAAACCCTGAGTTCCTGTTAAATAATATCCCCAAGGCTCAATAGATGAGTTGTACAAAGCATCACACTCTGAACGCACTTGTAGAAAAACCGTATTGTAACCATTTGTTTTTAAATTATCTAAAATTGCAATCAATTCGGCTTGTTGTACCGCGGGCGTTGCCAAACGATTTGTAGGCCAATTCAAACTGTAAACCGAGGCTAAAAAAACACCTCTCAATTCACGTTTCGGATTACTTTTGCTAAACTCAGCATCCATTAAACACTGTGCATTACTAATTATTGTACAGATTAATACTAGAATAAAGTATAGTTTTTTTATGTAGTTTTTTCTCATTTGATAAAGAGGATTGGTAATTATCTATTTAGGTTTCCCATTAAAAATAGGGCATAGGAATGACTATTGCCTACCTATATGAAGTAAACAAAGACAATAATTGGAATATAAAAAACCACTTTAGAACTTGTTGTCTAAAGTGGTTTTAAGATTTTTATTTGTTAGTGTACCAACCAATGGCTGGAATATTTACAGTTGTACTGGGTGCACCTGCAGATAATCCACCTGCAAAACCTCTACAAAAGATGGTATATACTCTACCAGCTCTTGGAACTAATATGCCTGTTCCAGAATTGGCTAGATTTGCCACAAGAGCGGGGGCAGCAAGGGTTGGGTTGTTTGTTGCTGAACCTGCAACTCGCAATTGAATCTGATAACCTCTTGCATCAGTAGGGTCTTGAGCTTCTATAGGAATAAATACTTCACTACCACCTTTGAAAGTCACATTTTTATAGGTTTGAATTTCTTGGTTAACTACTGGAGTTGCTCCACTTATTGAAGTAGTTTTGATGATTCCTAAGTCATAACCAGCAACAGGAGTATTGCTAATCACATTGATGAATCGGATGTAGGCTTTAGTTTTGTCTAAAACTGGCGAAAAATCATCATTGACTTGGTAAGTAGAATAGGTTACAGGAGTAACATTAGGAAGTGAACCAATTAAGAAATTGCTATAATATTTCCCTTTTTCAGTTACTAATTTGCCAACAAAACGATCTACTGCTGGAATTTCAGCAACTGTTGCAGTGGCAGCAATTTTAGGTGTTACCGCACTAAAAGGCTGATCTCCTGATTGTACCAAACTATAAAGAGTTACTGGATAAACTGAACCCATAGTAATTCCAATTGGCAAACCAACAGTAACCCCAACAGATGATATTTTCTCGACTCCCATAAAATAATTTACCTGAAAATTTGTTCCAGAAGCACCAACTGCTGTGTGAATAAATTTTACATTAGCTGCGTTTTCAGGCGCGCTTGATTCATAAGGAGTGAAATTGTGTTCATCCCCACAAGAGACAATAAGTACCACTCCTAGAAGCGGGAATACAGCCTTTTTGATTGTGTTAAATATATTTTTCATTTAATAAGTTTTTAGGTTTTATAAATTATGGTTTAGAGTACCACATTTCTACGGTATGATAATCTACTTTATCAGCCCCAATGGCTTGTAAAGCCCCAAAATTCCATACATATTCCGAATTGAATCTTGGGCGAACTCGGTAAGGCAATTTTCCACCATTATCAGCAAATAATCCACTACCAGTAGGAATAACCATAGTTTTGTAAATATTTACATTGTCATAATGGTATTTGCGCATATCTGTCCAAGCTTCTAAATTTCCAAAACCAAAAAGTGAAATGTATTTTTGAAGGATGATATGACTCATGGTCAAGTTAGCTTCTGCTGGAACCACATTTACGTTAGCTAGAAAAGCTGTTTTTTCGGACGCAGTTATAGTAGTTGTGATTGGGTAAGTTGTACTAACAACAGTATTTGAGTTTACAAAATCGATACTTGCATCAATTCCTTTTTTGTATGCTGCCAATGCCAGGGTTTTGTCTCCTTTTATAAAAGCAGCTTCAGCTTTGATAAATTGAATTTCAGCATAAGTCATTAAAGGAAAATTGGCTTTATCTCTAAAAATATATCTACCAGGAGTTGTAGGTGTTCCCTGAACAAATGTCCCCCAAAGATTAGGAATTCTGCTTGGACCAGCAGTTGATGAGGCAGTTGAATTCAGTGGATTACCTACAAAAGTATATTTAGTTGGGTCTGGATTTGCTGCCGATGCTGGAGCTGTTTCAGATGTTCCAATAGATGGAGCCAAAATTCTTGACATACGAGGGTCAATGGCTCCCGTAAAAACAGTACCATTCATAACTCTAACCATAAAATCAGTTTGACGAAAATTTGCAAAATTTTGTCTTTGTGGACCATTAAAGTTTGAATCGGCAGATACTGTCCCATTATAGTTAATTAAAGCATTGTCTGCATTAGACGCTAAGGATTTATCGCAGGCAGCAATAACAGCAGCTGGATCATAAGTCGCTTTGTTAATTTGATTGTTCAAATTACGAGCTACAACACCCCAAGCAAATTTCGTCCATTTGGCTCTGTCTCCATTGTACATTTTATCTCCAACGGCGGCGTATGTAGCTGAAACTTTACCATCGGTTCGAGCTAGATCAGCAACACCTTCGTTTATCAAACGCAATACTTCGGCATAAACCTTGTCTTGTCCTACATAGTCAAACGACATACGTTGTGTAAATGCTTGATCAAAATCGATCAATTCAGAATGATAATCTGTGGCAACTTGCCAAGACCAAGCTCTAATTACTTTAGAAATACCTGTAATGTCGTGGCGCTCTTCGGCAATTGCTTTTTCTTGCATTCGGGTTAAATTTAATCCGATTGAAAAGTAGGCCATTTTCCAAATTTCACCTCCCTGGTCATTATTAGCTACATAACCTAATCTATCCCATTCGTTTCCTGTTGTTGCATTACTAAAATATTGGACATATCTTCCTAAATAACGATTGTCAAATTGTAAGCCTACAGCCATTTGTTGCTCAATAGGTGGCAGCAAAGCTTGTGCAGAAACATCTACTGGAAAACTTGGATTTACATTCAAATCTTGCAAGTTATCACACGAAACTACAGCAGTTAATAAACCGAGTGCAGTTATATATTTTTTTATATTTTTCATTTTATATAAGTATTAAAATCCTAATTTTACTCCCATGTTCAAACCTCTAGGCGTAGAAACTGTACCAAAGTCAAAGCCAACTCCACCAGCACCACCAGCAGAAGCATTTAATCCATTAACCGCTGGATCTGCACCTGTATAATTAGTTATCATAAAAGCATCTGTCATTGTTATATTAAAAGCTAATGAACGAATAGCCGTTTTTTTCAATGTTTCAGAAGGCAATCTATAACTCAATGTAATATCTCTCATACGCAGCCAATTGACATCTTTTTCGATAAAGTCAGCATCAACAGCACCACCAGTTCTGTAATATTCATTTTGTAAATAAGGCGTTACCATAATGTTGTTTTGAGTAGGAGTAGCCGAATTTTCTAATCCGTCTCTTATTACTCCTTGTACAACTCGTGGTTGCTCTCTATCTAAAGTTCTGGTTGAAATTCCGTTTTGGTACATCCAAAATTCGGTACCATTAAAGATGTCTCCACCTTTTCTAATGTCTAATAATATTGATAAGCTTACATTTTTGTATTTGAAAGTGTTTTGAAAACCAAGTACAAAATCTGGATTTCTGTCACCAGCGATTACAAAGTTTGGATTTTTTAATGGATAACCTGTACTTGGATCTATCAATATTTGTCCAGCATTATTTCTTAAATAATCTACAGCAGTTATTGTAGTAGTAGGTCCACCTACTTTTACACCACCTCTAACATTATTGTAAAGCCAAGTATCAGAAAGGTAATATTCGGTTACAGCAGCAGGAAGATTCAATACTTCGGAGCGAGTTTTATTGAAATTTAGGTTCAAATCCCAAGAAAAACTAGCCGTTTTAACAGGTGTTGCATTTAAGGTAATTTCTAAACCTTCGTTTCTTAAGTCCCCAAAGTTTGCAGAGGTTAATACAAAACCTGTTCCATAACTCAAACGCATATTTTTCAAGATAGGATCTACAGTTTTAGTACTATAAACAGTAACATCTAATCCTAATCGATCATTAAAAAATTTCAACTCAGTACCAAATTCGATAGATTTTCTAAATTCAGGAATTAAATTAGGATTGGCTCCTGTTACTCCATAAGCATATCCGCCGTTTGTGGTTAATTGAGAAGTAAAAATAGGAACTGCTGAATAAGGCGAAGGGATATTTGCTGCTTCAGCATAGGAAGCTCTAATTTTTCCATAAGATAATATTTTTTTATCTTTTAATCCAGGCAAGTTGGTAAACATAAAACTGGTCGATGCAGAAGGATAAAAGAAGGGATCTGGTAATACCGAAGTCCAGTCTTTACGACCTGTTAAAGAGACAAAAACAATTTTGTCATAATCAAAATTTAGCTCTGTAAAGAAACCTATAATTCGACTTTGAACGATTCTCTCTTGTGATCTTTGTGTTGTAGCATCTGTATTATTGATAGAATTAAAATTAGGGTCAAAATACTTGCTTCCAGAGGTAGATAAAATTCTAAAATAGTTATCATTGATAGCATTACCAATCATAATCTTGGTATTAAATTTACCAAAAGATTTCTTTGCTGTTCCTAACAAAGTAGAGTTTAAGTTACTGGTACTGTTATAATAAGTTTCAATAAATCCACCCGTTGAAAGTCCCGCAGCCGATTCAGGGTGAATAGCTCTGAATCCTTGACCTGAATTTACATCCCAACCCACACGAGCGGTGAAATTTAACCAAGAGGCAGGGTCATAGATTAAACCAACATTGGTTACAAAACGGTTGTTCCAGTCTGTAGATAAGTTTTTATTAACATCCCAAAAAGGGTTGTCAGTTTCAGTATCTAAAGCACCTGAAGTGATTTTTTTTCTTGTTCCATCGGTATTCAAGTAATCGCGAACATCTAGATTTTGAGGCCATCCTAGCAATGTCAACAAATAACCATTGCTACCTGTTAATCCCCCAGAACCTCCTTTTGAAGCTTTATCATTTTCAGATTTTGTAAAACTAAAAGTTCCTTCTGATTTAAATTTAGGAGATATTTTTGCAGTAGCATTCAAACTAGCCGTCAAACGTTCGTAAGAAGTGTTTGGAGTTATCCCTTCTTGTTTTAAATTACTCAAGGATAATCTATACGAAGTGTTTTCAGTACCTGCTTCAAAAGATAAATTATGAGTGGTAGAGGTACCTACTCTGAAAAAATTACCAATATTGTCATAGAATTTTGTACCAGGAGCAAAAGCCTCTCCAAATTGTCTTCTATAATCTGTATTTGTAATTCCTCCTGAACCTCTTTGATATACGTTTTGAGTTTCTGGGAAACGATAAACTTGATCTAGTCTTGTATTAGTAGAGTAACTAACTCTTCCAACCCCTTGTTTCCCTTTTTTTGTGGTAATAACAATAGCTCCATTACCAGCTTGCATACCGTAAAGAGCTGCTGCTTCTGGTCCTTTCAGGATAGTGATGGATTCAATATCCTCTGGGTTGATATCGGCTCCTCTATTGGTGTAATCTTGGTTTCGGTTTGGAGCATTCGAAATCATCAATCCTTGATCTAATGTTTCGTTACTTACAGGCAAACCATCTACAATATATAAAGGTGTATTGTTTCCACTCAAAGAGTTTACCCCTCTTAACTGAATTGCTGTAGATGCTCCAGGTGCACCAGTACTACTTGTTACCGTTAAACCTGCAATACGACCTTGTAGCGCATTGGCAAAATTGGAACGTTGGGTATCGGCGATTTCCTGACCTTTAACTGCCTGTGCAGAATAACCTAAAGAGGATTTATCTAAAGTTCTACCCATAGACCCCGTAATTACAACTTCTTTCAAGACTTGAGAACTTTCATTAATAATGATATTCAATTTAGCCCCAGTAACTTTTACTTCTTTGGTTTCAAAACCAATAAATGTAATTACTAAAGTAGCTCCATTTTTGGTGTTAATAGAGAAGCTACCATCTCCTCCTGTAGAGGAACCGTTTTTTGTCCCTTTTTCAAGGATGTTAACACCCGGCAAAGAATAGCCATTGGTGTCTGTAACTTTACCTTTTACTGTGAGATTTTGCGAATAAGTTGTAATTATTCCAGCAAAAAACAGCAAAAGAATTAAATACTTTTTTTTCATAGTGGTTAAATTTGATTAGTTAATTAATACAAACTTAATACATTATTCTTAACAAATACATTATTATGCTGGTTTTTTTTAACAAATTTCTTCAATAACGCATAATAATGCAATATTTTTTGCTGTTTGACGCTATTTTACAGAAAAAACATTAAAACAAGACCTCGGTTTCATTAAAAAAAATATAACCTTATTAATTTTGATAAGAAGTATTTTTATATATATTTGAAAATAATATTAATTTTTTTGACAATGCTAAAAGCGGAAAGACAGAAATTCATAATGACTAAAATAGCTTTAGAACAGAAAGTTAACACGATTACACTCGCGTTAGATCTATCTGTTTCAGAGGATACCGTCAGAAGGGATTTGAATGAATTAAACAAAAAGGGATTGCTCGAAAAAGTATATGGTGGAGCTATACCAATCGCTGAAAAGCCAACTAGTGTTTTTGATTTGGTTGTTGTAAATGGAGGCAAAAAGGATATTATTGGTCACAAAGCTCTTTCTTTAATTGCTGATGGACAGGTTATTATAATGAGTGGAGGTACCACAAATTTAGCTTTCACAAAATTACTCCCTTCTGATTTAAAAGCAACTATATATACTTATAGTTTGCCAATAGCTATGCAGTTAGCTCAACATCCTAGTGTAGAAGTAATTTTTATAGGGGGTAAATTGCAGAAAAATGCAATGGTGACTATTGGTATGGATGTAGTACAAGTTTTGTCCAAGCTTAAAGCAGATATTTGTTTTATGGGTTCTAGTAGTATTAACGTTAGACTTGGTCTTACGGAAATGGGGTATGAGGTGTCTCTTGTGAAAAAAGCAATGATGGAAGCTTCTGATAATGTAGTGTGTATGGTTACTTCTGAAAAATTAGACACTAAAATGCCGTATGTTGTTTGTGAACTAAACCAATTGAATATAATTATTACTGATTTAAATCCAGACGCTCCAATCTTGGAGGAATACGCTAAAGCTGGAGTTCAGCTCATGTAAATAAAATATTTATGCGTTTTGTTGCGTTATTTGTATTTTTTTTATTAAAATAATGCAACAAAGTGCTTTTTGTTTGTTTTCTTGTCTATATTTGTGTTGTAAATCTTTAACACGACACAAGAATGAGCACAATTCAAACTTTAACGTATGCAAAACCTGGAAAGTACGAAACAACCCGTTTTGAAAAAATCCATAATGTCATTTTTCAAAACTCGGTAGAAGCTTCTAGGATTGTTGCACAAGAAATAGCCCATTTAATAAAATCAAAACAAGCCAAAAATAAAACTTGCGTTTTAGGGTTGGCTACAGGCTCTTCTCCTATAAAGGTTTATGAGGAATTGGTGCGACTTCATAAAGAAGAGGGACTTAGTTTTAGCAATGTTGTTACTTTTAATCTGGATGAATATTATCCAATGAATAAAGAAAACAATCAGAGCTATTATTATTTTATGCATCAACATCTTTTTAATCACATCGATATTAAGCCAGAAAATGTGAATATTCCCGATGGGACTGTTTCTATTGAAAGCCTGAATCAGTATTGTGTTGATTATGAAAATAAAATTGCAAAAGCTGGTGGACTTGACTTTCAATTACTTGGAATTGGCCGTACTGGTCATGTCGGTTTCAACGAACCGGGTTCTCATATTAACTCTGGAACTAGAATTATCACTTTAGATCACATTACTAGAGTAGATGCTTCTTCTGATTTTAACGGTATCAATCAAGTTCCAAAAAGAGCCATTACAATGGGAGTTTCTACCATTCTTCGATCAAAAAGAATTGTATTGATGGCTTGGGGACAAAATAAGGCTTCTATTATCAAGACAACCATTCAAGGAGAAATTAGTTCCGAAGTACCTGCCACTTTTTTGCAAAATCACAATAATGTAACTTTTGTTTTAGACCAATCGGCAGCTTCAGAATTAACCCGATTTGAAACACCATGGTTAGTTGGAGAATGTATTTGGACAAAAGAATTGAAACACAAAGCTATTGTTTGGCTGTGTAAAGAAACCAATCAAGCCATATTAAAACTTACCGATAGAGATTACAATAATAATGGAATGTCAGACCTTTTGGCACAAGAAGGTTCTGCTTATGATTTGAATATCAATATGTTCAATGTTTTGCAGCATACTATAACGGGTTGGCCAGGCGGAAAACCAAATGTTGATGATTCTCATAGACCAGAAAGAGCCAATCCTGCCCAAAAAAGAGTTATTCTTTTTAGTCCACATCCAGATGATGATGTAATTTCTATGGGGGGAACTTTTTCTAAATTGATTAAGCAAGGACACGATGTGCATGTTGTTTATCAAACCTCAGGAAACATAGCTGTTACTGATGATGAAGCTTTGAAATTTGCCGAAGTGTGCAATGATTTTATTGGAGGCAAAAAAGATTTGGATATTAATTTTCAAGAGGTTATTGATTTCATTAATAATAAAAAAGAAAATGAAGTCGATTCTTCGGAAGTTAGAAAATTAAAGGGATTAATTAGACGTCGAGAATCTTATGCAGCCACACGTTACATTGGATTAAAAGATGAAAACACCCATTTTTTGGATCTTCCTTTTTATGAAACAGGAAAAATAAAGAAAAATCCATTGGGAGCAGAAGATATTGCTATAGTAAAAGACATTATAGAAAAAATCAAACCACATCAGGTTTTTGCTGCAGGCGATTTAGCCGATCCACACGGTACTCATGAAGTTTGTCTAAATGCCATTTTGGCGGCAATGAATTTATTGAAACACGAATCTTTTATGAATGATTGTTGGTTGTGGCTGTATAGAGGAGCTTGGCACGAATGGGATGTTCATGAAATAGATATGGCGGTTCCATTAAGTCCTGACGAGGTTTTGTTAAAAAGACATGCTATTTTGTATCACCAATCTCAAAAAGACAGAGTAATGTTTCAAGGCAACGATTCAAGAGAATTTTGGGTAAGAGCAGAGGATCGCAACAAGAATACTGCAAAAATTTATGATGAGCTAGGGTTGTCCGAATATCAGGCGATTGAAGCCTTCAAACGCTATAATTACTAGTGAAAAGCAATTCAAAAGTCGGATTATAAAAGACTAATTCAAATATTGAACTTATAGAAAAAAGTGGTGGGAAGAAATTTCGACCACTTTTTTAGTTTTATTCAACTTAAAAAAAAAAGAAATAGATTTTAAAATAAAGGAAGGACATTTTAAGAACAATTGGAAGTTAAAAATAGCAACTCAAAACTTTATAAATTGAATTTGTTTTCTATATTTGAAAATATAAAATAGGGAACTAAAATAGATTCTAAATTAGTAGCCCATAACTATAAAATTCACCAATGGCATTTTCAAATTTATTTAGAAAAAAAACAGTTCACGATATTTTAAAGCAAGTAGATAAAAACGAGTCTGATGGACATCATGTTTTAGGAAAACACTTAAACGCTCGTGATTTGACTGCGTTTGGAATTGCAGCAATTGTTGGAGCAGGAATTTTTAGTACCATCGGAAAAGCTAGTGCCGATGGTGGTCCAGCCGTTATTTTCCTGTTTTTATTTACTGCAATTGCTTGTAGTTTTGCGGCTTTTGCTTATGCCGAATTTGCGTCAATGGTTCCGGTTTCTGGGAGTGCTTATACTTATTCTTATGTGGCTTTTGGAGAAATCATTGCTTGGATTATTGGTTGGGCTTTGATTATGGAGTATGCTATTGGCAATATAACGGTTGCCATTTCGTGGAGTGATTATTTTACAGGCTTGCTCGAAAGTGGTGGAATTAAACTTCCGCAATGGATTCAGATGGATTATTTAACAGCTTCGAATGGCTTTAAAGATGCAACAGCATTGATGCACGGAGGGAAATCTTTCGAAAATTTAAGTGCTGGTTTACAAGCTTCCTATACGGCTTGGACGACTTCGCCAGTAATTGGTTCTTTTCATTTTGTTGCTGATTTACCTGCATTATTAATTATAGTTTTAATTACGGCTTTGGTTTATCGTGGAATGAAAGAGTCCAGAAATGCTAGTAATTTGATGGTAGTAATTAAATTATGCATTGTACTTTTAGTGATTGCTGTTGGTGTTTTTTATGTAAATACTGATAATTGGCATCCGTTTGCACCCAATGGAGTTTCAGGAGTTTTAAAAGGAGTTTCGGCTGTTTTCTTTGCTTATATTGGTTTTGATGCTATTTCAACTACTGCCGAAGAGTGCAAAAATCCACAGCGTGATTTGCCTCGAGGAATGATGTGGGCAATAATTATTTGTACCCTTTTATATATTGCCATAGCCTTAGTGTTGACAGGAATGGTCAGTTATAATGAATTGAGTGTGGGCGATCCGTTAGCTTTTGTTTTTGATAAATTACACATCGGATGGATGTCAGGAATTATTGGTGTAAGCGCCGTAATAGCAATGGCGAGCGTTCTTTTAGTTTTTCAGATGGGGCAACCTCGAATTTGGATGAGTATGAGCCGTGACGGATTGTTGCCTAAACGTTTTTCTACAGTGCATCCAAAGTTCAAAACACCTTCGTTTGCCACCATTGTTACTGGATTTGTTGTAGCAGTTCCAGCTTTGTTTTTGAATTTGACAATGGTAACCGATTTGTGTAGTATTGGAACCTTGTTTGCCTTTGTTTTGGTTTGTGCTGGGGTTTTGGTTTTGCAAAATAAAAAGGATATTCCTCGAGGAAAATTCAAAACACCTTATGTTAATTCAAAATATGTCATTCCTTTTTTGCTAATTATCGCTTTGGTTTTTGCCTTTAAATACAACAATAAAGCAACAATGGCTTTTTTGACCAATGAAAAACAAATTAGTTCGCCATCAGTTATTGTGACTTCCTTAAATAAGGATAAATCTAAAGAAGTTTATGAATTTATTGCTCAAAATTATGGAGATAAAAAAATTGCTTCCGAAGATTTAGAGCAAGTTTTGAGTAGTTTTAGTCAGGATGATGCGCTTTATAAAACGGTTGTAGATTCATTGCCAATAGACATTTCTCTGAAATATGAAAGTGGTTTTAGCCTTTTTAAACATAAAATTCCAATGTGGATTTTCCTGATTGTTATGATAGGTCTCACAGTTTGGTCTAATAGATCTAATTTGTCTTTAATTCCATTATTGGGATTGATTTGTTGTTTGTATATGATGGCAGAATTGAGCGTTTGGAACTGGATTTACTTCACTATTTGGTTGCTAATAGGTCTTTTAATTTACTTCAGTTTTAGTCGAAAAAACAGTAAACTAAACATTCAATAAATATAAATTTTATCAAGTTTTAAAATATCATAAATGGAAAATTTACCAAAAGGAAGTCCTAAATTGATCAATGCTTGGGCATTTTATGATTGGGCAAATTCAGTTTATTCGTTAGTAATTGCAACAGCAGTTTTTCCTATTTATTATGAATCTGTAACGAGTAGCAATGGCGGGATGGTAGATTTTTTGGGAATTACTTTGCCCAACAGTTCACTTTTGTCTTATTCCTTATCATTTTCTTTTTTGATTGTAGCTTTTTTATCTCCAATATTATCAGGAATTGCTGATTATTCAGGAAACAAAAAGAGTTTTATGAAGTTCTTCTGCTACTTGGGCTCTTTGTCAGTGATTAGTTTGTTCTTTTTTAGAGACACCAATACGCTTTGGATAGGTATTTTAGCCACCATTTTGGCTAGTGTTGGTTTTTGGGGAAGCATCGTTTTTTATAATTCCTATTTGCCAGAAATTGCTTTTCCAGAGCAGCACGATAGAGTGAGTGCCAAAGGATTTATGTTTGGTTATACCGGTTCTGTATTATTATTGGCGTTCAATTTGACAATGATTATGAAACCAGAATGGTATGGTATAATGGATGAAACTTTGCCTGCAAGAATCTCCTTTTTAATGGTTGGTATTTGGTGGATGGGTTTTGCACAATACACTTTCCATTATTTGCCATCCAATGTTTACAATAGAAAACCGAGAAAAGATTTTATCTTCAAAGGGGTTAAAGAGTTGAAAGAAGTATTAATAGGTTTAAAAAAGCTAACCACTTTAAAACAGTTTTTAATTGCATTTTTTCTATACAGCATTGGTGTTCAGACCATTATTTTATTGGCTGGTATTTACGGAAAAGTAGAATTAGGAATTGAAACCAGCCAATTGATTATTACCATTTTATTGATTCAAATTGTGGCCATCTTTGGCGCTTTTCTTTTTTCAAGAATTTCCGAAAGAATAGGAAACATAAAAACCCTAAAATTAACCATCGCCATTTGGGGATTTATCTGTTTTGCCGCTTATTTATTAGACAAGGATAACAAGTATATTGATATACAATTTTATGCTCTTGGAGGTGTAATCGGAATGGTTTTGGGAGCCATTCAGTCTTTATCGCGTTCTACTTATTCTAAATTATTGCCCGAAACAGAAGATCATACCACTTATTTCAGCTTTTTTGATGTGACCGAGAAAATTGCCATCGTTTTAGGAACTTTTATCTTTGGTTTTGTGGGTTCGATAACCAATTCGATGCGAAATTCTATTTTTATTTTAGCCATTTTCTTTTTGCTAGGTTATATTGTACTTAGTTTTATGAAGAAAATTGAACCAGTTAAATAAAATTTATAATCAATTAGCGATAAAGTCATTAATAGTATAAGATTTGTTATTGTGATTTTAGTCGTAGTTTTTTTAGGATTAAATTTTATTTAAATTCCTGCAGCAAAGGTTTCGTATATTTAAAAGAAAATACTACATTTGATGTGTTTAAAAATAAAAAAATGAAATTCATAAAATGTATTACCGTATTTTTCTTTGCGTCATTATTAATTACTTCTTGTGAAATAGAACCCGTAGATGTTTCATCAACAACTCCAACAGTACCAACGACTCCAGGTGGAGGAACTTCTTCGGGAGATTATTGGCCAACCGCAGTAAATAATCAATGGGTTTTCAAGATGGATGGCGTATTGCAAAGCCCAATGAAAATGATTTCCACAAATACAATAAACGCAAATCCATATTATACCTTTAATGAACAAGTAGGAACAGAAATAGGTACCACTATTTCTGGAGTGCAGCGATTAAGAAAATTGAACGGGAATTATTATTTAAAGATGGAGAATTTAAGTTCACCTGCACAAGGATCAATACCAGGTTTTACAATGACTGGATATGAGACTATTATATTAAAAGATTATTTATCTGTGGGAGGAACTTGGACTGATAAATATTCTCAAACAACTAGTTATACAGATCCAAATTTCCCAGTTATCTCTTTAGATTTTGATATTTTAGCAACTGTTATGGAGAAGAATAGTTCCATTACTATTGCGGGTCATAAATATACTGATGTAATCAAAATTAAATATATTCAGAAGGTAACTATGGTTGGTCAAACTACGACCGTTACTAGCTATTATTGGTATTCCAAAAATGTTGGCCCAATTAAAATGACTACAGAAACCGGAGGTCAAACAGTTGTTCAAGAGTTAGATTCATACATCGTTAAGTAAATTAACCAATGACTAGTCCTAAAAAATGGCTACAATAAATATAGCCTACAAATAGGAAAGAATTTAGATTCTCACTATTTTTATTATTGCCATATTTTTTGAAAAAAAAGCTAATTCAATAGTTATTAAATATTAAATAAAACACTACATTTTTTTAAAAGTATAAACATGAATTTCATAAAATATATTACCGTATTTTTCTTTGCATCAGTATTATTTACTTCCTGTGAAAACGAACCTCTTGACGGTAGCATAATTCCAGATAATGGAACAGGAGGAGGAACGAGCACGGGTTATTACCTTAAAGTGACTAAAGATGGCGTAGCAAAACAATGGTCAACAGTTCAAGCATTAAATTCAACACCTCTTAATTCTATTATAATTACTGGCGCAGATAACTCAAGTTCTATGACTTTGGTTGTACATGATGTTTACAAAATAGGCACAGGTGTTTACAATCTCAGTTGGGCTGAAAAATCTTGTGTTTATACCGAAGGAACCAATATTTTTAGTTCTGATTATTCTGACTTTAATACAAGTGCTGGTAATATTACGATAACTGAGTTAAATCAAACGAATAAAACAATTAAAGGAACATTCAATTTTATTGGAAAAAACCAAGCCATGACAGCAACAAAAGTGTTTACAAAAGGAGAGTTTTATTTAAAATATACCTTACAGTAATTTCTACTTAATAAATTATTTGAAATCTTAGAATCATCTGTATGACTAGTCCTAAATAATCGATACAGATTATTAGACAAATTTAAATAAATTAAACAGCATCAAAAACGTTTTTGGTGCTGTTTTTAGTTTTATAGGTTTTCATTAATATTTTATTTTGTT
>NZ_PQVG01000009.1 GCF_002920895.1 Flavobacterium alvei
TTTTCCATCGGTTACGCCATCTCCATCAGTGTCTGGGTTTAATGGATTAGTGCCATCTAGCTTTTCTTGTGCATTGGTTACTCCATCTCCATCACAATCGGCAGTATTCCAAGCAGAACTTGGTGCTAAAGTTTGACTTGCTAAAACAAATTTACACGGGTCTTTTGGATCGGTACCATCTGATTTTTCTTTTCCATCGGTTACGCCATCTCCATCAGTGTCTGGGTTTAATGGATTAGTGCCATCTAGCTTTTCTTGTGCATTGGTTACTCCATCTCCATCACAATCGGCAGTATTCCAAGCAGAACTTGGAGTTAAAGTTTGACTTGCTAAAATAAATTTACAAGGGTCTAATGCGTTTGTACCATCTGATTTTTCTTTTCCATCGGTTACGCCATCTCCATCAGTGTCTGGGTTTAATGGATTAGTGCCATCTAGCTTTTCTTGTGCATTGGTTACTCCATCTCCATCACAATCGGCAGTATTCCAAGCAGAACTTGGAGTTAAAGTTTGACTTGCTAAAATAAATTTACAAGGGTCTAATGCGTTTGTACCATCTGATTTTTCTTTTCCATCGGTTACGCCATCTCCATCAGTGTCTGGGTTTAATGGATTAGTGCCATCTAGCTTTTCTTGTGCATTGGTTACTCCATCTCCATCACAATCGGCAGTATTCCAAGCAGAACTTGGAGTTAAAGTTTGACTTGCTAAAATAAATTTACAAGGGTCTAATGCGTTTGTACCATCTGATTTTTCTTTTCCATCGGTTACGCCATCTCCATCAGTGTCTGGGTTTAATGGATTAGTGCCATCTAGCTTTTCTTGTGCATTGGATACTCCATCTCCATCACAATCGGCTGAATTCCAAGCAGAACTTGGTGCTAAAGTTTGACTTGCTAAAATAAATTTACATGGGTCTAATGCGTTTGTGCCATCTGATTTTTCTTTTCCATCGGTTACGCCATCTCCATCAGTGTCTGGGTTTAATGGATTAGTGCCATCTAGCTTTTCTTGTGCATTGGATACTCCATCTCCATCACAATCGGCTGAATTCCAAGCAGAACTTGGTGCTAAAGTTTGACTTGCCAATTTGAAAGAACACAAATCGTTTGGATCAGTGCTGTCAGTTACTTCTTTTCCATTAGTTACCCCATCACCATCACAATCTAAATCATTCCAATTGACAGTTAGAGTAACCGAATTCGATTGAGAAGAACAATTATCCGTTACAGTTACCGTATATGTTCCGGCAAGAAGATTAGAAACCGTAGCTGTAGTTCCTACTACAATATTAGACGCATTTTTCCAAGAATAAGTTAGTGTACCAACCGAGTTAGTTACTGTGCCAGCTGTTACTGATCCAGTATTACTTGAGCATGAAGCTTCAATTTTTGAAGAAGTAGCAAGTACTAAAGAAGCAGTTGGTTGAGTAATCGTAACCATTTTAGTAGCCACACATGTATTTGCATCTGTAACTGTTACCGTATAAGTATTTGCAGCCAATCCTGTAGCCGTAGCTGCTGAACCTCCTGAGGGCGACCAAGAATACGTATAAGTAGCTGTTCCGCCCGTTGCACTAATAGTAGCACTACCGGTAGATCCTCCAAAACAAGCAATATTAGTTTGAGATGATATAGTTAATGATAAAGCTGATGGTTGAGTTACATTAACATTAACTGTACCAGTACATCCGTTTGCGTCAGTAATAGTACAAGTATATGAACCTGCAGTTAGACCTGTACGGTCTTCTGTAGTGATACCCCCTCCCCAGTTGAATGTATAAGGACCAACTCCACCCGTAGGTGTTAAGTTGATTGCCCCATTTGATCCTCCGTTACAAGAAACATTAGTTACAACAGATGTTCCAGAAACAGCTACTGACGGTTGAGTTATTGTAAATGTTTTTAAAATTGATGAAGAATTAGCATCAGTAATTGTTACAGTATAAGAACCTGCGGCAAGTCCTGTTGCTATAGCATTAGTCCCACCAGAAGGAGACCAAGAATATGTATAACTTGGTGTTCCGCCAGAAGCTGTAACTGAAGCTGTACCATTAGAACCTCCAAAACAAGTTACATCAGTTTTAGACATTGCTGCGTCTAAAGCAGTATTGTCATTATCAAGTAGATTAACTATAGCTGATTTGCTACCAATATACAATGTAAGTGTTTCTACATTCTCAATATTACTATCATCAATTGTAGATACTGTTACTGTAAAAGATCCAATACCTCCAGGAATAGTTATTGTCCCATCACCATTATTAATGACTCCATTTGAAAAAACTAAAAGACTATTGTAATCTAAACCATTGGTCGAAGTTCCATCATACGAAAAAGAAAAAGTTTGGGGATTTCCTGTAGTTGTAGGACTTGTCAAATTAACTGTGTACACAATTGGATTCCCTTCAATGACATTTGCTGAGTTCACAGCTATTGATGATGGTTGCGGAGAATTTGCTAATTCTGCATTTAAAGCATCTAGCAGACCATTGGTTGCTGCATTTCCACTTCTATCTGTACCATCTGAGAATGTAAAAGTAGATGCATATGCCTTAAGCCCTAAAGAAGTACTTGTATTACCGACAGATCCACCTATTATTGTGTATTTGGCTATACTATTATTATATAAAGTTTGATTAACATTAACATCAAAAATAAATCCAAATACTTCAACTTTTGAACCTGTAGTTTCTCGAAAGTTAAGCGCACCAGCTAAAGAGTATTTAGTACCATCTTGCATTATAACATCTAAAATTCCACTTAAGTCATTTCCTTGCGTTCCGCCAAATTGCCCTGTTGATTGAGGTTGTCTGAAACTAACCCTGGCGATACCAACACTGGAAAGATTTTTAATACTACTTGTATTTTGAGTAGCAGATTTTTGTGTGCCTAAATAGCCACTGGAAAAGGTAAGGCTAACTCCTTGAGCTTTTATCTCACTTGAAAAAAGAAGTACGCCGAGCATTAACAAAGAGGTCAAATAAAAACCAAATGTTTGCAATGATTTTTTGAGACAATGTGAAATTATTTGAGTTTTTTTACTTAATTTCATAAAATAGAAAATTTATTAGTTTATTCATTAGTTTTTGTTAAAAAAAATGAGTTCAAATATATTTAGAGGTGGTTTATAAACATATTTAATGATTAATAGGTTAAAAAAAACAACCTATAAATTTTTAAAAAATGTATTTTAAGAAAGTAATTGCTTATGGTTAATGACTAGATAGATTATGAATTTAGTTAAGATTTTCAATGTATATTCCGTTTTTAGCGAAAAAAGAAGTGGAATCTTTAGAATAAATACAAGATCCAATAAATTTTAGCCAATAAAATTTTATCGCTTACAATATCTTTGATAAAATCATTTTGCTTGACTAGTCTGAATGGAAATGAGATTGTTATTTTATCCTTATTAATAACTAAGAATACCCAGTGCAGCAGATGAGATTATTAGCACAAGTATAGTAACTCAATTTAAAATAACTATTGGCAATACTTTCATAACTAAAACTAATTTACAAATAGTGTTTGGTTTGTTTTTAATTTCTAAATTTGTAGTCTAGTTTTAAAATCGTAAAAATTCAAGATTTAAACAATAAACAAAATATAAATATGGCATTAGCAATAACAGACGCTACTTTTGACGAAGTAGTTTTGAAATCAGACAAACCAGTTATGGTAGATTTTTGGGCAGCTTGGTGTGGACCTTGTAGAATGGTTGGACCAATCATTGATCAACTTGGAGAAGAATATGAAGGTAAAGTTGTAGTAGGAAAAGTAGATGTTGATGCAAATCAAGAATTTGCTGCAAAATACGGAGTGAGAAACATCCCAACAGTATTGGTATTCCATAACGGTGAAGTAGTAGGAAAACAAGTAGGAGTTGCTCCAAAGCAAACCTATGCCGATAGCTTAGACGCTTTGTTGTAATCATACAATTTTATTATATTAAAGGTTTGGCGAAAGTCAAACCTTTTTTGGTTTAAACCATTAATGTCTGTATTCTTTTTTCTTGTTTCTCTTTTCTTTTTTAATACATTTGAAGAATGAAGATTGAATCTCAAATAGAAAAAATTGCAAGTTTCCAGCATCTCGAAATGTTGGCCAATCAAATTGTGGAAGGATTCATTTCAGGGATGCATAAAAGTCCTTTTCACGGTTTTTCGGCTGAATTTGCTGAGCATAAAGTGTATAATGTTGGCGAAAGCACCAAACACATCGACTGGAAATTGTTTGCCAAAACCGATAGATTGTACACCAAAAAATTCGAGGAAGACACCAATTTGCGATGTCACATTATTATCGATAATTCATCATCGATGCACTATCCAAAACTTGAAAATCCCGCAAATTTTTATGAAAATAAGATTGGATTTTCGGTTTTAGCTTCGGCAGTTTTGATGAATATTCTCAAGAAACAGCGTGATGCGGTGGGTTTAAGCGTCTTTTCGGACTCCTATGAATATTATTCGCCCGAAAAAGGTAGCGATCGTCATCACCGAATGATTTTGAATGCACTCGAAAATCTCTTAGAGAAACCTAAAGCTCAAAAAAGCACCAATACGATCAAATTCTTGCATCAAATTGCTGAGAAAATTCATCGCCGTTCGATGATTATTCTTTTTACTGATATGTTTCAATCGGGTAACGAAGAAGCCTTGTTTACAGCCTTACAACATTTGAAACACAACAAACATAAAGTGGTTTTATTTCACGTAATTGATAATAAAACCGAATTGAATTTTGATTTTGACAACGCTCCAAGAAAATTTATTGACCTAGAAACTGGTGATGAGGTAAACCTTTTTGCCGAAAATGTGAAGGTAGAATACGAAAAAGGTGTGAATAGTTACTTTAAGAAACTAGCTTTGACCTGTTCTCAAAACAAAATTAAGTACATTCCGGTTGGTGTGGGCAATAATTTCGAAAAAATATTGACTACATATTTAGTTGAAAAACAAAACTTTGGATAAAAAACAAAAAAATATTGAATGTTTTTCGCAGAAATGCTTGTAGAAACGAAATTCTATAGTATCTTTGCCACCGCAATAAAGCAGAGGTTTGGTAGTTCAGTTGGTTAGAATACATGCCTGTCACGCATGGGGTCGCGGGTTCGAGTCCCGTCCAGACCGCTAAATTGGGTAAGAAGCGATTCAGAAATGAATCGCTTTTTTGCCCAATAAAAGCATCTAAAATAGTTGTGTTGTTTCGCTACGACTTTGTAACTCGTAGCACGGTTTAGTAGTTAGACCAATGAAAAGCTTTCCACTTTTGTGGACAGCTTTTTTGATTTTTAGGCTAATTCTAATGCTAACTTTTGGTCACTTAAAGTTTCAAAACAATCCTGATTTATTATCCCAAACAATCCAAACAAAAAGTCCTAAATACATCATACAAATCACAAACTTCATAAAACTGCTAGCCAGAAACCCAATAAAAGAACCTGTAGCTGCTTTAAAAGCTCGGCCGTGATCTTTATAATCATAAATGAGCTCGCCGATAAAAGCACCAACAAAAGGGCCAATAATAAAACCGAAAGGAATGGGCGCAAAAATTCCCACAATCAATCCGATATTGGTTCCCCAAATGCCATAGGAGCTTCCTCCAAATTTTTTGGTTCCTTTGGCAGGAATCACATAATCCAGTACTGATATTAAAACAGTAATCAAAAACGTAATTGCAAGAATCCAATAATTAACAGGAACAGCATTGGTAAAATAGAGTAAAACCAAACCAATCCAACTTAGACTTGGACCTGGTAAAACTGGTAGAAAGCTTCCAAAAACTCCTAAAACCATTAATGCTAAGCCAATTATCAGAAGTAGTAAATCCATAAAATATTTTTTTAGTATTTTTGAAAATTAAAGCAGTACTTTTAAAAAAAATTAAAGCTGCTTTTGTTTTGTTAACGAATATGAGGAAATTTATTCTAATATTATTTTTTTTGTCACAACTTTTTAGTTCCTGTCAGTACTTCGATAAGCAAGTGCCTTCAGAAAAGGAATTGTTGCAAAAGGAATTAAAAGCCATCAACTGGAAAGAAGTCGATGAATTTCCATCAGTCGCTGGATGTGAAAAAATAGAAAATAAAACCCTGCGCCAACAATGCTTTTTCGAGTATATGACTCAACTAATACAACAAAGATTGAGTGTTGACACCCTATCGATTCTTTATCCAGAACTGGACACCATAGAAGTAAAAGTAACTGTTTATCCTAACTCAAGAATTATATTTGAACCCTTATTTCCCAAAGATTCGGTGGCTTATGATAAAATAAAAATTGATAGTATTCTCAAAGCCCGTTTGGTTGGTTTTCCAAAAGTAAATCCCGCAATTAAACGTGGAATTCCAGTGAAAACTCAATTTATTCTTCCGGTTATTCTAAAAGTTGAGTAATTAATGCCATTTACATTTTCGCATCCAGCAATTGTTTTGCCTCTTTTAAGAAATAAAAATCTTTCCGCAACTGGATTGATAATAGGTTCAATGTCTCCTGATTTTGAATATTTTATTAGAATGAAAGTTGAAAGCAATATCAGTCACACATTTATTGGTTTACTATTTTTTGATCTTCCCATCGGATTTTTAGTTGCTTTGTTGTTTCACCAAATAATAAAAAAGAATTTAATTGAAAATCTCCCTCCTTTTTTTCAAAATAAATTGGCAACATTGAAGAACACGAAATGGGTAGATTATTTAAAAATGAATTTATTTTATGTTTTAATTTCAATTTTAATTGGGACGATTTCTCATATTTTATGGGATGCATTCACTCACCAATCAGGATGGTTTGTACAAAAAATGCCTTTTTTATCCCATCAAATAAACAATATTTCTTTATATAAAATATTACAGCATTTAAGTTCATTAATAGGAATGCTGTTTATTTTCTATTATGTCCATAAACTTCCAGTTGAAAAAAATACAATATTAAAGCAATATTGGAAATATTGGACTCTGGTTTTCGTTTTGACTTTTGTTTTTATGTCGATTCGATTGGGTTTTGGATTGTCGTTTAACCAAATTGGAAATGTAGTGGTAAGTCTAATTTCTTCAATAATTTTAGCAATGACTTTTGCTGGTAATTTCAAGAACAATGAAGTTATTTAGAAAACCGCCTTCCTTTCCATTCATACTTGCCAAACAAAGAATACAAAGCTACACTTACACTAAAAAAAGGATACAGCAAACTACTTATAAAATAATAAAGTGTTTTGTTTTTCAGGAATTGGTTTGTTTTATTTATTAAAACAAAATCAACAGTCATTTTCGCTAACAGTAAAGAAATCAATACATAAAAGTTGTCTTTTCCCAACAACCAACAACCAACAACCAATAACCAACCTGCATTTCCTCCAAAAACAATCAATCCTAAACCAATTCCAAAACGACTTTGATACGAACCCGTTTTTGAAGCCCAACGCACTCTTTGATGAAACAAGGATTTCCAGTTGTCAACCGGTTTTGTGATGACGATATTGTTTTCAGATTTTAAATAATGTACTTTTTCCGGAAATTGGGCAATTCCTTTTTGCAACAAAAAAACATCGTCACCACTGGCAATTCCATCATTTCCATCAAACCCATTTAAATCTTGAAAAAAAGATTTGGTGTAGGCAAAATTAGCTCCATTGCACATAAATCCTTTTCGGATTCCAAAACTTCCCATTGTTGCACCTTGCAAACTGGCCAAATCCAATTGTTGAAAATGATGTAAAAAGATATTTTCGCAATCATAAGTAACTGCTCCAGCAATCATCGAAACTTTGTGTAATTGAATATAATTATCTAATGCCGACAACCAGTTTTTATTAACGACACAATCCGCATCGGTAGTGATAATCCAATCATTTTTTGCTATTTTCATTGCTGTTGAAATAGCATCTTTCTTCGGAGAATTAGAAACCCGAATGTTATTTACAACCAAAACTTGAAACTTGAAACTTGAAACTTGAAACGCCTCACTGGAAAAATCATCCACCAGAATTGCTTCAAACAAATCTGTAGGATACTCTAATTTTGAAAGACTATCTAAAAGCTTTGGTAAATTTTCAGCTTCATTTCTGAAAGGAACCACAATCGAGAATTTGGTTTTGGGTTCTAATCCAAGATATTCAAAGGAATTTACTTTGGTAAAACCATAAATCAAAGTCAGTATTGTCAAGCAATAAATGAATAGGATTGTATATAAAGCCCAAATCATTGTTCAGTTTTAATTTTGAAATTCATCACATAATAACTGCCAATAACCACGGGCAAAACCACGTTCAAAAACCACATCAAGGTGCTGATGAAAACTACAATCCATTCGTTGACACCCAGAATTCCGAAGAAATAAACGGCAACACTTCCTTTTACGGCAAAGTCCAAAAACTGAAATGTAGGCAGAGAGGAAGCCAAAAAATAAACCGCTGCAATGGTTGCAATCATTGTAAAATAAGGTAAATCCACATCAAAAGCCAAGAACAAAAAATAATATTGGTGCGAAAAAACCAAGTAACGACAAATTGCCAAGAAAATATTTTTCTGATGAATGGATTTTGGAATTTCATTGATTTTGTGAATCAACTTTTCGATAGAATAGCCTTTAATGTTTATTTTCTTCAAAAAAAATAAAATTCCAAAAAGAAATAGGCAAATTCCAAATAGAATTAAAACTGTTTTTGAAGTAATGATGTTGTAATCTGCATTCAAATACAACAACCCAAATATTCCGAAAAACACCGACAAAATCATTTGGATTCCGTTGCAAATCAGGTTTAGAAAGACAATTGTTTTGGCTTTCGATTTTTCGAAAAACAATGCTTTTCCTGCGTATTCCCCAATTCCGTTTGGAGTGAATAACCCTGCTGTTAATGCTCCTAAAACTTGTTTGGTGGCTTCTGCTAAAGATATTTTGTGAAGATAGGAAACCAAATTCTGCCATTTCAAAATTTCGAAAAAACGATTCAGAACACTTAAAAGTAGGAGGAAGGCAATTCCAGTAATCGAATAATTTTTCTGGAACAAAAGGAGGAATTTTTGCCAATCGAGCTTGTCGTTATGAGCGAGCTGATTGTAAATAAAATAAAATGCACCACCAACAATCACAATTTTGATGATGAATAAAAGGGACTGTTTTGTTTTTGGAGAAATTGAAATCATTTTGGCAAAATAACGAATTAATCCGTGATAATTCGTTGAATTTGTTTTGAATGATTTTTTATCCATTTGACCTAAAAAAACAGCCCGAAACGGTATGCTTCGAGCTGTTTCTATTATGGATAACTTTAGATATTACAATCCATTTTTGGCTTTCCAATTAGTATATTCTGTAGAAATTAAAGTTGAAGGCCAGTTGCCATACCAAGAATATCCTGTTCTTCTTTCGACTTCGATTTCGGCTAGTGTGGCTTTTTTGATTCCATCTCTTCCACAGAAAAACGGCAAACCTGTATTCAAATCATAAAAACGAGCCCATAAAATTGCACCAGGAGAGGCAACTACAATAACATCCGTTGGGTTTGTAGTAGCTTGGGTTTTAATGTCATAAAGTTTAGCACTGTTAAACCAATCTACAGCGTCTTTTACAGCTTGTTTTACTGCAGGTGACGGACTTTCTACCATCATCAATATTCTTGTAATTCCTACTGATTCAGAACCGCTAACAGAAGGCAATTCATAAGCTCTTGCTGTTGCGGGCAACAAAGTTACTTCGTCGTGTTGGGCGCACCAAGCTGTTTTTTTACCCGCAGGTGAAGTAATTTGTGTTTTCAAAATAACATCAATTCCTTTCTCGAAAGCAGTAACTGCCATTGCTTTGTATTTAGGATTAACTACTTCTGTATCTTTTAGACTTTTAGAAATGTCCCACATTAGGTTCATCACATTACCCATGGCATTGTCATTGTATGTGATTTGGTGTCGGTATCCGCTTTTGTCTGGATAATATTGTGGCCATCCACCATTGGCATATTGTGCTGTGAACAAGAAATCAATTCCTTTTTCGGCTGCCGTCAAATAATTGGTGTTTTTAGATGATTTATAGGCGGCAAGCAAATATCTTAATTCTCCAACGGTGTGATTGTTGTCAATAGTAGTGTCGGTATTGCCTTTGGTGTTATTGGCGGTTGTCACTTCTGTGCTGGTCTGCGCACGGTCGTATCCTGTAAAATCATTGTAAGGTTCTTTAGGCCAACCTCCATTGTTTCTTTGCCATAACAACATATTTTCTGCTTTTAGGATGGTGGTAAAAGCGATGTTAGAAATGGTAAGGGTAAGTTGTCCTACTTTTCCGCTACCATCATTTGCTGTAGCATAAATGATAACTGTTCCGTTAGATTTTGGAGTCAAAAGTCCTGTTGCAGAAACCGTTGCAATGCCTGAATTAGTTGACCAAGTAACTGTTTTGTTAGTAGTATTAGCAGGTTGCACGTCTAAAGTAAGTTGCTGTGTTTGACCATCGGTGCTATTTACGCCACCCACTGTTACACTTGTGGCAAGAATAACTGGTACTGCTATTCCTGTAATGGTTATGGTAACTTGTTTCGAAATGCCAGAACCATCTTTTGCTGTGGCGGTTACGGTTATAGTTCCATTTTTTATGGGAGTCAAAACCCCCGTTTCTGAAATTACTGCTATCGTGGCATCCGAAACTGTCCAAGTAACAGCTTTGTTTGCAGCAGTGCTTGGAAGTATGGTGGTTGATAATTGTTTGGCAAGTCCATCTGTAATGGCTGTCGCATTGTTAATTGCAATAGATTTTACTTGAGTGTCAACAGCATCTTTATCGCTACTGCAAGCTGATAGAAATAGAAAGCCAACAAAGGCTATAATTATTTTAAGTTTATTCATTGAAATAGGGGTTAATAATTGAAATATTTTTATTAGTCGAATCACAAAAATAATAAAATTGCAATCGATTACACATTTTTAAGCAGATAAAATTTTGTAATGCCAAAATTTTAGATTAGTATTTTGACAAATCAATAAAAAAGGGATAAACTAGAATTTCAACTACCGTATTTTAATAACACTCCAATCGCTTAATTTCGATTCAAAAGATTTTCCTGTATTGGCGGGACTTGTTGAGGGTAAAGTGGTCAAAGAATAGTCTTTGTCCAGTTTTATGTATTGTTTGAAATAAGCAGCCGCTTTTTGTCCGTTGAAAAAGATGTGTTTGATGTTGGGATGTGTTTTCAAAAATGAATTAAAATCGTTGGGCACTTCCTGTTCAATGGCACTGTCCAAACTTCCTTCCCGAATACAGGTTTCTAAAACATCCCAAACGGCGATATGATTTTCTAATAAAAGACTTTTCCGCTGCTCATAATCCATAGAAAAAGGTCTGTCAAAAAGGCTGAACATAATTTTCCAAAAAGCATTTCTTTGATGGCCATAATATTGGCTTAAAGCCAATGATTGCGCACCGGGCATTGTCCCCAATATTAGAATTTTTGCCTTTGGATTTGAAATAGGTGGAAAGGAATATTTTATCATCAAACAGATTGTAATAGTATTTCAAATATAGCATTAAAAATACTTACATTTACTCTAGTCTAAATCAAAAAGTCAAGAGCTTTAGTATGAAAAAAAGAATGATAGGCATAATGGGGGCAATGCCCGAAGAAATAGAAGGAGTAGTGGGTTTGCTCAGTAATTGTGAAGTTAGATCGATGGGACAACGCTCTTATTTTACGGGACAAATCAACGGAATAGATGCCGTGGTGGTGTTTTCGAGATGGGGAAAAGTGGCAGCGGCAACTACGGTTACAACTTTGATTCACGAATTTAAAATAACCGAATTGTTGTTTACAGGAGTTGCCGGAGCCATTAGTCTAGATTTGAAAATTGGGGATATTGTCTTAGGCAAAAGGTTGATTCAACACGATATGGATGCCAGACCGCTGATGAAACAATTTGAAATTCCTTTGCTTTCTAAAACGTATTTAGAAAGCGATGCGACCCATTTGGCAACAGCCCAAAAAGCAATAGAAATCGTATTTGAGAATAAAAGGTTGCACACTATTTTTACTGAAGAAGATTTGAAGGCATTTTCTATTTCGGAACCTCGATTATTTATGGGTGATATTGCCAGCGGAGATCAGTTTTTTTCGAGTAACGAACAAAAAAACAATTTGAATGCCCAATTGCCAGCCGTTTTGTGTGTTGAAATGGAAGGTGCGGCGGTTGCTCAGGTTTGTTATGAATATGAAATTCCTTTTAGTATTATAAGAACCATTTCGGATGGGGCAGATGCGCAATCGCATATTGATTTTCCTTCCTTTATAAAAAAGATTTCCAGTAAATATGCTGCTGAAATAATAAAGAATATTTTTTTGGAGTTGTAGAATATATTATAACCAAAAACCAATCAAAATGGAAAAACTAAGCAACCAAGAAATCCAAGCAAAGCTATCTACCATTGATGCTTCTTGGATTGTAAAAGGAAAATTTATTCATCGGGAGATTCTTTTTAAAAATTTTATGGAAGCCTTTTCATTTATGACATCAGTTGCCTTAATTGCTGAAAAAGCAGCGCATCATCCGAATTGGAGAAATGTTTACAACAAAGTAACTATTGCCTTGAGCACTCACGATGCTGATGGAATAACCGATAAGGATTTTGCTTTGGCAAAGGAAATTGATAAGATATTGAAAAAGTAAATCCTAGTTGTGTGTGATGGCAAGGGAATGTAATTTTTGTCCAAAAGCCGGTTAGTAGCAGTTGTTATTCTTTTTGTCAAATTAGTCTTGTCCTTCAAATGTGAATTTTCCCGTTTTTTTGTCAAGAAATCCAAATTGACTATTATTATAGGCTATCCAAATAACTTCACTTTTTTTCTTTGAACTATCGGAGTCAAAGGCAAAATAAACAATTTTCGGTATCTTAACTTTGTATTCTCCAAGCTTGTTGTCAACTGATGGGTTTGTTTTCCAAATTAATTTACCTTTCTTGTCAATGGCACTAATTACAATTCGATTTTTGTCTATTATGAATTTATAACCTAAAGATTTGTCTATCAATGTGTCTTTAACAATTCTATTCTTTTCAATATAATGAGAAGTGTAAGTCTTTGTTTGTCCATAGGAAATTGTCGTCAAACAGACAGTTAATAATGTTAAAAGGAAGTATTTGTTTTTTGTCATTTTTTGTTGTTCTGTGTCGTCATTCCATTATCAACGTTCTGGCACTACAGCGGGTTTGGGATTAAATTAAGCCCTATTTTCGGATTTGCCAAATCATCCCAAATACAAAACCATTTTTCCATTAAGCCCAATGCCCAAATCCGTTGTAGTGGCTGTTAGCAGTAGTAAAGTGATGCTATTTGATATTTATTTTTTCGCAATAGAAATCATATTTTCCGTCTTCATAATCAAAAACGTGAAAATTGCAATTTTCCATTTGTCTATTCGTAATATTGTCGATTTGAAGTCCTGTTAGTTGTGGTAAACCGAGGTTTAGAATATCTTTATTATTGATGTTATAGAATTCAATAGAAATTTGAGAATTATGATTGGATAAATCTTGAGTCAAATATAAATTTAAGCATTGTAGAAATTTTTCATTTTCGGTTACTTCATTAGTTAATTCAATTTTTCTAATAAAGAAAGGAGTGATTTCGCCATTACTTCCTTTATTCCCTTTTAGGAAATCAAATTCATTTTCTTTCATAATCAATATTTTACTTTTAATCAGCCTTTTTAGGACGCGAGCTCTGGTTTTATTACTGCTAACTCTTAAATAAGTCTGACAATCGCCAAACTTTATTACATGCTAAGATATGAATAATTCACGTTCGTATAGAAATTCTTTTGGTTCATATTCCAATAGATTTTTACAAAAAAACGAGTTAGAATTGTCACTCTAACCCGTTTTAAAAACTAAAATAAATCTGATTTACGGCATTGGTTTAAAACCTTCCCATTTTACATTCCAACTGCCATCTTTTGGAAATCCTGGATTATTTCCTGTACTTCCATCCCAACCAGCGCACATCATTGCCACTGTAGTCAAAATTCCGCCATTTCCTGGCAAGTACAAAGTCAGTCTTTCGGATTGGTAATTGTGTCCGTTTTTTAGATAAGTATTGGTCACTACATTCATAAACAAAGCATCGATGGCTTTTTCAGGCATATTTAAACGAGCGGCACTCATTGCTGTCATCGGAAAATCCCAACCCCAAGTTTTGTTCCAAGACCAAGTGTCCCAAACCAAATCGAATGTGTTTCTCATTATTTTTTTGTCCAAAAGAGTTGTTTCCGGCAACATTCCATAAGTTCCCAAAACGGATGGGTGATCGGTTTTGAATTCAGGATTAGTGTATGAATCCGTAGCACTTTCGGTCGCCAAATAGACATTATCAGCAACTGGCAAAGGCGATAGTTTATCCAAAACATCTTGCCATTCTTTTGGAGCAGGTTCGTTCAACCTTTTTTTCCAATCCAAAGCTGTATTTAATGCCCAATTCCAATACGCCAATTCATAAGTTGGATTAAAAGTTTCCATTGCTTTGAAACGCTCTTGTGCTGGAATCACACCAGGGCCTAAAAAGTATCTCTTTTTTTCTGCATCATAATGAGCGAACGAAGCCATAAAATCGGCGGTGGCAAAAACACGTTCTTTGTATTTTTCTAATGTTGCTGGACTAGGAGAATTGCGATACAACAATTCGGCATAAGTGATAAAATGCGGCTGTTGCCAAATCAAAAGTGCACCTACCGAAGAAGGACTTTCATTCCCATCAGGATCGGTCATTTTTTGCCATCTTGCTCCTTTAAAACCTTGTCTTTCGGCTAGTTTTTTGGCTTTATCAAAAGCATTTTGGTACCAAGGCATACTTTTTTCCAACAATTCAGGTCTTCCCCAAAGTGCAAAATGAACCCCGTGCCACCAATGCATTTCCAAGTGTGGTTTTCCGTACCAACTGTTGTACGTTAAACCTGTTTCTTGTGGAGGCATTGAACCTGTGCATTGAACCTTGGTAAGGTATTGCGAAAGAATAACTCTACGTTCCAATTCGTTGGCTCTTGTATCAGTACTTCCTGAAAAGTCAACAGCTGCACCGCTTTCCCAAAAGGATTCCCAACCAGCGATACTGCTTTTTTCAATCGCTTCAAAAGAAGGGATTACAGATTTGTTTTTATCTGTTTGAATGAACGAACAGCTCAATTCGATTGTATTACTTTTTGAAGGTTCTACAACAAAATAATGTTTTGCTTTTTCTTTAATTGATGCAGTACCTTTCCATTTCAAATTAATATCATACGAAATACTGTCCATTATGTGTGTAATTGTAGCTTCTGATTTATTTTTGATTTTCAGATTGCTTATATAATCTTGATTTCCGCCCCATTTTTTTCCCATATCAGTCCCAGCAATTGCAACTGCTGAAATAGTTACATCCTGTTTTTCTTCCCATTTTGTCCCCATATCACCCCATAGTCCTGTTGGATAAGGAATTCGCAAACGAATTTTCAAACGTCCTTGTTCTACTAAATCCGATTCTACTTTTACACCTATGGCATCTTTTTCTTGATGCGAAAGGGTGATTACTTTTACAGGAATCCCTTCTACTTTAAATGAACTTTCAATCTCGCCCGTCCAAAGATTTAAGGTTTGAGAAATGGATTCAATGTCTTTCGGTTGTGCCAAACTCCCGTCTTTCTTGGTGATTTCAAAACCCAAATTCCCTAATTGCAACAAATGCGAATTTTGGCGAAACCAGTTTACCGCTTCGTTTTTTCTTGGTGTTGCTTTTTCTTGAACACTATAACTAATTTTTCTGCCGTATTGGTCGTAGTCTTTTAAAGTTTCCGAAAATTTATAGTTATTCACATTTTTATAACTGTCCCAACCCCATTCCGATTGGGTTCCCAACGGTACTCCTTTTTGATATTTTTCTGGAAAAGTTTGCAATCCCGTAGCATCAACGGTAAAGGCAAAAGTTCCATTACCCACGGATAAAGAAGCCAAAGTATCGATTGCCGTTACTTTTACATTATGGCGTGTGACCAATGCTTTTCGGTCAATTTTTTGCTGTCCTATCATTGTGATCGAAAATAGGAAAGCTATAAGTAGCAGGTTTTTTTTCATGGTTTAATAGTTTTTCTTTGTAATTATTTACAGCAAATTATTTATTGAATGGAGATGAATTTAATTTGCGAATTTGCGGTTTAAGTTTTGTTTTATCGAACCAATGTTGCACTCATCAAACCAATCACAACATCATTGGCAATAGATTTTAAAGTAATATTTTTCAATGTTTTATTTTTATTTAATGGTAAATCTAAAATGGTTGCCGCACCGCCATCTACTGCATAATTACTGAATCCTTTTATGGATGTAAAATCATCGAAAGTGCGTGAAATAATTCCCGATTTTAGATACATTCTTGGTGGTTTTGGGGCATCGGTGGTAAAAGCCAATCCATCTATGAAATAATCCTGCTCAATAGGCCACCAATTTTCTGGATTTTTAAGCTGAAGGATTTCTGAAGTTCCATCAGTGTAATTTACGGTTAACTCTCCATTTACAAATCTACTTTGCATTGGATTGGTTGTTCCCGCCATCATCAAATATACGTGCGAAGCTTTTCCCGAAAGGGGAATGGAAATGCTATCTGGAAAATTATCCCACATTGACGTAAACGCAATATTTTTAGAATCGGTATCAGAAGGCGTTTGAAATAAAACCCCTTGTGGACTCGTGATTTGATTGCTGTTTTTTGCATTTTGACGCAAGCCAGAATCATCAATTTTTACGTCTAAATTTGGATAACACCAATTTCCGATTCCTTGTTTGGGCAATTGCAAAGTAGGTGATGTTGGTCTTGGCGATAAATATTCTTGTTTGAAAATATCGGTCACTTTCGAATTGAATTTATCAGAAAGTGAAATTGTTTCTAATTTTGTTTCTTTTGGTAAAACAATATCCCAATTGGTGAAAGAAAGTGAAGTTGTTTTGCCTTCATTGGTTTTTAATTCTACAGCATTCGTACCTGAAATCAAATTTTCGAACGGAATGGAAATAGTGGTTTCAGAATCTTTATTTAAACTTACTTTCTGTGAAATTTCCTTTCCAAAAGGAGTGAAAATCAAATTCCCGTCAATCGCTTTTTGACTGTTGTTTTTTATAGCAAAAAGCAAATTGTTGTTTTCAATTCGAGTCGATTTTACTTCGATTTCTGGTTTTACAGTCAGATTAATCGGATTCCACCAAGTTGTGTTTCCTTGTTGTAGTTTTACAAAAAAAGTAGCGTCTTCTTTGGTTTTTAAATTGGCTTTTAGTTCAGAATTGGTTTTCGAAATTTCGCTTAAAGCCGTTTGTGGGTCATAAATATGGATGATTTTGGCTTTTTTAGTTTGCAATTTAATGCTTTCGCCAATGCAATATACTTTATCTAGTTGCGGTTCTTCTAACTTTTCGCCTTCCCAAGTAATAGATACTTTATAACTTTCATTATACGGATTTTCGACAATCAATTGTGGATTTCCAACCGCATCAGAAATGGTTTTCCAAGTTGCTTTTTCGCCATTGATAGTTACCGATTTTATGTTTTCATAAGGAATTTTTGCCACGAATTTCAAATCCATTTTTGTTGTAAAATGAGTTTTAATTTCATAAGAATCCGTGTTTTTTTCTCTAGTAAAAGCAATCGAAGCATCAGGAATTTCAATACTTGCAGAATTCCATTCGACGGGAAATCCGGGTTGAATAGTTAACCTATTTTCCAGCGCATTGGGTTGAATTCCAAAAAGTCCTTCGACCAAGGTTCGAGACGTCATTCCAATCGGGTCGGCAAAATCACGGTACAATTCGCCACGCATGGCATCATAGAATGAAAGTTGTTCGAATCCGCCCGGCGAAGCACCCAAATACATACTTCCGATCAAGGCACTTTCCCACATTTTGAAAGCCTTTTCCGATTGTCCGCCTTGCCAAAAAGCCAATGAAGTGTGCAATTGTTCCGCCAATGCCACATTGTTGAGCGACCAATCATAGGGTTGCCAATTGGTCGTGCTGATGGCGTATAAATCTTTTTTGTCCAATCCTTCGGCAGTCATTGGAATATGCGGAATTTTAGCATCCACATAACGCAACATCTGATAACTCTGAAACGGATTAGATAATTCCGAATCGATGGTGTGATAAATACTCCAAACTCCAGGCGAATCGTGTACTAATTGATTGCCTAACGCATCTTTGTATTCGGCAAAAATTCCTTTTTTGGGCATCCAAAGTTGGGAATTGGTTGCATCGAAAATCTTTTTGGATTCGTTCAAAAAAACGGAATTGTCTTGTTTTAAATATTTGGCGACAGCTGCTACTTCTTTGTTCGAATAATAATTGTAAGCCGACGAATGCGTTACCGCTCCGCCGCTGTATTGCAAGGCATCACTTGCCCAAATGGCAGCATAAGCATCATACAAGCCATCGTTATTGGTGTCGAAATTTCTTTTTTCCCAAGCCAAATGTCTTTGAATCACAGGCCACATTTCTTTCATAAAAGTAACATCTCCTGTCCATTTAAAATGACGCAACATCTGGTCGAAAAAAACCAAATTCATATCATAATGATGCGCAATGGTGTTGTTATTTGGTCGCCTGCTGATGTAACCGCTGGTAAACAATGTAGTTCCCATTTTTTCGGTTTCTCGGGCTAAATTTCGGCTAACGTCTGGTGTAACAGGACCACTCAAAGGTTCGGTAACTTGCGATTTGCTGTAACTTGAAAAATGCGATTTGGCTCGGTCGTGCCAGCCCAAAGGATCAGCAGTATAAGCGCCTCGCCAGGCATTGAGGTACATTCTCCAAGCGATGGCACCGTGCAAATAAGCGGGACTTTCCCAAATTCCGTCAGCAGCAATCGCCAAGGCAGAACCCAAAGTATTGATGTAAGGATTAGGTGTAACAACTTTGATACGATTGGCCAAAAGTTGGGTTTCTTGAACAGAATTCTCAAAAATTGTGGCCAATTCTTTTTGGTTTTTCAATTGGGTTTTAGCATCGGTTTCTATCATCCAAAACAAAGGGTTTTTGGAAATAGTTGCTATTTTTCCAGTGATAACAGTCAAGGATTCTGGTGCGGAACCAAACAATTCCAAAGGCGATTTTTGCTGATTGGCATTCGCCAAATGAATTTCGGAATTAGGATAAAAACCAATCAAACTTTTGGTGTTTCCCGTTTTTTCTTTATTGACTTCAGAACCATATTCTAAAACAAAAGATTCTTTTTGAACTGTATATTTATTGTTGGTACAATAATTAGGCTGCATATAAAAAACCGATTCTGGATCGGCACCAATATCACCATCACGACTGAATTTTTTGCCACTTGCTCCGCCAAAAGCCCAAATCAAAGAAATGTCATTTGATATATTATTTCCTGTAACTTTTAGTCCTAAACCTTCGGTGTTTTTTAAGGCGATTACTTCCAAAAGTAGTTCTCCGTTTCCTAAAATTGGGTCTTGGATTTTGTAGTACATCATTCCCAAAGTGTATCGAGCGTCGATTTTCGTGGCTTCGGTAATCCATTTACTTTGGTCTCCTTTTTGAATTCCCAATTTAAAATTTCCACCCATTCCCGGCAAATACAATGCAAATTCGGGCAAATCGCCAGTTTCTACTCGAAAAGCGGTGTTGGTTCCGTAAAGTGCTCTGTTGAATTTTCGACTCCCATTTTTCAAGACAAAACTATTTCCCTCTGGAGCATAATGAATTTTACGTTCCGATGGCAAGTTTTTTTCTTGGCTCAGAGACGCTAATGGAAAACTGAGTAATAAAACAAATATCCAAAAAAAAGTTAGTTTTAGTTTTATTTTAAACAATTGCATGATTTTTGATTGAAAAATAATTAAATCTTAGATAGAAATTTAGTAATAATTAAGCAATTTCACTATTATTATTGTTTAATCTATCCTGTTCTTACCTGATTTTTTTTAAATAATTGTCGATTTCATTTTTTTTGGTAGTATAACCTAATAGTACAGGACAGTATATTAATATGGAACATTTATTTTTGAATTATTGTTGAATTTAAATTTGATAAAATTGAATAAAATTTACCCGCTTTTAGCATTAATTGTTTGCTTTTTTCTGCCATTCAAAAGTTTGGCTTCTGAAACAAATAGTAGTTCACAGATGATGAATGGTTCAAAATCTCAAACGTTTCATTTTGGGACTAAAAAATCTTCTTCAAAAGTAATTGGCATTTCCAATTCATTGGTTTACAATTCGAACACCGGTTATGGCTTTGATTTTGAAACGGCTGCGAATGTGAAAATGGACTCTAATACTTTTTCAATAGAAAAACCAACCTATTTTTCGGTTAAACTTCCTGAAGGGAATTATAAAGTGGAAGTAACTATCGGCAGCAAAGAAAAAGCATCCAATGTTACCATTAAAGCGGAATCCAGACGATTGATGCTCAATCAATTTTCAGTAAAAAAAGGAAGCCAAATCACCAAGACTTTCAATGTAAATTTAAGATTTCCCCAAATTGACGCTACTTCCAAAATCAGCCTAAAAGACAGAGATTTAAGCGTTTTCAATTGGGACGACAAACTCACTCTCGAATTTTTGGGGGTTGCCAACATCCAAAGTATTAAAATAACACCTGTAACAACTATTCCCGTGATTTATTTGGCAGGGGATTCTACCGTAACCGACCAAGATGTGGAACCTTGGGCTTCTTGGGGACAATTTATCACCAACTATTTTGACGATAAAGTCGTGGTGGCCAATTATGCCGTTTCAGGTTCGGCTTTGAGTTCTTTTAAGGCCAGCAACCGTTTGAAAAAAATAAATTCACTAATCAAACCGGGCGATTATTTGTTTATTGAATTTGCCCATAACGACGAAAAACTAAAAGGCCCTGAAAACACGGCTTGGGAATCCTATTCCAAATATTTAGAAGAATATGTCGAAATGGCAAGAAGTAAAGGAGCATTTCCAATTTTAGTAACACCAACCCAACGCAGAGCTTTCAACCCAGACGGAACTTTGAAACCAACCCACGGCGATTTTCCCGATGCAATGCGAGCCGTTGCCAAAAAAATGAATGTTCCATTGATTGACGTTACTCAAATGACGACCCAATTGTATGAAAAATGGGGAGACGGACCTTCCAGAAAAGCCTTTGTGCAATATCCAGCAAATACTTTTCCGGGACAGCTAAAAGCATTGGAAGACAACACCCATTTCAACAGTTTTGGAGCTAACGAAATTGCCCTTTGCGTAATCAAGGGCATTCGAGAATTGGGACTTCCCTTGAAAAATAACATCACCAAGGAAACACCTGCTTACGACCCGACAAAACCCAATTCCTTTTCGAATTGGACTTTGCCAATGAGTGCCCGTTTCGAAATTGTTAAACCTGATGGAAATTAAATCGCTATTGAAAAAACCAATTATGTTACTTAAAAAAAACCTTCAATTCATTGCTATTGCTGCGCTGACAACTTTTTCTGCGCTACATAGTTTCGCCCAACAAACCGACAAAGTGTTCCTGTCCGGAAAAGATTTTGAACATCCCGTGCAATGGGATTTTTATTGCACCGATGGCAACAACAGCAAGGCTTGGTCTAAAATAAATGTGCCTTCGCAATGGGAATTACAAGGTTTTGGAACTTATACCTACGGAAGATGGTACAAAGAATTGAATGAAAAAGAACCGAGCAAAGAAGAAGGTTTGTACAAATATGAATTCGAAGTGCCTGCCGATTACAAAGAGAAAGATATTCTAATCGCTTTTGGAGGCGCAATGACCGATACCGAAGTAAAAGTCAACGGAAAATTGGCCGGCGAAATTCATCAAGGTGGTTTTTATGAATTTAAATACGATATTACGCCGCTTTTGAACTTTGGAAGCAAAAATATTCTGGAAGTGCATGTTTGGAAACATTCGGCCAATCCATCCGTAAATGCTGCCGAACGCAGAGCCGATTGGTGGTTGTTTGGCGGAATTTATCGCCCGGTTTGGTTAGAAGTTTCACCTAAAACGCAAATCCAACATATTGCTGTAAATCCAAAAATGGACGGTTCCATCACTGTCGATATGAACCTTAAAAATATTGCAAAAAATGCCATTGTCGAAGCGACTTTGAAAGGCTTGGACGGCGAAAAATTCGATACTTTTTCTTTTCCAATCAAAGTCAAAAGCACCAAAGAAACCATCGCAGCCCAATGGAAAAATGTAAAACCGTGGAATACCGAAACTCCGAATTTATACAACTTGGAATTGGTTTTAAAACAAAACGGAACTCTGATTCATAAAGTCGAAAAACGAATTGGTTTCCGAACTTTGGAATTCAAAAAGAAAGACGGAATCTATGTGAACGGCACCAAGATTGTAATGAAAGGCATCAATCGCCACTCTTTTTGGTCGGAAGGTGGTCGCAGTACCAGCAAGAGAATCAGTCTTTTGGACGTACAATTATTAAAGGATATGAATATGAATGCCGTGCGTGGTCATTATCCGCCGGATGACCATTTCTTGGAAGTTTGCGATTCCTTGGGGCTTTTTGTGTTGAATGAATTGGCGGGTTGGCAAAATTCATACGATACCAAAACAGGTACCAAATTGGTAACCGAAACCGTTGTTCGCGATGTCAATCATCCTTCGGTGATTATTTGGGACAATGGAAACGAAGGCGGTTGGAACTACGATGTGGACAAAGTTTTTGCCGAAAATGATCCCCAAAAACGAATCGTCATTCACCCTTGGGCTGATTTTAATGGTTGGGATACACACCATTATCCAACATATTTAACAGGAATGCACCGTTTCAACAATGGCGAAAATGTGTTTTTTCCAACCGAATTTATGCACGGAACCTACGACAACGGAATGGGAGCCGCTTTGGAAGATTTCTGGACACGCTACAAACAAAGTCCGTTGTTTGCCGGCGGATTTATGTGGGCAATGATCGACGAAGCCGTTTTTCGTTCGGATTGGAAAGGAGAAACCAAATTCGACTCCAAAGGTTCGCTTGCAGCCGACGGAATTTTGGGACCTCATCGTGAAAAAGAAGGCAGTTATTATACCGTAAAAGAAATTTGGGCACCCATCCAGTTTGCAAACAAACAAGTAACCGATGCTTTTGATGGTTCGTTTTTGATTACCAACGACTATCTTTTCAGTAATTTGAATTCCTGCAAAATGGAATACAAAGTACTAAAATCCGATGCGAATATTCTTTATACCGATGCCGTTTCGAAAACAATTAGCACCGGAACTATCGAAATTCCAAGCATTGAACCCGGAGAAGCTCGCAAGATCAAATTCGCACTTCCAGCCAACTTTTTCGAAGGCGATGTTTTATCCATCACGGCGAATGACATTCACGGAAAGGAAATTTATACTTGGACTTGGCCTATTCACAAAGCACAGTTTTTTGCATCCAAGTTTTTAGTTTCCAAAGCAACGAAAGCAAAAGCAACTGCTGTTCAAACGGCCAACGAAGTTACATTAAAAGGAAGCGACATCAGCGTAACTTTGGACAAAACAACGGGAGAAATCTTGACTATCAAAAATGCGACTTCAGTAATTCCGTTGACAAATGGGCCTCGTCCTATTGGAATGAAAGCCAAATTGAAGGAAGTTCTCGTGGCACAAGAAGGAGACAAAGCAACTTGTACTGTGACCTACACAGGAGGTTTAACTTCCATTAAATGGATTATGGAACCTGACGGAAGATTCAAAATGGAATTAGTAGCCTTGAAAAATGCCGAAAACGCCGGTGGTTTTGACGGAGCTTATTTTGAAGACAAAATCAGTGCGTTCGGAATCACGTTCAGCTTTCCCGAAAAAGGAGTTACGGGAATGAAATGGTTCGGAAAAGGGCCTTATCACGTTTGGAAAAACAGACTCAAAGGAACGACTTACGGTGTTTGGGAAAAAGCGTACAACACAACCATAACAGGCGAAAGTTTCGAAAATTTGGTGTATCCCGAATTCAAAGGCTATCACGCCAATGTCATCGGAGCTAATTTGAAAGCTGGCACAAACTCATTCAAAGTATTTAGCGAATCAGAGAATTTGTTTCTACGAGTTTTCACTCCCGATTTGCCTAAAAACGGATTTCCGGGCAGCAATCCGCAACCGGCTTTTCCGGAAGGAGATATTTCCTTTATGTATGAAATTCCGGCGATGCGTGATTTCAAACCATTGGAGCACCAAGGGCCAGAAAGTCAGCCAACGAATATTCGCATCAAAAAAGGAGATGACGGGATTTCAATGAATCTTTGGTTCGATTTTAGAACATTAACTGAAAAATAAAAAATATACATCTTATACTATGAAACTGATTAAACTACTTTCCATCCTTTGTTTAGCATTCTTGTTTTTCAATTTTACAACCAAAGAACAAGACAAACCCACTATTTATACCGTAGGCGATTCAACCGTAAAAAATGGAGCTGGAAAAGGCGATGGCGGACTTTGGGGCTGGGGCGATTATATCGGCCAGTTTTTGGATATTACAAAAGTTAATCTCGAAAACCACGCTTTGGGTGGCACCAGCAGCCGAACTTTTCAGCAAAAAGGGTTGTGGGAAGCAGTGTATAAAAAACTTAAAAAAGGCGATTACGTGATGATTCAATTTGGTCATAATGACGATGGTCCATTAAATGATGATTCCAGAGCCAGAGGAACCATCAAAGGAATTGGCGAAGAAACCCAAGAGATTGATAATATGTTGACCAAGAAACACGAAGTGGTGCATTCTTATGGTTGGTACATCCAGAAAGTGGTTCGCGAAGCCAAATCAAAAGGAGCCATTCCGATTGTGTGTTCTCCTATTCCAAGAAACGATTGGAAAGAAGGAAAAGTGCCTCGAAACAACAAATCTTACGGGTTATGGGCCAAACAAATTGCCGAACAAGAGAAAGTGACTTTTATCGAATTGAACGATAATATGGCCATCGAAATGGAAAAATTGGGCGAAGCAAAAGTAACGGGAACCTATTTCTACAAACGCGATCACACCCATACATCGGCAAAAGGAGCGGTACTTTCGGCTTCGGTAATTATCAATGAATTGAAAAAAAGCGATAATTCCTTGAAAAAATATATTTTGGCGAATCCAAAAATTGTACTTCCAGCCAAGAAAAAAGTTTATTTGATTGGCGATTCGACAATGGCGAATAATGGCAACAATCCCAATGCCGTGGGCTGGGGAGTTGAATTTCCTAAATATTGCGATACCACTAGAATTGAAGTCATCAACAAAGCCCGTGGCGGAAGAAGCACTCGTACTTTTCTAAAAGAAGGACTTTGGGATGCTGTAAAAAATCAATTGAAACCAGGCGATTTTATTATGATACAATTTGGTCATAACGATGCCGGAGCAATTGACAAAGAAAAATTCAGGGGATCACTCAAAGGAAACGGCAATGAAACCCAAGTGGTGGTTCGCGACAGTCTGACCGAAACCGTGCAAACTTTTGGCTGGTATATGGAAAAATTTGTCAAAGAAGCGAAAGAAAAAGGAGCTATTCCAATTGTTTTGAGTCAAACTCCAAGAAACGAATGGCCAAATGATAAAGTAGAACGCAGAGCCGATACTTACGGAGGATGGTCGAAAATTGCGGCAGCAAATACTGGTGCTTTTTTTATCGATTTGAACGAACTTGTTGCCTTGAAATACGAAGCTTTGGGCAAAGAAACCGTAAAAGCATTTTTCCCAAAAGACCACACCCATACCGGTGTTGAAGGAGCCAATCTCAATGCACTAACCGCAGCGGAAAGCCTCAAAAAAATAAAAGAATGTGGCTTGAAAGAGTATATCGAAATTCCTAAAGACAATACTAAGCAAGAATCCAAATAAAAAGTACATTCACCAAATGATGAAAGATATCTCTATAATTATTGCACTCTTTTTAACTAGTATTTTTTCCTATGGAAAAGATTATTATGTTGCACCAAATGGGAATGATTCCAATATTGGTAGTAAAGACCAGCCTGTTGAGACCATAAAAAGAGCACAAGAATTAGCCAGTTCGGGAGATACTGTTTACATCAGGGGTGGACTTTATTCGATGAGGGAAGATCAAATAGCGAGCTATCAACGAGCTTATGCTTATGTCACACAACTAGACAAAAACGGCATCAGTTATTTGGCTTATGCTAACGAAATTCCAGTATTTGATTATAAAAACGTTAAACCTACAAATAAACGTGTTGTCGCTTTTTTTGTCAAAGGAGATCATATTCACGTTAAAGGCATTGAAGTTATTGGTGTTCAAGTAACCATAACAGGGCATACTCAATCCGAATGTTTTGAGGTTCAAGGCAGCAACAACACATTGGAACAACTGAAAATGCACGACGGAATGGCTATAGGAGTTTATATGCTTTCGGGTTCCAATAATCTCATCTTAAATTGTGATGCCTACAACAACTGGGATTCTGTTTCAGAAGGAGCAAAAGGAGGAAATACTGATGGTTATGGCGCACATCTCAAAAAAGGAAGTGTCAATAACATTTTCAGGGGGTGCCGAGCTTGGTTTAACAGCGATGATGGATTCGATTTAATCAACAATGCAGAACCCGTTTTAATAGAAAATTGCTGGGCTTTTTATAATGGTTTAACATCCGATTTTGTGAGTCGTGGTGATGGCAATGGGTTTAAAGTTGGAGGTTATGCCAAAGGTAGAAGGCCTTATAATGATGTCGTGGAGAATTTCACCCCAATTCCCAAAAACACCATCCGTTTTTGTTTGGCTGTCGGAAACAAACAAGGTGGTTTTTATGCCAATCATCATTTAGAAGGAAATTATTGGTACAACAACACCGCTTATAAAAACCGAGTAAACTACGATATGTTAAATTGTTTAGCCCTAAATCCAACCGATTTTGGTTCTGATGGCCCAGGTTGGAATCACGAAATGGTCAACAACTTAGGTTTTGCTGCTAAAGCAAAAGAATTAGGAAATATTGACAAATCACGTTGTGTGTTGAAAACGAATTATTTTGATTTAAATGTTTCTTCATCGGATTTTCTAAGCCTTGACGAAAGTTTTCTAACAGAGCCAAGACAAGCTGATGGAAGTCTGCCTAAAACAGACTTTTTAAAATTAGCTCCTTCCAGTAAATTAATCAATGCAGGAACTAATATTGGATTTCCATTTCAAGGTAAAGCTCCCGATTTGGGTTGTTTTGAATCCGATGCTAGTCATTAGAACATTAAGATTTTTAAAATAATTGCCATCAAATTGTTTCAATACTTTTATGTAAAATTTCAGAATATGAAAAATAGTATTTTAATCATCACCCTATTTTTAAGTAGTTTGTATTCTTTCGGAGCAACTTTTTACGTCGCTCCAAATGGTGTCGATACCAATGCTGGAGACCTAAACAATCCCGTTGAAACAATTCAAAAAGCACAAGCATTGGCTAGTTCAGGGGATACGGTTTATATAAGAGGCGGACTTTATTCTATGAGGGAAGACCAAATTGCTCGTTATAATAGTATTTGGGCTTATGTAACAGAACTTAATAAAAATGGCATCAGTTATTTGGCTTATCCCAATGAAACTCCAATTTTTGATTATAAAAATATTAAACCTGCTGATTATCGCATATTTGCCTTTTTCATTACAGGAAGTAATATTCATATTAAAGGGATTGAAGTAGTTGGTGTTCAAGTAACGATATTGACCCATACCCAATCCGAATGTTTTGATATTCAAGGAAGCAATATCACGCTTGAACAAGTAAAAATGCACGATGGTATGGCTATTGGAGTCTATATGACAAAAGGCTCCAATAACTTGATTCTAAACTGTGATGCCTATAATAATTATGATTCTGTTTCCGAAAGTGGAGTAGGCGGAAATACGGATGGTTTTGGTTTTCACTTAAAAAAAGGAAGTGTCAATAATGTGATTAGAGGATGTCGTGCTTGGTACAATAGCGACGATGGTTATGATTTAATCAATAATGCGGAGCCTGTTTTAATTGAAAACTGTTGGGCTTTTAATAATGGCTATTCCATTAGTGGAACCAATAAATTTGTAAGTCGTGGCGACGGAAATGGTTTCAAAGCCGGTGGATATGGTGCTGGCGGAACTCCTTATACCACTATTCAATCCAGTTACACGCCCATTCCAAAAAACACTATTCGATTTTGTCTGGCGGTCAGAAACAAACAAAGCGGTTTTTATGCCAACCACCATTTAGACGGCAATTATTGGTACAACAACACGGCCTATGTTAACAAAAGAAACTACAATATGTTGAATTGCGTAGCATTAAATGCAACCGATTTTGCCACTGATGGCCCTGGATGGAATCATACCTTGGCAAATAATTTAGGTTTTGCCGCTACCACGGCCGAATTGGAAAATATAGATAAACCACGTTGCTTCTTAACTTCTAATTATTTTGATATGTCGGTAACGGTTAATAGTTCCGATTTTTTAAGTACTGATGAAACGCTTTTAACGGCTCCAAGAGAAGCCGACGGCAGTTTGCCTAAAAATGATTTCCTAAAATTAAAAGCAGGAAGCGACATCATTAATGCCGGAACGGATATTGGTTTTACGTTCAAAGGAGCAGCACCTGATTTGGGTTGTTTTGAATTTGATAGTTCATTGGGCTTGAAAGATTTTACCGAAAAGAAAGGAATATACAATTATCCAAATCCGTTTTCCACGGAAACCAATGTCGTTTTTTATAATGATTCCAACTCTAAAATTACCCTCTCGTTATACAATTTGGCGGGTATGAAAGTTATGGATATCCCTGAAAAAACATATTCCAAAGGAGAAAACACGATTGCATTAAAGAGAGACGGATTAGCATCTGGCAATTATATTTTGGTGATTAAAAGCGATGACTTTCAAAGAAACAGTAAATTGATTACGATTCAATAATACTATTTCTATGAAAAAAAGCATCCTAATTATATTAACGCTATTAGTATCAGCTGCAACATTCGCCCAAGAAAAGCCGAATGACAATTTTAATGATATCGAAAAAGACTTTGCTACGCCACCTTACAGTGTTAAAACAGCGGCTTATTATTATTGGTTAAACGATCATATCTCCAAAGAAGGCGTAGTGAAGGATTTACACGCGATGAAAGAGGCCGGGATTAACCGTGTTTTTATTGCCACCAATATTCGCAATCGGACAAGTTGGTCAAGAGATTTAACCGGTCAGTCTTTTGGAAAAGCCAAAGTTTTCACGGAAGAATGGTATGAAGTTTTGCATACTGCTTTGAAAACGGCCACTGAACTGGATATTGAAGTTGGCTTGTTTAATTGTCCTGGTTGGAGCCAGTCCGGCGGGCCTTGGATCAAGCCAGAGCAAGCAATGCGCTATTTGGCTTCTTCAGAATTATACGTTAAAGGGTCAACAAAAATTTCAAAATTATTGGCCAAACCTGATTCATTTTTCCAGGATGTGAAAGTACTTGCTTTTCCGGTAACTGCCGGTTATGGGCAAGATCTTCAGGATAATTCAGATATAAAACTTGTTCCTTCTCAATTGCAATTAATTCCTTCGGCAAAACAAGATAGTGCCAAATATGTACTTTCGGGTAACGAACCCACATTAGATATTATTCTTCCAAAACAAACAACGGTTCGCACGCTGTCGTTATACTCAGCAGGTCATTTGGATGCCACGGCAGAACTCTTTGTAAAAGTGGATGCAGATTTTAAAAGTGTCAAAAAATTTGAAGTCTTTCAAACAAAAAACGTGGAAAATCTGGCAAAGGTATTCAAACCTGATGCCCGTTTTGATTTGGCTTTAGGGGAAATTCAAGGAAAGAAATTCCGAATTGTCTTTCATCCAAGAGGAACAAAACAAAGTAAAATCAGTAAAATCAGTTTGGATCAAACTCCAGTTTTGAATAATTATATTGAAAAATCATTGGCAAGGGTAGCCAATTGGGGAGCAGCGAAAGACCAAACGAAAGATTTGAAATTCCCCCAGACACAAGAAGTATTAGATATTTCCAAATATATGTCGGCAGATGGTGTTTTAAACTGGAATGTCCCTGCCGGTAATTGGTTGATTATGCGAATGGGAATGCGATATATTGATGTCAAGAATGGCCCAGCCTCTTTTGAAGCCGAAGGGTTGGAAGTGGACAAAATGAGTGCGGCACATATTGCCGAACATTTTGATGCTTTCATTGGCGATATTATGAAAAGAGTGCCGCCGGAAGACCGAAAAACATTCAAGACAACTGTTATTGACAGTTATGAACGTGGCGGACAGAATTTTACCGACGGTTTTTTGGAGGAGTTCAAACAACAATACGGGTATGACGCTACGCCTTTTCTGCCGGTATATGATGGACATATTATAGGGAATACTGATATTTCCGAGCGTTTTCTTTGGGATTTACGCCGTCTGGTTGCAGATGATATCTCTTATAAATACGTTGGTGGATTGCGGGATGTCAGTCATAAATATGGATTGACAACTTGGCTAGAAAACTATGGACATTCTGGTTTTGCGGGAGAATCGCTGCAATATGGAGGACAATCTGACGAGGTTGCAGGAGAATATTGGTGGTCACCAGGGAAAACGGATGGTAAGTTTGAATCCCGTATCGCCGCTTCGGCAGCTCATATTTATGGTAAAAATAAGGTTTGGGCAGAATCTTTTACCAGTGGTTCTTGGACAGAAAATTATGCTTTTAGTGCTTATCCCGCCGATCTTAAAAGAGTTGGCGACTGGGCATTTATTGAAGGAATTAACAGCACACTGTTACACGTTTACATTCAACAACCTTATGAAGATAAATATCCCGGTGTGGATGCGTGGTTCGGTACCGAATTCAACAGAAAAAATACTTGGTTCAGACAAATGGACTTGTTTACAACCTATCACAAACGTTGCAATTATATGTTGCAACAGGGTTTAAATAAAGCAGACGTGGCTTATTTTACAGGCGAAGACGTGCCCCAAATGTCAGGTGTGGTAAGCCCTGCATTGCCTACGGGTTATGATTATGATTTTATAAATGCCGAAGTCATTTTACGTGATTTGTCTGTTAAAGACGGTCAGCTTGTATTGCCACACGGTACTTCCTATCGAATATTGGTTCTGCCTAAAAAACAAACTATGCGACCGGAATTATTAAAAAAAATCGAGGAATTGGTTGCCCAAGGAGCAGTAATTTTGGGTTCGGCACCAAGCAAATCACCGAGTTTACAAGGATATCCAAATGCAGATTTAGAAGTACAACAATTGGCACAAAAATTATGGGGAAATAGTCCAACTAAACAACAGCAGTACGAAAAAGGGATGGTCTTGAATAACATAAACTTATCCGAAGCATTGGCCTTGCTTAAAGCAACACCCGATTTTTTCTCCGACAATAAAGACATTCACTATAAACATCGCTCAGTAGGCAACAAAGAGATTTATTTCTTAGCCAATTCGAGTACTAAAACTATCGACTTTCAAGCCACTTTTCGAGTGAAAGGTTTGCAGCCCGAATTATGGGATCCTTTGACAGGGGAAACTCGTGTTTTGGCAAATTACGAAACATCTGGGAATGTAACTGCAATACGGTTGCAATTGGTAGCAGTCGGAAGTGCTTTTATTGTATTTAGAAATCCGGGACAGTCCCCTTCAAAAGTAATAAACTCCAATTTTCAAGAGCCACTGGTACTAAAAATTTTAAACAATAAATGGGAAGTACAATTTGAAAACGATTCGGTAAAACGAGGACCATCAAAACCAGTAGTCTTCGAGCAATTGACTGATTGGTCACAAAATAGCGATGAGCGCATTCGTTATTTTTCGGGAACAGCGATTTACACCACGACTTTGAATTTAGAAAAAGGAAACAAGGACGAAAATCTCTATCTTGACCTTGGAGAACTCTCCGCTATGGCGAAAGTGAAGATTAATGGGGTCTATGTGGGAGGAGTTTGGACAGTTCCTTATCGCGTCAATGTCACAGGAAAACTTCACAAGGGACAAAACAAGATAGAAATTACCGTAGTCAATACATGGAAAAACCGATTGATTGGCGATTATTCCTTACCCGAAAAAGACAAGATTGTACACTCAGAAAATGCCGATTTGAATGCTAAAAGTTCCTTGCAGCAATCGGGACTATTGGGACCGGTAAAACTTATTTCCATCAAAAATTAATTTAATGATTTATATTTCAACAAGATGAAACATACTTATATTTCTTTTGCAAAAAGGTTTTCAGGAAGCATAAAACTGCTCTTTTTAGTGGCAATGCTTGCTTTAACGAATCTTTCTTTTGCTCAAATCAAATTTGACAACATTCTCTATGGCGCATCCTATTATCACGAATATATGCCTACCGAACGTCTCGAAAAAGATGTACAAATGATGCAGGAAGCTGGAGTCTCTGTGGTTCGTCTAGCCGAATCTTCTTGGAGTGGTTTTGAACCACAGGAAGGCAAATTCGAATTTGCTTGGATGGATCGAATTATCGACCGTTTGCACAAAGCGGGGATAAAAGTAATAGTTGGTACCCCTACTTATTCTATTCCTGCGTGGTTGGCGCACAAATATCCCGAAATGCTTATTGAATATGCCGGCGGTCGGAAAGCCGGTTATGGTATTCGTCAAAATGTTGATTTAACGAATGCTTCCTATTTGTTTTATTCCGAACGCATTATCCGAAAAATTGCCGAACGTTATGCGAAACATCCTGCCGTGATTGGTTTTCAGGTGGACAACGAAACGCTTACCCGTGGTGTCAATAATCACGATTTTCAGGTAGGTTTTGTCAATTATTTGAAAGATAAATTTGGAACCGTTCAAACATTAAACAAAATATGGGGTTTGAACTATTGGGGTATGGCCTTGAACGATTGGAGTGAATTTCCTGTACGAGACGATGTTACAAATACGGCGCATAAATTGGAATGGGAACGCTATAAAATGAAAGTGATTGCAGATTTTCTGACTTGGCAGACCAAAATTGTTGATGAATACAAGCGTCCCGATCAATTTGTTACGCATTGTTTTATGACGACTCCCGAAATAGACAAGCCCCAAACAAGCGAGTTTATGGATATTTTGGGATTGAACAAATATCCTCCAGCACAGGATAAATGTACCGGAGCCGAATATGCAATGGCAGGAGATTATATCCGCTCTGTGAAAAAATCCAATTATCTCGTTACCGAAACCACAGGACAAACCACAGGATGGGATTCTAAAGACCAACATCCACCCTATGATGGACAATTGCGCTTGAATATGTATTCGAATATTGGTTCGGGTGCCAATATGGTGGCGTATTGGCATTGGAGCTCTCTTCATTATGGACAAGAGACCTATTGGAAAGGAATCCTGTCACACGATTTGGAACCCAACCGAGTGTATAACGAAATGAAAAAAACGGCACAAGAACTTAAAAAATTTGGTTCTCATCTCGTTAACTTAAAAATCAAACCACAAGTAGCCATCCTTTTTAGTTATGATTCCAATCACGCCTTAAACATTATGCCATATAAGGATGGTAGCAATGCGTATCGCACACAAACCGACCAGTTGCACCGCGCTTTGTACAACAACAGCGTGGCAGTGGACTATATTTTTGCTGAAAGACCGAATCTAAATTTAAAAGAGTATAAACTGGTAATTGTTCCGCCTTTATATGTGGCTTCCGATGCTGTCTTGACAGCGATTTCCGATTATGTAAAAGAAGGTGGTCAAGTAATTATGATGTTCAAAAGTGGATTCACTGATCAAAACTCGATGGTACGAACAGAAGTGGCACCAGGACCACTTCGCAAAGCTTGTGGATTCTACTATCAAGAGTTTGCCAACATCGAAAATCTGAAGCTAAAAGACAATCCGTTTAATGTTGCCGATAAAGAAAATACCGTTTCGGACTGGGCTGAATTGATTATCCCGGAAACAGCCCAACCATTGGCTTATTACGACCACCCATTCTATGGAAAATATCCTGCGATTACGAGTAATAAATTTGGTAAAGGAACTTTGGTTTATGAGGGTTGCCGCCCTTCCGATATATTGCAAGAAAAAATAGTGATGGCAGCGATGGAACGTGCTGGCATTAAAACCAGTGACCAAAACATCCATTGGCCTTTAATAACCAAACAAGGGACGAATGATTTTGGTAAAAAAGTCCATTTCTATTATAATTATTCCTCGAAAGCGGATTCTGTAAGTTATGATTATCCAGACGGAAAAGAGTTAACTTCCGACCGTAAAGTCAAAAAAGGTGGAAAATTAGATTTAGAACCTTGGGGCGTTCAAGTTGTCGAAGAAAATTAATTGAAGCTAAATATGAAAAGTACCATCCTGACCTTTTTGTTCATTCTGTTTTTCCTTCCAAAAAGTGTAGCTCAAAATGATTCCGCATCAAAATTTGAAGTGTTTACCAAAGACCAAAAAGCAAGCATTTTATACGACAAAGCCATAACATTGGATTCGATTTTGGCTTATTCCTTGGCGGAAGATATTTTCAAAGTTAGCGGTTTCAAACCCTTGGTTACCCAAAACAAGGCTGCTGTATCGGGCAATGTCATCGTCATTGGACGGATTCAATCGAAATTGGTGCAATCTTTTTTGGATAAAAAAAATGATTTCAAAAATTTCGAAAAACAATGGGAAAGTTATGGCTACAAAATAATTCTAAATCCCAATTCTAAAATCACCAAAGCCTTTATTATTGCCGGAACCGACCCTAGAGGAACGGCTTTCGGAGTTTTTGATTTAAGCCAAAAAATGGGCGTTTCACCTTGGTATTGGTGGGCTGACGTGCCTGTTGCAAAACAAAAAGAATTGATTTTAACCCAAAATTCATTTCAATCCAAAGCGCCATCGGTCAAATTCAGGGGAATATTCCTGAACGATGAAGATTGGGGATTGCGACTTTGGGCAGCCAAAACTTTTGAACCTGAAGTGGGCAACATTGGACCTAAAACCTATGCTAAAATATTCGAATTGTTGTTGCGCTTGAAAGCCAACACGATTTGGCCGGCAATGCACGAAGGAACGACAGGTTTTTTTAAAGTCCCAGGCAATGCCAAAATAGCCGAAGATTATCAAATTGTGGTGGGAACCTCGCACGCCGAACCGATGTTGCGCAACAATGTCGATGAATGGAAAGAAAAGGAAATGGGGCATTTTAATTATGTTTCCAATAGAGATAATGTCCTTAAATACTGGGAAGACCGAGTAAAAGAAAGCAAAAATGTCGATGCCATTTACACCATCGGAATGCGTGGCGTTCACGACAGCAAAATGGAAGGCGTAAAAACCAACAAAGAAGGAGCGGAATTATTAAAACAGATCATAAAAGACCAACGAAAGTTGTTTGAAACCCACATCAATCCTGATGCGACGAAGGTTCCGCAAGCCTTCACGGTTTACAAAGAAGTTTTGGACTTATACGATGAAGGTTTACAGGTTCCGGATGACGTGACTTTGGTCTGGACAGACGATAATTACGGCTACATCCGAAGGTTGAGCAACGAGCAAGAACAAAAGCGTTCCGGCGGTGGCGGCGTGTATTACCACGCTTCCTATTGGGGAAGACCGCACGATTATCTTTGGGTTGATTCGGTTCATCCTGCCTTGTTGAGGGAAGAAATGATGAAGGCTTATGCATCTAATTGCAAAGAAATCTGGATTCTGAATGTGGGCGATTTGAAATCGATTGAATATTCGACCACGCTTTTTTTGGATATGGCTTATAATGCAAATTCTTTTGAGGATGCATCCAATGTCAAAAAGCATATGAGTCAATTTTATTCGTCGATTTTTGGAAAAACTTACGGAAATATGATTGCGAACTCAAAATGGAACTATTTTGATTTGGCTTTCGAAAGAAAACCCGAATTTATGGGCTGGAGTCAAACCGAACCGACTACCAAAACTAAACAAACGGCCTATAATCCGTTCTTTTTTGGGGATGAAAACCAGAGAAGAATTGACCAATACCAAAATTTGGAAAATCAGGCCGATGCCATCAAAAGCAAATTGCCGAAAGAACTTCAAGACGCTTATTTCCAGTTAATCTATTATCCAACAAAAGCGGCTTCGTTGATGAACAAAAAGTTTTTGTATGCCGACAAAGCCAACATTTATGGCAAACAAGGGAGACTAAATGCGAAGGATTTTGCCTTGAAATCGGAAAATGCGTTCAACGAAATTAAAGCCATTACCCAAGAATACAATCAAATCGGGAACGGAAAATGGAACTTCATTATGGATATGAGTCCACGAAAATTGCCCGTTTTTGATAAGGCAAATATTGAAATTCCATTGCAAACTGATGGCGTTGATTCAGCAGGGATTTTGGTAGAAAACGAAACCGATTCTAGTCCAAATGAAAGTAAACTGACATATTCTCAAGATTCGAATACTTCCCATTTTGTTGACTTATTTCTAAAGAAAGATGCGGTGGTTTCGTGGCAATTGCAAAACCTTCCGGATTGGATTATTGCCAATAAAAAAACTGGAATTTTGAATGCTGCAACAAACAATTCGGAACGAATCCAAATCAGTATTGATTGGAATCAATGGAAGAAAAATCCAATTGAAAAAGCGCAATTCAGCATCGTTTATGGCGAAAAAAAGAAAGTCATCACTCTTGAAATTGATTCCAATAATGCAGCTGTTGCTAAAAACTCTTTTGTAGCAATTGACAATAAAGTAGTGATTTATGCGCAAAACTTCACTAACATAAAAAATCAAGGAGCCTATGAATGGAAGAAAATAGATGGGTTGGGTTATAGCAAAGCGGCGATGCAAGCTTATCCGCCAACTACACTTTTTCAGACTGATTCTTCTTCTTACTTAGAATATCATATTCATTTAGATAATTTGAATAGTTTAGATGCAGAATTGTTTTTATATGCCATTCCAACCCTTCCTCTAACAGACAAAAACGGAGTTCGTGTAGGCGTGCAATGGAATAATGAACCTATGCAGATAGTTGATTTTGCAACTGTTGGAAGAAGCGAAGAATGGAAACAAAACGTTCTGTCTAATAAAGCAACCAAAAAAATAGCCCTGAAATCTTTTAATAAAGGAAAAAACATTTTAAAAATACATAAGATCGACCCAGGCGTGGCATTGGATTATTTTTACCTCAATTTGGATAAAAACAATCCAGTTCCTTATTCGATTTTACCAGAAACGGTGAAGAATTAGAGTTGGTTTTTGTTTACAGGACACAACAGGATGCCAACCAATACATATAATTATATTTTAGTAAAAAAATATAAGCGTAAAAAAACACTTAATTTTTATGCCTTTATCAAAAAATGGCGTTTAAAAATAATTACTATGAATAAAATTTTACCCAAAACAAGACTATCCATTTGCATTGTTACCCTTTTATTTTTCAGTATTATCAACACTTCATTTGCCCAAACTTATACTTGGGTTGGAGGAGTGGATACTAATTTTTATAATGTAAATAATTGGGATAATACTGCCATTGATTTTGCTGCTTTAAACTCGGCTACTTTAATTTTTAATGCTGGAACACCTTATGACCCAATTAATGTAGGACATTCAGGTGCTGATGTAATCGCAAAAAGACCCGGTGTCGTTACTGTAAATGTTGGTGCAAACATTATAATTACCGGTACTTTTTACCCCTATAATGATGCCAATTTAAACGGAACAATTACATTAAATGGATCCGCTAATTTTAATGGTAGAAGATATGTATATTTAGGTAAAGGGGCTGGTGGAACTTTAAATGTAAATTCAGGAAGTATAAACAGTAATTTCAATCTATATATTGGAAATGGTACAGGAGGAAATGGTACAGCCAATATAAATGGAGGGACACTTTATGCTAATGCGTCATTAGAAGTAGGAACTGGAACGGGAAATCCTACTGGAAACTTAAATATTACTGGAGGTACAGTCGATGTCAAAACAGGTATTAACATTGGAACAAATGGTCATATTTATATTAGTGGTCTAGGGCAATTAATAGTAACTGGAGATAAAAAAACAGCACTTGAAACCCACATTGCTAACGGAAAAATTACGTGTACTGCAGGAAAAACTTTAGATGTTGTTTACAATGGAACCAGAACAGTTGTAAATATTGGACAAAATCCAAGTAGTATGCTTACGGAATATCCCTCCTACATTATACTTAAAAACGGAATTATCGAAGCAAAAATTGACAAAAACACCAGCAACCTTGTTTCGATGAAAATTAATGGTGTTGAAACTTTATATGTAACTACTTCTACTTCCAGAACGGGTGGTTATTATGATTTTACTACTTCTTATGGATTTGAAACCATATTTGGAGCAACATTTAGTGTAAAAGAAGAAACTGCAGATTATATTGATGTTTCATTCTCCAGACCCTATTCTCCAGGAAATAATGTGACTCCATGTGATGCAGACATTCATTATGTGTTAAAAAAAGCCGATAAAGGACTTTATACCTACTCTATTTTAAAACATAAAGCCACTTACCCCAATTTTGATTTAGGATCTTGGAGACAAGTATTATGGATAAATAGTAGTGTTACAAATAAAATATGTGTAAATGAATTAAAAACATGGGAGATGCCGCAACCTGGCGATGCATGGTCTCCTACATCTATTGCCGAAATAATTAAAATTGAATCTGGAGTGCGTGCTGGAAAATATGATGGTAAATACCAATTTAGTGAGCCATTATATAGTTTAAAAGCTTATGGACATTCATCTGATACAAATAATTTAGGTATTTGGGCAGTTACTGGAAATCACGAATATTTTAGTGGAGGACCAACCAGTCATGATTTAAATTCAGCATCAGGAATTATTCATATATTAATGAATGGGGTACATTATAATTCAACTGGATTTCAAGTGCCGCTTGGCGAAGAATGGTCAAAAATTTATGGTCCTTATTTGATTTATGCTAATCAAAACGCAACAGCAACTGCCAATTGGGATGAAGCAAAAGCAAGAGCGGCAGTTGATAAAACGGAATGGCCATTTAGTTGGTTAACCAATACTCCTGATTATCCCCTAGCTGCGGGAAGAGGAAATATCATTGGAAATTTTAACATCACTGATCCTTCTAAAACCAATGTCAATGGAAACGAAGCTTGGATAGGAGTTACTCAATTAAGTCCAGATGCTGGTGGAAATTGGCAATTCGAAGAAAAAAATTATCAATATTGGGTTCAAACAGATGCTTCTGGAAATTTTGATATTAAAAATGTACGCCCAGGAACCTATACTTTATTTGCCTACAAAAATGGTACTACTGGAGAATATCGACAAGAAACAGTTGTTGTTACCGCAGCAGCAACCACTAATCTTGGAAACATAAATTGGACTATTCCTCGCACCAATGGAAATTTAGTTTTTGAAATTGGAGTTCCTAATCGAACTGCCGAGGAATACAAATTTGGCGATTTCGACTATTGCGAAGGTTTTGTAGAAAACAAATTTGCAGCAACTTTTACTAATCCAATCGAATACAATGTCGAAGATAAAAATTGGCCCACAGCACTTTCTTATGTTCATTCAGCCTATTTCAATGCCGATGGGACAAGATCTGTTTGGGATTGGAATGTAAATTTTAATTTGACTGGGACCATCCCTACCACAGGAAATGCAAAATTAACAATTGCCTATGCCAGTTCAGACCACGCTCAAAATTGGATTTTTATCAACGGAAGTCGCGTTACACCATCTTCTGGATATTATCCACCTAATGGCGGAGGAAATGCATTTTTAAGACAATCCAATCACGCAAAATATGGATTAGCCACTTTTGACATTCCATATAGTAAATTAAAATCGGGAAAAAACACCCTCAAATTGCAAATGCCATCTACATCAAGTGGAGGCAATCACGTGATGTATGATTATATCAGTTTAGAAGGGGATCTAACCACCTTGGGCATCAATTCAAAAGGGGTGGACGTAGCTGATTTCAGAATGTATCCTAATCCTACAAAAGGAATTTTTGAAATTGCCTTGCCGCTTTCAATTCAAGAAACCACTATCGAATTATATACGATGAATATGCAATTGATTTCCAAAAAGGCATATACTCCAGTTAATGGGAAAGTGCAATTAAATATAGAAAATCAAGCTAACGGAGTTTACTTTGCAAAAATTGGAACTACAGGAGTGACTTTTAAAGTTATAAAAGAATAGGTCAGTGGCTTGATGACTTCTTATTAAAGTTGAATAAAAAAGGTTTGATGAAATTGAATTCATCAAACCTTTTTTTAATTTGTCAATTTGAGTTTCATCATTATGTCTGTTTGCTCGTCATTTCCTAATTTGAAAATATGTTTATCAAATTCAACGAAACCGTTTTTCTTGTAAAAACTTATGGCTCTTGGATTTTCTTCCCAAACGCCCAACCAAACATAATCCACATTTTTTTGTTTTGCTATTTGAATGGCTTTGTCGTAAAGTAATTGTCCTACGCTTTTTCCGTGAAATTCTTTCGACACATATATTCGTTCAATTTCAAGAGATTTGCTGTCCTTTAATTCCGTTTGCGATGCTCCAAAGTTGATTTTCAAATACCCAATAACTTCATTTTCAAATGTCGCAAAATAGAATTCGGAGTTTTTGTCATTTAGTTCTGTGGTTAATTTTTGAATGGAAAACCCTTCCTCCAAATAGGTTTTCATATTCTCTTCGGAGTTGGACTTTGAAAATGTTTCTTCAAAAGTTTGCCTGCCAATTTTTTGCAATTGGTCAATGTCGTTTAGCGTAACTTTTGCTATTTCAATATTGGTCATTATTTAAAATGTTATTATTTAATCCCATTCAGATTCACTTCTTTAGCATCCTTTTTAAATTGATTTTCAAGGGCAATTTTCATTTTTTCGGCTAAAACTTGATTTTGCAAAATCACGTTGTTTTTCTCACTTGGATCCTTTTCGATATTATACAATTCATAATCGGCAGGAATGGCAAGGTGTCGAGTTCGAATTATTTTCCAAGGTTTTTGTATCAAAGATTCCTGCAAATGACCTCTTACATAAATTTCTTGATTGGGAATTTCTAAGTCCTTATAGCTATCGGGATCATGTTCAGAAATAATAGACCAAGCATTTTTTCCCTCAACGGTTTTAGGAAGTTTTTTATCTCCAGCCAAAAACAAAAAGGTTGGCAATATGTCTATAATCGAAATGTAACCTTCATTTTTATAATGGACAAGCTGTCCTTTCCAATAAAATACGCAAGGCACTCTGATTGCACCTTCATAATTGGAAGTTTTCCAATCCCTGAGAGGTGTGTTGTCGCCAAGTCTATCATTTGAAGGATGAACTCCATTGTATTCATTTTTGGAATCCCAATCCTCCATAGCACCATTGTCGCTCATAAAAACGATTAGGGTGTTTTTATCCAGATTTTCTTGTTTCAATTTTTCGAGAATTATCCCGATACTGCTGTCCAAATGGCTCATAGCAGCAGCATAATCTCTTCGAGAACTGTTTTTAATGGAATTCATATAAGGGTCTTTCCATTTCTGTTCTTCTTGCAAAGGAAAATGGGGCGCACTATAGGCTAGTTGCAAAAAAAATTTCTTCTTGACATCCCTTTTTTTCGAAAGCCATTGAAGGGCTTCCTTTGTGATTAAATCTGTTGTGTGTCCTTCTTCCTGAATAAATTCGCCGTTTCTGTACCAACTTTTATCTCCGTTTTTATATTTATGGGTATATTGATCGATTTGTCCGTGCAAAAATCCATAGGAATAATCAAATCCATAGGCCTTTGGGCCGCTACTAGGTTGCAAACCCAAATGCCATTTTCCAAAAAGTGCCGTTTCGTAATTATTTTGATGTAATAATTGGGGTAGAGTAGGGATGGAGTCGGGTAGTTTTAAGGTACTCTTGTCACTAATTGGTGCCACAATTCCCATACGGCTCGAAGGTCTTCCTGTTAATAAACTGGCTCTCGATGGAGAACAAGTTGGACTCACATAAAAGCGGTTCAAAATCACACCGTTTTTGGCTAATTTATCAATATTGGGCGTTTGTATTTCTGATCCATTAAAACCTACATCATTCCATCCAGCATCATCGGCAATAATTAAAATGATATTGGGTTTTTCTATTGCCTTTTTTTGGCTAAAGGAAACCCAAAAACAAAACAATAATGCGATTGTTGACGCTACTTTTAGATTAAAACCTTTGTTCATAAATTACTATTAATTAGAAACCCGTTGGGTGCAATCTTCAAAGAATAATTGCATCCAACGGGTTTGTTATATCCCATTTTGGATGGTAATTATTCTACTAATTGCTTGTTGATAGATACATTTTTGAGAGTGATGCCGTCTATAATGCTTTTGTCGATGTCCGTCTTTTTGGCTTCGATATTCAAATTTTCGAAAATAAAATTAGACAAACTAACATTTTGGTCTTTTTCAACATTAAAAAATGTATCACATTTCATGTTGATGTTTTTTAGCGTAACCTGATTGCCATAAGAGCGTGGTACATCTGGACGTCCTTTTAAGTCGAAAAATTGTTTCCAAGCCAAAACAACCAAACAGTTTTTGGCCTCACCTTTGATGTCTTCCACTCTAATATATTCGTATAATTGTGGGGTGTCTGGTCTCATTTTGAGCCATAACATTCTGGTTGCACCATCAATTTGGCAGTTGCGCATAATCACATTTTTGTTGTGAATAGCTTCGCTACCATTGGTTAAAGCCGAATGACAAAATCCAAAATGACAATCTTCGATAATAATATTGATATTGGGACCATTATTTTTATCAGTATCAGCAAACGGGCCTTTACCTCCTTTTAATGCAATAGCATCATCGTTTACCGACATATAACAGCCTTTAACCAAAACATTGGTACAAATATCAATATCGATGGCGTCTGTACTCGGTGCTTTCACTTCAATATGTGGAGATGAAATATGCAAATCAAGTAATTTCACATTATTGCATTTATAAAAATGATTCGTCCAAAAACCCGAATTAATCAGTTTTACGTCTTGAAATTGTACATTATTCGAATTCCAAACAAAGACCAATCGAGGTCTTGAAACTTCAAGATTGGTGCATTTTGGATTGACTTTGCGTCTAGCCCAAAAAGCTTCATAATATTTAAAACCATTTCCGTTGATAGTACCTTTTCCTGTAATTGTAAAACCATCTACACCATAGGCATTGACCACTGCTGGGAAATAATCTAGGTTTTGACCTTCCATTCTTGAAGCCATAATGGGAAAGTTCGCAATATCATCAGAACCTTTAAGAACGCCACCTTCTGAAACATATAAATGGGTTTTTGGTTTAAAAAACAACGCACCGGTCAAATAAACTCCTTTAGGAATTACGATTACACCACCACCATTTGCAGCTGCTTTGTCAATAACTTTTTGTATGGCGACAGTTTGAATTTTTGTACTGTCGTTTTTAACGCCATATTTGGTAATGGTATATTGTTTGCCTAAATTTTTCAATTCAATTTTTGAATAGTCTTTAAACCATTTGGGAATTTCCGTTCCATCTGGAAAATTGTCCTTACTATAATCCTGCGAAAATGTTACTTGCGAAAATCCGATAAGGCAAATTAGCAATCTTAAAATGTTCTTCATTGTGTTTTTATTTTATTTATTTAATACTCTTTTCTAGTTTATTATTATTTTATCCAAAGAAACAAAGTTTCCTGTACTGCCGTAATTTGATTTTCTTTTGTCAGACCAATTTGATCTTTCGCCTGTTACATAAATGGTCAATTTATAATCGTCTTTTTTCAAAATGGGCGATCGGAATACAGGTGTCGACAAAGGTGATTTACTGTACATATCAATCAAGGAAGTTGTTATTATTTTTCCTTTTTTGTCGGAAAGCACCATTTTTGCATAGCCGTTTTCGGCACCCACATAGCTGTACAAAGCGATTTGTTGTCCGCTAAATTGGATAGAAAACGAAGCGTCTTTTTCGTCAGATTTACTTTCTGAACCTGGTTTTTCATTGTTTGAATGTTGCCAGTTTCCAGTGTATTGAATTTGAATATCTGTATTTTCTATAATTTTATCAGCGGTTTTTATTTCAGTTGCAATTCCTGTTCCAATATTAATTTGCCAAGCTTCCTGATAGGTTGGCATCGAAAGCGATGTTCCAGAAACTATAAGTGGTTGCCAAACATAAGTTGCCGAAGATGCTTGTTTTGGAAAAGACCAACGATCGCCCATAAACATAAAGGTAGTGTCTTTTGTTCCTTGAATGGGCAAAACAAAAGTAGATTGCGAGTTCCAAGTCAAAGAACCTTCTGGAGCAATAAGTCCTCTGGATATCCAAGGGCCTTTGATGGAATTGGAAGTGTAATAATAGTTGTCGTTGCGTTCCCAACTGGTGAGATGTGAGCCAATGAGAAAATAAATCCCCTCTTTTTTTAGCATCGTTGGCGATTCAAATCCTGAAGTCATATTGGGATTTAATTGTTCAACAACAGATTGGTAATCGTCACTTAATTTATAAATTTCACCTCCGTGAATAAGGATGTAACCCGAACCATCTGTGTCTTGAAAAGTTCCCATATCCCATTTTTTGATCGGTTTGCCATTAAAAAGCAAAGCACCTTTAAATTGATAGGGTCCCGTAATTTTTTTTGAAGTGGCATATCCTACAAATTGATTTTTGTAAGTAATTGAATCAGCGTGCATAAACATCACATATTCTTTAGTTTTAGAGCATTTCATTACTTTTACTCTTTCGCCAACGCTGTTTGGTCCCAATTTGCCTGATTTTTGTATAGGAAGTGCGATGCTTTCAAATTTCCAATTGTAAAGATCTTTGGAAGAATAACAATTAAATCCAGCAAATGCATTGCTGTCATCCGTATGGGCTTCGCCAAAAAGATAGAACTTTCCGTTGTCTTTGATAATATTGGCAGCGTGAGCACTCACGATTTTCCCGTTTTGATCTAACCATGGCGTTCCAGAACAAATGGCATCCATTTTACCCGGAAGTTGTGCCAATGCCATAGAGGTATTGATTAAAAAAACTAGGCAAGCTATTTTTTTAATGAAAGGATTAAAAATGGAATTGTTCTTTTGTAGCATTTTAAGTATTATCTTATTTACGTTTCAACCATTTCTTTGGCACATTGACAATACAAATATTCATAGTGCGATTGTCTTCAGAAAGCATCGCTGATTGAATTTGAATTTTGGTTCCTTCTCTGTTAAAAGTCGGATGCAAATGGTCGGCAGCCGTTTCTTTATGACCTGTGGTGAGTAGTATCATTTCATTTGTTTTTCGGTCAATGAGATACAGGCTTCTCGAAAAATCATCTCCCGCGGCCCATTTTCCGTCAGACGAACCAGAAACATGCCATAAACCACTGCCGCTTTTGGTTTGTCCTGCAATAATCATTCCACGAGTTCTTAAATTGACAATGGCAAGTCCAGTTGGTTTTTCACGAGTTCCTGTGGCTCCCCAATTGCTTTCTTGTCCCGGATTGACAGGATTTCTAATCTTTCCGTCAGCGGCTACTTCAACTGGAGTATCTTTTTCGATACCAATCTTTCGATGTCCCATAATTGCCATAGCCACTTCGTCTTTGCCAATCACGGCTTCGTGTGTCACCCATTCAAAATCGGATTCGGGATACAATGGGCGCAAACCCGTTCCATCAGCCATAACCGTCCAAGTGCGTTGTGGCGACTTTCCACCCGTTTCCCAACAAAAAACAATTTCGCCCGGATTCCAAATATTCGATTGGATGTGTCCAATTTGAAAAGGAACCGAAATAACGTGCGTTAACTCGCCCGTTTTGATATTCATACTGCCAATTCCACCCGGACCAGCTCCCATATTTCGAGGGCCAAAACTTTTTTCGAGGATCACTCCTGCAGCTAAATGTTTCGCGGCTTCTTCTTTTCCAACCCTGAAATATACTTTATCTTCATTGGCGTCCAATGCCATATCACCGGAAGCGCCCATTTCGGGGTTTGTAGTTCCGCAAACCCGTTCGTAAGCCGAAACCGATTTCATTTTTCCCGATTTACTGTCGTCAAAAACAGCTTGGAGATTGACTTCCATTATTTGCATTTTGCCTTCTTGTCCTTTACGCATAAAGTACAATTTCATCGACTTTTGGGCCATACAGAGTGTTCCTTCATAACCGCCTTCGGTAACTTGAACCAAAACCCCCGATTTTTCATTGACAGCCATCGCTTCGCCTTTCACCCTGTTGGAACGAAATATCAGCCATTTCCCATCGGAAGTCCATTGTGGATGCGTGGGATAGGTTTTTGAATCGCCAGCCGATTTGGTGGTCAAAAAAATTAATTTCTGTCCTGTAACAGGGTCTTTTACTATCTTTTTTTCGGATGGAAATCGAGTGCCAATTTGGGCAAAACTTATCGCTGTTAAGAATAATAAAAAGGTATTTACTAAAATTCTCATTTCAATTGATTGTTTTTTCCAGGAATTTTCAATTGAATGGAACTATCGTTAATTTCGAATTGATTGTCTTTTAACAAGTTTATCACTTCGGCTCCAGCCAATAATACGGGACCATAACCGTGAGCCGCAAAAACATTTACAGGGCGATAGTAATAAAAAGCAGGATCAAATCCCATTCCGGTTCCTACGCAAGTGCCTTCTACTTGTCCTTTGTCATTCACTTTAGAAGCTACGGCATTCCAACCCAATAAAACCATTGGTGAATAAGTCATTTTATCCACATAACCACGGTTGATTGCTCTGGCAATAGAATACGTATAAATTGCAGTGGCCGAAGTTTCTAGATAAGTATCATTTCTATCCAATAATTGATGCCAAAAACCAGTTCCATCTTGGTATTTTGCCAATCCCTTGATGTGGGCTTGCAATTGTGCCAAAACTCCCGCATATCCAGGATGGTCTTTTGGCAAAACTTCCAACAATTCGACCATTGTCATCACCGCCCAACCATTGGCTCTAGCCCAATGAAATTGCGGATGATCGGCCATAGATTGCACCCAACCGTGCATATAAATTCCTTTTTCTTTGTTGAACATTCGACCCGAAAACTGGTTGACTTGTTTTACGGCATCGTCAAAATATTTCACATTACCCGTGTATTTTCCCATTTGGGCAAGGGCAGGCACGCTCATAAACATATCATCGAGCCAAATCGTGTTGTCTTGAGGTCTGTTTCGAGCCAAAGTTCCGTCGGTTAATCTAAACTGTTTGTTGCTGATAAAATCAATATAATTGTTGATTAACGGATCGGCATTGGTTTTCAAGCCGTCTTGTTTGGCTTTGATAAAGGCGGCACAAAGCGCTCCTGCAAAATCCAAAGCTTCGGGATGCATCGTTTTGAGCATATCTTTGTCTTTGATGTTGGCTTCTTTGTAATTAGCGGCAACATCGGCTATTAATTGCAATCTTTTGTTGGTGTAATCGGCATATTTTTGGTCGCCAGTAGCTTTAGTCGTCAAAAGCATTCCTGCATAAGTCACACCCCATTCATAACTGGTCAAGCGGAACGAACCAGGTTCAAACATAATGTCTTCATTGCCTTTTTTGTAATCAGTAATGACCGCTTTTGTGTTGGCATTTACAATTTTGGAGGCCGAATTTTTATCTAAAAAGTTATATACTCTATCCAAAACAGCGGTGATTTCCTGTTTTTGAGGAACAACGTAAGGAGTTGGATAGTCGGGTTTCATCAAATGCAATGGTGTTGTAGCATCATTGGTTTGAGCCGTTGCCGAAGTTAGACTGCCCAAAAAGAGCAAGGCCATAACTGGAATGTGTAAATGTTTCATAGCTTTTAGTTTTTATATTTTTTGGTTGGTTTTTATTTTACTGCAACAGTAATTTCTACCGCGAGTTGTTGTGCCAAATGCGTTACATAATTGGTAAAATCTTGGGGAGTTTTAAAGTTCTTGTCAGCGCTCAATTCCCATCCTGCTACGGCATAATAACGAACAGAAGTGTTGTCAACTATTTTCATTTTGGCAAGATAAGAATCTGTTAGTTGTCCTGTTTTTGGTGCTTCGATATAACCCAAATAATCTTTTTTTGGAAGAATTAAGGCAGTTCCCATAATCCATTCGCGTTTGTAGGTAAGGTTGTCGTGTTGGATAAGGCAAACCCATTTTCCTACTTCGATTACCTTGAGACCGTTTTGGTTGTTGATGTTTGAAAGTCCCACTAATAGGGTTTCATTTCCTTTAAGTCCTTTTATTTTTACGGTATTTTTATAGGCATACATTCCGGGCCAGATCGAGGTGGTTTCAGTGGCTTGGTAGTTGTTTCCGGAAGCTTTCCAATTGTTGTATTGATAATTCAAAACCGAGTTTACGGGACCTTCGGCAACAATTTTGAAATTTGTTTTTTCGATATTGTTCAAGGTATCGGCTCCAAGAATTCCGAGTCTTGTAATTTCGTTGTCAACCTGCAAGGCAAAGCCTCCCAATCCTGCGGAACTTCCCACTGGAAAAACATCTCTTCCCCAATCGTACATTTGGTGATAATTGTCTTCAACAGCGCCTGCGCTATTAATGCCAACATTTTCAGGAGTAATCGCAGGGATTTTTTTTCCAAAAACATCTTTGGCATTTCGGCCGTCCAGATAATGGCGGAAACCTACTTTGTCATTTTCCCAACTCGGGCCATCGGTTTGGTATTTCTGGAAACCTAATGCTTTATACACTTGATGGGCGTTAACCGACTCAGATGTTGCGGGTTGCAAGGGGATGTTTTCGGCTTCCCTTTTTCCGAATCGTACGCTGGTTCTAATCGGGAATTTAGGCGCTTCGTTTACCCATTTTAGCTGAACGATTTTCTTTTCCTTGGCAGCAAAGTTATCCAATATAAAGAGTTCGTCCCATTTGCCGTCGCCATCCAAATCGTTAACCTGACTGGTAATGGTGTCATTTTTGTAAATCAAAACGGGAAATCCAACTGCTGTTCCTGCTTTGTCAATTACATTTCTTTTAATAATTATTGGTTTGTCAATCAATTCAATATCGGAAGCATTCGATAAAACAATTGTCGAAATGGACTTTTTCTGTTGGGCATTTACTCCCATAAAAGCCATAATTGATGCCGCTAAAGGCAGGTATAATTTATGATTCATTTTTAGATTTTTTTTAAATTTTTATTTTACGGCTACATCCCAAACTTTTGCCATTCTGGATTTTCCTTTCGGCCCTTCGATGTTCAAAACCACGATGTATTTTCCAGCGTCCTTGTATTGATGAATCGGGTTTTGTTCTGATGAAGTTGTGCCATCGCCAAAATCCCAGTTCCAAGACTTGATTTCCCCTTCGGATTGATCGATGAAAGCGACCATTCTTCGGTTCATATCCACTGTTTTGAACGTCCATTTGGCATCGATTGCTTTTTTGAATTCGGGTTCCAACGGCATCAATTGAAAAGGCAAACTATAACTGGCATTGCCGTACATCGTGTGTTCTTTCGACAAGTTCCAAAAGCCGTTGTTCTTTTCATTATTAACATCGTCATAGTCGATAATTGCCCAACAAAGACCAATGTTTTTATTTTCTTCCAAGATGGATTCAACGGCTCTAGCAGGATCATTTCCGGCATAATCAAAAGGCGTTATCCAAAATTCCAAAGTCAATTTTCCAGATTCTCCAGGTTTGAAATTGTAATTGATTGCCGAATTAGAATAAGGCAATCCCTTAATCCAAGGCTGACTTCCCCAAGCCAAAGCCCAATCTTTACCTTCGGCAGGCGTGAAAATATGATAATTTTGGGCGTGAACTCCGTGGTATGAAAAATAGGCATCCATCGTGTTGGTCAATGCCTTATTGGGATGAAACCGATCTATAAATGGCCCACCCGACTGATCGCCATCAACCGTGATTTCAAAGATGTCGTTGTGCAAACCCGTCAAGGAAAAATCCCAATAATTATCATAGGCTTCATATAAAAAATACAAGCGATTCAATCCTTTGACCCAAGCGACTTTGACACTGACATCCAAATTTTTTGGGTCGGCTTTGGGTTGTTTGCCGCTGTCATCCCACAATTCATCCATACCCACGACATAGCTTTTGGGAACTATTTTCCAATCGTCGGCATCTCCGTCAGTGGTTGGAATTTTATTGGCCGGAAATTGAAAAACCTTAAACGTTCTGGTGTCTTGTGACCAACCGTTTGTGGCAAAAGACAGCAGCATCGTCAAAGCTAAAACTATTTTTTTATACGTTTTCATATTACAATTTAAGAATGTCTATTGCCTTGTATTTTGCAGGGTTTGCTGCATCTCCTTTGAAATTAACGAGTTCAATTCCTGTTGATTCTGTGGCTTGAACGGCATTGGTAAAATAATCTGGAATCGTATTTCCCCAAGCAATGCTGCAATTTTCTATAAGGACACGATCACTGTATCGAATCGAGATTCCGGGAGTATCGTGTTTTTCAATGGGTTCATAGGCTTTTGTGGGCTTATTGTCAAATACATTTCCAGGATATTTTGTCCATCGGTTAAAAGAAACATTTACATTTTGAAAGCGAATATCCGAAATTCGGCTTTCTTTTGTGCCGTTGATGCGAATGCTGTTTTCGGCGATTCCTTTTACATTTTCGACTAAAACGGTATGAATTTTTCCGATTTTGGTGTCTAGATTTCTAGGTATGGCCGTAAAAGAAATGGCTTCGCCACGACCCCACCAAGGATTAGAATGATAACGAGAAGTAAAATTAATATCTCTGAAAATAACGTTATACACATTGCCTTCATCCCGCAATTGAATGGTTAATCCGCGGCAACTGGTTTTAATTTCGCAGCGTTCGAAAACAATGTTGTAAATATCTTGTGTGGTTTCGGTTCCTATTTTCACTCCCGAATCCTGAGTTTCTAGTTGGCAATCGTGTACCCAAATATTGGCAGAAGGCCCGTAACCTATACCTTCTTGAGTGGCTTTTATCACGATGGCATCATCGCCACAACTGATTTCACAATTGCGTATTTCTACATTTCGGCAATGGTCGGGGTCAATTCCGTCGCAGTTGGGAACGTCGATATTGTTCTTGATTTTCACACCATCTATCAAAACATTTTCACAACCCAGCATATGCAAACTCCAAGAAGGAGCTTTTTCAATAGTAATGTTTTTGATTTCCAAACTTTTACATTTGGTCAGAATAAACAATTTAGGTCGCCAAGTTTTGGGCATCCAAATTTCTTTAATTGTATCATAATGGGTCATAAATTCTAAAGCGCGACCATTGATACTTCCTGTTCCAGATATTTTTAGATTTTGAACATCATTGGCTACCAAAGAACCTTCAACCGAATAATCTTCTTGTTTTGTGCTCACCAAAAGTTGCGCATTCCCTTCCAGATGAAACTCTATATTGCTTTTTAAAACAAGCGTGCTGATGAGGTATTGATGGTTTGTTGGAACTACTACTTTTGAACCATTTCCTAATTTTGCAGCAGCATCAATCGCTTCTTGAATGGCTTTTGTGTCCAAGGTTTTTCCGTCTCCTTTGGCACCATATTTTGTGATGTCAATAATTTGTACTCCTTTTTGGGCCAATACCGAGGAGGTGCCAAAAAGCAGCAAAATGGTGACTAAAAATAGGTTTGAAAAGGGTTTATTCATAATGGTTTATGATTTGTAAATCTTTCTAAAACTTCAAAAATATACATTTAATAGTGGAACGATTCCTTAATTTACTTTGAATTCAAAGCTATTTTTCCGCTTTTCAATCCTTTTCCGGTTACGGTCAATTCCATTGTCCCTGCTTCGTCAGTTGATTGTACCAAGACCACTAATTTACCACTGAATAATTTCATCGTTGGCAAATGGAATTGTTCCAATGAAGTGGCATCGCCATTGCAAGCCGCACGATAAGTGCCTTTTCCGCTTACACTAAAATTCAATTGTTGGGTGGCAGTTGGACACGGATTTCCGTTTTTATCAACCACAGAAACAGTAACGTATGATAAATCTTCGCCATTGGCTTCGAGCGTGCTTCTATCGGTTTCGAGTTTTATTTGGTATGGTTTTTCAGCGGTGTGAATGCTTTCTTCTGCCACTGCTTTTCCGTCTTTATCCAAAGCCACGACTTTGATTGTTCCGGGTTCGTATTTGACATCCATCCACATCAAACGGTAGCGATTTTGTGGCGTGGCGTTGTTTTTTTTCTGGATTCCCATACTTTTTCCGTTGACAAAAAGTTCGGCACTATCATAATTGGTGTACACAAAAACAGGCGTTGTTTGTCCTTCACGACCTTCCCAATTCCAATGTGGCAAAATGTGTAAGGTCTTGTCAGTCGTGTTCCAACGGCTTTTATATAAAAAATATCTGTCTTTTGGAATTCCAGCCAAATCGCACATTCCAAAATAAGAACTTCTGGAAGGCCACATTTCGTCATACGGCGTTGGTTCGCCCAAATAATCAAATCCCGTCCAAACAAATTCGCCAATAACCCAAGGTTTGTCGTCTTGCAACACAAAATCGTCATCGGGAACATTCGACCAACTGCAATATTCCAAATCATAAGAAGACGATTGAAAATCGGGATATTGTTTATTAGCACCTTTTACAACTGGAAATTTATAAACTCCACGAGAACTTACCGTTGAAGCTGTTTCGGAACCTAAAATAAATCCTTGCGGAAATTTTTTGAATGCTTCTTCATACAAAGGCAAACGATAATTCAACCCCGGAATATCCATTATGGCGCCAAAACCCGATTCCATTGTGGCTTTTACTTGATCCATTCCCACTGTTACGGGACGAGTTGGGTCTTCACGGTGGAAGATTTCTTGCAACCATTTGGCACGTTTTACTCCTTCTGCTCCCCATTGGTCTGGAACTTCATTTCCTGAACTCCACATCACGATAGACGGATGGTTGCGAGTGGCGTGTATCAAATTGACCACGTCTTTTTCGGCATCAGTAGTAAAAAAACGATTGTAGCCGTTTTTTACTTTTGGCTTTGCCCATTCGTCAAAACTTTCGGCTAGGAACATAAAACCCATTTCGTCACACAATTCGAGTTGCTCCAATGACGGCATATTGTGGGAACTGCGAATGGCATCGCAACCCATATCTTTCAAAATAGTCAACTGTCTTCGTAATGCGGCTTTGTTAATAGCTGTACCAATTGGACCCAAATCGTGGTGCAAACAAACGCCTTTGAATTTGCGTACTTTTCCATTTAAACTAAAGCCTTTGTTAGGTTTGAATTTGATAGTTCGAATGCCAAATCGTGTTGTTGTTTCGTCTTTCAATTCATCGCCAACATAAATTTGGGAAACCGCCGTGTAGAGATATGGCGTTTCCGGGCTCCACAATTTTGGATTTTTTACCGCAATATTTTGTTCGAATTCGTTGCCAAAAATAGCTTCCGATTTATTGTTGGCTACTTCATTTCCAGAAGCGTCTTTAATTTTGGTAACGATGCGCAGATTTTCGCCAGTAACTTTGGTTTTGATATTGACTTTTGCCAAATCATCCGTAACGATTGGAGTGGTCACGAAAGTACCCCATTGGTCAATGCTTTCCTTGTTTTTTACAATCAATTTTACTTTTCGGTACAAGCCTGCTCCGGGATACCAACGTGAGGATTCACCAACATTAGACAAATGAACTGCCAAATTGTTCTTCTCTTTAGCAACCAAAAAATCGGTGATGTCGAAGTAAAAATAATTGTAACCATAGTTCCATTCGCCTACTTTTTTGCCATTCAAAAACACTTTGGGCTCGCTCATAGCCCCTTCAAAAAGGAGGATTACTTTCTTGTTTTTATCCAAATTGGGAACCGAAAATTGATTTCTGTACCAAGCTTCGCCAATGTAGGGCAAAGCGCCGGTTCGCCCCGTTTTTTCGGTGGCTACTTTTTCTCCATTTTGAACAATGGCGGTTACTTGCTTGTCAATTTCTTTGTCGAAAGGCCCGTAAATAGCCCAATCGTGCGGAACGCTAACAGCTTGCCATTTCGAATCATTAAAATTATTTTCGAAAGCTTTTTCGTTGTTGCCTTTGGAGAATTTCCATCCTTTATTTAGTTCGATTGTTGTTCGTTCTTGGGCAAAGAGACAAGAAAACGCAATAAGTAGCAATGTGGAAAAAAATGCAGGTTTTTTAGAACTCATAATTAAGGATTTGATTAACTTTTAAAGGTACTAAAAATTATTTAATCGGCGTGAAAAACTTCTGTTAGGGGTTTGGCTACAGGAGAATTATCAGGATTAGTATCCATAATATCGGCCATATAGGCCCACCATTTTTTGACTATAGGGTGATTGGGTAGAAAATCGAAATCAAAATCGGTACTTATTTTTTGGACAGCAAAAAGAATTAGGGTTTCTTCATCCAGAAAAATGCTGTAATCTTGGATTCCTGTTTCTGAAAGCAAACTGGCTAATTCCGGCCAAATTTCGTCGTGACGTTTTTTATATTCAACTTCAAAACCGGGTTTTAGTTTCATTTTGAAGGCATTTCGGATGGTGTTATTTTTCATTATTTCTTGATGTTTTTTGGTTAAAAAAAGGGGGGTATGCTAATGGATTTATTCTTTTTTGGTTGGTTCAATCACCCAATCGTCGGTTCTAAAAGGAGAAGCAGGTAAGTTTTCTTTATTGAATAAATTGGGTTCTGGTACGGCTCTCCAAGCAAAACGAACGGCTACTGGATTTTTAACTTCTTTAGACGAAACGATAATGGTTTTACCGTCAATTTTGGCATCGGCTGGGAAAAACTTTTTGTCATCACCTGCAATTTCAAATTCTTTTAGCACATCTCCAGTTTTCACCAGTCCAGAATCGGCATAATCAAAAAACAGTTGGATACGGTCTTTTTTGATTTTCATTTGATTGTAAATAGGACCGGAGTAAACCAATTTATTTTCGTTATAGGTTTTAGCCCTAGCGATTAATGCCAATCGATGTCCCACAGTTTGCTTGTCTATTGGATGAATGTTGTTGGCGTCACCCACATCGGTAGTTACGACCATTCCTGAACTGGGGATGGTTTTCAAGGACAACAATTGTGCTTCTCTAATGAATGCATTTTGCCCTTTGTGAGGAGCGATTTGAACATAGTAAAATGGAAAATCGCCTTGATTCCATACGTTTCTCCAATTTTTGACCATTGCTGGAAATAGGCTTCGGTACAAAATGGCTGATTCGGCATTGCTCTCGCCTTGATACCAGATGGCTCCTTTGATAGTATAATTAGTTAGAGGATATAACATGGCATTATACAAAACATAGGAAGTTTTATTGTCCTCTTTTTTAGGTTTTTTTACTTCTGATTTAGTCAAATCGTTGTTGTTGGCGATTCGTTCTGTTTTAAAATCAGAATAGTATTTTTCTAGTTTCTCTTGGTATGTTTTTTCGTTTTTAGCATCGTTTTCAAGAATGGATAAAAAATCTGGATTTTCTTCTAAAACATTTTGTGCAGTCCAAGCTTCGGCTTTTGTTCCTCCCCAAGAAGAAGAAATTAATCCAATGGGGATGTTTAATTTTTGGTATAGATCTCTTCCATAAAAATAGGCTACAGCCGAAAAATTTTTGATGCTTTCTGGGGAACATTCTGCCCAAATTCCGGTAACATCATCTAATGGTTTTGGTGAAGCTTTGGTTAAAACGGTAAATAGTCTGATATTGGGAAAATTGGCGTTTTTGATTTCTTCTTCGTAATTCACAACACCTGTTTTCCAAGTTTTATCTTCTTTTCCGACTGGGAAATACATATTGGATTGCCCTGAACAAATCCAAACTTCGCCAATAAGAACGTTTTTGAGAACTATTTTATTAGAAGCTTCAAGAACAATGATGTATGGTTTTTCGCTTGCTTTAGGTGTTTCTACTGTTGTTTTCCATGTTCCATCAGGTTTTGCGGTGATTTCTAACTTTGAATTTAGCCAGCCTAATTGGATGTTAATTTTTTCGTTTGGTGCTGCCCAACCCCATAAATTCACTTTTGAATTTTGTTGTAAAACCATGTTATTACCTACTAAAGAGGGTAATTTGATTTGAGATATTGCTACTAGATTTGTTGTTAGAACAAGTAGAAGGACTAGAACTTTTTTGGTGCAATTCATTATTAGTTTTAATTTGATAGTAAGAGTTTAAAGGTAAAGGAATTTAACTGTTTAGCTATCCTGTACTTTCCTGCAAAAAAAAAAGTGCTATAGCAGTTTGCTATAGCACTTGATTGGTTTATTTTGGTTATGGTTATAATTAATTGTATCCAGGGTTTTGCATTGCTTTTTTCTCAGCAGCGGTCAATGGACGACCTTCCGTGTAAATTGCATCTAAGAAAGTTTGAGGAATAGCACGCAAACTGTGATAATCTTGAATATTTGGCGCTGCATCAGGGTTGTAAGCTTTTGCTCTTGCTACCAATGTTTTAGTTCTACTTAGGTCTTCCCAACGGTGAAACTCTCCACAAAGTTCTCTAGTTTTCTCGTTTAACACTAAACATAACATTCTGTCATAATCAGTTGAGTAACCTAGTTTTGTAATTATTGCTTGATCCTCTGCAGGTAAAGTGCTAATGCTAGAAATAGTTAAGCTAGTTGCAGTATTAACTGTAGTAGCAATATTGTTAGACTCATAATATGAGTTTTCAGCAATATAAGAACTCGGAATACCTGCATTTAATGCAACTGTCCATGAAGCTGAACCATCAGCATAAGCAGCACGATTCTCTCCCGCTTTGTATGCACCACGTGTACGAACTTTGTTGATGTAAGGTAATGCATCTGCATAAGTACCTACTCCTGCTTTTGCCAAACGTACCTTCGCTTCAGCTGCCATTAGATTGGTTTCTGCCGAACGTGCTAAAACCATATCACGTGTACCTTTTGTGTTATTGGTATAAGTAGCATCTTTATGTTTACTCATATTTGGAAATCTTCCTGGCGCTATTGCCATTAAGCCTACTTTGTCTGCGGCATAAGCTACAAAAACATTTGGAATTGTTTTTCCAGTTTTTGAGTAAAGGATGTTTGGATCGTCGTTATTTACCGTTTTTGCAAAGCGGGTGTCCGAAGCGTTATTGATGATGTACATAATTCCTAAATCACCATTTACATATTTTCCTGATTGTTTGTTGACAGCGCTCTTAGTTTGAAAACTTTTCCAAAAACGGGAATCATTTACTTTATCAAATACTTCAAAAGTATAATATGTTGGCCCTAGACGACTAAATGGTCTTCCTCCTGACAAGCTACGTTGCATAAAAGGTAATTGATCATAAGTAGAAAGGAAATACAAGTGTTGTTGATTTCCTCCACTAGTTAAAACATTTGAGTTAAATTGTGCTGACAAGATTAATTCAGGTAGTTTTTCATTGGCACCATCTGCACCAGTAAAATTCCATAATTCGGCAAAATTAGCTGCCAATGGATGGTTTGCTATAACTTGATCTGCTAATGTAACTACTTGTTGCAAATCAGCCGTTTTTGTGGCCGAGTTCCAACTGTCGTTGATTTCACTCGCACGAGCTAAATAAGCTTTTGCTAAGTAGTGCGCAGCAGCATCTTTAGTGATTTTTCCTGGACCTCCAGTATTGCTTAATAAGTTATAGGCTTGAGTAAAATCAGCAATTACTTGATTTAAAACTTCTTGAGAAGTTGCTCTTTTAAATTCTAATTCTACAGTGGTACTAACATCTAATTTTAAGGGAACACCACCATATTGACTATTGAGTTTTAAATAATTATAAGCTCTCAAGAAATAACCTTCTCCTAAAGCAGTTTTTTTGATGGCTGCATTAGTGGAAACAATATCGGTTGCAGATTTAATTAACTGATTAGCATTACCAATTCCAACGTATAAATTGTCCCAATTAGTGGCAGCAGCAACAGTGTTAGAATTAGAAACAGTTACAATAGACTGTAAGCCAGAGGCGTAGGAATTCCAAAGATAATTTGATGGGTCTGTACCTGCTTTAAATTCGTCTGTTCCTGATTCTGTGGCACAAAGAGGTACTTCGGTTTGCATATTTAAGGCAAATACTTGATAATAAGTACCGATAGCCAAAGATTGAATTCCTGCTTCAGTTTTGTAAAAATCAGAACTATAGGCAGTGGTTAGTTCCTCATCAAGGAAGTTTTCGTTACAAGAGCTACCAAGAACTAATGTTGCTCCTAGTATCAAATTGATATATAATTTTTTATAATTTTTCATAATGTATATTTTTTATAATTTGATTTTAGAATTGGACATTTAACCCCATAGTTACACCTCTGTTAGAAGCTGTTGTTTGTGTGTCCAAATCCGTCCAAGACACTTTAGAAAAAAGCATAGCTGGATTTGTAGCTTGAATGTATATTCTCAATTTCGAAAGTCCAATTTGACTAGCCAATTCATCTGTGAAATTATAACCCAACGATACATTTCGCAATTTTAAGAAAGAACCATCACGGTATCCTAAAGTAGGATAAAATTGGTCTCCCGAACCTGCTGAAAATATTGGTTTTTGATATTCAGAATTGGTATGATTTTCTGTATAATAGTCAATTTTTCTTTGGCTTGGTTTTGCACTTGCATTTTCACCACCTGTGTTATAAAGATACCCAAAACGGCCATATATAAAGAAAGATAATTCAAAATTCTTGTAGTTAAAGGTGTTTGTTAAACCAGCAATGTATTTTGGATCGGCATTACCAATAATCACACGGTCGTTGTTAGCATCAATTTTATAGTCGCCGTTTTGATCCACAGGTCTTGCATTTCCAAATGAAAATAGATTAGCGGAAAGAGCGTTGAATTTTGCCATTTCGGCTGCATCTTCTGGTTTCCATATTCCATTTGAGGCGTATCCATATACAGCACTTTTTGGTTGTCCAATAAATAAGCCATTATTGATGTCGTCGAATTTTCCATTTTGTAATGCAACAATATGATTTTGTTGCCATGAAGCACTTAGACTTGAACTCCATTCAAAATCTTTAGTTCTTACATTTACGGTGTTCAAAGTAAGTTCCACCCCGTTTCCAGCAGTTTCTCCTACATTTTCATAAGTGGTACGGAAACCAGTAATAGTAGGAATACTTCTTAGTAATAATAAATCTGTTGTATTACTAGTATAATATTCTAAAGCACCAGAAACTCTGCTGTTGAATAGTGAGAAATCGATACCATAGTTAAATTGTTCCGTTTGTTCCCAACCCAATTGTACATTACCTAGAGAAGCATTGTTTACTAAACCAGACCCGGATGGGTAAACAATTCCTGCTAATGGAGGTTGTGTGGCGTAAGCATCTACTGCTGCATTACCTGTAACACCATAACCCGCTCTTAATTTTAATAAGTTAATCCAAGAGGAGTTTTGTAAAAAACTTTCTTTATCCAAGCGCCATGCTACAGAAGCACTTGGGAAATTAGCCCATTTGTTTCCTGGTGCCAACTGCGAAGCCCCATCTCTTCTATAAGATGCTGTAAGTAAGTATTTATCATCATAACCATAGTTTACTCTTCCCATATAAGAGAGTAATCCTTTTTCTGTTAAATTAGAAGAATAGCTTGCAAGTGTTACATTGGCAGGTGTTAAAGCGTTCCATTTGTTGGCTACATTTTTAACATCATTGGCAGACATAGCACTTCCTTCATTTTGGTATTCCGTTTGACTCGCTAATAAGGTTACACCAAAATTATGTTTACCAATTGTTTTGTTATAAAAAAGTAAATTGTCTAAAGTGTATGATAAGGTTTGTTCTTTCGCCAATGAAGCAAAACTAGTACCTTGACGAACCGCTGATTGTGCATCTAAAAACACTCCATCACGGTAAGTCGTAATATCTGGACCAAAATTAATTCGGTATTTCAAACCGTCAAGTGCTGATGACATTGCACCTAAATCAAATTGAGCATTAAGACTACCAAAAGCACGCAATGTTACACGTTGATCTTGAGACAACTTGTCTTCATCAATAACTGTTCTAATGGTTGAATCTCCTCCTGGGTTAATAATTCTATTACCATTATTATCATAAGGAACTGCGTAAGAAAGATTTTGGCGAGCAGTTGTATAAATTCCTCCAGAGGTTGAAACAGCAGTTCTTCCTACAGTAGATTGTCCGAATTCCTGTATGCCATAACTGGTATTAAGGTTTACCCCCATAGAAAACCATTTGGTAGGTGTAATATCAATATTGGCAGTTCCATTATAACGTTTGTAACTTTGACCTTTTAGTGTTCCGGTGTTGTCTAAATATCCAAATGAACCATAGGCTTTCATTTTATCAGAACCTCCACTAGCACTTACAGTATGTTGTTGAGTTATTCCGGTACGGGTTACAAATTTTGTCCAATCGGTTGTAGCTACTTTAGAGCCATCCCAAGTTCCTGAAGCCCAGCCTTTTTCAATGTTTGCCCAAGCGTATGGATCTGCTACAGCTTGAAAGATTGCTTTGTCATTTGCGATAGTTGGAGCATCTCCTCTAGGAATACCAGTGGTATTGGGTTCGTAGTACTTAGCCCAACGACGAAATTCGATGTATTCAGCAGCATTCATCATCGGAGCGTTTTCATGAATTGTTTCTGTAATAATCGATGTATCGTAATTTAAAGTAAACTTTCCGTTTTTACCTTTTTTAGTAGATACAATAACAACACCATTAGCTCCACGAGAACCATAAATAGCAGTTGCAGATGCGTCTTTCAAAACGTCAATAGTTTCAATATCATTTGGATTGATAAAATCAATTCCACCTGAATTCAAAGGAATTCCATCTACAACATAAAGTGGAGAATTCGAAGCCGAAATAGAACGAACCCCACGAATAGTTACACTTCCTACTGTACCAGGGCGTTCGTTTGATGAGATGTCAACACCAGCTGCTTTTCCTTGCATAGCTTGCATCGCATTTTGCACAGGTCTAGAAACAATATCTTCGGCACTCATACTAACAATAGATCCTGTTAAATCTTTTTTCTTCTTAGTTCCATATCCTACAACAACAACCTCTTGTAAGGCTGCATTTTCTGCTTCTAGCGAAACATTGTAGGTGCTGGTACTACTTACTTTGACTTCTTTGGTTTGAAATCCTAAGTAAGAAATTACTAAGGTTGCTCCTTCTGGAGCTGAAATAGCGAACTTTCCGTCAAGGTCAGTACTCACTCCTTTTTGGGTCCCTTTGATAAGGATGTTCACTCCCGGAATAGGAAATTTAGAGGCATCGGTTATTACCCCTGAGATTGTTTTTCCTTGAGCAAAACCAGTTGTGTAAAATAATACACAAATGATGGTACTCATCAAAATTTTGAATTTGTTTTTCATGAAAAAGTATTTAGGTTAGTTAATGTTCTTGTGGTTTGATTGTTTTAGTGTAACTTTAGTTTTGTGTCTTTTTTTGATAAAAAATAGGTTAAATTTATTTCCAACTAGTAAAAAATCTATATTTTGTGTTTTTTAGTATGAATACTTCAATTTTTTATTATGACCCTTCCAGAGTGCTTGTTTTTATTAACGTAATCGATTGCGTAAAAGTAATACTTTTTTTAATTTAACAAAATATTTGCAATAAAAAAACACATAATATAAAAAAACTTTTTTTTAATGTAAATTCAATATTTTATGTTTTTTTATTTTGTAAATATGATAATTAGAGTTTTTTATTTCCTGAAACACTTCTTAGCTTGGGGTGAAATGTCCAGAAAAATAAACTTTGCTTTTTTATTTCCTATTTAGAGTTGAACAAACATATTTATTAGTAAAAAAGATTCTATCCTGCACTATCCTGTCAGAATCGATAATCAACGGATTAATTATCAGTAATTTAATCTTTTTTAAGGTTTTTTTATTGGAAATCCATTATTCAAGCAATTGAAAAACAGTTAGTTAATGTTGTGTTGCGAAATATTAATTAAATTAATAATAAAAAAATAATATTCATAATTTATTTAAATAATAAAAACATAAAGCATAATTTTTTTGAATAGTTGTATTCTAGGCTTTTGTAGTTGTTTGTGAGAAAAACTCAAATGAGAATTTTATATTTTAGATCTTTCATTTTGATTATGGCAACTTTTTTGATAAGAAAGTATTAACTGTTCTGAAATAAATCCAGCTAATAATTAGTTATTTAATTTTTATTTTAACAAACAGGACGCAACAGGATACTATTTTTATGAACTTCTTATATTTTTACTCGATTACAATCGTTCTAAGAAAAGTATCTAGTATTTCTATAAATGATACATTTAAGTATTAATTTAGATATTGACTGAGATGGATTAATAGAAACACTTTATTACAACTAATCACAGAATACCATAAGACACAATGAGACTAAAGAAAAACTACTCCTTATTTATTGTTGCATTTTTATTTGCTTTAAGTGCATTTGCACAAGATACTGCGCCTTCGCCTTGGCCAAAATCATCTAATGTCAATCAGCCTTGGGCTCGTTGGTGGTGGATGGGTAGTGCCGTTGATAAACCCAATCTTAAAAGAAGCCTTGAGGATTTTCATAATGCTGGAATTGGCGGTGTCGAAATCACTCCTATATATGGAGTGAAAGGAGAAGAAAATAATTTTATTGATTACCTCTCTCCAAAATGGATGGAAATGTTGGATTATTCCGTTCAAGTAGCGGATAGTTTGCACATGCAAGTCGATATGGTTTTAGGTACAGGTTGGCCTTATGGAGGATCTCACGTGACTTTGCCTTATGCTGCCACCAAGTTGATTGTAGAAAAATACCAACTTAAGAAAAACGAAACCTTTGACAAAGCTATAGAAATTGACAAAGCCAAAGAAAAAATACCAGCGGACCTATTGTATGTAATGGCATACAGCAGTGATGGTAAGTGTGTAAACTTGACACAAGAACTAAAAGGAAATGTGCTTCAATGGAAAGCTAAAAAAACCGATTATACTATTTATGCGGTTTTTAGCGGAAAAACAGGTCAGCAAGTAAAAAGAGCTGCACCAGGAGGAAAAGGATATACCTTAGATCATTATTCAGAAGAAGCATTAAATGCTTATGTTGTGCCCTTCAATGAAGCTTTCAAAGGACGAGAAGGAAAAGTAAGAGCTATTTTTAATGATAGTTATGAAGTCTATGGAACTGATTTTACCCCACGTTTTTTCGAAGAATTTAAAACTAGAAGAGGGTATGATTTAAAAGAAAAATTACCTCTTTTGCTCAGCGAAACCGATAATGCAATTGGCAACCGCATTAAAAGCGATTACCGACAAACTATTTCGGATTTACTTTTGAATAAGTTTGACAAACCTTGGACAACTTGGGCCAATTCGAAAAACTTCAAAACCAAACTTCAGGCCCACGGTTCGCCCGGAAATTTGATCGATTTGTACGCTTCGGCGGATATTCCTGAATGCGAAACTTTTGGTTCCATGCCTTTTGATATTCCCGGTTTTAGACGTGAAAAAGAAGATATTCGCGAAGGCGATGCCGATCCTGTAATGTTGAAATTTTCCTCGTCGGCAGCACATATTTCTGGAAAACTATTGGTTTCTTCTGAAACTTTTACTTGGTTGCGCGACCATTTCAAAATCGCTTTGTCACAATGCAAACCCGAAGCCGAAGAATTGCTTCTCAACGGTATCAATCATATTTTTCTTCACGGTTCAACCTATTCGCCAGATCGAGCTAAATGGCCAGGGTGGAAATTTTATGCTTCCGCCAATTTTAATAATACCGACCCCACTTGGGAAGATGCGCCTGCTTTGTTTTCGTATATTTCAAATTGTCAATCGATGCTTCAGCAAGGCAAATCCGATAACGAAACTTTGGTCTATTGGCCTATTTTTGACACTTGGGATAAATACCAAAAAGGGACTTTGTTTTTTGAATTCAAAATACATTCCCTTTCACAATGGTTACACGACACCTCTTTTTATAACACAACAAAAAATTTGATGGACAAGGGATACGGAGTCGATTTTATCTCGGATAATTTCATTGCTCAAGCTCAAGTCAAAGACGGAAAAATAGTTTTACCAGGCGGAACTTTCAAATCAATAGTTATTCCTGCTTGCGAAAAAATGCCATTGTCAACTTTGCAAAAATTAATCGATTTGCAAAAAGCAGGAGGAAAAATTATTTTTGAAGGACTTCCAAAATCGGTTCCGGGTTATTTTGAATTTGAAAATCAAAATCAAAAATTAGCAGCTTTAATAAATGAAAACAAGAATACTATTCAGCCTGTTTCGGATATTTTCAAAGCGTTAGAAATTGCTCAAGTTTATCCAGAAACCCTTGTGAGTTCAGGCTTAAAATACATTCGAAGAAATGTAGATGGAGAAAAAATATACTATTTAGTCAATCATACTTCCAAAACGATTGATGGTTTTATTCCGTTACAAATTGGTAATAAAGAAGTTGTGATTTTCGATCCGTTGACTAAGGAATTTGGCAATGCTATTGTTCAAAAGCAAGCCGAGGTTACTTTGGTTAAACTTAAAATAGAACCAGGACAATCTTTTATTCTGAAAACAGAAAATACTGCTTCTCAAAAGAAATGGAACTATTACGAAAAATCAGCGGAACCAATGGTTTTAAACGGAAAATGGCAACTTACTTTTGATAAAGGAGGACCTAAATTGCCTGCAACAGCAACCGTTTCTAATTTAGAATCTTGGACAAAACTAAGTCCCGAAGCCGAAGCTTTTTCAGGAACAGCCACTTATACTTTGCAATTTGACAATACAAACAATACGGTAGAAAATTGGAGTTTAAATCTAGGCGATGTTCGCGAAAGTGCCAAAGTGTGGTTGAATGATCAATTTATTGGTACAGCTTGGTCGGTTCCTTACCAATTGAACATTGGAAAATTAAAAAAAGGAAAAAACACTTTAAAAGTTCAAGTGACTAATTTGGGTGCCAATAGAGTTCGTGATATGGAACTTAAAGGCGAAGAATGGAAGATTTTCTACGAAATAAATATGGTCGATAAAGACTATAAAAAATTTGATGCCACAAAATGGAATCCTACACCTTCTGGATTATTAGGACCAGTAACTATCACTCCTTTAAAATCACAAAATTAAATCCCTAATTAATCATTCTATAAGATGAAAAAACTGTTTTTATTTTTTGCAATTTGCTTTTTGAATTTTAATAACGCAAACGCTCAACAATTGTTTGATAAAAAACAAGTGTTAAAACAAATGATGCTTGCCAATGACTATTTTATGAAAAAATGGCCCGAAGTGAGTAAAACAATAGTTACTAACAAAGAACGTCCTAGCAATATTTGGACTCGTGGGGTTTATTATGAAGGGCTAATGGCTTTGCACGAAATCTACCCAAAAGAGGAATATTATAGATATGCTTATGATTGGTCTGAGTTTCACAAATGGAGTTTTAGAAATGGGAGTGCCAATCGCAATGCCGATGATTATTGTGCAGCCCAAACCTATATCGATTTGTACAATTTAGAACCCGATTCTAAAAAATTAAAAAGTACAAGAGCTACTTTGAATATGTTGTTGAATACACCTCAAAACGACGATTGGTCTTGGATTGATGCCATACAGATGGGAATGCCTGTTTTTGCCAAAATGGGAGTGTTAGAAAAAGACAATCGCTATTTCGAAAAAATGTACCAAATGTATATGTATTCCAGAAATAATCATGGCGACCACGGACTTTACAATCCAAAAGATGGTTTGTGGTGGCGTGATGCCGATTTTGACCCACCCTACAAAGAACCCAACGGCGAAGATTGCTATTGGAGTCGTGGCAACGGCTGGGTAATTGCGGCTTTGGCCAAAGTGTTGACTATAATTCCAGAAAACGCACCGCATAGAGACCAATATGTAAAGGATTTAAAATCAATGTCCGAAGCATTAGTTAAAATACAACGTCCCGATGGATTTTGGAATGTAAGCCTGCACGATCCAACTAATTTTGGTGAAAAAGAAACTTCAGGAACAGCCTTATTCGTTTACGGTATGGCTTATGGTGTAAACAACGGAATCTTGAAAAAAGAAACCTATTTGCCAGTAATTCAAAAAGCTTGGAATGCTTTGACAAAAGAAAGCTTACACGAAAATGGATTTTTAGGATATTTGCAATCCACAGGAAAAGAACCAAAAGACGGACAACCATTATCGTATGATAAAATTCCTGATTTCGAGGATTATGGTTTGGGATGTTATTTGTTGGCAGGTTCCGAAATTTATAAAATGAACTAATAAAGTCAAATTTAAAATCATTTAGATTACTATAAAATTGAATATGTTTTTATGAAAAATCTCAGTAGTAGTTTCGTTTTAATTCTTTTATTTTTGGCGATAAGCCTTCCCGTTTTTTCTCAAAACAAAGAAATTCCTTTATGGGATAAAATACCAGGAGTTATCGAAGCGCCAGATTATAAACAAGAGCCACGATTGGATGCTCAGGGTAATATAACAGGAATTAGAAAAGTTACCGAACCCACTTTGAAAGTTTTTTTGGCAGCCAATAAAAATGCTAAAAATGCAGCGGTAATTATTTGCCCTGGCGGAGGATACGCACTTTTGTCGCACGAAAAAGAAGGCGATAAAGTAGCTGCTTGGTTCCAATCGATAGGCATTTCGGCATTTGTGCTCAAATACCGTTTGCCAAGTGATATTATTATGAAAGACAAAACCATCGGCCCTTTGCAAGATGCACAAGAAGCCATAAGAACATTACGCCGACGTGCCGATGAATGGAATCTTGATCCTAAAAAAATAGGCGTTATAGGCTTTTCCGCAGGAGGACATTTGGCCGCAACAGTGTCAACACGTTATAATGACAAAGTGTATGATTCTAAAGATAATGTAAGTGCTCGTCCTGATTTTTCTATTTTGATTTATCCCGTAATTTCTATGGAAGATGGAATCACTCACAAAGGCTCACAAGAAAACCTTTTAGGGAAAAATGCCAGCAGTGAATTGATAGCTAAATATTCGAACGAAAAACAAGTCGATGCAAATACACCAAAAACATTTTTGGTTCACGCTACTGATGACAAAGCAGTTCCAGTAGAAAATAGTCTCAATTATTATTTGGCTCTAAAAAACCAAAAAGTCCCAGTTGAAATGCACCTTTATGAAAATGGCGGACATGGTTTTGGTCTTGGTGTTCAAGGAACCCATAAAAATTGGCCCGCTGCTTGCGAAAAATGGTTGGTTTCCAATGGATTTCTTCCAAAACCAGATGGATATGTGTTTACTTATTTCAAAGGCAACGGAGAAGACGGATTGCATTTGGCTTACAGTGAAGACGGTTATAAATGGGAAGCTTTAAAGAAAGACGCTTCTTTTTTGACTCCCGAAGTGGGCAAAGACAAATTGATGCGTGATCCTTGTGTTATAAAAGGCGGAGACGGTTTGTACCACATGGTTTGGACAGTAAGTTGGACCGATAAAGGAATTGGTTATGCTTCTTCTAAAGATTTAATTCATTGGTCGCAACAAGAGTTTTTGCCTGTAATGGCACACGAAAAAAATGCCAGAAATACTTGGGCTCCCGAAATCACTTATGATGAAAAATCAAAAACATACATGATTTATTGGGCATCCACCATTGATGGAAAATTTACCGAAACACAATCAACAGAAGAAAAAGGGTATAATCATAGAATTTATTATACCACAACTAAAGATTTCAAAAGTTTCAAAAAAACAAAATTATTGTACGAACCGGGTTTTAATGTGATAGATGCTTCTATTGTAAAAGATGAAAAAGGCTATACTATGTTCTTAAAAGATGAAACAAAAGTTCCGGTTCAGAAAAATTTAAAAATAGCCACCAGTAAAAATTTGGAAGGGCCATACACCAAAGCAAGTGAACCAATCACTGGAAAATATTGGGCAGAAGGACCAACCGCAATCCAAATAAATGGTCAATGGTTAGTTTATTTTGATAAATATACTCAGAAAAAATATGGTGCTGTAAAAAAAACCGCCGAAGGATGGGAAGACATTTCAGAACAAGTTAGTTTTCCTCAAGGAACCCGCCATGGTACTGTTTTGAAAGTTCCAAACTCAGTAATTGCTGAGCTAAAAAAATAGTTTTAATCCATATACTTTTTTGACTTTTATTAAAGTTTTACGACTTTGGTAAAAGTCATTTCTGTATAATTGAACTAAAATACACGGAATTGTTTAGCTTTGTTGGGGAATAGAAATCTTGACAAAACATTTTTAAACTTACGCATTGGCAAACGAACGCATCATATTAGGAATCGACCCCGGAACCACGATTATGGGTTTTGGTTTGATAAAAATTGTCAACAAGAAAATGGAATTCTTGCAACTTAACGAATTGCAATTGTCCAAATACGACAACCATTACCAAAAACTAAAAATCATTTTTGAACGCACCATAGAATTAATCGACACGCACCATCCCGACGAGATTGCGATTGAAGCGCCTTTCTTTGGCAAAAACGTACAATCGATGTTGAAACTCGGAAGAGCTCAAGGCGTGGCAATGGCAGCGGGACTTTCGAGAGATATTCCCATCACCGAATATGAACCCAAGAAAATTAAAATGGCAATAACTGGCAACGGAAATGCCAGTAAAGAACAAGTCGCTAAAATGCTCCAACAACTTCTCGGACTAAAAACATTACCCAAAAATCTCGATTCTACTGATGGATTGGCTGCTGCGGTTTGCCATTTTTTCAATTCCGGAAAAGTGGTTGGCGAGAAAAGTTATTCGGGTTGGGATGCTTTTGTGAAGAATAATGAGGATAGAGTTAAAAAGTAGTGGTAAGTGGTCAGATTTTTAAAAATCAATTATAATGTTTAAAGAGTTGTCATTTATAGGGTTCATATTTATTCCATTAATTTTTACAATTAGCAGGAAAGTATTGAGGGAACGAAAGTCTTTTTTAATAATATTAAGTTTCTCAATTTTAGTTTCAATTCTTGCTTTATGTGAAATGAATTATGAAACAAGTGATTCTCCAAATTTTATTTTATTTTGGTTTTGTCCGTTATATTCATTGTTGCTTTATCGATTAATGTTAATTCCTTTTTGGGCACGAAAGAAAAGAGATCCTAAAATCCCACCAAGAGAGTTGTTTTATTCGGGCAATGTAAACCATTTTGCAGATAATTTTTTTGGATTTGTTTTTATGTTATTGAGTATGCTTTTACCAATGATTTTAATAGTCAACTTAAGGTAACTACAAAATATGTCCGGAATCTATATCCACATACCATTCTGCAAGCAGGCTTGTCATTACTGCGATTTTCATTTTTCGACTTCGATGAAGAAGAAAGACGAGATGGTTTTGGCTTTGGCCAAAGAAATACAAATGCGCAAAAGTGAGTTCAAGGATGAGGTTGTTGAAACCATTTATTTCGGTGGAGGAACGCCAAGCAGATTGCAAATTGCAGATTTGAGATTGCAGCTGGATGCGATTTACGAAAATTATAAAGTTGCCAAAAATCCCGAAATCACGCTCGAAGCCAATCCCGATGATTTGTCGGAAGACTATTTAATCGAACTTTCAAGAATTGGAATCAATCGACTTTCTATCGGAATTCAATCTTTTTTTGAGGAGGATTTAATGATGATGAATCGAGCCCACAATTCGGTAGAAGCCAAGAAATGTCTGGAATTGGCAACAAAATATTTCGACAATATTTCCCTCGATTTAATTTATGGCATTCCCGAAATGAGCAACGAAAAATGGAAACAAAACATCGAAACGGCTTTGAGTTTTGGTATTCCGCACATTTCAAGTTATGCTTTGACGGTCGAACCCAAAACAGCTTTAAATAAATTAATTCAAACTGGGAAAATTGCCCAACTCAAAGACGAAGTGGCCGAAGCACATTTTCAGATTTTGGTCGAAATGCTCGAAAATAATGGTTTTATCCATTATGAATTGTCGAATTTCGGAAAAGAGAATTATTTTTCGAAGAACAATTCCGCTTATTGGTTGGGGAAAAAATACATCGGAATTGGACCATCGGCACATAGTTATGATGGCATTTCTCGCAGTTGGAATGTTTCGAACAACACCCTTTATTTGAAATCATTGGAGGAAAATAAATTACCCAATGAAATTGAAATTTTATCCACAAATGACCGTTACAACGAATATATTATGACGGGTTTACGAACCATTTGGGGTGTATCCTTGGATAGAATTTTGGATGAATTCGGCAATGAATATTTAAACTATTTGCAAAAACAAGCACAGAAATTTATAAATGATGAGTTGCTTTTTGTTGAAAACAATATCTTAAAGCCTACTCCAAAAGGAAAATTTCTGACCGATGGAATCGCTAGTGATTTATTTTATTTAAATTTGGAATAATAAATAGTAATCATAAATGTTATACGAATGAAAGAAATTTTAGAGATCCGTTATAGTTTGTTTCTCACGTTTGTTTTCGTGTTTTTATTTATGAATGTTGCTATTGTTTTTGGTCAGGAAAAAAAAACGAAAGACACCTCAAATTTTGTGTTTTACCCAGATAAAATTATGCTTAGAGCCAACCTCAGTACTCAAGCAGATTCTTATGTTTTACAGGATAAAATGGCTGGTGATTTGTTTTTGGAAACCAATACTAATTACAAATTATTCTTATCGGTAGATTATAAATTTATAGGTTTTAGTTATGGTTTTTACCCTTATTTTTTTGACGGGAATAATGATGATGACATCAAAGGAAAATCTTCTTATTCGGATTATAATTTTAGATTTTTTTTGGGGAAATGGTTGCAAACGGTTCAATATAGTAAGACCAGAGGTTATTATGTAGAAAACACAATTGACTTTAATCCGGATTGGGTAGAAGGGAAAGACCCTTATATACTGTTTCCAAATCTCAAAAATGAGCAGTATGGAATGTCCACTTCTTATATTTTTAATCCTAAATTTTCACTTAAAAGTATTTATTCATTTACAGAATGGCAAAAAGAAAGTGCGGGAAGTTTTATTCCAACCTTAGCTTATGACTACAATAAAATTTATTTTAATGCTAACGGAACCCAAAGCGCTCAAAAAGAGTATGATGTTCGAATAGCAGCCAGTTATTTTTATAATTTTATTATCCATAAAAGATTTTACATAGCGCCCAATTTATCTCCATCTATTGGTGTAAAGTTTATGGATTTCAAGAGTTCGGCATCAGGAGTACAGGAAACAGAAAATGGAACTTACTTTACTAAATATCTGGAAGGAGGATTGAAAATTGGTTACAATACCGAAAGGATTCTTTTTGGAGCTAGTTTTAATTTTAACGAAAGCTGGTACAATGAAACCAAAACTAAAGTTATATCTAACGGTAAAGGTTATGGGTTTCTTTATTTTGGGTATCGATTTGATGCACCAGATTTTATCAAAAAACCTGTAGATATTATTAATGATAAAATGAAACTTTAAAAACAAATTGACCCTAATGCAAGAAATAATTACCGTTTCAACTGACAAAACGAAACTTGATGTTCCTTTCATCCAAGATTTTTTGAAGGATATTTATTGGGCAACTGGAAGAACTATTGACGAAGTGCAAACCACGATTGATAGTTCGTTATGCTTCGGGATTTATCTGAATGATGTCCAAATTGGGTTTGCCAGAGTGGTTACAGATTATGTGGTTTTTGCCTATTTGATGGATGTTTTTATTGCCGAAGAACATCGAGGAAACGGCTATTCCTCTATTTTAATTGAAGCGATGATGAACGAACCCGTTTTGAAAAATATTAAAATATGGCGATTGGCCACATCCGATGCGCATTTTTTGTATGAAAAATTTGGTTTTAAAGCATTGGCGCACCCAGAAAAAATGATGGAAAAAGTAACGATATGAACCTAGAAACCTACTACGAATATTGCCTGTCCAAAAAAGGAGTAACCGAACATTTTCCGTTCGATCAAGATACTTTAGTTTTTAAAGTGGGAGGAAAAATGTTTGCTCTTTCCTCTTTAAATCAATGGGAAAAAGGCGAACCCTCGGTCAATTTGAAATGCAATCCCGATTATGCCCAAGAATTGCGAGCCCAATACAGCGATGTCAAACCAGCATTTCATATGAGCAAAGTGCATTGGAACACCGTGGTCATCAACAACGAAATTTCAGATAAAATTGTCAAAGAATGGATTGACGATTCCTATGATTTGGTTTTCAAAAGTTTGACCAAAAAAATTCAAACCGAAATACTTCAATTAGAAAATTAGGCATTACTTTTGTTAAATATTCTTAGAACACTATTCAAATAAAAACACAATGATTGACAATATAAAAAAATTCTTGAACGAAGAACAAGACCCTAAAGCCATCGAAAAAATCACTTCAAAATTGAATGATTTATTGATGAAAAACGAAGAAATTGGTTATATCGCTGTTCAAAAAAAACCAGCCATTACCGTTTTTCCGGACAGCATCGTGGTGACCAACAAACGAATCATCATTTGCCAACCCAAAAATATGGGACTTTCGATGAATTTTACCGATTTTACTTGGGACGAAATTGAAGGAACTTTTATGAAAGAAAACATTTTGGGTTCTGAATTTTCGTTTTCGACCAAAACACAAATTCAAGTTTCTATTGATTACATTCCAAAAATTCAGGCCAGAAAAATTTCTACTTACGCCAAAGAGCAATTGGATTTGCTGAAAAATCCCGTGGTTGCTGAAGAAGCAAAACCACAAATTCCAGAATATATTCCCGAAGAAATCGTGGAAGAAGTAGAAACAGAAGAAGTCGTAAATTATGCCGAAATTATGCCAGCAGTTGCTAATTACGCAGAGCCTATTGTAGAAAATACAGCTACTTCAACCGAAAAACCAACAACCGAATTATCGCAAGATGAGCTTTTTGCCAAGCTTCAAAACTACAAGAAACTTCTCGATAATGGATTGATTTTACAAGGCGAATACGACGCTTTCAAAAAAGAAATTTTGAGTTTGATGTAATAATCATCTCGTTTTAAAACAACAAACCCGACAAGTTTCGATTTGTCGGGTTTTGTTTTTTATAAAGTTCTCTTTTGTTTTTCCACAAAATTATATGCTTGAAGTTCCAGTAATTCGGTGGCTTTTTGACGTTGCAAATCATACAATTTCTTGTCTTGCGCGATATCTTCATAGACTTTGTCGTGCATCGATGCGCTGGTTTTTACCAATAAATCACGTTGGTATTTATCTTGTGCTAAAGTGACTTTCAAAGCGGTTTCCAAGTCTTCCAACTTATAATCGTATTCGCCTTTTTGGGACAATAATTTGGCTATAATTGGCGAAGTTTCAATAGCCAAAAACAACAACATAATAAACAACGAAGGAATCAACGGCAGTTTGTTCAAAGCGTTGATTCTTGCCATCAAACCATCAAATCCATCAATTATGGGTTGGGTTTCTGTAACTTTTTTGTCTAAATCGGCTTGAAGTGTTATTGCTTTTTTGTCGTTGACAGCAATTTTTGCTAAGTTGGTTTTTCTGACGGAATCTAGTTCGGCTGAAGCCAAATTGTGCTTGGCAATTTTTTCCTTGAAAACAGGACCTTTCCCCAATTTCATTGTACCTTTGGTTCCTTCGGCTTCGGCAATGTAAGTTTCATAAAGTGTATTTACTTCTTTTTCTTTTAAAGAAATTTCTGCTTTCAACTTATCAGTTTCCGCTTTATTTTTATCTAAATCTGATTTGAAATAATTGGCGACTTCCTTCTTGTTTTTCAAAGCCATTGCGTTTTTCTCTTTCAATAAAACGGTATTGATTTCTTTTTCAAAAATTTTGATTTCCAAAGGTTTAGAAATCACGATAGCAATGATTATCGCTAAAATAATTCGTGGACTAGCTTGCAAGAATTCACTCTTGAAACGGTCTCTTTTTCGAATAGTGGAAACAATGAAGCGATCCAAATTAAAAATAAGTAAAGCCCAAACTATTCCAAATCCCATTGCAATAAAAGGATTGTCGAAAACCGTGAAAAGTGCATAAGAACTGGCAATGAAAGCCATCACGGCAGTAAAGAAAACAGTAGCGCCAATACCAACATACTTGGTTTGTTCGCCTTCGGAGCAGCCTTCTAGCAAGGTTTTGTCGGCTCCAGAACAGAGAATAAAAAATGATTTTAACATTGTGATTGATTTGATTGATGATTGATTAGTAAAGTTTTAACGGAGAACGTTACATTTTGTTGTTAGAACTATTTTTGGTAAAACAAAAAGAGTCATGCTATAAACATGACTCTTTCTTTAAAGTGAATAACGGATTTGTATATTTTAAAAACTTCTTAAATAGACAATAAGAATAGTTATGACTTTTTCTTGAGTAAATTAACCAATAAAATTCCCCAAGCCAAAATCAACAGCAATCCGCCAATTGGAGTGATAAATCCAATGGTTTTAAAATCAAACGAACTCAGTTTATTGGTAGCCAATCCGTATATCGAACCCGAAAAGAAAATGACTCCAGTAACAACTAAATAATAAATGGTTTTTTTTGCTTTTTCAGAAAGTTGGGAAGTCAGCCCTATAAACAATAAAAACAAGGCGTGATACATTTGATATTTTACTCCCGTTTCGAATGTTGTAAGTTCTTCAACGGCTAATACTTTTTTCAAAGCGTGTGCGCCAAATGCGCCAAAAATGATAGCCAACATTCCAAAAAATGCTCCTGTAGAAATTATTTTTTTATCCATTTTAATTTATTTACAGTACAAAAGTATCTCTTTCTTGTCAAATTCAAATCAATTAGAATAATGATTTTTACTTGTGTTATTTTTGATTTTAAATCATTTGAATTTGTTGTAAATACAACAATTACATATATTTGTGTTAAATTATTACAATAATGAGAACGATTTTAATTATAGGAGCCGGAAGATCAGCCTCTTCATTAATTCAATATCTACTAAACAAGTCGGTTGAAGAAGGTTTGCATCTTATTATTGGGGATTTGTCATTAGAATTTGCTCAAAAAAAGACAAACAACCATCCAAATGCTACGGCAATTTCATTAGATATTTTTGATGAACGTTCCAGAAAAGAAGCAATTCAAAAAGCGGATATTGTGATTTCGATGTTGCCCGCACATCTTCATATTGAAGTGGCCAGAGATTGTGTTTTTTATAAAAAAAATATGGTTACCGCTTCCTATATTAGTGATGCGATGCAGGAATTAGACGTTTTGGTCAAAGAAAACAAGCTTGTTTTTATGAACGAAGTGGGTCTTGACCCTGGAATTGATCATATGAGTGCGATGAAAATAATTCATGAAATTAAGAGTAAAGGAGGTAAAATGCTTTTGTTTGAATCCTTTTGCGGAGGGCTGGTTGCTCCTGAGTCAGATACGAATTTGTGGAATTATAAATTTACTTGGGCACCTCGAAATGTAGTTTTGGCGGGTCAAGGCGGAGCAGCAAAATTTCTTCAAGAAGGAACTTATAAATACATTCCGTATTGCAATTTATTTCGCAGAACGGAATTCTTAGAGGTTGAAGGTTATGGTAAATTTGAAGCCTATTCTAACCGAGATTCCCTAAAATATTTGGATGTTTATGGTTTGGATGACGTACTGACTTTATACAGAGGAACCATTCGCAGAGTGGGTTTTTCCAAAGCTTGGAATATGTTTGTCCAACTCGGAATGACTGATGATAGTTATATTATGGAAGATTCTGAAAACATGAGTTACCGACAATTCGTGAATTCTTTCTTGCCCTATCACCCAACAGATTCGGTCGAAATCAAGATGCGTCTGATTTTAAAAATTGACCAAGATGATAGTATGTGGGACAAATTATTGGAATTGGATTTGTTCAATCCCAACAAAAAAGTAGGTTTGAAAAACGCCACGCCAGCTCAAATCCTCGAAAAAATCCTGACCGATAGTTGGACATTGCAACCTAACGACAAGGATATGATCGTGATGTATCATAAATTTGGCTATGAATTGAACGGCAAAAAACAACAAATTGATTCCAAAATGGTTTGCATCGGCGAAGACCAAACCTATACCGCAATGGCGAAAACCGTTGGATTGCCCGTTGCAATGGCAACCTTATTAATCCTCAACGGAAAGATAAAAACTCCCGGAGTGCAACTTCCTATTCGTGAAGAAGTGTATTTGCCCATTTTAAAAGAATTGGAAGAATACGGGGTTGTTTTCAAGGAACAAATCGTGCCTTATTTGGGGTATAATGCTTGATGGATAGTTTGATTATTTTCTAAAGTCTTCAATTACTAAATCTTCACCTTCATCATCAATATGAATATACATTCTGTCACAATCATTTGTTACAAATAATCTAAATTTATAGTTTTCTTCAATCATTTCTCCATTAAGATTAATTGTGTTGGTTATTGCACCAGTGATAAATACGATTGACTTATCTACAATTATGTCATAATGCATTAAAAAACTTTCTTCGTCTTTTAGCCATTGATTGTTGTCGTTTCGTTTGTAAACTCTTCGAGTAAGAAAACCAATATAAACATCTGTCCCATCAGAAAGTCTAACTTTTCCAGCGACAGGTTCTATAACAGAACTAATGGGTTTATTGTATTCTAAATTAACTGTTTGGAAAGTTGATTCTTGATACATAAGATTCACTCGTCTTCCACAATATTTTAAAAACAATTTTGCAGTTGGAACGGGGTTGATTATTTTGACCATTTAAAAATTATTTGGATTAACACCATTTTGTATCAGCCAATCGTGGTTAAGATTACAATATCCATTTTTATTGATTGGTATTTGATGTTGCAAATTATTCCAAACCCAACAATGAGTTAAAGATTTGATTCTAGTATTAAATGGTATCGGTAAATTTGTCAAAGGTTGTCCGCTGGGCGTGAATATGAAGCCAAAGGTTTTTCCAATGGAACAATCTGATTTTATTAAATCATTCCATTTTTTTAACCAAATTCCTGATGGTTTTCGAGTAAAATAAATATACTTAATGGTTGGATTTTCACACAGATAATTTTTTATGTTTTCTATGTTCCATTCTATTTGTTTAATGTTGTTTAGTTCTGCTAATCCTCTAATACCTTTCTTTTTATTATCCAAAATTAAATTGTATTCTAATTCATTAAAAATTACGTTGTCATTTTTTTTTATCTGATAGCCCTCAGTATGTGGAAAAGCAGAATTAATCATATCAGCAAAACCAATCTTACATTTTTTGCAAATTTTAAAAATTTCGTCTAAAGTTGGATTTAATGGAGGTATTGGATTACCATTAGTAGGCATCCTTCTTCGATTATGAATTGTTTGGTTTTCAACGAATAAATTTTTAAATATTGGCCAAAAATAATTTCTGCCATAAAAAAAATCGGCAAAATTGGCATTTGGGGTTAGAGGATTAAAAGTTCCAATAAAGAGAACTTCTGGTTTGTAATGATTTGTTTTTAAAATTGAATTTTCTGTCCAAAAACCGTTTTTCCAGTCGTGATTTTGAAATTTGTGTAAAATTGGCATATTTGTTAATTTAAAAGTTACTATTTAAAATTTGCTAAGAATTTGATTTCCTCTTTATCAAGACTGTTAATTTCTTTGTGATTTTTTTAAATATATAATTTTCTTTTTGAAAAGAAAAATTGGATTTGAAAATTAAACTAACTATTAAATATTGAAAAAAAATCCGTTCACTCAGTTTAGAATGAACGGATTAAAAAAAATCTTTGTGACTTGGCGTCTTTGTGGCAAATCCTATTTCGACATCTCCACAAAATACTTGTAAAACAACGGAATCGTTTCAATTCCTTTCAAGTAGTTAAAAATTCCGAAATGTTCGTTGGGTGAGTGAATGGCATCGCTGTCTAATCCAAATCCCATTAGGATGGTTTTGCTTTTTAGTTCTTTCTCGAACAAGGCGACAATTGGAATACTTCCGCCGGAACGAACCGGAATTGCGGGAACTCCAAAGGTTTCGGTGTAGGCTTTGTTGGCGGCTTTGTAGCCAATGCTATCCGTGGGCGTTACGTATCCTTGTCCGCCGTGATGCGGTTTCACTTTTACTTTCACTCCGGCAGGAGCAATATTGATGAAATGTTGGGTAAACAATTCCGTGATTTCTTCCCAATCTTGATTTGGAACCAATCGCATTGAAATTTTGGCGAAAGCCTGGCTTGCAATAACCGTTTTTGCTCCTTCGCCAGTATAACCGCCCCAAATTCCGTTCACGTCAAGTGTTGGTCGAATCGAGTTTCTTTCGTTGGTTACATATCCTTTTTCGCCATAAATATCATTCAAGTCTAATGATTTTTTATAATTTTCTAAATTGAAAGGTGCTTTGGCCATTTCGGCTCTTTCTTCCACTGATAATTCTTCGACTTTGTCGTAAAAACCGGGAATGGTCACGTGATTGTTTTCGTCGTGAAGCGAAGCAATCATTTTGGATAAAACGTTGATGGGATTGGCCACGGCACCACCATACAATCCGGAATGCAAATCACGATTTGGCCCCGTAACCTCCACTTCCACATAACTCAACCCACGCAATCCAGTGGTGATAGAAGGTTGTTGGTTGGAAATCATCCCGGTATCGGAAATTAGAATTACGTCATTTTTTAGTTTTTCCTGATTGCGTTCTACAAACCAAGCCAAACTATTAGATCCAATTTCTTCTTCGCCTTCAATCATAAATTTGACGTTGCAAGGCAAAGTATTGGACTGAATCATATATTCCAATGCTTTTACGTGCATATACATTTGGCCCTTGTCATCACAAGAACCTCGTGCAAAAATGGCTCCTTCTGGATGAATTTCGGTTTTTTTGATCACGGGTTCGAATGGTGGAGAAGTCCATAATTCGATGGGATCGGCGGGTTGAACGTCATAATGTCCATAAACTAGAACGGTTGGTAAGGTTGGATCTATTGTTTTTTCGCCATAGACAATTGGGTTTCCTGGTGTTTCACAAATTTCTACAAAATCGCATCCTGCTTTTTCTAAACTGGCTTTTACGGCATTGGCAGTTGTGATAATGTGTTGATGATAAGCGGTATCGGCACTAACGGAAGGGATTTTTAGAAGCTCAATTAGTTCATTGATGAAACGGTTTTTGTGCTCTTGAACGTAGGATTTTAAGGTTTCCATTATTTGAAAAATTTAAGTGTTTCAAAAGTACAAAAAAGAGCGTAAATATTTTTGAATAAATTCCTTTGAAAATTGGAACTTATGATTATCTTTGCACTCACAATTTTAGCGGATATGGTGAAATTGGTAGACATGCCAGACTTAGGATCTGGTGCCGCAAGGCGTGTAGGTTCGAGTCCTATTATCCGCACGAAAAAAGCTTCTCAATCGAGAAGCTTTTTTTATGCTTATGTTTAAATCATTTTCTTAATAGAATGTAGTTTCTAATTTTTTAAACTTATTTTTTATTTATAAAATCTTACATTATATTGGTTTATAATCAGTTAAACAGCAAATTTTAATATATTTGTAAACTCAGATTAATGTAGAATATAATAATTCTCAAACCGATTTTTGTAATGAATAAAAAACCACTTATGCTAACATTAATACTGGCATTTCTAGGATGTGTTTTGATAGGACTTTCTGTCTATTTCTTCTTTGATGGAAGTTTTGATGCCAATGAAAAAATAGAAACAGCCGAAAAAGAATTGGAAGTAGCAAATAAAAAAATTGAAAGTTTAAGTCAAGAATTGCGACTTATGACTAAAAGCAATGGAGAAGAAAAAAATAATTCAATTGGAGCTTTTAGTAAATTAGCAAGTAATAATATTCCTATTGTACAGATTACATCTGTAGATCTTGGTGAAGATGTTGGAGTTGAGGGCAATGAAAAGAAAACAAATCGATTAACTTACAGTCACGAGATTAGATTTTTTATTTTAAATATCGGTAAAAGTGCATTAAAGGAAGTTATTTTTTCAATTAAGGATATTTATAACGAACCAAAATGGAGGAAAAAAAATAAAAAAGCTAGAGTTGAATATGATTGCTTTGGGCAAGTTATCAATAGCGCCGAGTTTGGTTCTTACAACAATATTGAGATTAATACATTGAACCTTAAATCCAAAAAAATAGCATACTCTAGCAATCTTCCTAGTAGTTTTGGTGATGGCGAATATTTTTTTGATATAATTCTAGAGTGGGAAAAAGGCTCGTATCAAATAAAGGTTGTTATTGTAGAAGCAGCAGGCAAATTAAACTTCAAATATGAGTTTTATGATGCAGACGGTGAACTTCTTGATTTGAAAAAACTGCCAAACAACAGCAAATAAAAAAAGCTTCTCAATTGGAGAAGCTTTTTGGTTTAGTGCCAATAAAAAAATTAAATTTTCATATTAGAAACTTTATACGATTTTCCGTCTGCAGCTGCTTCGACCACTTTTGTTATCTTTTCTGGGGATAATATGGTTTTGTCAAAAGAAACCGTTGCAAATTCTTTTTCAAAATCTACGGTTGCTTTTTGTACGCCGTCAAGTCCGTTTAATTCTTCTTGGATTGTTTTGGCACAGCCAATGGCACAAGTCATTCCTTTGATAGTGAAACTTGCTGTTTGCAAATTAGCTGCTGCTATTTCCTTTTTAACTTTTGGAGTTGCAGTTTCAGTAGTAGTATCTGAAGAGGTTTCGTTTGTTTTATCTTTACAACCCACAAACAATAGGCTTGCAAACAGTATTGCTGAAATAGATTTGATGAAATTCATTATTGTTGGGGTTTAAATTTTAATTATTAAAAAATTAAGAAAACAAATTTAATAAAAAAAGTGCCGGTAATTCATAAAATAATTACAATTTTGAGCCAAAATTTAAGTGTATGAAGTCGAAACAATTGAAATGGGTTTACCTGATAGCTTTAGCATTTGTTTGGGGTAGTTCATTTATCTTAATCAAGAGAGGTTTGGTCGGTTTGACGCCGATGCAATTAGGGTCGTTACGTATCATTTTTGCAGCCATCTTTTTATTGATAATTGGTTTCAAAAGTTTGTCGAAAATTCCGCTTCATCAATGGAAATATATCGCTTTGACAGCCACTTTAGGGACTTTTATTCCTGCATTTCTTTTTTCGATTGCACAAACCCAAATCGACAGTTCTGTGAGTGCAATTCTAAATTCTCTTACGCCATTAAACACTATGATTTTGGGAGCTTTAGCTTTTGGATTAAGCTTTAAAAGGTCTCAAGTTTTTGGAGTCATTATTGGTTTAATAGGAACATTTTTGTTAATTATAAATGGAGCTATTCACCATCCAGAGCAAAATTATTATTATGCTATTTTAGTTATTATAGCTTCAGTTTGTTATGCAACGAATGTCAATTTAATCAAGAAATATTTATCCGATTTGAGCCCGTTGAGCATTACGACAGGAAATTTTTTGGTTTTGCTTTTTCCAGCTTTGATTGTTTTGTTTTTCTCTGGTTTTTTCGAGGTGATTTCGGTTGAAAGTGTTCAACAATCGGTTTTGTATATTATGATTTTGGGAGTTGTAGGAACTGGAATTGCCAATATCATTTTCTTTAAAACTATTCAAATATCGTCGCCAGTTTTTGCTACTTCGGTCACTTATTTGATTCCTGTAGTTGCTTTTTCTTGGGGATTGTTAGATAATGAAATGCTTACTCCAGTTCAGTTTTTGGGTGCTTTTATTATTTTGGTTGGAGTCTATTTGTCGGCTAAAAAGTAGTGGTCAGTATTCAGTGTTCAGTGAGTGGTGTTCAGTGTCTGGTTTGATGAATATTAATTGTTCTAGGTATAAAAACGAAAACCTCTTGATTTCTCAGGAGGTTTCCGTTTTTGTAATTACTAATTACTAATTATTGGAAATCAGCATCAGTAACTCCTTCGTTAATTTTTACTTCAGACATTTTGATGTCTAATTCAAAACCTACATTTTGGATGATGTTAAAAGGCATTTTCACTCCTTTCACTTCTCTATAATCTCCATAATTAGTGGTTTGAGATATTTTGTTTCCAGCTTGTTCTACGGTTTTAGTTTCAGCAACTTTAAGTCCTGATTTGGTGTCATAATACAAAGTCGTTTTGCCGTTTTGTATGGCATAAGCATCATTGCCATTAATGGTTTCTATTCCTGTAATTACTATTTCTGCTTTTTTTGCCAATTGTAGTTCTTCAAAAGGTTTTGCACTGGCTTGCATTTCGGCTAAATCTGCTCCTTCAATGTTTTTTCTTTGCCCTTGTTGCACTACATAAGCTCCTTTTTCAGTAACGACTTGTTTCATTAAACTCATTGGTCCCATAGCTATTTCGACCATTATTTTGCCTCTTGAATCGGATTTGTTTGTAAAAGTCAAAGGAGAAGGTGCTTGCGGAATGGTTGTAGAGCCTAGCATTGCAATTGTTTTTACAGTGCTAACGGCTTTTTCGCCACCAATTGCTTTGATGTAATTGTCCAAAACTGTTTTGGCAGTTAGACCGGCTGGAACTTCTTTTTTGGAAACAGGTTTTTCAATCGGATTTCCGTATTTATCAAAATAAAATATTGGAATTTTTAGTTTTTCTAAACCGGGCAATACGTCCGAACCTTTTCCTGTGATCACAATTCGAGTATTGTCGATAAGGAAATATTTGTTGGCAGCTTGCATTATTTGTTCTGGAGTTACCGCATTAATATTGCGAATGTAATTTTCGTAAAAGTCTGCTGGAAGTTTTTCGGTTTCGATATTTAAAGCATATCTAGCAATGGCTTGTGGTTTTTGGACCTGCATTACAAATCGTCCTACGTAACCTGCTTTGACATTATTAAGCAATTCATCGCTTACTTTTTCGATTCTAATTTTTTTAATTTCTTTGATAAATTCCACCACAGCGCTATCAGTAACCACATTTCTTACTGCCGAAGCCGATTTTAATTTAGTTACATATTTTCCAGATCCAATAATAGCGTTGGCTCCGTAAGTCCAGCCGTGTTTTTCTCTTAGATTCATATTCAAATAACTGTTGAAATCGCCTCCTAAAATATAGGTAGCAAGGGCAGCAGGGAAAAAGTCAGGATCGCTCATTTTTAAATTAACAGTATTGACTAATGCAATTTCTGATTGAACAGAATTAGGCATGTCTATAAAATTAATTTGGGTGAACTCCACGTTTTTTGGGTCGGTATAAGCTAATTTAGGAGTGCTTTTTTTTGTCCAAGAGCCAAATAATTTTTCGACAAGAGGTTTTATTTTGTTGTATTTGACATCGCCAATAATAACTAAATAAGCGTTTTCTGGTACAAAATAGTTCTGATAATTGGTTTGAACATCGGCTAGAGTAACATTGTTTAAGGTTTCTACTGTTACAAATTCACCTGAAGGATGATTTTTCCCGAAGGCCAAAGCATCGGTTACTCTGTTGTTGATGGTTGGAACGCTTTTTTCTTCGGCCTTTAAGCCTTCGATCATTTTGGCTTTTTCTTTATCAAATTCTACTTGGGTAAAGTTTGGATTCAATGCGCCATCAGCCATTAATTCGAGTATTTGGGTGGCATATTTAGAGAGCGTATTGGCATAAGCACCTTGCGAACTAAAGTTGACGTTGGCTCCAAAGAAATCTATTTCTTCGTTAAAAATATCTTTTGCGATTTTTTTTGACCCATTTCCTATCAAGCTACTTGTTAGATCATCTACACCTTTTTTGTTTCCTTCGGCAAAAGGAGGGTTGTCTAAAGTAAGGTTAAATGTTACTCGGGGCAATTTATGGTTTTCTACTACCATTACTTTTAATCCATTCGATAAGATAAAAGTTTGTGGTTTTTTGATGTTTACTACTGGAGCTTTTCCAGGTTTTGGTTGCGGACGGTCTTGTGCTTGCATAATTCCGGTTATGAACATAATGAGTATTAGGACGCTTGTTTTTTTCATAATAAATGTCTTAGTTTTGAGCTTGCTCAGTTGAAGGAACATAGTCTAAAATCAATCTTTGATTTGGGTTTAAATATTTTTTGGCTACCTCTCTAATTTCTTCTCTTGTTATGGAGTGATACAAGTCAATTTGGTTATTTATTAGTTTTACATCTCCATATAATAAGTGGTAGGTGGCCAAATTTTCGGCAATTCCCTCCACATTGGCATTGGCATTTACAAATTGATTTTCGAAAGTGTTTTGTAATTTTTGAAAGTCTTTTTCAGAAATTAAATTAGTTTGAATTTTCACTACTTCTTCATCGATTTCTTTTAATAAATCGGCCGAAGTTGCGGGAGTCATTGGCAAGCCATAAATAATATACATTCCGTAGTCTTCCTCGCTCAAACCAACAGCGCCAATTTGCAAGGCTATTTTTTTCTGATCTACTATTTTCTTGTATAATTTAGAACTTTTTCCGTCACTTAAATAAGAAGAAATTAAATCCAGAACTTTAGCATCCCTAGTTTTCATTGATGGAGTTCTGTAGGCTGTCACCAACATCGGGATTTGAATGTTTGGGTCTTGATATGTTGCTTTTATGGTTTTAGTTATTGGTTCTTCGGCAAAGACTTGCTTTTTTAAGATTTCTCCCTTTGGAATTGAACCGAAATATTTTTGTATCCATTCTTTGGTTTGGGCAACGTCTATTTGACCTGCAACTACTAAAACCGCATTGTTTGGAGTATAGAATTTTTTGTTGAAAGCTTGAAACTCTTCTAATGTCGCGGCATCTAAATCTTTCATTGAGCCAATAGTGTTCCAGCGATAAGGATGGTTTTTGAAAAGATTTTCTTTTACAGCCATTAGTATATTTCCGTAGGGGCGATTGTCGAAATTGGTTCTTTTCTCTTCTTTTACAACTTCATTTTGCGTGTCAACCCCTATTTGATTGATAATTGGATGCAACATTCTTTCAGATTCCATCCAAAGTCCTAATTCTAAATTATTAGATGGGAATACTTCGTAGTAGTAGGTTCTGTCATCGGTTGTATTGGCATTGTTAACGCCACCATTAGCGGTAACAATTTTCATCCATTCTCCACGTTTGATGTTTTGGGTTCCTTCGAACAACAAATGCTCAAAGAAGTGAGCGAAACCTGTTCTTTCAGGATTTTCATCTTTGGCACCTACATGATACATTACCGAAGTAACAACCACTGGAGCAGAAGAATCGTTGTGCAAAATAACGTGTAATCCGTTATTTAATGTGTATTCTTCGAAATCTACTTTTTGAGCTGAGGCAATTCCTCCTAGCAAAAGTGAAGCACTTAAAGCCATTATTGTTTTTTTCATAAGGATTAATAATTTTTTTTCAATAGGTGTGATAACTTATTATATTGTTACACCAAATGTAACACTTTTTAATATTCAATGACAAATTTTTCTTACTTTATATAAAGTTTAACAATTTGATGAAAATTTACTTAAAAATAAGTATTAAAATCCTTAAAAACAATGAATTAAATAAATGAAATATTTTTTTTGGATAACTAATTGCAGAATAAATATTTAATTGTATATTTGCAACCTTAAAAATTATAAAACAATTTGTTATGTATGCAATCGTAGAGATAGCAGGGCAACAATTCAAAGTTAGCAAAGACCTAAAGGTTTACGTTCACCGTTTAGCAAATGAAGAAGGAACAAAAGTTTCTTTCGACAAAGTTTATTTGTTAGACGATAACGGTTCAATCACAATAGGCGCCCCAGCTATAGAAGGTGCTTCAGTAGAAGCCAAAGTGTTACAACACTTAAAAGGAGATAAAGTAATCGTTTTCAAAAAGAAAAGAAGAAAAGGTTACAAAAAGAGAAACGGTCACCGTCAGTATCTTACCCAAATTGTAATCGAAGGTATTTCAGTATCAGCTCCTAAAAAAGCCGCTGCAAAAAAAGAAACTGTTGAAGTAGCTGCTGAAGAAGTAGAAGCTCCAAAAGTAAAAAAAGCTCCAAAAGCTAAAAAAGAAGAGACACAAGAATAATAACAATATAAAACTAATACGTCATGGCTCACAAGAAAGGTGTCGGTAGTTCCAAGAATGGTAGAGAATCAGAATCAAAACGTTTAGGTGTTAAGATTTTTGGTGGACAAGCTGCTATTGCAGGGAACATCATCGTAAGACAAAGAGGTTCAAAACACAATCCAGGAGAAAACGTTTACATCAGTAAAGATCATACTTTACATGCAAAAGTAGATGGAGTTGTTCAGTTCCAAAAGAAGAGAGATAATAAATCTTATGTATCTATACTTCCATTTGAAGTTGAAGCATAATTGATTTTTTTAATTCATTAAAAAAGACCGTTTCTTAAGAAACGGTCTTTTTTTTTGTTATTAATATAGATGAATAGTTTTGAATTTGTTTGCTTAAAACATCTTTAATTCACGAATTACACTTTTAAATTTGTGATTAATAATTGAAAAAAAATAGTCTGAGATCAAGGGTTATAAGTTGCTGTTTTTAAAAATTATAGACCATTCCAATTCCAAGAGATTGTTTTAACTGTACTTTTGCACCTGAAACAACCTGAACACCATCTATTTTTTCAATATTTTTGACATCATCATCATAAATTAACTGCGAGCCAATGTTTGCCTTAACATGTTGATTTACAATTAAATCTAATTGCATTTTCCAATCTACATCGATGTTTCCAAAATTGTTGATGTAATCGGTATATAAACTTAGCCTGTTTTCCCAAGTAATATTTTTCCAAACTTCTTTTTTGTAATAGTTGGTTACTAAAATTCCAACTTCAGTTCTGGATTTTTCACCAGAAGTGAGTTTATTCCCTTCTGCATCATAAGTTGCTTTGACCATTCCAAAAGCACCTTTGTCGGCCAGAGTTTGGTCTAATACCAAAGTGTTTTTTAAAGTCAATGGCGAAATATAAACATCGAATTTCTTTTCTTTATTGAAATAATCAGCACCAGCACCCAAAAAAGTATAGGCTGGAGCGAATGTTTTTGAGATAGGGTTTTTGGTATCAGGGTATTTATATCCATCTGTAAATTGGGTTCTAAAATTGAATTTTGCACTAAAATACCAATTCGAAAAAGTATCTTGTCTATAGCCAAAAGTAGAGTTAAAACGAAAATCATCATCTGTTTTTCTCATATCCAAACCATCTTGTTTATTGAGCCCGTATTTCACAATTAATTCATTAATCCATTCGCTATTGATATCCGATCGTGTTCTCGTAAAAGTTCCAGTAAACAAGCCTGCAACTGAGCTAGTTCCACCTGCATTCCAGTTCACAAAAGCAATTTGTGTTAAATCAATACCAACCGAATTTTTATTAATCCAATGTGACATTGAAATAAATGGAATGTCTATTTTTTTTGCAACTGCCATTTTTGATTTTGGTGGAGAAGTATATTTTATTATTGGTGTAATTGCAACGTCTAAGGCTACAATAGGCTTTATGGAATCTTGTACAACACCAACACTTAAAGAATCTCCATAAATTACAGGCTTTAGTGAATGTAGGTTTGATTTTTGTGAAAAGCCGATCATTGGAACAAATAGGATGAGTAATAGGAGGCTAAAAGAATATAATTTCATTATTGACTAAAATTTATATTTACAAAAAATAACTCGTTTTAATAATTCATAAAAACGGTTTTCAAACATGAAACGTCTATTTTGCAATAATGTTGTAATTCGTAAACAGTACCTTGCTCAATAAATTCATCAGGAATTCCAAGTGTTCTAATACTGGAGTTATAATTATTATTCGACGCAAACTCTACAATAGTCGTGCCAAAACCACCTTTTACAACGCCATCTTCAACGGTGATGATGTTTTTGAATGATTTGAAAATGGTGTGTAACAACTTCTCGTCCAATGGTTTTACAAAGGCAAAGTCGTAATGTGCGAAATTTTCGGGATGATTTATTTCGGCTAATGCCAATGTAACATTATTGCCAATCGTTCCGTTAGATAATATTGCTGTTTTTGTTCCTTCTTTGAGGCAATTAGCCTTTCCAATTTCAATTTTTTCATACGGTTTTTGCCAATCCACAATTTGACCACGACCTCTTGGATACCGAATCGCAATAGGATGATTCAATCCCAATTGAGCTGTATATAAAATGTTTCGCAACGCAATTTCATTCAAAGGCGAATACACAATCATATTGGGAATGCAACGCAAATAAGCCAAATCAAAAACGCCGTGATGAGTTGCACCGTCTTCGCCAACCAATCCTGCTCTGTCTAAACAAAAAATCACCGGCAAATTCTGTAAAGCAACGTCGTGAATGACTTGATCGTAAGCTCGTTGTAAAAAAGTGGAATAAATATTGCAAAAAACCACCATTCCTTGAGTAGCCATTCCGGCTGATAAGGTAACAGCGTGTTGTTCAGCAATTCCAACATCAAAGGCGCGTTCTGGAATTTCATCCATCATAAATTTCAAAGAACTTCCCGATGGCATTGCTGGTGTGATTCCGATGATTTTTTCATTGGCTTTCGCCAAATCCAAAAGCGTCAATCCAAAAACATCTTGATATTTCGGCGGAAGATTTTCTTCCTGTTTGGGGTGAATTTCCCCAGTCGAAGCATCAAATTTTCCAGGGGCGTGGTATTTTACTTGATCTTCTTCGGCTTGTTGTAAACCTTTTCCCTTGGTGGTTATTAGATGTAGAAACTTAGGCCCTTTTATTTTTTGTAATCGCTTTAATTCTTTAAGAACTGCAAAGATATCGTTGCCATCTATGGGTCCCGAATAATCAAAATTCAGGGATTTAATCATATTGTTTTTCTTCGGATTTTTTCCCTCCTTCACGGCAGTGAGATAGTTTTTCAAAGCACCCACACTTGGGTCAATTCCGATGGCGTTGTCGTTGAGAATGACCAATAAATTAGCATTGGTAACGCCCGCGTGATTCAAACCTTCAAACGCCATTCCCGAAGCAATCGAAGCGTCACCAATAACTGCGATATGCTGTTTTTCGAAATCGCCTTTCAAATTAGAACCAATCGCCATTCCTAAAGCTGCCGAAATAGACGTAGAAGAATGTCCCACGCCAAAAGCATCATACACACTTTCGCTGCGTTTTGGAAAACCCGAAATGCCGTTGAGTTGTCGATTGGTATGAAAAATTTCTCTTCTTTCGGTCAAAATTTTATGTCCGTAAGCTTGATGACCCACATCCCAGATTAACAAATCATTCGGTGTGTCAAATACATAATGTAGCCCAATCGTAAGTTCGACCACGCCAAGACTGGCACCCAAATGTCCTTCTTTTACTGCTACAACGCCAATAATAAAATCACGCAATTCTTGTGCTAACTGAGGAAGTTGGGCTTCATCGAGTTGACGTAAATCACTTGGATTGTTGATGTGTTGAAGTAAATTCTTGGTCATAAGGCAAAGGTACGAATTGAATTCTTATTTTTGTAACTATGGAAAACCCTTTCACCAACGACTATTTTATGAAGAAAGCCTTGCAAGAAGCCGAAATGGCTTTTGAAAAAGGCGAAATTCCAGTTGGAGCTATTATTGTTGTAGCCGACAAAGTCATTGCTCGAAGTCATAATTTGACCGAATTACTTAACGATGTCACTGCACACGCCGAAATGCAGGCCATCACCGCAGCCGCCAATTTCTTAGGTGGAAAATACCTGAAAGATTGCACGCTCTATGTAACTTTAGAACCTTGCCAAATGTGCGCCGGCGCTTTGTATTGGAGCCAGATTTCGAAAATTGTTTTTGGTGCTCGCGATGAGCAACGGGGTTTTATGACAATGGGAACCCAATTGCACCCCAAAACCACAGTTGTTTCTGGAGTTATGGCCAATGAAGCTGCCGATTTGATGAAGCGTTTTTTTGCAACGAAGCGAAAATGAAGTGATAGAATCTTAATGATGTAAATAAAACAATTCGTTTTTTTTTTTAACGAAACAAATTGCCAATTCCTGCATCGGTTCTATTAACTTTTTGAATGGTGCCATCGTCATTAAAATATAGGTTTTCGGCACATACTTTGCGTTGTTTTTCTCCATATTCTGATTTGTTTTCAACCCATCTATGGTAGAATAAAACCCATTTTCCTTTGAATTCAACTATCGAGTGATGGTTGTTACTTTCGCCTTCAGAATCCATAATTACGCCTTGGTATTTCCAAGGACCAATAGGCGTTTTTGAAGTGTAATACGTAAGGATTCTATTGTTTTCTGGCATCGTATAATAGTAAGTGTCTTTTCTTTTAAAAACCCACGGACCTTCTCTTTTTGGTTTATATCCACCCATATCCATAGGTTGAATATCGCCTTTGACGCTAAGTAAATCATCGGCTAATTTGGCTACTAGATAATCGCCACCACCATTAAAATATACATAACCTTTTCCATCATCGTTAATAAAAAGGCAAGGGTCGTTTGCATACGGTTTTGTCCAAAGTGGTTTGCCGATAGCATCCTTAAAAGGACCTGTTGGCGAATCGCTTACTGCAATTCCAATTCCCATCCATTTGGTGCTGTTTTTTGAGTTTACTCGGTCTTTAAAACCATTTCCTGCAGGAAAACAAAAATAATATTTGCCGTTTTTATACCCGCAGTCAGGTGCCCAAGCAAAATTATCTGCCCATGAAAGATCGTTAACAGACAGACACGCTCCATGATCAGTCCAGTTTACTAAATCACTTGACGAAAAAACATGCCAGTCCTTCATATAAAAATCTTTCTGACATTCCTCGTCGTGTGAGGTGTAAACATACATTTTGCCGTCTTTCCACACATGACCAGAAGGATCCGCTGTCAATATGTTACTGCCAAAGTTAAGTGGGTTTTGAGAATAACAATTGGTGAAAAAAGCTAAAAAAAGCAGTGTTAGTAGCGAATGAAAAGTTTTGTTCATTATGTGTAGATTTTGTTTTATTAGAAAAAAACGAAGTTAAGAAAATAAATTTTGGTATTAGAAAAAACGAAATTATATCTTTTAGATGTTATTAATTCACCCCGCCACCTATTGGCAGACAAATGATTTATCTTTGGAAAATAAATCATAATCATTATGTCAAAATTAATTTATTTCAAAAGGTATTTATACATTATCGACCGTTTAAGAAGTCGCCCTTGTAGTTTTATGGAGTTGCAAGAATATGTAATTCGTAAACTTGAAAACGAGGATATTTATACTGATTTTGATTTACTGCCATAGACTTTGAAACCGCACAAGGTTATCTTAAACAGCCGATTTGATGAAGCGTTTTTTTTGCCAATAAGAGAAAATGATTTAGAATTTTGAATATTAGATAAGTTTTTACTGAATGTATTAGAATGAACTCGATGGTGTATTGGGCTCATTTTTTTTGTCTTAAGGTTGTATAAATAATTGATAATCATTAATTTTTAGCGATTTTTAGGTTTTTTATTTTCCGATTTTTAAACTTTCTACTTACTTATTTTGTTGTGTTATGGAGTCAATTTATTGATGTTTTTTTTTGAAGTTAAGAAGGTAAAAATTTTTTTTATTTATTCTGAAAATTCTTCTTAAAGCAATTTAAAAATAATATACTTTTACTACAATATATACTGCCATTTCGCAGTTGTGCATTTTATGTGGAATGCTATTTAGTGGCGTCACACATTTTTTTTCGTAACCCATTAACTCTTTATAAAAATGAAAGCAAAAGGATTAGTTTACGTGTTTTTTGTTTTTTTTGTATTTCAAGCGTGTAGCAAGAAATCATCCGATTTCAATTCTGATTTTTCATTGTTTAAACAGTATATAAACAGTTTTACCGGAGGAGTCGTCTCGACCACCTCGGATATTAGGGTAGTTTTGGCTTTCGATAAAAAAGAATGGAAAGCCAATCAGGTTTTAGACAGCGATTTGTTTGACATTTCGCCAAATGTTGATGGAAAAGTGGTGGCACTTTCCAACAACACCATTGCTTTTATTCCCGAAGAAAAGTTGAAATCGGACACGGAATATCAAATCACATTGAATTTAGATAAATTGATTTCCGTCAAAAAAGAACTCTCCGAATTTCGTTTTACCATTAAAACCATCAAACAGGATTTTGCCGTGGAAACCCACGATGTTCAATCCTATAATAAAGATTTCCAGTATTTGAATGGAACCTTGAAAACCGCCGACAACATCGATTTGGAAACGGCTAAACAACTAATTTCGGCCGAGCAAAAAGGCAAGAATTTAAAAATAAAATTCGACAAAACAGTGAGCTCTGGAACAGAATTCAAGTTTATTATTGACAGTATTCAGCGTTTTCCAGAAGAAAGTAAAGTGAAAATTTCGTATGACGGCAGCGATTTTAACATTGACCAAAAAGGAAGTGTGGATTATGTCATTGCGGCAAAGGATGTTTTCAAAGTAATGAAAGTTCAGATTCCAGAAGGGAACGTTCAAAGTTTGTATATCAATTTTTCCGACCCTTTGCAAAACGGTCAGGATTTTAGTGGTTTGGTAGCTATCGAAAATACCAATAATCTAAAATTTGTGGTGCAAGGCAATTTATTGAAAGTGTTTTTCAATAATGACGGTTCGGATAAATCGAATGAAGAAGTCGATGAATATGGAAATCGAAAACCTTCGAAGGAAATTAATGGGGTACTTTTGGTCGAAGCTTTTCAAGGAATCGAAAATGATGAAGGGCAAAAAATGGCGACAAACTTTGCCACAAAAGTCTCTTTCGAACAAACCAAACCGAGTGTGCGTTTTGTGAAAAATGGAACTATTTTGCCCAGTTCAAATAATTTGAAGCTTAATTTCGAAGCAGTAAACTTGAGCGCTGTTGATGTGAAAGTCTATAAAATTTACAAAAGCAACATTCTCCAATTTCTGCAAGACAACGAGTTGAATGGGACTCAATATTTGAAACGTGTCGCACAACCTATTGCAAAAACCACCTTGAATTTAAAAGAAAATAAACTGTTGAATTTTGACCGATGGAACACCTTTGGACTAGACTTGTCCAAGATAATCAAGCCAGAACCAGGGGCTATTTATCGAGTTGAATTCAGTTTTAAGAAGGCCTATTCTTTATACAAATGCGAATCTCCTTCGGTAGATGAAAATCAAGAAGAAGATGTTGTTGTTGATGAAAATGATGTTAATTATAGTGGAGGCAATTACTATGATGACGATTATTATGACGACGATTACAATTGGCAAGACAGAGACAATCCGTGTACAAAATCCTATTACCGCAATACCAAAATAGGAACTAATATTCTCGCTTCCGATTTGGGAGTTATTGCAAAACGTGGTGAAAATAAATCTTATTTCGTTGCCGTGAACAACATCGTGACCACCGAGCCCGTTTCAAATGCAACTGTCGATTTGTATAGTTATCAGCAACAAAAATTGGCTACCGTGGCTACGGACAGCGAAGGGATTGCCAATTTTCAATTGGATAGATTTGCTTATTTTGCCATTGTCACTTTAGGAGATCAATCGACTTATGTTAAGCTTGATGATGGTAATTCACTGTCGGTCAGTAATTTTGATGTGGCTGGCGAAACCTTGCAAAAAGGACTCAAAGGCTATATTTATGGGGAACGCGGCGTTTGGCGTCCTGGCGATAAATTATATTTGTCGTTTATTTTGAATGATGCAGAGAATAAATTACCATCTTCACATCCCATCAAATTCAGGTTGTCCGATCCTAATGGGAAGGTCGTTTATCAAACCGTTCAAAGATCGAATGACTGGAACCATTATCTCTTTGTTGTTCCCACCAATTCCGATGCGCCAACAGGAAATTGGGAAGCAATGGCCAATGTGGGAGGCGCAAAATTCTATAAAAGCATCAAAATTGAAACCATAAAACCCAATCGTCTAAAGATTAAAAATAGTTTCAAAAATGCCATGCTTTCTTCTTCATATCCCAACACAAGTAACCTTGAAGTGGCTTGGCTTCACGGGGCTGTTGCCAAAAATTTGAAAGTAGAAATGCAGGCAAAATTTACTCAACAAACCACTACTTTTAAAAATTATTCCAACTATATTTTTGATGATATGGTGCGCAAATTCAGCACCGAAGAAATTAATATTTTTTCTGGAAAACTGGATGCTAATGGAAGAGCGTCGGTAAATATCCAGCCCAAATTACAAGGTCAAGCACCGGGAATGTTGAAAGCCTCTTTTATCACCAAAGTGTATGAAGAAGGTGGTGATTTCAGTACCGATGTAATGGCAACTACTTATTCTCCATACAAAACCTATGTAGGAATAAAATCTCCTGAGCTGAACAAATATGGAATGCTTGAAACTCGAAAAAACAACCGTTTCGAAATTATTACAGTAGATGAAAATGGGTATCCGAAAGCGGTAAAAAATTTAGAAATCAAGATATATAAAGTCGAATGGCACTGGTGGTGGGATGCTTCGAGCGATAATTTATCAAATTATAATTCGTCTAACGCTACAACTGCTTATAAAAGCTTCCAATTAAATACGGGAGCAAACGGAAGAGGAATTTTGCAATTTGCCTTGAATGATGAAGAATGGGGACGTTATTTAATTCGGGTTTCGGATGAAAACGAAGGCCACGCAACGGCATTGGCAGTAAATATTGATTGGCCTATTTGGTCAGGAAAAACCAGAAACACCGATGCTTCAACTGCGAATATGCTGGTTTTTTCTACCGATAAAAAAAATTATGCCGTTGGCGAAAAAGCACAAATTTCCTTTCCTTCAAGCGAGGGTGGACGCGCCTTGATTTCCATCGAAAACGGTTCGAAAGTGATGCAAACGCTTTGGGCAAAGACCCAACAAGGCGAAACCAAAGTCGAAGTCCCGATTACGGCTGCAATGGCGCCCAACGTTTATTTGAACATTACTTTGTTGCAACCGCACGCTTCGACTAAAAACGATTTGCCAATCAGAATGTACGGCATTATTCCGATTGAAGTGATTGACAAAAATACCATCCTCGAACCGAAGTTGGCTATGCCGGATGTTTTGAGACCAGAACAGCAGTTTAATATCAAGGTAAGCGAAAAAACAGGAAAAGCTATGACTTATACTATTGCTATTGTTGATGAAGGCCTACTGGATTTAACTCGTTTTAAGACTCCAAATGCCTGGGATGCCTTTTATGTTCGGGAAGCTTTGGGCGTAAAAACCTGGGACGTTTATGATGAGGTTATCGGAGCCTATGGCGGAAAAGTCAACCAGATTTTCAGTATTGGTGGCGACCAAGATTTGGGCGGTGGAAAAGCCAAAAAAGCCAATCGTTTCAAACCTGTTGTGGTGTATTACGGTCCATTCAAGTTAGAAAAAGGACAATCCAAAACACATCAAATAAAATTGCCGAAGTACATCGGTTCAGTAAGAACTATGGTCGTGGCAGCCGATGCCAATTCAAGTGCTTACGGAAGCGTCGAAAAAGCAACGCCTGTTCGTAGCCCTTTGATGGTGTTAGCTTCTTTGCCTAGAAAAATTTCTCCTTCGGAAAAAGTGACCATTCCGGTTACTGTTTTTACAATGGAAAAAAATATCAAAAACGTGACCGTTCAAATCAAAACCAACAATGGTTTGAAGGTGGTTGGAAGTGCTGTTCAAAATCTAACTTTTGCACAACCTGACGAAAAAATGGTGTATTTCAATTTAGAAGTCGGCAATGCAACAGGAATTGGAAAAGTGCAAATCATTGCCAGTTCGGGAGCGGCGAAATCGACTTATGATGTCGAAATGGATATGACCAATCCAAATCCGGTAACGAGTACTTTTACAGATGTGGTTTTGCCTCCCAATAGTTCCAAAACGATTGCTTGGAAAACTTTTGGAGTCGCTGGAAGTAACAAGGCCAAACTCGAAGTTTCGTCAATGCCCACCATCGATTTCAACAGAAGGTTGCAATATTTGATAGAATATCCACACGGTTGTGTAGAGCAAACAACCTCGGCTGTTTTTCCACAATTATTCTTGAATGATGTGGTTGATATTGATGCTAATCGTAAAGATTTAATCCAGAAAAATGTCACTGCTGGAATCACGAGATTGGGTAGTTTTCAATTGTCTAATGGAGGATTCTCCTATTGGCAAGGTGAACCAACGGCGGATGATTGGGGAAGTTCCTATGCCGGACATTTCTTGATAGAAGCCGAGAAAAAAGGCTATGTTTTGCCTATCAATTTCAAGTCAAAATGGATTTCATACCAACAAAAACAAGCCAAGCAATGGCGATTTGTGGCACAATACGGCAATGATTTGGCACAAGCTTACCGACTTTATACTTTGGCATTGGCAGGCTCGCCAGATTTGTCTTCGATGAATCGATTGAGGGAAACGGCAGGAATTTCGAATGAAAGTAAATTGCGTTTGGCTTCTGCTTATGTTTTGGCAGGACAAAAAGCGGCAGGATTGACTCTGTTGGCAAAAAGCAAAATAGACGAGTCTGATGCCAGATACAATTATTACTATTATGGTTCTGGCGACAGGAATCGTGCGATGGCATTGGAAACCTTGATTTTGTTGGGACAAAAACAAAATGCTTTTTCGATGGCGAGCAAATTGGCCAAACAAATGTCAAGCAGCGAGTGGATGAGTACGCAAACAACAGCCTATTGTTTGTATTCGATGTCGAAATTTGCACGAAGCAATGGTACCAAAGGTATTGATGTGCAATTTAATAATAATGGAAAAAACCAAGTTGTAAAAACGATGAAATCAATTGCCGAAAGAACTTTGGTTGTACAATCTGGGGCAAACGGCATCACGATAAAAAACAACAAAAACAACACGGTTTTTGTTCGAGTGCTCAATACGGGAATTCTTCCTATTGGTCAAGAGCAGATTATTCAAAATAATTTGTTTGCCAGTGTGGTTTTCAAAAACAGGAAAGGCGCCATTATCAATGTGTCTAAAATCAATCAAGGGACAGAATTTGTGGCCGTGGTTACTGTCAAAAACAAGAAAAACGAACGGGTAGAAAATGTGGCTTTGTCGCAAATCCTGCCTTCGGGTTTTGAAATCGTCAACACGCGTTTTACCGATTATGGAGATGCCACAAGCAACATTGCCGATTATATCGATATTCGTGATGACAGAACTAATTTCTATTTTGGATTGAATGCCAATGAAACCAAAACATTCAGAATCTTGCTCAATGCTTCTTATTTAGGGAACTATTATTTGCCGGGATTGCAATGCGAAGCGATGTACGACCATACGTTTTTGGCGAGAACGAAAGGGTTTTGGGTTCAGGTGGTGAAGTAGCGCTTAATCGTACACGGATGACACAGATTAAACGGATTTTCGCAGATTGAAAAAATCACTAAATATAAAATCCGTTTAATCCGTAAAATCTGTGACTATAATTTTAAATATTTTCAGTGAACTTTGCGTATAACTTTGCGACCCTTGCGGTTAAATAAAAAGACTTTGAAAAAGAAACTAAAAGCGTTCCTACAACGCATCATTAATTGGATAAAGAAGAATAAAATTAAATCATCAATGGCCTTTTTGCTATTGGTGGTTTATTATTTTTCGTTGCCTAGAACCTTGTTTCAAGAGCCTTATTCCACCGTGATTGAAAGTAGGGAAGGAGAGTTGCTTGGCGCCAAAATAGCTAGAGACGGACAATGGCGGTTTCCGGCTCAAGACAGCGTGCCAGATAAATTCAAGAAATGCATCGTCTATTTTGAAGACCAATATTTCTACAAGCATCCTGGTTTTAATCCAATGGCGATGATCAATGCGGTAAAACAGAACAACAGAGCAGGAAAAGTGGTTCGTGGCGGAAGCACCTTGACCCAGCAAGTGATTCGGTTATCCCGAAAAGGAAAAGGCAGAACGTATTTCGAAAAAATTATCGAAATTATTTTGGCTACACGACTCGAACTTCGAGATTCCAAAGAAGAAATTTTGGATTTGTATGCGGCTCACGCTCCATTTGGCGGAAATGTTGTGGGCTTGGAAATGGCTTCGTGGCGTTATTTTGGGGTGCAATCGCATCAATTGTCTTGGGCAGAAAGTGCGACTTTGGCGGTATTGCCCAATGCACCCAGCCTGATTTATCCTGGAAAAAATCAACAGAAATTATTTCGAAAACGAAACAATCTTTTGTTGAAACTGCATCACGAAGGCATTATCGACAGCCAAACTTACGAACTTTCCATTGACGAACCCTTGCCGCAAAAACCTTTTGATTTGCCACAAATTGCGCCTCATTTATTGCAGCGTGTGGTCAAAAATCAGGAAGGAACTTGGGTAAAAACCACGGTTGATCTGGCTTTGCAAAATAGGGTGAACCAAATGGCAAAACAATATTACAATCAGTACAAACAAAACGAAGTCAATAATTTGGCAATTTTGGTAATCGATATTGCCAATAGAAACGTGATAAGTTATGTGGGCAATGCACCAACGGACAGGAATCATCAAAAAGATGTTGACATTATTAGTGCACCCAGAAGTACCGGAAGTATTTTGAAACCGTTTTTGTATGCTGCAATGTTAGACGATGGTGAGTTGTTGCCCAACACCTTGGTTGCCGACATTCCGACTCAAATTTCGGGATACACGCCCCAGAATTTCAATCTCACTTTCGACGGAGCTGTGCCGGCACATCGGGCTTTATCTCGGTCGTTGAATATTCCTTCGGTTTTGATGTTACAGAATTTTGGGGTAAACAAGTTTTATGAACAATTACAAAAATTCAAGTTGAGCGACATTTCTAAACCGCCAGATCATTACGGATTGTCTTTGATTCTTGGTGGAGCCGAAAGTAATTTGTGGGATTTGTGCCGAACCTATGCTGGTTTGTCTTCGACGATTGATTTTTTTGCCAAAAATCAAGGACAATACAGAACCAAGGAATTTGCCGAATTGAATTACCAAAATGATTTTAAAACCGATTTTGGAACGGAAAGTTTTGATAAAACCATTTTAGGAGCAGGTTCTATTTGGCTGACCTATAATGCTATGGAAGAAGTGAATCGACCTGAAGGCGACGAAGCTTGGAAATTTTATGATAGCTCGCAAAAAATTGCCTGGAAAACAGGTACCAGTTTTGGGAATCGCGATGCATGGGCCATTGGCACCAATTCTCGTTATGTTGTTGGGGTTTGGGTTGGAAATGCCTCTGGCGAAGGAAGACCAAGTTTGACAGGAGTTACCAGTGCAGCACCCATTTTGTTTGATGTTTTTAATTTGTTGCCCAGACAAAAATGGTTCAAAACACCGCTGAATGATCTGGAAGAAGTAGAAGTATGCACTTTGAGCGGTCATTTGGCGCAGGATGATTGCCCGAAAATGAAGCAGTTGGTTTCCTTGAAAGGAAGAACGACTTCGGTTTGCCCATACCACAAAACAGTTCATTTGGACAAAACTGTGCAATATCGGGTCAATAGCAGTTGTGAAAATATTGAAAATATCGTGACCAAAAAATGGTTTGTCTTGCCACCGGTTATGGAATGGTATTATAAAAACCAACATATAGAATACCAACCTTTGCCTCCTTTTCGGGCAGATTGTGCCTCGACACAAATGCCTTCGATGGATTTTATTTATCCAAAAACCAACGGGAAAATCTATTTGACCAAGAATTTCAATAGCGAAATTCAACCTGTGATTTTGAAAGTAGCGCATTCGTCAAGAGGAGTTCATCTGTTTTGGTACGTGGACAATATTTATAAAGGAAGCACCAAAACTTTTCACGAAATGCCTATAATGCCCAGTTCGGGAATTCATTATATTACGGTTGAAGACGAGTTTGGAAACGAAATTCGGAGAAAGATTGAGGTTTTGTGGGAGTAGGTTTTTTGAAAACAAATTTCCTAGCCCAGATAGCAGTGGAAATCCTTATATGCCGGGGTTCGGCATATAAGATTGTAACGAATAGCTGGATTAAGCTCCTAAAAAAAATAGAAAAAATGACTAGTCCTAAATAATCGATACAGATTATTAGACAAATTTAAATAAATTAAACAGCATCAAAAACGTTTTTGGTGCTGTTTTTAGTTTTATAGGTTTTCATTAATATTTTATTTTGTTCG